>JAWVFQ010000015.1:0-168057 GCA_033856025.1 Solirubrobacteraceae bacterium | reverse complement strand
GCCCTGCTTGCCGTCGAGCCGGTCGTTGCCCGTGCCGCCGAGCACGACGTCGTCGCCGGCCGACCCGAACAGCCGGTCGCTGCCCGCCCCGCCCAGCACGCGGTCGTTGCCGCCGGAGCCGAAGAGGTTGTCGTTGCCCGCGCCGCCGGAGACCACGTCGTTGCCGTCCTGCCCGTAGGCGCGGTCGTTGCCCGCGCCGCCGGAGATCGCGTCGTTCCCGCCACCGCCGAAGATCAGGTCGCGCCCGCTGCCCCCGGACAGGCGGTCCCGGCCCGCGCGCCCGATGATGCGGTCGTTGCCGCCGCGTCCGTTGATGCGATCCGCGCCGCTGGTCCCGGTCAGGCGATCGGCACGGGAGGTCCCGTTGATCACGGCCGCGTGGGCGCTCGCCGCGCCGATCAGCGAAAGCGCCGCCGCCCCTGCGAGAAGTCGTCTCCCCCCCATCGCGCCGGAACACTAACCCAGGACGCCGGAACGCGCGTCGGTCGATAATCCGCGGTCATGGACCTAGGACTCACCGGCCGGGTCGCGCTGGTCACCGGCGCGTCGAAGGGCCTGGGGCGCGGCATCGCCGCCGCCCTGGCCGCCGAGGGCGCGCGCGTCGCCGTGTCCTCGCGCTCGGCCGACCGCGCGCGGGAGGCGGCGCGCGCGATCGGCGCCGAGGCCGCCTTCGCGCACGACAGCGGCGACCTCGACGGCGCGCCCGGGCTCGTCGCCGCCGTGGAGGACGCGCTGGGCCCGATCGAGGTCCTCGTGCTGAACACCGGCGGCCCGCCCGGCGGCCCGGATCCGTTCGGCTTCCCGCGCGAGCAGTGGGAGGCCGCCTACCGCACGCTCGTGCTCGCGCCGATGGCGCTCCTCGAGGCGGCGGCGCCCGGCATGGCGCGGCGGGGCTGGGGGCGCGTCCTGAACGTCGGGTCCACCTCGGTGCGCGAGCCGATCGACGCGCTCACCCTCTCCAACGTCCACCGGACCGGGATCCTCGCCGCGCTCAAGACGGTGTCCCGGCGCCTGGCGCCCGACGGCGTCACCGTCAACACGCTCCTGCCGGGCCGCATCGCCACGGACCGCCTGGCCGAGCTGCACGGGTCCCTGGACACCGCGCGCGAGCTGGCCGCCCGCGACGTGCCCGCCGGGCGGCTGGGCACGGTGGAGGAGTTCGCCGCCGCCGCGGCGTTCCTGTGCTCGGCGCCCGCGTCATACGTCACCGGCACGGCGCTGGCCGTGGACGGCGGGCTGCTGCGGTCCCTCTAGGCGCCGGCCGCCGGGTGGGTCTTCGCCCACTCGACGATGTTCTCGGAGTCCTGGATGACCTCGCCGTCGTCGGTCACGAGCACCGGGACCATGTCGGACCCGGTCAGCTCCTTGACCTCGCGGCGCCCGCGCGTGCGGTTGAAGATCGACGGGAGCATCCCGAGACCGTACGACTTGATCACCTCGGGCCTGTACCCGGCGTCGCGCAGCGCCTCGTTGGCGTTCCCGCACGGGTGCCCGCCCGGGCGCGGCGTCTTCGTGAACGTGCCGTAGCAGACGTAGAGCTTCACGAAGACGATCCTAACCGGTGAACCGCGGTCCGGTGCGTCGCCGAGGCGGGGCCGGGCAGCGCCGGAACGTCACGGTGCGCCGGGAGAGCTGGCCCCGCGTCCCCCGCGCCTCGACGACGATCCGGTGCAGGCCGGCGCGCAGGCGCGAGGCGCGGATGCGCACGGTGTAGGAGCGCCGCGGGCGCGACGCGACCTGGCGGCCGTCGAGGAGCACGCGCAGCGAGCGCACCGCGCCGGCGCCCGTAGCGGTGGCGCGGATCGTGAAGTCGGTCCGCCGGCAGCTCAGCGGCACGCCCGCGACGCCCGCCCGCAGCGCCGGGATCCCGCTGACGACCGTGGTCGCGCTGGCCGTGTTGTTGGCCGGGTTGGGATCGGCGTAGCGGCCCGCGACCGTCGCGGTGTTCACGTACGTGCCGGCCGCCCGCGGGCGCGTCGTGATCGTGAACGTCTCACTCGCCCCCGGCGCGAGGTCGTTGACGACGCAGTCGAACGGATTGCCCCCGCACGCTCCGGTGGGCGTGGCCACGATAAGCGGCGCGTTCGCGGGCAGCACGTCGCGCAGGGCGATCCCGACCGCCGGCTGCGGCCCGAGGTTGGTCACGGTCACCGTGGACGTCAGGTTCTGACCGAGCGGCAGCGTGGCGGGCGCGGCCTTCGTCACCGCCAGATCGGCCTGCCAGACCAGCTCGAAGGCGCCGATGTCGCATAAGTCCGCCTGCGGCCGGACGACGCCGCGCTGGTCGGCCGCCGGGCAGCCGGCGTTGGCGGCGGCGTTGACCGCCGGGCTCGTGATCGCCAGCGCGCGCGTCTGAGTCGGTCCACCGTTGTCCGCGAGCGGCCCGAGCTGGGGGTCCGTGTTGCGCTGGTCGCCCGCGGCCGCCGCGCCGCACTGGCTCGTGCTCTCGAGGTTGTTGCCCTGGGAGGTGAAGCCGTCGCCGTTGCAGTTCTCCTGGCCCGCGGCGCCCACGCCCCCCGAGACGATCGTGTTCTTGAGCGCGAACGTCCCGTCCAGCGCGCCCGTCCCGCCGGGCAGGTTGGACGTGGACAGGTTCCCGCCCGAGCCGCTCTGCGCCGCGCTGTTGCCGGCGATCGTCGAGTTGAGCAGCGTCGTGGTCCCGGTGGTCTCGGTGAAGATTCCGCCGCCGAACCCCTGTACGCCGGCTCCACCCGCGCTGTTGCCGCTGACCGTGACGTTGGTCAGCGACGCCGTCCCCCCGAGGTTGAGGATGCCGCCGCCCTCGCCCATGGCCAGAGTGCCTCCGCCCCCGGCCGTATTGGCGCTCACGGTGCTGTCGGTCATCGTCAAGGTCCCCGTCGGTATCGCCGGCCCGAAGATCGTCGCCTGCCGGGGGCCCTGGACGAGGATCGCGCCGCCTCCCGGCTGGCCGCCGCCGCCCTGCGTGTTGCCCGAGATGGTCGAGTCGTCGATCGTCGCGCTGGAGTTGGTCCCCACCACCATCGCGCCGCCTCCGCCCACCGCGCGATTCGCGGTGATGACCGAGCGGTTCAGCGTGAGCTGCCCGCACACGACGATCCCGCCGCCGCCGATGAACTTCTGGCCGCTGAAGTCCACGACGCTGAGCTCTCCCACTCCCCCCGTGATCGTCAGTCCGCTGATCGACACCTTCCGGTCCGGGGTGAAGCACCCCTCGAAGGCGTTGAAGGGCATGTCGAACACGCGGTCGACGCCCCCGCCGTCCACCACGGTCGTCCCGGCTCCGCTGCCGTTGATGGTGGTGTCCTCGAAGAGGTCCAGGTCACCCGCCGACGCGCTGGCCTCGGGGTCGGGGTCCGGCGCGACGGTCTCGCTCGCCGGGGCGGTCGGGATCGACAGCACGACCCGCCCGGCCGGGACGTTGATCGTGCTGCCGGGGTTCGTGTTCGCGGAGATGACCGCCTCCCGCAGGGAGCAGTCCCCGGCGACGCACGGCGTGGTGCCCGAGCCGGACTTCGGAGCCGGGTCGTCGAAGCGCGTGACGTCGTACGTCGCGGCCGCCGCCGGGGCTCCGGCGACGCCCATTGCGAGCATGGCTCCTACGATGACGATCCCCTGCGCGGTCCGCACGTCGCGGGGACCCTACCCGTGACACCCGGTCAGAAAATCCTGTTGGCGATGCTCCTGTTTGCGGCCTTGACCGCAACCCCGGCGCATGGCGCGGCGCCCGTCCGGGGCAGCGTGGTGATCTCCGACGAGCGCACGATCTCCTGGATCGGCACCCCCGCCGAGCGCGCCTGGGCTCGCGCGCGCCCGGACGCCCGCTCCCCGGTGGTGACCCGGCTGCGCTGGTACACCGAGGATGGGCAGCCCGAGGTCTACCTGGCCCTGCGCCGGTGGCGCGACGACCACGGCCGTCCCTGGCTCCTGGTCCGCCTGCCCTTGCGGCCCAACGGCCGCAAGGGCTGGGTCCCCGAGGACGTGCTGGCGCCCCTGCGCCCCGTCCGCACCCGCCTGGTCATCGACCGGCGCGCGCTGCGGGCCACCCTGACGCTGCGCGGGCGGCGGATCTGGTCGTCCCCGGTCGGCGTCGGCAAGCCGGGCACCCCGACGCCCGCGGGCCGGTTCTGGGTGCGCGAGCGCCTGCGCGGGCTGGGCGGGATCTACGGTCCCTGGGCCTTCGGGACCAGCGCCTACTCCAGGCTCACCGACTGGCCGGGCGGGGGAGTCGTCGGCATCCACGGGACCAATCAGCCCGAGCTCATCCCCGGCCGCCCGTCGCACGGCTGCGTGCGCCTGCCCAACCCGGCGGTCCGGCGGCTCGCGCGCCTCATGCCGGTCGGGACGCCGGTCCTTATCCTCTAGAGCGATGAGGATCGCGATGCTCGGGACCGGCGGGGTGGGGCGCACGCTCGCCTCCGCGCTCGTGCAGCGCGGCCACGAGGTGCGGATGGGTTCGCGGACGGCGGGCGGCGTCGACGCGACGGCCTGGGTGGCCTCCGCGGGCGAGCGCGCGTCGGAGGGGACGTTCGAGGACGCCGCGTCGTTCGGCGAGCTCGCCTTCAACGCCACCGCCGGGGCCCGCTCGCTGGAGGCGCTGGCTGCCGCCGGAGCCGACAACCTCGCGGGCAAGGTCCTGGTGGACGTGGCCAACCCGCTGGACTTCTCGGGCGGGATGCCGCCCACGCTGACCGTGTGCAACGACGACAGCCTGGGCGAGCGCATCCAGCGCGACTTCCCGGACACCCGCGTCGTCAAGACGCTGAACACCGTCAACGCCGACGTCATGGTGGACCCGGCCCGCGTCCCCGGAGAGCACACGATGTTCCTGTGCGGCGACGACGAGCCCGCCAAGGCCCAGGTGGCCGAGATTCTCGAGTCCTTCGGCTGGCCCCGCGCCAACCTGATGGACCTGGGCGACATCGGCGCGGCGCGCGGGATGGAGATGTACCTCCCGCTGTGGCTGCGCCTCTTCGGCGCCCGGGGCACGGCCAGCGTGAACGTCCACGTCGTCTCGGCGACCGGCTAGTACCCCCAGGGAGAGTCGAACTCCCGCCTGGAGCGTGAAAGGCTCCCGTGCTAACCGTTACACCATGGGGGCGGGGGCTCTCAGTCTAGGCCGCCGGGGCCCGTCGCCTGCGGGATACTGGCCGGGATGTCGCGCGAGAACGTGGAGGTCGTCCGTCGCGTCTACGAGGCGCTGAGCCGGCGTGACTGGGACGAGGGGTTCAGCGAGATGAGCCCGGACTTCGAGATGACGACCCAGCGGGGGCCGAACGCCGGAACGGTGCGGCGCCGCGAGGGCGCGGAGGCATTCCTCGAGGACTACATCGCCGCCTTCGAGCACGTCGCCTGGGAGCCGACCGAGCTCTTCGAGGCCGCGGAGCAGGTCGTGGCCATGGTCACCACCCGCTCTCGGCCCCGCGGCAGCGACGTGGACATCGTCACCCACAACGGGCACCTCTGGACCTTTCGCGACGGCGCGATCGTCTCGATGCGGACGTTCCCCGACCCGCGGGCGGCCCTGGAAGCGGCGGGGCTGGGCTAGACGCCCAGCGCCGCGGCAGCGCGGTCGCGGTGGGTCGTGTCGGCGCTCGGCGCGTCGCCGGCGCCCAGCGTGGCGCGGCGCTCCTCGCCGCGCTGCCAGTTGAACAGCGCCAGGTCGAGCGCCTCGAGGGGGACGCCCGCGGCCTCGCCCAGCGCGGCGGCGCGGCGGTCGATGAGCAGCGGGTCGGCGATGCCGAACACGCGCTTGGCCGCGACCGCGGTGTCGTCATGGGCGCCGGCGCCGGCCAGCAGCAGCGAGCCGGCCCGCATCTCGTAGCGGCCGGTCCGCCCCAATGTGGTGAGGAGGTCGAACCGGGCGGTCCGGTGGAAGCCCGGGAGCGCCAGGCGCTCGAACGCGCGGGCGAAGCGCCGCTCGGCGTCCCAGTGCGCCTCGCCGGTGAACGCCGCGGCCTGCGACCCGCTCCGCTCCGCCCACCGCCGGTACGCCGCGACGGTCTCCATTCCGCGAGCGGGGTCATACGCGGAGCGTGGGCCGACCGCGGGAGGCTCGTCGCCAGACAGGCCCCCCGGCACCTCGCCGCCGGCCCACGTGGTCCGGGCTGCCCGGATCGTGGCGAACGGGTCCTCGTCCTCGGTGGGCGAGAGGTAGGCCAGGAGAAGGGCGAGCCAGCTCGCCTCCTCGAGGTCGCGTTCGCCGCCCACGTCGGCGTAGAGCCCCGGCGGAGAGGCGGCCAGCTCGGCCAGGCGGGCGGCGGAGAAGCCGATCTCGGCGGCCAGGCGCTCGGCGTCGCCGACCACCCGCAGGCCGGGCACCAGCTCGGAGCGATAGCCGTCGTCGGCCATCCGGGCCGCCTGGCGAATGCGCACCGCCGAGCCCCCCGACGAGCCGCCACGCGAGCCCGATCGCGCGCGCGTGCGCGGCGGCGAGGCGGGCTTGGCCGCCTCGGCCTCCCGGGAGCAGATCGGGCAGTTGGCCTGGAAGCGGTTGTGGCGGCAGAAGGTCGGCAGGCGGGCCAGTCTACGCCGCGGCCGCCTCGGTCCCCGACCCGGCCCGGGCCGGCACCGGCAGCGGGAATCCCGCCTCGCGGGCGCGCTGCGCGCCGGCCCGCCGCTCGCGCTCCACGTGCCACATGTACTGGTCGAAGTCGATCTGCATCGTGTGGCGCTTGGAGCGCACGTAGCGCTTGAACATCTCCGCCCGCTCGCGCTCGATGTCGGCCAGCATGGCCTCGCGCGATGGCGGCAGGTACTCGCCCCGCAGGTGGTCGGCGAGCCACTGGCCCTGCACCTCGGCGATCGGCATCGTCGCGCCGAGCGGCTGGAGCAGCGCCAGGAAGAAGACGCCGGGGATGTCCGGGTGAAACACCCGCCGGAACAGCGGCAGGTCGTTGTCGGGCGCCGCGATGAAGCCCTCGTCGAAGAAGGGGAACGTCACCTTGTAGCCCGTGCAGTAGACGACGACGTCGGCCTCCACCTCGGTGCCGTCGTCGAAGGCGACGCGGTCCCCGCGCAGCTCGGCGATGTTGGGCTTGGGCGTGATCGTCCCGTGCGCCAGGCGGTCCAGGATGCGCCCGGACACGGTGGGGTGCGCCTCGCCGATGCGGTGGTCGGGCGTGGGCAGCCCGTAGGACTCCATCCGTCCCACGTGCTGGTTCATCAGGTTCTCCAGCAGGCGCTGGCGGACCGGGAACGGGACGCGCGGATGGGAGAGCACCCGGGCCAAGGTCCCGTGGCGCCACGGCTGGTCGACCGGCTTGCCGGAGATGTACTTCGGGATCACGTAGGCGCCGCGCCGCGCCGCCAGGTAGGTCGCGTCGGCCACGTAGGACGCGTCCACGGCCAGGTCCATTGCGCTGTTGCCCATCCCCAGGACGACGACCCGCTTGCCCTCGAACTCCTCCGGGCCCTTGTAGTCGTGCGCGTGCATCTGGCGGCCGGAGAACTCCCCGGGGAAGCGCGGCTCGGGCCAGCGCGCGTCCCAGTGGTGGCCGTTGGCCACGATCACCGCGTCGTAGTGCTCCACGTCGCCGCCCTCCAGGCGCACCTCCCACACGCCGTCCTCGCGGCGCCCGGCGTGCTCGACCCCGGTCTCGAAGCGGATGCGGTCGCGGAACCCGAAGTGGTCGACGTAGTCGTTGAAGTAGCGCGCGATGTGGGTGTGGTGCGGGAAGTCCGGGAAGTCCTTGGGCATCGGGAAGTCCGCGTACTCCATGCGCTCGCGCGAGGTGTTGATGTGCAGCGTGCGGTACGCCGACGACATCCCGTTGCGGTTGCCGAAGACCCAGTTGCCGCCCACGCGGTCGGACTTCTCGAAGCAGTCGAACGGGATCCCGTGCTCGTGCAGCGCCTTCGCGCCGGCTATCCCCGACGAGCCGGCGCCGATGACGCAGACGCGGGGGAGCGCGGGGGCCATGGCGAAACCGTAGCGGGATAGACTTCCCCCCGTGCTCGCCCTCACCGCGTTCAAGTCGACGTTCGGACTCCTAGTGACGTTCGGCGGGATCGGTCTCGTCGTGAACGGCCTGATCGTCTACATCGTGGCGCTGGGCCTGGGCGAGCGGGCGGAAAACCGCCGCGCGCAGGCGCGAGACGAGTAGCTCTCGCGGCGCAGCCGGACTGCGCATAGGGTCAGCACGGCGAGCACGGGGACGACCTTCCACGCGTGGTAGATGGCGATCCCGAGCGCCGGCCACGCGCCCTCGGGATCGAACGAGCGCGAGTCATAGCCAGCCGAGCCGCGCGCGATGCGCTCCAGTACGAAGTACGGGGTCGGAAGGTCGATCAGCAGCGCGAGCGCGATAAGAGGACGCGCCAGGGCGTCGCGCCGGGCGATCACGAGCGCGAGCACCGGCAGCAGGAGGCTGTAGTGGTGCTCCCACACCTCCGGGTAGATGACGAAGTGCAGGCACAGCAGCGCCAGGCCTCCCACGAGCGGGTCGGGGCGGCGCCAGACCACCCACACCGTGGGGACGGCGAGCGCGACGATGACCCCCAGCGAAACGACCTCCCGCGCCGGCCCGGACAGGATCGTGGAGACGATCGTCTGCAGTCCCAGCGCCCCGGCGTGGGTGGGCGCGCGGTCGGTGATGACGGCGACGTTGTGGCGCGCGTCGGCGAAGGAACCGGGCTCCAGCAGGAAGTACGGTGCGTTCAGCGCGGCCACGCCGCCCGCCGCCGCGACCAGCGCGCCCCACCGCCGCCGCGCCGCGAACAGCGGCGCGAGAAGTGCCGAGTTCGTCTTGACCAGAAGCGACCCGGTCCACGCCGCCGTTGCCCGCGTCACGCGACCCTCGTCCAGCGCCAGGAGCGTGAGCGCGACGAGCGCGCCGGTCAGGAAGGAGAACTGCCCGATGAACAGCTCCAGGCAGTACGGCGTGGACAGCGCCCAGACGAAGGCGAGCGCGGGGCGCCGGCCCGGCGGCGCCCGGGCCAGGGTCAGCGCGGCGAGTGCCAGGAACAGCGCCTCCAGCGCCACCACCCAGGACCAGTACGCCGCCTCGGGCGGCAGCAACGTCACCAGCGGACCGAGCGTAAACCCGAGGAAGGGCAGGTAGCGGTACCCGTACGCGCGACGGACCCGCGGCGTCTCCAGGGAATAGACGCTGCGTCCATGACGAACCGCGTCGCCGGCGTTGTAGAGCGCGTAGAAGTCCGCCCCGCGGCCGACGCGCCGCTCGGAGGCGTCGTTGAACACATCGCCGCCCGCTCCCGCCAGCGTCGCCGCCACCAGAGCGACGTGCACGGCCATCGCGGCGGCGAGCGCTCTCACCCCTCGCCGGGCAGCTGGTGGGACATCGTGACCGTCCCGGCCGTCTCGGCGGCGTGCTCGATGAAGTGGGCGTCGGGGTCCTCCGGGCGCGGGAGCTCCTCCGGGCCGCCGAGGTGGCGGTCGACCATCCGCGCGCACTTGCGGCCCTCGGCGATCGCCGTGACCACCAGCGACTGGCCGATCCGGGCGTCCCCGCAGGCGAACACGCCGTCCACCGACGTCGCGTAGACGGGCGCCTTGACGTTGCCGCGGGCGTCCTTGTCCAGCCCCAGGTCGTCCACCGGGCCGGTGTGCTCGGGGTGCGAGAAGCCGATCGCGATCAGGACCAGGTCGGCCGGCAGCTCGAATTCGCTGCCCGGCACCGGGCGCAGGTCGCGCGAGGAGGTGCCCTCGACGCGCCGGGCCACCACCCACTCCACGCGCCCCGAGCCGCGCAGCTCGACGACCTCGGCGTTCCAGCGGCGCTCCCCGCCCTCCTCCAGCGCGTAGGTGGACGTCGTGCGCTTGGGGGCCAGCGGCCACGGCGTGGTCTCGTGGCGGCCGGTCTTCGGCAGCTTGGGATAGACGTCGAGCATCCGCACGTCGAGCGCGCCCTCGCGCAGCGAGTTCGACATGCAGTCCATCCCGGTGTCGCCGCCGCCCACCACGATCACGTGCTTGGCGGCGGCCGAGATCGGCACGGGCGGCTCGGGCGCGGGACGTCCCTCCATCCGGGCCACCGCGCGGTTGCGCTGGTAGAGGTAGTCCATCGCGAAGTGCACGCCATCCAGGTCGCGGCCGGCGACCTCCAGGTCGCGGTGAACGCGTGAGCCGATCGCCACCACCAGGGCGTCGTGGGAGTCGCGCAGGTCGGCGGCGCTGACGGACCGTCCCACGTCCACGCCGGTCCGGAACTGCACGCCCTCGTCGGCCAGCAGGTCGGCCCGGCGGTCGATGATCCACTTCTCCAGCTTGGCGTCGGGGACGCCGAAGCGCATGAGCCCGCCCACGCCCTCGTCGCGCTCGTACACGGTCACGGAGTGGCCGAGCTTGTTGAGCTCGTCGGCCACCGCCATCCCGGCCGGGCCCGAGCCGATCACGCCGACCGAGCGGCCGGTCCGCGTGCGCGGCGGGGAGGGGACGATCCAGCCCGCCGCCCACGCCCGCTCGGCGATGGCCAGCTCGATCTGCTCGATCGTCACCGGGTCGTCGTTGATGTCCAGCACGCACGCGGACTCGCACGGCGCCGGGCAGATGAGCCCGGTGAACTCGGGGAAGTTGTTCGTCTCGTGGGCGATGTCGATGGCCTGGCGCCACTCCCCGCGGTAGACGGCGTCGTTCCAGTCCGGGATGAGGTTGCCCAGCGGGCAGCCCTCGTGGCAGAAGGGCACGCCGCAGTCCATGCAGCGCCCGCCCTGCTCGCGCAGCTCGGACTCGGGCTGCGTGTGGAAGTACTGCTTGTAGTCGTGGACCCGCTCGCCGGGATCGCGCTTCTCGAAGCCGACCCGGTGTATCCGGAGGAAGCCGCCGATCTCTCCCATGTCGTCAGGCGCCTATCGCGGGCTCGCCCTGGGGCGAGACGTCCGCGGCCTCGCGCGCGAGCTCCTCGAGCGCGCGCTTGTAGTCGTGGGGCATCACCTTCACGAAGCGCGGCAGCAGCTCGCTCCAGCGCGCCAGGACGCGCTCGGCCACCGGCGACCCGGTGCGCTGCGCGTGCTCGGCCACGAGCTCGCGGAGCTCGCGCGCGTCGTCGGCGGAGATCTCGTCGAACCCGACCAGCTCCATGTTGCAGCGGCGCTCGAAGGTTCCGTCCTCGTCCAGCACGTAGGCGATCCCGCCGCTCATGCCGGCCGCGAAGTTGCGCCCGGTCGGGCCCAGGACGATCACCCGACCCCCCGTCATGTACTCGCAGCCGTGGTCGCCCACGCCCTCGACGACCGCGCTGGCGTCCGAGTTGCGCACCGCGAAGCGCTCGCCGGCCAGCCCGCGGAAGAACGCGCGCCCGCCCGTCGCCCCGTACAGGACGGTGTTGCCGACGATCACGTTGTCCTCGGCGGCGTAGGGATGGTTGTCGGGCGGCAGGACGGCCAGCACGCCGCCCGACAGGCCCTTGCCCGCGTAGTCGTTGGCGTCGCCGCGCAGGGTGAACGTCACGCCCGGCGCCAGCCAGGCGCCGAAGGACTGGCCCGCCGAGCCGTGGAAGCCGATCTCGATCGTCCCCTCGGGCAGCCCCTTGGAGCCGTGGCGCTTGGCGATCTCGTGCGACAGCAGCCCGCCGACGGCCCGGTTGACGTTGCGCACGTCGCGCTCCAGGCCCACCTTCTCGTTGCCCTCCAGCGCCGGGCGGGCCGCCTCGATGAGGTTCCAGTCCAGCGCGTCGTCCAGGACGGGCGGCGGCGGCTCGGTGCGGCAGCGCGGCGCGCCCTCGGCCACCTCGGGCACGGCCAGGACGTCGGACAGGTCGACGCCGCGCGCCTTCCAGTGCTCGATCGCCGTGTCCATCTCCAGCAGGTCGGCGCGGCCGATCAGCTCCTCCATCGTGCGCACGCCCAGGGCGGCCATGTGCCGGCGGGTCTCGTCGGCCACCATCAGCAGGTAGTCCACGACGTGCTCGGGCTGGCCGGCGAAGCGCTCGCGCAGGCGCGGGTCCTGCGTGGCCACCCCGACCGGGCACGTGTTCAGGTGGCAGACGCGCATCATGATGCAGCCGGCCGCGATCAGCGGGGCGGTGGAGAACCCGAACTCGTCCGCCCCGAGCATCGCCCCGATCACCACGTCGCGGCCCGTGCGCATCTGGCCGTCCACCTCGACGGTGATGCGCGAGCGCAGGTCGTTGCGCAGCAGCGTCTGCTGGGTCTCGGCCAGGCCGATCTCCCAGGGCACGCCGGCCGACTGGATGGAGGACTGCGGCG
This sequence comes from Solirubrobacteraceae bacterium, assembly GCA_033856025.1. Lineage (GTDB taxonomy): Bacteria > Actinomycetota > Thermoleophilia > Solirubrobacterales > Solirubrobacteraceae > AC-38. Next base: position 155,910 of record JAWVFQ010000015.1, on the reverse strand, counting down.
ACGCGCCGGTCCCGCCGTCGTGACCGGCGATCGTCACGTGGTCGGCGTTGGCCTTGGCCACGCCGGCGGCCACCGTCCCCACGCCGACCTCGGCCACCAGCTTGACCGAGATCCGCGCCTGAGGGTTGGCGCAGCGCAGGTCGTAGATCAGCTGCTTGAGGTCCTCGATCGAGTAGATGTCGTGGTGGGGCGGGGGCGAGATGAGCCCGACGCCCGGCGTGGAGTGGCGCAGCCGCGCGATGTAGCGGTCGACCTTGTGGCCGGGCAGCTGGCCGCCCTCGCCGGGCTTGGCGCCCTGCGCCACCTTGATCTGGATCTGGTCGGCGTTCGTGAGGTAGTTGATGGTCACCCCGAAGCGCCCCGATGCCACCTGCTTGATCTTCGAGCGGCGGTCGTCGCCGTAGCGGGCCTCGTCCTCGCCGCCCTCGCCGGTGTTCGACATGCCGCCCAGGCGGTTCATGGCCTGCGCGAGCGTCTCGTGTGCCTCGGGCGACAGCGCGCCCAGCGACATCCCGCCGGTGGAGAAGCGCTTGACGATCTGCTCGATCGGCTCGACCTCGTCCAGCGGGACGGGCTCGATGTCCTCGCGGAAGCGCAGCAGGCCGCGCAGCATCCCGGCGCGGGAGTTCTCCTCGTTGACTAGGTGGGCGAAGCGCTCGTAGGTCTGCGGGCCGTCGCCGTTCGCCCGCACCGAGTGCTGCAGCAGCGCGATCGTCTCGGGGTCCCACATGCGCCGCTCGCCCTCCCGGCGCCACTGGTAGACGCCGCCGACGGGCAGCAGCTCGCCCTCCGGCTCGGGGTACCCGCGCGCGTGGCGCGCCAGCGCCTCGCGGGCCAGCACGTCCATGCCCACGCCGCCGATCCGCGACGCCGTGCCGGTGAAGTGCAGGTCGACCAGCTCGCGCTCCAGGCCCACGGCCTCGAAGATCTGCGCGCCGCGGTAGGAGCGGATGGTCGAGATCCCCATCTTGGACAGCACCTTGAGCAGGCCCTTGCCGACGGCCTTGACCACGTTGGACTCGGCCTCCTCGCGGTCCGTGTCGCCGAGGATCCCCGCCTCGTCCAGGTCGGTCAGCGACTCCAGCATCAGGTACGGGTTGATCGCGCTGGCGCCGAAGCCGATCAGCGTGGCCATGTGGTGGATCTCGCGGGGCTCGCCGGACTCGATGACCAGGCCGGCGCGCAGGCGCGTCCCCTCGCGGACCAGGTGGTGGTGCACCGAGGCGACGGCCAGCAGGGAGGGGATGGGCGCGCGCTCCGCCGACACGTTGCGATCGGACAGGATCAGGATCGACATCCCTTCGGCGATCTTGTCGTGGGCCTCCGCGCAGATGCGCGCCACCGCGCGGTCCATCCCCGCCGGGCCCTCGGCCACCGGCCACGTGATGTCGATCGTGTGCGAGCGGAAGACGTCGTGCGAGACCTGGCGCAGCTTCTCCAGCTCGTGGTCGCGCAGGATCGGCTGGCGCAGCCGCAGCACGTGGGCGTGCTCCGGGCTCTCGTCGAGCAGGTTCCCCTCGCCGCCCAGCCCCGAGTTCAGGCTCATGACGATCGTCTCGCGCAGCGGGTCGATGGCCGGGTTGGTCACCTGCGCGAAGAGTTGCTTGAAGTAGGAGAACAGCGCCGGCTGGCGGTCGGACAGGACGGCCAGCGCGAGGTCGTTGCCCATGGAGCCCGTGGGCTCGGCGCCCGTCTTGGCCATGGGGCCGAGCAGCACGCGCAGGTCCTCCTGCGAGTAGCCGAACGCCAGCTGGCGGTTGCGCCGGGGCTCGACGCGCGGCACGCGCGGCGCCGCCTCGGGGAGGTCGTCGAAGCGCACGCTGCACCGGCGCACCCACTCGCCGTAGGGCTGGAGCGCCGCCACCTCGCGCTTGATCTCGTCGTCGGACACCAGGCGCCCGGCCTCCAGGTCGACCAGGAACAGGCGACCGGGCTGGAGGCGGCCCTTGCGCACCACCAGCTCCTCGGGGATGGGGAGCACGCCGGTCTCCGAGGCCAGGACGACGTAGCCGTCGCGCGTCTGGACCCAGCGCCCGGGACGCAGACCGTTGCGGTCCAGCGTGGCGCCGGCCCAGCGCCCGTCGGTGAACGCGACGGCGGCCGGGCCGTCCCACGGCTCCATCAGGCAGCCGTGGAAGTCGTAGAAGTCGCGGACCTCCTCGGGAACGTCGTCGCGCCCCTGGTAGGCCTCGGGCACCATCATCATCATCGCGTGGGGCAGCGAGCGCCCCGCCAGGACGAGCAGCTCGAGCACGTTGTCGAAGGTCGCCGAGTCCGAGTTGCCCGCGCGCACGACCGGCAGCAGCTTCTCCAGGTCCTCGCCGAACAGCTCGGAGCGCAGCGACGACTCCCGGGCGCGCATCCAGTTGACGTTGCCCATCACCGTGTTGATCTCGCCGTTGTGGGCGATCAGCCGGTACGGGTGGGCCAGCTCCCAGCTGGGGAACGTGTTGGTCGAGTAGCGCGAGTGGATGACCGCGACCCGGCTGGCCATCCGCTCGTCGCGCAGGTCGGGGTAGAAGCGCCCGAGCTGGAGCGACGTGAGCATCCCCTTGTAGACGATCGTGCGCGAGGAGAACGACGGGATGACCAGGTCGGGGCCGGCGTCGCGCTCGGCGCAGCGGCGGATGACGTAGAGCGTGCGCTCGAAGGCGTCCTGGTCGGCCAGGTCGTCCGACGCGGCGACGAACAGCTGGCGGATGACCGGCATGGCCTCGCGCGCGGTGCGCCCGCAGGCCTCGACGTCGGTGGGGACGTCGCGCCAGCCCAGGACCGCCTGGCCCTCGGCGCGGACCGCGTCCTCCAGGGTGCGCTGGAGCGCCTCGCCGCCCTCGCGGGGCAGGAACACGACGGCCACGCCGTAGCGCCCGGCGGGCGGCAGCTCCACGCCCGCCTCGGCGCGCAGGAACGCGTCGGGGATCTCCAGCAGGATCCCGGCGCCGTCGCCCGTGTCGGCGTCGGCTCCGGTGGCGCCGCGGTGGTAGAGGTGCTCGTTGGCCAGGACGCCCTTGGCCACGACCTCGTGGTTGGGCCCGCCGCCCAGGCGCGCGACGATGCCGACGCCGCACGCGTCGTGCTCGCGCGCGGGGTCGTAGAGGCCAGCGGCCTTTGGCGGCTTCGGGTGGTGGTTCATGGGGCGCTCCGGGGCGGCGTCCGAGACGCGTGAGGCGAACGAGAATCTTACCCCGGACGGGCCGGTTTATGGAACCGCGGTCAATTCGCCGTAGACGGCGGCTACCCGTTCGGCCAGCGCGGGCCAGGCGTACGTGGCGCGCACCTCGGCCCGCGCGGCGGCCCCGCGGCGGCGGCGCTCGGCCTCGTCGCCGACGGCCTCGACCAGCGCGTCGGCCAGCGCCTCCTCGTCGTCGGGCTCGACCAGCCAGCCCGTGCGCCCGTCGTCCACGATCTGGCCCGGCCCGTGCGCGTCGACCGCGATGGCCGGCAGGCCGCACGCCATCCCCTCGACCAGCACCTGGCCGAACTGCTCGCGCACGGAGGGCAGGACGATGGCGTCGCTGGCGGCCAGGAAGTCCGGCAGGTCCTCGTGGTCGTGCCAGCCGGCCACGAACACCTCGCGCTCCAGCCCGCACGCCTCGATCGCCTGCACCGGGTGCTCGCCCTCCCACTCGCCGGGGTAGCCGCCGAGCAGGACGAGCGGAGCGGGCGTGGCGAAGCGCTCCCGGGCCCGGGCGTAGGCGCGCACGAGCAGGCCGATCCGCTTCACGCGCGTGTAGCGCCCGACGTAGAGGAGAGTGGGCCCGCCGGCCTCGAAGGGCGCGAGGTCCTCGGGCGCGTAGGCCACGCTGCCCGCCTCGCCGCCCGGGCGCCAGCCCTGGGGCTCGTCGACCAGCCAGCGCCGCCACAGGGCGAGGCGGTCGACGTGGCGCACGTCGAAGACGTCGGGATCGAAGCCGTTGGGGACGACCGTGCAGCGATCGGGCGGGACGCCCAGCTCGCGCTCCATGCGCTCCTCCTGCGTGCTCGAGAGCAGGATGAAGTGCTGCGACGCGCGCCCCCACCGGCGCATCCGCGACGACCACGCGGCCGCGTGCTCCCAGCCGGGCGGCGGACCGGCGGTGATCGCCTCGAGCATGAGCAGCTCGGTGCCGTGGACGTGGGTGACCACGGGCACGCCGGGCGCGACGCGCGCCGCCGCGGCGTGCATCGGCGTCAGGTGGTTGAGGTGCAGCACGTCCGCCTCGGCCGCGCCGGCGTCCGCCAGCAGCTGCGCCCACGCGTCGACGAGACGCTCGTACGCCGCGTCGTCGACCTTCGCGAAGACCGGGTCCGGCGCCCCCTCTCGGTCCTCGAACGACGGGTGCATCGGCGGGTCGTGGGCCAGCGGGTCGGCCGCCGCGATCGCCTCGGTGTAGTCCATCGCGCGCACGTCGAGGCCGGCGAAGAAACGGCCGGCGTCGGACGGTCCGCCGCGCAGCGACCCGGACGCCACGGTCACGTCCCAGCCCTGGCGCGGGAGCTCGTGCGCCAGCGCGCGGGTGACGTGCGCGGAGCCCCCGCGCGGGAAGAACATCAACCCCATGACGACCCGTGGCACGGGCCGCAGGCTATGTCAGCGCGCCGCGAAGACCAGCGCGGTGGCGACCGGCCGCCCGCCCGGCAGGGGCACGCCGAACTCGGCGCGCGGGCGGTTGCGCAGCTCGCCCTCGCAGACCAGGGAGGTCGAGCCGCCGCCGTCCAGGTTGATCGCCTCGCGGGCGCCGAGGTCCACGAGCAGCCCTGCCAGCTCGGCCAGGGACAGGCCGGCGTCGCCGCGCGAGCGCCCGTCGCAGGCCACGGCGATCAGCTCGTCGTCGGAGATCCCCAGCGCGGCGCGCGGGTAGCGGCCCGCCGTGATGTCGGAGTCGAACTGGGCCGCGGCGGCCGAGAAGCCCTCCGGGTCCGACGCGTCGTCCGCGACCGCCGCGCCGTCGTGGACGAGCAGCGGGCCGGCCTGGAGCAGGTCCCCGCGCGGCTGGCGCGCCAGGGCGTCGCGGGGCGCCACCCGCGGGCGCCCGTTCTCCACGTGCAGGCAGGCGCGCACCGCGTCCCAGGGGGCGTCGAAGGCGGTGAAGCGCCGCGCCATGCCGCGGGTGCGGACCTCGCCGAGGGGACGGGTGTCCGGCCGCGTGAAGAACCCGCCGACCAGCGCCTCGGGCACGCCGCGGGCCGCGCACCAGGCGGCCAGCGGGGTGGGCCGGCGCAGCAGGGCCACGCGCAGGGCGGTGTGGGCCAGCGGATAGCGGGCGACGTGGACCGTCGTGCGCAGGCCGTCGTGGAGCCCGACGCGCGTCCGGCGCAGGTGCTCGGGGGGTCGCGGGGCGACGCGGAGAGCTGCGAGCTGGGGTGCCATGGCCTCAGGGTGCTGGCGGATGCGAGGTTCGGTGTGACCGTTCCGTTACCTGCATGACGCCTTATCGGCCGGGGTAGACAGCCACACAAGCGACGCAAGGAGGATCGATGCCTGAACTTGACGGTAAGAAGATCGCGTTCCTGGCCACCGACGGCGTGGAGCAGGTGGAGCTGACCGAGCCCTGGAAAGCCGTCGAGCAGGCGGGCGGGACGCCGAAGCTCATCTCGCTGGAGGACGGCGAGATCCAGGGCTTCAACCACCTCGACAAGGCCGACACCTTCTCCGTGGACGCGGCCGCGGGGCAGGCGGACGCCGGCGACTACGACGGCCTCGTCCTGCCCGGCGGCGTGGCGAACCCCGACCGCCTGCGCACGGACGAGAACGCCATTGGCTTCGTCCGCGGCTTCTTCGAGGACGGCAAGCCCGTGGCCGTGATCTGCCACGGTCCCTGGACGCTGGTCGAGGGCGACCTGGTGCGCGGTCGCACCATCACCTCGTGGCCCAGCCTGAAGACCGACATCCGCAACGCGGGCGGCGACTGGGTGGACGAGGAGGTCGTGGTCGACGGCGGACTGGTCAGCAGCCGCAACCCCGACGACCTCCCGGCGTTCTGCGCGAAGCTCGTCGAGGAGTTCGCGGAGGGGCGCCACGAGCGCCAGACCGAGTCGATTACGGCTTAGGTCTTCGACTTCGACTTCGACTTCGGCTTGGACTTCGAGGCCGGCGCGCGCTTGCGCGCCGGCTTCTTCTTCGGCGCGGCCCCGTTCCCGTCGCCGTCCCCGCCGTCCCCCCGGTCCTTGACCGCCTTGATGGAGGCCTCCAGCGCCGCCATGAGGTCGGGCACCTTGGCCGGCGGCTCGGCGGCGGGCTGCACGGCGATCTCCTCGCCCTGCGCCTTGCGCTCGATCATCTCGAGCACCCGTTCGCGGTACTCGTCGTGGTACTTCTCGGGATCGAAGTCGCCGGACAGCGTGTCGATCAGCTGCTGGGCCATCTCCAGCTCGCGCTTGGTCGTCTTGGCCCCGACCGGCAGCTCGTCCAGCGTGTCGGGGTCGACCACCTCGTCGGGGAAGAGCATCGTCTCCATGGCCAGCGCGTCGCCGCTGGGCCGGATCGCCACCAGGCTCTCCTTGGAGCGGATCACCACACGGCCGATCCCCACCTTCCCCGACTCCTCCATGCCCTCGCGCAGCAGCTCGTAGGCCTTCTCGCCGCCCTGCGCGGGCGCCAGGTAGTAGGGGTGGTCGAAGTAGATGGGGTCGATCTGCTCGAGCGCGACGAAGTCCGTGATGTCGATGGAGCGGGTCCTCTCGGGGTCCAGCGACTCCATCTCCTCCGGCGTGATCAGGACGTAGTGCTCGGGCGAGAGCTCGTAGCCCTTGACGATGTTCTCGTAGGGGACCTCCTCGCCGGTCGAGGGGTCCACGCGCTTCTGCTGGATGCGCACGCCGGTCTCGTCGTGCAGCTGGTGGAAGCGGACCGACTTGCGCGACACGGCGCTGTAGAGCTTTACCGGCACGTTGACCAGCCCGAAGCTGATCGCGCCGCTCCAGATGGCTCGGGGCATGCCCTGAGGTTTACCCCATCGGGCGCCTTTTCAGGAGGGGCGGGCGATTATTTGCGCCACCGCGGCCAGGTCCTCTGGCGTGTTGACGTTGCGAAACGGGCCGTCGTCGTCGAGCTGCACCACGTGGGGCTCCAGGGCCTCCACCGAGCGCGTCAGGGGCTCGTCGGGGGGCGCGGCGCGCAGGCCGTCCAGGGCGGCCGGCTCGAAGCGTCCGGGCAGAGGCTGGAGACGCCCGGTGCGCGCCACCACCGCCGGCGCCCCGGCCGCGTCGTGGAGGGCCAGCCGGCGCAAGAGCGCCGGGGACACCAGCGGCAGGTCGCCCGGGCAGGCCAGGATGGCCCGGCCGCCGGCCCGCTCCAACGCGTACACGAGGCCGGCGCGCGGGTGGACCGGCTCGTCGGGCTCCACCCAGACCTCCACGTCGAGCGGCGGAAGCGGCGTGGACGCCTTGGCCACGACCACCACGTCGTCCAGGGCGGCTCGCAGTGCCTCCAGCGGCCAGGCCAGCAGGGGCCGCCCGGCCAGCTCCACGGTCGCCTTGTCGCCGCCCATCCGCGTGGCGCGCCCGCCGGCCAGGAGCACCCCGAGGGGTCGAGCCCTCGCCACCTAGGGGTCCAGCCGGTCCTTCTCCGTCGCGTCCGCGACGGTGCGCAGCCGCGCCAGCGCGCGGCGGATCAGCCGCGACACCTGCATCTGCGAGACGCCGATGCGCTCGGCGATCTGGGACTGCGTCATGTCCTCGGCGAAGCGCAGGTGCAGGACCAGCTGGTCGCGCTTGGGCAGGGCTTTGAGCGTCGGTGCGATGGTGGCCCCGTACTCCACGAGCTCGAAGCGCTCGTCCTCCTCGCCCAGCGAGTCGGCGAACGTGTTGCCCTCGCCGTCCCCGGCCGCGCGCTGCGCATCGAGGGAGACCGCCTCGTAGGCCTGGCCGGCCTCCATCGCCTGCAGGACGTCCTCCTGCGAGGCGCCGATCGCCTCGGCCACCTCGTCGACCGAGGGCGAGCGGCCGAGCTTGCCGCTCAGCTCCTTGACCGTGCGGTCCACCTGCATGGCGCGCTCCTGCACGCCGCGCGGGACGTGCACCGCCCACCCCGCGTCGCGGAAGTAGCGCTTGAGCTCGCCGAGGATCGTGGGGACCGCATAGGAGGAGAAGGCCACGCCGCGGTCGAGGTCGAAGCGGTCGATCGCCTTGACCAGGCCCATGCTGGCCACCTGGACCAGGTCGTCCAGCGGCTCGTTGGCGCGCTGGTAGCGCCGGGCCAGCTGGCGGGCCAGGGGCAGGAAGCGCTCCGCGAGCTGCTCGCGGGCCGACGCGTCGTCGTCCTGGCGCAGACGGCGGAAGAGCTCCTCCGTCTCACGGGCCCTCTGCGCCGCGTCGGCGGCCTGGGCCTTCTCGGGTTCCTTGGGCGAAGTGGAAACGGCTGCGTCCCTCACTGGACCGGCGAGGGCCTGCCCCCCTCCCGAGCGCGGCAGGTTAGCGGAGCGGAGTGCGGTCCAGGCCGGAGCGCAGCTCGTCCAGGGAGGCGAAGACCGGGTCGGCCCCGGCCTCGCGCAGCTCGGCCTCCCCGAACCCGCCGGTGAGCAGGCCGACGGTGGGCACGCCCGCCTTCCCGGCCGCCTCGGCGTCCCAGACGGAGTCTCCGACCATGACCGCCCGGTCCGCGGTGGCCCGGTCGCGTGCGACCTCGACGAGGTCGGGCGCGGGCTTGGTCTCGTCCACGTCGGCGGAAGACGTCGTGGCGTCGGCCAGGTCGCCGAGGTCGAGCAGGTCGACGTAGTGCTCGAGCTCCTCCTCCTTCGCCGAGCTGGCCAGGACGACCTCGTGGCCGCGCTCCTTGAGCGCCTCCACGAGCGCCTTCGCGCCCGGCAGCGGACGGACCTCGCCGATCAGCTCGGCGTAGCGGCGCTTCTCGGCGTCGCGCAGGGCGTCGCCGTGACGCTCCTCCACCTCGTCCCCGCACAGGGCGGCGACGATCTGGTCGCCGCCCATCCCGATGCGCCGGTGGACCCGCCAGAGCTCGACCTCCAGGTTCTCGTCGCGGAAGGCGCGCCACCACGCGAGGGCGTGGTGGTAGACGCTGTCGACGAGGGTTCCGTCGATATCGAGGAGGGCGGCGGTCCGGGGCATGCGAATTGTGTTTGGGCATCCCCGATTGGGGGGAAATCACACCCTGCGTCAGGCACACATAACGCCGAACCCGTCCTCGGCCTGCCTGACGCACTTCCCGTTCCAGTGCTGGGGCGCCCCTTCCGGGGGCGTCCTAGTGCTTTAAGGACCCGATGGGGCCGGGACTCCAGTTAGCCAGGGCGTGACATCGGGAACAAGGAGTACGTCTCAGCCGTAAGCGAATGCAAGGGAGCAGAGCATGATCGGCATCCTCATCGCGGTCCTTCTGGCCGCGCTCGTGTACGTGATACTCGCCGCGATCACCGGTTCGGCGATCGTCGCCATCGTCGGCGCGGTCCTGGTGCTGCTGGCCGGGATCCCGAGCGGCGGATTCGGCATGGGTGGGCGCTGGGGAGGCCGCGCGAGCGTCCGCTAACCCGAGGGAGCCGGCTCGCGCAGCGTCATCGTCTCGTCCCACGAGCACAGGGCGCGCCGGGCCGGGCAGTCGAGGCAGAGGTCACGGTGCGGGTCGGCCGTGACCTCGAAGTCCTCGTCCAGGATTCCGCGCGCGAGGGCCGCGAGCTCGGATTCGAGGCTCGTGGCCCTCGCCGCTGAGAAGGTGACGGACACGGGGTCGTCGGGACGCTCGAGGAAGGAGTGCACGACCTCCACCTCGTCCGCGCCGTCGCGCAGGGCGGCCAGGCCGTAGACCAGGCGCTGGGTGCGGTAGTCGCGCTCGGCCCGCGCCTCCAGGTCCGTCTCCGCCGGGTCGAGGCGATCGCTCTTGTAGTCGACGACCAGCGCGCGGCCAGCGTCGCGGGCGATGACGTCGACCAGGCCGTTGACGGTGACGTCGACGCCCTCGAGGTCGAGCGGGAACGCGAAGGGCGCCTCGCGCCGCGGATGGGGCGTCGCGGCGATGCGGCGGGCGAGGGCGCTGTCTTGGAAGCCGGCCACCAGGGCGGCGATCTCGGCGGCGTCGGCCTCGGCGACAGTCTCGCCGATCTCCTCGGCCAGGGCCGCGACGGCCGCCGCGGTGGGCTCCGTCGTCTCCTCGCGCTCCAGCAGCAGGTGGGCCAGCGTGCCGCGCAGGCGAGGATCCAGCCCGGCGGCGGTTCGCTCCGTGGTCGGCGGCCCGGGCGGTTCCCGATCCGGCGGGAGGCGCAGGACGCGCTCGACGTAGAAGCGGTAGCCGCAGCGCCCGTAGGCGTCCAGGCCGGTGTAGGAGAGCGTGGCCACGGGGGGAGCGGCGCGGCCGGGGCCGGGCGGCGGCGCTTCCCGGGATCGCGCCGCCGGCTCGGCGGCTTCGCCGTCCCGCGCGGGCGGCTCGGCCGCTGCCGTTTCGCGCCCGCGCGCGGGCGCGCGCGCGCCGTCGGAGAGGACGCGGCCGATGGTGGCGGGCGCGTTGAGGCGGCAGGTGACGCCGGTGGGGGCCTCCCAGACCGGGCGCTCCGGCCTGAGCTGGTCCTCGACGCCGGGCGCGAGCGCGGGGCCGGCCCAGGCCAGTGCGGGCTGGGTGAGCGCCGGCGCGGGCCAGGACTCGGGGTTGGGGATCGCGCCCGAGACGATCAGCCGCTCGCGCGCGCGGGTCATGGCGACGTAGTAGACGCGGTGCTCCTCGGCGGCGTCCGCGGCGTCGCGCTCGGCCTGTAGCGCCTCGAAGTCCAGCGTCTTGATCCCACCGTTGCCCTCCAGCGTGAGCAGGCGCAGGCCGATGCGCCCGTCGTCTCCCACGTGGAGGTCGGGATGGTCGCCGCGGCCGGGCCGGCCCAGGTCGGCCACGCAGACCGTGTCGAACTCCAGGCCCTTGGCGCCGTGGATGGTCATGAGCCGCACCGCGTCGAGGTCCTCGGGCTCGACCGGCGCCTCGCCCTCGGAGGTGTCGACCTCGGCGCGCAGCTCGACGGAGTCCAGGAAGCCGCGCACGTCACGGCCCTCGTGGGCCTCGTACTCGCGCGCGAGGCGCAGGAGCTTGCGCACGTTGGCCATCCGCCGCACGCCGTTGCGCAGGGCGAGCGCGTGCAGGTCGTAGTCGCGCCCCGTCACGGCCCGCTCGAGCAGCTCCTCCAGCGAGCGGCGCGCCATGCCGCGGCGCTCCTGCGCGAACCAGGGGCAGAACTCGCGCATCCGCTCCGCGTCCGCCGCGGGGAAGCCCGGGATGGGCGCCGCCGGAGCGGGCTGACCCGACGGTTCTCCGGAGGGGGCGTCTTCGGAGGCGGTCTCCCCCGAAGCGGCCCCTCCGGGGGCGAAGGCCTCCCGTAACACCCACCAGGCGTCGCGGCCCCGGTCGCGCCGCGCGGCGGCGAGGGCGGCCAGGCCGTCGCTGCTCAGGCCGGCCAGGGGGGAGGCGAGGAGGGTGAACAGGCGGGTCTCGTCGCGGGGGTTGGCCAGCGCGCCGAGGTAGGCCAGCAGGTCGGTCACCTGCTGGGCCGACCAGTAGCCCCGGCCCCCCGCGACGTAGGTGGCCAGCCCCTGGTCCTCCAGCGCGCGCTCGTACACCGCGAGGTCGGTCTGGGCGCGCACGAGCACGGCGATGCCCCCCGCCGTGGCCTCGCGCGCGTCCACGAGCTCGCGCACGCGCTGGGCCAGCAGCCGCGCCTCGGCCCGGCGCCAGGGCTGCGCGCGCGGGGGGAGCGTGTCGCCGAGGTCGACCGGGTCCTCGCCGTTCCACCCGCGCTGGTCGGTGACCAGCAGCTCGACCAGCGGGGCCGGGCGCTGCGCCGCGTCGTCGCGGCCCGCCGTCAGCGGCGTGAAGCGTTCGCCGAATCGCGGGGCGAAGGCGCCGTTCAGCACGTCCAGCAGCGGCTCGCGGGCGCGGAAGCTGGCGCGCAGCTCCCCGGCCGCGCCCGCCTGCGCGAGGGCGTCGCGGCGCGCCCGGAAGATCTCCACGTCGGCGTGGCGGAACCCGTAGATCGACTGGAGCTCATCGCCGACGGTCAGCAGGTTGCGGTCCTCCAGCAGCTCGAGGATCGCCAGCTGGCGCCCGTTCACGTCCTGGAACTCGTCGACCATGATCAGCGCGAACCGTGCCCGCCAGGCGGCGCGCACGCCGGCGTCGCGCTCCAGCAGGTCGCGGGCCATCAGCTCGAGGTCCTCGAAGTCCAGGCCCGAGCGGGCGCGCTTGCGCTGGGCGTACTCGCGCCCGTAGGTGCGCAGCAGCTCGCCGATGCGCCGGCAGGCGGGCGCCGCCAGGTGGTCGGCCACCGCGCGCGTGTAGGCGTCCAGCGCCTCCAGGTACTCGGCGCACTCCGGGCCCTTCAGGACTCCCGTGTTGCCCGCCTTGAACGCCGCGGCGGCGAGTTCGTTGAGCGCGGGCAGCTCCTCGCCCGCCGCGAGCCAGCGCTCGGCGCGGTCCAGCGCGGCGCGGGCGCGGGCGACGCTGGCGCCGTCCCCCGCGCCGTCCAGGCAGGCGGCGGCGAGCGCCCGGGCGCGCTCGAGCCGGGGACGCAGGTCGGGCGCGACGGGGCGCTCGCCCGGATCGGGCAGCTCGGGCTCGGTGTCGCCGCGGCTGCGCAGCCGGTCGTGGGCGCTGCGGATGAGCCCGGCCAGCCGGTCGGGGCGGTAGGCCGCGGACAGCTCCAGGGCCTCGGGCCCGCCCCGCGCGGCCTCGTCCAGGAACGTCGCGAACGCGGCGTCGAAGGCGTCGGCGCGCAGGCGCGCGGCCTCCGCCGGCTCCAGCACGCGGAACGCCGGGTCCAGCCCCGCGGCGAGCGGGTGGGAGCGCAGCAGGCGCGCGCAGAACCCGTGGATCGTGGAGACGAAGGCGCCCTCGGCGGCGCGCGCGGCCGCCCGGTCGCCCAGCTCCACGAAGCGTTCGCGCAGGCGCTGGCGCAGCTCGCCCGCCGCCTTCTCGGTGAAGGTGATGGCCAGGATGCGCCGCGGGTCGGTGCCGTCCTCCAGGACGGCGCGGGCGAAGCGCTCCACGACCACGGCCGTCTTGCCGCTTCCCGCATTGGCCGACAGCAGCCCGGAGCCCCGCCGGGCGCGGATGGCGCGCGACTGCTCGGCCGTGAAGGTACGGCCGCCGGGGCCGTCCAGCCGCTCCTGCGCGGCGTCTCCGAACAGGACGCCCTGCCCGCTCACCGCTCGCACCGGCACACCCCCGGGTACTGGCACTCGCCGCGGTACCCGCACGTCTGCGGGCTGGGCTCGAGCTCGCCCGCCGCCACGGCCGCGGCCACCTCGCGCGCGCGGGCGGCGGTGGCCTCCAGCACCTCCTCCAGCGCCGCCTCGTCCACGCGGTCGTACTGCCCGGCCAGGGGCTCGAGCTCGGTGCCCTTCAGCACGGCGCCGCGCGCCTTCTGCTCCTTGCCGATCGGCTGGTAGAGGCCGGCCACCGGACGCAGCCCCAGCACCTCGCGGGCGGCCAGCATGTACAGCGGGACCTGGAGGCGCCCGTCCGGGATCCAGCGCCGGACCGGGTAGCCCTCGGAGCCCTTGTAGTCGTAGACGGCGGCGGTGCCGCCGGGACCGGTGTCGACGCGGTCCACCCGGCCCGCGACGGCGAGCTCGCCGAGGCGCAGCGGCGGCAGGTCGTCGCGCTCGGTCCCGAAGGACAGCTCCAGGTGGGTGGGCGCGAACGAGGTCGCCTCGGAGGCCGCCTTGCGCAGGTAGCGCAGGAGGTCGGCCTCCAGCCGGCGGATCGCGCTGCGCTGACGCGCCGGGTGGGGGGACAGGCGCAGCTTCGGGCGCGCGGCCTCGATCTCCTCGTTGAGGATCGCCTGCGCCTGGCGCAGGTTCGCCGGCTCGGGGCCCGGCGAGCCCGTCTCCGCGGCCAGTCGTGTGAAGACTCGCTCCAGGAGCGCGTGGGCGGCGCTGCCGCGGGCCATCGGCTCGGGGTCGGGCTCGAAGGTCTTCGGCCGCAGCCAGTCCTCGACCAGCCAGCGCACCGCGCAGCCGGCGGCGGTCTCCAGCGCGCGGGCGGGCCAGTGCCCGCGCTCGGCCAGGCGGGCCAGGACGGCGGGCTCGCGCAGCGGCGCGATGGGGGGCGGGGGGCCGCCGGGCGTGGCGGCGGCGCGCGCCCGCGCGCGCTCGCGGTCGGTCGGCGCCTGGTCGGGCGGCCAGGTGACCTCGGCCAGGGGGCGCGTGCGCCGCGTCGCGTCCAGCTCGCCGGTGAACAGATCGCGCACGTCGTCGACGAAGAACGAGCGCACGGCCGGGCGCCCCTCCTCGTCGGAGGAGCGGAACGAGAGCGCCAGCATCTCCTCGGGCCGCGACGCACAGGCGTAGAAGAGGGCGCGCTCGTCGTCGAGGGTGTCCTCTCTGAGACGCAGAGCCAGCCCCGACGCCGCGGCGAGCTCGCGCCGGCGGGCGTCGGGGAGGAACGGCTCGGGCCGCCCGGGGCGGGGGAACGCGCCCTCCTGCAGCCCGCACAGGATCAGCGCGCGCACGCGCCGCGCGCGCAGGGCCAGCGGGTCCAGGAGGCGCACGGCTCCCGGCGCCTGGGCCGGGCGGACCTCCAGCGCGGCCAGCGCGTCGGCGAGCTCGGCCGCGGTCGGCTCGAGGGCGGGATCCGCCTTGGCCAGCCGCGCCAGGTCGTCCAGCGCCTCGCGTGCCACGGCGAGCGCGCGGGCGTCGAGCGATTCCTCGGTGTCGAGCTTCGCCGCCTGCCGGCGTCGCGGCGCCGCGAAGAGCTGGTCCATCTCGCGTCGCGTCTGCTCGCAAAGGCCCATCGAGGGAGGTCCGTAGCCGCCCCGCCCCCCGCCCGGGCCGGCCCCCTCCCTTCCCGGCGGCCCGGTCGTCCGCCCCGAGCCCGCTTCCTCACCGGCTGCCTTTCCGCCCGGCCCTCTCCGCGCCGCCCGCAGGCGGTCGATCGCGTCCAGGGGCCAGCGGTCGCGCTCCCAGATCTCGCGCGCCTGCTCGGCGCTCGTGGCGCCAACGCGGCGGACCCTGGCCTCCAGGTCGTCGGCCAGCTCCGGGTGCTCCAGCAGGCCCGGCGTGCGCAGCCAGTCCAGGAGGTCCTCGGCGCGGGCGCCGCCCGCGGCGCAGCGCAGCAGCGCGACAGTCCCGCGGCCGAGCGCGGTGTCGCCGAAGGGGAGTGGCGCGCCGACGGCCAGCGGGATCCCGTACGCGGCGAAGACCCGGCGCACCAGCGGCGCGGCGTCCTTGGGGGAGCGGAACACGACGGCGACCTCCTCGGCCGGCACGCCGCGGGCCAGCAGCCCCAGGACCTCGGCCGCCGCCAGCTCGGCCTCCGCGCGCTCGCCGCCGGACTCCAGCAGCCGCACCGCGCCGTCCGCGGAGGCCGGGGCGGCGTCGTCCTCGAACAGCCGGCGCTCCAGATGGTGCAGCGCGGCCCGGGCCGGCGGGGCGTAGTGCTCGGCGTCGGCGGGGAGCTCGACGTGCTCGGCGGCCAGCGGCTCGAGCGCCCTCACGGCGCCGGCGCGCCCCGCCAGCGCGGCGCGGTCCTCCCAGGTCAGCCCGACCGTCACGTCCGCCACCTGCGCCAGCACCTCGACGGCGCGGCGCTGGAGCTTGGTCAGGTCGTCGAATCCGTACAGGAACACCGGCGTGGCCCCCCAGGCCTCCGGCGCCGCGGCGAGCGCCTCGACCGCCCGCCAGGCCAGCCGCTCGCCGTCCACCAGCTTCAGCGCGTCCAGGCGGCGCAGGTAGCCCGCGTACAGCCCGGCGATCTCGGCGGCCTCGCGCTCGTCGCCTCCGTCCGAGCGCCCCCACTCCGTCAGCGCCTGCGCGAAGCGCTGCGGCGTCACGAGCTCGCGCTGGAGCTCGGCCACGAGCCGGCCGGTCGCGGCGAGGAAGCCGGGGGCACTCGCGGCCGGCCCCAGGGCACCGAGCTCCGCGTCCGCGACGGTCGCCGCCAGGACCCGGTCGCGCGCCGTCGCGCCGAGCGCGCGGGAGCGCTCGCCGGTGCGCCGTGCCAGGTCTCGCGCCAGCCCGTCGAACGTGGTCACCCGCGGCCCGAACACGGCTCCGGACGCGCCCAGCTCGCGGCGGTAGGCCGCCGCGTCGCCGCCGGTCGGGACGACCAGCACCGGGTCGTCCGCGGCTCGCGCGCGGACCCCATCGAGGACGACGCGCGCCTTGCCCGCGTTGGCGGGTCCGGTGACCAGGGTGAGGGGCATCGATCCCCATCCTCGCGCGCGCGGATGACGGCCCGGCGGGGGGTTCTCCGCACGTTGCAGGAAAGCGCTCGTGCCGTCCGCGGCACCTCGTACCTTCCGCCCCATGCCCCTGTGCTTCATCGAACCGAAGGACGCCATCCGTGTCATCGCCGAGTCCGTGGGTCGCGAGGCCCGGCGCCAGGTGGTCGGCGAGCTGGTCCGCGCGTGGGTCGACGAGATCCCCGACGAGGAGCTCGAGAACCACTACGCCAAGGCCATCTGCGACCTCGACGAGCACGACCTGTCCCTGCTCGCCGCCTGGCACGCCTCCCTGGAGGTCGGCCAGCCGATCGGCAACAAGGAGTTCCTCCTCAGCGCCTTCCCGACGCTGGGCCAGAACCGCCGCGAGGCGCTGAAGATCGCCGCCGGGTTCCGCGGCGAGGATGCGTTCGAGGCCGGGGTGTCCGAGGACGAGGCGCTCGAGACCGTGCTGCCCTGCCTGGGCCGCGAACGCGCGATCGAGCTCGCCGCCGAGGTCCTCGAGATCTACTGCTGGGACCGCCTCGGCTGCGAGAACTAGCCGCCCTTCCGTAACACCCCCCGCGCCCCACGCCACACCCCCCGCGCCACCATCGGCGCCATGCCACAACGGATCGCAGTTAGCCGCCACATAGGCGGCGAAGTGCAACCGCCAGGCGGCGACGCCGCGATCGCGAGGCTTGCCGGCCGTCAGTACGGGGTGGTGGCGCGTCGTCAACTCGTCGCGCTGGGCCTGGGCGGCGACGCCATCGACGGCCGTCTCGCCTCAGGTCGGTTGCACGCGGTCCACCGCGGGGTCTTCGCGGTGGGGCATCGCGCGGTGTCGCAGGAAGGGCGCTGGCTTGCCGCCGTTCTCGCCGGCGGACAGGATGCGCTGCTGAGCCACAACTCTGCCGCGGCGCTCTGGGAGCTGCGTCCGGCGCGGCGAGGCCCGGTCGAGGTCGCGGCGCCTCGCGCCCTGCGCTCAAGGACGGATCTGCGATTTCACCGCCTCGCCCTGTCCGAGGTCGAAAGGACCAGCCACCGGGGGATTCCGGTCACGACGGCGGCCCGGACGCTCCTGGACCTCGCCGCCTCACTGCGCCGCTACGAGCTGGAGCGAGCCGTCGAGGAGGCGGAGCGGCGTCGCCTTCTCGATCGGGTCGTCCTCGCTGCGCTTTTCGACGAGCACCCTCGGACCAAGGGAATCGCGATCCTCCGAGCTGTGCTCGAGGATGCGTCGCCCCGCCTGACGCGGAGCGACTTCGAGGCCCGGTTCGCGGCGTTCCTGGCTCACGCGGGACTCCCGGCCGCGCACCTCAACGCCCGCGTCCGCGTGGGCCGCCATCGGTTCGAGGTCGACTGCGTCTGGCCGGAGCAGCGTGTCGTGGTCGAGCTCGACAGCCACGCGTATCACGGAACCCGCGCGGCATTCGAGCGCGACCGGCGCCGCGACCGGCTGCTCCAGGCGGCCGGATGGCGCGTCGTACGAGTCACATGGCGACAGCTTCGAGACGAGCCCGAGTCGGTCGCGCGCGACATCAGGCGCCTCCTCGCCGACCAGGTTGCGGTTGACCGCCATATGGGCGGCTAACCGCACGCGTTAGCGCAGGGCGGCGCGGATCTCGGGGATCGCTTGGGCGTTGGAGCGGAAGTGGATGGCGTGGAGGCCGAGGTCGCGGGCGGCGGTGACGTTCACGTCGAGGTCGTCGAGGAACAGGCAGGCCTGGGCCGGCAGGCCGAGGCGCGACAGGGTCAGCTCGTAGATCTCGGGGTCGGGCTTGCGCATCCCGACGAACGCGGAGTCCACGACCAGTTCGAAGAGCTCGTCGACCGGGAGCTTGGCGCGCCACAGGGGCTCCCATTCGCGGACGTTGTTGGTCAGCAGCGCGAGCCGCAGTCCCCGCGTGTCGCGCAGCGAGCGCAGGAAGGCGAGCAGCTCCTCGTTGGGGTGCAGCTCGGCGAAGTAGGCGTCGCCGAAGCCGTCGAGCGAGACGTCGCGGCCGGTCTCCTCGCGCAGCGCCGCGGACAGGCCGCCGAGGAAGTCGGCGAGGGTGAGCCGCCCGGTCTCCAGCTCGTAGAGCGGGTTGGCGCCGGACGACTGCGCCACCCGCGCCATCGCCCGGCCGATGTCCTCGAGCCCGACGCCGCTGCGCTCCTGGAGGGCGGTGAAGGACTCGAGCAGCGGCGATGTCAGCACGCCGCCGAAGTCGCTCACGAGAGCCTGGATCCGGCTCACGCTCGCCGCAGCACGTCGTAGCGCCCGACCCCCGCCTGGCCCTCGCTCCGCCAGCGGAAGAACGCGCAGTCCAGGCGCAGGCGGCCGAGCTCCAGCGACGTCCCGCACGCCACCTCGCCCGCCACGCGCCGGGGGAACTCGTCGTCGTCGCCCGTCAGGTAGAGCTCCAGGCCGGCCCGGCGCTGGCGGCCCTCGCCGTCGTAGGTCGTGGACAGGCGCGGCTCGGCCACCGGCGCCGCGGTGTCGCCCTCGACCACCCAGGCGGTCAGCTCCTCGTGCGCGTGGTCCGAGGCCTTGGCCGGGCGCAGCGCGGCCAGGACCACGGCGCGGTCCTCCCACCAGGCGGACAGGTTGCGGGCGAGCGCCAGCCGATCCCAGTCGGCCACGCCCCAGCTGCGCCCGCGCTGGCCCAGCCCGGAGACGCGCTGGCCGGCGGCCGTGCCCTCGACATGGCAGACCTTCTCGTGGCCCTCCATACCGCCGCCCGCGAGAGTGAGCGGAGGGGAGGCCGCGGTGAACGTCAGGTCGGCGGCGCCGTCCCACACCAGGCGCCACGTCTCGTGGGGCTCGGGGTTGGAGATCTCCAGCGGCCCGGCCCGCACCGACGACCAGTCCGAAGCCTCGAGGGACAGCCCACCCTCCGCAACACTCTCGATGACGTCGTTCCCCGAGAACAGCACGCCCAGCGCGGAGACCGACGAGCCGTCGGCCACGCCAATCCTCGCGAGCCCGAAGACCTCGGAAGAGAGGTCCCCCCACGACAGTGTCACCGCATCGGCGAAGCCCTCGCCGGTCGGGGCCGCGAAGGCCTCGCTCACGGGCGCGGGAGAGGCGGAGGATCCACTTCGGCCGCGGTCCCCTCGACGTCATAGTCAGGCGCGCCGCCGCGGCCCCGGCCCCGCCTGCCCAGCGCCCCCACCACGAACCGCCGCGAGAACACGCCGACCAGCATGCGCCGCGCCACCGCCCGCGTGGGCGGCAGCAGCAGGAAGACCCCGATGACGTCGGTCAGGAACCCGGGGGTGATCAGGAACGCGCCGCCGAAGATCACCAGCGCGCCGTCCAGCACCTCGCGCGCCGGCGGCCGGCCGGCGGACATGGCCTCGTTGAAGCGCCGCCAGGCCAGCCGGCCCTGCGAGCGCAGCAGCATGGACCCGATCAGCGAGTCCGCGACGAGGATCGCGATCGTGGGCAGCGCGCCGATCGCCTGCCCGACCTGGATGATCACGTAGAGCTCCGCGATCGGGACGACGATGAACAGCAGTACGAGGACGAGGATCATCGGTCCCTACAGCGTATGCCCCGGGACCCGCCGGGTCAGACCGCGAACTGCACGCCGGGCTGGCGGTTCAGCCCGACCATCTCGATCAGGCGCACGATGTGAGGCTGCGCGCCGCGCAGGAGCAGCAGCCGCCCGCCGGCTCGCAGGCGCTGGGCCAGAATGGCCAGGTCGAACATCAGCGAGGGGTCCGCGAAGGCGAGGTCGCTGAGGTCCACCACGACGTCGCACGATGCCTTGACCGCCCGCGCGAACGGGCGCCGGCGCAGGGGCTGGGTGGTCGCGTCCTCCTCCCCCGCGCAGCGCAACAGCGCCTGCTGTTCCTCGTAGGCGACGATGCGGCGAAGCTACACACCTCGCTGGCTAGACTCAAGGACGGTTCTCATGGTCACCGTCGAAGACGTCACCGAAGCGCTCACCAACGTGATCGACCCCGAGCTGGGGTTGGACTTCGTCGAGCTGGGCCTGGTCTACGACGTCGAGGTGGAGGGCGACACCGTCGCCATCACGTTCACGCTCACGACGGCCGGGTGCCCGATCGGCCCCCAGGTCACCGAGCAGATGAAGGAGTTCGTTGGCGACCTCGACGGCGTCGAATCGGTCGAGCCTCGGATGGTGTTCACACCACCGTGGACGCCCGAGCGCATGTCCGAGGACGCCAAGTTCGCACTCGGCTTCTAGCCGCCGCGGCGGCGGCGGCCGCGGTCGCGCCGCTCCCGATGGCCCCACCCGCGCTCGCCGCCCCGACGGGCCGCCTGCTCGTCCTGCTGGAGCGCTCGCCGCAACCGCGCGCCCGCGCCGCCGCCGCCGTCCTGGCCCGCGCCGGGGCTCGGCGCGCCGGCCCCCAGGTTCCCGAGATCGGCCTGGTGACCGTCGCCGCGACGCCGGGCGTCCTGGCGGCGCTGCGCCGCGACCCGTCCGTAGCCTCCGTCCAGCCCGAGGGCCGCATGACCCTGCGCGCCACCGCCAACGACCCGGCGCTGACCCGGCCCGAGACGGCGCCGGGCACCCCGGCGGGAACGCCCCAGGAGTGGCCGGCGATACGCCAGCGCTTCGACCGGGCCTGGGACTTCACGACCGGCGCGGGGGCGCTGGTCGGCGTGATCGACACCGGGATCGACGGCGCTCACCGCGAATTCGCCGGCAAGGTGGCGGCGGCCGTGGACCAGGACGCGTCGCCCACCGGCGGCCCGGCCAACACCGACGACGAGGGACACGGCACCCACGTCGCCTCCCTGGCCTGCGCGGCCACCAACAACGGCGTGGGGATCGCCGGCGCCGGGCGCGACTGCCGGCTGATCGTGGAGAAGAGCGACCTCACCGACTCCAGCATCGCCGCCTCGATCGTCGACGCGACGAACCGCGGCGCCCTGGCCATCAACATGAGCTTCGGCGACTCGGGCAACCGAGCGCCCGTCCAGGCGATGGTCGCCGCGGTCGACTACGCGCTGGCCCGCAACGTCGTCCTGGTCGCCGCGGCGGCCGACGACCAGAGCCAGGCCGACCAGGGCCAGCCCGCCAACCTCCTGCAGCCGGTCGGGACGGGGCCGAGCCTCAGCGCCGGCCGGGGCCTCAGCGTCACCGCCTCGACGTTCCAGGACCGCAACCCCGGGGCCGGGAAGGGGACCCAGATCTCGATGGCCGCGGCGGGAGCGTTCGCCGACTTCAGCGACAACTCGGGCCCGCCCGGGCTCCTGGGCGTCGCCCCCTCCGGCCAGGCGAGCCGCCTCGACGGCGACCTGACGGCCACCCCGCCGACCCTCCCCTGCGGGTGCCGGACCACCGCCGACGGCGCCACGTTCTCCTACCTCCAGGGCACGTCGATGGCCGCGCCGCAGGTGGCCGCGATCGCCGCGCTGATGCGCCGGCTGAACCCGGACGCGAGCGCCCTCGACGTCATCCGCCTGCTCAAGCAGACCGCGCGGCGCCCCGCCGGCGGGTGGACGCAGGACCTGGGCTGGGGGATCCTCGACGCCGGGGCCGCCATGGAGGCGGCGGCGGCGCTCGACCGCCGCGCGCCCCAGTCGCGCGCCCGCGCGCCCCGCTCCACCCGCGCCCGGCGCTTCCGCGTGCGCTGGAGCGCCGCGGACGCGGGCCCGCCCGGCGTGCGCGTCTCGGGCGTCGGCGTGGTGGAGCTGTGGCGCGCCACCGGCCGCGGCGCCTACCGGCGCATCGGCCGGTTCGCCCACGCCCACAGCACGCTGGTTCGCGGGGTGCCCGGGCCCAGCTACTCGTTCGCCACCGTGGCCGTCGACGCCGCGGGCAACCGCGAGGCGCGCCCGCCGCGCGCCGACGTCAGCGTGCGCGTGGTCGGGCCCTAGGAGGGTCTAGCGAAACGGCTAGCGAAACTCGCGCGCTTTTCGGCGCAAGGTTTGGTGCAGCCTGCGCTCGCCCACCCCGTTTTCCAGCAGAATAGGAAAGGTCAATGGAACCGGTCCGCTTCGTAGACACAGGCGTCCTCTATTGCGACGACAACCTCGCGCGGCTACGCGAGTTCCCAGACGAGTGCGTCGACTTGGTCTACCTGGACCCGCCGTTCTTCTCGAACCGCAACTACGAGGTGATCTGGGGCGACGAAGCCGAGATGCGGTCCTTCGAGGATCGCTGGGAGGGCGGCATCCAGCACTACGTGAACTGGATGAAGGAGAGGCTCATCGAGCTACACCGCGTCTTGAGGCCGTCTGGCTCGCTCTATCTACATTGCGACTGGCATGCCTCCCACCATCTGAAGCTGATGATGGACGACGTTTTCGAGGCCCGGAACTTCCAGAACGAGGTCATTTGGTACTACAAGGGAGGGGGATCATCGCCGCGGCGTTGGTCGAGGAAGCACGACACGATCTTCTTCTACACAAAGGGCGAGGACTGGACTTTCAACCTGGACGAAGTACGCACGTCCTACTCGGAGGAAATCCTCTCTCGGCCGAAGTCGAGCTACCGACACCACCACTACGGAAGCAAGGACAACCCGAGCGCCCAGGTCAGCAACTGGGATCTGAACCCAAAGGGCAAGCGCCCGGATGACGTGTGGGAGATGCCGATCATCAATCCAGGGGCGAGGGAACGGCTCGGGTACCCGACACAGAAGCCAGAGGCGCTTCTAGAACTGATCGTCAAGGCCAGCAGCAACCCCGGTGATGTCGTCCTCGATCCCTTTGCTGGGTGCGGAACGACGCAGGTAGTCGCGGAGCGTCTGAAGCGCGAGTGGATCGGTATCGACATCAGCCCCACAGCAGTCAGCCTCATGCAGCGTCGGCTGCTGAAGGCGACGAACGGCGCGGTGCAGATACGCATCGAGGGGATGCCGATGACTGAGGCCGACCTGCGAGCGTTGAAGCCCTTCGAGTTCCAGAACTGGGTCATCTCCCGCCTGAACGGAACACACTCGGCGCGCAAGGTCGGGGATATGGGCATAGATGGGTTCTCGTTCATGCACAACGACCCGATTCAGGTCAAGCAGTCGGAGGGCGTAGGCCGCAACGTCATCGACAACTTCGAAACCGCCATTGAACGTGCAGGGAAGGAGCGTGGGTACGTCATCGCTTTCAGCTTCACGAAGGGCGCCGTCGAGGAAGTAGCTCGCGCCAAGGCCGCAGGGAAGGCCGACATAAAGCTCGTCAGGGTCGGAGAACTGATCACGGAGAAGGTCGAGAAGCCAAAGGAGATCCCGGACCTCATGCAGCTCTTCTCCACGGCGGAACTGAATCGGCCACTTCAGGAGCCGCGCCCCAAGAACGCTCGCCCGTCGCCGGGTGAACTCGTCAAGAGCGACCAAACGCCTACGCCGCAAGCTGGATAGCTCGCTTTCGCGCCAGCGCGCACGCGAGCTTGGCGAGGATGGTCAAGTCGGCGTGGACTCGGACCCGTTCGATCTGTCGGACGCGGAGCGGTGATAGCGCCCACTCATGCTTGAGTCGGCCGAACTCGCGTTCCACGGCGCCCCGGCCCTTGTAGAGCTTGCGCCAGCGCAGAGTGTCACGTGGGATGAGCGGATGCAGGCGGCCGGCCTTGATCCAGCGAGACGCGGGCTTGCATTCGCCGGTCGGACAGCGCCACTTGGCCGCGCCGCGTTTGACATCGGACCCGGCGAACCGCCAATCACCGTGTTCGCACGTCGGCGGCCGGTGGTCGCCCCGCGCGACGGCGGTTGTCTGGCGAAGGGGGATGATCGGGCGCACGTCGCGGTCCTCACACTCGCTGTAGACGCGCTCGAAGTCGTAGCCCTTGTCCATCGCGCAGGTGTCCACGTCGAACCCACGGGCGGCGAGGGAGTCGAGCAAGGAGGCGACCGCCGTGGACTCGTTCACGGAGGCCGTGCGAACGTCCCAGGCGATGGGGAGGCCGGTGTCCGCGCAGACGGCCATGTCGATCTTGTAGCCGTAGAAGCCGCCGCCCTTGCGAGTGGACACGGCGGAGCGGTGCCCCCAGGAGGCGTCGGGGTCGCTGTATTCGCTCAGTGCGCGCTCGCGTCCGCCCTTGGACACGTACCGCTGGCCGTTCGCGTAGGCGGGCATGTCCGACGCGTCGATGGCGACGTGCTGGCCCATCCCAGGGTTCTCGGCGTGAAGCGATGCGACAACGCGGTCAAGGCAGGCGTCCAGCAACGACGTGTACGCGCGCAGCTTGGTGGCGAAGCGGTAGCACGCGTATACGGATGGGGCACAGCCGAGAGCGGCTTGCAAGGCGGCATGCTCGGCGACCAGGCTGGCTGTGCGGCTCCACGTCGGGATCGCGTAGAGCGACTTGACGAGCGCCATGCCGACCATCGCGCGGATTGGGTAGCCGGGCCGGCCCGTCCAGCGGGTGGCCTGAAGCTCAGCGACGAGACGAGCTATCTCTGCGCTGTTGAGGATGTCCGCCAACTCAGCCGCAGCCGAGTGTGGTGGTACGTTCTGACCGGCCATCGAGCCAATACCTCGTTGGTCCAGACCCCCGGCTGTTCCACCAGCGCGGGGGTCACTTTTGCAAGGTCCATGGCGCCGCTTGGGGCGCCGGTAGAATCTCCGGTGAGGACGGCCGCGCTAACGACCGCCCTCACCTCCTGCGGAGACACCCGACGCGCCGGTACCCACGGCTTACGCGACGGGCTCTGAGAGCCAAGCTGGATCACCGGAGTGGACTCGGTGCAAGGCCTCATTACTTGTCCTCAACCTCGTAGAGCATGTCGACCGTTAGCTCAGCGATTTGGAGCCAACGGCGACGTTTAGCCTCCGTCCAGGGTTCGCCTTCTTCCGGCAACTCCCGCAGGAGTCCCTGTAGGAACGGATGCAGGTCGGATGAGGTGATGTCTTGGTCGCTCGACACAACTGGTTGGGCGTCCCCGTTCGCGGCGGTCGGCGCTGGAGCTGCCTTCGGCCGTCGACGGGACGTGCTCTGCCGTGTAGTCGTTCGAGGCGAACGAAAGTGCGGACTCAGCGGAACCTCAGCGAACTTCGCCGCGTGTAGGTAGAACGCGACCGCCTTGCGAAGCGTGCTTCCGCCAAGACCAAAGGGCTTGAACTGCTCCTCAAGCTGCTCCTGCGTCGCGTTCGTCCCGAGCGAAACGACGTTCGGGTACTTCGACCGCAAGACGTCTGCAAACACTGTTCCGCGCTTATCGGGCTCCTCGACAAGCTGTACCAGCAGCCGCGTTGGCTTGCCGTCGTTGTCGGTGAGGCCAAGAGCGCGGCATGCAGCTAGGAAATGGTTCTGGGTACTCCAGGGAAGGTTGCTTAGGTAGCTGCGATCGAGGCGGGAGGGCATGCCCTCGTCCTGCATGCGCTGGATCGCGTTGAGCAACGTCCGGAACGGGACGTATGGAGGCGAGAAATCAGGCGGGGTGGCGGCTTCCATCGGTGCTTTCCTCGGGCTTGGTACTCATGTGGCACTCAGCTTAGCACACGCGATGCCAGAATGCCAAGTGCCTCCGAATAAAAGTTGGCATCTGCGTTCTGGCACTCTCACAATTCCCCGCATGGAAGCTATAGAGCAGGGCGTCAGGATCGAGGTCCGCGATATCCACGGGCAATGGCTGGAGCGCATCGCCCTGGGCGGGGTGGTCGACGGGCGTGATTTCCCCGTCGTGTGGGCGTGTCGGGAGAAGGAATGGGACGCGGCGGCCGACGAGGAGCGCGAGGCCGATGGAACACCCTGGCCTGCCGAGGACGTTCGCGTTGCGGTTAAGTCCGGCTCTGCAACCCCCGCGTGAGGAGTCGACCATGGTTCGGATGAAGCTTGATGAGGGGCCGGATTTGCTCGTCCAGGCGAGCTTGCGAGATGCGACGAACGCACTTGAGGCGGCCCTTGACGCCAACGAACTCCTGCAGATCCATACGTCCAACGGCCGTGTCGCCGTCAATCCTCATCGGGTCTTGTACCTGGAGGAAGAAGAGTCTGAGGTAGGGCAGGAGGCTCAGGGCCAGGCGGCAGAGACGGCCGGGGCTGCGTAGCAGGCTCGTCCGCGAACTCTCCTTCCAACGTTGGAGGAGCACCCCCCAGGCGCCACTTCCCCTTCATGCGCGGGTAGACAACGCCGAATACGCAGACGAGCAGGGCCAAGCTCGTAACTCCCCAGGCGTCCTCTATGCCTGACCAAACGGCGATCCCCAAGCCCACAAGCGCCAGAAGATCTGAGCGCGTGGGCGGCCACGACAACTGGTTCCAATCCTGTCGGTGCTGCATCGCACATCGACGCTACACCAGGAACAGGCGGGGTAAGTCCGCGCCTAATCGGAGGTACCGACGATGTCACAAGATCCGCAATCCCCGACAACTACAGGGCTAGCGAGTTTCGCTAGCCCCTCCTAGGCGGGCTGGCGGGCGGCCGGGCGCGCCGAGCCGGCACCGGCCTGCCGCGCGGCGGCCAGCAGCTCGTCGCGCGACTCCTCGAGCCCGGCGACGATCACGTCGAGGTCGGGGACCGCGTCGTAGTCGGCCAGCAGGCCGAAGTTCAGCTTGCCGTTGTAGGACATGATCGCCACGGCGAGCGCGTGCTTCTCGGGCAGGAAGGCCACGGGGAAGAGGTCCTGCAGCTCGCGGCCCAGCACGTAGAGCGGGAACTGCGGACCGGGCACGTTGGTGACGATCAGGTTGAACAGGCGGGTGGAGAAGTTGATCCGTGACGCCTGGGCCAGGATCGTGGGCGGAGCGAAGTTGTTGACGCCCGCGATGACCTCCGCGCCGAGCGCCTGCTTGGACTCCTTGAGCCCGTCCATCGACTGCTTGACGAAGCGCAGCCGCGCCACCGGGTCGGCGATGTAGACGGGCAGCGGCCCGCGCATCGCGGCGATGCGGTTGCCCAGCTGCCCGCGCTCGTCCTCGCCGCGGATGGACACGGGCACGAGCCCCCGCAGCTCCATCCCCTCGGTGCGCACGCCGCGGGAGTGCAGCCAGCGGCGCAGCGCGCCGGACACGATGGTCAGCACGACGTCGTTGACGGTGCCGCCCAGCGCATCCTTGATCCGCTTGTAGTCCTCGAGGTCGTTGCGCACCACGGCCAGCCGGCGGTGCGGGCCGATCTCCACGTTCAGCGGCGTCTCGGGCGCCGGGTTCAGCCCGGCCCAGACGATCTCGCCCACGCCCTCGACCGCCTCGCGCACGCGGCGCAGCGTGGTGTCGGGGTGCGTGGCCGCGCGCAGCGCCCGGGTGGTCACCTCGGTGCCCGAGCGCACCAGGCCGCGCAGGCCCGCCGCCACCAGGTCCGCGGTCGCCGGCTCGGGCTCGGGCTCCCACGCCTCGGCGTCGTCGGGCAGCTCGGGCGGCACCGGACTGAGATCGAACAGGACCGTCGCGAGGTCCACGCCGGCGATCCCGTCGATCAGCGCGTGGTGGGTCTTGGAGATGAGCGCGAAGCGGTTGCCCTCCAGGCCCTCCACGAACCACGTCTCCCACAGCGGCTTGGAGCGGTCGAGGCCCTGGGAGAAGATCCGCGCGGCCAGCAGCAGGAGCTGGTGCTCGTCGCCCGGCTCCGGGAGCGCGGTGTGGCGCACGTGGTACTCGAGGTTGAACGTCGGGTCGTCGGCCCACACCTGGCGGCCCGCCTCCAGGGGCGGGACGTAGAGCTTCTGGCGGTAGCGGGGGACCAGGTGCAGGCGCGCGCTGATCTGGTCCATGAAGTCCGCGTAGGTCGGCGGCGGGCCCTCGAACGTGGTGATCCCGCCGACGTGCATGTGCGACGAACGGCCCTCGTTGGCCAGGAAGGACGCGTCGGTCGCGGTGAGCCTGTCCAGGTGGTGCTGGGCCACGCGCCTAGCCTAGTCCGTATCGCTGGGCGTGGCGGGCCGGGATGTCGGCCGGGTCCTTGTACCAGTACCACGTGCACGGATCGCGATCGAAGTCCTCCGGAGGGTCGGACGGATAGACCGGATGGCCGATCCAGCGGATGGGCAGCGCCTCGTTCATGAAGGCGCAGTGCGTGCAGTAGAGCGGGAAGCCCTCGCGCTCGTAGCTCCAGTCGTGCGCCGCGTCCGTGACGCCCCAGCCGTCGGGGCCGTAGCGGCGGTTGCGCCACAGCCGCTGCCCCGAACCGCACGGGTTCATCGTGAAAGTGAGCTTCTCGGCGTCCTCGGCGATCTCGAACGCGCCCGGATTGGGGCCGACGCCGCTGGTGGAGTGCGCGCGCCAGGTGGCGGCCAGGGACTTGGCGATCTCGCGGCGGTCGGACCGCGCGATCGTCTGCACCGGATGCTTCCAGCTGCGCTCCAGGCTGTACGTCCACGCCGCCTCGACGCCGTCGTCGCCCAGCCGGTCCTTGACGAACGAGATGAGCCCGGCGATCCCGTCCACCAGCAGGTCGTGCATGAACTGCGACTCGTGCTTCATCGCCTCGCACAGGGCGCGGGCGGCGTCGGCGTCTCCGGCCTCCATCGCCTCGATGGCCCGGTCCATCGTCGGACGGGCCATGTCGTGCAGCTCCTCGTCGCTGAACCAGCGTTCTTCCACGGTGATCCTCCCTTTACGCTCCGCCCCATCTTGACCGACGCGCTGCGCACCGCGCTGGCCGAGCGGGCGGCCGAGCACTTCGGCCGGCCCGCGGAGATCGAGGGCCTGGCGCCGCTCCTGGGGGGCGCGTCGCGCGAGCTGTGGACCTTCGACGCGCTGGTGGAGGCCGAGCGCCACGAGCTGGTCGCCCGCCGCGACCCGGCGGGGGTGGAGGACCCCGACGGACGCGCCCGCGAGGCCGAGGTCCTGGCCGCGGCGGGCCGGCACGGCGTTCCCGCCCCCGCGCTGCTGTGGTTCGCGCCGGACACCGGTCTGGTGATGCAGCGCCTCCAGGGCGAGGCCCGGCCGGGCCGGATCCTGCGCCAGGAGCGCTTCGAGACCGCCCGCTCGCGCCTGGTGGACGAGATCGCCCGGGCCGCCGCCGCCACCCACTCCGTCCCGCTCGCGGAGCTCTCCCTGGCTCCCATGAGCGCCGCGGAGTCGGTGGCCGCCCTGGAGGCGGAGCTGGACCGGATCGGGGAGCCGCACCCCGCGCTGGAGCTGGGCCTGCGCTGGCTGCGCGCCCATCTCCCAGCGCCCGTCGAGCCGGCGCTCGTGCACGGCGACTTTCGCCTGAGCAACTGGCTGGTCGACGAGGCGGGGCTGGTCGCGGTGCTGGACTGGGAGCTGTGCCACGCCGGCGACGCCGCCGAGGACCTGGGGTGGCTGTGCATCCGCTCCTGGCGCTTCGGCGCCGACGAGCGCGCGGCGGCGGGGCTGGGATCGCGCGACGAGCTGCTGACCGCGTACGAGGCGGCCGGCGGTCGCGCGGTCTCGCGGGAGGAGCTGCGCTTCTGGGAGGTCTACGGCAACGTGCGCTGGGGCGTCATCTGCCTGGTGCAGGCCCACGCCCATCTGTCCGGCGCGCTGCGCTCCCTGGAGCGCGCCGCCATCGGGCGGCGCACCGCCGAGCCGGAGTGGGACCTGCTGGCGATGATCGGATGACCGTGCCCCAGGACCGCCCCGACGCGCCCGAGCTGCTGGCCGCCGTGGCGCGGTACCTGTTCGAGGACCTGCTGCCGCGGGTCCCGGACGAGGAGCGCTTCCGGGTCCGCGTCGCCGCCAACGCCTGCGCGATGCTGGCCCGCGAGTGGGAGGCCGGCCCCGGCCGCCCGGACCGCACGGCCCAGCACGATCTCGCCACGGCGATCCGCGCCGGCGCGCACGACGACCGCCTCGCCGAGACCGCCGCCACCCTGCGCGACGACGTCGCCGCCCGGCTGGCGGTGAGCCACCCGGGCTGGACGGACCTCGCCGACGACGGCCGCGGATGAGCCCGGCCCGCGCAACTCTCCGGCGCCCGGCTGGTTCTCATCGAAGATGCCTCGCCTCGCCCTCGCCTCCCTGACCGCTCTCGCGCTCCTGGCCGTCCCCAGCGCGGCGGCCGCCGCGCCGGCGCTCTCCGCGGGAGACGTGACCGTGACCGAGGGCGATACCGGGGCAGGCACCGCGACGTTCACGGTGACCATGTCCGAGACGTCGGCCACCCCGGTGACCGTCCAGTACGCCACGGCCGACGACACGGCGCGGCAGCCCGGCGACTACACCGCCACCTCCGGCACGCTCACGATCCCGCCCGGGATGACCTCCAACACCGTCCTGGTCCCGGTGAAGGGCGACACGCTGGACGAGGTCGACGAGCGCTTCGTGCTCAACCTGTCCAGCGCCACCGGCGCCACCATTGCGGACTCCACCGGCACGGGCACCATCAAGGACGACGACCCCGCGCCCACGCTCTCCGTCACGGACGCCAGCCGCACCGAGGGCAACGTCGACCTCTCCTTCACCGTCCGCCTGTCCACGGCCAGCGGCCGCGACGTCTCGGTCGACTACGCCACGGCGGACGAGTCGGCCCGCGCCGGCGCCGACTACAACGCGACGTCGGGCCGGGCGACCATCCCCGCGGGCTCCACGACCGCCACCGTGCGTGTCCGCGCCCGCGAGGACACCCTCGACGAGCCGTCCGAGACGCTGCGCCTCCATCTCTCCAACCCCTCCGGCGCCACGGTCTCGGACTCCAGCGGCCTGGGCACGATCGTCGACGACGACGCGGCGCCGTCCATCTCCATCCGCGACGCGTCGGCGCGCGAGGGCCAGCCCGCCGGCTTGGTCGTGGCGCTGTCGCGCGCCAGCGGACGCACGATCACGGTGCGCTTCGCCTCCGAGCCGGGGACCGCGGCGTCCGGGTCGGACTACACCGCGGTCTCGGGCACGCTGACCTTCGCGCCCGGCACGACCTCGGCCACGATCTTCGCCGCCACCGTGGCCGACGCGCTCGACGAGCGTAACGAGACCTTCCGGGTGCGCCTGTCGCGCGCGACGAACGCGCGGATCTCCGACGGCACGGCGACGGCCACGATCGTCGACGACGACCCGCCGCCCAACGCGCGCCCGCGGCTGAACCTCCTGCGCGTCCGCCCCTTCGCCTTCCCGGCGACGGCGCGCGTGCGACCGCTCATCCGCTTCGTCCTCTCCGAGCCCGCGCGAGTCACCTTCTTCGCCCAGCGCCGCACGGCGCGCGGCGTCTGGGTCCGCGTCCCGGGCGGCTTCGCCCGCGCCGGGCGCGCCGGCGCCAACCGCCTCCGCCTTCCCGCGCGCATCGGCGGGCGGCGCCTGGCGCCGGGCCGCTACCGCCTGGTCGCCGTCGCCGCGGACCGCCAGGGCGCCCGCTCGTTCGTGCGCCGCGCCGGCTTCCGCGTCGCGCCCTGACGGGTATCGTCCGTCGCGGGCGACCGAAGGAGAGCGAAGCATGGCGTGGGACTTCTCGACCGAGCCAGAGTTCCAGGAGCACCTGGATTGGATGACCGAGGTCGTCCGCGAGGAGGTCTGGCCGCTCGAGACGCTGATGGCCGACCTCGAGTTCGACCAGATCGTGCGCGCGCTGGAGCCGCTGCAGGAGCGCGTCAGGGAGCGCGGCCTGTGGGCGGCGCACCTCGACCCCGAGCTGGGCGGGCAGGGCTTCGGCCAGGTCAAGCTCGGCCTCATGCACGAGGTCCTGGGCACGAGCCCGCTGGCCCCCTTCGCCTTCGGCAACGCGGCGCCCGACTCCGGCAACTCGGAGATCCTCGCCCTGGCCGGGACGCCGGAGCAGAAGGACCGCTACCTGCATCCCCTGCTGGCCGGCGACCTGCGCTCGGCCTTCTCCATGACCGAGCCCGAGAACGCCGGGTCGGACCCGACGAAGATGAGCACGATGGCCGTCAAGGACGGCGACGGCTACCTTCTCAACGGCCACAAGTGGTTCTCGTCCAACGGCTCGATCGCCGACTTCCTGATCGTGATGGCGGTGACCGATCCCGATGCGCGCCGCTACCAGCGCGCGTCGATGTTCGTCGTGGACGCCGACGCGCCGGGCGTGGAGATCGTGCGCGACGTACCGACCATGGAGCACCCGCAGGAGTCCTGGGCCAAGTACGGCAACCACGCCGAGATCTACTACCGCGACGTCCGCCTGCCCAAGGAGGCGCTGCTGGGCGCCGAGGGCGCGGGCTTCCTGATCGCCCAGCAGCGGCTCTACCCGGGCCGTATCCATCACTGCATGCGCTGGCTGGGCGTGTGCAACCGGGCCTTCGACATGCTCTGCGAGTACGCGCTGCGGCGCGAGACCCACGGCGCCAAGCTGGCCGAGAAGCAGACGGTCCAGAACTGGATCGCCGACTCCGCGGCGCAGATGGACGCGGCCCGGCTGATGACGCTGCACGCCGCCTGGAAGATGGACAGCGAGGGCGTCGCCGCCGCGCGCCGCGAGATCTCCCTGATCAAGTTCTTCGGCGCCGGCGTGCTGCACGACGTGGTCGACCGCGCGCTGCAGATCCACGGCTCGCTGGGCTACTCCACGGACATGCCGCTGGAGGCCATGTACCGCTACGCGCGGGCCGCCCGCTTCTACGACGGGCCCGACGAGGTGCACCGCGAGTCGGTGGCGCGCCAGATCCTGCGCGGGTACGACGAGCCGCAGGGCGAGCTCCCCTCCCAGCACGTGCCCACCCGGCGCGAGGCCGCGCGCGAGAAGTTCGCGCACCTGCTGGAGGCGGTGACCTCCAACGACTGAGGGCGGCCCCGAACGGGCGCGCGTGCGCCTGCTCATCGTCGCCCTCGTCGTACAGCTCGCCCTCGGCGCCGCCCTGGTCGGGCTGGCCGTCAACGACTTCCGCCCGTTCACGAGCGCGGGCGGCGGGGGGGACTCCGCCTCCGCGACGACCGGGACGGGCAGCGACGGCGCGGCCTCCGGCGGCGCCGGGACCGGCGCCTCGCGGCCGGACCGCTTCGACGCGCCGCGCGCGATGCGGCTCGTGCGCGAGCAGGTGGGCTACGGACCGCGCCCGGCGGGGAGCGCCGCCTCCCGCCGCCTGGCGGTGCGGCTGCGGACGCTTCTGAGCGGCCACTTCGAGGCCGTGCCCGGCGGGCTGCGCAACATCGTGGCCGGCCTCCCGGGGCGCGGGCCCGCGATCGTGCTGGGCGCGCACTACGACACCGAGGCGACGATCCCCCACCACGTGGGCGCCAACGACGGGGCGGCCGGCACCGCCGCGGTCGTCGAGGTCGCCCGGGCGCTGCGCCGCGTCCGGCGCCCCGCGGACGCCCCGGCGCTGCGCTTCGTCCTGTTCGACGGCGAGGAGGAGCCGCTCGGCTCGCGCCCGGAGAACTTCCTGCGCGACGCGCTGCGCGGGTCCAAGGCCTACGTCCGCGCGCACGGGAAGGCGACGCGGGAGATGGTGCTGCTGGACTACATCGCCAACCAGGGGCTGCGCCTGCCCCGGGAGGGAACGTCGACGCCCGGGCTGTGGGAGCGCGTTCGCGCCGCGGCCCGCCGCGCCGGCGCCGCCCGCTACTTCCCGCCGGGCACGCAGACGGCGATCCTCGACGACCACACCCCGTTCCTGCAGGCTGGGATCCCCGCCGTCGACCTCATCGACTTCTCCTACCGCTACGCCGACACGCCCGAAGACACGCCCGACAAGCTCTCCACCGCCGCGCTGGACGGGGTGGGAGAGACGATCGCCGAGCTCCTGCGCCGGTGATCCGCGTGCGGATCTTCCTGTGGCGGGCCCGCCGGCTCGCGCGCCGGCGCGGTCACGCGTGGGGCCTGGAGGCGGCGACGCGCTCCGGCGACGTCTCCGAGCTGCTGCGCCTGGCCCGCGGGCGCGGGCGCGTCGTCGAGCTGGGCACCGGCCCCGGTTGGACCGCCCTGGCGCTCGCCCTGGCGGACCCCGAGCGCCGCGTCACCACGTTCGACCCCGTGGTCCACGACCACCGCGACGAGTACGCGGCCCTTGCCCCGGAGGCCGCCGCCCGCGTCGAGTGGGTCAACCAGCCGGGCGTCGACGCCCGGGGCGACGGCGTGGAGCTGCTGTTCGTCGACTCCACGCACGAGCGCGAGCCCACGCTGGCCGAGTTCGCGGCCTGGCGGCCCCGCCTGGCGCCCGGTGCCGTCGTCGCCTTCCACGACTACGGCCATCCCGACTTCCCCGGCGTCCAGCAGGCCGTCGAGGCGCTCGGCCTGCAGGGCGAGCGCCGCGGGGGCATGTTCGTGTGGTCGGTACCCTGAGGCCATGGCCTCCGCCCCGGAGAAGCTCCTGCTGGCGGCGCCGCGCGGCTACTGCGCGGGCGTCGACCGGGCCGTCCAGACCGTCGAGCACGCGCTCGACCTCTACGGCGCGCCCGTCTACGTGCGCAAGGAGATCGTCCACAACAAGCACGTGGTGGAGAAGCTGCGCGAGCGCGGAGCCGTCTTCGTG
The DNA here is from genome assembly GCA_033856025.1 of Solirubrobacteraceae bacterium. Taxonomy (GTDB): domain Bacteria; phylum Actinomycetota; class Thermoleophilia; order Solirubrobacterales; family Solirubrobacteraceae; genus AC-38. The sequence continues at coordinate 121,593 of JAWVFQ010000015.1, read as the reverse complement.
GAGGAGGAGACGGAGATCCCCGAGGGCTCGACCGTCGTGTTCTCCGCCCACGGAGTCAGCCCCGCGGTCCACGCCAACGCCGCGCGGCGCGAGCTGTTCGCCATCGACGCCACGTGCCCGCTGGTCACCAAGGTGCACGTCGAGGCCAAGAAGTTCGCCGCCGACGGCTACACGATCGTCCTCGTCGGCCATGCCGGCCACGAGGAGGTCGAGGGCACGATGGGGGAGGCGCCCGAGCACATCGTCCTCATCGAGACCGAGGACGACGTCGAGCGCCTGGAGGTCGAGGACCCCGCGAAGGTGGCGTACATCTCCCAGACCACGCTGAGCGTCGACGAGACGCGCCAGATCATCGCCCGCCTGCGGGAGAAGTTCCCCCGCATCGTCGGTCCCCGCACCGACGACATCTGCTACGCCACGACGAACCGCCAGGCCGCGGTCAAGCAGATGGCCGAGCACTGCGATCTCGTCCTGGTCATCGGCTCGCGCAACTCGTCGAACTCCAACCGCCTGGTCGAGGTGGCCCGCGACCACGGCGCCGAGTCGCACCTGATCGACAACGAGACCCAGGTCCGCGAGGAGTGGCTGGACGGCAAACGCGTCGTGGGCATCACGTCGGGCGCCAGCGCGCCCGAGGAGCTCGTCCAGCGCCTGGTCGACTTCTTCCGCGACCGCGGCACCGACGACGTCTCGGAGTTCGAGGTCGTCCAGGAGGACGTGCGCTTCATGCTCCCCAAGACGATCCGCCGCGCGCTGACCGAGCGCGAGACCGCCCGCGCCTAGGCGGTACTCTCGCCCCCATGGAGGGGCTGATGATGGACACGCCGCTGCTGGTGAGTCACATCGCGCGGCGCGCGGAGCAGGTGTTCGGCGATCGCGAGGTCGTCTCGCGCACGCAGGACGGGGTCGAGCGCTCCACGTACGCGCAGGTGGTGGAGCGCGCGCGGCGGCTGGCCGGCGCGCTGCGCGACATGGGCGTGCGGCCCGGCGACCGCGTCGCGTCGTTCGGCTGGAACTCCATGCGCCACCTCGAGCTCTACCTGGCCGTCCCCTCGATGGGCGCGGTCCTGCACACGCTGAACATCCGCCTGTTCGAGGACGACCTGCACTACATCGTCGGCCACGCGGAGGACCGGATGATCTTCCTCGACGCCAGCCTCGCCGAGGCGATGCCGCGCTTCGAGGGCGTCGAGCACGAGGTCCTCATGCCCGACGGCCCCGGCGAGCGCGAGGGCGCGCTGGACTACGAGGCGCTCCTGGCGAGCGGCGATCCGGGCTTCGAGTTCCCCGACCTGGACGAGAGCAGCGCCGCGGCCATGTGCTACACGAGCGGGACCACGGGGCGGCCCAAGGGCGTCGTCTACTCGCACCGCTCGACGCTGCTGCACAGCCTCGGCGTCCTGTCCCCCGACGCCATCGGGATCTCCGCCGCCGACTCCGTCATGCCGGTCGTCCCGATGTTCCACGCCAACGCCTGGGGGATTCCCTACGCCGCGGCGCTGGCCGGCGCGCGGCAGGTGTTCCCCGGGCCGCGGATGGCCCCGGACGAGCTCGCCGAGCTGATCGCCGCCGAGCGCGTGACCCGGACGGCCGGCGTGCCCACGATCTGGCAGGGCTTCCTCCAGCTCGACCCCCCGCCGGACCTGTCCAGCCTCAGCGAGATCAAGTGCGGCGGCTCGGCCGTCCCGCAGGCGCTGATCCGAGCCTTCGACGCGCGCTTCGGCGTCCCCATCGTCCAGGGCTGGGGGATGACCGAGACCAGTCCGCTGGCCGCGACCTCGCGCCTGCCCGCCGACGCGCCGCAAATGAGCGAGGACGAGCGCTACGCGCTGCGCGCCTGCCAGGGTCGCACGCTGCCGCTGGTCGACTTCCGCGTCGACGAGGACAACGGCGGGGAGCTCCAGGTCCGCGGCCCGTGGATCGCGCGCGAGTACTACCGCGACCCGGACTCCGGCGAGAAGTTCACCGACGACGGCTGGCTGCGCACCGGCGACGTCGCCGAGCTGACGCACGGCTCATACATCAAGCTCGTGGACCGCACCAAGGACCTGGTCAAGTCCGGCGGCGAGTGGATCAGCTCGGTCGAGCTGGAGAACGAGATCATGGCCCACCCCGACGTGCTGGAGGCGGCCGTGATCGCGGTGCCCGACGAGCGCTGGGGCGAGCGCCCCTGCGCGTGCGTCGTGCCGCGAGACGGCGCGGCGCTGGACGCCGACGCGGTGGTCGGGTTCCTCGACGGCCGCGTGGCCAAGTGGTGGCTGCCCGACCGCGTCGAGGTCATCGAAGAGGTCCCCAAGACGTCCGTGGGCAAGTTCGACAAGAAGGCCCTGCGCGCGCGGTTCGCCGGCGCCGCGTGAGCACCCTCGTCGTCTCGGACCTCCACCTCGGCACCCGCTCGGGGCTCGACCTGCTGCGCCGCGAGGGCCCGCGCGAGGCCTTCGCGCAGGCGCTGGACGGGGTCGACGAGGTGGTCCTGCTGGGCGACACGCTGGAGCTGCGCGAGGCGCCGGCCGCGCAGGTGCTCGCCGAGGCGCGCCCGGCGCTGGAGGCCCTGGGCCGGGCGATCGGCCCCGACCGCCGCATCGTCCTGACCGCGGGCAACCACGACCACCGGCTCGTCGGCGAGTGGCTCGAGCGCCGGCGCCATTCGGCCGGGGCCGAGCCGATGGGCGCCGAGCAGCGGATGGCGCCCGCCGAGGCCTCGAGCCTTGCCCAGGCGGTGGCGGACGCGCTCGCCCCCGCCCCGGTCCAGGTCGCCTACCCGGGCGCGTGGCTGGCCTACGGCGTGTACGCGACGCACGGCCACTACCTCGACGTGCACAACACCGTCCCGGCGCTGGAGACGCTGGCCGCGCGCGCCGTCGAGCTCGTGCTGCGCCGGCGCGGCGGCGTGCCGGACGGGGTGGACGGCTACGAGGCGGTGCTCGGGCCCGTGTACGCGCCGCTGCACGAGCTCGTCCAGCACGTGCCCGGCCACGCCTCGGCGGGGGCGGGGCCCTCGCAGCGCGCCCACCGCGTCCTCACCGCCGAGGGCCGGCGGCCGCTGGCGCACCGGCTCGCCTCGGGCGTCGCGTTCCCGGCGTTGGTCGGCGTGCTCAACCGCGCCGGCCTGGGACCCGTACACCGCGACGTCTCCGGGCCCGCCCTGCGCCGCGCCGCCCTGCGGGCCATGGGGGAGGTGGCGCGCCGGATCGTCCCGGACGCGGAGCACGTGATCTTCGGCCACACCCACCGCTTCGGCCCCCTGGCGAACGACGACGCGGCGGAGTGGACGGCGCCGGCCGGCGCGCGGTTGCACAACTGCGGCAGCTGGATCCTCGAGCGCTACATCGTCGGGGAGAACGCCGACGAGAACCCCGGCTTTCCCGGCCCGCACCCCTACTGGCCGGGCGGCGCCGTGCGCGTGGACGGCCGCGACGACGTCCGGCCGCTGCGCCTGCTGGAGGGAACGACGCGCGAGCAGCTCATCGGACGCCCGGCGTGAGCTGGACGGCCCAGCACTCCACGCCGTCGCCCACCTCCAGCTCGAGCTCGCCCTCCGTGTGGCGCTCGTGCTCCAGCAGCGGATACGCGCCCGCGCCGTCGACGGCGACCTCACGGCCGTTGGCCCGCACCGTGCCCGCCCCGTCGAACACGCCCCACACCCCGCCGGCCGCGTAGGGCCCCGACCATGGCGGTGCCTCGCGGTCCGGGCCCTGGGGGACGAGGTCCGCGCCGGGCGCGTCCTCGGGGCGCACGGGCCCGACGACCTCGCCGTCGGCGCCCAGGAGCTCCTGGATCGCGCGCTCGGTCTCGTCGTAGGCGCCCTCGCCGTAGTGGAAGTCAAACAGCGTGCCGCGCTGGTCCCACAGGTAGCGCGCGGGCCAGCCCTGGTTCTCGTAGAGGCGCCACACCTGCGCGTCCACGTCGACCGCGACCGGCCAGTCGATCCCCAGCCGCGCCACGGCGGCGCGCACCGCGTCCTCGCCCTCGGAGGGCGCGAAGCCCGACGTGTGCACGCCGATCACGCGCAGGCCCGCGTCCGCGTAGCGCCGGTGCCACTCGCGCAGGTAGGGCAGCGTGCGCATGGAGTTGGCGCGGCAGGCGTCCCAGAACTCCACGAGGACGGGTCGCCCGAGCTGCTTGTCCATGCGCAGCGGGGCCACGTTGACCCACGGCAGGTCACGCGGAAAGGGCGGCGCCGCGATCTCCACGGGAGGGCGCAAGGGGGCGGGAAGGTAGCATCGGTCGTCCACCCCACCAGGACGAGGAGGCAGGATCGTGGAGGACTTCTGGAGCCGGCTGGAGGAAGTGCGCAGCCGCTGGAACGTGCTGGAGCATCCCTTCTACGAGCGCTGGTCCGAGGGCGCTCTGTCCCGCGAGGACCTGGGCCGCTACGCCGGCCAGTACCGCCATGTCGTCGTCGCCCTGGCCGACGCGGCGGCCTCGGCCGCCCGCCACGCCGAGCCCGCGCAGCGCCGTGCGCTGGAGGCCCACGCGGCCGAGGAGGCCTCCCACGTCGCGCTGTGGGACGACTTCGCGCGCGCGGTGGACGGGGACCCCGCCAGCTCCGCCGAGCCCGAGACGACCGCGTGCGCCGAGGCGTGGGCGGGCGACGGCGAGCGCGAGCTGCTGCCGAGCCTGGTCGCGCTGTACGCGATCGAGTCCGGCCAGCCGGCGATCTCCGAGACCAAGCTGGCCGGCCTGCGCGAGCACTACGCGGTGGACGACCCCAGCGCGACCGCCTACTTTGAGCTCCACGCCGAGCTCGACCACGCGCACGCGGCGGCCGAGCGAGCCCTGATCGAGCCGCGCCTGGCCGAGGCTGACGCCGGCGCCCTGCTCGCCGAGGCCGAGTCGGTCCTGCGCGCGAATTGGCGCCTGCTGGACGGCGTCCAGCGAATTAATGAGCGCAACTGCGCGTGATTTGAGATGTTGTAGGGGTACCCCCACCCTCAGGAGAGATTTGATGAGAAAGACCGCATTGCTGGCGATCGTGGCTGCCGCTGTTTTCGGCATCGCCGCCGTCGCCTACGCCTCCAACACCTACTCGGTGACCATCGCCACGGTCACGCCGACCAAGGCGGGCACCAAGATCAACCCCAAGCCGGTTTTCGTCAACTTCGGCTATCAGGTCGCGGACACGGCGAACAATCGTCCGTCGGTCACGACCGACTACATCATCGGCTTCGGCCGCAACATCCAGAACGGCCGCAAGTACTTCAAGGGCAACCTGACCTGCACGATCGCCCAGGCGGGCTACGTCTCCGGTACGGCGCCCAAGTGTCCGGCGACCGCCAGGGCCGGCAACGGCTCGGTCCAGAACATCGCGGGCCTGGCCAGCGATCCGACGAGCAAGATCAATTGCTACCTCGCGCTGACCGCGTACGTGGGTGACGGCAAGGCCGTCCCGGCCGCGAACAACGACGGGATCGCCGTCAAGAACGACGTCGTGCTGGCCCTCAAGGGCAGCTCGAACCCCGATCCCGCGAAGAACTGCGACCTCACGGTCGACGCGGGCATCCCCGCGCAGTTCACGACGTTCCGCGGCGGCACCGCGCTGAAGTTCCACGTGCGCAAGGCGCCGTTCCAGGAGCCCGCGCCGGGCGTCGAGAACTCGGTGGTCAACGTGACCTCCAAGGTCGGCAAGGCGGTCCGCGTACGGACCGTCATCAACCGCCGCGTCGTGTTCGTGTCGCACGGCCTGTTCGAGTCCACCGGCTGCACCGGCGGCAACCACGCCGTGACGGTCCAGTTCACGCCGCGCACCGGCTCGTCGCAGGTGGCCAACAAGTCGGCCCCCTGCCGCAAGTAACGCGCTGACGCCAGACGATTCGCCGGCGGGGCGGCCTTCGGGCCGCCCCGCCGTCGTTCAGGCCAGCAGGAGCGCCAGCTCCTCGCCGATCCAGCCGATCAGCTCGTCGACGTCGGGCATCTGGTCGCGGTCGGAGACGATCCCGAAGTCCATGTCGCCCATGTAGCTCATGACCGTGATGTTGAGGCCCATCCCGTCGGTTATCACCGAGACCGGGTAGTTGGCCTCGAGCTTGGCGCCGGCGAGGTAGAGCGGGAGCTGGGGCCCGGGGACGTTGGAGATCACGAGGTTCCAGGTCGGGCGTCCGGCTCCGCTGGTGGCCAGCGAGAAGGTGAGGCGGGCGGCGCGGGAGAACACCGCGGGCGGGATGAAGTGGTTGGTGTCCTGCAGCAGCTCGGCGGGCAGCGCGCGGTGGCGCTCCTTCATCTCCGACAGCGCCTCGTGCGTGCGCAGCAGGCGCTCCCGCGGATCGGCGATGTCCGTGAACAGCGGCGCTCCCATGAGCATGATCCGGTTGCCGTAGGTCCCGACCTGCTCGTCGGTGCGCACCGAGACGGGGATCTGCGCGACCAGCGGCTCGTCCGGGAGCTCCTCGTGCTCCAGCAGCCAGCGCCGGACCGCGCCCGCGCAGGTGGCGACCACGACGTCGTTGACCGTGCAGCCGTAGCGGTTCTTCGCCGCCTTGAAGTCCTCCAGCGGGAGCTTGCCGAACGCGAAGCGGCGGTGGGCGGACACGCGGCCGTTGAACGAGGTGCGCGGCGCGCGCAGGCCGGTCCGCGTCAGCCGGGTGTGGCCGTCGCGGCGCACCGTGCTCTGGAGCCGCTCGGCCAGGCGGCTCACGGCGGTGGCGCCCGGGAGCGTGGCCAGCGGCGTCTCGTCGAGGTTGGGGATGGCGCGGGGCAGGGAGCGCAGCGCGCGCAGGGGATAGCGGGGCAGGCCGACCAGGCCGCGCGCCAGCATCTCCAGGTCGCTGGGGCAGGGCTCGCCGCCCGGCGGCACGGAGTCCGGCACCTCGCGCCCCTCCGGACTCGTGTCGAGCAGCAGGCCCATCACCTCGGCGCCCGACATCCCGTCGATCACCGAGTGGTGGATCTTGGTCAGCACGGCCATCCTGTCGCCCTGGAGGCCGTGGATGAGGTAGAGCTCCCACAGCGGGCGGCTGCGGTCCAGGGGCCGCGAGGCGATCCGCGCCGTCTGCTCGGCCAGCTGCGCGTCGGAGCCCGGCGCGGGCAGCGCGAGCTCGCGCACGTGGTACTCGAGGTCGAAGTCCGGGTCGTCGATCCAGTAGGCGTAGTCGAGACCGAGCGGGACCTCGACGAGGCGCCAGCGCAGCGGGGGAAGGAGGGGCAGGCGCTCGGACAGCAGGATCTGGATGTCCTCGAGGACCAGCGCCCCGCCGGGCGCGGTCGACGGGTCGAGGATGGCCAGGCCGGCCACGTGGCCGTACTGCTTCGGCGTCTCCAGAGCGAGGAACTGGGAGTCGAGGCTCGTCAGCTGCCGCACGCAGCGAGCTTATCGCCGTTCAGACCGGCTGGCTGGCGTAGCGCTGGCCCAGCGAGTGCAGCGTCACCGGGCGCGTGACGTTGCGGTGGAAGGCGGTCTGGCCGCCGACGGCGATGGTGATGTCGTAGCGAACGCGCAGCGGGGTCGCGCGCAGCAGGCGCCTGTACGCGTCATCGGCGTGGTAGAAGTTGACCGCGCTGCGCTGGGCCACCGGCTTGGGCGCGCTCGGGCGGTCGACGCACTTGAGCTCGCGCCGGTCGCCGGTGGCGATCTCGATCCAGTAGTACTGGAACCGCCGGTTGACGACGCGCCTGACGCGCCGCTCCAGCGAGATCTTGTCGGTGCAGGTCACGCCGTCGGAGCCGGCCATGAACGAGACGGCGCCGCGGATCCGGAACTTCGGCTTCCCGTGGAAGAACGTGTGGCCCTGGCCCAGCTCGACCTTCACGTTGGTCACGGGCGGCGGCGTCTGAGCCTGGGCGCTCGCCCCGAGTCCGAGCACCGCGACGATCGCCAATCCCATCCGTGGGTTCATGATGTGACGACCCTACCGCACTAGATTCGGGGCATGCATGGGGTCCTGATCGCCAGCGGACGGGCCGCCGACGTGTTCGAGGCGGGGCCGGGACGGGTCCTTCGCCGCTACCGCCCGGGCGAGGGTGGCGACGTGCGCGAGGAGGCGGCCGCGATGGAGCTCGCCCGCGCCCACGGCTTTCCCGTGCCCGAGGTCCATTCGGCGGAGGACCGCGACCTCGTGCTCGAGCGCGTCGACGGCCGCACGATGACCGCCGACCTGGCCCGCCGGCCCTGGCTGGTGGGGCGCCACGGCCGCACGTTGGCCGAGCTGCATCGCCGCCTGCATGAGATCCCGGCCCCGGCCGGGTTGCGCTCGCCGCTGGGGCGCGGAGACCGCCTGGTGCACTTCGACCTGCATCCGGAGAACGTCCTGCTCGGCCCGTCCGGCCCGGTGGTGATCGACTGGTCCAACGCCTCGCGCGGAGATCCGGCCGACGACGTGGCCCTGACGTGGGCGATCATCGCCACGTCGGAGATCCCGGGGCCGGCGCCGTTTCGCGTGCTGGGCCGGGCCGGGCGGGGGATCCTGGTCGACGCGTACGTGTCCCAGGCCGGCTCGGCGGCGGTCCGGGCCCGTCTGCCGGAGATCGCGCGCTACCGGCTGGAGCACGATCCGCACCTGTCGCCGCGCGAGCGCGGTGCCCTGGAGAGGCTCGCGGCGGGCGGATGAGCGGTAGGGTCGGCGCCGCATGACGGTCACGGCGGTCACCGGCTACCAGGTCTCGCTGTTCCTGCACATCACCGCCGCGCTGGTCGGTCTTGGCGCGACGTTCGCGATGGCGATCGCGTTCCCGCTCGCCCTGCGGATGGACCCGCGCCACCTGCCCTACGTGCACCGCCTGAGCCTGCGGATCAGCGAGTGGCTCGTGCTGCCGGCGGTGGTCGTCCTGCTGGCCACGGGCTTCTACCAGGTGTCCAAGGGCGACTGGAAGCTGGGCGATCTGTGGCTGAGCGCGGCGCTGGGGATCGTCGCGGTGCTGGCGCTCTTGACCGTCGCCTACTTCATCCCGGCCGACCGGCGCCTGGAGGCGATGGTCCAGCGCGAGGTGGACGCGGCGGGGCCGGGGGCTGACGTGTCGCTCTCGGAGGACTACCAGCGCCAGGCCCAGCGCGAGGGCGGGATCGGCGCGCTGACCGGCGTGCTCGTCGTGATCGTCGTCTACCTGATGGTCGTCAAGCCGGGCATGTGATGTCGGTCGTCGACTCGGTCATCGGTCGCAAGGCGTTCTGGCGCGCGTTCGAGGTGGGCACCCGGCTGCACATCGCCGCCTACCGGGCGTCGCGCGGCCTGATCGGCCACCGTGGCCTCGGCATGCCCCCGATGCTGCTCCTCGACCACGTGGGGGCGAAGAGCGGCAAGCACCGCACGTCCCCACTCGTCTATGTCCGCGACGGCGACGACGTGGTGATCGTCGCGTCCAAGGGCGGCCACCCGCGCCATCCGTCCTGGTACCACAACCTCGTCGCCAATCCCGACACGACGATCCAGGTCGGCTCCGAGCACCGCAGGGTCCAAGCCCGCGTCGCGAACCCCGAGGAGCGCAAGCGCCTCTGGCCGATGGCGGTGAAGACGTACAGCGGCTACACCGGCTACCAGCGCCGCACCGACCGCGAGATCCCTCTGGTGATCCTGGAGCGCCGCTAGCCGCGCCAGGGCTCGCCGGTCGCCCAGCCGTACCAGGACTCGACCTCGATCCACGCGTTGACGCGCTTCTGGTCGGGGCGGGCGTAGGGGTCGCCCGTGTAGTGGCGCGAGAGGCGATCGATGCCCTCGAGGGTGTCGTCGTCGCTGATCTCCACGGCGCGGCCGCGCAGCGTGACCTGGTGGTACCAGTCATCGCCGCGACCCATGACGGTGATCGACACGCGCGGCTCCCCGCGCATGTAGTCCAGGCGCTTGCGGTCGGCGGCCATGTTCACGAGCACCCGCCCGTCGTCCTCGCGCAGGTACCACGTGGCCGCCGTGTGCGGGCTCCCGTCCGGCGCCACGGTGGCGATCACCGCGGGGTTGGGCTGGGCCAGGAACTCGATGAGGTCGTCGGGGAGGGGCCCGGTGGGCATGACGCCCGTATACCCGCCCGCGCCGGCCGGACTCCCGAAGCTACCCGATGCCCCAGTTCGGGTTGACCGGCGGGCGCGGATCCTCGCGCGGCGGCTCCTCGCTCGCGCGCTCCTCGGTCTTCTCGCCCTCCGGCCGCGGTGCCAGGCCCGGGATCTTCAGCTTGACCTTGCGGCCGTCCTTCGTGGTCAGCTCATCGGCCTTGCGGTCATGCGGCTCGCCAGGGATCGGGCTCATGGAGCGAGACTACTCCGGCAGCTAGGCTCGCGCCATGGCTCACGCCGGCCAGGAGATCGAGGGCCACGGCGGCTTCCGGCTGCGCCTCGTCCGGACGGGGGCCGAGACCGGCGGCGAGCTCCTGGAGATGGAGGCGTCCTACAGCGGCGATGCCGGGATGCCCCCGGAGCACCTGCACCCGAGCCAGGCCGAGCACTTCGAGGTCCTCGAGGGCGCCATCCGCGCCACCGTCGACGGCGTTGAGCGCCGCTTCGAGGCGGGCGAGACGATCGACGTGCCCCCCGGCACCCCGCACCAGATGTCCGCGGACGGCCCCACCCGCATGCGCTGGGAGGTCCGCCCCGCGCTGCGCACCGCCGAGTTCTTCGAGCGCCTCCACGGCGACCCGTCCCAGATCGGCGACATCCTCACCGACTTCAGCGAAGAGATCCGGCTGACCGGCGAATAGTCGTCCCTAGCCCCGGTCGTCCATCGCGCTGAGGCCGCGAAAACCAAGCCTGGGGGCGCAGCCGGGCGGGGGACAGTGCTCTGCACGGACCCCGCCCCGGATGTGCCGTCAGGCGAAGGTTTGCAGCGGCCTCAGCCGATGGACCCGACCATCTCGAGCTGAATCAGCCGATTCAGCTCGACGGCGTACTCCATCGGGAGCTCCTTGGTCACCGGCTCGATGAAGCCGTTGACGATCATCGCGGCGGCCTCGTCCTCTGAGAATCCACGCGACTGCATGTAGAAGAGCTGCTCGTCGGAGATCTTGCCGACCACGGCCTCGTGGGCCACGGTGACGTGGGGGTTCTGGATCTGGATGTCGGGCCAGGTGTCCGACCGGGAGATCGGGTCCATCATCAGGCCGTCGCACTGGACGCGGGCCTTGGAGCCGCGCGAGTTGTGGCCCATCCGGACAAGTCCGCGGTAGCCCATGATCCCGCCGTCCTTGGAGATCGACTTGGCCAGGATGTTCGACGTCGTGTTCGGCGCCAGGTGGACGACCTTCGCGCCCGTGTCCTTGTGGACGCCCTCGCCGGCCACGCCGACGTTCAGGTGGTCCGCCCGCGCGCCCTCGCCCATCAGGAACGAGCCCGGGTAGAGCATCACGTACTTGGCGCCCATCGACCCGCCGACCCACTCCACCGTGCCGTTGGCCTCCACGACCGCCCGCTTGGTGTTGAGGTTGTAGACGTCCTTGGACCAGTTCTGGACCGTCGTGTAGCGGGCCTTGGCGCCCTCCTTGACGAAGATCTCCACCACCGCGCTGTGCATCGAGTTCACGGAGTACGTCTGCGCCGTGCAGCCCTCGATGTAGTTCACCTCGGCGCCCTCCTCGACCACGATCAGCGTGTGCTCGAAGGTGCCCTCGCCCTGGCCCTCCATGCGGAAGTAGGCCTGGAGCGGGAGGTCGACCTTCACGCCGGCGGGGACGTAGAGGAAGGAGCCTCCGGACCAGATCGCGCCGTGCAGCGCGCTGAACTTGTTGTCCTGCGGCGGGACGCACTTGGTCATGAAGTACTGCTCGACGAGCTCGGGGTACTGCTCGATCGCCGTGTCGGTGGAGCAGAAGAGGATGCCCTGCTTGGCGTACTCCTCCTTGAGCCCCTCGTAGACCGGCTCGTTGTCCCACACGCCGACGACGCCGGCCAGGTGCTCGCGCTCGGCCTGGGGGATCCCCAGGTCCTCGTAGGTCTTCTTCATGTCCGCGGGGACGTCGTCCCACGAGTTGAAGCGCCCGGCGGTGGGCGGGGAGTACAGGACGAGGTCGTCGAAGTTCAGGCCCGACAGGTCGACACCCCAGGTGGGGACGGGCTTGCGCTCGAAGATCTCGAACGACTTCAGCCGCTTGGCGCGCATCCAATCCGGCTCGCCCTTGATCTTGGACATCTCCTCCACGACCTGGCGGGAGATGCCCTTGCGGGCACGGAGCTGGCCCTGCTCGTCCTCGACGACCGGGGCGGGCTTGGTGATGCGCGTCTTGTCGGTTGCGGCCATGGTCCTCCTGCTCGAAAGAAATCCGTGTCGGCTGGTCGGAATTGTACCGACGCGGCGTCCTGGATTCAGGCTACCCGTTACCGTCTCGGTCGATGAGGGGGAGCAAGCGGATCGCGGGGGCGCTGGTGGCCCTGGCCTGCCTGGCCGCGGCGGGCCCCGTTCGGGCGGCGGGCGAGCCGCCCGTCAAGCACGTCTGGGTCCTCATCCTGGAGAACAAGAACTACGACGAGTCCTTCGGGCCGGCCTCGCCCGCGCCCTACCTGGCCAAGACGCTGCGGGCCCAGGGCCAGCTGCTGCCGAACTTCTACGCCACCACCCATCTGTCCTTGGGCAACTACATCGCCCTGGTCAGCGGGCAGGCGTCCAATCCGGTCACCCAGGCCGACGCCCCGGCCTTCACGGACGTCTTCCCGGGGACGATCGGGGCCGACGGCCAGGCGATCGGGCAGGGCAGCGTGTATCCCGCGAACGTCAAGACGATCGCCGACCAGCTGGACGCCAAGGGCCTGACGTGGAAGGGCTACATGGAGGACATGGGCAACTCCGCGACGGAGCCCAAGACGTGCCGCCATCCCGCCCCGAACGCCATGGACTCGACCCAGAGCGCGCGCCGCGGCGACCAGTACGCGGCCCGCCACAACCCGTTCGTCTACTTCCACTCCGTCATCGACGACCGGGCGCGCTGCGACGCCCACGACGTCCCGCTGGACCGCCTCCAGCCCGACCTCGCCTCGGTCGCCACCACGCCCAACTACTCCTTCATCACGCCGAACCTGTGCAACGACGGTCACGACGCGCCCTGCGTGGACGGCAAGCCCGGCGGCCTGCGCAGCGCCGACGACTTCCTCAAGCTCTGGGTCCCGCGGATCACCGCCTCGCCGGCCTACCGGGCGGGCGGCCTGCTCATCGTCACGTTCGACGAGGCCGAGGCGGCCGGGAGCAATCCCGACGCGACCGCCTGCTGCAACCAGCAGCCCGGGCCCAACACGCCCAACCCGGGCGGCCCGGTCCCGGGCTCGGGCGGCGGGAAGGTGGGCAGCGTCCTGCTCTCTCCCTGGGTGCGCCCGGGGTCCGTGAACCCGACGCCGTACAACCACTACTCCCTGCTGCGCAGCGTCCAGGCGCTGTTCGGGCTGGGGCCGCTCGGCTACTCCGGCCAGGCGGGCCTGCGGTCGTTCGGCGCCGACGTCTACAACGGCACCGGGCCCACGACGACGACTCCCGCCTGCACCCCGCCCGCGCTGCCGCGCTCGCGCGCGGGCGTCCTGCGCCGCGGGAGCGTCGTCTCGCGCCTGCGGGTCGTGCGCCGCGCGGGCCGCGCGCCCCTGCTCGAGGTGCGGCTGGTGCGGGCGGCCCGCCTGTCGCTGAAGATCTTCAACACCGTGCGCACGGGACGGGTCGTGCGCAACCGCAGCGTCACGCTGCGTCCGCGCCCCTATCGCGGCTGTCGCACGTACCGCGTCGGGCTCCAGTTCCGCCACGGCCGCGTGGCGGTGCGCGCCGCCGTGGGCAGCGCCTCCGAGCGCCGCGGCCTGCGCTTCTGAGAGTCGTCCGGCCCAGGCAGGAAATTTCCGTGTGCGGCGTCCTACAGGGACATACGCAACTTGCCGTGCCACCCGGAGTTCAAGGAGCGGACACCATGAGTCGCCGAGACCTGGAAGATCTGCTGGAGCGCATCGAGGACACGCGCGAGCTCGTCCTGGGGCCGGGGCAGCTGTCCCCCGCCGAGCTGCACGACGAGCTGTACGCCGTCTGGGACGGAGCCCGGCGCGACGCCAACGCCGCGTACGCCGGCTGGGACGCCGCGCGCGGCCGCGAGGCCTACGCGGCCTACCGCGCCGCGGCGGACCGCGAGGACGCGGCCGCCGCCGCTCTCGCCCACGCCCGCCGGTAGCCTGCCGCGCCGATGGGACGGCGCGCGCTACCGCTGGCGTTGGCCGGCGCGTACCTCGCGCTCGCGCTGACCTGGGCGATGTCGAGCGCGCCGTTCACGGCGCCCGACGAGAAGGCGCACTACCTCCGCGCGCTGGGCGTGTCGAGCGGCCATCTGGTCGGCGACCGGGCGCCCTACGACGACGCCACGCAGACGCCCGACACCCGCGCGTGGATCCGCCAGCTCGGGCGCTGGGCGCACGTTCCCCGCGGACTGTCGCCGGCGGGCTGGGACTGCCCCGTCCTGCGCCCGGTCTCGGCGGCGTGCCAGCCGGACGGGCCGGTGGGAGCCGGCGGGCGCGAGGTCACCCCGGTGGGGACCTATCAGCCCGCGCCCTACCTCCTGCCCGCCGCCGTCGTGCGGTTGGGCGGCGACGCGGGGGAGGCGGACCGGCTCGGCCGTCTGATCCTGGCGCTGGCCTGGGGAGCCCTGATCGCCGGCGCCGCGCTGGCCCTGTGGGGCGGGGCGACGTCCCTGCTCGGGCTGGTCGTCGCGGTCACGCCGATGGTCGTGTTCGCCGGCGCGAGCCTGAGCGGGAGCGGCCTGGAGATCGCCGCCGCCATCGCCCTGGCCGCCGCGCTGCTGCGCCTCACGAGACCCGGGGAGGTCCCGCCGCGTTGGGTCTTCATCCTCGCCGCGACGTCCGGAGTCCTCCTGGCCCTGAGCCGCACGGTCGGACCGCTCTGGGTCCTCGCGGCCGCCGCGGCCGCGCTCTCCACCACCCGTCCCGCCCGCCGGGGACGGGGGATCTTCGTGGGCGCCGCGATCGTCGTCGCCGTCGTCCTCAATCGGGTGTGGGAGGGGGCGTACGGGCCGCACGCGGAGTTTGGGCTCTCGCCGCTTCGGGCCAGCCTCGGCGGCGGATGGCGCCAGCTCGACGACGTGCTGTTGCAGTCGGTGGGGAAGTTCGGCGCGCTGCAGGTCGACCTGCCGGCGCTCGCCTACGTCGTGTGGGGGCTGATGGCGGCCGGCCTCGTGGTCCTCGCGCTGCGCGCGGGCGGGCGGCGGGAGCGGATCGTCCTGGCCGTCGCGCTCGGCGCCGCCGCGGTCTTCCCCGTCCTGTTCTACGCGGCGGTCGCGCGCCACGCGGGGATCCCGCTCCAGGGCCGCCACGTCCTGCCCCTCTTCGTCATCGTCGCGCTGCTGGCCGGCGAGATCGCCCACCGCAACCGCGAGCGGCTTCCGGACTGGGTCCGGCGGTCGGGCGAGGCCGGGCTCCTCGCCGCCTGCCTCGTCCCCGCCGCGCTGGTCCAGGTCACCGCCTGGGTGGTCAACGCCCAGCGCTGGGCCTTCGGGCCCGGCGCGGACCGGACGTTCCCCGACCCGCCGGAGTGGGCGCCGCCGGCCGGCTGGACGCTGTGGTTCGCGCTCGTTCTGCTCGCCGCGGCGACGCTCGTCGCCGCGCCCTGGCTGGCTACTCGGGCCAGCTCGCGTCGCCCGTGACGGCGCCGCGCATGACCTTGAGGTTGAGCAGCGCGCACTTGCGCCGCGTCGCGCTGATGGGGATCCCGAGGAGGTCGATCACCCAGTCGGCGTCCAGCGTCCCGACGTCGCCGACCTCCATCCCCACGTACTCCTCCGAGGCGATCGAGGCGGCGGCCTGGGAGATCGCGCAGCCCTGCCCGTGGAAGCGCAGCTCGGCTATCCGCCCGTCGCTGACCACGATGTGCACGCCGAGCTCGTCGCCGCACAGCGGGTTGTGGTCGTGCGCGTCGAGGTCGTGCGGCTCCAGCTCGCCGAAGTTCCGCGGCGCCTTGTAGTGGTCGAGGATGTAGTCGCGGTAGAGGTCGTCCATGGCTAAGCGAACACGCGCTTCGCCTTGACCAGCGCGTCGACCAGCGCGTCCACGTCGGACGCGTCGTTGTAGGGACCGAGCGACGCGCGGGCTGTCGCCGGCACGCCCAGGCGGCGCATCAGCGGCATCGCGCAGTGGTGCCCCGCGCGCACGCACACGTTCTCGCGGTTGATCAGCTCGGCCACGTCGTGGGGATGGACCCCCTCCAGCTCGAAGGAGATGACGCCGCCGCGCTCCGCGGCGTCCGCGGGACCGATCACGCGCACGCCGCCGACGTCGGCCAGCCGCTCCAGCGCGTACGCCGCCAGCGCCTGCTCGTGCGCCCGCACGTTCGCCATCCCCAGGCCGCTCAGGTAGTCGACGGCGGCGCCCAGGCCGACGCCCTCGGCCACCATCGACGTGCCGGCCTCGAACTTCCAGGGGAGGTCGTTCCAGGTGGACTCCTGCCAGTCGACCGTGCGGATCATGTCGCCGCCGCCGAGGAAGGGCGGCATGGCCTCCAGGATCTCCCGGCGGCCGTGCAGCACGCCGATCCCGGTCGGGCCCAGCGCCTTGTGGCCCGTCCAGGCGTAGAAGTCGGCGCCGAGCTCGCCGATGTCCACCGGCATCTGCGGGACCGCCTGCGCCCCGTCGACCACCGACACCGCGCCCGCCGCGCGCACGCGCGCCGTCATCTCGGCCACCGGGTTGATCGTGCCCAGCACGTTGGAGACGTGGGCGAACGACGCCAGCTTCACGCGCCCACCGGCCAGCTCGGCGTCGAGCTCGTCCAGCGAGAGCTTCCCGCCGTCGGACACGTAGAGGTAGCGCAGCTCCGCGCCCGTCTCCTGGCACAGCAGCTGCCAGGGGACGATGTTGGAGTGGTGCTCCATCTGCGTGATCAGCACCACGTCGCCCGCGCCCACGTTGCCGCGTCCCCAGGCGTAGGCGACCAGGTTCAGCGCCTCGGTCGCGTTGCGGGTGAAGATGGTCGTCGCGGTCTCGCCGCCCGTGAACGCCGCCACCCGCTCGCGCGCGCCCTCGAACAGGTCCGTCGCCTCCTGGGCCAGCGTGTAGACGCCGCGGTGGATGTTGGCGTTGTGGAGGCGGTAGTAGTCGTCGATCGCCGCGATGACCGACTCGGGCTTCTGCGACGTGGCCGCCGAGTCGAGGTAGACGAGCGGGCGCCCGCCGATCTCGCGCTGGAGAATGGGGAAGTCCGCGCGGATGTCCAGGCGGGGTGTCGTCGCGGGCGTGGCCATGGCTACTTGGCGGCCGCGTAGGCCTCGATGTCGGCCTCGGCCGCGGCCAGCTTGCGCGCGATGCGCTCGCGGACGAGCCGCTCCAGGCCGGGGTCGTCCAGCTGGACGACGACCGGCTCGAAGTAGCCCTCGACGATCACCCGCACCGCCTCGTGACGCGACAGGCCGCGCGTCTGCATGTAGAAGACCTGGCCCTCGTCGACCTCGCCCACCGTGCCGCCATGCGACGCCGACACGGAGTCGGTCTCCACGATCAGCGACGGGATGGCGTCCACCTTGGCCCGCGGCGAGAGCATCATCGAGTGCGTCTGCAGGTAGGTGTGCGACTCCTGCGCGTCCGGGACGATCTTGATCAGCCCCTCGTAGGACGCCCGCGAGGCGCCGGTGGCGGCGCCCTTCCACACGGTGTCCCCCGTGGTGTGGCCGACCTCGTGCAGGTCCACCGTGAACAGGTCCAGGTGCTCCTGCTCCTCGGTGAAGTAGATGCCGCGGTGGCGCATGTCCGAGCCGGTCCCCGCGGTGGACAGCTCGATGTGCTGGCGGGTCAGGTGGCCGCCCAGGTGGATGGGGATCCAGGTGGCGTGCCCGTCGCGCCCCACGCGCGTGAAGTGAGTGGAGACGTCGTGGACCTCCTGGCCGTTCCCGCCCCAGTCCTGGAGGTGAGCGATGCGCGCCCGCGCCCCGTCGCCCAGGTAGCACTCGAAGTGCCCGGCGTGCAGGGCGGGGCCGGTGAAGTCGCCGGCCAGGTCGTACTCGCGCAGGCGGAAGTCGCTGTTGGCGCCGGCGACCACGAGCGTGTGGGCGTACTGCGCGGTGCCCGCCTCGTCGATGACGTAGGCGATCTGGAAGGGCCGCTCGACCACGACGCCGTCGGGGACGTGCAGGAACGCGCCGCCCGTCCAGAACGCCGCCGCGGCGGCGTCGAGCTTGTGGCGGTCGTAGGGCAGGCGCTTCATGAAGTGCTCGCGCACCAGGTCGGGGTGGTCGCTGGCCGCGTCCTCCAGCGACGACAGAACGACGCCGCGGGCCGCCAGCTCGGGGTCCAGCTCGGCGTGCACGACGGTGGCGCCGCGCTGCACGAGCAGGCCGGCCAGCTCGTCGTCGCCCAGCGCGCGCGACACGACCTCGGGGATCTCGCCCGCCTCGACGTGGCGCGGCTCCAGCGCGCCCAGGTCGAGGTCGCGCAGGTGCGTGGTCCAAAAGCCCGACCGGCGCCAGGTCGGCATGTCCAGGTGCTCGAAGGCCTCCAGCGCGGCGGCGCGGATCTCCTCCACGCCGCGTCCGTCGCCGGCGCCCCCGCCCTCCAGCGGCTGGTAGAGCGTCGCCGCGCGGGCGGCGCCCGGCTTCGTGGAGCGGGCGGCCTCAGCCATCGAGCGCGCCGACCTCCTCGCGGATCCAGTCGTAGCCCTCGGCCTCGAGCTGGGTGACGAGCTCGGGCCCGCCCTCGCGGACGATCCGCCCGTCGAGCATGATGTGGACGAACTGCGGCTTGACGTAGTGCAGGATCCGCTGGTAGTGGGTGATGACCAGCGCGCCCATGCCGTTGCGCTCGTGCAGGGCGTTGACGCCCTCGGCCACGGTGCGCAGGGCGTCGATGTCCAGCCCCGAGTCGGTCTCGTCCAGGACCGCCACGCGCGGCTCGAGCATCGCCATCTGCAGGATCTCGCAGCGCTTCTTCTCGCCGCCGGAGAACCCGTCGTTGAGGTGGCGCGAGGTGAACTCGCGGTCGACGTGCAGCAGCTGCGTCGCCTCCTTGAGCTTGACGCCGAACTCCTTGACCTTGATCGGGTCGTCGCGGTGGGTGTTCATGGCCATGCGCAGGAAGTTGGCCACCGACACGCCGGGGATCGCGGCCGGGTACTGGAAGGCGAGGAACAGGCCGGCCTGGGAGCGGTCCTCGGGGTCGGCCTCGGTCAGATCCTCGCCCTGCCAGAGGATCTGGCCTTCGGTGACCTCGTAGGCCGGGTGCCCCAGGATGGTGTTGGCCAGGGTCGACTTGCCCGAGCCGTTCGGGCCCATGAGGGCGTGGATCTCCCCCTCGGCTACGGAGAGATCGACGCCGCGGAGGATCTCGCGATCTTCCGTGCGGACGTGGAGGTTGCGGATCTCGAGGTCTGGCATAGGTCTGAGAGTCTCGTTTCCTGGAGGGTGTCAATCACTGACCCGCGGACGCGGGTCCACAGCAGCTTGGTGGGACAGACGTGGTCGGGGTCGCTCTCCCGAGCGCATACGAGGACGCCGTCCGCGCCCTCGCTGATGCACTCGATCGGGGCGATGGAGCCCTCGAGCGCCTCGACCACCTCGGCCATGGTTATCTCGGTGGCCGGCCGCGCGAGCAGGTACCCGCCGCGCGCGCCGCGCCGGCTCTCCACCAGGCCCGCCTTGCGCAGCCGGGCCACCAGGTGCTCGAGATAGGCGAGAGGGAGTCCGTCGTGCTGCGCGATCTCCGACAGCGACACCGGGGCGTCGCCGTTGCGTCGCGCGAGCTCGACCATCACCCGCACGCCGTACTCGGCCTTGGTGGAGAACATCATCGGACCAAATCCTACCGCGCCGGTAGGAGTTGTTCGGCCCGTCCCTCGTCCTCCGTACCCTCCGGGCCATGCGCAAGCGCCTGCTCTGGATCGGCGGGGGGCTGGCCGTGCTCGCCCTCGTCGCGGGCGGGGTGGGCTACGCCCTGTACAAGTCCGGCGCCTTCCGCTCGACCGACACCAAGCGCGGCGAGACGACCCCGACCAACGAGGCGGACGAGGCCGCGCAGCCGGCGCCGCGCCGTCGCGCGGCCGTCGCCTCGTGGCCGTCCTTCCGCTACGACGCGCACCGGGCCGGGGTCAACCCGGGAGCCACGGCGCGCCCGCCGTTCAGCGTCCGCTGGTCCAAGGGACTGCCGCGCAACGGCTACCTGGAGGCGCCGGCCGTCGTGTCGAACGGGGTCATCGTCTACGCCTCCTACGGCAAGCGCTTCGGCTCGGACATCTTCGCCCGCGACGCGCGGACGGGCCGGCTGCTGTGGCGCAAGCACTACCGCCACGGGTCGAACTTCGCGGGCTCCGCGGGCATCTACAGCTACACCGTCTACATCACGTCGCACGACGGGAACCTGCGGGCGTTCAACGTGCGCACGGGGAGGCTGCGCTTCCGCAAGAAGATCGCCGCCGCGGAGTCGCCGCCGATCGCCCAGAACGGGCTCGTGTACTTCGGCGACGGGCCGAAGGGCGGCAACGGGCGCTTCCGGGCGGTGGACTGGCGCAACGGCCGCACGCGCTGGACGTTCAAGGCCCGGGGGACGATCTCCTCCGGCGCGGCGCTGACGCGGTCGACCCTGTACTTCGCGTCCTACGGCGGCGACGTGTACGCGCTCAACCGGTTCACCGGGAAGCTGCGCTGGCGGACCTCCGTCACCGGGCCGCGGGGCAGCTCGGTCGGGTTCTACTCGACCCCGGCGCTGGCCCAGGGCCGGCTGGTGGTCGGCGGCATCGACGGCTCGGTGTACGCGCTGGACGCGCGGACGGGATCGCAGCTCTGGCGCTACGACGCCGACGGCTACGTGTACGGCAGCGCGGCCATCTGGCATGGGCGGGTGTTCATCGGCGACTTCGGCGGGGGGTTCCACGCGCTGTCGCTCAAGACCGGCCGGCGGCTGTGGAAGCGCTCGATGGGCCCGATCATCGGCTCGCCGACCGTGATGAGCGGCTACGTCTACATCTCGTCGCTGCGTCCGGCGCGGACCTACGCGCTCGTCGCCCGGACCGGCACCCAGGTCTGGCGCTTCCTCGACGGCCAGTTCTCGCCGATCGTCGCCGACGGCAAGGAGGTCTGGCTGACGGGGAAGGCGCACGTGTACTCGCTGGCCGAGCGCCGGCCCGCGCGGGCGCGCCCGGCGCCGCCCGGGCCGCCGGTCCGCGGGTCGCCCGCGCAGCGCGCGGCCGCGGCGCACCGGATCGCGCGGCGGGCGTGCCTGCGCCGCCGCGTCGTGTCCTCCCGCGCGCCGTGCCTGCGGGCTCTCGCGCGCGCCATCGGACGGGCGGCCGCGCGCCGTGCCGCCGCCACTCGCCGCGGGTGCCTGCGCCTGCGCGGCGCCGCCCGCGCCGGCTGCCTGGGCCGCTACGCGACCCGCCGCGCCCACCTGCGCCGGGCGGCCGCCCGGAGGCTGGCGATCGCGCGCGCCGCCGCGCGGCGCCGGGCGTGCCTGCGCGTCCGCGCGCCCGCGGCGCGGCGGGCATGTCTGCATAGGGTCGCCGCTCCCACCGGGCCCGCTCGGCGCCGGCCGGCGGCCCGCCGCGGATGAGCGCCGCTCCGTCGCGGGCCCGGGTGGCCCGCGCGGTCTCGTGGATGGGGGTGGGGCACGTGGCCTCGCAGGGGCTGTGGCTGGCCTCGCTCCTCGCGCTGGCGGCGCTGGTCGAGCCGTCGGCGTTCGGCTCGGTGGCGACGGGCATGGTGCTGGTGAACCTGGCCGGGCTGCTCGTGGACTCGGGCACGCGCGGGAGCATCGTCGCGGCGCCGCGCCTCGGCCGTGCCGAGGTCCGCGGGGCGATCGCGCTGAACGTCGGCGTGGGCCTGGGCGCCACGGTCGCCATCGCGGCGCTGGCGGGGCCGATCGTCTCCACCTTCGCCGACGGCGGCGACCCGGGGGTGATCCGCGCCCTGGCGGCCGGCGTCGTCCTCTACGCGGCCGGGATCACCCCGCTGGCGCTGCTCCAGAAGCACCTGCGCTTCCGCGCCTTCGCCGGCGCCAACGTGGCGGCGGCCACCCTGTCCTCGGCGGCCGGCATCGCGGCGGGCCTGGCCGGCGCGGGCGTGTGGGCGCTGGTCGTCCGCCAGCTCGCGTCGATGGCACTGCTCACGCTGTTCGCCTGGATCGCCGCGCGCGACCTGCTTCCCCCGCGCGAGGCCGGGCTGCGGATGCGCCTGCGCCAGGCGGGCTGGATCGGGTTCTTCGTGTTGGCCTTCACCGACTTCGTCGCGCTGAACTCGGACTTCCTGGTCGTGGGTCGCCTGAAGGAGGCGACGGGCCTGGGCCTCTACGCGCTGGCCTTCACGCTCGCCTTCGCGCCGCTGACCCAGGTGTCGTGGCAGATCGGCCGGGTCCTGTTCCCGGCGGCCGCCGCCACGTCGGACCTCGCGACGGTGGGGCGCCGCACGCTGGTCTCGCTGCGGCTGCTCGCGCTGCTGCTGGCGCCGCTGGCCGTCCCGGCCGTGGTGCTGGCCCCCAGCGTGCTGCCGGGGCTGCTGGGGCCGGAGTGGAAGGCGATGGTCGCGCCGTTCCAGATCCTGCTCGTGGTCGGCGTCGGCCACGCGCTGGTCGGGATGATCGGCGAGTCGCTGTCGGGGACCGGCCAGATCGGCTGGCGCGCCCGGGTGAACGCGGTGTGGGCCGCCGCGATGATCCCGGCGCTGATCGGGCTCGTGTCCGCGGACGGGATCCGGGGAGCGGCGCTGGCGCATGCGGCGCTGTTCGTGCCGTTCGCGGCGACGTACGTGGTGGTCGGCGCTCGCCGCCTCGGGCTCTCAGCGCCGCGCGTCGTCGCCGCGGTCGCTCCGGTCCTGGGCCCCGTCGCGTTGCAGCTCGCTATCACGGTCGGTCTCGCCGCCATCGCCCGAACGGCGGGCATCGAGGGTGGGTGGGCGGCAGGTATCGGCGCGGCCTGCGGGCTCCTGGCCGCCGGCGCCCTGCTGGCCAGCTCCGGCGCCCTGCGCGAGGCGCGCGGGATGGCCACCGCGGCCCGCGCCGCCTAGCGGTTGCACTTCGCCGCCTATGTGGCGGCTAACTGCAACCGCGGCGGGGGGGCTAGGCTCCGGCCGGTGGAGGAGCGGCCTCGGATCCTGTACGTGGTGCCGAGCGACGCGTCGTTCATCCGCGTGGACCGGGAGGTCCTCGCTGAGCGCTGGCCGGTCGAGGTGTGGAAGCAGCCGGGGAAGGTGACGAATCTGTTTCGGCTCGTGCCGATGCTGCGCCGCGCCGACGTGATCGTGGGGTGGTGGGCGTCGTGGCACTCGTTCTGGGCGTTCACGCTGGCGCCGGTGCTCGGCAGGCCCTCGCTGCTCATCGTCGGCGGCTTCGACACGGCGAACATGCCGGAGATCGGCTACGGGTTCCAGCAGGGCGGGCCGCGGCAGTGGCTGGCGCGCTGGGTGATGCGCCGCGCCACCAAGCTCGTCACGAACTCCAACTACTCGCGGGGCGAGATCGAGCGCAACGTCGGCTTCCCGCCCGAGCGCGTGGAGGTGGTCCACCACGGCGTGCCCGATCCCTACGGCGAGCTGCCCGACGACTCGGGGCGCCGGCGGATGGCGCTGTCGGTGGGCTTCGTCACCCATCCCAACCTCGAGATCAAGGGCCAGCGCGCGTTCGTGGAGGCGGCGGCCGAGCTCCCCGACGTGGAGTTCGTCCTCGCGGGCCCGTGGAAGGACGACGCGATCGAGACGCTGCGGGCCAGGGCCACGCCCAACGTGACCTTCACCGGCTGGCTGGAGCAGGAGGACCTCGACCGCCTGTTCCGTGAGGCGTCCGTCTACGTCCAGCCATCTCACCACGAGGGCTTCGGGATCGCGGTGGCCGAGGCGATGCTGGCCGGCTGCGTCCCCGTGGTCACCGCGGCGGGCGCGCTCCCCGAGGTGGTGGCGGACGCGGGCATCCAGGTCCCGTCCGACGACCCCCGCGCGGTCGCGGAGGGAATCCGCGCGGCCCTGGCGGCCGGGCCGCAAGCCCGTCAGCGCGCGCGCGACCGCATCCTCACCGCCTTCCCCGTGGACGTCCGCCGCCGCGGTCTCTGGGCCGCGGTCGAAGAGATCTGGGGAGGCGCCTCGAAGTGAGCGCTCGGCGCGTTCTCAGGGCGCCGTGGCGGCGGCCGCCTCGGCCCAGCGCGTGTAGTCCGCGGCCATCCGCTCGCCGATCCGCGGCCAGAAGTAGTCCCGCGCGAACGCGTGGCCGGCGGAGACGAGCGCGCCGGCGAGGTGGCGGTCTCCGCGCAGGCTGGCGTCGAGCAGGGCGAAGCGCTCGGCCAGCGTCTCGGGGTCGTCGGCGATCAGGGCGTGGACGCCGTCCTGCACGTCGTAGCCCTCGACCCCGAGCGAGGTCGAGACCAGCGGAACGCCGCGCGCCAGCGCCTCGACGACCTTCAGGCGCGAGCCCGCGCCCGCGCGCAGGGGGACGACGGCGGCGTGGGCGCGGCCGTAGGCGGCGCCGACGTCGTCGACCCGGCCGAGGTAGGAGACGCCCGGCAGCTCGGGCCCCCGCCGCCCCGGCCCGACGACCTCGATCTCCACGTCCAGCCGCGCGCGCACGAGCGGCGCGACCTCGTGCGCGAACCACTCCAGGCCCTGCGCGTTGGGCTCGTAGTTCAGCGACCCCACGAAGAGCAGCCGCAGCGGCTCCCCGGCCCTCGGACCGTCCGGCGGCCCCACCGGCTCGGGCAGCGGATCGACCCCGTTGGGGACGGTGATGACGCCGGACCCCTCTCCCGACCGGCCGCCGTTCCCGGCGCCCAGAGCTCCGGCTCGCACCGCCTCGAACCGCTCGCGCTCGGCGTCGGACACGGCCACCGCGTGGTCGAACTCGGCCAGCGCCCGCGCCTGGAGGTTCCCCAGAGCGGCCGCCTCGCGGCGGTACAGGGCCCGGCGCAGCCACTCCTCGGCGGTCCCGGCCAGCCGTTCCTTGAGCCGGGCCTCGTCGTTGTGCAGCGAGAGGACCCAGGGGGCGCTCCCGGCCGGCTGTGACGGGCGCACGTGCGCGCAGAACAGCGAGTCGCAGTGGACGAGCTCGGGCTCGAACGAGCGCATCGCCGCGCGCACCCGGGTGACGAGCTCGGCGGACCGGTGCATGGCGTAGGTGTAGGAGCCGGCGCCGGCCAGGGTGGCCAGCTGGCGGGTCCGCTTCCGGGCGGCAGGCGCGCGGACCACCGCCACGTCGCGCAGGGCCGGCAGCGCGCGGCGGATCGCCGACTCCAGCTCCTCGCCGCGCGGCCCGTCGTCGCCCGAGCCGGGCTCGCGGTCGAGGGTGGCGAGCACCACGTCGGCGCGCTGGGACAGCTCGTCCAGCAGGTGGAAGGTCCGCAGTCGGCCGCCGTTGTCCAGCGGGAGCGGCGGGTGCGACGCGACGAAGAGGACCTTCACGTCGTGGCCGCGGCGGCGACCGGCGGGCGCGTCTGGACGAAGCCGCGGTGCCAGAGCCCGAGCGACAGCAGGCAGAACAGCCGGCGGGTGTGGTCGGCGCGCCCCGCGGCGTGCTCGTCCGCGAGCCGCCGCAGCTCGCGCTCCTCGAACAGCTCGCGGCACACCTCGCCCTCGCCGAGCAGGACCTCGTCGAGCAGCGGGCGCAACTCGCCGCGCAGCCAGCGGTCGACCGGAGTCTGCCAACCGAGCTTGGGCCGGTGCACGATCTCGCGGGGAAGCAGTCCCTCGAGCGCCTCCTTGTGCAGCGCCTTGCCGCGCAGCCGCCGCACGTGCTGCGTGGGCGCCGCGGACTCGGCCAGCGCGATGAGGTCCTGATCGAGCATCGGCACCCGCAGCTCCAGCGACGCCGCCATCGACATCTTGTCCGCGATGAGCAGCAGCTCGTCCGGCAGCGAAAAGCGCGTATCGACGTAGAGAAGCTGGGAAAGCGGCGACAGATGAGCCACCCGCGAGCGAATGCGCTCGAGCGAAGCGCCCGGCCCGGAGAGGGCGGCTCCCGAGGGGGCGACCCCCGCACCGGTGTCGTTCGCCGAAGCCGCCAGCTCCGTGGCGAATCCGGACCGGTACAGCGCGGACTTCTCGGCGTCGGTGAAGACGCGGTAGGCGGCCACGAGCGCGGAGACGTCGTCGCGGGCGGCCAGCGTGTCCAGGCCGCGGTCCAGCGCGTCGCGGCCGGTGCGCGGCAGGCCGCGCGCCAGCGCCCGCGCGCCGGGCGCGCGGCGCAGCAGCTCGGCGATCCGCATCCCCCGGTGGCGGCCGTAGCCGCCCAGGGGCTCGTCGGCGCCCTGGCCGCTCAGCGCCACCGTGACCTCGGGGCGCATCAGCTCGGACACGAAGCGGACCCCCAGGGCGCTGGTCGTGCCGATCGGCTCCTCCACCGTTAGCATCGAGTCGGGCAGCGCGTCGAGGTAGTCGCGCTCGCCCAGCCGCACCGACTCGTGCGACGCGCCGAACAGCGACGCCGTGCGGCGCGCGGCCTCGATCTCGTCGGTGTCGGGGCCCCCGCCGGCGAACCCGACCGTGTAGGCGCGAACCGACGAGGCGTGCTTGGCCATCACCGCGCACACCGCGCCCGAGTCCACCCCGCCGGACAGCATCACGCCGATCGGGACGTCGCTCATCATCTGGCGCACGACCGCGCGCTCGAACGCCTCGCGGTACTCGGCCACCAGAGCGGCCCGGTCGGTCCGGACCGGCGACGGCGGGTCGACGGCGTACTCCGTCACCCGTGGCCCGGAGTCGCCGACCGACAGGATCGACGCCGGCGGCAGCTTGTGCACCGCCCGCAGCGCCGTCCGCGGCGAGGGCACGAAGCGAAACGTCAGGAACTCGTCCACCGCCACGGGATCGACCTCGCGCGGCACCCCGGGGTCCACGAGCAGCGCGCTCACCTCCGACGCGAACGAGAGCCGGCCACCGGCGCGGGACCAGTAGAGGGGCTTGACCCCGAACCGGTCGCGGAACAGGTGCAGCTGCCGCGCCTGCCCGTCCCACACCGCGACGGCGAAGATCCCGTTCAGCCGTTCCACGAAGCCCGGACCGTGCTCCTCGAACAGGTGCGGGATCACCTCGCCGTCGGAGCCCGAGCGCAGCCGGTGGCCGCGCGCCTCCAGGTCCGCCCGCAGCGAGGCGTGGTTGTAGATCTCGCCGTTGAACACGGCCACGATCTCCCCCGACTCGTCGCGCAGCGGCTGGTGGCCGGACTCCGGGTCGATGATCGCCAGCCGGCGCATCCCCAGCGCCACCCCCGGCGCGTCGAAGAACCCGTCGCCGTCCGGTCCCCGGTGCACGAGGCAGCGCGTCATCGCGCCCACGACCCGCGGGTCGGCCCCGGGGCCGTGCATCCCGGCGATTCCACACACGGCGC
Organism: Solirubrobacteraceae bacterium; assembly: GCA_033856025.1. Lineage (GTDB taxonomy): Bacteria > Actinomycetota > Thermoleophilia > Solirubrobacterales > Solirubrobacteraceae > AC-38. The sequence goes on along the minus strand of JAWVFQ010000015.1, from coordinate 94,436 downwards.
CAGCGTACTCGCGCGGGAAGAAGTCCCCGCGCACGGGCGTCGGATGCAGTGTGAGGAGGATCGCGGGCACGTTCTTGGCCCTGTTCGCCCTGGCGGCTCCCGCCCAGGCGGCGGACCACCGGATGACGATCAACGAGGTCGCCACCTCGCTCGGCGGGTCGCCCGCCAACCAGTTCGTCGAGCTGCTCGACCCCTTCGATGAGCCGTTCCTGTTCCCGACCGGCTATCGCCTGGCCGTCTACGACGCCGCGGGCGTGCGCTTGGGCGACCAGTCCGTCGGTGGCGGGATGGGAATCCGCGACGCCGGCGCGCCGATGCTCGTCGGGAAGGGAACCGCCGGCGCCACGCCCGACCTCGCGCTCTCCGTCGCGCTGCCCACCTCCGCCGGGCAGGTCTGCTTCGAGCGCGGCGACGGCTCCCAGATCAACTGCATGCGCTGGGGCACCATCACCAACCGCACCGGCACCCTGGCCACCGACGGCCCCGCGCCCGGGGACGGGCAGTCGCTCCAGGTGTGCTCGGGGCAGGGGAAGCTGGGCACGCCCACGCCTCGGGCCGACAACAGCTGCACCGCGCCCGGCCCCACGCCCGGCCCCGACCGCACCAAGCCCGTCGTCTCCGCCAGCGTCCCCCGTGTGACGTCCGCGGCGGCCCACGCGCGCGGCGTCGGGGTGCGCGTGCGCTCCAACGAGGCCGGGAAGGCTCGCGCGCGCCTGTACCGGGGACGCACCCTCCTGCGCACGGTCACCGCCGTGCTGAGCGCCAACCGGCCGCGGACGATCTTCCTGCGGCTCCCGCGCAACACCACCGCGACCGCCTTCACCCTGCGCCTGCACGTCACCGACGCCGCGGGGAACGCCCGCGACCTCGTCCGCCCGGTCCGGCTGGCCGGCGGCTAGGGCTCGACGAGCCCGCGCCGGATCGCGTAGCGCACCAGCTCCACGCGGTCGCGCATCCCCAGCTTGCGCAGCACGTTGGCGCGGTGCGACTCGACCGTCTTCTCGGCCAGGTGCAGCACCTCGGCGATCTGCGCGTTGGTGTGGGCCTCGGCGATCAGCTTGACCACCTCCTGCTCGCGCGGCGTCAGGGCCTCGCGGGGACCGGCGGACTCGCCGCCGGTCATCCAGTCGCGGATCAGCGAGCGCTCGGCCGCGTTGGTCAGGAAGGCCTCGCCCCGTCCCACGGCACGGACCGCGGCGACCAGGTCCTGGTCGGCCTCGGCCTTGAGCACGTAGCCGGACGCGCCCGCCTTGAGCGCCTCGAACACGTAGCGCTCGTCGCGGTGCATGGACAGGATCAGCACCGCCATCTCCGGCGCCTGCGCCTTGATCTCCCGCGCCGCCTGGAGGCCCGTGAGCCGCGGCATCCCCACGTCGAGGATGCACAGGTCCGGGCGCTCGCGCAGGGCCGTCTCGACCGCCTCGGCGCCGTCGGACGCCTCGGCCACCACGTCCATGTCGGGCTGGCGGTCGAGCAGCAGCCGCAGCCCGCTGCGCACGATCCCGTGGTCGTCGGCGATCAGGATCCGCATCACGGCTTCGCCGCCATCGTCAGGGTCACGGTGGTCCCGCGCCCGCCCGCGGAGTGGATGTCGATCTCGCCGCCGACGAGCAGGGCGCGTTCCTGCATGCCGCGCAGCCCCAGCCCGCCGTTGCGCGCGCCGCCGTTGACCCCGCGTCCGTCGTCGGCGATGCGCAGGACGGTCCGCCCCACGAACGACAGCTCGACGGACACGTGCCGGGCGGCGGCGTGCTGCACCACGTTGGACAGCGACTCCTGCGTGACGCGGTAGATGACCAGCTGCTGGTCGTCGGACAGCGGCGGGACCTCGCCGCGCCGGCGGAAGTCGGCGTGGATCCCGGTGCGCTCGCCGAAGTCGCGCACCTGCGCGCGCAGGGCGGGCAGCAGCCCGTGGTCGTCCAGCGCGGTGGGGCGCAGCTCACGCGCCAGGTTGAGCAGCTCCTCCATCGCCTGGCCCGCCAGTTTCTGCGTCTCGCGCAGCTCGCCCGCGAGCTCGGGCGGCGCGTTCTGGATCGAGGCCTGGAGGCGCAGCATGATCGCGGTGAGGGCCTGGTTGACCTCGTCGTGGAGGTCCTGGGCCAGGCGCTTGCGCTCCTGCTCCTGCGCGCGCAGGACGCTCTGGGACGCGGCGCGGCGCTCGGTCTCCAGGCGGTCGAGCATGCGGTTGAAGGACGCGTTGAGCCGGGCCACCTCGACCGAGTCGGTCGAGCCCACCTCGGCGCGGGGCCCCTGGGCCGAGAGGTCGACGCTCTCCATCGTCGTGATCAGGCGGTCCAGCGGCTGCAGCCGGCGGCGCAGCAGCAGTCCGTTGCCGAGCAGGATCCCCGTGGTCCCCAGCACCAGGACGGCGAACTGCTCGCGCACGGAGGCGACGCCCAGGTCGAACCCGGTGGTGACGACGGCGGCCACGATCGTCGCGGCCACCAGCAGCGCGTTGATCGCGATGATCTGCCAGAGCAGGGGAAGTCGGCGCATTCGGTACTGCATCGACCAGGCACGCCCCAGGCTCAAATGGGGTCTGGACCCGATGTTGGGATCCCCCGGTTCTGGCGATCATTCCCATGCGCAGCAAATAGGGCCTGGAAGCAGCCGGGGCGCCCGCGGGAGCGGGGCGCCCCGGATGCGTTAACGGGCCTCCGGGGGCCGCTATACTTCCTGAAGTGAATCCCGAGCGACTTTTAGGAGTTTTTCGCCCATGAGCCCCTCCGGCGCCGATGTCCTCAAGCGGATCAAGTCCCAGATCGACGAGGTCGACCCCGCCGACGTGCGCGAGGGCCTGGGCAACGGCGTGGTGCTCGTCGACATCCGCGAGGCCGAGGAGTACGACGCCGGCCACATCCCCGGCGCCGTGCACGTCCCGCGCTCCTACCTGGAGTCGCGAATCGAGAACGCCGTCGCCGACCGCGACGCGCACGTCGTCCTGTACTGCGCGTCGGGCAACCGCTCGGCCTGGGGCGCCCACGCGCTGAAGGACCTGCTCGGCTACACCAACGTCGAGTCCATGCGCGGCGGCATCACGCTGTGGAAGGACCGCGGCTACGACGTCGACGTCCCCCGCTCCCTGACCAAGGAGCAGCGCGAGCGCTACTCGCGCCACCTGCTGATCCCCGAGGTCGGCGTGGAGGGCCAGCAGAAGCTGCTCGACGCCAAGGTGCTGCTGCTCGGCGCCGGCGGCCTGGGGTCGCCCGCCGCGCTCTACCTGGCCGCGGCCGGCGTGGGGACGCTGGGGATCGTGGACAACGACGAGGTCGACCTGTCCAACCTCCAGCGCCAGGTAATCCACAGCACCGAGGACGTCGGCGTGCCCAAGGTCGACTCCGCCGCCGCGACCATCAACGCGCTGAACCCCGACGTGAACGTGGTCAAGCACCCGGTCCGGCTGGACGCGTCGAACATCATGGAGATCCTGCCCGGCTACGACGTGGTGGTCGACGGGCTGGACAACTTCCCCACGCGCTACCTGCTCAACGACGCGTCGGTGCGGCTGAAGATCCCCGTGGTCAGCGCGGCGATCCTCGGCTTCGACGGCCAGCTGTCGGTCTTCGCGCCCTACGACGGCCCCTGCTACCGCTGCCTGTTCCGCGAGCCGCCGCCGGCCGAGCTGGCCCCCTCCTGCGGCGCCAACGGCGTGCTGGGCGTGCTGCCCGGGACGATGGGCCTGCTCCAGGCCACCGAGGCGGTCAAGCTGATCATCGGCCAGGGCGACCCGCTGATCGGGCGCCTGCTGCTCTACGACGCGCTGGCCGCGACCTTCACCGAGGTCAAGGTCCACCGCGACCCGGATTGCCCCATCTGCTCGCGCGATCCGCAGGACATCTCCGACGAGGAGATGGGCGTCTTCCCGGACTACGAAGCGTTCTGCGCCGCCGCGGGCTAGGGTTCGTCACCGCCATGGCGACGGTCAAGATCCCACCGGTCCTGCGCAACTCCGTGGGCGGCGAGAAGGAGGTCTCGGCCTCCGGCTCCGACGTCGGCGAGGTCCTGCGCTCGCTCGTTGCCGAGCATCCGCAGACCGAATCACAGCTGTTCTCGGACGGCCAGCTCAACCGCTACGTGAACGTCTACCTCAACGACGAGGACGTGCGCGTGCTCGACGGGCTCCAGACCCCCGTCGGCGAGTCGGACACGCTGGTCATCCTGCCGGCCATGGCCGGCGGCTGACGGCAATCCGGTAAGCCGGTACATTCGCTCTTGTGCATCGCATCGCGCTCCTGGCCGCGTGCGTCCTCGTGCTCGGCGGAGCTCTCTCCGAGGCGGCGGGTGCGGCCGCGCCGGACTTCGTGCCGGGCCGGGTGCTCGTCCGCTACGCGCCGGGGACCGCGGTGGCGCAGCGTGTGGCCGCGCGCGAGCACGTCGGCGCCACCTCGGCCCGCGCGCTGAGGGGTCTGCCGGGGACCGAGATCGTGGAGCTGGGGCACGGCGTCGCCGTGGCCGACGCGGTGGCCGACCTGAAGGGACGCGACGGCGTCGCCGTCGTCCAGCCCGACTACGTCTACCGGCCCGAGGCAGTCCCCGACGACGCGTCGTTCTTCCAGCAGTGGGGGCTGAACAACACCGGCCAGACGGTGAACGGCACCGCGGGCACGCCGGACGCCGACATCGACGCGCCCGAGGCCTGGGACGTCACCACCGGCAGCGACACGCTCGTCGTCGGCGTGATCGACACCGGCTTCAACACCCAGCACCCCGACCTGGCGCCGAACATCTTCGTCAACGCCGCCGAGGCCGCCGGCACGCCCGGGGTCGACGACGACGCCAACGGGCGCATCGACGACGTCACCGGGTTCGACTTCGTCAACCACAACGGCGTCGTGTCGGACGACATCGAGCGCCACGGGAGCCTGGTGGCCAGCGTCATCGGCCAGCGCGGCGCCAACGGCATCGGCGGCAGCGGCGTGGCGCAGCGCGTGCGGATCCTCCCGCTCCAGGCGGTGACGCCGCTGGGCGGCGTCGCGACCTCCGCGGCCTCGGAGGCCATCCCCTACGCGAAGGCCATGGGGGCTCGGATCATCAATATGAGCTTCGGGGACTACAACGCCACGCCGAACGCGGTCCTCACGGCGGCCATGGACGCGGCGCCCGACATCCTGTTCACCACGTCGGCGGGGAACGACGGCACCGACAACGACACCCGTCCCCACTGGCCCTCCAACCTGGCCGCCACGCGCGGCAACGTCATGGCCACGGCGAACACGACGAGCAGCGACGCGCTCTCCGCCTCGTCCTCCTACGGCGCGACGACCGTCGACGTCGCCGCCCCCGGGGCCAACATCTTCGGCGTGTTCGTGCCCACCGACCCGGCCAACGTTTTCTCGGAGAACTTCTCCGCGGGTCTGCCCGGCAGCTGGAGCGCCGGCGGCGCCTGGAACGTCGCGGCCGAGCCGACCGGGCAGATGTCGCTCACCGACTCCCCCGGCGTGAGCTATGGCAACAACTCCGACACGGCGGCCACAAGCGGGAGCTTTCCCCTGCCCGGCAACCAGAGCCTGACGTTCTGCGACGTCAACCACAGCCGTATCCGCAAGCTGCAGACCGGCGACTTCTACCGCGTCGAGGTGCTGGTCAACGGCGGAGCGCCGGTCCTGATCGAGCAGCTCGACGTCGATTCGGCGGGCACCGGCTTCGTCAGCGGGTCGCCCGGGTTCGCCCGGCTCGGCGGGACGAGCGCGCAACTGCGCTTCCGCCTCATCTCCAATAACGACGGCATCGTCAACGACGGCGTGCACGTGGACAACATCGACGTGCACTGCGGCCCCACGACCGCGGCCCAGTACCGGTTCTCCGGCGGCACGTCGTTCTCCTCGCCGGCGACCGCGGGCGTGGCGGCGCTGATCCTCTCCATCAACCCCGGGCTGACGCCCAGCGCCGTCAAGGCCCTGATCCGGGCCAACGTGGACCCGGTCCCGGCGCTCGCGGGGAAGGTGGTCTCCAACGGCCGGCTCAACGCGGACAAGGCCGTGCGCGCCGCCGCGCCCCCTCCTCCGCCTCCGCCGCCGCCCCCGCCCGACACCCGCGCGGCGCTCCTCAGCTCCTACGCGCTCCTCCCGGCGACGTTCCGGGCCTTCCGGGCGGGCGCGAGCGTGCGCGCTGCCGCGGTGCGGCGGGCGCCCCGGCCGTACGGCACGCGCCTGCGCTTCCGCGTCGACGAGGCCGTGCGGGTGCGTCTCCAGGTCCATCGCCGCGCCGCGGGCCGGCGCGTCGGCCGGTCGTGCCTGGCGCCGACACGGGCGCGCCGGCGCCGCCCGGCGTGCACGCGCTATCTGCTCAAGGGCACGTACTCCATGCCCGGCCAGCTCAACGGACTCGTCACACGGAGGTTCACCGGCCGGATCGCCGGCCGGGCCCTGGCGCCCGCGCTCTACCGCCTGACGCTCCTGGCGACCGACCTGGCGGGCAACCGCTCGCTTCCCGCGCGCCGGAACTTCAGGGTCGTCAGCCGGTAGCCGACTTCGGCCACCGGTAGTCAGGCTCGCGGCGCGGGTTTCCGATACTGGAGCCAGATGGTGAGAACCGTCCGTCACACGCTGCTCGCCGGCCTCGCGCTGGCGGTCCTCGGCGCCGCACCCGCGGCGGCGGCCCCGGTCGCCCCCGGCCAGGTCCTCGTGCGCTACGAGCGCGGGGTCTCGGCGGCCGAGCGCCGCGACGTCCGGGCCGACGCCGACGCCGCGTCCGCACGTGCACTCCCGGTGCCCCGCCTCGAGCTGCTGCGCCTGGAGCCCGGGGTCACCGTGGCGCGCGCCCTGACCGAGCTGCGCGCCCGCGACGAGGTCGACTTCGCCCAGCCGAACTACCGCTACCGGCCCGAGGGCGTGCCCGACGACCCGCGCTTCCCCCGCCAGTGGGCGCTGCAGAACACCGGCCAGTCGATCGCCGGCGTTGCGGGCACCCCGGACGCCGACATCGACGCCCCGGAGGCCTGGGACCTCACGACGGGCAGCTCGTCGGTGATCGTGGGCGTGATCGACACCGGCGTGAACGTGGCCCATCCCGACCTGGCCGGCAACGTCTTCGTCAACGCGGCCGAGGCGGCGGGCCGCCCGGGCGTGGACGACGACGGCAACGGGCGCGTGGACGACGTCAACGGCTTCGACTTCTTCAACCACGACGGCGACGTGTCCGACGATGTGGTCGAGCACGGGACGCTCGTCGCGGGCGTCATCGGCGCGCGCGGCGACAACGGGCTGGGCGTCACCGGCGTGGCGCAGCGCGTGCGGATCCTGCCCCTCCAGGTGGACGACGGCGCGGGCTTCCTGGACGACGCGGCGATCGTCGAGGCGGTCGCCTACGCACGCGACATGGGGGCGCGCGTGGTCAACATGAGCTTCGGGGTCTACGGCGCCGAGGACAGCGCGGTGACCACGGCGATCGACGGCGCGCCCGGCGTCCTGTTCGCCACGTCGGCCGGGAACCTCAACGGCGGGGTGGCCAACGACAACGACGCCACCGCGCACTGGCCGTCCAATTTGACGGTGGACCACCCGAACGTGGTCTCGGTCGCCAACACCACCAATCGCGACCAGCTCGCCGGCTCGTCCTCCTACGGCGCGCAGAGCGTCGACCTGGCCGCACCGGGGACCGACATCTTCGGCCTCGGGCTCACGGAGGTGTTCGCCGAGGACTTCGACGACTCCGCGTCGCTGCCCGCCGGCTGGACGGCCGACGGGACGTGGGCCGTGACCACGGAGCGCTCGAACACGGCGCCGCGGTCGTTGACCGACTCGCCCGGCGGCCAGTACGCCAACGGCTCCGACACCGCCGCGACGAGCCCGGTGTTCGACGTGCCGGCCAACGCGACGTGCCAGATCAACCACTCGCGGCGGCGCCGCACCGAGCCGGGCGCCGACTTCCTGCGGATCGAGGCCAGCGTGGGCGGGGGCCCGTTCGTGGAGGAGCAGGCGATCTCGGGCTCCTCGCCCTCGGGCGGCCCGCCGGACGACCAGTTCTACGCGCCGGCCACGCCGCCGGACTTCACCACCGGGTCGAGCACCACGGCGCAGATCCGCTTCCGGCTGACCACGAACGCCTCCGTCACCGACGACGGCGTGCACATCGACGACGTGTACGTCACCTGCCAGCCCAGCACCATCGGCTACCAGACCGGGACGGGGACCTCGTTCTCGTCCCCGACGGTCGCGGGCGTGGCCGCTCTGATGCTGGCGCGCGACGGCGCGCTGGGGCCGGCGACGCTCAAGGCGCGGCTGCGCTCCAGCGTCGACGTGCTGCCCGCCCTGGCGGGCAAGGTCTCGACGGGCGGGCGGCTGAACGCCAACGGCGCCGTGCGGGCCGGCACCGCGACCAACGGGGGCCCGGCGCCGCCCGGAGGCGGCCCCGGCGGGCCGGCCGCCGGTCCCAACCCTCCCTCCACGCCGCCGGTGACCACTCCGGCGCCTCCCGAGCCCGACACCACCGGCCCGGCGATCGCCGGCGCGCGCGTGCGGCCCTTCAGCTTCCGCGCGCTGCGGGCGGGCGCGGCGATCGCCGCCCGCGTGGCGCCGCGCGGCGCTGCGCTGCGCTTCAGCGTCGACGAGACCGCCACCGTGATCGCGCGGGTCCAGCGGGCGAGGGCGGGACGGCGGGTGGGCGGGCGCTGCGTGGCCACCACCCGGTCGAACCGGCGGCGCGCGGTCTGCCGGCGCTGGGTAACGGTGGGTCGCACGCGCGTTCCCGGACGCGTGGCGGCCGGCGCGGTGACGCGCGGGCTCTCGGGCCGCCTGGCCGGCCGCGCGCTGCGCCCCGGGCGCTATCGCCTGGATCTCGTCGCGACCGACCTCACGGGCAACGCCGGACGCCCCGCCGTGGCCGGCTTTCGCATCGCTTCGCGCTAGCCGCGGGCGCCCGGCGGGCGTAAGGTCGGCGCATGGCCGAAGCGGTCCTCTGGCACATCGAGATCTCGCACTACAACGAGAAGGCGCGCTGGGCGCTGGACTACAAGGGCGTCCCGCACCGCCGCCGGGCGCCCCAGCCGGGGGTCCTGCATCCGCTCGTCGCGCTTGTCAAGACCCGCCGTCCCACGTTTCCGGTCCTGGAGCTGGACGGCGACGCGATCGGCGACTCGACGCGGATCATCGGTGCGCTGGAGCACCGCTACCCCGACCCGCCGCTCTACCCGTCCGACCCGGCGCAGCGCCGGCGCGCGCTGGAGCTCGAGGACTTCTTCGACGAGGAGGTCGCCCCGGACGTCCGGCGCCTGGCCTTCTACGAGATCAGCCTGGACCCCGAGCTGTCCACCGAGACGCTGCGTACGACCGGCGGCCCGCCGTTGTCGGGCCGGGCGGCCGCGCTGCTGGTGCGCGCCAACGCCCGGCGCTACGGCGGCAAGGCCGACGCGATGGAGCGGGCGCGCGAGCGCATCCGCGCCGGCTGCGAGCGACTGGTCTCCGAGATCCAGCCCTCGGGCTACCTGGTCGGCGACGCGTTCTCCGTGGCCGATCTGACGGCCGCCTCGATCCTCTACCCGATCGTCGACCCGCCGGAGTTCCAGTACACGCTGCCGCCGCTGCCCGCGTCGCTGGTCGAGTTCGTGGAGAGCCTTCCGCCGGAGGCCGCCGAATGGGTGGGGCGGATGTGGCGCGAGCACCGCGGGACCTCCGCGGAAGTGGCCTCGTAGCCGCTCCCATACGCCGCTACACTTCGTGAAGTAATGGCCCCGTTCGAGCCGGAACTCGCGAACAAGCCGTGCGGCGGGCGCTACGGCGACATCGTCCAGGCCATCGGCAACACGCCGCTCGTCCAGCTGCGCCGCCTCAGCCCCAAGCCGGGCGTGCGGATCTGGGCCAAGCTGGAGTCGCACAACCCCACGGGCTCGGTCAAGGACCGCGTGGCCCGGGCGATGATTGAGGACGCCGAGGAGCGCGGCGCCATCCGACCCGGCCAGACCATCCTCGAGCCGACCTCCGGCAACACCGGCATCTCGCTGGCCATGATCTGCCGGCGCAAGGGCTATCCGCTGAAGGTCGTCATGCCGGAGAACGTCACGCCCGAGCGCACCCAGCTGCTCCAGATGTACGGCGCCGAGATCGTCTACAGCGAGGGCTCCAAGGGCTCCAACGGCGCCGTCGAGAAGGCGCTGGAGATGGCGCAGGCCGATGCGAGCTACTACATGCCCTACCAGTACGGCAACCAGGCCAACCCGCTGGCCCACTACAACGGGACGGCGCTGGAGATCCTCGAGGAGCTCGACGAGGTCACGGCGTTCGTGGCCGGGCTGGGCACCGGCGGGACGCTGATGGGCAACGGCCGCCGGCTCAAGGAGGAGCTGGGCGACGCGGTGAAGATCGTCGCCGCCGAGCCCAAGCAGGGCGACCCCGTCCAGGGCCTGCGCTCGCTGGACGACGGCTTCATCCCGCCGATCATCGACCTGAGCCTGCTGGACCGCAAGATCTTCGTCACCAACCGCGACGCGATCGTCTGGACGCGCCGCCTGCTCGACGAGGAGGGCATCTTCGCCGGCGTCTCCTCCGGCGCCATCGCGGCCATCGCCGTGCGGTTGGCCAACGAGATGGAGGAGGGCAACATCGTCTTCATCGTGTGCGACGACGGGTGGAAGTACCTGTCGTCCGGCATCTACACCAAGCCCGTGGACGAGATCGAGAACCTCGACTCCACCGTCTGGTGGTAGTCGCCCCGTGATCGGGAACATCGGTCCGCTGGAGCTGGTCGTGGTGCTGGCCATCGCGCTGATCGTCCTGGGCCCCAAGAAGCTCCCCGAGGCGGCCCGGGCGGCCGGGCGCGGCCTGCGCGAGTTTCGCGACTCCGTCTCCGGGACCCATCCGGACGACGACGAGCCCGATCCCGAGCCCGAGCAGCTGCCCCGCTAGCCTGCGGCGCGTGCGAATCGCGCGCGAACTGCTCGACGAGATCGTGGCCCACGCCCGCGAGGACGCGCCCAACGAGTGCTGCGGGATGGTGGCCGCCCGCGACGGGCAGGCCGTGCGGGTGTACCGGGCCCAGAACACCGAGGCCAGCCCGCTGCGCTTCAACATCGACGGCCAGGAGATCTACCGCGTCCTGGACGAGATCGAGGCCCAGGAAGCCACGCTGGGCGCGATCTACCACTCGCACACGCGCAGCCGGCCGTTCCCGTCGCAGACCGATATCGGCTTCGCGCTCGTCGAGGGGCGCGGGGAGCAGTGGTGGCCGGGCACGCTCTACCTCATCGTGGGCGTGGCGGACGAGGAGGCCGAGCCGCGGCTGTGGGACATCCGGCCCGGGGGCGGGGTCGAGGAGGTCCCGCTGGAGGTGGAGGGCTGATGGCCGGCGAGCCGCTCGTCTGCCCGACCTGCGCCGAGACGTACCCGCTGGAGGAGCGCTTCTGCGCCCGCTGCCGCATGCCGCTCGTCTACGCGGGCTCGCGGGTGGCCGACGCGCCGGTCACCGAGACACACGAGCGCGCGCGCAAGATCAAGCGCCAGTACGCCGACGGCGAGCTCGTGCGGGTGGCCGGCGGCCGCAACCAGGCCGAGGCCGAGTTCATCCAGGGCCTGCTGCTCGAGGAGGGCGTCCCGAGCATCCTGCGCCGGTCCGCGGGCTTCGACGTGCCCGACTTCCTGGCCGCCGGACCCCGCGATGTCCTGGTGCCCGAATCGGGCGTCGGCACCGCGCGCGACGTCCTGCTCGAGGCGGAGATCGTGGACGACGGCCCGGGCCGCCCGCCCACACCGCCGCTGCGGGTCCTGGGCCTCCTGCTGGCCGCTCTGGCCGTGGTGGCGCTGGTCCTCTGGCTGGGGTTCGGCGGGTTCTAGCCGGGGTCCGCGCCGGCCAGGCGGGACAGGTGGGCGCGCCAGGTGCCCTCCGTGTGCCTGACCGGGCGCCCCTGGAACGCCTTCTCCAGCGCCGCGCGGTGGTCGGAGGCCAGCGGCAGGCCGGCCAGCCGCGCCGCCGCCGCCTCGCCCTCCTCGCGCGCCAGCAGGTCGAGCACGGTCCCGCCCAGCAGGGGCGCGTCGCGGCGCGACGGGGGGAAGTCCGGCTGGCGGCCCTCGCGCAGCCGGCGCCCGATCGCCGGTCGCAGATAGGGAACCTGTCCGGCGAAGAACTGCGCGGCGCCCTGGGCCAGCCACGACCAGCGCGCCAGCCGCCGGAAGCTGCTGGGGGTGAACGGCGGCGGCAGGTCGGGGTTGTTGGCGCCCACGACCAGGCTGGCGTAGAGGACGTGGGGAGTGAGGATGAGCGCCTCGCGCGAGCCATCGGCCCCCGAGGCGCGCGCCTCCAGCAGCCGCGGCGCCAGCGCGTGGATCTCGCGCTTCCCGAACCAGCCCGCCTGGTAGCGACGCCCCGCCGGGGCGCTGCGGGCGCGGGCCACCAGCAGGTAGGGCTGGGCCATGGCGAGCGCGGCGGGGGAGGAGTGCAGCACGACGGTGACGTCGCCGGGGACGCGTGAGAAGTGCTCGCCCAGCCGCTCGCGCGCGTGCTCCAGCTCGTCCAGGACGCGCGCGGCGTCCTGCGCGTCGCGCGAGTCGTGGCGCGCGTTGAACGACGCCGAGGCGGACTCGACCCAGGCCACTAGTGGGGCCTCATCTAGCGGTGCCCCTGCACCTCGACGACCTGCTGGTAGGCGGGCCGGTTCTGCCAGTGGATGAGCGGCTGGCCGATGGCGCCCAGCCGCTGGAAGACCAGCGCGTCGTGGCACCACGGGTCGCCGCGGCGGCCGGTGTCCGCGCACAGCGGGTCGGCGTACATCGTCTCCGGCGTGACCTGGAGCGCGGCCCGCAGCGACTCGGCCAGCGCCCGCCGGCACCGGGCCCGGTTGCCCCCGCCGCAGAACACGCGCGCGTAGCGCCCGCGCACCTTGCGGCGCAGGACCGTGCGCAGGTCCTTGCTCACCCACCCGTACCAGCCCTGGAGGTAGGCCGATCCGACGTGGGTCCCGCCGCCGTTGGGCTCGCTGTCCACCGGGACCTGGGCGCGCAGCGCGTCCCACAGCGCCGCACCCATGGTGGGGCGGAACTGCGCCTCGACCAGGCGCGGCCACCACGCGTCCATGATGGCGATGGCGTCCGCGTGCTCGTAGCCGCCGTCGTGGTCGCGGTCCAGGCGGTGCGAGCCCTGGCCGCGCCACTCGCGCAGCTTGTCCAGCGCGTCCGCCAGCGTCGGGTCGCGCTGATCGCCCAGCACCGCCAGCGCGTCACCCAGGACCACCGCGCCGCGCAGGTCCACGGTGGCCGCGCCCTCCATGGCGTCCACCACGTCCGCGAGCCCCATCTTGCGGCCCCCGGCGGTCCCCCGGCGCAGCCGGTCCGCGATCGCCTGGACGCGGTGGCGCGAGGCGTAGCCGCTGCCGTAGCCGGGCGCCGGGCGGTTGTTCCAGTTGGCGATCCAGGCCTGGTTGCCCGCCTGGGGGTGCGTGTCGGCACCCGTGTACGCGGCCGTCCAGTCGTCGGGGTTCCAGTTGCGCCACTCGAAGCTCGCGCGGGTGGGCAGCAGCGGATCCACGCCGGCCGGGCGCTGCGGGTTGGCGCCGGCGTCGAAGTAGGCGATGTCGCGGTCGTCGGCGTAGAAGAGGTTCAGGGCCTGCGAGACCTTGGCCGCGGCGGCGCGGAACTCCGCCGGGCCGTGGACGAGGTCGGGATCGTTGAGGTCGGAGAAGCCGCGGTGGGAGTCCAGCTCGTGGAGGTACGTGGAGCGCAGCTCGACGTAGGCCACCGGCCGGCCGCGCAGCGTGCCCCGGTCGCGGACCAGGCCCAGCCGGGTGCGCAGCACGCGCAGCGTCTGGGTCCCCGCGGGGGTGGGGTCGGCGGAGCTCGGCGTCCACGCGTTGGTGCGCCGCAGCTCCTCCATGGGGACGCACTCGCCGCGGAAGACGTAGTGGTCCGCGCCCGGGGAAGGGGGTGCGCCGCTCGGGTCGCACAGGTCCACGGCGAACGTGTCCGTTATGTCCTGGCCCGAGGACGTCGCGCTCCAGGCGTAGTCGCGGCCGTGGCCGTACTGGACGTAGAGGTTGGCGCCGGCCAGCGCGGCGCCGCGGGCGTCGAGGCCCGGCGCGTGCACGTCCTGCTCCTCCAGCAGCTGCGGCGCGAAGTGGCCGATCTGCGGGCCGAACACGGCGAGCGGGTGCCCGGTGAAGGACTCGCGCGCCGATACCAGCAGCGCGTTGGAGGCCGCGCGCGGGAAGGCCAGCACGCCCGGGCCGCGCGGCGCCGCGCGCAGGCCGGTGTCCACCCCGCTCTCCACCACCGGCTCGGCGCTGACGCTGCCGGCGTCGGGGATCGCGTTGGCCGCGCGGTCCGGGCGGGCGGGCGCCTGCTGGTAGGGGAAGCGATGACCGCGGACCGTGGTGGGCGTCTCCGGGTCGTCGACGCCGCTGAACTGGCGCCACAGGCGGGTGCCGCGCGCGCGGCCGAAGCGGTCCTGCCAGGCCTGGAGCGCCTGGGCCGAACGCACCTCGCCGCCGCCGCCCCGCCCGAACTGGACGCTGCCCACGGTGGCCACCGCGACCACGTCGGTCGGGCTCCAGGGCTGCGGGCCCTCGGGCCGCCCGATGTCGGCGTACTCGGCCGGGACCTTGGACGCGTCGAGTCGCGTCTCCGAGACGTAGCGGTTGATCCCGGCCACATATTGGCCCACGTCCTCGCGCAGGCGCTCGCCCTCGGGCCCGTAGCGGCGGCCCGGGGCGTCGAGCTGCGTCTGGAGGTCGGCCTCGGTGTAGGGCGCCGCCGCCCACTGGGCCTGGTCGGCCGCGCGGTTGCCGGGCGCGCCCCCGGCGAACGCGGCGAGCTGGGCGCGGCCGACGTGGCGCAGGAGGTCCATGACGTACAGCCGGTCCTCGGCCGTGGTGTAGCCGAGCGCGTACATCGCCCCGGCCCGGGTCGTCGCGTACACGTGCGCGACGCCGAAGCCGCGGTCGCGCACCACCGTCACGTCGTCGCGGCCCCCCGGCGAGTACGTGCGCGCCGCGTCGCCGGAGCGCACGCCGAACGTCGCGTCCTTGAAGTAGCTGGGCAGCCCCGCGGCGGTCAGGCCGGGCGAGACGTAGACCAGATCGCGGTACATCGCGAGCTGGTCGTCGCTGTGGGCGGGGCGCACGCCCGCCGCGTCGAACGCCGCCAGGCCGGCCCGGCTGACCTGACCGCTGGCCCCCGGAGGCAGCACGTCGCGAAACCCGCGGAAGTCGTCCTGCTGGTAGGGCGCGACGGGCGCCGCGGCACGGGCCGGGGAGGCGGGGGAGAGGGCGAGCAGGCCGACGGCGGCGAGCCCGATAGCCGGAAGCCGGCGCACCGGCGGCAATCTAGCTGGCGGGGTCGCGTTCGAGGTCCAGCTCGGTGCGCACGCCCAGTGCGGCCAGGCGCCCGTGAGCGTCCTCGAGGCCGGCGGCGCCGCGCACGGCGGCGGCCAGGCGGGCGGCGGTGCCCGCGGCGATCGCCGGGTCCAGGTAGAAGGTCAGCGCTCCGGCCGGCGTCAGCTGGACGGTGCGCCGGCCCCCGCGGATCTCCAGCGGGCCGCGCTCCCCGCGGGCGCAGCGCAGGGCGGCGGCGCTGGCCTCGGTGGGCACGGCGGCGACGGCGGCCTCCATCCGTTCGGCGGCCTCGGGGGTGATGCCCCAGGCGCCGAGCGAGCCGCCGCCGGCCGCCACCTCGGCGATGCGCTCCAGCACCTCGCCGGGGGTCAGCTCGCCGTCGCAGCCGGCGCCGACGATGCCCAGGACGCACGGGACGCCGGCGTCCTGCAGCGCCGCGCCCGCGGCCACCAGGATCGCGTCGCACAGCGGACTGGCGAGCCCGGGCTCGTCGCCGTGCGCGAGGGCGTCTCCGCCCACGTCCACCAGGGCGACGGCGTCGCAGTCGAGCGGCTCGAGCGCCGCCGCGATGTCCGACGCGAGGGCGGCGGGGCCGCCGTTGGGGTCGACCAGCACGGTCGGCTCGCCCAGTACCCCGGCCATCCGCGATTCCGCGAAGGCGAAGCCGCCGGGGCCGGTGGTGTCCGGGCCCGCCAGGGCGACGTGGGCGGCCAGGGGCCGGGCGTGCTCGATCTCGTCCAGGCGCCGCGGGCCGGGGAGCGGGTCGACGACGCGGCGCTCCCAGGTCATCCCGCCCAGGACCGCCCGGGTGCCGAGCGCCTGCGCGAGGTGCGCGGTGGCCAGGGCGCCGACCACGTCGCCGCCCCCGCCTATCCCCAGGCACAGGACGCCCCGGGCGTCGCGCAGGACCGTGTCGATCCCGGCGGGTACGGCTACGCCATCGCCGGCGTCGCGTCGCTCGCGATCGCCTCGATGGCCTCGGCGGCGCGCTCGAACTCCTCGTCGGCGAGCACGGGGGTGCCCTCGAAGGGAAGCTCGCGCTGGAGCTCAAGCCACGAGCGGCAGCCGTTGTACTCGTCGCGGACCTTGACGGTCACGGGCCGCGGGATGCGGTAGACGCGCAGCAGCAGGACGTGGAGCGGATGGCGCCGCTTCCAGGCCAGGCGCTTCTCGGCGTAATCCGTGGTCCACACGTAGAAGGGGGAGAGCGCGTCGACCGCGCGCGGGTCGGCGATCTCGTAGTGGCCCGCCACCTCGGCCCAGGCGCGAATGCGCACGCGGTCGGGCTGGAGGATGCCGCCGTCGTGCGTCCAGGCGTGGACCGAGGGCTCCCCGTCGCCCCACACGCCCTCCTCCAGCGCGCGGCGCAGCTCCGGCTTGTGGGAGTCGCGCACCAGGTCGATCCGCTGATGGTCGAAGGTCGGGTAGAGGAAGAAGCGGTCGTGCTCGAGCTGGAAGTGCTTGCGGTCCTCGCGGATCCCGCCCTTGCGCAGGGTCACGAGCTGCTCGCCCTCGGCGAGAGCGCGCACGGTCACAGCCCATTCCTTGAAAGCGATTGGCATACGTGGAGGGACCTTCAGTGGCTTCTATTCCCGGGCGCACGGACGTTGTGCTCCGCCACAGGAAGTGCGGCATTCTACGCAAAGGTCCCCGGATCGCCAAATCCGTGGCGACTCCAGGGCCTTTTCAGAGTTTCGTGTTGCTTGCGTCCTCGAGGACCGTGAGAAGCGCGGCGAAGTCCTGCTCGCCCAGGCCGTTGCGTTCGGCCTCGGCCAGGATCCGCTCCGCCTCCTCGGCCTGGGGGAACGGCGCCCCGGCCTCCCGGGCGGCGTCGAGGGCGAGGCGTACGTCCTTGAGCATGTGCTCGAGCTTGAACAGCGGGGAGAAGTCGTGCTCGCGCATGGGCCCGGCCTTGAGCTCGAGCATCGTGGAGCCGCCGGAGCCGGCGTTCATGACGGCCTCCAGGGAGTCGAGGTCCACGCCGGCCTGCCTGGCGACGAGCAGGGCCTGGGCGACGACGACGGCGTTCACGGCGGCGACGGCGTTGTTGATGACCTTGATCGTCTGGCCATCCCCGGTCGGGCCGACGTGGAGGACGACCTCGCCCATGACGTCGAAGAGGGGCTTGGCCTTCTCGTAGTCCGCGGCGTCGCCGCCGGCCATGATCGTGAGCGTGCCGTCCTGCGCCTTGGGCGAGGACCCGGTGACGGGTGCGTCCATGAAGCGGATCTGGCGCGTTTGCAGGGATTCTCCGATGCGCCGGGCGTCGGCGGGCGCGATCGTGGACATGTCGACGCACAGGAGGCCCTCGGCCGCGCCGGCCGCGACGCCCTCGTCGCCGAGGAGCAGCGCCTCGACCTGGGGGCCGTCGACGACCATGGAGATGACGACCTCGGCGTCGTTGGCCAGGGCGGCCGGCGTGTCGGCGACGGCGGCGCGGTGCTCGGCCGCGAAGTCCTCGGCCTTGGCGCGGGTGCGATTCCAGACCGTCAGGTCATGCCCGGCCCGCGCCAGGTTGGCCGCCATCCGCGAGCCCATGATCCCCAGTCCGGCGAAGCCGACCCTCATGCGCACATGATGCCCAGTCCGGCGACGCCGACCCACATGGGCCATGGACCCTTCCGGGGACGGCCAGCCGTCAACGGTCGCCGCCTTCCCGGTCGGCCGCCGGTCCATGCCCGCCGCCGCCGGGCGTCTCCAGCCGGAGGCGCTGGCCGGCGCGCAGCCGGCCCGTGGCCTTGGGCGGGAGCTCCTCGCCGTCCAGCGTGTTGCGGCCGCGGGCGCCGGGCTCCCCGCCGTCGGCCCCGGGGGGTGCGTGGCGCCGGCGCTCGGTGAGCAGCGAGAAGTCCATGGGCTCCAGCGCCTCCACCTCCCGGATGACGCCGTCGCCGCCGCGATGGCGGCCGGCTCCGCCCGTCCCGCGGCGGATGGCGTACTCGACGACGCGGACCCCGAACTCCAGCTCCAGGGCCTCGACGGGCGTGTTCAGCGTGTTGCTCATGGCCACGTGGACGCCGCTGGGGCCGTCGGCGTCGGGGCACGCGCCCTGGCCGCCGCCCAGCGTCTCGTAGTAGGTGAAGTCGTCGTTGCCCAGCGTGAGGTTGTTCATCGTCCCCTGGCCGAGCGCGCGGCCGAAGGCGCCGAGGATGAGGTCGGCGACGCGCGAGGACGTCTCGACGTTGCCGGCCACGACCGCGGCGCCGGGGCGGGCGTTGAGCAGGCAGCCCTCGGGGGCCACCACCTCGATCGGGCGGTAGGCGCCCGCGCTGGGGGGGATGTCGGGATCGGTCAGCACCCGCACGGCGAAGTAGGCCGCCGACCTCGTGACGGCGAGCGGACAGTTCAGGTTGCCCTCGTGCTGGGCGGCGGAGCCGGAGAAGTCCAGCGCCAGCCCGTCACCCGCGACCGTCGCCGTCAGGCGCAGCTCCAGGTCCTCCCCGGCCTCCAGGAAGTCGCGGGCGGTGTACGTGCCATCGGGCATCTGCGCCAGGCAGGCGCGGGTGCGGCGCTCCGCGTAGTCCAGGACGGCGGTCATGGCGGCGCGCAGGGTGTCGGTCCCGGACCGCTCGGCCAGCTCGCGCATCCGGCTCGCGCCGGCCCGGTTGGCGGCCAGCTGGGCGCGCAGGTCGGCGCGGCGCTGGGCGGGCTGGCGCATCTGGCCGGCCAGCCGCTCGATCGCCGCCTCGTCGAGCGGCTGGGGCTCGATGACGACGCCCTCCTCCTCCAGCGTGCGCGAGTCGGCCGGCATCGACCCCGGCACCCGCCCGCCGACGTCGGCGTGGTGGGCCCGGCTGGCGGCGAAGCCGAGGAGGTCGCCGCCGTCGAAGACCGGCGTGATCACCGTGATGTCGGGCAGATGGGTGCCGCCGCGGAAGGGGTCGTTGAGGACCCACGAGCGCTCGGGCGCGTGGTCCTCGTCCAGGACGGCCGCGACGGCGGCCGGCATCGCGCCGAGGTGGACCGGGATGTGCTCGGCCTGCATGACCATCTCGCCGCGGGCGTCGAACAGCGCGGTGGAGGCGTCGCGGCGCTCCTTGATGTTCGCCGAGTGGCTGGCGCGCACGAGCGTCGCGCCCATCTCCTCGCACGTCGCGCGCAGGGCGCCGAGCAGGACCTGCAGGGTGATCGGGTCGATCTCGCTCACCCGCGCGCCTCCAGCCGGATCGCCCCCGTCGCGTCGACCTCGCCGGCCCACCCCGGCGCCACGACGAGCGTGGACTCCGGCAGCTCGCACACGGCCGGCCCGTCGATGCGCGATCCCGGCGCCGGTGCTCCTCGCCACACGGCCGCCTCCACGGTCTCGCCGCCGAAGACGGCGGGACGGGTACCGGCGGGAGAGGCGGCGCCGGGGCCGGTACCCGCGCGCGGAGATCCTCCCCGGGGGTGGGTGGGCCCCGGACCCTCCCGCCCCGGGGAGGCGGATTGTCCCGCCCCCGGCGTCACGGCGGTCACGCGGAGTGTCACGAGTTCGACCTGCGCCTCGCCGTCGGCGTAGCCGTAGCGCTCCTCGTGGGCCCGCGCAAAGGCGGTGACGAGGTCGCCCGGGCCGGCCGGCGCGTCGCCGCCGCGCTCCACCGGCAGCTCGAACGCCTGGCCGCGGTAGCGCAGCTCGTACGTCGCGCGCAGCTCGGCCGCGTCGTCGCCCAGAGCGCCGCGGGCCCGCCGCGCCAGCTCGGCGAACGCGCCGGAGACCGCGTCGGCGGTCAGCGCGTCGCCGGACAGCAGCAGGCTGCGCTGGGCGTCGCGGCGGCGCTCGCCCACGACCAGCCCCAGCGCGGCCAGGACCCCCGACGTGGGCGGGCACAGGATCCGCGTCATCCCCAGCTCCGCCGCGATCGCCGCCGCGTGCATCGGCCCCGCGCCGCCGAACGCGAGCAGCGCGAACCCGCGCGGGTCCACGCCGCGCTCCACCGTCATCACGCGCAGCGCCCGCGCCATCTCGGCGTTGGCCACCCGCACGATCCCCTCCGCGCACTCGACGACCGACAGGCCCAGCCGCGACGCCAGCGCCGCGACCGCGCGCTCGGCCGCCCCCCGGTCCAGCGCCACGCCGCCGGCCAGCTCGCCGTCGCCCAGGTAGCCGAGCAGCAAATTCGCGTCGGTCACCGTCGGCTCCTCGCCGCCGCGGCCGTAGCACGCCGGTCCGGGCTCGGCGCCCGCCGACCGCGGCCCCACCCGCAGCGCGCCGCCCGGGTCGCGCCAGGCCACGGACCCTCCGCCCGCGCCCACCGTGTCGATGTCGAGCATCGGCAGCGCGAGCGTCCGCCCGGCGACCTCCCGGCCGGCGGTCTCGCGCACCCGTCCGCCCTCCACGACGCACACGTCGCACGACGTCCCGCCCATGTCGAAGCACAGCGCATCGGGCTCGCCCGCCGCGGCCGCCACGTGAGCGGCGCCCGACGCGCCCGCCGCCGGACCGGACAGGACGGTGACGGCCGCGTGCGCCGCCGCGGCGTCTGAATCCGTGAGCCCGCCGCTGGACTGCATGATCGACGGCTCGGGCAACCCGGCCTCGCGGGCCCGCGACGTCAGCCGTCCCAGGTACCCGGCGAGCAGCGGCGAGAGCGCGGCGTCGACCTCCGTCGTGGCGGCGCGCTCGTACTCGCGAAACGTCCCCACGACCTCGTGGGACAGCGAGACGTGAACGCCGGGCAGCGCTCGCCCCAGCGCCTCCCCCAGCGCCCGCTCGTGCGCGCCGTCGCGATAGGAGTGCAGGAGCGCGACGGCCACCGCCTCGGGCTCCACAGAAGCCACCGAAGCCGCCACGGCGTCCGGATCGGCCAGCGCCCGCAGCACCCCGTCCGGGGTCATCCGCTCCGGAGCCTCCACCCGTCGCGAGGGCGGTGTCAGCGGCGGCGGGTGCGCCCCGCACAGGCGGTACAGGTCCGCGCGCGCCTGGCGCCCCAGCTCCACCACGTCGGCGAACCCCTCCGTCGCCACGAGCGCGGTCCGCGCGCCCTGCCCCTCCAGCAGCGCGTTGGTCGCCACGGTCATCCCGTGCGCGAACGACTCGACGTCCTCCGCGCGCGCCCCCGCCCGCGAGAGGGCGAGCGAGACGGCCCGCATGACGCCCTCGGACTGGTCGCCCGGCGTGGTCGGCGCCTTGGCGGTGACCAACTCGCCGTCGCGCGCGAGCACGACATCGGTGAAGGTCCCGCCCACGTCCACGCCGAGAAGCACGACGGGAAACTACCCGTCGCGCCTCGGCGCCTGGACGGCGATGCAGCGGTAAGTCAGGCGGCCAGCTCGAACTCGCGCAGCTCCGGGGTCGCCCCGACCGGCACCTCGACCTCCTCGGTCTCCACGAGGTGCTGGTGCGACGGGCAGTACCCGTTCTGCGGCAGCGGCATCCGCTGGCACGGCGTGCCCTTGCGCGTGGTGGCGCGGCACTCCAGCGGGTTGCCGTTGATGTCGAAGCCACGGAGTGGCTGGCGCTGGAAGTACTCGTCGGCGAACGCCATGTAGCGCTCGACGACCGTCCACACGCGATGCTGCGAGCAGACGGGGAAGTACGTCCGGATGTCGTTGAACAGCGTCCGCGCGGGTCGCGCGAAGTAATGGCGATCGGTGGCGAGGCGCTCGACGGCCGCCTCGCAGGCGCGCAGCACCCGTTCGTGGTTGCTCGCGTCTCCGCACTGCAGGTCGGGTTCGGCGATGTCCCCCGCCAGTTCCCTATAGATGGCCCGGCTGAAGCGATACATCTTCTATCCCTGACTCCCTCCGACTGGCTCCTGCTTCGTCCTGATGCAGGAGTATGGGATGACCCTGTGAAGCTCAGAACGTCGGCATTGTTAAGTCGGCGTTAAGTTCCGGGTGAGGCCGCCTCACCCGGTGATTCCCCCATGGACGCGGGGATTCAGTCCCAGCGCTCGAAGCGCGGGGGCTCACCCGGGTGAACCACGGCGTGCTCGAGGTCACGGGCCGGATCGAGCGCCGGGAAGTCGCGCCGGCGGTGCGCGCCCCGGCTCTCCTCGCGCGCCAGCGCGCACGCACCGATCAGCCGGGCCAGAGGGTGGGGGTCGTCTCCGAGCTCGCGGAGCCCCGCCGCGTCGCGCTCCAGCCCGGCCAGCCGCCACAGCGCGTCGCGCGTCGCGGGGGTGGGACGCGGGTCGGGTGCCGCCACGTCCTCGAGCGCCGGCGGCGCCCCGCGCGCGGGCGGCGGTTCGTCGAGCCCGGCCAGCGCCGCGCGCCGGCCGAACACGAAGCACTCCGACAGCGAGTTGGACGCCAGGCGGTTGGCGCCGTGCAGGCCGGTGCAGGCGCACTCGCCGACGGCGTAGAGGCCGGGGACCGTCGAGCGCGCGCGCAGGTCGGTGGCGATCCCGCCCATCAGGTAGTGCGCGGCGGGAGCGACGGGGATCAGGTCGCGCGTGGGCTCGATGCCGGCGCGGCGCAGCGTGGCCACCACGTTGGGGAAGCGGCCGGGGTCGACTTCGCGCATGTCGAGCATCGCCGCCGGCGCGCCGGACTCGCGCAGGCGCACCTCGATCGCGCGCGCCACCTCGTCGCGCGGTGCGAGCTCGTCGACGAAGCGCTCGCCGCCGTCCAGCAGCTTGGCCCCCTCGCCGCGGATCGCCTCCGTGACCAGGAACCCGTCCACGCCGCGCTCGGCCACCACCGCGGTCGGGTGGAACTGCATCAGCTCGAGGTCGGCCAGCGCCGCCCCGGCGCTTTGCGCCAGGACGAGCCCCGCGCCCACCGCGCCCGTCGGGTTGGTGGTGCGCGCCCACAGCGCCGCGGCGCCGCCCGTGGCCAGGATCACGGCGCGGCTGGCCACGACGCGCCCGTCGTCGCACACCAGGCCGGCGCAGCGGCCGTCCACCGTCCACAGCCCGGCGGCGCGGCGGCGCTCGAGCACCTCGATGCGCTCGTCCTCGGCCACGACCGCGGAGAGCTGGCGGGTGACGCGCCGGCCGGTGGCGCTGCCGCCCGCGTGCGCGATCCGCCGGGCCGAATGCCCCCCCTCCAGCCCCAGCGCGAGCCGCCCCCGGCGGTCGGCGTCGAAGCGCACGCCCAGGCGCTCCAGGTCGAGCACCCGCGCCGGCGCCTCGGCGCACAGCACCTCGGCGGCCGACGGCCGCACGGCGCCGCGCCCCGCCGCGACGGTGTCCTCCAGGTGCAGCTGCGGGGAGTCGTCGAAGGCGATCGCGGCGGCCAGGCCGCCCTGGGCCCAGTAGGAGGCCGACTCGGCCAGGGGTGTCGCCGAGACCAGCGCCACCCGGGCGCCCGCCCGCGCCCCCGTGATCGCGGAGAAGAGGCCGGCGGCACCGGCGCCGACCACGGCGAGGTCGGCCTCTATGAGGGCGGCGGGGGCCACGGTGGGCGAGGCGAATACCGTACGCGGATGGGCGCCGTCGCCTACCTGAGACACCCGTCCTCGCTGCGCCACGACACCGGCCCGCACCCCGAGCGCGCGCAGCGGATCCCCGCCATCGAGGCCGCCGTGGACTGGTCGCGGGTGGAGCGCATCGAGGCTCCGGCGGCGCCGGAGGAGGCGCTGCTCGCCGTGCATCCCGCGTCGCACCTGGAGTACGTGCGGGCACTGGCCGAGCGCGGCGGCGGGATGGTCGACATGGACACCGTCGTCAGCGAGGGCTCGTGGGACGCGGCCGTGCACGCGGCCGGGGCGGCGGTGGAGATGGCCGACCTGCTGGCCGGCTCAGGCTCGTTCGGCGCCGCGTTCTGCGGCGTGCGCCCGCCCGGCCATCACGCGGAGCGGGCGCGGGCCATGGGCTTCTGCCTCTTGAACAACGTCGCCGTGGGGGCGCGCCGCGCACGCGACGCGCACGGGGTGGACCGCGTGCTGATCCTCGACTGGGACGTGCACCACGGCAACGGGACCCAGGAGGTCTTCGAGGCCGACCCCGGCGTCCTGTTCGTGTCGATCCACCAGTGGCCGCTTTACCCGGGGACGGGCGCGGCGTCGGAGGTCGGCGTCGGGGAGGGGAAGGGCCACACGGTGAACCTGCCCGTCCCGCCGGGGTCCGGCGACGAGGTCTTCCTCTCGCACGTCGCGCACGTCGTCGGACCGCTGGCCCGCGCCTACCGGCCCGGCCTGCTGCTCGTCTCCGCGGGCTATGACGCCCACGCCGACGACCCGCTGGCCGATTGCGCGGTCACGGACGCGGGGTACTGCGCGATGGCGTCGGCCGTGGCGGCGCTGGGCCGCGAGCTCGGGGCGCCGGTCGGCGCGACGCTGGAGGGCGGCTACGACCTCGACGTGCTGGCCCGCTGCGTCCCGGTGACGCTGGACGCGCTGGGCGACCCGGAGGCGGCGGTGCCGGACGTCCCGCGCCACCCGCTGTCCGCGGACGCGCTGGAGCGGCTGGACCTGGACGCCTACTAGGGCCCGCCCTGCCGGCGGACCAGCGTGACGTAACCGGTCGGGACGCGGTCTTTCACGGCGGTCGCGGCGCGCTCGGCGCCGGGGCGGGTGACGTACTGGCCGACCCACGTCACCCAGTAGCCGTCGTCGAAGAAGTCGTAGCCGTTGGTGCGCAGGACGCCGGCGTTGAGGCCCTGGCTGATCAGCTCGCGAGCCCGGCGCTCGGCGGTCGGACGGTCGCTCGTGGTCAGCGCGACCAGGGTGTAGGCCCGGCGCCGGGACTCCCAGATGGGGACGGGACCGGCGCCGCGCGCCTGCGTGGCGCCCGGGACGGTCTGGGTGGGCGCCTGCGCCGGGGGCGTCTGGGTCGATGTCGTGCGGGCGGGCGCGGCGGCCGGCGTGGTCGTGCGGCGGCGAGTCTGGGTGGGGCGCGCGGGCGCCGTGCGCGTGGGGGCCGCGGCACGCGGCGAGCCGCTGGAAACGGCCTTGTCGGCGTCGTTGGAGAGCGCGTTGACGGTCAGGACCACAGCCAGGGCGAGCAGCGCGAGCGTCCCCAGCGCCACCGCGACCGGGATGGCCCAAGAGGGGGGCGGCGCGACCCGGGTGGAGACCGCGTGGCCGCACTCCAGGCACCAGTCCTGCTCGGGGGCCATCCGCGCGCCGCAGTGGGGGCAGCGCGGCGTGGGCGGGCTCTGCGTCGCGGTCGCGCTCACCGGCTCGAGCCGCGGCGCCTGCGCGTGCGTCCCTCACGGACCCGCCGGGGGCCGACGGCCGCGATCTCGCCCGTCGGATCCGGCCCGTCCGGAGCGTCCGGCTCGGAGGGGATCTCCCGCGGCGCGTCCTCGGCGTCCCCGGTGGCCTGCGGCGCGGCAGCGGGGAGGTCGGGCGGCGCGAACGGCGTCTCCGGCTCCGGCTCCGGCTCCGGCTGCGTCTCCGGCTGCGCCGCGACGTCCTCCACGGCCGCCTCCGCCGCCTCCGTCGCGGTGACCTCTCCGTTGAGGACGGGCGCCGGCTCGGCGGCCGGCGCTCCGGCGTCGGCCGGGGGAAGGGGGACGGCCTCGGTGTCCTGGGGCGGCGCGAGCTCGGCCACGGCCGGCGGCGCGCCCTGAGCCAGATCGGCGCCGCAGCTGTCGCAGAAGCGGGCGGTGCTGGAGTGGAAGGCGCCGCACACCGCGCAGCTGCCGCCGACGCCGGGCACCCGCACGGGCAGCGTCCGCTCGTCGCCGGCCTGGCCGAGCACCTCGCGCAGGGCGAGGATCTCCTTGTCGGTGGCGATCAGCGCGTCGAGCTTCGCGCGCACCAGCGGCTCGCGCTGCTCGCCGAAGCGGAAGAGGTCGAAGACGAAGCCGCCGAGGTCGCGCAGCTGGAGCTCGCGCAGGCGGCGCAGGTAGCGCAGCCGGCGGCGGGCGCGGCCGCGCGTCCGGGCGCTGGAATGGCGTGGCTGGCGGCTCATCTCCTCGGGCGCCGAACGACTCCCCCGGCGCCAGGTCGCGAGTATACGAGTCGTCTCCGGCGTGAACTTGTGACGTTTCGCGTGTCACCTGTCACCGCCCCCCGTGAACGCTTCTCCCACGACGACCGCAACGGGAGGAGACGCAGATGGGATACCGGGCGATGGGGCGCGTGCACGCGGCGCTGATGGGCGAGCGGGGACAGGGGACGGTGGAGTACGTGGCGCTGATCCTGCTCGTCGCCGTGGTGCTGGCCGGAGTGGTGGCCGCCACGCGCAAGAGCAGCCTCGGCGACGGCGGGATCGGCCGCACGATCGTCGCCAAGCTCAAGGACGCGCTGGAGACGGTCAAGTGAGGCCGGGCGCACGAAGGGCGCGTCTGGGAACATCGCCGCCATGTCCGCGCAGTCCCCCGACGCCGCCACCCGGCCCATCGGCGTGTTCGACTCCGGGGTGGGCGGGCTGACCGTGCTGCACGAGCTGCTCGTCCAGCTGCCGCACGAGGACTTCGTCTATCTCGCGGACACCGCGCGCTTCCCCTACGGCCCCCGCGGTCCGGAGGAGCTCCAGCGCTTCTCGCTGGAGATCGCCGAGGAGCTCCTGGCCCGCCGCGTGAAGCTGCTCGTGGTGGCGTGCAACTCGGCGTCCGCGGCCGCGCTGCCCGCGCTCCAGGAGCGGATGATGCAGACGACGCTGGGGGTCGACGTGATCGGCGTCGTCGCGCCCGCCGCGGTCCACGCCGTGGCGGCGAGCCGCAACGGGCGCGTCGGGCTGCTGGCCACCGACGTCACGGTGCGCAGCGGCGCCTACCCTCGGGTCATCGCCGCCATCGACCCCCACGTGCAGCTGACGTCCGTCCCCTGCCACGACCTGGCCGAGGCGATCCAGCGCGGCTTCCCGATGAACGAGGAGCTGGTGGAGACGGTCCGCGGCTACTGCGCGCCGCTGCGCGAGGCCGGCGTGGACACGGTGGTGCTCGGCTCGACCCACTACCCACTCGTGCGGCCCATGATCCAGCGCGTGCTGGGCCGCGGCGTCGAGCTGATCGCCTCCGGCGTCCCGGTCAGCCGCCAGGTCGACCACGTACTGGGGTCGCGCGGCCTGGCCAGCCCGCGCGAGGGCGAGGGCGACTACCGCTTCTTGTGTACGGGCGACCCCGCCCGCTTCAGCGAGCTCGGGACGCGCTTCCTCCAGATGCCGCTCCACGAGGTCGAGCCCGTCGACCTCGCCGCGCGCGCCGGGGTGACCGGCTGATGGGCGCCCGCGCGGACGGCCGCGCCGCCGACGAGCTGCGCCCGACCACGGTCGAGCCCGGCTTCGTCCGGCCCGCCACCGGCTCGGCGCTGATCAGCCAGGGCGAGACGCGCGTCATCTGCACCGCCTCGATCTCCGAGGGCGTGCCCAAGTGGCTCGCCGGGTCGGGCCGCGGCTGGCTCACGGCGGAGTACGGGATGCTCCCCGCCTCCACGGGCGAGCGCCGCCAGCGCGACGTGGCCAAGGGGCGCCCGGACGGCCGGACGGTGGAGATCCAGCGCCTGATCGGGCGCTCCATCCGCGGCATCGTCGACTTCGCGGCCCTGGGTGAGCGCACGGTGAACATCGACTGCGACGTCCTCCAGGCCGACGGCGGCACGCGCTGCGCCTCGATCACCGGCGGCTACGTCGCGCTCGCGCTCGGCTGCCGGCGGCTGGTGGACGCGGGCGACCTGGAGCGCATCCCGCTCAACGGCAGCGTGGCGGCGATCTCCTGCGGGGTGGTGGACGGCGAGCCGCTCCTGGACCTCGACTACCCCGAGGACTCCTCGGCCGAGGTCGACGCCAACGTGGTCATGACCGGCGACGGCGGCCTCGTCGAGGTGCAGGCCACGGCCGAGCGCACCCCGCTCTCGCGCGCCCACCTGGACGACCTGCTCGCCCTCGCGGCCGGCGGGATCGAGCGGCTGCGCGCGCTGCAGGAGGAGACGCTGCAGGCGGCCCCCCCGAGTCCGTGAGGCTCGTGCTGGCCAGCCGCAACCCGCACAAGGTCCGCGAGTTCGCGCGACTGCTGGAGGGCCACGACGTCGTGTCGCTGCCCGACGAGGTGCAGCTGCCGCCCGAGACGGCGGACACCTTCGCCGGCAACGCGCTGCCCAAGGCGCGCACCGCCGCCCGGGCCCTCGGCGTCCCCGCCATCGCCGACGACTCGGGGATCGAGTCCGAGGCCCTGGGCGGCGCGCCCGGCGTCCGCTCCGCGCGCTTCGCCGGGGAAAACGCGACCGACGCGGAGAACCTCGAGCGCCTGTGCGCCGAGGCTCCCCCGGGCAGCGGTCTGGCCTACGTGTGCGCGCTGGCCTACGTCGACGGCGACGGGGAGCAGCTCTTCGAGGGCCGCTGCACCGGGACCATGGCGCCGGACGCGCGCGGCGAGCGAGGCTTCGGCTACGACCCGGTCTTCCTCCCCGACGACGGGGACGGCGACCGCACGATGGCCGAGCTCGACGACGCCGCCAAGGACGCGATCAGCCACCGTGGCCGCGCCGCCCGGGCGCTTCTGGCATGGCTCGACCGGGACTGACGCACCGGGACGACGCTGGAGGACGCCCACCTCGAGCCCGGGGACCGCGCGCGCCGGGGGACCGAGGTCCCGCCCGTCAGCGGAGGTTGATCGCGGCGGCCAGGGCGACGCATCCGGCCGTGGCCGCGTACCCGAAGTAGCCCGTCAGGGCCAGCACTACGCCGGCCACCGCGCAGGCGATAACCGTGGTCAGCCACGCGGCCTTGTCGAGCGGCACGGGGCGTATTGTGATCGCGGATGTCCCCGGAACGCGCTCTGGACCAACTCCTGGCCGTCGCGGTGGACGCCCGCGACGGCGTCGTCCTCGGCGCGGACGGCCGTCGGCTGGCCGGAAGTCGCGCGCTCGCGGCGCCCGCCCGCGAGCTGCTGGCGGCGGCCGGCGACGCGTCCGAGGTGGAGGTGGCGACGGGCCGCGGGACGGTCTACGCCGCCCGCGGGGAGCGGCGCTCGATCGCCGTCGTCGCCACGCGGGCCGCCCTGTCGGCGGCCATGCGCTACGACGTCCACATGACCCTGCGGGGGCTGGAGTCGTGAGGGAGCGCGGCGGGCCGTTGGACGCGGTCACCGGGGTCGTCGGCGACGCCGCCAGCGCCCTGCGCCGTCGCCGGGAGAACCGCCGGCCCTACGCCAGGCTCTACGCCGCCGACGGGCAGGTGACCGTCCTCGATCCCGCCTCGTCGGAGGCCGAGCAACTGCTGGAGATCGCGGCGGCCATGGTCGACGCGGCCGTGCCGCCGGCCCCCCCGGGCGGCGCCGACGACGCCTGAGTCAGGCGCGATACAGGGCGAAAAACGCGCTACTTGCGCACATCCCGGCCATGCCTCCCAGCCCGCGTCCGCGCCCATTGTTAGCGTCGAAGACAAGCGAAACCCCTTCAAGGAGGCAGTCAGTGACGAAGTCTGAGTTCGTCGACCGCGTATCCAGCGAGTTCGGCAACAAGCGCGAGGCGGAGACGGCAGTGGACGCCGTGATCGCCGGTATCCAGGACGCTCTGCGCCGCGGCGACGAGGTCAACTTCACCGGCTTCGGCAAGTTCCACGTCGCCGAGCGCGGCGCCCGCCAGGGCAAGCACCCCCGCACCGGCGAGACGATCCAGATCAAGGCCTCCCGCGTGCCGCGCTTCAGCGCCGGAGCCAAGCTCAAGTCGGCGGTCAACTCGTAGCGGGCGGCCCCTGGACGCGCCTGGCGGTGTCGTCGGGGGTGGGCCGTGCGGAGCACTGTCCCACCCCCTGCGTCCTTGCCAGCCACGCCCAGCGGCTCGCCGTCCGCGGCGCGGACCGGTGACGGGTTTTGGTCAGGCCCTCGCGACGCGCGCTCGGGAGCGCGCGTCGCAGGTCGTCCTCGGGTTGGACCCCGATCCGGCGCGGCTGTGGCCGCACGCGGTCGGCGCCGCGCCGGCCGCCGGGACCGCGGCGGAGCGGGCGGCCGCGGCGGTGGCGCTGCACTGTGGGGCGCTGATCGACGCCGCCGGGCCGGCGTGCGTGGCCGTCAAGCCCCAGCTCGCCTGCTTCGAGCGGCTGGGCGCGCCCGGCTGGGCGGCGCTCCAGGAGACGGTGGCCCGCGCGCGCGACGCCGGCCTGCTCGTGATCGCGGACGGCAAGCGCGGCGACGTCCCCGTGACGGCCGCGGCCTACGGCCAGGCCCTGGTCGGCTCGACCCCCTCGCCCTTCGGCGACGTCGCCGGGCTCGGGGCCGACGCCTTCACCGCGAACCCGCTCCTGGGGCGCGACGCGCTGGAGCCGCTGGTCGACGCCGCCCGGGCCGCCGGGGCCGGCGTGTTCGTCCTGGTTCGCACGTCGAACCCCGGCGCCGCCGACGTGGAGGACCTGCCCGTGGTCGCCGCCGCGACGGGAGAGGACCGGTCCGCCGGCGCCACGGTCCCGCTCTGGGAGCGCCTGGCCGCCCTGGTCGCCGACCTCGGCGCCGGCGATCCCCTGTCCGACGTCGGCGCGGTCGTCGGCGCCACGGCACCCGAGCACGTCGCCCGCATGCGCGAGCTGATGCCGCGCGCGCCCTTCCTGCTGCCCGGCATCGGCGCCCAGGGCGGGCGGGTCGAGGATCTCGGTCCCGCCTTCGCTCCCGGCCCCGGCGCGGGCCTGGTCACCGCCTCGCGCAGCATCGCCACGGCGGGGGAGCGGACGGGCGAGGACCCGGCCGCGGCCGCGCGCGCCGAGGCGGAGCGGCTGCGCGACGCCGCGCGCGCTCTGGCGGCGTCCGCGGGTGGCTGAAACGCGCGTCCCAGGCCATCCGAAGCCCGGGGTGCGCGGGTATCATCGCGCCCGGCATGGCGGCTCGAAGCCCAGTGCGCTTTCTCGCGCCGCTCGCACTCGCGGTGGCGGTGTTCGCGGTGTTGATCGTCCTGATGGGCAGCAACGGCGGCGACGGCGGCTCCACCACCCAGGACCGGGCGCGCACCGTGGCCACCCAGCGCCGCGTCCCCGTCCGGCGGACCTACGTCGTGCGCCGCGGCGACACCCTGGTCTCGATCGCCCTGCGCTTCGGCCTGACGCCGGAGCGCCTCCTCGCGCTGAACCCCGGCATCGACGCGCAGGCGCTCCAGCCGGGCGTCCGGCTCAAGCTGCGCTAGTGCTCCGCGCCGGCCTCCGCTCCGCCGCCGCCCTCGCGGGGGCGGCGACCGTCCTGGTCGCCGCCGCGCCGGCCCGCGCCGCCGCGCCGCCCGCGGTCACCGCCCCCCAGGCCTTTTTGCTCCAGCCCCAGACGGGCGACGTCCTGCTGCGCAAGGACGCCGACTCGCCGCGCTCGGTGGCCAGCACGACCAAGCTGATGACCGCGCTGATCGTCCTCGAGCGCGCGAGCCTGGACGACGTCTACGCGGCCGTTCCCTACGACCCCGCCCCGGCCGAGTCGCGCATCAACCTGCACGCCGGGGAGCGGATGACCGTCCGCGACCTGCTCCGCGCCCTGCTGCTGGAGAGCGCCAACGACGCCGCCGCCACCCTGGCCACCCGCCTGGCCGGCTCCCAGGACGCCTTCGTCGCGCAGATGAACCAGCGGGCCCGCCAGCTCGGCCTCGCAGCCACCTCCTACGCCAATCCCATCGGCCTGGACGACCCGACGAACCACTCCAGCGCCCGCGACCTGGTGGTCCTCACCAACCGCCTGCGCCGCAACGGCTTCTTCCGCCGCACCGTCGCGCTGCCCTCGGCCGAGCTGACCAGCGGCGACCACACGCGCGAGATCGAGAACCGCAACGACCTGGTCGGCCGCGTCCCCTACGTCAACGGCGTCAAGACGGGGCACACGAACGGCGCGGGCTACATCCTGGTCGGCTCGGCCACGCGCGACGGCGTCAACGTGCTCAGCGCCGTGCTGGGCGAGCCCAGCGAGGGCGCCCGCGACGCGGACACGACCGCGCTGCTGACGTGGGGCCTCGCGCAGTACCGCCGGGCGCCGCTCGTGCGCCGCGACCGCGTGGTGGCCAGCGCACGCGTGAAGTACCGCAGCGAGGACCGCGTCGAGCTCGTCCCGGCGCGCGCGGTGGTACGGATCGTCCGCAACGGCGAGCGTCCCCGCCTGACCGTCGTCGCCCCGCGCGAGCTCAAGGGCCCGCTGCCCCAGGGCGCCCGGGCCGGCACCCTGACGGTCCGGCTGCGCGGTCGCGTGGTCGCGCGCGTGGCGCTGGTCACGGCGCAGCCCGTCCCCAAGGTCTCGCTGGCCGAGCGCGCGGCGGACCGGCTCTTCGAACCCGTTACCCTCGCGATTGTGATCCTCGTCCTCACGGCAGGGGGGTTCCTCACGATGGTGCTGGTGCGCCGGTGATCATCACCGTCACCCTCAACGCGGCGATCGACAAGACGCTGGAGGTCCCCAACTTCCGGCTCGGGCGCCGCCACCGCAGCGTCGAGCAGCGCACGATGGCCGGCGGCAAGGGCGTCAACGTGGCGCGGGCCATCAAGCGCCTGGGCCAGCCGGTGATCGCCACCGGGTTCGCCGGCGGCTCGTCGGGGACGCGCATCGTCGAGCAGCTCACCGAGGAGTCGATCCTCAACGACTTCGTGCGCATCCGCGAGGAGTCGCGGACCAACACCGCCGTCCTGGACCCGACCACCGGCGAGCAGACCGAGATCAACGAGCCGGGCCCGACGGTCTCCGAGGCCGAGGCGCAGCTGTTCTCGGACAAGCTGCTCTACCTGGCGCAGGGCGCGCAGATCGCGGTGTTCGCGGGCAGCCTCCCGCGCGGCCTGGACCCCGACTTCTACGCGAACCTGGTGCGCGAGCTGCGCAAGCTCGGCGTGACCACGGTCCTGGACACCGACGGCGAGCCGCTGCGCCACGCCGTGCGCGCCGAGCCCAGCGTCGTCTCGCCGAACGTGGAGGAGGCCGAGGAGCTCGTCGGCCACGAGTTCAACGACGACGAGGACCGCACGATCGCCGTGCGCGAGATGGTCGAGCTCGGCGCCGGCGAGGCCATCATGACCGTGCCGGACGGGTGCTTCGCGCGCGTCCAGGAGGACGGCGGCTCGCGCCTGTACCGGGTGCGCATGGAGCCGCTGGAGCCTCGCGCCGCCGTCGGCTCCGGCGACGCGTTCCTGGCCGGCTACATCGCCGCCCGCTACACCGGGAGCCCCCCGCCCGAGTGCCTGCGCTTCGGCGTGGCCTGCGGCGCGGAGTCCACGCAGCACCTGGGGGCCGGGCTGATCGAGCCCCGTGAGGTCGAGCGCCTGGTCGCCGAGGTCGGCGTCGAGGCGATCGAGGCTCCCGCCGAGGTCTCGTAAAGGGCGTAAAGAGCGGGGTCGCTACCCTCCCTTGTCCGCCCCGCGTCCTAGGATCACGAAATGGAAGTAGAGATCGGCCGCGGCAAGAAGGCTCGCCGCGCATATGGCTTCGACGACGTCGCGATCGTGCCGTCCCGGCGCACCCGGGATCCGGACGACGTGGACATCTCCTGGAAGCTCGGCGACTACCGCTTCGAGCTCCCGCTCCTGGCCTCGGCGATGGACGGCGTGGTCTCGCCCGAGACGGCCGTTCTCGTGGGCAACCTCGGCGGCCTGGCCGTCCTGAACCTCGAGGGCATCTACACCCGCTACGAGGACGCCGACGAGCAGCTCGAGCGCATCTCGCACCTGCCCAAGGACCTGGCGACGCGCGAGATGCAGGACATCTACCAGGAGCCGGTCAAGCCCGAGCTCGTGGCCCAGCGCATCGAGGAGATCAAGGCGCAGGGCGTCGTCGCGGCGGCCTCCCTGACCCCGCAGCGCGTCACCCAGTACTACGAGATCGCGCTGGAGGCCGGCCTGGACATCCTGGTGATCCAGGGCACGGTCGTGTCCGGCGAGCACGTCTCGGAGTCCACCGAGCCGCTCAACCTCAAGGAGTTCATCCCGTCGCTCGACGTTCCCGTCGTCGTCGGCGGCTGCGCCTCCTACCACACGGGCCTGCACCTCATGCGCACCGGCGCGGCCGCCGTCCTGGTCGGCGTCGGCCCGGGCGCCGCCTGCACCACCCGCGGGGTGCTGGGCATCGGCGTCCCCCAGGCCACGGCGATCGCCGACGTCGCCGCCGCCCGCTCCCAGCACATGTTGGAGACCGGGGAGTACGTCAAGGTCATCGCCGACGGCGGCATGCGCAACGGCGGCGACGTGGCCAAGGCCATCGCCTGCGGCGCCGATGCCGTGATGATCGGCTCCCCGCTGGCCCGCGCCTTCGAGGCGCCGGGGCGCGGCTACCACTGGGGGATGGCGACGTTCCATCCCACGCTCCCGCGCGGCGCACGCGTGGCCACGCTGCAGAACGGCTCGCTCGAGGAGATCCTGGTCGGGCCGGCCCGCGAGAACGACGGCACGTTCAACCTAATGGGCGGCCTGCGGACCTCTATGGCCACCTGCGGCTACAAGGACATCGCCGAGTTCAACCGCGCCGAGCTGATGGTCGCGCCCGCCCTCCAGACCGAGGGCAAGCAGCTCCAGCGCGACCAGGGCGTCGGCATGGGCAACAACGGCGCAAAGGTCGCGGCCCTAGTTAATGAGTGAGGCGGCGGTGGGCACGGTCGCGCCGACCCCGGAGGGGGCGCCCGCCGAGCCGCCCGTCGCCACCGAGGAAGTCGTCGTGTTGGACTACGGGGGCCAGTACTCCCAGCTGATCGCGCGACGGGTCCGCGAGCTGGGCGTCTTCTCCGAGCTGCTGCCCCACCACGTGGCGATCGAGGAGATCGAGCGCCGCCGGCCGCGGGGGCTGATCCTCTCCGGCGGGCCCGCGTCGGTGTACGCCGAGGGTGCTCCGAAGCTCGACCGCCGGCTGCTGGAACTCGGCATCCCGGTCCTGGGCATCTGCTACGGAATGCAGCTCGTCACGCGCGAGCTGGGCGGGCGCGTCGAGGGCGCCGAGGTGGGGGAGTTCGGGCGCTCCGACCTGCGTGTCCTGGAGCCCGGCCGCCTGCTGGCCGGCCTCCCGGCCGAGCAGACCTGCTGGATGTCGCACCGCGACACCGTCTTCGAGCCGCCCACCGGGTTCACCGCGCTGGCCTCCTCGACCGCCTCGCCGGTGGCCGCGCTGGAGGACGTGCAGCGCGGCATCTACGGGATCCAGTTCCACCCCGAGGTCGTCCACACCCCCTACGGCAACGCCGTGCTGGAGCGCTTCCTCGGGGACATCTGCGGCTGCGAGCGCACCTGGAGCGCCGCCTCGATCATCGACGAGCAGGTGGCGCGCATCCGCGAGCAGGTGGGCGGCGGCCGCGTCATCTGCGGGCTGTCGGGCGGCGTGGACTCCAGCGTCGCGGCGATGCTCGTCCACCACGCCGTGGGCGACCAGCTCACGTGCGTGTTCGTCGACCACGGCCTGATGCGCAAGAACGAGGGCGAGCAGGTGATCTCCGCCTTCCGCGACCAGTTCAAGGTCCCCCTCGTGGCGGTGGACGCCGAGGAGCGCTTCCTGGCGCGACTGGGTGGGGTGACGGACCCCGAGACCAAGCGCAAGATCATCGGAGAGGAGTTCATCCGGGTCTTCGAGGAGGAGGCGTCGCGGCTGGAGGGCGCGCGCTACCTGGTCCAGGGGACGCTGTACTCCGACGTCATCGAGTCCGGGGGCGGCACGGGCGCGGCCACGATCAAGTCCCACCACAACGTGGGCGGGCTCCCCGAGGACCTGGAGTTCGAGCTCGTCGAGCCTCTGCGCACGCTGTTCAAGGACGAGGTGCGCCGTGTCGGCGCGGAGCTCGGGATGCCCGAGCGCCTGGTCTGGCGCCAGCCCTTCCCCGGCCCGGGCCTGGCCATCCGGATCGTCGGGGGCGAGGCGACGCGGGAGCGGCTCTCGCTGCTGCGCGACGCCGACGCGATCCTGCAGGACGAGATCCGCCGCGCCGGCCTGTACCGCGAGCTGTGGCAGTCCTTCTGCGTGCTCCCGGACATCCGGACGGTGGGCGTCCAGGGCGACGAGCGCACGTACGGGTCGGTGGTCGTGATCCGCGCGGTGACCAGCGACGACGCGATGACCGCCGACTGGGCGCGCCTGCCCTACGACCTCCTCGAGCAGATCGCCTCCCGGATGATCGCGGAGATCCGCGAGGTCAACCGGGTGGTGCTGGACATAACCAGCAAGCCTCCTGGCACCATCGAGTGGGAGTGAGCGGGTGCCGCCTGGGGGCGGTGCTCGCCGCCCTGGCGCTGCTGGGGCCGGCACCGGCCGCCGCGGACAACTTCCTGGCCAACAACGCCGGAGATCAGCCCGACGCGGTGTGCCGCCCGGAGGCCGGCGTGTGCAACCTGCGCACCGGCATCCTCCGCGCCCGCGAGACCCCGGGGCCCGACACGATCTTCCTGGGTGGCGGCACCTACAAGAACCTGGGCGACGACTTCGTGATCGCGCCCGGCGAGGCGATCACCATCCAGGGGGCCGGGCGGTTCCGCAACCAGGTGCGCGAGGTGAGCGGCGGCGACGGGCACGTGTTCGTGGTCGAGGCCGGCGCCCGCCTGACGCTCGACGGCCTGGACGTGACCGGTGCCCGCGCCGGCGCCATCGTGGTGCGGGGCGACGGCGCCGAGCTCCACGCGGCGCGGGTGGGGTTCTCCGACGACCATGGCGGGGACGGCGGCGCTCTGGCGGTGCTGGGCGGCGCCCGGGCCGACGTGACCGCGAGCCTGTTCGAGTCCGACTCGGCGGCCGGCCGCGGCGGCGGCGTCTTCGTCGACGGGCCGAACGCCTCCGTCCGCCTCGCCGACTCCACCCTCACCGGCGACGGCGCCGCCACCGGCACCGCCGTCCATGTGGAGCACGGGACCCTGGAGTTGGCGGGCTCGACCGTGATGGGAACCGGCGGGATGGCGTTGGCGCCGGCGCTGTTCGTGGGTCCGCTGGGCGCGGCGCGAGCCGAGCGGTCCGTGCTGGAGGACTGCGCCGGTGCGCGGCCGGTGTCCGCCGGGCACAACCTGCAGGGCCCCGCTGCGACCTGCGGCCTCACCGGGGCGACGGACCGCACGGGCGATCCGCTGCTGCGTCCGCTCGGCTGGTTCGGCGGCCCGACCCAGAGCCGCGAGCCGCGCCGGGGCAGCCCGGTCCTCGACGCCGGCGGCGGACCGCCGGGTTGCCCGCGCCGAAGCCCGGACCAGCGTAGGATCCCCCGCCCGCAGGGGCGGGCCTGCGACATCGGCGCCTTTGAGGTCGAGCACCCGACGATCTCCCGGCTGCGCGTCGTGCCGTCCCGCTTCCGCCGCACGGCGCTCGTCCGCTTCCGGCTCGATGTCCCGGCCCGGGTGCGCTTCGACATGATCCGGCTCGTGCCGGGACGCCGGCCGGAGGTCCACCTGGCGGCGTGGACGCGCACCTACCGGTTCGGGGAGCCGGTCAGCGAGGCGTTCCCCCGGCGGATCGGCGGTCGCGCCCTCGCGCCGGGTGCCTACCGGCTGCGCCTGCGCCCCGACTCACGCGGCTGGCCCGGGCCGCCCGTCTCGACGAACCTGGTCGTCTCCCCCTAGGGGTCATTCCGGATAGGCAGGGGCGTCCGCCCCCGGCAACCTGCGAGTCGACATGATCGACGACTGCAAGGAGACCGAGATGGAAGCCCAGGACCCCCAGACTCCCCCCGGCGGCGCGCCGCCGGACCCACCGGCGGGATCGCCGTCGAAGAAGCTGCTGCGGTCGCGCTCGGACCGCGTGTTCGGCGGCGTTTGCGGCGGCGTGGCGCGCTATCTGGGCGTGGACGTGCTCGCGGTCCGCGTGGCGGCCGTGGCGCTGACGCTCCTCGGCGGCTTCGGCGCGCTGCTCTACGTGGCGGGCCTGATGCTGCTGCCCGACGAGACCGGCGAGACGTACGCCGGGAGCGAGAGCACCCGCGGGCGCTTCTTCACCGCGCTCGGCGTGGTGGCGCTCGTGGGGGCGGCCGCGCTCGTGCTGTCGGGCGCCGTGCTCGGCGCGCTCGGGGTGTTCGTCCCGCTGGCGTTCGTTGCCCTGCTCGGGCTGTTCGCCTGGTGGATGGTGTCGGGCGACGGGCCTGGTGCGGACTGGCGCGCGGTGCTGCGCCGCAGCCTGGCCGGGCTGGCCGTGCTGCTCGCGTGCGCGGTCGTGTTCCTGGGCGGCGGGTGGGCCACGGCCGCCGGCGGCGGGACCGTCGCCGCGGGCGTGGTGATCGGCGCCGGCGTGGCGCTGCTCGTCGGCGCCTTCGTGCGCCCGGTGCGCTGGCTCGTGCTGCCCGCCATCAGCCTGGCGCTGGGCGCCGGCTTCGTGTCGGCGGCGGACGTCGACCTCGACGGCGGCGTCGGCGAGCGCCAGTACACGCCCGCGGCGGCCTCGGACATCCGCGACCGCTACCAGCTCGGCGCCGGCCAGCTGGTCGTCGACCTGCGCGACACGCGGCTGCCGCGCGGCGACGTCGCGGTCGACCTCGACCTCGGGATGGGCGAGGCCGTGCTGCTCGTCCCCCCCGGCGTCTGCGTGGCCAGCCGCGCCACGGTCCGGATGGGCAACGTCCGCGTGTTCGGACGCGAGTCCAACGGCGTGGACGTGGACTGGGACGACCACCGCTCCGCGGCGGCCGGCGTGACCCGCGTGGTCGTCAACGCCGACGTGGGCCTCGGCCAGTTCCGGGTGGGCCACTCGCGCGCCGAGGCCGGACAGGACCGGTCCGGCCAGGGCGCGAACGCCGCGTGCGCGCGGCGCCCTCCGGCCGTGGCCGCCGCGGCGGGGACGGCGCGTGCGGGCTAGGCCCGACATGCCGTCGCTGGTCGGCGGGCTGGTCGTCGTCGCGCTCGGCGCCGTCCTGCTCCTGGACCAGCTGGACGTGTGGGGCCTGCGCTTCGCGGCGCTGGCCCCGCTCGCCTGCGCGGCGATCGGGGCCGTGCTGCTGGCCTCGGGCCTGAGCCGGCGGGAATGAGGCCGGACACCGGTCGCGCCTCGGCCGGGGGCGGCGCGCCTGGGAGGATGGGCGGCGCGATGGCCGGGCTCCCCGTTTCCCCGCCTGCCCGCGGGCGCACCCTGCGCCGGGATTCCGATCGCCGCGTCCTGGGCGGCGTGTGCGCCGGCATCGCCGGCGAGCTGGGCGTCGATCCCCTCGTCGTCCGCGTCGCCTTCCTCGCCGCCGCGGCCGCCGGAGGCGCCGGCGTGGCGGTGTACGCGCTGGCCTGGCTGCTGACCCCGGCGTCGGCCGGGACCGGCGCCCCGGTGCGCCGGCTGCGCACCAGCCGCGGCG
Source organism: Solirubrobacteraceae bacterium (assembly GCA_033856025.1). Taxonomy (GTDB): domain Bacteria; phylum Actinomycetota; class Thermoleophilia; order Solirubrobacterales; family Solirubrobacteraceae; genus AC-38. The sequence continues at coordinate 55,218 of JAWVFQ010000015.1, read as the reverse complement.
AGGCGCAGGTCGCGCTGGGGATCGGGTTCCTCGTGCTCGCCGGCCTGCTGGCCCTGCGCGCGAGCGGCATCTGGTTCGCCGACGTGGTCGTGTGGCCGCTCGTGCTCGTGGCGTCCGGTGGCGCGCTGCTGTGGCGCCAGTCGCAGGCGTCGATCCCCTCGGCGCCGGCCGGCCGGGCCGCGGTGATGTCGCGCACCGGGCTCGGCGTGGGCCTGGTGGTCGCCGCCGGCGTGGTCTTCCTGTCGGTGACCGGTGCGCTCGGGGCGGCGCGCGACGCGCTGCTGGCCGCGCTCGTGGCGGCCGTCGTGCTCGGCGTGATCTTCGCCCCCTGGGTGCTGCGGCTGGCCCGCTCGCTGGGCGCCGAGCGCGCGGAGCGCATCCGCTCGCAGGAGCGCGCCGAGATGGCGGCGCACCTGCACGACTCCGTCCTGCAGACGCTCGCGCTGGTCCAGAAGCGCGCCGGGGACCCCGCGGCGGTCGCCTCGCTGGCGCGCCGCCAGGAGCGCGAGCTGCGGGCGTGGCTGACAGGGCGGGCGGTGCCCCGCGACGGCGCCGCGCGCGGGCTGGCGTCGGCGCTGGACGACATCGCCGCCGACGTGGAGCGCGAGCACCGCGCGACCGTGGACGTGGTGGCCGTCGGGGACGTGGAGCTGGACGAGCGCGGCGAGGCGCTGGTCGCGGCCGCGCGCGAGGCGATCGTCAACGCGGCCAAGTTCGGCGGCGGTTCGGGCGTCGACGTGTACGCCGAGGCCGGGCCCGAGCGCGTGGCCGTGTTCGTCCGCGACCGCGGGCCCGGGTTCGACCTCGCCGCGGTCCCCGGCGACCGGCGCGGGGTGCGCGAGTCGATCGTCGGGCGGATGGAGCGCCACGGCGGCCGCGCCGAGGTGCGCAGCGAGCCCGGTCGCGGGACCGAGGTCGAGCTGGTCCTGGAGGCGGCGCCGTGAGCGTGCGGGTGGCGATCGTCGACGACCACCATCTGTTCCGCGCGGGCGTGCGGGCGGAGCTGGCCGGCCACGTGGAGGTGGTGGGGGAGGCCGGGACGGTGGCCGAGGCCGAGGCGGTCGTCCGCGAGACCCGTCCTGACGTGGTCCTGCTCGACGTCCACATGCCCGACGGCGGCGGGGTGGAGGTGATCCGCCGCCTGGCCGGCGACGACGCGGGACCCGCGCCGCGCTTTTTGGCGCTGTCGGTCTCCGACGCGGCCGAGGACGTGATCGCGGTCATCCGGGCCGGGGCCCGGGGCTATGTGACCAAGACGATCGGCGCCGCGGACCTGGTCGACGCGGTGCGCCGCGTCCACGAGGGCGACGCCGTCTTCTCACCGCGCCTGGCCGGGTTCGTGCTCGACGCCTTCGCGGGCGAGCCGTCGCCGCCGGCTCCCGGCGCCGACCCCGAGCTCGACCAGCTCACCCCCCGCGAGCGCGAGGTCCTCCAGCACCTGGCGCGGGGCTACATGTACAAGGAGATCGCCCAGCGGCTGGGGATCTCCGCCAAGACCGTCGAGGCCCACGTCTCCGCGGTCCTGCGCAAGCTCCAGCTCTCCAGCCGCCACGAGCTGACGCGCTGGGCGACCCAGCGCCGGCTGGCGTGACCGGTGTCGGCGGGCCGCCTTCCCTATCATCAGCTCGTCCGCGCCCCGCGCGGATTTTCGTGCGCATGAAGACCTACGTCGCCACACCAGCGGACCGCGAGCGCAACTGGCTCGTGGTCGATGCCGCCGACAAGACGCTCGGCCGTCTGGCGACCCAGATCGCCGAGCTGCTGCGCGGCAAGGGGAAGCCCGTCTACACGCCCCACGTGGACACCGGCGACTTCGTGATCGTGGTCAACGCCGAGAAGATCGCCGTCACCGGCAACAAGCGAGCCGACAAGCGCTACTACCGCCACTCGGGTTACCCGGGCGGGCTGAAGTCGCGCACGCTCCAGGAGATGCTGGACCGCCGTCCCGAGGAGGTCATCCGCAAGGCCGTCAAGGGCATGATGCCCCGCAACCGCCTCGCCCGGAAGCAGCTGACCAAGCTCAAGGTCTACGCCGGCCCCGACCATCCGCACGCCGCCCAGCAGCCCGAGACCCTGGAGATCACCACCTGATGGCCGAAGAGCCCGAGACCCCCGCGCAGGACACCCCCGACACGCCCGCCGAGGACGCCCCGGCGCAGGAGACGCCCGAGGCGCCGGCCGAAGAGGCCCCGGTCGAGGAGACGACCTCGCCCGACGAGCCGGTCCCCGCCGAAGAGCCGGCCGCCGAAGAGGCGCCGTCCGCCGAGGCGTCGGAGCAGCCGCCCGTCGAGGACACGCAGGCGGCCGAGGGGCCGGGCGGCGACCAGCCGGCCGAGGGTCCCGCTCAGGCCGAGGCCGATCCGGCCGCGGCCACGCCCGTCGCGGCCGAGGAGGCTCCCCGGGCCAAGCCCGAGATCCCCGGCGCCGATCTCGAGGTGGACATCGTGCCCGAGGGCTACGACCCGCTCGCCGGGGAGGACGAGGAGGATCCCGACGCGCCGGGCGGCGACACCGCCGACGACGCCGACGAGGACCGGCCCGTCGCCCAGGCCACGATCGACCTCGGCAAGGACGCCCGCTACAAGGCGACCGGCAAGCGCAAGACCGCGATCGCGCGCGTCATCCTGCGTCCCGGCAGCGGCACCTACACGATCAACGGCCGCGCGCTGGACATCCACTTCCCCCGCCCCACGCTGGAGCGCAACATCCGCCAGCCGCTGGAGGCCGTGGGCTACGAGTCCCGGATGGACGTCGTGGCCTCGCTCCACGGCGGCGGCACGTCGGCCCAGGCCGGCGCGCTGCGCCACGGCATCGCCCGGGCGCTGATCGAGGCCGACCCGAACCTGCGCGGCGAGCTCAAGCGCCGCGGCTTCCTCACGCGCGACCCGCGCAAGAAGGAGCGCAAGAAGGCCGGGTTCAAGAAGGCGCGCAAGCGGCCTCAGTTCTCCAAGAGGTAGGGCTTGGCCCGCCACCTGTTCGGCACGGACGGCGTCCGCGGGGTCGCGGGCGAGAGGGTCACCGCCGAGCTCGCGCTGGCCCTGGCCGCTGCGGCGGTGCGCCAGGCGGTCCCCGACGCGCGTGAGGGCCGCCCCCAGGTCCTGGTCATCCGCGATACGCGCGAGTCGGGCTCCATGCTGGAGGCGGGGATCGCCGCCGGGGCCACGGCGGCCGGAGCCGACGTCCTGCTGGGCGGCGTCCTGCCCACGCCCGCCGCGCCGCTGCTCATCGACCGCTACGGGTTCGACCTCGGCGTCGTCCTCTCCGCCTCCCACAACCCCTTCCGCGACAACGGGATCAAGTTCTTCGGCGCCGACGGGGACAAGCTCTCCGACGCCCAGGAGGAGGAGATCGAGACGCTGATGGCCGAGCCGCCCACCCAGGCCGGCACCCGCTTCGGCCGCGTCCGCGCCCTGCACGGCGGACTGGAGGACTACCTGCGCGCGCTGCACACCCGCTTCGCCGGCCTCGAGCTCAGCGGCCTGGACGTCCTGCTCGACTGCGCCCACGGCGCCGCCCACAGCGCCGGGCCCGAGATCTTCCGCCGCCTTGGCGCCACGGTCAGCGCCATCGGGACCGAGCCCGACGGGCGCAACATCAACGACGGCGTCGGCTCCACCCACGTCCAGACGCTGGCCGAGCGGGTGAAGGCGGGCGGCCACGACCTGGGCTTCGCCTTCGACGGCGACGCCGATCGCGTGCTGGCCGCCGACCGCAACGGCTCCGTCGTGGACGGCGACGAGCTGATCGCCCTGGCCGCGACCCACCTCAAGACGGCCGGCCGCCTGCCCAACCAGGGGGTCGCCGTGACCGTGATGACCAACTACGGCTTCCACACCGCGATGCGCGACGCCGGCATCGAGGTGGCCACCACCTCGGTGGGGGACCGCTACGTCCTGGAGGCGCTGCGCGACCGCGGCTTCGCCCTGGGCGGCGAGCAGTCCGGCCACATCATCGAGCTGGGCTTCTCGCCCACCGGCGACGGGATCGCCGGCGCCCTCCTGGCTCTGGAGGCCCTGGGCGGCGCCGACCTGGCCGAGCGCCACGCCATGCGCAAACTGCCCCAGCGCCTGGTCAACGTCCGGGTGGCCGACCGCGACCGGGCCCTGGGCGACCCCCGCATAGACGAGGCGGTCAGCGCCGCGGGCGAGGCTCTCAGCGGCCGCGGGCGCGTGCTGGTCCGCCCGTCGGGGACCGAGCCGCTGGTGCGCGTCATGGTGGAGGCGCCCACCGAGGACGAGGCCACGGCGGTCTGCGACCGCCTGGTCGCCCTGTTTCAGGAAACCTCGAACTAGCCGATACACTCCCAAGCTCGGCCCGCGGTCAACGCGCGGGACCGGGGAGCCGCCGCCGCGGCTCTCATTCGTTTCACGTCTCGGAGGCTCCCATGTGCGGGATCGTCGGCTACGTAGGCCACCGGCCGGTGCAGGACCTGCTCCTGGAGGGGCTGGAGAAGCTCGAATACCGCGGATACGACAGCGCCGGGATCTCCCTGGTCTGCGACGGCGTCGTCGAGTCCGTGCGCGCCGTGGGCAACCTCGGCGCCCTGCGCGAGGCCGTCGAGACGCGCGCCAACGGCGGCGGCGTCGCCGTGGCCTCGGCCGCCGCGACCACCGGCATCGGCCACACCCGCTGGGCCACGCACGGGCGCGTGTCCGAGGAGAACGCCCACCCGCACTTCGACTCCACGAGCAACGTCCACATCGTGCTCAACGGCATCGTGGAGAACTTCCTCGCCCTGCGCGAGCAGCTGGCCGCCGACGGCGTGCAGTTCACCAGCGAGACCGACGCCGAGGTGGTCGCGCATCTGGTCTCCAAGCACTACGAGGGCGACAACCTGACCGAGGCGGTGCGCCAGGCCTACAACGAGCTCCAGGGCCACTACTCCTTCGTCGCCATGGCCGGTGACGAGCCCGATCGCGTGGTCGGCGCGCGCAAGGAGTGCCCGCTGATCGTCGGCCGCGGCGACGGCGAGTCCTTCTTCGCCTCCGCCATTCCCGCCTTCCTGGCGCACACCCGCCGCGTCCAGTACATAAACGACAACGAGATCGTCACGATCGAGCGCGACGCCGTGTCCTTCCAGACGGCGGACGGCGAGCCGCTGACCCGGGAGATCGTGGAGATCGACTGGGACGCCGAGACCGCCGAGAAGGGCGGCTTCGAGACGTTCATGCTCAAGGAGATCCACGAGCAGGCGGACGCGCTGGCCGAGACGATCTTCGACCGCACCGTCCGCGAGGACGGCGTCGACCTCGACGGGATGGGCACCATCGACGACGAGTTCCTGCGCGGCGTGCGCCGGATCATCGTCGTGGCCTGCGGGACCAGCTACCACGCCGGCCTGGTGGGTCGCTACGCCATCGAGGAGTGGGCGCGCCTGCCCGTGGAGATGGACATCGCCTCGGAGTACCGCTACCGCAACCCGGTGGTCGGCCCCGGCGACCTGGTGGTCGGCATCACGCAGTCCGGCGAGACCGCGGACACCCTGGCCGCCATGCGCCTGGCCAAGGAGCGCGGCGCCAAGGTCCTGGCCGTGAGCAACGTCATGGGCTCGCAGGCCACCCGGGACGCCGACGGCACGCTGTTCACGCGCGCCGGCCTGGAGATCGGCGTCGCCGCCACCAAGACGTTCGTCTGCCAGGTGGCCGCGATGTACCTGCTGGGCCTGCGCCTGGCCGAGCTGCGCGGGACGCTCTCGGTGGAGCGGCGCCGCGAGCTCGTGGCGAGCCTGAAGCATCTGCCCAGCGTGGTGGACGAGCTGATCGCCGGCGTTGACGGGCCGATCTCCGAGGTCGCCGACGAGTGGCACAAGTCCGACTTCTTCCTCTACCTCGGCCGCCACGTCGGGCTGCCGGTGGCGCTGGAGGGCGCGCTCAAGCTCAAGGAGATCTCCTACATCGCCTGCGACGCCTACGCGGCGGGCGAGATGAAGCACGGACCGATCGCCCTGCTCGACGACAACACGCCGGTGGTCTGCGTGGCCACCGACTCGCCGGTCCTGGAGAAGGTGGTCTCCAACATGCAGGAGGTCGCCGCCCGCGGCGCCCACGTGATCGCCATCGCCACCCAGGGCAATCCCGACATCGCCCGGCACGCCGAGCGGGTGATCGAGATCCCGCCCACCGACTGGATGCTCCAGCCCATGCTGGCGGTCATCCCACTCCAGCTGCTGGCCTACCGCATCGCGCGCCAGCTCGGGCTCAACGTGGACCAGCCGCGCAACCTGGCGAAGACCGTCACGGTGGAGTAGAACCCGCGCCGTGGACGGCGTGGGCATCGACCTGCTGGAGATAGCGCGCCTGGAGCGCGCGCTGGCGCGCCGGCCGGCGCTGGCCGCCCGCGTGTTCACCGACGCCGAGCGCGCCTACGCGGCGGGGCGGGCCCGTCCGGCGCAGCACCTGGCGGCGCGCTTCTGCGCCAAGGAGGCGGTGGCCAAGGCGCTGGAGATGGACTCCTGGAGCTGGCGCGACGTCGAGGTTGGGGCGGACGGCCGGGCCCGGCTGCACGGCGCGGTGGCGCGGCGCGCGGCCGAGCGCGGCGGGTCCGTGCGGATCTCGCTGACCCACACGTCCGGGATGGCCGGCGCGGTCGCCGTGGTGGCATGAGCGCGCTGCCGAGCTGGCTCTCGCCGCTCTTGGACGCGGAGCGGATGCGCGCCGTGGACGCCTGGGCGATCTCGGACCAGGGCGTCCCCTCGCTGGAGCTGATGGAGACGGCCGGGCGCGGCCTGGCCGCGCTGGTGACCGAAGTGGGGCCGGAGGGCCGGGTGGTCGTCGTGTGCGGCAAGGGCAACAACGGCGGCGACGGCCTGGTCGCGGCGCGCGTGCTGCGCAAGCAGGGCCGCGAGGTCGAGGTGCTGCTCGTGGGCGCCGCGCCCGGTGACCTGACCGGCGACCCGGCGGAGAACCTGCGCCGGCTGCCCGGCGACCCGCCGCGTCCGGTGGCGGCGGGCGGGGACGCGGGCGGGCTGTCCGACGCGGGCGGGTCGGGCGACGAGGCGGTCCTCTCGGGCGCGCTGGACGGCGCCGGGGTCGTGGTCGACGCCCTGCTGGGCACCGGCTTCTCCGGCGCCGCGCGCGAACCGGTGGCCGGTGCCATCCGGGCGATCGCCCAGTCCGGCGCGCCGGTGGTGGCGGCCGACGTGCCGTCCGGCGTGGACGCGTCCACCGGCGCCGTCGAGGGCGACGCCGTGCGGGCCGACGCCACCGCGACGTTCCACGCGCCGAAGACGGGGCTCTTCGTGGCGCCGGGCAAGGGGCGCGCGGGGACGGTGCGGGTGGTGGACATCGGCATCCCGCCGGGCGGCCCCGGCGACGCGGACGCGGGGCTGATCGGTCCCGCCGTCCGCGAGCTGATCCCGCGCCGCGGCGCGCAGTCCACGAAGTTCAGCGAGGGCGCGGTGCTCGTGACCGGCGGGTCGCGCGGGCTGACGGGCGCGCCCTGCCTGGTGGCCGAGGCGGCGGCGCGCGCCGGCGCCGGCTATGTGACCGCGGCGGTTCCCGCCTCGCTGGACGCGGTCTTCGAGGTGCGCCTGCTCGAGGCGATGACGCGGGCGCTGCCCGACCGCGACGGGGCGCTGAGCGCCGAGGCGAGCGGGGCGGTGCTGGAGGCGTGCGAGCGGGCCGACGCGCTGGTGCTCGGGCCGGGGCTGGGCCGCGCGCCGGGCACGCAGGAGCTGGCGCGGACGGTGGCGGCTCGGGCCGAGGTGCCGCTGGTCCTGGACGCCGATGGCCTCAACGCCCACGCGGGACGCCTGCACGAGCTGGCGCGCCGCTCCGCGCCCACGATCCTCACGCCCCACGCCGGCGAGCTGGGCCGGCTGCTGGAGAAGGACTCCAGGGCGGTCGAGGCGGCCCGCCTGCACCACGCGCGCGCCGCGGCGGCCGCGGCGCGCTGCGTCGTCGTCCTCAAGGGCGACGACACCATCGTGGCCGAGCCGGGCGGCCGGGTGGCGGTGAGCGCCGGCGGCAGCCCCGCCCTGGCCACCGCCGGGACGGGCGACGTGCTGGCCGGTGTGACCGGCGCGGTGCTGGCCAAGGGGGTCGAGCCGTTCGGCGCGGCGTGCGCGGCGGTCTGGGTGCACACGCGCGCGGGCGCGCTGGCGGCGCGCGAGCGCGGCGTTGACGGCACGATCGCGCGCGACGTGATCGAGGCGCTGCCCGCCGCGCTGCGCGAGTAGAGGTACTCTGCTGCGCCGTGGCGACGGTGGCCGACATCATGGAGCGCGATCCCGCGACGGTCTCCCCCGACGACGACGTGGAGACGGTCATCCGGCTCCTGCGCGAGCAGGAGCTCCCGGGCGTTCCCGTGGTCAACGAGGCCGGGCGCTGCGTGGGCATCGTGACCGAGAACGACCTCGTCCTGCGCGACGAGGAGGCCGATCTGCACCTGCCGCACCACCTGGACATCATGGGCGGCGTGATCTTCATCGAGTCGATGAAGCACTTCGAGGAGCGCGTGCGCAAGGCGTTCGCCTCCCGCGTGGAGGACATGATGACCGCGGACCCGGTGACGGTCGCCCCGGACGCCCCGGTCGAGGAGGCGGCGCGCCTCATCTCCCAGAACAAGCACAACCGCCTGCCGGTGGTCGAGCACGGGCGCCTGGTCGGCGTCGTCACCCGCGTCGACGTGCTCGACGCGCTCACGGCCGCGGGGTAGGCCCTGTGCCCGTCCGCGCGGTGGCCGCGGTCAACCTGGCGGCGATCGAGCGCAACTGCGCCCGGCTGCGCGGCGCGCTGACCGGCGGTGCGCGTCTCGGCGCGGTCGTCAAGGCCAACGGCTACGGCCACGGCGCGGTCGAGTCGGCGCGGGCCGCGCTGGCCGGGGGCGCGGAGCTGGTCTGCGTGGCGGCGGCGCGCGAGGCGCGCGAGCTGCGCGACGCGGGCATCGACGATCCCATCCTCGTCATGGGCGCGCTGAGCTCGTCGGAGACGGACGTCGCGGTCGCCGCGGGCGCGGAGATCGTCGCGTGGCGAGAGGCCTTCGTGGCGCGGCTCGCCGCGTCCGGGGCGGGCGTCTCGGCGCCCGGCGGCGGCCCGCTCCGCGTGCACGTCAAGCTCGACACCGGCATGGGTCGCCTGGGGACGCGCGATCCGGACGAGGCGCGGCGGGTGGTGGACGGCGTGGCGGCGACCGACGGGCTCGAGCTCGCGGGGCTGATGACCCACCTCGCCACGGCGGACGAACGCGGCGACGCCTTCTTCGGCGAGCAGCTGGAGCGCTTCGCGGCCTGGGTCCAGGTCGTCCGCGCGGACCATCCGGGCGTCCCCGCCCACGCCGCCAACAGCGCGGCCACGCTGCGCGACCCCGCGTCGCACTTCGACCTCGTCCGCTGCGGCGTGGCGATCTACGGCCTGGACCCGTTCCAGGCCGACCCGGCGGCCCACGACCTGGAGCCCGCGCTGGAGCTGCGCAGCTACGTCGCCGACCTCAAGCCGTGCGCGCCGGGCGAGAGCGCGGGCTACGGGCGGCGGTTCGTGGCCGAGGCCGACACCGTGCTCGGCGTACTGCCGATCGGCTACGGCGACGGCTGGCGCCGCGCGCTGACCAACGCCGCCGACGCGATCGTCGGCGGGGAGCGCCGCCCGCTCGTGGGGACGGTCTCGATGGACAACGTCGCCGTCGACCTCGGCCCGGCGCCGGCGGCCGGGCCGGGCGACGAGGCGGTGCTGATCGGCGAGCGCGGGAGCGAGCGGATCCTGGCCGAGGAGGTCGCCCGGCGCCTGGGGACCATCAACTACGAGGTGACCACGGGCCTGCTCGCCCGCGTGGAGCGGGTGTACCACCGCGACGGGGAGCCGGCGTGAGCGTGGCGCTGGCCGCGGCGCGCGAGGCGCTCTCGGGTCAGCCGGCGTGGGTGGTGGGCGGCGCGGTCCGCGACGGCCTGCTCGGCCGCGAGACCGAGGACTTCGACCTGGCCGTCGCGGGCGAGGTGGAGGATGCGGCCCGCCGGCTGGCCCGAGCCACCGGCGCCGCGGCGTTCGCGCTGTCGGAGGCCTTCGGCGCCTGGCGCGTGACGGCGCGCGACCGGTCCTGGCAGGTCGACCTCATGCCGCTGGAGGACGGGCGCCTGGAGGCCGACCTGGCCCGCCGCGACTTCACCGTCAACGCGCTGGCCGAGCCACTGGGCGGGGGCGACGTGGTCGACCTGTTCGGCGGGCGCGACGACCTGGCCGCGCGCCGCCTGCGCCTCGTGTCGCCGGGCGCGCTGGAGGCCGATCCCGTGCGCGTGCTGCGCCTGGCGCGGCTGGGCGCCGAGCTGGGCCTGGCACCCGACGAGGACGCGCTGCGCGCGGCCCGCGCGGCCGCGCCCGGCCTGGCCGGCTCCCCGGGCGAGCGCGTGTTCGCGGAGCTGCGGCGAATCATCGGGGGCGAGGACCCGCTCGACGGCCTGGCGCGCCTGGACGCCGTGGACGCGTCGGAGGTCGTCCTCCCCGAGCTGACCGGCCAGCGCGGCGTCGAACAGAACCGCTACCACCACCTCGACGTCCACGACCACACGCTGGAGGTGCTGCGGCGCACCGTGGAGCTGGAGCGCGACCCCTCGCCGCTCGGGCCCCACGCCGGGGCGGCGCTGGCCGTGCTGCGCGAGCCGCTGGCCGACGACCTGACCCGGGGCCAGGCCCTGCGCTTCGGCGCGCTGCTGCACGACGCGGCCAAGCCGCAGACCCGGGGCGAGACCGGCGAGGGCCGGATCACCTTCATGGGCCACGACGCCGCCGGCGCCGAGCTGGCGTACGAGGCGCTGGGCCGCCTGCGCGCCTCCCAGCGCCTGCGCGACCACGTCGCCGCGCTGACCCGCCACCACCTGCGCCTGGGCTTCCTCGTCCACCGCCGCCCGCTGAGCCGGCGAGACGTGCATGCCTACCTGCGCGCCTGCGAGCCCGTGGAGGTCGACGTCACCGTCCTGTCGGTGGCCGACCGCCTGGCCACGCGGGGGGACCGCTCCGACGAGGCGATCGCCAGGCACGTCGAACTGGCCCAGGAGCTCCTGGGCGAGGCGCTGCGCTGGCGGGCCGAGGGCCCGCCGGCGCCGCTGGTGCGCGGCGACGAGCTGGCCGCGGAGCTGGGCATCGCGCCGGGCCCCCGGCTCGGCGAGCTGATGCGCGAGCTCGAAGCGGCCCAGTTCGCGGGGGAGATCGCCACGCGCGACGACGCGGTCGCGCGGGCTCGCGCAGCGGTCCGCTAGGCGGAGGCCGCGACCGTCTCTCGGCTCGCGGCCTGGCGCGCCAGCCGGCGGACCAGCGTCTCGCAGACCCTCACGGCCTCCTCGACGCGGGCGTAGTCCACGTTGTCGGCCGTGTCCGTGGGCTTGTGGTAGTTGCCCGGCAGCTTGAACTCGTTGACCGAGGCCAGCATCGCCGCCCGGTAGCCGGAGCGCAGCGCGGGCAGCGCGTCGGTGGCGAAGGAGAGCTGCAGACCGCGGCGCAGCCGGATGCCGGCGTCGGCCGCAGCGGCCGAGATCTCGTCCTTGAGCTCGGCGTCGTAGGGCGTCTGCACGATCATCCCCTCGCTCTCCGCGGCCACCAGCTCGGTGTCGGACCCCACGGTGTCGATGGCCACGATGCGCGTGCGCGGCGGCGACATCCGGGCGGCGTGGCGGCGCAGGAAGCCGCGCATCCCCTCCATGAAGGACTCCTCGGCGCCCGTGGAGACCAGGATCACGCGCAGGCCCTCCACCGGCTCGTCGCGCAGGCGCTCCGCCACGCCGAGGATCGTGGCCACCGCGGTCAGGTTGTCGTTGGCGCCGGGCACGACCGGGCTGGCCCCGATCTGCGCGAACTCGGCGGCCGACAACGCGCTCAGGGCCATCCCCAGCTTCACCGGCCCGCGGCGGCGCAGCAGCGCGCCGAGCGCCACCAGCGCCGGGCCTCCGACGATGGCGCGAAACAGCTCGGGCCAGCGGTCGGTCTTCTCGAAGCGCTCCGGGTCCAGCCGCGCCATGAGCTCGACCGGCCGCTGGTCGAAGACGAGGCCGGTGTTGGCGGCGTCGTGGTGGGAGACCAGGACCAGGGTCTCGGCCGCGGTGAGGTCACCCGCGTCGGCCACCACGTTGCAGGTCGTGCGCTGGGGTAGCAGCCGGCGGAACACGTGCGGGCCGGCCGAGCAGTCGTCGGCGATCCCGGCCGCGGCCGCGGCGCCCAGCAGCGCCGCGCTGCGCCGCCGGCCGCGCAGCGCCAGCGCGCCCGCGGCCACCCCGGCCGCGCTGAGCAGCCCCAGCGGCCACCAGTACGTGCCGTGGGCGCGCTCCTCCTCGACGGCGGGCTCCAGCCCCAGCTCGCGCAGCGCGCCCGCGATCCACTCGGCCGCCTCGCGCTCGCCCGGGGAGGCCGACGGGCGCTCCAGCGCGGCAAGGTGTCGGACCGTGCGCTCCAGCCCTGCTGGCTCGGCGTACATGCGACCCGGAAGCTAGCGGTTACAGTCACGCGGTGGCCGCGGACCCGGACTGCATCTTCTGCAAGATCGTGGCCGGCGAGCTGCCCGCGACCCGGGTGGACGAGGACGAGCGCACCGTCGCCTTCATGGACATCAACCCGGCGACGCGGGGCCACGCGCTGGTCATCCCGCGCGAGCACCACCGCGACCTGCTCGACGTCTCGCCCGACGACCTGGCCGCCACGCTGGCCGCCGCCCAGCGCCTGGCCGCGCGCGCCGTGGAGCGCCTGGACGCCGACGGGGTCAACCTCCTGAACTCCTGCGGCCGCGCCGCCTGGCAGACGGTCTTCCACTTCCACGTCCACGTGATCCCGCGCTACGAGGACGATCCGCTGCGGCTGCCCTGGACGCCGGGCCCCGGCGACGAGGATGAGATATCCGCTGCGGCGGCTTCGTTACGCGCAGAGTAGGTGCTACGGTTCCCGCGAACGGCCGGGAAGACCGGCGAAAGACGTGTGGGCGGTCGCAGGGTTTGCCATGAGCAGGACCTCCGCGGTATCGCAGCACAAGAGTGGAGGTCAGATCACAGTGGCAACTGGAACCGTCAAGTGGTTCAGCGACGACAAGGGCTACGGCTTCATCACGCCGGATGACGGCGGCCGTGACCTTTTCGTCCATTACAGCGGCATCGGGGGCGACGGCTTCCGGACGCTGGCCGAGGGCTCGAAGGTCTCGTACGAGGAAGAGGCCGGAGACAAGGGCCCCAAGGCCGTCAACGTGACGCTCCTCTAGCGTCCGCTTCGGAGTTACGCGGCGGCGGCCGCCGCAACTGCGACCGGTGGGTCGTGTTGAATGGTCTCGATGAGTCGACGCCATAACCTCACCCTTCCGGCCCTTGTGGTGGCCGCCCTGCTGCTGCTCCTCCCGGCCGGCGCGTCCGCGCGCACGGTCGAGCTGGGCCTCGACGCCCAGCGCTCCCTCGGCACGCCGAGCTGTCCCTCCAGCCCGTGCCTGGCCATCACCCGCACCACCGGGTTCCAGCTGAACCTCGGCGGCCGGCGCAACCCGTTCAGCTCGCCGCGCGCGGGACGGATCACCGCCTTCACGATCCATCTGGGCAAGCCCACGGCGGCCCAGATCAAGTTCTTCGACGAGCAGTCCGGCGGCAAGTCCCAGGCGCGCATCGCGATCCTGCGGCCCGAGCCGGCGCAGCGCCGCGGCCAGGTCCGCTACCGCCTCAATGCCCAGACCGACCCGTTCGCCCTGGACAAGTACTTCGGCCAGACCGTCCAGTTCCCGCTCTACACCTCGCTGCTCGTGCGCAAGGGTTGGGTCGTCGCGCTGACCGTCCCCACCTGGGCCCCCGCCCTCATGGTCAACGGCCTCGACAACACCTTCGCCTGGCGCTCCAGCCGCGTGAAGCCGTGCTCGGAGAACCCGGAACGCCAGCCCCCACACACCACGGCGGGCAGCATCCGCGAGTACTTCTGCACCTACCGTCCGGCCAGATTGACGTACAGCGTCACCCTCGTCTCGACCCCGTAAAGGCTGGCACCGAGGGGGTCAGGTCGGGGCGCTTCGCCGACCGCTTGCGACGTTGACTACCTATACGGTCGTCAACGTCGCACCGGGGGCCGCGTCTAGCAAGCGCCAGGGTTCTGCTGGCAGAACTGGCTGAGGCCGGTTCCGCCCGACCCCGATCCGCCGCTCTGGCCGCTGCCGCCCGACGAGCCGCCGCTGCCCGAGCCGCCGCTGCCGGAGCTGCCTCCGGACGAGCCGCTGCTCGAGCTGTCCGAGCTCGAGGAGCCCGAGCCCGAGCTGTCCGAGCTCGAGGTGTCGGTGCTGCTGGTGTCGCCGCTGGACGCGGTCGTCGCGGTCGTGGAAGTCGTGGAGGTGGTCGTCGTGGGCGCGGGGGTGGGGATCGTGCCCGCGGGGACGGTGAGCTCGGGAGTCGAGAGCTGGTCGGCGTTGGCCGAGCCGCCGCCGCCGCAGCCGGAGACCGCGAGGGCCAGGGCCGCGCCGGCGGCCAGGACGGGCAGCATCAGGTGGGGGCGCAGGGCGCTCATCGGGGCAGCGGCTCCATCCGCCGGCCGCAGTGCGGGCAGTCGTTGAGGTCGCGCTGGGTGAGCTGGTCGCACCAGTTGCAGAAGCGCAGGCTCTCGACCGCCCAGGGCAGCTCGGACGGCGAGGGCGCGAGGGGCAGGAGCTTGCCCACCACCTCGAGGTGCTCGCCGGTCTCGCGGTCCACGTAGTCCTCGCCGGGCTCGGCCTCGATGACGACCTCGCGGCCGCTCGCCGGCGCGCGCAGGCGGTACTTCTGGCGCTCGCTCACGCCGGGGACTGTAGCGAGTCAGCCTGTCGCCAACGCCGCGTGGAGCGTCCCGGCGAGGTCTATCCGGCCGGTCTGCACGCCCTCGCCCAGGGCGTCGACGACGCCGGGATCGAACTGGCGACCGGATTCCGCGCGGATCTCCGCGAGGGCCACGGCGGGAGTCACGGGCTCCCGGTAGGGGCGGCGCGCCGTCATCGCCTCCAGCGCGTCGCACACCGAGAAGATGCGCGCGGACAGCGGGATCCCGCCGCCCGACAGGCCGCCCGGATAGCCACCGCCGTCCCAGCGCTCGTGGTGGTGCAGGACCAGGTCGGACACCGTCGGCGCCAGCCCGAGCGGGCCGATCACCCGCACGCCGGTCTCGGGGTGCAGGCGCATGATCGTCCACTCCGCGTCGTCGAGCGGGCCGGGCTTGGCCAGGATGTGCTCGGGCACGCCGATCTTGCCCACGTCGTGCAGCAGGCAGCCGAACAGGAAGTCCTCGGACTCGGCGAGGGTGGGGTCGACCAGCGTCGCCAGCGCCGTGGCCAGGGTCCCCACGGCGTGGACGTGGTCGCTGGTCACCGTGTCCTTGGCCTCCACGGCCGCGGCCAGGCTCTCGATGATCGCCCGGTCGCGGCGCCGCGCCGACTCCAGCACGGCGGCGTAGCCGTCCAGGACCGGGCGCACGACCTGAGGGTCCAGCACGCCGTCGCCGTCCAGCGCCGCCTCGACGGTGTAGCGCAGGCGGGCCGGCGCGAGGCTCCTGAGCACGAACGAGCTGGCGCCCCCGTCCAGGGCGGCCCGCATCGCCTCGGGGTCGTTCCAGCCCGACGTCACGACCACGGGGACGTCCGGGTGGCGCTCGCGCAGCAGCCCGAGCGTTTTGCGCAGCCCGGGCCCGGGGAGCGCCGCGTCGAGCAGGATCAGCTGGACGTGGTCGGCCACGTCCAGCATGCCGGCGACGTCGTGGGCCTCCAGCGCGGCGATCGGCGCCCCGGCGCGCGACAGCGATCGGCGCAGCGCCCCGCGCGACTCCTCGTCGGAGTCGACGATCAGCGTCGCCGCCCGCGTGTAGCGCGCCCCTCGCATCCAGCGATCATCCCAGACGCCGTGGCCGCCCACGCCGGGCTGCCGTTCGTGCATAGGCTGCGGCGTCGTGCGCGTGCTGATCTTCCATGGGTACCTGCTGCGAGGCACGGGGTCCAACGTCTACAACGCCAACCTCGCGGCGGCTCTGGGCCGGCTCGGGCACGAGGTGCACCTGCTCTGCCAGGACCGCGAGCCGCCCGACATGCCCGGCGTGACCGTCCACATCCCGGACATCGGGCGGGTCCTGCCGGTGTACGTGGCCGATCGCTACGCGGGGTTCGACGCGAAGCCGTTCCCGGAGCTGACCGACGCCGAGCTCGAGCACTACCTGGAGGCCAACGTCGCGGCGGTGCGCGAGGTGGCCGCGCAGGCCCCGCCCGACGCCGCGCTGGCCAACCATCTCGTGATGGGGCCGGTGATCGTGCGCCGAGGGCTGGACGGCGCGGCTCCGTACGCGGTGAAGGTCCACGGAAGCGCGCTGGAGTACACGGTCAAGCCCCACCCCGAGCGCTTCCTGCCCTACGCCCGCGAGGGGCTGGAGGCGGCGAGTGCGGTCCTGGTCGGCTCCGATCACACGGCGCAGAGCCTGTGGGCGGCGCTGGAGAACCCCTCGCTGCGGGAGCGCACGCGGCTCGGCCCGCCGGGCGTGGACGTCGAGGCCTTCGCCCCGAGAGACCCCGCCGCGGCCGCCGAGGGCGTGCGCCGGCTGGCCGCCCGGCTGGCCGAGCGGGCGGCCTCCGGCGAAGCGGCGGCCTCCGGCACGGACGCTTCGGCCGGGGCCGGTTCGTCGTTCGACGTCGACGAGTCCGCGGCCGCGGAGGCGCTGGCCCGGCTCTCGCCGGGGGAGGACCGGCTGGTCGCCTTCGTGGGGAAGCTGATCGTCTCCAAGGGGATCGACCTGCTCCTCGCCGCGTGGCCGCTGGTGCTGGCGCGCGAGCCCGCGGCCCGGCTCGTCGTGGTCGGCTTCGGGGGCTACCGCGAGGCGACCGAGGCGCTGGTCCGCGCGCTGGCCGCCGGCGACCTCACCGCGGTCCGCGACCTCGCGCGCCGCGGACGGGGGGCCGAGGGCGGGCCGGCCGGACGGCTGGAGATGCTCGACGCGTTCCTCGACCGCCTCGACGCCGACGGCGCGCTGCGGGTCGCGTACCTGCGCGCGGCCGAGGGGATGGCCGACCGCGTCGTGCTCACCGGGCGCCTGGAGCACGACGACCTGGCCGACCTCCTGCCGGCCTGCGAGGCGCTGGTCACGCCCAGCACCTTCCCCGAGGCGTTCGGCATGGTGGCCGCCGAGGGCGCCGCGTGCGGGGCACTGCCGGTCAGCGCGGGGCACTCCGGCCTGGCCGAGGTGGCCGCGACGCTGGCCGACGCCGTCCCGGAGGCGGCGCGCGACTGGCTCTCCTTCCCCCTGGGCCCGCGCGCCGTGGAGGACCTGGCCGAGCGCCTGGTCGCGTGGCTGGGCGCGCCCGAGGCGGTGCGGGAGCCGACCCGCTCCGCGCTCGTGGAGACGGTGGCCCGCAACTGGTCGTGGGAGGGCGTCGCGCGCGGGGTTCTCGCCGCCGCGACGGGCCGGTTCAGCGGATAGAGTTCCGCCCGCATGAGGCCCCAGCTCGCCCACGTCCCCCGGCGCGTCCGGGCGCCGCTGGCCCTCGTGGCGGCCGCGACGGCGCTGTTCGCGGCCGGCGGGTGCGGCGTCCAGGTCAAGGAGGGCCACGGCGACCTGGTCAACGGCAAGAAGCTCTTCGTGCAGAAGTGCGGCGCCTGTCATGTCCTCAACCGCGCCGGCTCCAAGGGCACGACCGGGCCCAACCTCGACGAGGCGTTCCAGCGCGCGGTGCGCGACGGCTTCAAGCGCGACACGATCCGCTCGGTCGTCCACGGCCAGATCCTGTATCCCAACCTCCGCGGCGTCATGCCGGCCAAGCTGGTCACCGGCGACGACGCGGTGGACGTCGCCGCCTACGTCGGCTTCGCCGCGGCGAAGCCGGGCAAGGACCAGGGCGCGCTGGCCACCGCCGTCGGGTCCTCCCAGAAGCCCCTGGCCATCGCCAAGGCGGGCACGCTGGTCATCCCGGCCGATCCCAACGGCCAGCTGCTGTTCCAGTTCAAGAATGCCGAGGCGCCGGCCGGCCCGCTGACCGTCCAGATGCCCAACAAGGCCTCGATCCCCCACGACATCGCGATCGAGGGCAACGGCGTCAACGTCAAGGGCCCCGAGGTGACCAACGGCGGCGTCTCGAGCTTCAAGATCACGCTGAAGCCCGGCAAGTACCCCTTCCTGTGCACGGTTCCCGGCCACGCCCAGGCCGGGATGAAGGGGACCCTGACCGTCAAGTAGCGGCGGTGGCCCGCGCGGCCTCCGCCTCGGCCCGCTCCGCGGCCTCGACCAGGTCGTTGTCCGACGAGGCGCGCCAGAAGAAGTAGGCCAGCGCGGCGACCATGATCACGATGTCGACGCTCATCATGATCCCGCCCGCCGTCTGCTGGTCGCGCAGCGTGTGGCTCCCGTAGAAGTCGCCGTACCAGGGGGAGTGCGAGAACACGAGCGCCATCCCCAGGAACATGCTCACCATCCGCGTGGCGAAGACGTAGGGGATCTTCCACAGCTCGCCGCGCAGCCGCGCGCGCTGGGGCTCCAGCGCCGACCACCACACGAGAACGCCGATCCCCACGAACGACACGTGCTGGAGGGCGTGCACTACCGGGTGGCGCAGAGCCGCCTCGAAGGCGAAGCCCAGGTGCCAGGCGTAGAGCACGAGCACGTAGACGGGGACCGCCACCAGCGGGCGGCGCAGGAAGCGGAACGCCCGCCGCAGCCCGCGGCGCCGCGCCAGCACGACCAGCGCCGGGCGCGGCAGCAGGAAGACGAGGACCGGGGTGCGCACGCCCGCCAGCAGGAACGGCACCGCGATGTCGGCCAGCAGCAGGTGCTGGGCCATGTGCGCGGACAGGTGGTCCTGCGCGCCGGAGTCCAGCGGCCCCACCAGCGCCAGCCCCTGGAGCGCCCAGCCCAGGTGCCATGCGGCGATCTGCCCCCATCCCACCCGCCAGCCGCGCCGGCGCAGCACGACCACGGCGCGCACGTAGAGCGCCTCGGAGAGGACGAGCAGGGCCAGCGCCCCGGAGGACATGGCCTAAAGGATGGCGCGAACGAGCAGGACGATCAGGACGACCGTCGCGGCCACGCCCACGACCCAGAGGAGGAAGCGGAACGCCTCGCCCTCGGACCGCAGTGGGTTGGTCACAGGACGTAGACGGCCGTGTACACGACGACCCACATGGCGTCGACGAAGTGCCAGTAGATCCCCGGCACCTCGACGCCGC
This sequence comes from Solirubrobacteraceae bacterium, assembly GCA_033856025.1. Classification (GTDB taxonomy): domain Bacteria; phylum Actinomycetota; class Thermoleophilia; order Solirubrobacterales; family Solirubrobacteraceae; genus AC-38. The sequence goes on along the minus strand of JAWVFQ010000015.1, from coordinate 36,122 downwards.
GGTGCGACTCGGCGGAGAAGTGCCCGCGGAACGCGCGCGTCGTGACCATCCCCAGCAGCAGCAGGCCGATGAACACGTGGGCCCCGTGCAGGCCGGTCAGCCCGTAGAAGATCGAGCCCTGGGCGGTGTCCTGCGGCGCGAAGCCGATGTGGACGTACTCGTTGATCTGGATGAACAGGAACGTCGCGCCCAGCAGGAACGTCGTGAGCATCCCCGCCTTGAAGGCGAAGCGGTTGTCGCGCTTGAGCGCGGTCTCGGCCCAGTGCAGCGTGACCGAGGAGGACAGCAGGATCGCGGTGTTGACGCCCGCGATCGCCACGGGCAGCTCGGTCCCGGCCGCGGGCCAGTCGTTCTGCTGCACCACCCGGATGAAGAAGTAGGCGGTGAAGAACGCCCCGAACACCATGATCTCGCTGATGATGAAAAGGAGCATCCCGAGCAGCTGGGGCTCCACCCGCGAGGAGCGGTTGGCCTCGGGCGGGCCGTGGTGGTGATCGGTCTGGGCGACGGACGCGGCTTCCATGGCTAGGACGCGGGCGCCGGAGCGGGCTGCCCGGCCTCCACGTGCTCGACGGGCTTGCCCGTGCTCTCCCGCAGGCGCTCGATGATGTTGCCCCGCAGCCAGCGCGACCGGGTGGCGTCCAGCGTGGACACGACCACGTCGTCCACGCGGAAGGCCGCCAGCGCGTTGCGGGCCGCCTGGTAGGGGTCGGGGTTGCCGATCGTCCCCGAGACCAGCAGCCCGGCGTCGCGGAAGGACTTCAGCGTGGCCTGGAGGCGCGCCCGGGCCTCGCCGACGTGGTGGCCCTGGCCGCCGTCCTGGGGCACGACGACGATGAACATCGTCTCGCTCTCGGCGGCTTTGGCCTTGAGCTTCTCCAGCAGCGGCTCGGCCGCGATGGTCTGGTTGGCCAGGACGAGCGTGACGTGGAAGGGCAGGCCCTCCTGGTCGAGGTCGGAGACGAGGTGCTCGACCGGCAGCCCGCTGGCCTCCTGGATGCGCTCGACCAGGTCGCGGCGCAGCCAGCCCGAAGACGTCCGCGGCAGCGTGGAGACCAGCACCTCGTCGGGGTTGTAGAGGGCGATGCCGTCCATGGCGGCGGTGAACGGGTCCTCGTCGCCGACCTCGCCCTCGAGCTCGATGCCCTCCTGGGCCAGGAACTGCTTGGCCAGGGACAGGCGGACCTCGGCCGCGTTGCGCACGGCGTCGTCGTAGATGATGCCGCCGCTGGGCGGACGGCCGCGGGGGACGACGAGCGCGAACGACACGTCGCCGCCCGCCGCGCGCGAGCGCACGGTCTCCAGCAGCTTGGAGCCGCCGATCGTCTGGTTGGCCACCACGAGGACCTTCTTCATCGCGTCACTCCTGTCCGCCCGCGGTCGCCGTCACCTCGGCGGGCTTCTTGAACACCCCGTGCACCGCGCCGGGCACCCCGTACTCGTAGGGGCCGCCCACCACCGTGGGGACCTCGTCGAAGTTGAAGGTCGGAGGGGGCGAGGACACCTGCCACTCCAGCGTCAGCGCGCGCCACGGGTTGGCCTCGGCGCGCGGGCCGCCCCGCCACGAGGCGACCATGTTGTACACGAACACCAGCGTGCTCAGCCCGACCACGAACGAGGCGAGCGAGATGAACAGGTTCCAGCCCGCGAACTGGTCGGCGTAGTCGGCCACGCGCCGGGGCATCCCCTTTAGGCCGATCAGGTGCATCGGGCCGAAGGTGGCGTTGAAGCCGATGAACGTCATCCAGAAGTGCAGCTTGCCCAGGCGCTCGTCGTACATCCGCCCGGTCATCTTGGGGAACCAGTAGTAGACGCCGGCGAAGATCGTGAACAGCGAGCCGCCGAACAGCACGTAGTGGATGTGGGCGACGATGAAGTAGGTGTCGCTGACGTGGATGACCACGGGGATCATGGCCAGCATCACGCCGCTGATCCCGCCCAGCACGAACATCGTCAGAAAGCCCAGCGCGAACAGCATGGGCGTGTCCAGGTGCAGCACCCCTCGCCACAGCGTGGCCAGCCAGGAGAAGATCTTGATCCCCGTGGGCACCGCGATGATCGCCGTGGTGATCATCATCGGGACGCGGATCCACTCCTGCATCCCGGACACGAACATGTGGTGCGCCCACACCGTGAAGCCGAGCACCACGATGGCCAGCAGCGAGAAGGCCATCATCCGGTAGCCGAAGATCGGCTTGCGCGCCTTCACCGAGAGGATCTCCGAGATGATCCCGAACCCGGGCAGCATCATGATGTAGACCGCCGGGTGGGAGTAGAACCAGAAGACGTGCTGGTACATCAGCACGTCACCGCCCCGGTCGGGCACGAAGAAGTTGAAGCCCAGCGCCCGGTCCAGCAGGACGAAGAACTGCGACGCTGCGACGAAGGGAGTGGCGATCACCACCAGCAGCGAGGTGGAGAAGTTCGCCCACACCAGCAGCGGCATCCGCCAGAAGCTCATGCCCGGCGCGCGCATGGTGATGATGGTGACCAGGAAGTTCAGCGCCGTGGCCACCGACGAGGCGCCCGCGAACTGCACGCCGACCGTGAAGAAGAGCTGCCCGACCGGGACGTCGGTGGACAGCGGCGCGTAGGCCGTCCAGCCCGTGGCGAAGGAGCCGCCGGGGGCGAGGAAGCTGAGCAGCATCATGGTGCCGGCGATCGGCAGCAGCCAGTAGGACAGGGCGTTCAGGCGCGGGAACGCCATGTCCGGGGCGCCGATCATCAGCGGCAGCACGAAGTTCGCCAGCCCCGCGAACACGGGGATGATGAACAGGAAGATCAGGATCGACGCGTGGACCGAGAACAGCCCGTTGTAGCCGTCCGTGCTCACGAACTGCATGCCCGGCTGGGCCAGCTCGGCGCGGATCAGCATGGCCAGCGCGCCGCCCACGAGCAGGAAGAAGAACGAGGTGACCGTGTACTGGATCCCGATCACCTTGTGGTCGGTGTTCACGCGGAAGTAGTCGCGCCAGCTCTTCGCGCCGTGGCCCGAGTGGTCCTCGGCGCGCGTCGGGCGCCCGGAGGCCCAGTAGAACCAGTAGTCGAAGGCGCCCAGGCCGAAGAGGAACCCGAAGGGCGCCGCGAGCAGGGAGACGATCGTCACCGCCTCGCCGTCCAGGACGGGATCGAACCCGTACAGGGAACGGACGGGCAGCACGATCGCGTAGGCCAGCGCGACGCCCATCAGGAGCCCGAGTCCGGCGCGGGGCAGGCCGGGGGCCTGCAGGCGGCGGGCGACGGTCATGTGCTCTGGGCCTCCTTCTCCTTGCGCTGCATCCAGCTGTCGAACTCCGCCTGGGGGATCACGTGCGCAGTCTGCCGCATCGTGGCATGTCCCAGCCCGCACAGCTCGGCGCAGACCACGGGGTAGTCGCGGCGCTGGTTGCGGGTGTCGACGCGGATCTTGGTGGTGATCCCGGGCACCGCGTCGATCTTCATGCGGAACTCCGGGACGAAGAAGTCGTGGATCACGTCCTTGGAGCGGATCTTGAACTCGATCTGACGATTCGCGGGCAGGTAGAGCTGGTCCGAGCTCACGGGCTTGCCGCCACCCGCCGCGGGATAGGCGAAGTGCCAGGCGAACTGCTCGGCCGTCACGTTGACCACCATGCTGTTGGGCTTGGCCTTCTCGATGTCGCCCAGGACCGAGTAGGCGTAGGCGCACAGCCCCACCAGCAGCAGGGCGGGGAACGCCGTCCACACGACCTCCAGGCGGGTGCTGCCGTGGATCGGCGGGCCGTCCTTGAGCTCCTCGCCCGGGCGCATGCGGAACTTCCACACGCTGAACAGGACGATCGACTGGACGAGCACGAAGATCGGCACCGACGCGACCAGCAGGACGTCGAACAGGGTGTCGATCCTGTCCGCCTGGTGGCTCCCCACCTTGGGGAACCAGTCGATGGCCAGCGCGAGCGCGATCCCGCCCGCCGACGCGATCAGGCCCAGAATCAGCATCTGGGCCAGCTGGTGCCTACGCAAGGGCGCTCCTCCGGGGGCTCATGCGGGCGGAATCCTATGGGACGCCGGCCCCGGACGTCCTCGTTATGATCGTCACGCGATGAGGGTGCGTGACGGGATGAGCGAGACCGTCCTGACGGTGGGTCCGGGACACACCCTGCGCGACTGCGCGACCCAGATGGCCCAGCGCAACGTCGGCGCCGCGGTGGTCAACGATCCCGATGCGCCGGGGCCGGGGATCATCACCGAGCGCGACATCCTCAAGTCCGTCGGCGCCGGCCAGGACCCCGACACCGAGCGCGTGGCCGACCACCTGACGTCCAAGCTCGTCTTCGCCACGCCGGCCTGGTCGCTGGAGGAGGCGGCCGCCGCGATGGCCACCGGCGGCTTCCGCCACCTCATCGTCATCGACGCCGGCGAGGTCGCCGGCGTGCTCTCCGTCCGCGACATCATCCGCTGCTGGTCGCGCGACGGCGCCACGAGCGTCGTGGCAGAACAAACGAGCAAGTAGAGCCGTCGGCTGGCCAGGACGCAGGCCTGCGTGGCGTGCTCCGCACGCGAGCAGCCGAGGACGCCGCCAGGCGGCGGCTCTAGTGCTCGAGGGGTAGCTGGCCGATCTCGCGGCGGGTGTCGCGGATCCAGCGGACGACGAGCGCGAGGGTCACGACGCCGCCGAACACGGTCAGCGGCCAGAAGATCGTGATGCCGACGAGCCCGATCGTGAAGAACACCGCCACCAGCAGGGGCAGGACCGACGGCTCGGGAAGGTGGATCTCCTCCCCGACCGGCGGTGCTTCGGTGCGGACCTCGTCGGCCATCAGTTGGGGGCGACGTAGATCGCGGCGGCCAGGAACGAGAGGCCGAAGACGAGCAGCGAGAGCGCCCCGACGATGAGGCCTGTGCGGATGTTGCGGCGGGCGAGTCGGCGGTCCACTGGGCGTCCTTCCTAAACGTTGGCGTCGAGCACCATCGCGCCGAACAGCAGCGCGAGGTAGAGCAGGGAGAAGAGGTACAGGCGCAGGGCCGAGCGGCGGTCGGCGCGGCGGTACAGGCGCACGGCACCGGCGATGAACGCCGCGCCCAGGACCATCGAGGCGGCCAGGTAGACGGCGCCGAAGCCGCCGGCGCAGAACGGCAGCTGCGTCACGGCGTAGAGCAGGAGCGAGTAGAGGAGGATCTGGCGGCGCGTCTCGGCCTCGCCGCGGACCACCGGCATCATCGGCACGCCGACCTTGGCGTACTCGTCCTTCATGAGCAGCGAGAGCGCCCAGAAGTGCGGCGGGGTCCAGTAGAAGACGATCGCGAACAGGTACAGGGCGGTCCAGTCCAGGCCGCCCGTGGCCGCGGCCCAGCCGACCAGCGGCGGCACGGCGCCGGCGGCCCCGCCGATGACGATGTTCTGCGGCGTGGAGCGCTTGAGCCAGATCGTGTAGACGCCGACGTAGCCCAGGAACCCGGCCAGCGCCAGGCAGGCGGCGAGCAGGTTGACCAGCAGCGCCAGCTCGGCGAAGGACAGCGCGGCCAGCGCGAGTCCGAAGCCCAGCGCGGCCCCGGGCGCCACGCGGCCCGAGGCCACGGGACGGTCGGCGGTGCGCGCCATCCGGGCGTCGATGTCGCGGTCGTAGAAGTGGTTGACCGCGCCCGCGCCCCCCGCGGACAGGTAGCCGCCCAGGCAGGTCAGCGCGACCAGGCCCACCGACGGGTCCCCGGCCACGTACATCGTGGTCACCGTGGTCAGCAGCAGCAGCGACTGGACCTTCGGCTTGGTCAGGGAGAGGTAATCCGCGGCCACCTGGCGGACGCCGGCGAGTGGGCTCAGAACGGCGGTGCGCATCAGGTGCCGACCGGCTCGGCCTCTTCGTAGGTGAGCTCGGTCTGCTTCTGGCGGGTCCCGGTGTCGCGCTCGACCTGGCGGCGGATGTCCTTCATCGGCTCGACCGAGCGGACGTAGGGGATCGTGTCGAAGTTGTTGGGCGGCGGAGGCGACTCCGTGAACCACTCCAGCGTGTTGCCCTTCCACGGGTCGGGGCCGGCGAGCGCGCCGCGGCGCAGCGAGCGGATCACGTTGACCGCGGTGACCAGCACGCCCAGGCCGAGGATGAACGAGCCGATCGTCGAGATCAGGTTCAGCGTCCCCCAGCCCGTGGAGTCCTGGTACTCGTAGATGCGCCGGACCATCCCGTCGAGGCCGAGCGAGTGCTGGACCAGGAACGTGGCGTTGAAGCCGACGAAGGTCAGCCAGAAGGAGATCTTGCCCAGCGTGTCGCTGAGCATCCGGCCGGTCATCTTGGGGAACCAGTAGTAGACCCCGGCCAGGATCGCGTTTACGGCCCCGGCCACCAGGACGTAGTGGAAGTGCGCGACGACGAAGTAGGTGTCGTGCAGCTGCCAGTCCAGCGGGAAGATGGCCAGGATCACGCCGGAGATCCCGCCCAGGGTGAAGAAGGCGATGAATCCGGCCGCGAAGTACAGCGGGGTCTTCATCTCGATCGTGCCGCGCCACAGCGTGGCGATCCAGTTGAACACCTTCACGCCGGTGGGGACGGCGATGATCACCGAGGACAGGAAGAAGAAGGCCAGCACGACCGTGGAGATCGGCGTGACGAACATGTGGTGCGCCCACACCAGCAGCGACAGGAACGCGATCGAGACGGTCGAGACGACGATCGCCTTGTAGCCGAAGATCGGCTTGCGGGCGAACACCGGCAGGACCTCGCTGATGATCCCGAACCCGGGCAGGATCATGATGTAGACCTCGGGGTGGCCGAAGAACCAGAAGAGGTGCTGCCAGAGCAGCGGTGACCCTCCCTCGGTCGGGTCGAAGAAGTGCGTCCCGAAGTGCCGGTCGGTGAGCAGCATCGTCACCGCGGCGGCGACGCTGGGCAGCGCCAGGATGAGCAGGATCGCGAAGCTGAGGATCGTCCAGCAGAACAGCGGCAGCCGGGACCAGCCCATCCCCGGCGCGCGCATGTTGGCGATCGTCACGTAGAGGTTGATCGCGCCGAGGATCGACGAGATGCCCGTGAGGTGGATGAGGAAGATCCACGCGTCGATCCCACCGTCGGGCGAGTACTCGCTGCTGCTCAGAGGCGTGTACATGGTCCAGCCCGCCTCGGGCGGCGAGTAGAAGAGCGAGGCGTAGAAGACGATCCCGCCCATGAGGAACAGCCAGTAGGACAGGGCGTTGAGGCGGGGGAAGGCCATGTCGCGCGCGCCGATCTGCAGCGGGACGATGTAGTTGGCGAAGCCCGACATCATCGGGACCACGAACAGGAACACCATCGTGGTCCCGTGCATGGTGAGCAGCGAGTTGTAGGTCGCCGGCTCCAGGAACGTGTTCTCCGGGACGCCGAGCTGGAGGCGCATGAGCAGCGCCTCGGTCCCCCCGACCAGGAAGAAGACGAACGCGGTGACCATGTAGAGGATCCCGATCCGCTTGTGGTCCACGGTGGTGAACCAGCTGGTCCAGCCGCTCGCCTCGGGGCGCGCCTCGTGGGCGACGATCTGCGGGCGGGGCGTGGCGCGAAGGGCGGTCTCGGTGGCGGCCATGTGTCCTCTACTGGGGGATGGGGGAGAGCGTCCGGCGCTGCTGGGCAGCCTGCTGGTTGGCCTGGTCGATCAGGCGCTTCTGGGCGTTGACCCACGCCTCGTACTTGGTCGGCGACACGGCGGTGACCGTGGCGATCATCTCGGCGTGCCCGCGGCCGCACAGCTCGGCGCACTGCCCGCGGTAGACGCCCTCGTGGCTGATCTTGAACCAGGTCTTGTTCGTGTAGCCCGGGACCGCGTCCATCTTGCCGCCGAGCTTGGGGACCCACCACGAGTGGATCACGTCCTGCGCGTTGAGCTTCAGCACGACGGTCGTGTTCGTGGGGACGACCATGGTCTCGTAGGAGTAGGCGCGGTTCGGGTACGTGTAGCGCCACACGTACTGCTGGCCGTTTACCTGGATCGTGATGCCCTGGTCCCCGGGCGGGTTGGGCTGGTCGATCGTGGCGAACAGCGCGGGGCCGTTGGCGTTGACGCCGCCGGGGCCGGAGCGCGCCGGGTTCTTGATCCCGGGCAGCATGATGAAGGTCACGATCGTGATGACGACGAGGACGAGCGCGGCGCCCACGGTCCAGCCGATCTCCAGGCTCGTGTTGCCGCGGATCTGCGCCGCGACCTGGTCGCGGCGGCGCCTGCGGAAGCGCAGCAGCGAGTAGAGCAGCGCCCCTTCGACCCCGAAGAACACGACCGCGGCGACGCCCAGGACCCACTTGAACAGGGTGTCGATGTCCTCCGCGTTGCGCGACCCGCCGCCCGACTCCGGCGTGATGTAGTCGGCCAGCGCGGACGGTGCGAGGAGCAGGAGCGCCGCCGCGGCGGCCAGCAGGACGGCCGCGAAGAGGCGGCGGCGTGTCGACGGGACCAGGCGCAAGGCGCGCGATTCTATCCCTGTCCGGGCCGGCCGCCGCCGTCAGCTGCCGGAGTAGCGCGGCGCGCGCTTCTGGACGAAGGCCGTGACGCCCTCGATGAAGTCGTCGGTCCCCGCCATCTCGCGCTGGATCTCCGCCTCCAGCTCGAGCTGCTCGTCCATGCCCTGGTAGATCCGGTTGTTGAGCTGGCGCTTGGTCCCGGCGTAGGAGCGCGTCGGGCCGGCGGCCAGCCGGTCGACCAGCTCGTTGGCCCGGGCCTCGAACTCGTCGTCCTCGAAGACGCGGTTGATCAGGCCCCAGCGCTCGGCCGTCTCGGCGTCCACCCGCTCGCCGAGCAGCGCCATCTCGAAGGCCCGGGTGTGCCCCACGCGCGCGGGTATGAAGACCGACGAGCCGCCGTCGGGCACCAGGCCGACGTTGACGAAGGCCAGCAGCAGGTAGGCGCTGCGCGCCGCGACGATCAGGTCGGCGGCCAGCGCGAGCGAGCAGCCGATGCCCACGGCCGGCCCGTTGACCGCCGCCACCACCGGCTTGGGCATGTGGCGGATGCCGGTGATGATCGGGTGGTAGCGCTCGGTCAGGACCTTGTAGACGTCGGGCCGTCCCTCCGGGGTCTTGGGGTCGTCCTCGCCCATGTCCTTGAGGTCGGCGCCGCTGGAGAAGGCGCGGCCGGCGCCAGTGATGAGCACGGCCCGGACGTCGTCGTCGGCCTCGACCTCCTGGATCGCGCCGAGCAGGTCCTTCCCGAACTGGCCGTTCCAGGCGTTCAGGCGTTCGGGGCGGTTGAGCTCGATCGTCGCGGCCCCGTCGCGGCGATGGACGTTGACGGTCTCGTAGTCGGCCATGGCGCGGATCCTATGCTTCGGGTCGATGAGCGATCTGCCCGAGACGGTGCGCATCCGCGAGGTCGGGCCTCGCGACGGGTTCCAGAACGAGCCCGAGGTGATCCCGACCGCCGACAAGGTGCGGCTGATCGACCGCCTCGGCCGGACGGGCCTGCGGCGCCTGGAGGTGACGTCGTTCGTGCGCCCCGACGTGATCCCGCAGCTGGCCGACGGGGCCCAGGTGCTGGCGGCGATCTCGGTGCCGGACGAGGTGTCGCTGTCGGTGCTCATCCCCAACGAGCGGGGGCTGGAGCGGGCGCTGGAGCAGCGGGAGCGCTTCCACGAGGTCAACGTGTTCCTGTCCGCGTCGGAGACGCACAACCACCGCAACGTGAACCGGTCGATCGCCGAGTCCCTGGAGGGGCTGCGCGCGGTGCTGGGCCGGGCCGGGGGCGAGGGGCTGCGCCGCGAGGGCGTGATCTCCACCTCGTTCGGCTGTCCCTACGAGGGCGACGTGCCGGTGGAGCGGGTGCTGCGGATCGCGTCGGCGCTCGTGGAGGCGGGGGCGGAGGAGATCGGCTTCGGAGACACGACCGGGATGGCGAACCCGCGCCAGGTGCGGGAGTTCTTCGCCGCCGCCTTCCAGGCGCTGCCCGGCGTGGAGCTGACCGCGCACTTCCACAACACGCGCGGCTCCGGGCTGGCCAACGTGCTGGCCGCGCTGGAGGCGGGGGTGTCCTCGTTCGAGTCGTCGTTCGGCGAGCTGGGCGGCTGCCCCGTCCCGGCCGGCGCCACCGGAAACATCGCCACCGAGGACCTGGTGTCGATGCTGCACGAGATGGGCGTGGGGACGGGCGTCTCGCTGGACGCGCTGCTCGCGGCGGCGCGGGAGGCCCAGGAGGTCCTGGGGCGCCCGCTGGGGTCCCACGTCCTCACCGCCGGCCCGGTCGACTGGCACCGGGCCTGACGGCCGGCGAACGCGGCGCCGCTCAGAGCCAGGCGTAGCGCAGCTGGCCCGAGTGGGTCCAGATGAACAGCTTGCGGTCCAGCTGGAGCGAGCTGGCCGGCAGGTCCGCGGGCGCGCCGAAGTCGACGAGCCGCTGCGTGCCGTTCGAGCTCACGGCCACGATCCGGGTCGCCGCCGCACGCGGCGGCTGGTTGGGGGCGGTCGAGTTGTCCTGGAACGCCGCGGCCGCCTGGCCGCGGTCGTTGATCCCGTACTTGACCAGCGACGTGCCCGGGCCCGGCTCGCCCAGCCCGACCGTGTAGGAGGTCAGGGTGTACCCGCGCCCGTTGCGCACGTTGGTCACCCGCGTGGCGCCGGAGAAGCCGTACTGGTTCTGCGTGCTCGTGGACACGCCCACCCAGGTCCCGGAGTGGCGGTCGAGGCCGAGGGAGGTGTCCGTCGTGTCGGCCTGGACGCCGCTGGCCAGCTCGAAGACGCGGTTCGTGGCGAACGCGCAGCCGCTCATCGTGACGCTCTCGCCGGCGGTGTCCTCCACGCGCACCACGCGGATCAGCGACGTGCGCAGGACCGTGCGGCCCGGCATCGCGCAGCGCCCGCGGTGCCTGGCCGCCGGCGCGGCGACCGGCATGGCCACCAGCGCGGCCAGGGTGAGGCTCGCGACACATGCCCCGCGCCGGCTCATGCCTACCTCCCGGTGAACTCGGGCTGACGCTTCTCGCTCAGCGCGCGGGCGCCCTCGGCGTAGTCGCCGCTGCGCGCGCACAGCTCCTGGACGGTGACCTCCTGCTCCAGCGTCCCGGCCAGCGCGGGCTTGGCCGCCGCGTCCATGACGCGCTTGGCGTGGCCCACGGCCAGCGGCGCGCAGGCCAGCAGCTCGTCGACGAGCTGCTGCGTGACGGTCTCGAGCTCCTCGGGCGCGGCGACGCGGTTGACCAGGCCGATGCGCTCGGCCTCCTCCCCGCTCACCAGCTTGGAGGTCATGATCATCTCCTTGGCCCGGCCCAGGCCGACCACCGCGGGCAGGCGCGACGAGCCGCCGACGTCGGGGATCAGGCCCACGCGCGTCTCGGGCAGCCCCAGCAGGGAGTCCGCCGTGGCCACGCGCAGGTCGCAGGCCAGCGCCAGCTCCAGGGCGCCGCCGATCGCGCCGCCGTGGATGGAGCAGACGGTCGGCTTGGCCATCTCCTCGGCCAGGTTCCAGATGGCGAGGATCTCGTTGCGGAAGGCGCGGAGGTTCTCCGGCGCCTCCGACAAGCCGACGAGGTCGGAGAAGTCCATCCCCGACGAGAACATCGGTCCCTCGCCGCGGATGACGACGCAGCGCACGTCGGGGTCGTTGGCCGCGGCCTTGAGCGCCACGCCCAAGGCCTGGACCAGCTCCCCGTTCATCGCGTTGCGCTTCTCCGGGCGGTTGAGCACGACGTGCCGCGCCCCGTCCCGGTCCCGCGCTTCCACCAGCGCCATGGCGTGCAGGCTACAGCCCGGCCAGTGCCTCGCGGGCCGCGCGCTCGCCCGAGCGCACGGCGCCGTCCATGTAGCCGGACCAGTAGTCGGCCGTCTCGGTGCCCGCCCAGTGCAGGCGGCCCACCGGCGCCCGCAGCGCCGGGCCGTACTCGCTGAGCGTGCCCGGGCCGAGCACGCCGACGGGGCAGCCGCGCGTCCACGTCTCGTGCGGCCAGTGGGCCTCGAAGTAGCCCTTCGGGCTCGTCGCCTTGGAGCCGAAGCAGTCGACGAGGTTCTGGAGGGTCCCGGCCCGGCGCTCCGCCATGCCGCGCTCGCCCCAGTCACGGGCCTGGTCGCCGCCGGCGAAGCCGAAGATGAGCCCGGGCGTGCCGCCGGGCGGGGAGTTGTCGAAGATGACGTTGCACGGCCCCTTGTCGGTGATGGCGAAGCCGGTGAGCCCGTCGTCGCGCCAGAACGGGCGGTCGTAGATGAACTCGCACTTGATCAGCGCGCCCATCGGCGCGCGCTGGGTCAGCCCGTCGCGCAGGTAGGGCAGGTCGGGGGAGAAGGCGATGCGCGCGGCCAGCGCGGGGGCGAGCGCGACGATCGCGCGGCGACCCGCGAAGGTGGCGCCGTCGGCGTACACCCGGACGCCGTTGCGGTCCTGGGTGATGCGGCGGACGGGCCGGCCCAGGTGCACGCGCCGGCCTAGGTCCTTGGCCATCCGCAGCGGGATGCGCCCGGAGCCGCCGACGAACCGCGACTCCTGCGCGCCGTTGCGCGTGGAGAAGTTGCGATCGAACGTCCCCGGGTTCTGCTCGTTGCCCGAGGAGGCGATGTAGAACAGGGTGTAGAGCAGGGAGATGTCGCGCGTCTCGGCGCCGAAGATCGCGCGTGTCGCCACGGTGGCCAGCCGGCGGAACTTCTCCGTCGCCGTGTTGGCGCGCAGCCACGTCTCGAGCGTCTGCTGGTCCCAGTCCGCCGCGCTCGGCGCCTTCCACGGCGCGTCGACCGGGACCTGCGTCGACATGTCGTTCAGCCGCGTGACGACGCTGGCCAGGTCCGTCGCGATCACCGGGTCGAGCGGGGCCGTGCCCGACGGCCCGGTGTCGTTCCACGTCGACCGTGACCCGTCGAAGAAGTAGACGTTGTCGCCGGTGTCGTAGGTGGGGAACACCTGGACCCCCAGCTCCTTGGCCAGCGCGAGGATCCGGTCCTGGGTCGGCCCGACGTACTCGGCGCCCAGCTCGGCCACCACCCCGTTGCCGAGGTTGTGGTTGACCACGCGCCCGCCCACGCGGTGGCGCGCCTCGACCACCAGGACCGACTTCCCCGCCTTGCGGATGGCCCGCGCGGCGGTCAGCCCGGCCAGTCCGCCACCCACCACCACCACATCGGCCCTGGGTACGCGCGCGCCCTTGCGGCGCGTGGCCGCCTCGGCGCCCGCGGGCAGTGCCGCGCCCGCGGCCCCGGCGGCCGCGCTCCCGATGAGACGCCGACGGGTCAGCATCGCGGTCAAAGCTACTAGTCTGCCCGCCGCATGGCGGAGATAAAGCGAGTCGGTGTCGTCGGCTGCGGGCTCATGGGCCACGGGATCGCGCAGGTCGCGGCCCAGGCGGGCTACGACGTCGTCGTGCGCGAGGTCGACCAGGCCACGCTGGAGCGGGGCCTGGGGAAGATCGAGAAGCAGCTCGCGCGCGCCGTGGAGAAGGGCAAGGCCGAGCAGGCCGACGCCGACGCGGTGCGCGGGCGCATCCAGGGGACGACCGACTACTCCGACCTGGCCGACTGCGACCTGGTGATCGAGGCGATCACCGAGGACCTCGACGCCAAGCTGGAGATGTGGCGCGAGGTGGATGGCATCGTCAAGGACGACGCCCTGTTCGCCACCAACACCTCGTCGCTCCCGGTCATCGCCCAGGCCGCGGCCACGAGCCGCCCCGAGCGATTCCTGGGGCTGCACTTCTTCAACCCCGCGCAGGTGATGAAGCTCGTCGAGGTGATCCGCGGGGTCACGACCTCCGACGACGCGTTCTCCACCGGCGTCGAGTTCTCCCGGTCGCTGGGCAAGATCGGCGTGCAGACGCGCGACAACGCCGGCTTCATCGTCAACCGCCTGCTCGTCCCGTACCTGCTCGACGGGATGCGCGGCTACGAGGAGGGGATCGGCACCATCACGGAGATCGACGAGGCGATGAAGGCGGGCGCCGGGCACCCGATGGGGCCGCTGACGCTGAGCGACTTCGTCGGCCTGGACACTCTCGGCTCCATCTGCGACGTGATGTTCGACGAGTTCCGCGAGAAGCGCTTCGCGCGTCCCCCGATCCTGCGCAAGATGCTGGCCGCCGGCTGGTACGGGCGCAAGAGCGGGATGGGCTTCTACGACTACTCGGGCGACGCCCCGGTCGAGAACCCCGGCCTCGCGCGCTAGCGCCTACGGGAACAGGTGGTTGGTGCCGGACCCGCCGGACAGCACGTCCGCCCCCGGCCCGCCGAACAGCCAGTCGTTGCCGGCCTGCCCGTAGAGGCGGTCGTTCGCCGCGCCGCCGTACAGGCGGTCGTTCCCGCGCCCGCCGAAGATGGTGTCGCGCCCGCTCCCGCCCATCAGGCGGTCGGCCGCCGGGCCGCCGAGGAGCCGGTCGTTGCCACCGCCGCTCACGTTGCCGGCGCCGGAGACGCTGCCGGTGAGGACGCTGCACGCACTGACGCAGACGAAGGTGTCGTTCCCCGGCCCGTTGGCGGCCCGGCCGGTGTAGGAGTCCAGCTGGACGCGGTCGTCGCCCGGGCCGTCGAGCACCAGGTCCCCGAGGGGGTTCGTCGCCGCCTGCGAGACCCGGTAGATCAGGTGGTCGTCCCCGTCGCCCAGGTCGATGCGCACGAAGGACAGCGTCTCCGTGCCGATCTCGCAGATGGCCTGGGTCGCGTCGCTCCCGCGCCGGCAGCCGTCGCCGGGGTTGACCGCCTCGGAGTCGTCGATGAACGCCTCGTTCTGGAAGTTGACGGCGACGAGGACGCTGAGGTCGTTGACCTCGCCCGGGTCGGCCACGTACTCCAGGCGCGTCGAGCCGGTCGGAACGCTCACGGTGGACGCCGGCGCCGTCGCGGGGAGGGTCGCCAGGGCCGCGCCGGCCAGCGCCGCCCCGACCAGCATCTTCCGCATCGCTCGCATCACGAGGCGCCGATCATTGTGCAGGCGCGGGGGCCAGTCAAGCCCGCACGCGGAAGAAGAGCGTGCGCAGGCGCGACCGGTTCCCGGCCCTGTCGGTGGCCCGCAGGTGCAGGCGGTGCCGTCCGACGGCCAGGCCGCGGCGCCCGATGCGTCCGGTGAAGCGCACGCGGTTGGCGCCGGCGTGGCTGGTGCGCGTCAGGGTGCCCTCCGCCACGTAGCGGGTGCAGCGGCGCATGCGGGCGGGATGCCGCGGCGGCGCAACGCAGCGCCCGCCTCGGCGCACGCCCCGTCGGACGCGGCTGAACGCCAGCCGGACCGTCGCCGCCTCCGACAGCCGGTAGCGGATCGTCGCGCCGACCGGCGTCCGTGCCGCCTGGCCGGTCAGCGAGGTCGCCCCGGAGCCGACCCTGAAGGCCGGCGTGATCGACGCCGAGGCGAAGGCCGGGGCCACGGTGTCCGGTGGCGGGACGGCGGTCACGTCCACCGTCGTGGCGGCCCGCAGTCCGGCGGGATCCGTGACCGTGACGGTAGCGGTGTGCCGCCCCAGGGTCGTCCACGTGTGCGTGGGGGTCGGCCCGCTCGCCGTACCGCCGTCGTCGAACGTCCACGTGAACACCAGCGAGTCGCCGGGGTCGGGGTCGTGCGAGGCGGAGGCGTCGTAGGGCACCGGTTGGCCCATCACCGCGGTCGCCGGCGCCGTGGCGCTCGCCACGGGAGTCCCGCGCTGGTACTCGAAGGCCCCGAGGTCGATCTGCGCGCCGCCGTCGCCGCGGCCGTCCGCGGTGCGCGGGTTGCCGTCGAGGTCCGTCGCCCCCGGCGGCAGGGCCACGTCCGCCCCCCCGTCGATCAGCGCCGAGTCGCCGCGCAGATGCGGGTTGGCCGCCGAGGCGACGCCCGGTGGCCCGGTCACGCGCGCGCTCTGCACGAACGCGCCGCCGTCCGTGGCGTCGCCGCTCGGGTAGTTCGAGTGGTCGGCGTGCAGGTAGGCGCCCGCGCCGGCGGCTCGGATCGCGCCGTCGACGACGATCGAGTTGGAGAGCTCGAGCTGCGGGGCCGCGCCACCGGGGTCGCCGACCAGAACCCCGTACCCCCCCGGGGTGCCCACGACCGTCACGTTGCGAGCGGTCAGGACCCCGCCGGTCCCGTTCGGCGCCGAGGCCGTGATCCCCGCGGCCCCGGTGTGCACGGTGACGAGGCTGTCGACGATCGACGAGTCCTGGCTGTGCAGGATCTGCGAGTAGCCGTAGTTCTGCGCATCGATGCGGATCCGGGTCAGGTGCGTCGGGCCGTCGCTCTGGATGGCGGCGCCGGCCGAACCGGTGAAGGTGCTGTCCTCCACGGTCAGGGGCACGGTTCGCCCGCCCGCGTAATAGCCGTAGCCGGCGGCCGAGACACTGGATCGCCGCAGCGTCAGTCCGCTCCCCGGCTCGGGCACGATCCCGATGTTCACGCTGCGGATCGTCACGTCCTCCGCGATTTGTGAGGGGCCGCCCGAATCCAAGGCGTAGAACTCCGGCCCGTCGATGGTGATGTCGGCGACCTTGGAGCCGGTTCCGCCGAGGTACACCGGGACGCTCCCCGATTGGAGGGTGGTCTGCGAGCGCCCTGCGCCCCGGATCTCGACGGGGTTCGTCGCGCCGTCCCCGGGGGCGTAGCTCAACCCGCCGAAGGTTCCGGCCCCGATTAGCACGCGGTCCGCTCCGGCGTGACCGGCCGCGGCGTCCGCGGCCGCCTGCGGCGTGTCGAACGTGGCGTCCGCGGCGCATCCCACCCGGACGACGCAGTAGTCGTTCGCGCTGGCCGGGCCCGCCGCCACGACGAAGGCCAGCGCGCCCAGCGTGGCCGTCCTGAGGATGGTGATGAAGCGCCCCCTCCCGTCCACGCTCCGGATTATCGAGAACCGATGTGCCGGATGCAAGCAACAAGGCGCGGTCTAGACTCCGGCGCCGCATGAGCGACATCGCGCAGGCGCTGGACCGCGCGCTGGGGGGCGGGCCGCAGCGCCATCACGAGAAGTCCCGCGAGCAGGGCAAGCTCCCCGTCCGCGATCGCGTGGAGCGGCTGCTGGACGCCGGGTCGTTCCTCGAGGAGGGCCTGCTGGCCAACTGGGAGCAGGACGGGCTGGGCGCCGACGGCGTGGTGACCGGGATGGGTCAGCTCGATGGCCGGCCGATCGCACTGATGGCCAACGACCCCACCGTCAAGGCCGGCTCGTGGGGGCCCAAGACGGTGGAGAAGATCATCCGCGTCCAGGAGCTCGCGATGCGCGAGCGGATCCCGATGGTCTACCTCGTCGACTCGGCGGGCGCACGGATCACCGAGCAGGTGAAGATGTTCCCGGGCCGCCGGGGCGCCGGGCGGATCTTCTTCAACCAGGTGAGGATGTCCGGCGTCGTCCCGCAGGTGTGCGTGCTCTTCGGGCCCAGCGCGGCCGGGGGCGCCTACATCCCCGCCTTCTGCGACATCGTGATCATGCGCGAGGGCAACGCCTCGATGTACCTGGGCTCCCCGCGGATGGCCGAGATGGTGATCGGCGAGAAGGTCTCGCTGGAGGAGATGGGCGGGGCCAAGATGCACACCGGGGTGTCCGGCGTCGGCCACGTCCTGGCGAAGTCCGACGAGGAGGGCATCGACGCGGCGCGGCGCTACCTCGCCTTCTTCCCCTCGCACTGGGAGTGGGCGGCGCCCTTCGCCAAGCCGGTGGATCCGGCGTCGGACACGCCGATCCGCGAGATCGTCCCGGCCGACGAGAACAAGCCCTTCGACATGCGGGTCCTGCTCGACTCGCTGCTGGACGCCGACACGTTCTTCGAGGTCCACGCGCGCTGGGCCAAGGAGCTGATCGTGGGCTACGGGCGCCTGAACGGGCGCCCGATCGGGATCGTGGCCAACCAGCCGAAGTTCAAGGGCGGCGTGCTGTTCGTGGACTCCGCCGACAAGGCGGCGCGGTTCATCCAGACGTGCAACGCGTTCGGCATCCCGCTGCTCTTCTTGGCCGACGTCCCGGGGTTCATGATCGGGACGGCCGTGGAGCGCGAGGGCATCATCCGCCACGGCGCGAAGATGATCAGCGCGGTGTCGGAGGCCACCGTCCCCAAGATCTCCGTCGTGGTGCGCAAGGCCTACGGCGCCGGCCTCTACGCGATGGCCGGGCCGGCCTACGAGCCCGACTGCTGCCTGGCGCTGCCCACGGCGTCCATCGCCGTGATGGGGCCGCAGGCCGCGATCAACGCGGTCTTCTACAACCAGCTCCAGGGCATCGAGGACCCCGACGAGCGCGCCGCCAAGGTGGAGGAGCTGCGCCGCGAGTACGCCGAGGACATCGACATCCTGCACCTGGCGTCCGAGCTCGTGGTGGACGCGGTCGTCCAGCCCGAGGACCTGCGCGACGAGCTGGTGCGGCGGTTCGCGATCTACGCGGGCAAGCGCCGCGACTGGCCGGCCAAGCGCAACCCGATCACGCCGGCCTAGGTTCATCCTGGGGGCGCGCGTGCTGCCGCTCGCCGTCCTCGTCTCGATACCGCGCCACGTCGGCTACCCGATCCTGGCGCTGCTCGTCGGCGCCGAGGCCAGCGGCGTTCCGGTGCCGGGGGAGACGGCGCTGATCGCGTCGGCCGTGCTGGCGTCGGACGGCCAGCTGTCCATCGAGATCGTGATCGCCATCGCCGCGGCGGCGGCCATCGTGGGCGACAACATCGGCTACCTCATCGGCGCGCGCTTCGGCCCGCGCCTCCTCACGCGGCCGGGGCGCATGCACGAGCGCCGGATGCAGGCGCTGGAGAGCGGCAACCGGCTGATGCGCCGCCACGGCGCCAAGGCGGTGTTCTTCGGGCGCTGGGTGGCGGGCCTGCGCATCTGGGCCTCCTGGCTGGCCGGGATGACCGACATGCCGTGGCGCTCGTTCTTGGTCTGGAACGCCCTGGGCGGGATCAGCTGGGCGATCTGCTTCGGCCTGGTCGGCTACTTCGGCGGGACGGCCGCCGCCCACCTCATCGCCCGAGTCGGCGTCGGCGTGGCGATCGCCTTCGGCATCGGCGTCGCGATCGGCTACACCGCGCTGCGCCTGCGCCGCCGACGGGCCTAGGGCGCGTAGTAGGCCGCCCGGACGGCCTCGCGGCGCGAAGCCGGCAGATAGGAGGTCCAGACGGCGACCGCGGCGCCGGAGTCGGTGAGCCCGAGGCTGAGGCCGCCTAACCCGACTTCCTCGTCGGGCGTGGTCAGCTTCACCGCGGGGCCGGCCCCGGCGCCGGGAGGCGCCACGGCGACGTTCCAGCCCTGCCCGCGCCATCCGAACGCCGCGTCGCCGCGGTCGCTCGCCGCCGCGGCGCCGGAGCTCAGGTGAGAGTCGGCGGGTGGGGGGAGGACGGCCGCGGGCGGGCCGAAGTCGCCGCCGGGCGCCCGAACGGCGAGCTCCGCCGCGGGCGTGTCCATGTAGCCGGCGTTGGTCCAGCCCAGGGCCGCGTGGCCGGATGGCGAGGCCGCGAGCGTCGGGAGGTCCGTCGCGGGCCTCACGAAGCGCTGGGGCGGACCGAGGGTCGCGCGCGGATCGCCTGACCGGACCGAGATGTCGTTCCCCCCGCGGCTCCACGCGGCGAACACCGTGCCCCCGCCGGCCGCGACAACCGGGTGGCTGGACGGGAGCGCCTCCAGGCGGACCGGGGGCGCCGGCACGTCGCCGGGCGGGCGCAGGGACGCCCAGATCTCGGAGTGGTCGCCGCGGTCCTGCAGCCAGGCGACGATGCCTCCGCCACCGGGGTCGAGGGCGACGACGGCGCCCTGCTCGGCGCGCCCGGTCAGCCGCTGGCGCGCGCCGAAGCGCCCGCCCTCGCGCAGCACGGCGTAGATCGCCGAGGCGGAGCGCCCGCGCTCGCGCCAGGTGACGAGCGCGTCGCCGCGCGGGTTCACGGCGACCGAGGGCGAGACCGCGCGATGGCCGGGGGCGGACAGCGTGCGCGGCGCTCCCAGCTGACCGGTCGCCGACAGCGACCGCACCCGGACGCGGAAGCCGCCGCGCGCCAGGTGCTCCTGATAGGCGATCAGCGCCGCGCCGGACGCGCTCACGCCGACGCGCGGGATCGTCTCGCCGCGGCTCGTGTGGGGGATCAGCCGCGCGGCTCCGAAGTCCCCGCTGGCCGAACGGACCGCGTACGCGAGGCGGGGCGCCGTGCGCGTGCCCTGCTGCCATGCGGCCACGGTGTGGCCCGTGCCCGCCGTCGCGGCGACCAGGCTGCTCACGCCCTGGCTCGCCGGCGGCAGCGCCACCGTCCGCGGAGTCGTCCAGGCGGCCGGCGCGGGCGACGCCGCGAGCAGGGCGGCGGCCGCCGCCGCGAGGACGGCGCGAACGAGGCTCTTGCGGCGCGGCGTCACGTCAGCACACCGAGAACGGCAACGTGCGCCCGCCCGCCCGGCCCGTCGCGCCGCGCAGCGTCACCCGGACCGAGTGGCCGCCCGGCGCCGCGGTCCGCGCGATCAGCGGCGTGAGCCGGAACGGCGCCCGCGTGTCACGGCCGGCCGGGCGATTGTCGACTCGCAGTCGCAGCTCGCTCAGTCCGCGGCCGGCGGCGGTGACGGTCAGCCGGGCTCCCGGCGCGACGCATCCCGTCGGCACGCGGACGGTGGCGAACCGCGTTCCGAAGAACACGACCGTGCTCGTCGTGCCGGGCGTCGTCGTGACGGGCGTCCCGCCGGGGACGGGCGCCGCCATCAGGGCGCTGCCGTTCGCCAGGGCGTTGATCCAGAAGGCGAACCCTTGCCCGTCCGGCGCCACCGCGACCTCGGGCCGCAAGTTGCCGTTCGGGGTGGGCGGCGAGACCGTCGTGGGGACGCTCCACGCGGTGCCGTCCGGCGAGCCGCGGTACAGCAGCCGGGGGCGGACCCCCTCGGACCAGACCAGGTGCAGCCGGCCCGATGCGTCGGCGACGAGGTCGGCTTGCGTGAGCGGCTGCCCGCCGGCCGCGGGCCGCGGCGCCGCGAGCCCGGAAGCGCTGATCCGCTGCGTGCTCCACAACGTCCCCTGCGCCGCGTGCCCGAACCAGAGGACGAAGGCGCCGTGGGGGCCGCCGGCGAGCGCCATGGGGTCGGCGCGGGGCGTCAGCGGCGCCCCCCAGGTGGCCAGGTCGTTCACGTCGCCGCTGCCGCTGTGCCGGCGGACGGCCTTGCCGACGCCGTCGCTCCACGCGGCCACCGCGCGGCCGGTGTCGTCGAGCGCGATGGCCTGTGAGGTCGGAGCACTGGCGGAGAAGTCGGCGTGCGCGGACGCGAAGGCGCCGAACGGCGTCGACTGCACGCTCGTCCCGGTCAGCCCCCCGAGTCCGGCCGTCGGGCCCCCGATCCGGGTGATGGATTGGCCCGGGCCGAGGATCGCCTCGTTCGATGCGGTGGTGCCGATCGGCTGCTGTCCGGAGAACGTCTGGCCGCCGTCGGCCGAGACGAAGGCGAACGAGGTGCCGCCCACCGAGCCGTCGGGTCGGCGGAACTCGCCCGCGCGCGTGGTGATCACGATCACGGCGCCACCCGCCCCGGTGAGGACGTGCGGGCCGCCGCCCGCCTCCGCACTGGCGGTCTCGTTGAAGCGGTTGACGGGCTGGAAGGTCCGCTCGCTGCCCGGGGCGCAGCCGGTGCCGCCGCGCGGCACCCGGCAGTAGTGCGTGACGTTGGCCTGGAACGGACCGGCCGTCCAGGTGAAGTGGCCCGTCCCCGCGGCGTCGACGGCGACGTCGTGGCCGGTGGTGAGGTCGGTGCCGGCGACGATCTGGAACGGCGCGGCACTCGCGGCCGGCGCGGCGGCGAGCGCGAGCGCGATCAAGGCTGCGCCGGCAATGCGAAGGCGAAACGACGTCATCGGGTCCTCCTGTGGACAGGGGGCAGG
This sequence comes from Solirubrobacteraceae bacterium, assembly GCA_033856025.1. GTDB lineage: Bacteria > Actinomycetota > Thermoleophilia > Solirubrobacterales > Solirubrobacteraceae > AC-38. Next base: position 14,473 of record JAWVFQ010000015.1, on the reverse strand, counting down.
ATGTGGAAGAACAGCGTTCGGACGCGCGAGCGGTGGCCGGCCGCGTCGGTCGCCCGCAGTCGCAGGCGGTGGCGCCCCACGGCGAGGGCGCGTCGCCGGATGCGTCCGCTGAACCGCACGCGGTTGGCGCCCGCGCGGCTCGTGCGGACCAGCGTCCCCTCGGCGACGTAGCGCGTGCACCGGCGCACCGCGCCCGCGCGGGGCCGCCGCGCCACGCAGCGGCCGTGGCTTCGGTAGCCGCGCCGGGCGCGGGTGAAGGCGAGCCGGACCGTCGCCGGCTTCGACAGGCGGTAGCCGATCCTCGCGCCCGTGGCGGCGCGCGCCGTCGTGCGGCCGGTCAGGGGCGTGGCGCCGACGCCGACGCGGAAGCTGCGCGTGATCGACGCCGCCGTGAGCTCAGGAGGCGGGCCGTCGGCCACCCTCACGCGTGCCGTGGCCGTGGCGCTCTGGCCCGTCGGGTCGGTCACCTTCACGCTCACCGTGTGGTCGCCGCGCGTGGGCCTGAGGTAGCGGTACGTCGGCGGGCCGTTGGCGGTCACTCTGCCGTCGACGGTCCACAGGAACGCGAGTCCCTCGCCGGGATCGTCGTCGCCGGACGCCGAGGCGTCGAAGGTCACGGGCTCGGCCGTGAACGCCGTCGCCGGCCCGGCGATCGCGGCGTGCGGCGGCGTGCGCTGATACTCGAACGCGCCGACGTCCAGCTGCTCGCCGCCGTCGCCGCGGCCGTCCACGAAGCGCGGCTTGCCGTTCACGTCCAGCGCCGGAACGGTGTAGGCGATGGGCGCCCCGGCGTCGACCAGCGGCGAGTCGTGGCGCAGGCGATGGTCCAGGTTCGATACGAACCCGGTCGGGGCGCCCAGCGGATTGGTCTCGGAGACCGGCCCGCCGGGGCCGGCGCCGTCGAAGCCGGCTGGGGCGTAGGCGGAGTTGGTCGTCACGAGCTCGGCGCGCGACCCCGCCTCGGCTTCGCGCGCGAACGAGCTGGCGTAGCCCGTGAGGACGGTGTTCACCAGCTCGACCCGGGCGGTGTGGCCCCCGCCGCCAAGGATGGAGACTCCGAGCGACGGCGTCGAGCCGTCTCCGGCCACCGTCACGTTTCTCGCGCGAATCGTCGTGTTCCCGGCGCCGCTCGTGGCCATGAGCCCGACCGGACTGGCGTTCCGGGTGGCGGAGGTCGTCACGTAGCTGTTGGAGAGCTCCACGGTCCCGCCCTGCGCGTACGCTCCGTAGAGGGCGATCAGCCGAGACCGCCGGACGGTCAAGGTGGCGGTCTCGGAGTTGAAGATCGCCGTGGTGCCGGTGAACGTGGTGTCGTCGGCGGTCGCGGTGCCGATCGCGCGGAGGGCCACGCCGGACCGGGCCGTGAGCGCCGAGCCCTGGACGTCCAGCGTCCCGCCCGCCTGCACCAGCGCGGCATCGTTGGCATCGGTCGCCGCCGGTACGACCTCGAGCCGGGTCGCGCTGACCCGGCCGTTGCCGTCGACGACGAGTCCCTGGCCCTCCCTCACCGCGACCAGGGTCAGGTCGCGCACCGACGATCCGACCGCGCCCAGGATCAGGGCCGCGTACGACGATCCGACGATCTTCGTCGCGCCGCGCCCGGCCCCGTCGATCGCCACCGGGTTCGTCGCGCCGTCCGGGGGGGTGTACGTCGTCGTCTCGGTGAACGTCCCGGCGGCCACGTGCACCTGGTCGGGCCCCGGGTGCTCGCCCGCGAGGTTCAGGCCCCCCTGGACCGTCGTCGCGCTGTGGTCGGGTGGGCAGCCTCCGCCGCCCACGCAGTACTCGTCCGCCCGCGCGCTGGCGGTGGTCGACAGCAAGAACGTCGCGACGGCCAGGGCCGTCGCTCCCCGACTCCTCCCGCTCACGCGGCGGATTATGGACTGTCTCGCACCGGTTTGCGGCAGATACGGCGGGCTGCGCGGCCCCCTTTCGCGGCGCGGTCGGCGCATAGACTCCGCGCCGTGGCGACGGCGGCGCGCGGTGAGCTTCTCTGGAGCCCCTCCCAGGAGTGGGTAGAGCGCTCGACGCTGACGCGCTACACGCGGTGGCTGGAGGAGACGCGGGGGCTGCGCTGCGAGGACTACGAGGCGCTGTGGCGCTGGTCGGTCGGCGACCTGGAGGCGTTCTGGGCGTCCATCTGGGAGTTCTGCGAGGTGCGCGCGGCGGCGCCGTACGAGCGCGTGCTGGGCTCGCGCGAGATGCCGGGCGCGGAGTGGTTCCCGGGCGCGCGGCTCAACTACGCCGAGCACGTCTTCGCGCACGCGCGCGACGGCGAGCCGGCGATGATCGCGCGCTCCGAGACCCGCGACGACGTGACCGTGACCTGGGACGAGCTGCGCGGCCAGGTGGCGCGCGCCGCCGCCGGCTTGCGCGCCCTGGGCGTCGGTCCGGGCGACCGCGTCGTCGCCTACCTCCCCAACGTCCCCGAGACGGTCGTGGCGTTCCTGGCCACCGCCTCGCTGGGCGCGATCTGGTCCAGCGCGGCGCCGGAGTTCGGGGCGCGCAGCGTGATCGACCGCTTCGCCCAGATCGAGCCGAAGGTGCTGCTGGCCGTCGACGGCTACCGCTACGGCGCCAGGGACTTCGACCGCCTGGAGACCGTGGCCGCGCTCCAGGCCGAGATGCCGACGCTGGAGCGCACGGTCGTCCTGGCCTACCTCGACCCGGCGCTCAGCTCCGAGCGCGGCGACCTCGACGGACTGCGCGACGCCATGACGTGGGACCAGCTCCTGGCCTTCGACGACGACCTGCGCTTCGAGCCCGTTCCCTTCGACCACCCGCTGTGGGTCCTGTACTCCAGCGGGACGACCGGCCTGCCCAAGGCGATCGTGCAGGGCCACGGCGGCATCCTGCTCGAGCAGCTCAAGAAGGGGTTCCTGCACCTCGACGTGGGCCCGGAGGACCGGATGTTCTGGTTCACCACGACCGGCTGGATGATGTGGAACTTCCTCGTCGGGACGCTGCTCACCGGCGCGACGATCGCCCTGTACGACGGCAACCCCGGCCACCCCGACATGGACGTGCTCTGGCGCTTCGCCCAGGACGCGGGCGTGACGTCCTTCGGGACGGGCGCGAGCTTCATCGCGGGCTGCATGAAGGCCGACGTCCATCCGGGCCGCGACCTCGACCTGTCCAGGCTGCGGTCGGTCGGCTCGACCGGCTCGCCGCTCGCGCCCGAGGGGTTCGCCTGGATCTACGACGAGGTGAGCGCGGACGTGTGGCTGTACTCCACCAGCGGCGGGACCGACGTGTGCACCGCCTTCGTGGGCGGCGTGCCCACGCTGCCGGTCTACCGCGGTGAGCTCCAGGCCCGGGCGCTGGGCTGCGCCGTGGAGGCGTGGGACGAGGACGGCCACGCGGTCGTCGACCAGGTGGGCGAGCTGGTCATCACCGAGCCGATGCCCTCGATGCCGCTGTACTTCTGGAACGACCCGGACGGCGAGCGCTACCGGTCCTCCTACTTCGACATGTGGCCCGGCGTGTGGCGCCACGGCGACTGGATCGAGATCACGTCGCGCGGCACCGCGGTCATCTACGGGCGCTCTGACTCCACGATCAACCGCCAGGGCGTGCGCATGGGGACGAGCGAGATCTACCGCGCGGTGCTGGCGCTGCCCGAGATCGTCGACGCGCTGGTCGTGGACGTCCCCCGGCCGGGGTCGGAGGGCTGGATGCCGCTCTTCGTCGTGCTGCGCGAGGACGCCGAGCTCGATGACGACCTGCGCTCGCGGATACGCGCGCGCGTGCGCGAGGACTGCTCCCCCCGCCACGTGCCCAACGAGGTCTACGCGATCGCCGAGGTCCCGCGCACGCTCAGCGGCAAGGTCCTGGAGATACCGGTCAAGCGGATCCTCATGGGCACGCCGCCCGACCGCGCGGCCAGCCGCGAGTCGCTGGCCAACCCCGCCGCGCTGGACTGGTTCGTGGAATTCGCCGCGCGGCTCTAGCCGGTCCGCCGCCGCCGCTGGCGGCGTCCTCGGGGAGGGTCCGTGCGGAGCACTGTCCCCTCCCCTGCGTCCTGGTCAGCGACGCCGGCGACCGCGGCTATAGCCGCGCGGCCAGGTCGTCATCCAGCGCGCGGACGATGGCGAGCGCGAAGGCGAGGGCGTCGCGCATGGCGCGCGGGTCGACCCGGTCGGGGGTGTCGCGGTCGGTGTGGGAGTCGCGCGACCAGGCCTCGTCCTCCAGCGTCCCCACCGCGATCGCCGGCCAGCGCGCGCGGCGGGCTCGCCAGGCGCCGCTCGCCTGGCGCCCGCGGTGGGGCCGCGCGTCGTGGTCGGACGCGACCTCGGCGGCGGCGCCGGCGAGGGTCGGGTGCAGACGCTGGGGGACCACGGCGCCGTCGCTCACCCACCAGCGCGGGCGTCCGCGCGCGCAGGCGCGCAGCTCCAGGACCGCCGTGGCCTCCGGGCGCCAGCGCCGCCGGCGGGCGGCGACGAACTCGCGCATCCCCAGCGACGGTCCCTGGCCCGCGCCGGCCAGGACGACCTCGACGCCGAGGTGACGCGGCGGGCCGCGGTCCAGCGCGGCGGCCAGCGCCAGGGCGACGGCGGTCCCGCTGGCCGGATCGCCCGCGCCGGGGACCGTGCGCGACAGGGTGGAGTCGACCGCCAGGGCGAGCGCCGCCATCAATCCGACCGTGGGGACGAGCTGGACGACCCCGACCCACGTGCCGTCCGCGCCGGCCAGGCGCGCCCCGGCCAGGGCGGCGATCGCCGCCAGCGCCAGCGCCAGGAACGTCCCGGCGCCGGGCAGGCGCCCGCGCGTCACCCCGCGCAGCCAGGCCACCGCGCGGCGCACCGCCTCGCGCCGCGCCAGACCGCCCCGTCCGGCGTCGTAGGGCGCGGTGATGACCAGGCGGACGATCCGCTGGCGTCCCGAGCGCGTCGCCGCCGTGGGCGGGGAGATCAGGTTCTGCGTCGCGCGCGCCGGCGTGAGGCGGCGCAGCAGGTGGACCAGGCCGAGGCCGTCGAGCACCCAGGACAGAAGCGCGGCCAGCGCCAGCCCGAGCCCGACCGCGGGCCGCGTAGCGGCGACCAGGCTCGCCGCCACGCCCACCACCGCGTGCAGCGCCACGACGAGCGCCTGGTGGGGGCGCACCCACACCGTCTCGACCTGGGCCTCGCGGTCGAGGTCCTCGCGCAGGACCGCGGCCAGCCAGCGCGCGGCGCGGCGCTCGGCGTCGGTGCCGGGGCCGCGCGGGGCGACGCGCGCGAGCCCGGTGACGATGGCCTGAGGATCCATGCGGCGCAGCATGTTCGCGCACCGGCCCGCCGCGAGCGCCCCGGGTAGGCTGCCCGCCCGTGGCCGACGACGCCCTCGCCTTCACCCCGCTCGCCCGCCAGGCGGAGCTCGTCCGCGCCGGGGAGGTCACGCCGCGCGCGCTGGTCGAGCTCTACCTCGAGCGCATCGACCGCCACAACCCGCGGCTCAACGCCTTTCGCGCGGTGTACCGCGATCGGGCCCTGGCCGAGGCCGACCAGGCGCAGGCACGCCTGAAGGGGGGCGACGAGCGCCCGCTGCTGGGCGTGCCGATCGCGATCAAGGACAACCTGGACGTGGCCGGCGACGTGACCACGCACGGGACCGACGCCTACGGCGATCCCGCCCGCGAGGACGCCGAGGTCGTGCGGCGGGTGCGCGCGGCGGGCGCCGTGGTCATCGGCCGCACCAACGTCCCGCCGCTGTGTGCGCTGCCGGTGACCGAGTCGCCGACGTGGGGCGTGACCCGCAACCCGTGGAACCCCGACCGCTCACCGGGCGGCTCCAGCGGCGGCTCGGCGGCGGCCGTCGCGGCGGGCCTGGTCGGCGCCGCGCTGGGATCCGACGGTGGCGGGTCGATCCGCATGCCGGCGGCGTTCTGCGGGCTGTTCGGCCTCAAGCCCCAGCGCGGCCGCGTCTCGCTGGCGCCGCACGCCGACCACTGGCACGGGCTCTCGTCGGTGGGCTGGATCACCCGGACGGTCGGGGACACTGCGCTGCTGCTCGACGTCACCGCCGGTCCCTCCGAGGTGGACGCGGACCGACCGCCCGCGCCCGAGCGCCCGTTCGCCGAGGCGGCGGGCGCCCCGCCGCGGCGGCTGCGCATCGCCCACTCGTTCGACGTCCCGCCCGGGACGCTGGTCAAGCCGGCGGCCGAGGTACGCCGGGCCGTGCTGGACACGGCCGAGCTGCTGCGCTCGCTGGGGCACGAGGTCGTGGAGGAACATCCGGGCTACGTGGGGTCCGAGGCCTGGGCGCCGCTGGTGCGGGTGCTGCGGGGGGTCGCCGACGAGGCACGCTCGCTCCCGCGGCCCGAGCGCCTGGATCGCCGGTGGAAGCGCATCACCGCTCTGGGCGCGTCGATCCCCGACTCGCTGGTGGCGCGGGCGCGCGCCGCCGAGGGGCCGGTGCGCGAGCGCGTCGATGCCTTCTTCGCCGAGCACGACGTGCTCCTGACCCCGGTGGCGCCGGAGCCGCCGGTCGAGACGGGCCGCTGGGAGGGCCGCGGCGCCCTGTGGACGATCAACGGCGCCGGGCGCCTGATCCCCTACACCGCCCCCTGGAACTTCACCGGCCAGCCGGCGGCGTCCGTCCCGGCCGGGTCCACCCCGGACGGGCTGCCGCTGGCCGTTCAGCTGATCGGTCGCCCCAACGACGAGGCGACAGTCCTGTCGCTGGCCGCGCAGCTGGAGTCCGAGCGCCCCTGGGCCGAGCGCCGGCCGCCGGTCTCCTGATGGAGGACGAGCTGCTGCGGGTGGCCGACGAGGCCGCCCGCACGGCGGCCGCCGTCCTGGTCGAGCGCTTCGGGGGGCCGCGGGTGGAGGTCCGGGCCAAGAGCACGCCCACCGACCTCGTCTCGGAGGCCGACCTGGCGGCGGAGCGCGTGCTGCGGGAGGCCCTGGCGGTCCGGCGCCCTGACGACGCGGTCCTCGGCGAGGAGGGCGGCGACCGCGGCGGCGGCGCTACGGGGCTGCGCTGGGTCGTCGACCCGCTCGACGGGACGGTCAACTTCCTCTTCGGCATCCCGCACTGGTGCGTCAGCGTGGCCTGCGAGGACCCGGAGGGCACGCTCGTGGGCGTGGTCCACGACCCGCTGCGCGACGAGACGTTCGCGGCGACGCGCTCCGGGCCGGCCACCCTGGACGGCGTGCCCGTGCGGGCCTCGGAGCGCGATGACCTGGCCACGGCGATGGTGGCCACGGGGTTCTCCTACGACGCCGACGTCCGCGCGCGCCAGGCCGAGGTGACGGCGCGCGTGCTGCCGCGCGTGCGGGACCTGCGCCGGCTGGGGAGCGCCGCGCTGGACCTGGCCTGGACGGCCTGCGGGCGCTTCGACGCCTACTACGAGCGGGGCCTGAAGCCGTGGGACCGCGCCGCCGGGGCGCTGCTGTGCCGCCGCGCCGGCCTGGAGCTGCGCGAGATCGCGCCCGCCGACGGACTGCCCGACGGCCTGCTGGCCGCGCCCGCGGCGCTCGCGGCGCCGCTGGGCGAGCTCGTCGGCGCCTGAGTCCGTCCGGCTCGACGGATGTCCTACAGAGGTTCGCGCCACCCGTGAGTACCATCGATCGGCGCGCCCGGACGGACGGAGAAGGGCGCCTCAACGGAATGGAATCGAGCCCACTGGCCGGCCCCCGGCCGCCCCGGCAGGATCTGCGCGTCCACGCGCATTCGTTGGCCTACCTGTTCGCGGTGGGAGGCACCCTCGTGGTGCTCACGGTGGGGTTCAACCACCCGGCCGGCCAGGACGACGTCGGCCTGCTCGTCCTGGCGGGGCTCGCCTTCGTGGCCGCGGCGTTCCTGCGCCTGACCTGGCGGTGGCTGCCCGGGTGGTCGTTCCAGGCCTTCGTGGCGCTGGGGACGGCGATGATCACGGTCGGCATCGATCGCTCCGGCGACGGATCGACGGCCTACGCCGTCTTCTACTTCTGGGTGGCGATCTACTCCTTCTACTTCTTCACGCGCCTCCAGGCGATCCTCCAGCTCGCCTTGGTCGCGGTGGGCTACGGAGTGGTGCTCCAGGTGGGTCCGGAGAGCGCGGCGCCGGCGGCCCGCTGGGTGCTCACCATCGGGACGATGGCGGTGGCGGGCTGGCTCGTGGCCACGCTGGTCGACACGGTCCGCGAGCGCGCCGCCGAGCTGGCGTCGCGCGCCGAGCGGCTGCGCCGGGCCGAGGAGCGCACGCGCGCGATCATCGACACCGCCAACGACGGGTTCGTGGCGACCGACTCCGAGGGCCGCGTCACCACGTTCAACCCGCAGGCGGAGGCGATGACCGGGCGGCGGCGCGAGGAGGTCCTGGGCCGTCCGGCGTCGGAGGTCCTGATCCCGGAGCGGCTGCGCGACACCTTCGACCGCGAGCTGGCCGGGTTCGTGTCGACCGGCGACAGCGCGCTGGTCAACCGTCCCGTCGAGTTGGTGGGGGAGCGCCGCGACGGCACCGAATTCCCCATCGAGCTGACGATCTCGCCGCTGCGCGAGCCCGACGGCTGGGTGTTCAACGCCTTCCTGCGCGACATCACCGACCGCAAACGGACCGACCAGCAGCTGCGCGACCACGCGGAGGACCTCACCCGCGTGGCGGAGGTGGCGCGCGACCTGGCCGGAGTCACCGATGCCCACGCCGCCCGGCCGGCGATCTGCCGCGCCGCGCGCGACCTGGCCGGTGCCAAGTCGGCGATCCTCTACGAGCCCGACCCCAAGGGCCAGGAGCTGGTGTCCACCGCGGTGGTGGGGGCTCAGGTCCCGCAGATCCACCTGCCGTTCGCGGGCCAGCCCTCGGGCGCCGCGACGGCCTTCTCGTCGGGCCAGACGCTGTTCGTGTCCGACCTGGAGGACAGCACGGTGATCTCCCAGCCGGTGCGCGAGACGCTCGGCGTGGTGTCGGCGCTGTGGCAGCCCGTCGTGCGCAACGGCGTCCCGATCGGCGTGCTCACGCTGGCCTGGGGCGAGCGCGTGGAGGACCCGGGGCAGCGCGTCCGCTCGCTGGTCGGACTGCTGGCCGCGGAGGCGGCGGTGGCGATCGAGCGCGCCGACCTGCTGGCCCGGCTGGAGGCGGTGGCGCGCACCGACGACCTCACCGGCCTGGCCAACCGCCGCGCCTGGGACGAGCATCTCCCGCGCGAGCTCGCGCGCGCCGACCGCGAGGAGCGCCCGCTGTGCGTGGCGATGCTCGACCTCGACCGCTTCAAGGACTACAACGACGAGCGCGGCCACCAGGCGGGGGACCGGCTGCTCAAGCAGGTGGCGGCGACCTGGCGCGAGATGCTGCGCCCCTCCGACCTGCTGGCGCGCTACGGCGGCGAGGAGTTCGGGCTCGTCCTGCCCCACTGTCCGCTCGACGTCGGCCTGGAGGTCGTCGAGCGCCTGCGCACCTTCACGATCGCCGGCCAGACGTGCTCGGCCGGCGTGGCCGCCTGGGACGGCGACGAGTCGCCCGACGAGCTGGTCAAGCGCGCCGACGCCGCGCTCTACGAGGCCAAGAAGGCCGGCCGCGACCAGGCCGTCGCGGCCTCGTAGGTCGCGCCTGTCAGTGCGGCGGGTGGGATTCGAACCCACACTGGATCGGGTTTGAGCCGACTGCCTCTGCCGGTTGGGCTACCGCCGCGAGGCGAGCAAGCCTACGCCGTGGCGGTGCGGCCGCCGCGTTCCTGGTAGCCCATGCCGGGCTGGTAGGTCTGCCCGTCCGGGACCTCGACCTCGACGTTCCAGGCCTGCTGGAACCCGCGCATGACGAACCCGATCAACAGGACCTGCACCGGGACGATCAGCAGCGTGACGAGGCCCAGGACGCTCTCGTCCAGCGCCGGCGACGTGAAGCCGGTCTTGTCGCGATCGAACCACTCGGGCCCCGCGATGGCGGCGAAGATCCCCATGAGGATGGCCAGCGCCGCGGCGAGCGGCAGGACGCCGCGGTTCCAGCGCGCGACGTAGAAGGCCATCAGCAGGTAGACGAGGATCCACCCGATCAGCACGACCTGCATGCCGGCCAGCTTGGACCACCCGCCGAGCAGGACGATGGCCATCAGGGCGGCGGAGACGAGCAGCAGCAGGATCACAACGGCTCTCGTCGCCTTCGACGAGGCCTTGTGCTGGTTGGGGTTCTCGATGTGGTACCCCTCCCGGATCTCCACGCCTGGACGCGCCATCCTGTAGCGCAACATACAAGCTCGGACAACCGAGCGCAGCAGTCGGCGGGCGTGGCGGAACGGTAGACGCTCCGGCCTTAGGAGCCGGTGGGCCTCACGGCCCGTGGGGGTTCGAATCCCTCCGCCCGCATTCAGCGCCAGCCGATCTCGACAGCCGGGCTGCGGAATGCCCCGCCCAGGCCGCCCGACTCCGCCGGGCCGGGCTCGGGCGTTCCCAGCGGTCGCGAGAAGAGCCGGTCGGCCGCCGCCGGCGCGCGCAGCGCCCAGGCGGGCAGATCGGCGGCCGGGAGCGGACGGCAGATGTAGTAGCCCTGAGCCTGGTCGCACCCCAGGTCGGCCAGGTGGTCGAGGGTCGCGCGGTCCTCCACGCCCTCCGCGACGACGCGGTGCCCCAGGTCGTGGGCGAGGTCGACCACCGCCCTGATCACCTTCAGGCCGCGCGAGAGTCGGACGGCGAGGTTGTGCACGAACGTCCGGTCGATCTTGAGCTCGACGATCGGAAACTGGAGGAGCCGGCTGAGGGAGGACTCTCCCGTCCCGAAGTCGTCCAGCGCGATGTCCACGCCCGCCGCCGCGAGGTCGCGCAGGACGGCGACCGCGCGGTCGGGGTCCTGGAGCACGGCGGTCTCGGTGATCTCGAGCACCAGCGCGCCGGGCGGGACGTCCCACCGGCGCAGCGCGGCGCTCACCGATGCCGGGAGGGACTCGTCCACCAGGCTGGCCGACGTCACGTTCACCGCGACGCTCAGCGGTGCGCCGTGGCGCCTCCACTCGGCCGCCTGGGCCAGTGCGCGGTCCAGCACGAACAGGGCGAGCTCGCCGAGCACCTCGTGGTGCTCCAGGCCGGCGAGGAAGTCGGCCGGCGCCAGCAGGCCGCGCTGCGGGTCGCGCCAGCGCACCAGCGCCTCGACCCCGGGCACCGACTGGGCGTCGAGCGCCAGCTTGGGCTGGAAGTGCACCTCCAGCTCGTCCTGGGCCAGTGCCGACCGCAGGCCCCGGGCCGGCGCCGAGCGCCGGGGCATCAGGGCGAAGTGTCCGCGAGGAGGGAGTCGGCCGCGCAAGGGATAGGAGGAGCGGCCGCTCGTTTGCGACCGCTCAGGGATCGCTGACTATAGCGCGCCAGTTGGGCCGCAACCGCCGCCGGTCGCTCAGGGCCGTCGCGAGCCCGAGCGCCGCGAGCGCCGTCGCCGAGGCCACTCCCGCGGCGACCAGGACCGCCCGGGCCCCGAACAGCGCGACCGCCGGCGCCGTGAGGCCCAGCGAGACCGGCACCAGCGCCGTCGACAGCAGCCAGTCCAGGCTCGCCACGCGGCCCAGCAGGCCGGCCGGCACCGTGCGCTGGAGCTGCGCGCCCCAGCCGATCGCGCCCACCGTCATCGCGCCCTGGACCACGACGCTCACCAGCGCCGCCTGCCACACCGTGTCCGCGAGCCCGTAGCCCGCGATGGCCAGCGCGCCCACCGTCCACGACGCGTAGACCACGCGCAGGGGCGAGCGGCCGAGCCCGAGCTGGCCCGCCGCGAGCGCGGCCACGAGAGCGGCCGCGCCGCCGGCGCCCAGGACGATCCCCAGCGACCCCGCGCCGGCGCCGAGGTCCTGCTTGACGAGCCAGGGCAGCAGGACGGTCACCGGTCCGTAGAAGCACAGCAGGCCGACGGCGGCGCCCAGCAGCGTCGTCCACAGCCACACCCGGGCGCGCACGTAGCGCGCGCCCTCGCTCAGCTCGGCGCGCCACGCGCGCGCCGCGCCGGAGGCGGGAGTGGGCGGGCGGCGGATGAGCCCGACGGCCAGTGCGCAGATGGCGAAGGTGGCGGCGTCCACGAGCAGCGCGCCGCCCGGTCCGGTGGCCGCGACGAGCCCGCCGCCCAGGACGGGACCGGCCAGGCGCAGCGCGAGCGGGCGCGCGGACTGCTCCAGCGCGTTGGCTCCGACCAGCTCCTCGCGCGGTACGACCTGGGCGACCAGGGCCACGAACGCGGGCGCGGAGAACGCCTCCGCCGCGCCGTAGACGACCGCGCCCGCCACGACCATCCACAGCGACAGCGCGCCGAGCGCCGACAGCACGCCCAGGGCGCCGATCGCCCCGGCGCGCACCAGGTCGGCGGCGACCAGCAGGCGCCGGCGGTCGTGGCGGTCCGCCGCGATGCCCGCCCAGGGGAGCAACGCGAGCTGGGGGAGGGTCCAGGCCACGCCGACGGCGGCCAGCGCTCCGGCCGTCCCCGACAGCTCGTACACCTGCCAGGCCAGCGCGACGGCATACACGCCGTCGCCGGCCAGCGAGAGCCCGGTTCCCACCCACAGCAGCGCGAAGTCGCGGCGGGCCAGCGGCGCGAGAACGCGCGGCCGCCGGCCGGCCTTCGACGGGCGATCAGCCCCAGCGGATGATGGACATGACATCTCCTCCTCTCTTCGGGTCAGGCGCCGGCACGGCCGGCGACGAAAACGAGCTTGGGATGGACGTCCTCGTCCGGGTCGGCCACGAGCCGCGCGCCGCGCGCCACGCCGCGCACGGCGAGCACGGACAGGCCGGCGCGCGCGCACGCGGCCTCGACGGCCTCGCGCGGGTGGTGGCGCTGGACGTGGCGGCTAGTGGCGCGCAGGCGCCCGCCGGCCACCCGCACGTCCAGGACGGCCGAGCAGCGCTCGCCCGGCTCCATCTCGCCGGTGCCCTCGCCGCGCCATTGGAAGACCGTCTGGCCGGACTGCACGACGAACTCCTCGGCGAACGTCTCGCGGTACGTGCGCAGGGAGTTGACGTCGAAGATCACCAGGCCGCCGGAGCGCAGCGCGCTCGCCATGGAGCGGATGGCCGTGTTCAGCTCGACGTCGGACAGCAGGTAGTTCAGGCCGTCGTCCAGGCAGGTCACGAGGTCGAAGGCGCGGCGCCAGGGCAGCGCGCGCATGTCCGCGACGACGACGCGTTTCCCGTCGGTCTCATCGAGCTTGCGCCGGGCGCGCTCGACCATCCGGGGCGAGATGTCGCACGCGGTGACGTCGTAGCCGCGGTCGAGCAGGGGGAGGAAGCTCTTGCCCGTGCCGCACCCCACGTCCAGCACGCGGCGCCCGCACAGGCCGTGGGCGAGCGCCAGCGCCTCGATCTGCTCGAGCACGAGCTCGTGCTCGTAGTCGGCGGTGTAGCGGTCGTAGAAGGGCGCCAGGACCTCGTAGGCGGGGAGCGCCGACGCCGCGGGGTGACACGGCGCGGCCGAGGACCGGAGGACTTCCATGACCTCCTAGACCGCAAACTTGCTCAAAAACGTTTCAGTAGTAGAGAATTCCCTGACCATGGAGACACACGCCAGCACAGGCGCACCGGATCTCGCCTGGGACTGGCGCGCCGCGCGGGCCCGGTGCCTGCGTGAGGCGCACCGGGTGCTGCGCGACCGCGACGACGCCGAGGAGGCGGTGCAGGAGGCGATGGCCCGGGCGTGGGGCCGGCGGCGGACGTGCGCCACCCCGGAGGCCCCGCTGGGGTGGCTGCTGCAGATCACCCATCGCGAGGCGCTGCGGATCCTGGAGCGACGCACGCGCCGCGCCGCGCGGGAGGTGGTCACCGCGGTCGAGCCCGAGTACCGCGGCGAAGATCCCTTCGATTCGCTGCTCGCGCGACTGGACACCCGCCGGGCGCTGGCCGGCCTGCGCCCGGACGAGCGCGCCCTACTGCACCTGCGGTACCGTCACGACCTGACCCAGGCCGAGGTCGCGCGGCGGCTCGATCTGCCCGAGGGGACGGTTAAGGTCAGACTGCACAGGATCCGAAAGAGGTTGAGGAATGGCTGGCCAGAAGACATCGAAACGCCGCGACGAGATCCTTGACAACCGCCTGGTCAAGATGCTCGCGCATCCCCTGCGGGTGCGGATCCTCGCCATCCTCGAGCAGCGCGTGGCGAGCCCGAGCGAGATCGCGCAGGAGCTCAACGCCTCGCTGGGCGTCGTGAGCTACCACGTCCGGCGCCTCGAGGCCCTGGGCATGATCAAGCTGGTGCGCAAGACCCCGCGGCGGGGGGCGATCGAGCACTACTACCAGGCGGACGCCAAGCACCACATCCCCGACGAGGCGTGGGCCCAGGTGCCCGAGATCGTCAAGCAGGCGATGGCCGGGGCGACGCTCGGGGAGCTGAGCGCGCAGGTCAACGCGGCGGCGGGGGAGGGCGGCTTCAGCGCCGACGACGCGCACCTCAGCCTGACCAAGCTCACGCTCGACGAGCGCGGGTGGCGCGAGGTGGCCCGCGAGCTGGCTCGCGCGCTGGAGAAGATCGACCGCATCCACGCCGAGAGCCTGGAGCGCGTGCGCAAGGGCGACCACCAGGACGAGCGCGACGCGATGGTGGGGATCCAGCTGT
>JAWVFQ010000014.1:0-20122 GCA_033856025.1 Solirubrobacteraceae bacterium | reverse complement strand
GTCCAACGGCTCGTCGTCCATGGCCAGCGTCTGTGGCAGCTCCCTGAGCCTGATGGACGCCGGCGTGCCGCTCAAGCGGCCGGTGGCGGGCATCGCGATGGGCCTGATCAAGGAGGGCGACGACTACGTCGTGCTCACCGACATCGCGGGCGTGGAGGACCACCTGGGCGACATGGACTTCAAGGTCGCCGGGACCGAGCAGGGCATCACCGCACTGCAGATGGACATCAAGATCTCAGGCGTCACGTTCGACATCCTGCGCGACGCGCTCGAGCAGGCCCACAAGGCCCGCACGTTCATCCTGGGCAAGATGTCCGAGACGATCGAGGCTCCGCGCAGCGAGCTGTCGCAGTACGCGCCGCGCATCGGCTCGATCGAGATCGACCCGTCGCAGATCGGGCTGCTCATCGGCAAGGGCGGGGAGACCATCCGCGCCCTGCAGGAGGAGTTCGAGTCCCAGATCGACGTCAACGACGAGGGCCAGGTCCTGGTCTACTCGGCCAACGGCGAGCTGGGCGACGCCCTCGTGGAGCGCATCCGCTCGATGACCAAGGAGGTCGAGGTCGGCGACGAGTTCGACGGCAAGGTGGTCAAGACGACCACGTTCGGCGCCTTCATCGAGCTCAGCAAGGGCACCGACGGCCTGCTGCACATCTCCAACGTCTCGCCCGGCGAGCGCGTGGACACGGTCGAGGACGTCCTGAACAAGGGCGACGAGCTCAAGGTCCGGGTGTTCGAGGTGGACCGCGAGCGCGGCCGTATCGGGCTGCGCCTGGCCGACGACCCCTCCGTGGCCGGCAAGTCCAAGGAGGAGATCCTGGCCTCGGCCGCCGAGAACGGCGGCGGCGGGCGCAGCGAGGGCCGCGGCGGTGGCGGTGGACGCGACCGTGACCGCGGCGAGCGCGGCGGTGGCGACCGCGGCGGCGATCGCGGCAGCGGCCGTCCCCGCCGGGGCGGCGGACGCGACCGCGACCGCGACCGCGGGTAGCACCCCGCGCCGCGCGTGGACGCGCACCGGCTGACCGAGCTGGACTCGGGCGTGCGGGTCGTCACGGAGGAGATCCCTTCCGTGCGATCCGCGGCGCTCGGGTTCTGGATCGGCACCGGCTCGGTGGCCGAGACCGACGAGCAGGCCGGCCTGTCGCACCTGCTCGAGCACCTGCTGTTCCGCGGGTCCGAGCGCTTCGGCTCGACGGAGATCGACCAGATCTTCGACGGCATGGGCGCCGAGCTCAACGCGGGCACGGGCAAGGAGACGACGTCGGTCTACTCCCGCGTGCTGGACCGCCACCTCCCGCGCGCGCTGGAGGTCATGAGCGACATGGTCTGGCGCCCGGCGTTCGAGGAGGCCGACACCGAGCGCGAGGTCGTCCTGGAGGAGATCGCCATGTACGAGGACGACCCCCAGGACAAGGTGTTCGACGTCCTGGGCGAGGCGATCTTCGGCGACCATCCGCTGGGCCGGGCGATCATCGGGCGCGCCGAGGTGGTGGCGGGGACACCGCTGCCCGACATCCGCGCGTTCCACCGGGCTCGCTACGTGCCCGGCAACGTGGTCGTCGCGGCCGCCGGGTCCGTCGACCACGACGACCTCGTCGCGGCGGTGGACCGCTGGACGCCCCGCTCCGCCAAGGCGGCCGCCGGGCTCGACGACACGGAGCCCGACATGCACACGCGCGTGCGCTTCGAGGCCAAGGAGACCGAGCAGTACCACGTGTGCCTGGGCACGCCGGGGATCGCGCGCGACGACGAACGGCGCTTCGCCCTGCGCGTCCTGGACAACGTCATCGGGGGAACGTCGTCGTCGCGCCTGTTCCAGGAGGTGCGCGAGCGCCGCGGCCTGGCCTACAGCGTCTACTCCTTCGCCGCCCAGTACGCGACCACCGGCCAGTTCGGCATCTACCTCGGCACCCGCGGCGAGAACCTGGGCGCGGCCATGGACGTCGTGGGCGCCGAGCTGGCGCGGCTGCGCGCCGAGCCGGCCACCGGCGCCGAGCTCCAGCGCTCCAAGGAGAACGTCAAGGGCCGCCTGGTGCTCTCGCTGGAGTCGACCACGGCGCGGATGAACCGCCTGGGCGCCTCGGTGCTCAACGACGTGCCACTGCTCACGGTGGACGAGCTGATCGCCCGCATCGACGCGATCACGCTGGACGACCTGGCCGAGCTGGTCTCCGAGCTGCTGGACCCGGCGCGCATGTCGGCGGCGGGGATCGGCCCCGACGAGGAGCCGTTCCGCTCCGCCCTGGAGCCGGTGTCCAGCGCCCTGGCGGCGGCGTGATCCGCGTCGCCGTGGCCGGCGCCGCCGGTCGCATGGGTGAGACCGTGTGCGGCGCCGTCGAGGGCGCGGACGACATGGAGCTCACCGGCCGCGCCGACCCTCAGCTGGACACGACGGTGGCCGACGTGCTGGCCGGCGCCGACGTGCTCGTCGACTTCACGCAGCCGGACCAGATCGTGGCCAACGCCCGCGAGGCGGTCGCCGCGGGCGTCCAC
This sequence comes from Solirubrobacteraceae bacterium, assembly GCA_033856025.1. Taxonomy (GTDB): domain Bacteria; phylum Actinomycetota; class Thermoleophilia; order Solirubrobacterales; family Solirubrobacteraceae; genus AC-38. The sequence goes on along the minus strand of JAWVFQ010000014.1, from coordinate 17,629 downwards.
GTGGTCGTGGGCACCACGGGCTTCGACCTCGACGCGCTCCGGGGCCTGGAGGGCGCCAACGTCTTCGTGGCGCCCAACTTCGCCATCGGGGCCGTGCTGATGATGCGCTTCGCCGCGGAGGCCTCGCGCCACATGGAGAAGGCCGAGATCGTCGAGCTGCACCACGACCGCAAGCTCGACGCGCCCAGCGGAACCGCCGCCCGCACGGCCGAGCTGATGGAGGGCGAGGTCCCGATCCACTCCGTCCGGCTGCCCGGTCTCGTGGCCCACCAGGAGGTCATCCTGGGCGACGTCGGGCAGACGCTGACGATCCGCCACGACTCCATCGACCGCGAGTCGTTCATGCCGGGCGTCCTGCTGGCCATCCGAAACGTCGCGGAGCTCCCCGAATCGCCCCTCGTGGGCCTCGAGCATCTGTTGTAGCCTCGGACGCATGGGATTCCTCGACAAGGCCAAGCAGGCGGCGCAGAACGCCCAGAAGGAGGGCGGCATCCTGGACAAGGCCAAGGACGCCGCCAAGCAGGCGCAGGACAAGCTCGACGAGAAGCAGAAGGAGTTCAACGAGCGCCAGCAGGCCGGCTCGGCTCCCCCGCCGCCCACCGGCGCGCCCGCCGAGTACGACGCGCACGGCCGCCCGGTCGCCGCGGAGGGCACGCCGCCGGCGCCGCCCGCCGAGGCGACGACCGCGCCCGCCGTGCCCGAGGCGGCCGCCCAGGCCGCCGCGCAGCCGGCGCCGGCGCCCCCGGAGGCGGCGGCCCCGCCCGCCGCGGCTCAGCCTCCCGCGGCCGACGCGCCGACCACGCAGGCGCCCGCGCCGCCGGCCCCGTCGCCCTCGAGCGGCCCCGACGCGCCGCAGGAGGGCTCCGAGGGGGAGTACGCGCCCCCGAAGATGAGCTCCGGCGATCCGCTGGCCGGTTGAGCTTCGACGTCGATCCGGCCGCCTTCGCGCGGGCCGTCGCCGAGACGCCGGACGACGCCCTCGCCGAGGGCATGGCCAGCGAGAACCGCCGCCTGATCCTGGACGAGATCTTCGCCCAGATGGAGCGGCGCTTCGACGCCTCGCGGGGCGGGGACGTCGACGCGGTCATCGACTGGAAGATCCACGACCGCCCGGAGGGCGGCTACGACCACTACCGGGTCACGCTGGAGGGCGGGGAGTGCCGCGTGCAGCGCGACCCGGACGAGGGCAGCCCCCGTGTCACCTTCAAGGTCAAGCCGGTCACCTTCCTGCGCCTCGTGACGGGCAACGCGTCCGGGCCGCAGCTGTTCCTGACCGGGAAGCTGAAGATCGACGGCGACCTGATGTTCGCCGCCCGGGTCCAGAACCTGTTCGAGATTCCCAAGGGGTAGCATCGACGCCGATGCCGGAGCTGGGAGCCATCCTCACGGCGATGGTCACTCCGTTCGACGCGCAGGGGCGCGTGGACGAGGAGGCGACCGTCGCACTCATGCGCCATCTGGCCGACCACGGGTCGGACGGGCTGGTCGTGTGCGGGACGACGGGGGAGGCGGCGACGCTGTCCGACGAGGAGCACCTGGGCCTGGTCGAGCTGGCGGTGAGCGAGATGGGCGACCGCATGACCATCGTGGCCGGCACGGGCTCCAACGACACGCGCCACGCCGTGCACCTGACGGAGCGGGCCACGGAGCTGGGGGTGGACGCCACGCTCTCGGTCACGCCGTACTACAACCGGCCCAACCGCCGGGGCATCGTGCGCCACTACGAGGAGGTCGCGCGGGCCACCGACAAGCCGGTCCTGCTCTACAACGTCCCCACCCGCACGGGCACGAACATGCCCCCTGACCTGCTGGCCGAGCTGGCCCAGATCGACGGGGTCGAGGGCGTCAAGCAGGCCAACGACGACGAGCTCGTCCCGGTCGACGGGCTCGACCTGTACGCGGGCAACGACGGGACGCTGGCGCGCGCCCTGGACCTGGGCGGCGCGGGCGGCATCTGCGTCTCCAGCCACGTCGTGGGCGACGCGATGCGCCGGATGGTCGACGAGCCCGAGAACCGCGCCGAGATCGACGCCTCGCTGCGCGACGTGTACGAAACGCTGTTCATGACCGCCAGCCCGATCTGCACCAAGGCCGCCCTCAACATGCTGGGCATCGGGGTCGGCGGCCTGCGTCTCCCGCTCGTGGAGGCCGACGAGGAAGAGTCGGCCGCCGTGCGGTCCATGCTCGAGCGCCACGGGCTGCTCGAAGCCGCCGCGGCGTGACCTCGACGTGAGCAAGCTGCGCATCCTGCCCCTCGGGGGTCTCGGCGAGATCGGCAAGAACATGACCGTCGTCGAGTACGACGGGCGCATCGTGGTCGTGGATGTCGGCCTGCGCTTCCCGACCGCGGACATGATGGGCATCGACCTGGTCCTGCCCGACTTCGCCTACCTGCGCGATCGCGCGGACGACATCGAGGGGATCGTCGTCACGCACGGCCACGAGGACCACCTGGGCTGCCTGCCCTGGCTGCTGCGCGAGCTAGGCCAGGACAAGATCCCGGCGGTGTACGGCGGGGGGCTGACGGTGGCCATGGCGCGCTCCAAGCTCGACGAGCACAAGCTGCGCGAGACGCCGCTGGAGGAGATCAAGCCGGGTGACACGGTCGACCTGGGGCCGTTCTCCGTGGAACCGATCCACATGACCCACTCCATCCCGGACTCCATGGCCATCGCCCTGACCTGCGAGCTCGGGACGGTGCTGGTCACCGGCGACTACAAGTTCGACCAGACGCCGGTGGACGGCGTGCCGGCCGACGTGTCGCGGCTGGCCGAGCTGGGGCGCGAGGAGGTGCTCGTGCTGTGCGGCGACTCCACGAACGTCGACCGCCCGGGGTTCTCCCCGTCGGAGTCGGGCGTCGGGCCGCACCTGGAGGAGGTCTTCGGGCGCTGCGAGGGCCGGATCGTCGTCACGAGCTTCGCCTCGAACATCCACCGCGTGCAGCAGGTGGTCGACGCGGCGGCCGCGCTGGGGCGCAAGGTGTCGCTGGTCGGGCGCTCCATGCGCAAGAACGTCAACATCGGCCGCCAGCTGGGACACATCGAGGTGCCCGAGGGGATGCTGGTCGCGCCGCGCGAGATCGACGATTTCCCCGACCACAAGATCGTCGTCATCTCCACCGGCTCCCAGGGTGAGCCGCTGTCGGCGCTGCGGCGCATGGCCCACCGCGACCATCCGCAGGTCGAGCTGCACAGCGGCGACACCGTCGTGTTCAGCGCCACGCCGATCCCCGGCAACGAACGCGCGGTCAACGAGACCGTGGACCGGCTCTACCACATCGGCTGCGACGTGATCACGGCGCGCGACGCCCCGGTGCACGCCTCGGGTCACGGCTACGCCGAGGAGGTCAAGCTGATGCTCAACCTCGTCAAGCCGCGCTACGTCTTCCCCTTCCACGGCGACCACAAGCGCATCCACCTGCACGGCCAGCTGGCCGAGGCGGTGGGCATCGATCCCGACGCGATCTTCAAGGGCGAGAACGGGCTGCCGCTGGAGGTCGACGGGCGCGGCGCGCGGTTCGGGGCCCACGAGCAGTCGGGGATGATCTTCGTCGACGGCGTGGACATCGGCGACCCGGCCGACGTGGCCCTGCGCGACCGCCGGATGCTCTCGGCGGACGGGATCTTCGTCGTCGTGGCCACGGTGTCCGAGCAGGACGGGGAGTCCGTGGCGCCGCCGGAGGTCATCTTCCGCGGCGTTCCGGCGCAGGAGGCGCCCGACGAGGCGCTGGTCGAGGAGATCAGCGAGGTCGTCGAGGCCTCGCTGGACCGGGCGGCCAAGGAGGAGGTCCGGGAGATCGACCTGCTCCAGCAGCGCCTGCACGACGACCTGGCGTCGTTCGTCTACGAGCGCCTGCGCCGGCGGCCGATGGTGCTGCCGGTCGTCGTCGAGGTCTAGGCCACCGCCGCGGGCTCGCGCTCGCGAGCCGGGAGGCGGACCTCGAAGCGCGTGCCCTGGCCGGGCGTGGTCTGAAGCGTCACGCGTCCGCCGTGCGACTCGGCGACCGCCCGCACGATCGCCAGCCCCAGGCCGGACGAGCCCGCCCGGTCGCCGGCGCCGCGCACGAAGCGCTCGAACACCTGGGCCGCCAGCTCGGGCTCGATGCCCGGGCCGTCGTCGGAGACGGTGAGAACCGCGTCGCCCTCCTCGCGGCGCACGGACGCGTGGATGGCGGTCCCGGGCGGCGTGTGGCGGATCGCGTTCTCGACCAGGTTGGCGGCCAGGCGATGCAGCTCGTCGCGGGTCCCGTCGACCTCGGCGGGCGCGACCTCCAGCGTCAGGGGATGGTCCGTGGTCAGCGGGCCCAGCTCGGCGACGGCCTCGGTGAGCACCGTGCCCAGGTCCGTCGGCGCGCGCGCCTGCTCGCGGCCGGCGTCGGTGCGCGCGAGCAGCAGCAGGTCGGCCACGAGGCGGCGCATCCGGTGTGAGCTGCGCAGCGCGGAGTCGGCGGCCTGGCCGAGCTCGCCGTCCAGCTGGTCGGACAGCAGCTCCAGGTTGGCCAGGACGCTGGTCAGCGGCGTGCGCAGCTCGTGCGAGGCGTCGGCCACGAACTCGCGCTGGCGGCGCAGCATGGCCTCGGTCTCGCCGCGCGCCGCGTCGAGCGACATGAGCATCTCCTCCAGCGTGCGGGCCAGCTCGGCCACCTCGTCGTCGGCCGCGGGGTGGGGGATGCGCAGCGACGGGTCTCGCGTGCGGGCGATCTCGCGGGCCGCGCTGGTCAGCGCGGCGATGGGGCGCATGGCGCGGCGTGCCGTGGCCAGGCCGGCGAGCAGGGCGAGCAGCGTCCCCCCGAGCACGCCGAACAGCAGCACGAAGCGCACGCGGCGCGTGGTGTGCTGCACGTCGGACAGCGGCCGCGCGTACTGGAGGACGGCCTGGCCGAGCGGCGGCACCGGGATGACCCGCGACTCCACGCGGAAGCCGCCGGTCTCCGCCGTCGCCAACCGCGGGACGCCGAAGTCCGTCGCGCCCTTGGTGCGGCACAGCAGCACGCCGTCCAGGGTGGTCACGCGGATCTGGGCGCTGTCCGCGCTCCCGTACACGTCGAGGTCAGGGCCGCTGCACGTCGGGTTCTGGCCCGGGCGCACCTGGAGGCGCTCGCGCAGGTCGGTCGCGGCGGCCCGCAGCTGCTCGTTGAAGTCCTCCCGGATCTGGCGCGTCGTGAGCACGCCGACCATGACCGCGAACCCGCACAGGATCACGGCGGTCAGGACCGCCGAGCCGCCCGCCAGCCGCCAACGGATCGGGATCCGCCGGTAGGCCGCGAAGAGGCGCCTAGGCGCGGAGGACGTAGCCCGCGCCGCGGATCGTGTGAAGGAGGCGGGGTTCGCCATCGGATTCCAGTTTGCGCCGCAGGTTGGACACGAACACCTCGATCGTGTTCGTCACGGAGAACGGGTCATAGCCCCACACCTCGTCGAGGAGGCGCTGGCGCGAGACGACGATCCGCTCGTTGCGCATGAGGTACTCCAGCAGCTCGAACTCGCGCTGGGTGAGCTCCACGTCGCGCTCGGCCCGGCGCACCTCGTGGGTGTCGGGGTTGAGCATGAGGTCGCCCACGGTGAGGGAGGCCGACCCGCGCGGGGGACGCCGGCGCAGCAGCGCGCGCAGCCGCGCCAGGAGCTCCTGGCGCTCGAACGGCTTGACCAGGTAGTCGTCGGCGCCCGAGTCCAGGCCCTCGACCCGGCTGTCCACCGCGTCGCGGGCGGTGAGGATGAGGATCGGCGTGTCGTCGCGAGCGCGCAGCTCGCGCGCCACCTCGATCCCGTCCACGCCGGGCAGGCCGAGGTCCAGGACGACCAGGTCGGGAAGGTAGGAGTGCGCGGTCTCCAGCGCCGTCTGGCCGTCGCCGGCCGTGCGGACCTCGTAGCCCTCCATCCGCAGCGAGCGCTGCAGGACCTCGGCGATCGCCTCGTCGTCCTCCACGACGAGGACGCGCGGAGATCGGCCGTAGTCGTCCATGCCGCCAAGGGTACGCGGCAACCACCCCGTTCCTCGGGATTTTTACGGCGGGCTTAGCTGGACCTCTTGCCCGACTTCTTTCCGCCCTTCTTCGACGCGGCGTTGCCCGAGCCCGCTTGCGCAGGCCCGGGCGACGTGCCCGCTAATCGCGGAGCTTCGGCAGGACGCTCTCGCCGTACGTGCGCAGCGTGCCGAGGGGGTCCGCGCCGGAGATGTTCATCAGGACGATCGCCGTGGCGCCCAGCTCCCGCAGCGCCTTGATCTTGCGCACGTGCGCGTCGGGGTCCGAGGAGATGATCGCGCCGAGCTTGAACGCCGTGTCCGAGACGTCCCGGCCGTTGCGCTGGATCTCGGCCGGGTCGTAGATCGGGTCGGTGTAGTGCTCGTCGACCAGGGTGGCCTTCCACTCGCGCGCGCCCTCCAGCGCGGCCTCGTCGTCTCGCGCCCAGGACACCGGCGCCTGGAGGATGATCTCGCCGGGCTCGCGGCCCGCGGCCTCCACGGAACGCCGGTAGGCCGCGAGGACCGGTGGGACGGCGCGCGGGTCGGCCAGGGTCCAGACGCCGTCCGCCCAGCGCCCGGCGATCTCCGCCGCCTGCTCGCCGAAGGCCGACATGTAGACCGGGACGCGACGCGCGGGCAGGGTGTACAGCCGGGCTTCGCGGGTGCGGAAGTACTTGCCCTGGAAGGTGACGGTCTCGCCGTCCAGCAGGCGGGTGATTATCTCCAGCGACTCCTCGGTCCGCGCGAGCTGCTCGCCGACCGAGGGCCACTCCATGCCCGCCGGTACCTCGTTGAGGGCCTCGCCCGAGCCCACTCCGAGGTAGGCACGGCCGGGGTTCAGGCGCTCCAGCGTGGCCACCTGCTGGGCCACGACGACCGGGTTGTAGCGGTGGACGACCGCGGTCACGCCCGTGCCCAGCGAGACCTCGCGCGTGCGCTCGCCCGCGGCGCCCAGCCACACCCAGGCGTTCCCCGACTGCGCCGGCGCCGGGTCGCCGTCGGCCCACCAGGGTGCGAGGTGGTCCGAGCACGCGATGCCGTCGAAGCCGGCGTTCTCGGCCTCCACGGCCTGCTCGAGCAGCTCCTCGGGCGCGAAGCGCTCGTGCGCCAACGCCGCGACGTACACGACGTCCTCCGGCTGGCGGCGCCGCGCCCACAGGACGCCGCGCGCTGACTCGACGATGCTCACGCCTCCCGGTTACCCGCGCGCGGGGGCGTTACGCACACCCGTCCTAGGCCGCGGCGTTCTCCGCCTCGATCATGGCGCGCAGGCCCTCCACCAGCTCGGGCGGAGCCTTCTCCGGCGAGCCGGTGTCGTAGGGCGGCTGGGGGTCGTACTCGATCCCCAGCTGGATGGCCTGGGCGACCTCGGGACTGGTCAGGTGGGCGGTGAGGACGAGCGCCATGTCGATCCCGCTGGACACCCCGGCCGCGGTGATGATCTTGCCCTGCTCGACCACGCGGTCGGCGCTCGGCGTGGCGCCGTAGCGGCGCAGCGTCTCACGCTCGGTCCAGTAGGTGGTGGCCACCAGGCCGTCCAGGAGCCCGGCGGCGCCGAGCAGCAACGCTCCCGTGCAGACCGAGGTCGTGTAGCGGCTCGTGGTGTGCGCTGTGCGGATCCAGTCCAGCGTGGGCTCGTCTTCGAGGAGGTCTCGCGTCCCGTAGCCGCCCGGTACGACGACGACGTCCGGGTGGGGGAGGTCGGAGAGGGGGCGGTCGGCGTTCAGCGTGAGCATCCCCGTCTCGGTGGTCTGCGGGCCGGTGTCGCCGGCGGCCAGGAAGTGCACCGTGGCGCCGGGGATGCGCGACAGGACCTCGTAGGGACCGACCGCGTCGAGCGCGGTGAAGCGGTCAAACAGGGGAATGGCGATGTCCATCGGTGCCTCCTCGGGTTCGGAATCTCTGGCGATACTCTCCGGGCGACACGGCCAGGCGCCGGCGGAAGGACCGGCGCAGCGTCTCGACCGTCCCGAAGCCGCAGCGCCGGGCGATCTCCTCGACGGTCAGCGCGCCCTGCTCGAGCTCCTGGCGGGCGCGCTCCAGCCGCAGGTCGGCCACGTAGCGGGCCGGCGTGACGCCGACCTCGCCACGGAAAGCGCGGGCGAAGTTCCGCGGGCTCATGAACGCGCGCCGCGCCAGCGCCTCGACGGACAGGTCGGCGTCGAGGTGGGCGGGAAGCCAGGCCTGGAGCTCGCGCAGCGGCTCGCGCTCGGCGGGCGGGCGGTTGAGCTGGGCGCTGAACTGCGCCTGGCCGCCGGGGCGCTGGAGGAAGAGGACGAGCCAGCGCGCCACGTCACGGGCCGCGTCGGCGCCGGCGTCCTCCTGGACCAGCGCCAGGGAGAGGTCGATGCCGGCGGTGACCCCGGCGCTGGTGGCCACGTCGCCGTCGCGCACGAAGATGGGCTCGGGATCGACCTGGATCTCGGGATGTCGCTTCTGGAGCTCGTCGCACGCCGCCCAGTGGGTGGTGACGCGGCGGCCGTCCAGGCGGCCGGCCGCGGCCAGGAGGAAGGCGCCGGTGCACACGGAGGCGGTGCGGCGCGGCCGCGCCTCGCGCAGCGCGCCGATGAGGCGGGTGTCCTTGAGGGCATTCTCCACCCCCGCGCCTCCGGCCACGACCAGCGTGTCCGCTTGGTGAACGACGGCATCGAGGGAGTGGGTCGGGAGGAGCTGGAATCCGCTTGAGGTCCTGACCGCCCGGCCGTTCGGCGTGGCCAGCATCACCTCGTACGGCGCGTGCCCGAGCCGTTGCGCGGTCGAGAACACCTCGCTCGGGCCCGTCACATCCAACGCCTGGACATCCTCGAACGCCACGATCACGATCCGCATGCGCCGATCATGGCGCCCCGCCGCGCTGGCAGCAAGGCCGCACACCGGACAATTCCTGCCACCACACACGGACGCCCGTGTGCTTAGCCGCCTATATGGCGGCGAAGTGCAACCGCTTCGCGGGAGGGGGAGAGTCGTGCGTGTCGAAGCCTGTTTCGTGGCCACGAAGGCACGCAAGACGACGGCTGCGCGGACGCAGAAGAAGCGCAAGGCGAAGGCCAAGCCCCGGCCCGCGCCCCGGCGGCGCGTCGGCGCGGGCGTTTGGCTGCGCCTGCCGGTCCTCGAGCAGCGCGAGCTGGACCTGGTCGGCCTGTTCCTGGTCGCCGTGGGGATCTTCCTGGCCTGCGTGATGTACCTCGGCTTTGCCGGGGGCCAGGCGGGCGTGGCCCTCACCGACGGGGTGCGCTACCTCGTCGGCACCGTCGGCTACGCGGTCCCGGTCGGCCTGGTCGCCGGCGGGTTCATCGTGGTCATGCGTCCGATGCTCCCGCGCGGGCGCCCCTTCGGCACCGGCGCCGCCTGCCTGCTCGCCGGCTGCACCCTGGCCTACTCGGCCGGGACGCTCGGCTTCGGTCCGGAGGGCGCTCGCACCCACGTGTGGGACCGCGCCTTCGTGGAGAACCGCGGCGGCGTGGTGGGCCAGGCGCTGTACACGGGCATCGAGAGCGCGGTGAGCCAGCCCGGCGTCCACATCCTGACCCTGTTCCTCCTCGTCGCCGCCGTCCTCCTGCTCACGGGCGCGACGATCGCCGGCGTGATCCACGCCACCCGCAGCTCGGTCGCCGGGACCACCCGCGCGCTGCGCGAGACGAGCGCCGGCCTGGGCACCCTGGCCCGCCGTGCGCCCGGCCCGGCACCGGCCGCCGAGCCCGTCCATCCGCCCGAGCCGACTCCCTCGGAGCTCGTCGTCCGCGCCACGCACGTCGAGGCGCCTCCGATCGACGGTCCCGCGCCCGTGCCCGACCTCTTCGGAGCGGCTCCGCTCCCGGACGCCCCCGTCGCGGAGGAGGAGGCGACCGTCCAGGTGGACGAGGAGCCGGACGAGGCCGGCGTCACGCGGGCGCAGGCGCCCGAGCCGGGTGGGGACGCGCCCGACAAGCTCACGCCCCATGGCCGCTACCGCGGCGCCGTGACCGACGACCCCGACTTCGAGTGGACGCTCCCCGATCCGCGCGCGCTCAAGCGCTCCACGGGGGAGGCGGCCAAGCCCGACACCTCCGGCCAGGAGCAGATCGCCACGCAGCTGGTGGAGACGCTCGGCCACTTCGGCATCCAGGCCAAGGTCATCAACACGATCACGGGCCCGCACATCACGCGCTACGAGCTGCGCCTGGCCCCGGGGACCAAGGTCTCCAAGGTCGCCCAGCTCAAGGACGACATCGCCTACGCGCTGGCGGCCAGCGAGATCCGCATCCTCGCCCCGATCCCCGGCAAGCAGGCGGTGGGCGTGGAGGTCCCCAACCTGCGCCGGCGCATCGTCCACCTGGGCGACGTCTTCCAGGACCCGCCCGCGGACTGGTCGCCGCTCACGGTGTGGCTGGGCAAGGACGTGGCGGGGCGGGCCATCGGCGCCGACCTGACCAAGATGCCCCACCTGCTCGTGGCCGGCACGACCGGGGCGGGGAAGTCGGGCGCGATCAACGCCATGCTCTCCAGCGTCCTGCTGCGCGCCACGCCGCACGAGCTGCGCCTGGTCCTCGTCGATCCCAAGCAGGTCGAGCTCAACCACTACGACTCGATCCCGCACCTGCTCACGCCGGTCATCACCAGCCCGCGGATGGCCGCGACCGCGCTGCAGAACCTCGTCCGCGAGATGGAGTCGCGCTACGGGATGATGTCGCTGGCCCGTACGCGCTCGCTGACCGAGCTCAACCGCGCGCGCGACAAGCGGGGCGAGCCGCCGCTGCCGTACATCATGTGCGTGATCGACGAGCTCGCCGACCTGATGATGGTCGCGCCCGCCGACGTGGAGGACTCGGTCATCCGCCTGGCCCAGAAGGCCCGCGCGGTCGGCATCCACCTCGTGCTGGCCACGCAGTCGCCCCGGGTGGACGTGATCACGGGGATGATCAAGGCCAACGTCCCGTCGCGGATCGCCTTCGCGGTGTCCTCGCAGACCGACTCGCGCGTGATCCTCGACCAGAACGGCGCGGAGACGCTGCTGGGCGAGGGCGACATGCTGTTCTCCCCGGTGGGCTCCTCGCGCCTGCAGCGCATCCAGGGCGCCTACATCGACGAGGGCCAGATCGCCAAGCTGACCGAGCACTGGCGCAAGCAGGGCGAGCCGGAGTTCCACGAGGAGCTGCTGGAGGAGGTCGAGGAGGAGGGCGCCGGCGCCGGGCCCGAGGAGTTCAGCCCCGACGAGGACCCGCTCCTGGACGAGGCGATCGCCCTGGTGGCGCAGATGGGGACGGCTTCCACCTCCATGCTCCAGCGCCGGCTGCGCCTGGGCTACACCCGCGCCGGGCGCCTGATCGACATGCTCGAGCGCCGCGGCGTGATCTCCGGCTACGAGGGCTCCAAGCCCCGCCAGGTGCTGATCACCGAGGCCGACGTGCCGCGCATCGTGGCGGCGCTGCACGAGCGCGGCGCGGGCGCCCCGGTGGGCGGCGGGCCGGCCGAGGCCGCGCCGGCCGCCGAGCCGGACGTCGACTAGCCTCAGCCGCGTGAGCCTCTACGCCCGCTGGCGCGCCAAGCGCATCTGGCTGCGCGACCCCGCGCGGGCGGTCCCGCTGCTCGACGGCGGCGGGGGATCGGTGGGCGACGCCAAGGCGCTGGCGGTCCGGGCCTGGCTGGCGCTGACCTTCGAGCGCGACGAGGCGGGGGCCGAGCGCTTCGCCCGGCGCTCCCTGGAGGCGGGCGGGGACACCCGGCTGGCGTCCAGCGCCCTGGCGGAGGTCCTGCTGCGCCGCGGCGAGGTCGACGCGGCCATCGAGGTCCTGGAGGCCGAGGCGCGCCGCCATCCCGAGATCCCCTGGTACGAGCTGACGATCGCCGACGCGCTGATCGAGGCGGGCCGCCAGGACGCCGCCGTGGCCCGGCTGGAGAACGTCGTCGAGCGCGAGCCGCTGTGCCGCCACGCGCTCAAGCGGCTGTCGCGCCTCGCGCTGCACGCCGGCGACCGCCAGGCGGCCCGGCGCTGGTTCACCGAGCTCGTCGCCCTGGCGCCCAACTACCTCGTGTACGCGTCGGACTACGTCGAGCTGGCCGAGCTCCAGTTCGAGGCGGGGGAGAAGGACGCGGCCCGCGACACGCTGCGCCGGGGCGCGGCCACCTACCCCCGCAACGCCGACCTGCGCCGACTGCGCCGCGAGCGCTTCGGCGAGGAGGACGACCTGGGCGAGCCCAACCTGCCGCCGCTGTCCGAGGAGCAGGTGGGCGCCCTGCGCATCGCCGTGCGCACGCCGATGATCACGTCGCGCACGGGCCTGCTGCCCGTCGTCGACGAGTCCACCCGCGACGTCCGGCGCCCCGGCGACGTGATCGCCATCGGCGAGTCGCCCAGCGCGGCGGGGCAGTCGCGGCTGGTCCCGCTGGAGCTGGTCACCGCGGGGCCGCTGGCCCGGGTCCTGTCGCGGTTCGTGGGGTCCATCGGCCCGCTGCACAGCCCGGAGGGGATGCAGGGAGCGATCATGGAGGCGGGCCGCGCGCGGGTCCTGGCCGGCACCGTGGCGGCGGTGGCGGGCAAGCTGGCGCGCCGGCGGGGCTGGTTCTACCGCGTGGCGGGGCCCGGGACGGCGATGATCGACGACGTCGCCGCGGCGCTCCCACCGCACGACCACCACATCGTCTTCGGGCCGCGCGCGCCCGGCGAGCTGGCCACCGAGCTGGCGGAGGGCCTGGGGTGCGGCGTGGCGATAGTCGACGCCAACCACCTGACCGGCGCCTGGGTCGTCGGCGCCTCCCCGGGCGTGGACGAGGAGTGGGTCCGGGCCGCGCTGATGGACAACCCGGCCGGCAACGAGGACGAGCAGACGCCGGTCGTGATCCTGCGTCGGCTCAGCCCAGAGCCCGCCGCGCCGCGTCGCGCACCCGCCTGATCTCCGCCGCGCCGAGCGCCTGGTGGACGGGCAGGGCGAGCAGTCCGGCACGCAGCGGCTCGAGCTCGGCGAAGTCCTCGCGGGGCAGCAGGGGGTGGGGGACGGGCCAGACCTCGAGCGGGCGCACGCCGTGGTCGAGCAGGCGGCGGATCGCCGCAGGGCGGTCCGGCGCGAGCGCGGGGAAGTAGAGGGGGGTCGTGCCCGGCGGCAGCTCGCGGTGGGCGGCGGGGGCGAGGTCGCCCAGCGCGTCGAGCAGCACCGCGTAGTTGGCGCGCCGACGCTCCGCGACGAGCGCCGCGTCGGCGCGGCGGACGAGCGCGGCCGTGAGGCGCGACGGCCGTCCGGCGGCGTTCTCCATGTCCCGCGGCTCCAGTCCCCACTCGCCGATCACCACGTCGGTGAGGTCGCCCTCGCGGGCGGCGGTATCGGCGATGGAGGCGCGGGTGAGCGCGCGCGTGGCGGCGCGGCGGATCGGGCCGAGGCTCGACAGCGCCGCGCGGAACGCGGCCAGCGAGGCGGTCGAGCGCGCCATGGCCCTGGCGCCGGGGCGGCGCAGTACGTCGCGCGGCGTCCCGTTGCGCACGAGGACGGCGCCGCCGTCCGGCACGCCCAGTGACTTGCGCGGGCAGAAGACGGCGGCGTCGCCGCGTGAGCCGAGCGGCCGGCCCGCCGCGTCGCGCGAGAACAGCGCGTGGGCGGCGTCCTCGATCACGGGAACACCGGGCGGCGGCTCGGGCATGGGGAAGCCGAAGTTCGAGATGAGGTAGAGCGCGTCGGCCTGGCCGGCCGCCCGGCGCATGTCGTCCTCGTCAACCCGCAGGTCCGGGCCGACGCGGTAGAAGACGATCTCGCACCCGCGCAGGTGCGCGGCCTCCACCTCGCTGCCGCAGTGGTAGGCGGGCATCGCCACCCGCCTGCCCGGGCCGAGGTCCAGCGCCTCCAGCGCCAGCCAGGCCGCGCCCCGGCCCAGATGCGTCAGCCGGACGCCCGGCTCGGACCAGGGGAACACGTCGCGCCGGGCCCGGCGGCGCAGAGCCGACGTCTCCAGCGGCGGGTAGACCGCGATCAGGCCCTCGCCGCTCATCGCCCCGCTCACCGGCTCACGGGGCGCAGCCGGGCCGGCACGAGGCGGCGGAAGAGCTCGAGGTCCTCGACGCCCAGCCGGCCGGCGACGTAGACGAACACCGCACCGCCGGCCGCTCCGCCCAGGACGACCTGGACGAACGCGCGCAGGTCGCCGGCGTCCAGCGCCCAGTCCGAGAGCGCCAGGACCGCCAGCATCGCGTCCGCGGCGAGGATCGAGGCCGCGGCGACCAGGGCCAGCTGCTCGACCGTGCGGCGCACCTCGAGGCCGCCGACGCGCCGGGTGAGGATGACGCCGAGCACGATCGACCCCACGACGAAGCCCATCGAGTGGGCCAGGGCGAGCCCCCGCACGTCCCAGAGCGGGTAGAGCGCGAAGTCCAGGACGACGGTCACACCCACGGCCAGGATGTTCCAAAGCGCGGTTGTCCTGTTGTCCTGGCGGGCGTAGAAAGCCCTCGAGAGCAGGAGAAAGGCGGCGAACGGGACCAGACCCACCGCGAACAACCGAAGCACGCCGGCCACGAGGTGAGCGCTCGCGGACTTGGCCACGCCGTGCTGGAGCAGGACCTGCGCGAGCGGGTCGGCCAGCACGAGGTAGGCCGCGGTCGCGGGCAGCATCAGCATCGCGGTCGCGCGCAGGCCGCCGGACAGCCGGATCCGGAACAGCCGGTCGTCGCCGTCCACGTAGTGGGCGGAGAGCTTGGGCACGAGCGCGGTCATGATCGAGACCGCGGCGATCCCGATCGGAAGCTGGAAGAAGGCGAACGCCAGGACGTAGGCCGTCGGGCCGCCCTGGCGCCCGTTGGCCAGCCAGAACGAGATCGCCGTGCCCGCGGCGTTGACGCCGACGAACAGCAGCGTCCACAGCGACAGGACGGCCACGCGCCGGACGGCCGGGTGGCGCCAGTCCAGCAGCAGCCCGATCCGCCCGCCCAGGCGCCGCACGAACCACAGGTTCACCGCGGCCATGGCGGCGACGCCGCCGGTGTTGGCCAGGGCCAGGAGCCACTTCTGCTCGGCGTTGGCGTTCACGCTCCCGGGCGTCGGGGTCCCCGACACGATCGCCGCGAACACCAGGAACGTCACGATCAGGATCAGGTTGTTGACGATCGGGGAGAACATCGGCGGGCCGAACCGGCCGTGGGCGTTGATCAACGCCGCGCCCAGCGCCGCCGCGCCGTAGAGGGCGATCTGGGGCGCGAAGACGCGCAGGAAGAACGTGGCCAGGTGCGCCTGCTCCTCGCCGGCGCGGCCGCTCACGCGGCTGGAGAACACGTCGATGATCACCGGCGCCAGCAGGCCGATGACCACCGTCATGACCAGGAGCGCGGCCATCGAGACCGAGACGAGGGCGGAGACCGAGCGCCACGCCTCCTCGCGCGGCTTCGTGCGCAGCTCCTGCACGAGCACCGGCACGAAGATCGACGTGAGGATCCCGCCGAGCACGAGCTCGTAGAGCACGACCGGCAGGGTGTTGGCGATGTTGTAGGCGTCGGCGAGGCGCGACTCGGACACGCCGAGGGCGAACGCGAGCGCGACGAACCGCCCCAATCCGGTGACTCGCGAGAGCGCCGTGCCCACCGCCATGACCGCCGCCGGTCGGGCGAGGCTCTGCGTGGCCACGTCCACGCCGGCTGGGCGCGAGGGTGCGCTCATCGAGCGCCGCAGACTAGTGAGTAGCCTTCCCCTCGGTTATGCCCGACATCGGCGCCACGCTGCAGGAGGCGCGGATGCGCGCGCGGATCGACATCTCCGAGGTCGAGTCGGCGACGAAGATCCGCGCGAAGTACCTGCGCGCGATCGAGAACGAGGAGTGGGAGATGCTGCCCGGCCCCACCTTCGTCAAGAGCTTCCTGCGCACGTACGCGGACTACCTGGGCATCGACGGCAAGCTCCTGGTCGAGGAGTACAAGCTGCGCCACGAGCCCGTGCCCTCCGAGGCCGAGCTCCAGTCGCTGGGCCCGCCACTGTCCGAGCGACGTCGCCACATCCGTCCGCCGACGCCGCCGCGCGTCCCGCGCGGGGTGATCATCGGCGCCTCGGTGCTCGGCCTGATCGTCGTGCTCGTGATCCTCGGCTCCGTGGGCAACGGCCCCAACAACGCGCCCGTCGCCACCAGCACCGCCACCAAGCCGCGCCCCGCGCGCCCCAAGCCCCGGCTGGCGCCGACCGTGGCGCGGCTGACGCTCATCCCCACCGGCGACGTCTACGTCTGCCTGCGCAACGCGGCGGACAAGCTGATCGTCAACGAGACGCTCAGCGCCGGTGGCTCGCGGTCCTTCCGGGGTAAGCGCTTCCGGGTGACCGTGGGCAACTCCAGCCTTCGCATGCGGGTCAACGGCCGCGGCCTCGGCGTCGCGCCGAGCTCCGGCGCGACGACGTTCGACGTGACGCCGCGCGGGCGCCACAAGCTCCCCGAGACCCGCAACGCCTGCTAGTGCCCGCCCCGGCGACCCCGCATCTGCCTCGTCGGCGCCGGGTGACCGTCATGCGGCGTCCTCGGTCGGGGCCAGGCAACCAGCCTGGCACCCTCCCTGCGTCCTTGCCTGACGGACCCCGGCGCACGCCGAGCCAGGCACGCGATCACCGGAACGGCCACTGATGGCGTCGCGCGCCGGCATCGTCGTCACGGGGACGGAGGTCCTCACGGGGATCATCTCCGACCGCAACGGTCCCTGGCTGTCCGAGCGGCTGCGCGAGATCGGCGTCGACACCGCGCACATCACGATCGTCGGCGACCGGCCGCGGGACATGCTGGCCGCGCTGCGCTTCATGGCCGAGGAGGGGATGGACGTGATCGTCACCAGCGGGGGCCTCGGGCCCACCGCCGACGACATGACGGCCGCCGTCGTCGGTGAGTTCGCCGGACGTCCGATGGTCCTGGACCCCGCGCTCGAGGAGCGGATCTGGGCGATCCTCGAGCCGCTGCTCTCCCGCTGGCCGGGCCTGGACCCCGCGGCGCTGCGCGAGTCCAACCGCAAGCAGGCGGTGATCCCCGAGGGGGCCACGGTCCTCGAGCCGGTGGGCACGGCGCCGGGCCTCGTCGTCCCCCCGGCGTCCGGCGACGGTCCCACCGTCGTCGTCCTGCCCGGCCCCCCACGCGAGCTCCGGCCCATGTGGGAGGCCGCGCGCGCGACCGCGGCCTTCCGCGCCGCGACCTCCGGCGCGACCGAGTACCGCGGCGCGATCCTGCGCATGTTCGGGATCCCCGAGTCAGAGATCGCGGCGTCGCTGCGCGCGGTGGAGGAGGAGGGGGTCCCGATCGAGCGGCTGGAGATCACCACGTGCCTGCGCCGGGGCGAGATCGAGGTGGCCACCCGCTGGGAGCCGGGCGACGAGGACGTCTACCGCGACTTCGAGGCGCGCCTCCGCGAGCGCCACGCCGACACCCTGTTCTCCGACGACGGCTCGACCATCGACGACCAGGTCGTGGAGCTGCTGACCGGGCCGCCGGCGCGGACCGTGGCGGTGGCCGAGTCGTGCACGGGCGGCCTCATGGCGGCGCGGCTCACCGACCGCGCGGGGTCCTCGGCCTACGCGCTGGGCGGGGTCGTCGCGTACTCCGACGAGGCCAAGCGCCGGCTGGCCGACGTGCCGGGCGAGCTGATCGAGCGCCACGGCGCGGTGTCCCCGGAGGTCGCCGCCGCCCTGGCCCACGGCGCTCTCTCGCGCTTCGGCGCCGAGGTGGGCATCGGGATCACCGGGATCGC
>JAWVFQ010000013.1:0-11536 GCA_033856025.1 Solirubrobacteraceae bacterium | reverse complement strand
GTCGGGCGCGCGGGTGTGCAGGAGCATCGCGATCTCCTCCAGCGACGCGTTCCCGGCGCGCTCGCCGAGCCCGTTGATCGCGCACTCCACCTGCCGCGCGCCGGCCAGGACGCCGGCGAAGGAGTTGGCGACGGCGAGGCCGAGGTCGTCGTGGCAGTGGACGGAGAGGGTGAGGTCTCCCAGCCCCGGCACGAGCTCGTACAGGCGCTCCAGGTAGGCCGTGAACTCGTGGGGCATCGTGTAGCCCACGGTGTCGGCGATGTTGATCGTGGTCGCGCCCTCGGCCACGGCGATCGCGCACACCTCGGCGGTGAACTCGACGTCGGCCCGCGTGGCGTCCATGGGGCTGAACTCCACGTCCTCCACGAGCTCGCGGGCGTGGGCGACGGCGGCGCGGGCCTGGCCCTTGACGTCCTCGCGCGTCGTCTGGAGCTGGTGCTCGATGTGGATGTCCGAGGTGGAGATGAACGTGTGGATGCGCGGGCGCTCGGAGTCCTTCACGGCCTCGTAGGCGGCGTCGATGTCCGCCACGTGAGTGCGGGCCAGGCCGGCGATCACCGGTCCCTCGACCGTGCGCGAGATCGCCTGCACGGCCTCGAAGTCGCCGGGGCTCGTGATCGGGAAGCCCGCCTCGATGACGTCCACGCCGAGGCGCGCGAGCTGCTGGGCGATCTCCAGCTTCTCGCCCGCGTTGAGCGAGATGCCCGGCGACTGCTCGCCGTCGCGCAGCGTCGTGTCGAAGATCAGTACTCGGTCAGACTCTCGAGGTGCGTTCATGTCGGTCTCCTTCTCGTCCTGCGGCTTCTTCTCGTCGGTTTGCGGCTCCAGCGGCCGCCACGCGCTATTCCCCCCGGAGGGGGAGGAGGAGAAGAAGAAGGCGAAGGTTCATCGACATGCCTGGCCCAGAGTACCAGCGAGTCATAGCGCCGTACACGCGGGCCGAGACCCGAGGCTAAGTACCCTGTATCTAGGTGCAACATGATCTCTCCCGCCCGTTCGACCTCAGCCGCGAGGCGCGTCATCTGGACGACTCCGGAACGCCGACTGCGTTGATCGAGTTTGCGCGGCGCGAGGGCGACCTGGTCGTATTACCGGAGGTCTCGCCCGACGCCGTTCTAGTCGAATACCCGATGGGTCGTCTCTGGGCGCGCGAGACGGGTTGTTCCCGATTCGTTCGACTGCGGTACCGGCACGGCGGCAAACGCTATGCCCTGGTCCGCCCAGCGCCCGCGACCGCCGAACCTCGTCTCATCCCATATGCGGAGAATGACCTCGTCGGAGAGCGACTCGACCTAGCGGGCGCCGGGATCATGGCGTACATGACCGGCGATCACATGCATCCTCCCATGGTCGATGACGAGTCCGTCTGGGCGGACGCGGAGCAGTGGCGACAGGGCGCGGTTAGGCATACAAGGGAGGCAGCCGAGCTGGTCGGGCTGCATGGCGGGGAGCGCGTTTTGGACATCGGCTGCGGCGTCGGTGGACCGGCGCGCACACTGGTGGATGAGTTCGGCGTCACCGTATACGGCATTGGGAATTCAATGCCCATGATCCGAACCGCAAGGGCGATCAACGCCACGCACGAGCGCTGGGCGCGATCGATCGCGGTGGAATTTCACGATTGCCAGGAGCCTTGTCCGCGAGGCGATTTTGACGTCGCATGGAGCCTCAACATGGCATATGCGGTCCCCGACAAGCGAGCCCTCCTGCGCAATGCGGCTGCCGCGCTTCGGCCGCGCGGTCGCCTTATGCTCGACGACTGGATGTTCACCGGGTCGGCTACCGACGCGGACCGGTTGGAAATGGACAGGCACTACACCAACGGCAGCGCTCTGATTCGAGCGAGCGATTTGACGAATCTTCTCGCTAGTACCGGGTTCCAGGTAGTTGACCTTGTTGATCTCGCCCGTGTCGGGCGAACGCATCTCGCCCGGCACGCGGTGGAAGAGTTCAACCGCAGCGTCCGACCGCGGCTCGAAGCCGACTTCCCCGGCAGGCCGCTTAGCGGCAAGCAGATGGCGGATGAGTGGGCCGCCGCGCTGGAGCTCCAGGCGCGGCTGTACCGCGAGGGCAAGATGACCTACCGGAGGGTGGCGGCCGTCCGCTCGAACGACCATGACACGGGAGGCACCCGATTGTAGGAGGCCGGCGACACATCGCCGTCATAAACGGGTAGGAGGCCGCTCAGAGACGGGTCAACCTGAATCGATGCGTCATTCCACCAACCGGCCGGTGGCAAGGCTGGGTGCTGAACAACATACGCCTTCAACGCCGCCGGTAGTTCCTCGAAGGCCGGCATGTACCACAGCGTCAAACAAGTCCGGCGTTGGTCGCTCTGGTTCGGATACGTGGCGTGAAGGACGCGCACGTCACCTAGGACGGCGTCGCCGGCCTTTACCTGGACAGCTACCTCGTCAGGATGGGGAAGGTGGGCCGGCCCGTCGAGATCCCGCAGACCTTCCGATTGGCTATGGGCTTCGGGGAGATGCCCATGCAGCCCATGCCGAGCGCGGTGTGACCCGGGTATCACGCGAAGGCAACCGTTCTCAGGCTTAGTGTCTGTCAGGTAGTACATGACGAACATCTGAGGTGGCGTCGGCCCAAAACTCACGGCCTCGTCCCAGGCCCACCAGTCCTGATGCCACCAGAGTCCGGGAGAGTGCGGCGGCTTGCTAATGACGTAGCCACTGAGCCACTTTGGAGCGGAAAAGCCAGCGTCGTTAAGCACATCGAGGAGCGGCGGCCAGCCAACCAATGTCACGACTTCCGCTCGGGCCCGATCGATTGGAAGCATGCTGCCGTGATGACGGAACGTGTCGAAGTGCCCGCAGCCCTGCGCCGACAGCTCCTCCTCGACCATCGTGCGAAGGGAGCGGAGCAGCTCTCCGTCGAGGACGTCTGGAACAACGGCATATCCGTCGTGCGCAAGCTTCTGAGCGACGGTCTTCGGCTCCGAAGAGATCTGACTCTTCTGACTCGACGCCACGCTGAAGGTGCGTTCCGGGAAGTGGCTTCCGGCGGGCATAGACCGAATACTCGCGATCAGCGCGGACGTACGTGAGTGGCCAATGCGCTATTTGCGTTAGCCGATGCGTGCGGGGAGCCTCACGGCTCTACGGCACCAGCACGACCTTGCCCACGTTTCGGCGCTCGGCGATCATTCGGTGGGCGTCGGGGGCTCGGTCGAAGGGGAAGGCCTCGGCGACGACGGGGTTGATCGTCCCGTCGTCCATGAGGGCTCGGAGGGGGTCGATCCAGGGGTCGAGCGTCCTGCGGTCGTCCCAGAGGCGGAGCATGTTCAGGCCGATCACGGCCTTGGACTCCGACATCTGCTTGACCAGGTTGAAGCGGGGCATGCGGACGACGGACTTCGCGGCGGTGAGGAGGTTGCGCTTCTCGCCGCTCGTCACCGATGAGGCTCCGAAGGCGACGAGGCGGCCGCCGGGACGCAGGAGCTTGTAGCTGGTGCGGAAGGACGGACCGCCGATGGCGTCCATCACGATGTCGAAGGGCGGCAGGCCCTTCTCCCAGCCGGACTGGCGGTAATCGACCGGGTGGTCGCAGCCGAGCTGGCGGATCGTGTCGTGCTTGGACGGCGAGGCCGTCCCCCACACCTCGGCGCCGTGCTTCTTGGCGATCTGGATGGCGGCGATGCCGACTCCGCCCGCGGCGGCGTGGACCAGCACGCGCTCGCCGGGCTCCAGCCCGCCGTAGCGCAGCAGGCCCGCCCAGGCCGTGGAGTAGTTCACCGGGATCGCCGCGCCCTGCTCGAACGACAACGCGTCGGGCAGGGGGACGACGTCGCCCGCGTTAACGAGGACCTGCTCGGCGTAGCCGCCGAACCGCGTGCCGGCCATGACGCGGTCGCCGACTGAGATCCCGTCCACGCCCGGCCCGACCTCGGCCACCTCCCCCGCCACCTCGTAGCCCACCACGCACGGCGGCTTGGGCGCGTCGGGGTACAGGCCGATCCGCGCCATGGTGTCGGCGAAGTTGATCCCCGCCGCCTTCACGTCCACGCGTACCTGTCCCGGGCCGGGCGGGCCGGGGTCGGGGCGCTCCTGCACCCGCAGCACCTCCGGCGCCCCGTGCTCGGTGATGACGACCGCCCGCATGCGGGCGAGCCTACGCGAACGCGCTCAGGCGGGAGCGACTTCGACGTCGACGGTCCGCGCGTCGTCGAAGCCGTCCAGCGCGCGGATCTGGTCGAGCACCTCCGCGGGGACGGGCGCGTCGGTGATGATCGCCATCGCCGCCTCTCCCCCCTCGGCGTCGTCCGGGCGCCGGCCCACGGCCATGGAGACGATGTTGATCGCGTGCTCGCCGAACACCGTGCCCACGCGGCCCACCATCCCCGGCACGTCGGAGTAGCGCAGCAGCGTCATGTGGCCCTCGAGCTGGATGTTGAAGCGCTGGCCCCAGGCCTCGAGCAGGTGGGGGCGGTTGCGCCGGCCGATCGTCGTCCCGACCACGCGGACGCTGTCGTCCCCCCCGGTCACCGTCACGCGCAGCAGGTCGGTGAAGTCGCGTGCGCTCGTGCGCTTGGACTCGATGACGTCGATCCCGCGCTCCTCGGTCAGCGAGGGCGCGTTGACCAGGTTGACCTCCTCCTCGGTGTGCCCGGAGAGGATCCCCTTGAGCACGGCCAGGTTGAGCAGGCGCGTGTCGCGCTCGGCCACGCGGCCCAGCAGCTCGATCTCCACGCGGTCGACCGACGAGCCCTCGGCCAGCGCCATCCCGATGCGCCCCAGCTGCTCGCACAGCGGGACGAACGGGCCCAGCACCTCCATGTCCTCGGGCGCGACCGCGGGGATGTTGACCGCGGTGGTGACCACGCCGCCGGTCAGGGCGGCGACGACCTGCTCGGCGGTCTGGATCCCGGCGCGGTCCTGGGCCTCGGACGTGGACGCGCCCAGGTGCGGCGTCACCACGACGTTGTCGTAGCCGTCGAACAGCGGGTGGTCGGTGATCGGCTCCGACGAGAAGACGTCGAGCGCCGCGCCGGCCACCTTGCCCGAGTCCAGCGCGTCCTTGAGGTCGTCGTCGACGATCAGCTCGCCGCGGGCGCAGTTGATCACCCGCACGCCGTCGCGCATCTTGGAGAACGCCTCCGCGTTGAGCCAGCCGCGCGTGTCGTCGGTGCGGGGAAGGTGCAGCGTGATGAAGTCGGCCCGCGCGTAGACCTCTTCGGAGGTGGTCGCCTGCTCGACGCCCATCTCGCGGAAGCGCTCGGCGGACACGAAGGGGTCGAAGCCCAGGACGTTCATCCCGAACCCCTTGGCGCGCTGGGCCACGAGCTGGCCGATGCGCCCGAAGCCCAGGACGCCCAGCGTCTTCTCGTAGAGCTCCGCCCCGCCCAGCTCGGAGCGCTCCCAGCGCCCGCCGGTCAGCGACGCGTGGGCGCGCGGGACGTTGCGCGCGAGCGCCAGCATCAGCGCCATCGTGTGCTCGGCCGCGGCGACGATGTTGGACTGGGGCGCGTTGGCCACGACGATGCCGCGCTTGGTCGCCGCCTCGACGTCGACGTTGTCCACGCCGATCCCGGCGCGGCCGACGACCTTCAGGCGCTCGGCGCGGGCGATCAGGTCGGCGGTGACCTGGGTGGCCGAGCGGATGAGCAGGCCGTCGTAGTCGCCGATGCGCTGGGCCAGGGCGTCCGCGTCGAGGTCGGTGGCCACGTCGACGTCGAACCCGCGCTCGCGCAGCAGCTCGACACCGGCGTCGGCGATTGGCTCGGCGACGAGGACCTTGGGAGCGTCGTTCACGCGCTCGGGGCGGCGGCCGGCACCCCGGCCTCGGCGAACACCCGCTGCGCCCCGGCCACGCCCGCGCCCAGCTCGACGTCGGCGCCCAGCTCGTTGAGGACCAGCTCCAGCCCGGCGAGCGACGTGACGATGTCGAACGCCCCGAAGTAGCCGCAGTGCGCGACGCGCAGGATCTTTCCCTTGAGCTGGGACTGGCCGCCGTTGGCGGTGATCCCGCGCTTGCGCAGCAGCCCCGGGACCTTGCCGCCGTCGATGGACTCGGGCAGCTCGACCGCCGTGACGACCGTCGAGCGCTCGTCCGGGTCCCCGAACAGGTCCAGGCCCATGGCCTCGACGCCGGCGCGCGTCGCGCGGGCCAGGAGGTCGTGGCGGGCCAGGACGTTGTCCAGGCCCTCCTCGGCGATCAGGTCCAGCGCGACGTCCAGCGCGCGGATCAGCGTGACGGCCGGGGTGAACGGCGTGGCGCCGTTGCGCTGCTCGGAGATCGCGCGGTTCCAGTCCAGGTAGTAGCGCCCGGCGGGCTGGGCGGCCGCGCGCTCCAGCGCCCGCGCCGACGCGGAGACGAAGGACAGGCCGGGCGGCGTCATCAGCGCCTTCTGCGACCCGGCGACGACCACGTCGATCCCCCACTCGTCCTGGCGCAGCTCGGTGGCGCCCAGGCCGGAGATCGCGTCCACGACGAACAGCGCGTCGTGACCGCGCGCGGCCTCGGCCAGCGCGCGCACGTCGTGGACGACGCCGGTCGAGGTCTCCGAGAGCGTGGCGTAGACCACGTCGACGTTGGGGTGCTCGGCCAGCAGGCGCTCCACGGCGCCGGCGTCCAGGCGCGCGCCCCAGCCGGGCTCGTAGCGCACGACGTCGGCCTCGTAGGCCTCGCCCAGCTCGATCCAGCGCTCGCCGAACTTGCCGCCCGCGCAGGCCAGGATCGACTGGCCGGGGCGCACGAGGTTCGACACGGCGGAGTCCATCCCGGCCGTCCCGCTGCCGGTGAGCACCATGACGTCGTTGGACGTCCCGAAGACGGCCGGCAGGCGCTCCACGACCCGCGCGAACAGGGCGTCGAAGCCCGGCGCGCGGTGGTAGACGACGGGCTCGGCCATCGCCGCGAGGACGCGCGGGGGCAGCGGCGTCGGGCCGGCCGTCATGAGGTATTCCTTGATGAACGGGTTCGCGGGCATGCCGGCGGGCAACCATAGCGACTAGCGCCGGCCCTGCTCGACCGCCCGGCGCAGGTCGTGGCGCAGCTCGTCGGAAAGCGCGATCGCGGCCGCCCAGGCCACGATCGCGAGCACTCCGAGGACCGTCCCGACGATCCCCAGGACCTTCCCGGTGCGCCCGCGCGGGCCCGCGTTGCGGCCCATCGACCAGGCCAGGATCGAGGCCGGCAGGTTGAACAGGAACACCAGGCCGAAGCCGGCGGGGAAGACGAAGAGGACCAGGCCGGCGACGCCGGCTATCAGCGACGGAACGTCGGTCCCGGAGCGTGCCCCGCCCGGGCCCGCGGCCGGCGGCTGGGCGCCCGGGACGGCGGGAGGCGGCCAGCTCGGGTCCACCGTGGGCGGGCGGAAGTGCGGGGGTGTGGTGGCGCCGGCGGCCTGCGGCGGGAGCCACTCGACCTCGTCCGGCTCCTCCACGGCTCAGAACTCCGTGTCGATCCAGTCCATCATCGAGCGCAGCTCCTTGCCCTCGCGCTCGACCTGGTGATCGGCCTGCTCCGCGCGCATGCGCTGGAAGTTCTCCTGGCCCGCCCGGTTCTCGGCGATCCACTCGCGGGCGAAGGTGCCGTCCTGGATCTCGGTCAGCGCCTGGCGCATGGCGTCGCGCGTGGGCTGGCCGATGATGCGCCCGCCCCGCGTCAGGTCGCCGTACTCCGCGGTGTTGGAGATCGAGTAGCGCATCCCCCCGATCCCCTTCTCGTACATCAGGTCGACGATCAGCTTGAGCTCGTGCAGGCACTCGAAGTACGCCAGCTTGGGGTCGTAGCCGGCCTCGACCAGCGTCTCGTAGCCGGCGCGGACCAGCTCGGTCAGCCCGCCGCACAGGACGGCCTGCTCGCCGAACAGGTCGGTCTCGGTCTCGTCCTTGAACGTCGTCTCGATGACGCCGGCGCGGGTGCCGCCGATCCCCTTGGCGTAGGCCAGCGCGACGTCGCGCGCGTGGCCGGTCGCGTCCTGGTGGACGGCGATCAGCGCCGGGACGCCGCGGCCCTCGCTGAACTGCCGGCGGACGAGGTGACCGGGGCCCTTGGGGGCGATCATCGCCACGTCGACCTCGTCGGGCGGCTGGACCTCGTCGAAGTGGATGGAGAACCCGTGGCCGAACAGCAGGACGTTGCCCGGGGCGATCCCGTCGCGGACCTCGCCCTCCCACACCTCGCGGTGCTTCTCGTCGGGCACGAGCATCATCACGACGTCGGCGCGCGAGGCGGCCTCGGCGGGGCTGACGACCTCCAGGCCGTCCGCCTTGGCCTTGTCGACGCTCTTGGAGTCGGGGCGCAGGCCGACGACGACGTCCACGCCGGAGTCCTTGAGGTTGAGGGCATGAGCGTGGCCCTGGGAGCCGTAGCCGATGATCGCGACGGTCTTGCCGTCGAGGTGCGAGAGGTCCGCGTCGTCGTCGTAGAACATGGGCGCTGACCCTAGCGGACGCGATTCACGCGCCGGCGGAGGCGACCAGCGTGCGGGCGGGGAAGGCCAGCGAGCCGTCCGGCTGCGTGTGGGGCGCGAACGCCTCGCGGATGGCGGCGAGGGTGCTCTCGCGCGCGGCCTCGTCCATCGAGTCGAACAGGTCGGCCATCGGCTTGGCCAGGTCGCGGCTGACCTGCACCCAGGCGTCGAACGACGGGTAGTCCTGGGTGAAGTCGAGCGCCTCCACGCGGACGTCGGCGAAGCCGGCGTCGTGCAGGCGCTCCTCCAGCCGCCCCGGCGCGCCCAGGGCGAACATGCCCGGGGCGTCGGGGTCGGGCTCGGGGGCGCCCAGGCGCTCGCGGACGGCGCGGGCGCCGAGCGCCACCCACGGGTTGTGCTCGGCCGGGGCCCAGGCGGACAGGGCGACGCGCCCGCCGGGTCGCAGGACGCGCCGGGTCTCGCGCAGGGCGGCCTCGGGGTCGGTCATGAGCATGTAGCCCCAGCGGCACAGGACGCGGTCGACGGAGGCGGTCTCGAGGTCCATCGACTCGGCGTCCATGCGGCGGAAGTCGACGTTGTGCAGGCCCATCTCCTCGGCGGGGGCGCGGGCGACGTCGACCATGCCCTCGGCGAAGTCGGTGGAGATCAGGCGCCCGCCGGGACTCACGAGCTCGGCGGCCAAGAAGCCGGTCTCTCCAGGTCCGGCGGCCAGTTCGAGCACGGTGTGGCCCGGCTGGGGGTCGATCGCCTCGATCAGCCACAGGGAGACGGGCGCCGTCGCCCTCTGGAGCTCCTTGGCGTGGGCGCCCCAGCCCTGGGCCGAGCCCTCCCACTGAGCCAGGCTGGCCGCGCGCCGGTCGTCGGGGGTGCTCATCGCACGACGGTGAAGCCGATGGCCGTCTTGGCGGCCGCGCTGAACTCGGTCGAGCCGTTGCCGAGGTAGTCGGTCCCGCGCACCACCAGACCGTAACTCCCGGGGGCGGGGCGGACCGTGCGCGGGAAGGCATAGCGCCAGGCGAAGTCGTCGACCGTGGCCCGGAACCACCGCACGGCCGAGCAGGCGCCGGGGCGAAACGTCCTGCGGCCGTCGTACCACAGGCAGCGCGTGCCCTGGCGGCGGGCCAGCGCGAGCTCGACGCGGCGCACGCCGCTGTCGTCGGCGTCGCTCCCGCGCAGGGTCAGCGCGGCCCGGCCCAGGCGCACGCGAGCGTTGTGCGAGGGAAAGCCGATGGCCAGGAACGGCGGCGCGGTGTCCGGGCCGGCCTTGTGGCCGGGATCGATGCCCGGCAGGCCCGCCCCGCCCGGGCCGACGGGGGTGTTGCCGCTGCCCGGACCGGGGGCGGGCGGGGGCGGATCGGTCACGGTGAGCGTCGCGGCGTTGGAGGGGCCGCTGACGCCGCCCGCGCGATCCAGCGCGCGGACCGTCACGTTGTACGTACCCGCGGCCGCGTAGGCGTGCTGCTGGAAGTTGGGGTTGCCGACGGTCAAGTCCTGGACGGTCCCGTCGCCGAAGTCCCAGCGGTAGGTGTCGATGCCGTCCTGCAGCGCGGTGTCCGGATCGGTGGCGCCCGAGGCGCTGAACCCCACCGCCTCCCCGGTCCGCGGCGCCGGGTTGAACGCGGCCAGGGTCGGCGCGGACGGGGCGTGGTTGACGAACTCGTCACCCCCGCGGTCCCAGGTGCCCGTCCGGCTCTCGCCGTCCACGTCCGTCGTGACCTCGCCGGCCCCCTGCCCCCCGCCCTGGTCGATCGCCGGCGACCCGACCCTGAGGTGGAAGTCCTCGGCGCCGGGATTGGCGAAGAGAGCGCCGTTCTCGGCGGCCGACGGCGTGAGCGAGTTCTCGAAGGTGGTGTCGATCTGATCGGGGTTCTGGTCCTCGACCACCCCGGGCGCCCCGTCCTTGTCGGCCAGTGTGAGGTGACGTGCGTTGATCTGGATGGTGTTTAGGGAGAAAGCGGTGGACGCGTAGATGGCCGGGGTGTCGGGATCGGCGCCGTTCGCGTCGCCCGAGAGGATCGAGCTCTGGATCTCGACGGTCTTGTCGCCGCTCACCGTGGCGGACGTGATGCTCAGCGCGGGCTTTCCCGGCTGCCCGAGCACCGTGAGCCGCTGCAGGACGAACGTCTGGGCCGACGTCCCGGAGCCGGCGAACACGAGGCCGCCGTTGACCCGGGCTTCCGAGCCGACACCGCGGACGGTGAGGCCGCTTTCCGTGAACGTGACGTCTCCGGGCCAGCCGCCGGGTCTCGGCATCACCTCGATGACCTCGTTGACGTCGGACGACGCGTTGACGGCCGCGTTGGCGGCCTGAATCGACGCACAGTTGTGGTCCGAGCCGTTGCAAGCTCCGCCGTTCGGGTTGACGGTCCACGTCGCGGCGCTCGCCACACCCGCCGGGGCGAGGGCGAGTGCCGCGGCGGCCGTGCCGATCAACCCGTGACGCATCCTGAAACGAGGATAGGTCACGACAGGGCGCTCCGGCGGAGCTTTCCGGAGGGGGTACGCGGGAGGGTCGTCACGGTCTCGATTCGCTTGGGCACCTTGAAGCCGGCCAGGTTCGCGCGGCAGTGGGATCGCAGGTCGTCTGTATCGGCGTTCTTTCCCGGCGCCATGACCACGAGCGCCGTGACCGCCTCGCCCCACTCGGCGTCCGCGCGGCCGAGGACCGCGGCCTCGGCGACGGCGGGGTGGGCCTCCAGGACCGCCTCGACCTCGGCCGGCGCGACGTTCTCTCCGCCGGTGACGATCGTGTCGGCGGCGCGGCCGGTGACGGTCAGCCGGCCCTGGTCGTCAAGCGCGCCGAGGTCGCCCGTGCGCAGGGGCGCCCCGGCGTCCGGCGACACGGTGGGGCCGCGGACGAGGATCTCGCCGTCCGGCGCGATCTCGACGCGAGTGCAGAAGAGCGGCGGCCCGGCGGTGGCCGGATCGCCGATGTCCGACGTCGTGACCTGCGACGACGCCTCGGTCAGGCCGTAGGTCTGGGCCAGCGGCAGCCCGGCCTCGGCCGCGCGGGTCATCAGGTCCCGCGGGACCGGCCCGCCGCCGATGAGGGCGCAACGAAGGGACGCCGGCGAAGGGCGTTCGTCCTGCTCCCGGGCCATCATCGTCGGTACGAGCGAGACCAGCGTGGCGTCTCGGAGGGCG
>JAWVFQ010000012.1:0-85260 GCA_033856025.1 Solirubrobacteraceae bacterium | reverse complement strand
CCCCGCCCGCGGCCCGCCCGCCTGGGCGAAGCGCACGAGCAGGTACAGCCCGCCGACCGCGTACGACACGCTCGTGGAGATCGCCGCGCCCGACAGCCCCAGCGGCGGGACCAGGGCGACGGCCAGGACGAGGTTCATGACCATCGACGCCGTCGCCGCCACGAGATACTCGCGCGCTCGCTCCAGACGGACGAGGAAGAACAGGCGCAGCGACTCCGCCGTTCCCAGCGCGACGAGGCCGGGGACGAGCAGGGCGAGCGGCACCCAGACCCCGCGGAACTGGCCGCCGAACACGGGCTCCAGGAGCAGACGGGCACCGACCGCCAGCACGATCCCGGCCGCCGTCAGCAGCATGAACGAGTGGCGGACGACCACCGTGAGCAGGCGGATCGACTCGGCGTCGGACGTCTTGGTCACGCGCTGGAAGGCGCCGCTGGCCAGCGAGCGCGACAGGATCAGCAGGCTCTCGCCCATCGCCACGGCCACCGAATAGCGGCCGACCTGCGCCAGGGGCAGCATGGCCGTGACGACGAGCAGGTCCACCCGGTAGTTGAGCAGCTGTATCGCGTTGGCGGCCGAGACGGGCATGCCCCGGCCGAACAGCCGCCGCAGCATGGGACGGATGCCGCGGAAGTCGAAGCGGGCGTCGCGGCGCTCCCACGCCAGCGTGCCCAGTGGAACGGCCGCGCGCGCGGCGGCCCAGGCCGCCAGCGAGACGTAGACGCGATCGGGCGCCAGGATCGCCGCCGCCGTCAGCGCCAGGAGCGGAACCACCGAGCTGGCCAGCGTCACGAACCCCAGTCGCCCCACGTCTCCCACGGCCTGGAACACGCCGAGCTGAAGTGTGCTGAGGATCAGCAGCGGAGCGATGATCGCCGGGTAGATGAGCACCCGAGCGCCCGACCCCGCGATCAGCGCGCCGGCGAGCAGCGCCGCCCCGACCAGCGTCCCACCGACCACCGCGACCGACAGCGCTCCCGCGTACAGGCGCCCCTTGGCGGCGCGGTCGTGCGCGTACTCCGCGCTCAGCGACATCGTGGTCCCGCCCACCGTCGCCGTGACGGCGGCCGCCGTGAACGAGGCCAGCGCGTAGAGGCCCCGGCCGTCCGCGCCGAGGGCTCGCGCGGTGACGACGGCGACGAGCGTGTCCGAGGCGGCCGTGGCGATGCGATAGCCCAGGACCCGGGCGCTTCGACGTCCGATGCTCGGCGCCGCGGGCGCGCGAGCACCGGGCCTCACGCCGGCCACGCGCACAAGTTTTCTGATTTCAGGTCGTTCATATCGGTATCAGGTCTTTCCGCTCCCCAAGAAACACACGAAATCATGGTTTATGAGGAACCCTGATACGGAGACAACAAGCTTTGTGCCTCCCGGGCAGGGACCCCACGTGCTCGCGCACGCTCAGGACGGGCCATGGCCCAACGCGGTCGCGGCCGCGCTGGACTCCAGGGCTCGCGCGGCGCGTGCCGCCAAGCGTGGGTTCGACATCCTGTTCGCCGCCGGTCTGCTCATCTTCTCCTGCCCGCTTCTGCTGCTGGCCATCCTGCTGATCCGCCTCGAGACGCGAGGCCCGGCCATCTTCCGGCAAACGCGGATGGGCCGCGACGGCAAGCCGTTCCAGCTCTACAAGCTGCGCGGCATGTACATGGACGCCCGGGAGCGGTTCCCCGAGCTGTACGAGTACTCCGCCGGGCGCGGCGACCTCTCCGACTACTTCTTCCACAGCGGCCACGATCCGCGGGTCACCCGGGTCGGACATGTCCTGCGCCGGTACTCGATCGACGAGCTTCCGAACTTCCTGAACGTTCTGCGAGGCGAGATGAGCGTCGTCGGGCCGAGGCCCGAGATCCCGGAGCTGGCGCATCTCTACGGCCCGTGGCTGAACACGATGCTCTCCGTAAAGCCGGGCGTGACCAGCCCGGCCAAGGCGGACGGCCGCGACGAGCTGTCCCTCGCGGAGACCATCGAGCACGACCGCTTCTACGTCGAGCACCAGTCGATCTGGCTCGACATCAAGGTGATCGGCCGCACCCTGTTGAACGCGCTCCGCGGAAAGCACGCGTCCTGATGGCTGCCGAGATGGACCCGCTGGCCCGCCTGGCCAACGACATCCCCGACCCCTCGGCGGCCGCCCCGATCGTGTTCGGCGCGCCGCTGATCGGCGAGGAGGAGATCGCCGAGGTCGTCGACACGCTGCGCTCCGGCTGGCTCGGAACGGGGCCCAAGACGAACCAGTTCGAGTTCCAGTTCGCGGACCGGCTCAGGCGACGCCACGCCGTGGGGACCAACTCGGGCACGGCGGCCCTGCACCTGGCCCTGCGCGCGCTCGGCGTCGGCCCCGGCGACGAGGTGATCACCACGCCGCTCACCTTCGTCGCCACCGCGAACGTGATCGAGCACTGCGGCGCCACGCCCGTCTTCGTCGACGTGGACCCACGCGACGGCAACATCGATCCCGATCAGGTGGCGGCCGCGGTCACCTCGCGCACCAAGGCCGTCATCCCGGTCCATTACACGGGTGCGCTCGCCGACGTGCCGGATCTGCGACGCCGGCTCCCGGACATGCCGCTCCTGGTCGACGCGGCGCACTGCGTCGAGGCGAAGTATCCCGACGGGAGCACGTCCGCCGGCGCCGGAGCGACGTGCACGGCCTTCAGCTTCTACGTGACCAAGAACGTCGTCACGGGCGAGGGCGGGATGCTCGTGACGGACGACGACGACATCGCCGGCCGGGCCCGGGTGGAGGGCCTCCACGGTCTGGACAACGATGCCTGGAAGCGATACACGACGAACAACGGGGCGGGCGTCTACGAGCTGCTCTACCCGGGCTACAAGTACAACATGACCGACATCCAGGCCTCGCTGGGCATCCACCAGCTCGCCCGGGTGGAGCGCACCCTGGCCCGCCGGACCCAGCTCTGGGCGCGCTACACGGAGGCGTTCGCCGACCTCGAGGGCGTCGACCTGCTGCCATCGTCGGTCGCGGCGCGCGAGCCCGAGGACCACGCGCGCCACCTGTACACGGTGCTGATGGACTGGGACGTCCTGCGGCTGGACCGGCCGAAGCTGATCCAGACCTTCAAGCAGGAGGGCATCGGGGTCGGCTGGCACTTCCCCCCGCTGCATCTGCAGAAGTACTACGTGGAGCGCTACGGCTTCAGGCCGGGGACGTTCCCGGTCGCCGAGCGGATCGCCAACCGCACGGTGAGCCTGCCGCTGTCCGCCCACCTCACGGATGGCGAGGCCGAGCGCGTGATCACCTCGATGCTCAGCCTGCCCACCCGCCCGTCGCGCTTTGCGCGCCGGCGTCCCGCGGGCGTCACCGAGTAGCCAGCTCCTCGCGCGCCGCCTCCAGGTCGTCGCTGCGCCCCACGGACAGGCAGGCCACCAGCCGGCCGTCGCGCAGGTAGCGGATCGCGAACTCGCCGTCGTCCAGCGAGCCGAGGACCTCCTCGTCGTCCCACTCCGAGGCCGGGCCGACGTACTCCAGCGAGGCCCAGTCCGCGAGGTCGCTGAAGAAGTAGGGGACCACGTCGTGCGCCACGTCGCGGCCGAGGATGTTCAGGGCGGCCGTGCGGCCCTGGCTGAACGCGACGTCCCAGTGCTCGATGCGCATCGGCCCGCCGTGGACCACCGAGTCGTACTCGCAGATGTCGCCGGCGGCGTAGATCCCCGGCACGCTGGTCTCCAGCCGCGACGAGCAGACCACGCCGCCGCGCTCGCCCAGGTCCAGTCCCGCCCGGCGGGCCAGCATGACGTCGGGCACGGCGCCCGTTCCCATCACGACGAGGTCGCAGTCCAGCTCCAGCCCGTTCTCGGACACCACCCTCTCCACGCGCTCGCCCGCGCCCTCGAAGCGCGCGATGCCGTCGGACCCGTGGACCGTGACTCCGTGTTCCTCCAACACGCGCTGGAACCAGCCGCCGGCGGTCTGGCCGAACGAGCGCTCGTGCACGATGCTCTCCTGCATCAGCAGGGACACCGAGAGCCCCAGGCTCGTGAGTGACGCCGCCACCTCCGTGGCGATGTAGGAGCCGCCGACCACGACGGCGCGCGAGGCGCCCTGCGCATCGGCCCGGATCGCGTCGGCGTTGCCCAGCGCGCGCAGGTAGTGGATGCCCTCGAGCCCCGTGCCGTCCACGCGCAGCAGCCGCACGTTGGCTCCGGTCGCCAGCAGGGCGTGCTCGAAGGACAGCTCCTCCTGCGTCGAGAGCCCGGCGAGGCGCTCCTGCGCGTCCAGGCTCATGACGCTGGTCCTGGTCATCAGCTCCACGTCGTTCTCGGCCCACCACGCGTCGGGGCGGAAGTACGTGTCCTCGCGCGAGTCCTGGCCGGTCAGGTACTTCTTCGAGCACGGCGGGCGGTTGTACGGCGGGTCGGGCTCGCGGCCCACCAGCGCCACGGATCCCGAGAAGCCCTCCTCGCGCAGCCACCGGGCGCAGTTGGCGGCGGCGATACCACCGCCGATCAGCAGGGCGTCGAGGTGGCGGTCGGCCACGTCAGCCGGTGGCGGCGCTGTCGGTGGCCGCGAAGTGGGCGGTCACCGGGCCCTCGAGGCCCGGGTCCAGGACGACCAGGACCTCGTCCCCCGCCTCGATCACCGAGTCGGGCTTGGGGACGAAGCCCGTTCCGTTGCGCAGGATGGAGATGATGAGGCTGCCCTCCGGCAGGGGCACGTCGGCCACGCGCTGGCCCGCGGCGGGCGAGTTCTCGCCCACGATGAGCTCGATGATCTCCAGGCGCTCCTCCTCGAGGTCGAGGAGGTGGACCAGCCCGTACTGCGGGACCTCGTGCTCGATCAGGCGCAGGATCAGGTCGGTCGCGCTCACCGCCGGGTGGATGCCCAGCAGCTTGAAGTGCTCCAGGTTGCGTGGGTTGTTGACGCGGGCGACGATCCGCTCGACCAGGTACTTCTCCTTGGCCACCTGGCAGATCAGCATGTTGTCCTCGTCGTCGCCGGTCACCGCGATGACCAGGTCGGCCCGTTGGACGCCGATGCGCTCCAGCACCCACAGCTCGGTGGCGTCGCCGTACTGGATGGCGTGCTCGAGCTCCTGCTCGACCGTCAGGTAGCGACGGCGGTCGTTCTCGATCACGGTCACCTCGTGGCCCTTGGAGATCAGCTCCCGGGCCAGGTTCCAGCCCACCTTCCCCGCCCCAGCGACGATGACGTACATCAGACGCGCACCATCAGGCGGAGACCACGGCGTCTTCGAGCATCTCGATCGCCACCTTGGTGGGGCAGATCGTGTGCAGGCCCTGCTCGCGATACCACTCGGCGCGGTAGGGGTCGAGCACGCGGACGATGACCTTAGAGACCTCGAAGCGCTTGCGGGCGATCTGCGCGACCACGAGGTTCGTGTTGTCGCCGTCGGTGCACAGGATGCACACGTCGGCCTCGCCCATCCCGGCCTCCGACAGCGCGTCGATCTCCAGCGCGGTGCCGACGGTGAACTGGCCGCCCACGTCCTCCCAGCTGGTGGTCCCGTCCGGGGACAGGCGCTCCTGGGAGAGCGGGTCCTCGTCGAGCACGGAGACCTCGTTGCCCTGGTCCAGGGCCCAGCGGGCGACGGCGGACCCCACCCGCCCGGCGCCGACGATGACGATCTTCATGGGCCGGACTCTAGCGATGGCGCGGTGAGGATCACGCGGCAGGGCGCCTTGTCGATCACCTGGCGCGTGACCTCGCCCACGTAGTTGTCCAGCGGCCCGCCGCGGCCGCCCAGCAGCGCCCCGCCGCGGATGCGCGACGGCGGCTCGGCGGCCAGCACGATCGCCTCCACGCCGCGCCGGCGCGCCTCCTCCACGATGGCCTGTCCGATGCCCCGGGCGCGCACGGTCGCCGTCGCCACCTCGACGCCCTCGTACTCCTCCCCCACCGCCTTGGCGCGGGCCAGCGCGCGGCGCGCCTCCTGCAGCTGCTCCTCGGGCAGCGCGGCGTCCAGGGGCAGCGACATGGGGATGCGAAACACCCACAGCGCCTCGATCACCGCGCCGGTCTCCCCCTCCTCCTCGTCGGGGCCGGCCAGGCGCCCGGCCGTCTGGACGATGTCGTCGTCCAGGGGCGTCCCGAGGAGGGGGACGAGGATCGAGCCGTACTCCGCCTCCTCGCGCTCGCGCGTCAGCGCGCGGGCCGGGATCGTCACGCGCCGGGTCAGGGACTTGTCCTCGGTCGTGCGGTAGATGACGTAGAGCGCCAGGCCCAGCGCCATCCAGATCAGCCCGGCCACGCGCGCCTCGGCGTGGGACACGAGCACCCCGACCCACAGCGCGAAGCTCACGAGCGCCCCGAGGGCGGCGGGGATGGGCAGCTTGCCGACGTTCAGCGGCATCCGGTAGGGCCGGTCGCGGTCGGGCTCGCGCCAGCGCAGCACGATCACCGACAGATGGGCGATCGTCAGCGCCAGCATCGCGCCGAAGGCGTAGATCGCCACCAGGAAGTCGAGGTCGGAGGGGACGGTCAGCCCGATGGCCAGGCCCGCCGCGATCGTGATCACGACGTAGGGCGTGGAGCGGCGCGGGTGCAGGCGCCCGACGGCGCTGGGGATCTGGCGGTTCGTGGCCAGGGAGTAGGCCAGCCGCGACAGCCCCAGCATCGAGGCGTTGGCGCCGGCGATCAGGATCAGCGCCCCGATCGCCCCGACCGCGTGGCGCATGACCCCGGGCAGCCAGGTCCCGGGCTCGTACTGCCCCACCACGCCGAGCACCGGCGCGTCGAGGTGCGTGGTGCCCAGCGACGTGTGGCCGCCCACCGCCGGCAGCGCGCTGAGCGCCACCAGCGACACGCCGACGTAGAGGACCAGGATGGTCCCCGCGCGCACCGTGACCAGGCGGCGCAGCCCGCGCCGGCCCACCGCCACCTCGCCGGCCAGGCCCGACGAGGCGTCCAGGCCGGTCGAGGCGGCCGCCGCCGCCAGGGCGAGCGCGAACACGAGGTCTCCCCAGCGGGGCGCCGTCCCCAGGTGCACGCCGTCGAACACGTGCGGAAGGGAGAGCACGAGCGCGCAGCCCAGCCCGACCACCAGCACCTGCACCACGACGTCGATCACCGACAGCGCGAAGAAGCGCCGCAGCCGCCCGGCCGTCACGCCCATCACGTTGACCACCGCGACGAACACGACGATGCCCGCCGCCACGACGCTCTCCATCACGCCGGACTGCAGGTCTCCCCAGAACGCCCCCAGGTAGTTCGTGGCGGTGTGGGCCGCGATCGCGATCAGGATCACGAAGTCCATGAGGATCGCCCAGCCCGCGACGAAGCTCCACAGCTCGTTGAACGCGTAGCGCGCGAACACCGTGGCGCCGGCGCGCTCCTGGTGCAGGGACGCCCCCTCGACATACGTCATGACGCACAGGACGAAGAAGATCGCCGCCACGAGGAAGACGACCGGCGTGAGACCGAGCGCGCGCCCCGCCACCGCGCCCAGCGAGAAGTACAGCCCGGTCGCCACCGTCGTGTAGACGACCGCGAACAGGGCCGGGGAGCCCAGCGACCGCCGTACGATCGCGCGGTCGGTGGCGGGCGGGCTCACCGGCGCGTCTCCACGTACAGGCGCCCGGCGCCCACGACCGCGAACAGGATCCCCAGGACCACCCCGACGGCCGCGGGCCCGCCGCCCGCGACCAGCGCGCGGGCGACGATGCCGACGCCCAGCGCGACCATCAGGCCGGACATCAGCAGGGTGGCGCCGCGGCGCGCCATCAGGCCCCGCCGTCCGCGGGCTGGGACTCGATGATCACCCGGCAGGGGCGCTCGGCCAGGACCGTCTCCAGCGTGCGGCCGAACAGCGCGGCGCCGCTGCCTTTCCCGCGCCGGCGCAGGGGCATGACGATGGCCCGCGCGCGCATCTCGCGCGCCTCGTCGACGATCAGCCGCCCCTCCCCGCCCGGGCGCACCTTCTCCCAGTGGCCGGAGAGGCGCCGGCCGCCCTGCAGCTTGGCCTGCTCGATGATCTCCTGGGCGGCGCGCTCCTGCGCGGGCAGCTCGGCCGCGATCGGGCTGGTCTGGGGGACGGTGATCGTGACCAGGACGTGGACGCCGCGGCGCCGCCGCGCCGCCAGCCGGACCGCCGTGGCCACCGCGTCCGGGACGTAGGTGTGCTCGTCCAGCGCGACCAGGATGGACTCGTACTCCGCCTCGTGGTCGACCACCGGACGCGGGATCGCCACCTTGGTCGTGGTCGTCAGGTCCAAACCGTGACGGCGGCGATACAGGGCGTAGACCGCGAGCCCGAGTAGCAGCCAGCCCAGGCCTGCGGCGGCGACGTCAAGGTGCAGCAGCGTCACGGTGAACCAGGCGATCGCCGTCCCCAGGCCCCCGAACACCGCGAACAGCGGAAGCTCGCGGCCCGCCACGCGCAGCGTCCCCGGGCCGCGGAACGGCCGGTCGCGGTCGGGCTCGATCAGGCGCAGGCGCACCACCGAGATGTGGGCGATCGTGAACGAGAGCATCGCCCCGAAGGCGTAGATGTTGCCCAGGAACTCGGCCTTGCCGGGGACCAGCGTCACGCAGGCCACGGCGCCGAACAACATGATCCCCACCCACGGGGTGCGGAAGCGCGGGTGCAGCTGGCGCAGGCGGTCGGGCAGCTGGCGGTGCAGCCCCATCGAGTACACGAGGCGCGACACCCCGAGGATGCCCGCGTTGGACGCGATGAACAGGATCGTCGCGGCGAGCAGGCCGACGTAGATCTCGCCGGCGTGCTGGAACGCGCCCAGGTCGAGGTTGCGCACCACGCCGAGGATCGGGTCCCCGGCGAAGCCGCCCTGGTCCTCGGGCACGCCGAGCTGCGTCACGCACTTGCCGTCCGCGCACTGGACGGGCAGCGCGGACAGCGCGACCACGGGCAGGGCGGCATAGATGACGAAGACGGCGATGACGACGCGGTTGATCGCACGCGGGATCGTCTTGGCCTGGTCCTTGGCCTCCTCGGCCATGTTGGAGATCGTCTCTATCCCCGTGTAGGCGATCATCCCGATGGGGATCGCGATGAGGAAGTCGTGCCAGGTCGGCGCTACGCCGAAGTCCACGTTGTCGGCCAGGATGCCGGGGTTGAAGACGAGCACGAACCCCACGACGACCAGCAGCAGCTGGGTGGCGAAGTCCACGACGGCGAGCAGGATGTTCAGCCGCGCCGCCTCCTGCACGCCCACCACGTTGATCACCGACAGCACCACGATGACCGCGATGCCGAACAGCACGTCCCCCGGCGAGTCGCGCAGGAACCCCCAGAACAGCCCGCCCAGGTAGTGCGGCACGAAGAACGCCGAGATGGCGATCGTGATGACGTAGTTGAGCATCTGCCCCCACGCCGCGATGAAGGCCCACATCTCGTTGAAGGCGTGACGCGCGAAGCTCGACGACCCGCCCGCCTCCGGGTACATGGAGGTGGCCTCGGAGTAGGTGGCGGCCGTCAGGTAGAAGATGACGCCGGTGATGACGAACACCACCGGCGTGAGGCCGAGCGCGAACGACGCGACGAGCCCCAGCGCGTAGTAGATCGACGAGCCGACGTTGCCGTAGGCGGTCGAGAACAGGGCATTGACCCCCAGCACCCGCTGGAGCCCGTGAAGTCGCCGCTCGGCCATGCGAGGCGGAGTATGCCCCTCGGGGAGGGCGCTCTAGCCTCGCGGTCTAGGCGATCAGCGGGATGATGAGGATCGCCACGATGTTGGCGACCTTGATCATCGGGTTGATCGCCGGGCCGGCGGTGTCCTTGTAGGGATCGCCGACCGTGTCGCCGGTCACTGCCGCGGCGTGGGCCTCGGACCCCTTGCCGCCGAAGTGGCCGTCCTCGATGAGCTTCTTGGCGTTGTCCCACGCGCCGCCGCCGGAGGTCATGGAGATGGCCACGAACAGGCCGACCACGATGACTCCTATGAGCAGGCCGCCCAGCGCGCGGAAGGAGAACAGGCCCACGACGATCGGGACGACGATCGGGATCAGCGAGGGCAGGATCATCTGGCGCTGCGCCGAGCGGGTCACCAGGTCCACGCAGGTCCCGTAGTCCGGCTTGTCGGTGCCCTCCATGATCCCCGGCTTCTCGCGGAACTGGCGGCGCACCTCCTCGACGACGGCGCCGCCGGCGCGGCCCACGGCCTCCATCGACAGCGCGGCGAACAGGTAGACCATCATCCCGCCGATCAGCAGGCCGATGAGCACGGCGGGCTGGTCGAGCAGGAACGACACGTTGCTGCCGTGCTCGGCCACCAGCTCGATCTTGAAGGCGGCGAACAGCACGAGCGCGGCCAGTGCGGCCGAGCCGATGGCGTACCCCTTGGTCACGGCCTTGGTCGTGTTGCCGACCGCGTCCAGCGGGTCGGTCACGTTGCGGACCTCCTCGGGCAGGTCGGCCATCTCGGCGATCCCGCCCGCGTTGTCCGTGACCGGGCCGAAGGCGTCCAGCGCGACGATCAGGCCGGTCAGCGAGAGCTGCGCCATCACGGCCACGCCGATACCGTAGATCCCGGCCGCCTGGTTGGCGGCGTAGATGCCGGCGGCCAGCACGAGGGCGGGCGCGGCAGTGGCCTGGTAGCCCTGCGCCAGGCCCTGGATGATGTTGGTCGCGTGGCCGGTCTCCGACGCGCGCGCCGTCTTCTTGACCGGCGAGAAGCGCGTGGACGTGTAGTAGTCGGTGATCACGAACAGCGCTGCGGTCACGCCCAGGCCGATCAGCGAGCACAGGTACAGGCGGCCCACGCTGGGCGTGTTGAGCGTGCTCTGGACGTTCTCGTAGCTCAGGCCGTCCATCAGCCACTTGGTGACCGGGTAGAAGGCCAGCGCGGC
This sequence comes from Solirubrobacteraceae bacterium, assembly GCA_033856025.1. Lineage (GTDB taxonomy): Bacteria > Actinomycetota > Thermoleophilia > Solirubrobacterales > Solirubrobacteraceae > AC-38. The sequence goes on along the minus strand of JAWVFQ010000012.1, from coordinate 74,474 downwards.
CAGGACGCCGGACACGATCAGGCCCTGGTAGAGCGCGCGCTCGACGTTGCCGGAGCGCGAGCGCACGGCGAAGGTCCCGATGACCGAGGCGATGATCGACACGCCGCCCAGCACCAGCGGGTAGAGCGCGACCTGCGAGGTCTCCTGGAAGGTCAGGACGCCGAGCAGCATCACGGCCACTGCGGTCACGGCGTAGGTCTCGAACAGGTCGGCCGCCATGCCGGCGCAGTCGCCCACGTTGTCGCCCACGTTGTCGGCGATCACGGCGGGGTTGCGCGGGTCGTCCTCGGGGATGCCCGCCTCGATCTTGCCCACCAGGTCGGCGCCCACGTCGGCGCCCTTGGTGAAGATGCCGCCGCCCAGACGGGCGAAGACGGAGATCAGCGAGCCGCCGAAGCCCAGGCCGATCAGCGCGTCGATCGCGTGCTTCTGGGACACGTTGAAGATGTAGGTGAGCGCGCCGTAGTAGCCGGCGACGCCCAGCAGGGCCAGCCCGACCACGAGCATGCCGGTGACGGCGCCGGAGCGGAAGGCCACGTCCAGCGCGCGCGGGACGCCGCCGCGGGCCGCCTCGGCCACGCGGGCGTTGGCGCGCACGGACACGTTCATCCCGATGAAGCCGGCCGAAGCGGAGGCCAGGCCGCCGATCAAAAAGCCGATCGCCACCTCGATGTTCTGGATCGGGATGAGGGCGACGAACAGGATCGCGCCCACCCCGGCGATGACCAGGTACTGGCGGCGAAGGTACGCGGAGGCGCCCTCCTGGATGGCCAGGGAGATCTCGCGCATCCGCTCGTTTCCGGGCGAGAGCGCGAGCAGCGAGCGCGAGGTGAACGCGCCGTACAGGATGGCCACGCCCGCGCAGGCCAGCGCGATGACGACGCCGTGGTCGGCAAGGAAGTCACTCAAGGAATCGGTCCTCCAGAAGTCAAAGAAAAGCGCCAGGTCGAGGGCCGACCCGGCGGAAGGGCGGGGAGTCTAGCGAGGCTCGGGTTCCAGCGACGTACGGGGCCGCATCCGCCCTGACCCGAGGGCGCCGAGCAGCCGCACGTACGCCGCGACGGTGGAGCGCAGCGGCAGTTTGGACACCCCGCGCCGGCGCGACCAGTCCATCGTCGTGGGGACCTCGGCCACCGCGGCGCCGCAGTAGCGCAGCTTGACCAGCAGCTCCACGTTGACCGCGAAGCCCTCCTCCTGGATCAGCCCGTCGCCGTAGACCGCCGTGCCGCGGCGCACCATGCCCGCCCGGTAGACGCGGAACAGCGGGGTGACCTGGTGGAACTCGCGCAGCCCGCCGAGCCAGCGGAACAGCGTGCTCACGCCCTTGGAGGCCAGCGCCCGCCCGGGCGTGACCCCGTGCACATGGCCGCCCGGGGCGAAGAAGGACGCCAGCACGAGGTCGGCCCCGGCATCGAAGCGGGCGAGCATCGCGCCGAGGTCGTCGAGGTCGCTGGTGTTGTCGCCCTCCAGCGTCACGATCGCATCGCCGTCCTGTGCCTCCTCCAGGCAGGCGGCGAGCCCCGAGGCGACCGCGGCGCCCAGGCCCCGGTTGACCTCGTGGGTCACCACGCGCAACGGCAGGGCGCCGGCGGCGGCGCGCGCCACGTCGGCGGATCCGTCAGTCGAGCCGTCGTCGACGAGCACGACGCGGGCGCCGAGCGCGGCCGCGCGCGGGCCCAGGTCGGCGAACAGGGCCTCGAGGTTCTCGCGCTCGTCGAGAACGGGGATCACGAACCACACCATGGCGCCGCGGAACCCTAATGACGTACGCGGCGCCGGGTAGGATCGGCGCTCCCTGAGCACGGAGGAATGGGTTGGAGGCATCCCGAACGGTCGTGGCGTGTTTCGGCACGCGACCCGAGGTGGTCAAGCTGGCGCCGGTGGTCGCGCGCCTGCGCGAGGGCGGTCGCATCCGCGTCGTCACCGTGACGACCGCGCAGCACCGCCAGCTCCTGGACCAGACGCTGGCCGCCTTCGACATGACGCCCGACGTCGACCTGGCGCTGATGGAGCCCGACCAGGCACTGACCTCGCTGTCCGGGCACGCGATCGCCACGCTGGGCGAGACCTTCGCCGAGCTGCGGCCCGACGCCGCGATCGTCCAGGGGGACACGACCACGGCGTTCTGCGCCGCCTTCGCCGCGTTCCTGTCGCTGATCCCGGTCGCGCACGTGGAGGCGGGCCTGCGGACCTACGACCCCATGCGGCCGTTTCCCGAGGAGATCAACCGCCGCCTGGTCACGGCGGTGGCGCGCTGGAACTTCTGCCCGACCGTCGACGCGGCGGACAACCTGCGCCGCGAGGGCGTCGACCCGGAGTCGATCGAGGTCACCGGGAACACGGCGATCGACGCGATGCACGCCGTGCTCGCCGCCACCGAGGGGAAGGTGCACGCGCCGCCGCGCGCGGCGCGCCACCGCGTGCTCGTGACCCTGCACCGGCGCGAGACGCAGGGCGACGCGCAGCGCGCGCTGTGCGCGATGCTGGCCCGGGTGGCGCAGCGCCCCGACGTCGAGATCGTTTTCCCGGTGCACCTGAGCCCCGCCGTGCGCGAGAGCGTCCACGCCGAGCTGTCGGGCTCGCCCAACGTCCACCTGCTGGAGCCGCTCGGCTACGCCGAGTTCCTGGCCGCGATGCGCTCCAGCGACATCGTGGTCACCGACAGCGGGGGGATCCAGGAGGAGGCCCCGTCGCTCGATCTCCCGGTGCTGGTGATGCGCGACGCCACCGAGCGCCTCGAGGGCGTGCGCTCCGGCTGCACCCGCCTGGTGGGGACCGAGCCGGCCGGGGTCGAGGCGGCGATCGCCCAGCTCCTGGACGACCCGGAGGAGCACGCGCGGATGGCGTCCTCCCCCAACCCCTACGGGGACGGCCGGGCCGCGGAGCGCATCGCCACCCGGCTGGAGCACGACCTCGCCGGAGCCGGTTCGGCCTGGCCCGCCGGGCGTGTCGCCGTCGTCTAAGGCCGCCGCGGACAGGCTGGCGTGGGCCGCGTCGCTGGCGCCGCTGCTCATCGCCCTGCCCGTCCTGTACGGCATCGGGCGCACGCTGCTCTCGCTGCTCGGCGCGGCGGACCCGTTCGTCGACTACAGCGGCGTCGACGTCGACGCGCACGCCGTGCATCTGGGCGTCGCGCTCTACGCCGATCCCAACTCGGCCTACTCCGGGCAGCCGTACACGCCGCTCTTCCCGTGGACGTGGGGAGCGCTGGACGCGGTGAAGCTCTGGCGGGGCTGGGGACTGCTGCTCGTGCTCATCTCGGAGGCCGGGCTGATGGCGCTGGCCGGTGCGCTGGCGTTCCGCCCGCGGGAGCGCTCACGCGGGGAGCTGCTGGCCGCGGCGACGTGCGCGGTGGGCGCGGCGGGCCTGGCCTTCTGGCTCGTGGCCTTCGTCCCGTTCAACTTCCTCTTCGCCCAGCGCGTGGACAACCCGTCGTGGGCGCTGGCCCTGGGCGGGCTGCTCCTCGTCCCGGCGGCGGCCCGCGGCTCGAACCGCGCGGCGGTGGCCGCCGGCCTCCTGCTCACCCTCGGCTTCTGGACGAAACAGAGCGCCGTGTTCGGCGCAGTGGCGGCGGTCGCGTACCTGGCGCTGGCCGCGCTGGCCGGGGCGACCTCATGGCGCCGAGTGGCCGGGTTCGCCGGAGCGCTGGCCGGCCTGAACGTGGCCACCTTCGCCGCGCTGGACCTCGCGTCGGGCGGCTGGGTCTGGACGATGCTGGTCACGATGCCCAACCGCCACGCGGTGCCGGTGGGCTTCGGGGACTCGGCGCGCGACCTGCTGCGCGCGCTGGCCGGCGTCCTGGCGCTGCTGGCCGTCGTCGGCGCGGCGCTCGCCGCGGCGGGCGGGTGGCGGCCGTCCCGCCTCCCGCGCCGGCGGCCCAGCTGGCCCGCCGGGCACGACGCCCAGCTGGCGCTGGCGCTCGGCGTGTTCGTGGTGGTGGGGCTGCTCCCGGCGATCCAGTTTCGCCGCGCCGAGGGCGCCGTGCACAACCAGTACCTGGGGATCGCGTGGGCGCTGTGCCTGCTGCTGGCGCTGGCCCTGGGGCACGCCCGCCGGCGTCCGCTGCCCGCCGGCGCGGCCGCGCTGGCGGTCGTGGCGGCGTTCGCCGTCAGCGAGAGCGCGCGCGTGCAGCGGCGCGTGTCGCGAGACCTCAGCGTGCAGGTCCCGGCCAAATACCTCCACGCCAGGGTCGCCGAGCGTCCCGCCGCGCTGAGGGACTGGGCGCGCGGACGCCGCGTCTACCACCCCGTGTACACCGACGTGGGGGTCGACCGCCCGGCTGACCTCTACCCCGGCCACGACAACGTCCAGCAGCTGCTGGCCTCCGGCTACCAGCCGGGATACCTGGTCCGCGCGCTGCTGGAGCGGCGCTTCGACGCCGTCTTTCTCCTCCAGGACAGCGTGCGCCGCGAGGTCGGGGCCGGAACGGGGCGCTGGGAGGACAACTACACCTGGAAGCTCGACGAGGTCGTCCGGGCCAAGTACGACCTCGCGTCGGGCATGCCCCGCGATGTCGAGCGGGCGCGCCACGTCCCCAGCGGCCTCTTCCCCTACGACTCGCCCGGCCTCTACGTGCGCCGGCCCGGGCCGGACCCCGCGCCGTGGATGGCGCGCTGCTTCGGGCCCTTCCACCTGGGCCCGGCGACCTGGGAGATCCGCCGGGGGGGCGGCTTCTGGTGCCGCCGGGGGGACGGCCGCTCGTCCGTCGTCATGCGACGCACCCGCGCGCTTCAGTCCGAGCTGCGCACCGACCAGCGCGCCGCCTGGATGGAGGGAGAGGTGGTCGTCGACGTACCGCGGGAGCTCGGGCGCTTCGAGCTGCGCCTGGGCGAGTACGCCGTGAGCGGCGAGCGCGCCGGACGCGACCTGCGCCTCGTCGTCTCCGGCTACCAGCGGCGCTTCGCCCAGCTGATCGTCCCGAGCCCGCGTGTCCGCATCCGGCTCGCCGGGGCCTTCGCCACGAATGGGTCGATCCGGCCGGCCGGCCGCGACGCCGTGGCCGTGCGCCTGCCGTTCGCGCCGCGCTCGCGCGTGAGCCTCGTCGCCTCGAGCGGAAGCGACGCGTCGTTCGACGTGTCGGGCCTGCGGCTGCGCTGAGGGCTACTGCCCGGGGACCCAGAGCCCGCTGCTGGGAGGCTTGGGAGGCTCGGGCTCGGACGCGGGGGGCTCCCCCGGCCCGGCGGGGCCGCCCTCGCCGCCCTGCGACTCGCGGGCGTAGGCCATCTGGAGCTGGGCCAGCGCGTCGCGAATCGGACGGACGGCCTCGGCGTTCTCGCGCTCGAGCAGGGGCAGGATCGCGGACACCGCCTCGATCGCCGTCTTGACCTGGCCCAGGTCGCGCTCGTCCTCGGTCCCCGGCGCCAGGCCGGCCCGGCGTCCCGCGAGGTTGACCAGCGAGACGACGCTCTGGACGAGGAGGTCGTCCACCGTGATGCGCTTCATCTCGTCCTCGAGCTGCGCCCGCAGCTGCGCCTCCTCCTCGGGGCTCATCCCGCTGGGGCCCGGGCCCTGCCCCTCGTCCTGGCTGCTCATGCCACCACCTCCGTCGCGTAGGTCTGCGCAGTCTCGCGCACCGTGGCCTCGAAGACCTCTCTCGGCGAGGCACCCGTGTCGATCAGGCGCCGCTGGCGCTGGGCGGCGTTGAGCTCGGGGAAGACCGGGTCGACGCCCAGCTCGCGGCGCACCGGCGCCGTCCACTCCAGCAGCCGCGGTGCCGCCTCCGCCCCCGGATACTCCTCGACGCGCTCGAGGTCGATGAGCTGGCCGTCCTGGCCGTGGCGGATGGCGCGCCACAGGTTCTCCTCGACCAGGCGCCCGGGCAGGTCGGCCAGCGGCACGCCCTCGTCCTCGTCGCGCGCCGCCTGGGCCACGCAGGCCAGGATCAGTCCGGCCAGCGCCTCGGACTCGCCGGCCGTGCTCTGGGCATCGCAGATGCGGACCTCCACGGTCCCGAAGTGGATGTGGGGCCGGATCGACCACCACACCTGGGTGAACTCGACGATGGAGCGCGTGCGCTCCAGGAAGCGCAGGTAGTCGGCGAACGCGTCCCAGGAGCCCAGCGGCTCGGGGATGCCGCAGCGCGGGAAGTTGCGCGTGAAGATCTGCGTGCGCCCGCTGTGCAGGCCGGAGTCCTGGCCGTCGATGTAGGGCGAGCTGGAGGAGATCGCCAGCAGCAGCGGCAGCACGGGACGCAGGCGGTCGCACACGCGCACGGCGCGGTCGGCGCCGCGCACGCCGGCGTGGACGTGCAGCGACCAGGTGTTGTTGCGCCAGGCCACGTAGCGCAGCTGCTCGTTCAGGCGGCGGTAGTGCTCGGTGTCGATGATCCGCTGCTCGCGGTAGTCCGACAGCGGGTTGGTCCCCGTGGCGCCCAGCGCGATGCCCAGCTCGGCGGCCAGGGCGAACAGCCGGCGGCGGTGGTCGCGCTGGCGAGTCAGCGCCTCGGCCATGTCCTCGGCGCGGCCCGAGCGGATCTCGATCTCGCTGGCGATCAGCTCGCCCGCCAGCGACTCGGCCAGCACGGGGTCCTCCTGGCCCGCCGCGTTGAGCTCGTCGTAGCGGTCGGCCAGGCGCAGCGTGGCCGGGTCCAGCAGATGGAACTCCTCCTCCACACCGACGGTGAGGTCGGTCGAGGATTCGAAGGTCTCGCGCGCGCGTTGAAGGTCGAGGGCCACAGGCCCGCCGGTTCAGGTCAGGTAGAAGTACAGCGCGTAGAGCAGGTCGACGGCGGGGCTGGACGTGTGCACCGTGACCTCGGGCGGCACCGTGATCAGCGCCTCGGAGTAGTTGAAGATGATCTTCACGCCCGCGTCGACCAGCTCGTCGGCCAGGTCCTGGGCGGCCTTGGTGGGGACGGCCAGGACGGCCACCACGATGTCCTCGTCCTCGACGGTGCGAGCCAGCTCGGTGGTGTCGCGGACGGTGAGCGAGCCCACCTCGGAGCCCACCTTGCCGGCGTCGGCGTCGAACACGGCCACGATCCGGAAGCCGTGGTCGGCGAAGATGTCCGACGAGGCGATGGCCGTGCCCAGGTGGCCGGCGCCGAACAGGGCGATGTTGTGCTGGCCGGCCGTCCGCAGGATCTTGCGGATCTGGGAGACCAGCGAATCGACGTTGTAGCCCACGCCGCGCTTGCCGAACTTGCCGAAGCCCGACAGGTCGCGGCGGATCTGCGTCGAGTTGACGTGCGTGTAGTCGGAGAGCTCCTGGGAGGAGATCGTCTCCTTGCCCATCTTGCGCGCCTGCGTGAGCACCTGGAGGTAGCGAGAGAGGCGCGCGGCGACGCCCAGGGAGAGCCGGTCGGGGCCCGTCGCTCCGTTGCTCTCGCCCGCCTCGCCGGCGCCCGTCTCACTGCGGTAGGCCACGTCGCTCATCGCGGTTCCACAATAGCGAGGCTGCGGCGCAGCCCGGCCTCGTCCACGAAGAGCTCGAAGGCCTCCTCCCCGTCGATCGTCACGACGGGTATGCGCTCCAGGTAGCGGCGGAAGAGGTCGTCGTCGGCCTCGATGTCGCGCTCGTCGAGCTCGAAGGCGATCTCCTCGCGCACGCGCAGCAGGACGGCCCGCGCGTCGTCGCACAGGTGGCAGTCGGGGCGGCCGTAGAGCGTGACGACGGTCATAGGCCCGACTCGCCGGTCGCGTAGGCGTCGAGGGACTCGTAGTCGGGATACGGCAGCGGCTCCACGTGGCGCGCCGCGGCGGCGATCATCGCGGCGTTGTCGGTGCACAGCTCCAGCGGCGGGATCGCGGTCTCGACGGGCAGCGCGGCGATGCGCTCGCGCAGCGGGCCGTTCGCGGCCACCCCGCCCCCCAGGGCGAGGCGCGTGTGGCCGGTTCGCTCCAGCCCGCGCTCCACGCGGTCGGCCAGCGCCTCGACGATCGCGCGCTGGTAGCTCGCGGCCAGGTCGGCCCGGCGGCGCTCGGTCTCGTCGGGGCCCAGGTCGCGCGTCGCGTAGAGCAGCGCCGTCTTGACGCCGGCGAACGAGAAGTCCAGGCCGGCCACGCCGCGGCCGGTGGGGAAGTCGAAGGCGCGCCGGTCCCCCGCCTCGGCGAGCTCCTGCAGCGCCGGGCCGCCCGGGTAGCCCAGGCCCAGGAGCCGGGCGCCCTTGTCGAAGGCCTCCCCCGCCGCGTCGTCCAGGGTGCGGCCCAGGACCTCGAAGCGGCCGGGCTCGCGCACGTCGGCCAGCAGCGTGTGGCCGCCCGAGGCGATCAGGCACAGGAACGGCGGCGCGAAGGCCTGGGGGCGCAGCTCCGTGGCGGCGACGTGGCCGTGCAGGTGGTCGACCGGCGCCAGCGGCAGGCGGCGCGCCGCGGCCAGCGCCTTGGCCGTCTGGAGGCCGACCAGCAGGGCGCCGACCAGCCCGGGGCCGCGCGTGACCGCGATGAGCTCGGCGTCGTCCAGCGTGGCGCCGGCGCGCTGGAGTGCGTCGTCCACCACGTCGTTGACCAGCTCCAGGTGGTGGCGCGAGGCGACCTCGGGGACCACGCCGCCGTAGCGGTCGTGCACGCCCTGCGAGGAGATCACGTTGGAGCGGATCGTCCCGTCCGCCGCCACCACGGCCGCGCAGGTGTCGTCGCAGCTGGTCTCCAGCGCGACGATCAACGGCCGGGCACGCGGACCCCGGCGGGGATGTCCGCGAGCGAGCCGTTCAGGGTCGCCGGCGTGCGCCACATGATGAGCGCGTCCTCGCCGTTGTCCTGGTAGTAGCGCCGGCGCGTCCCCGCGGCGCGAAAGCCGAAGCGCTCGTACAGCGCGATGGCGCCGTCGTTGGACTGGCGCACCTCCAGCGTGTACTGGGACTCGTCCCCGCCGGTGGCCGACAGCAGGCGGTCGATCAGCTCGCGGGCGATGCCCTCGCGGCGGCGGTCCGGGTCCACCGCGACGTTCATCAGGTGCCAGACGCGGTCGTAGCGCGAGCACACCAGGTAGGCCACGAGGTCGCCGTCGATCGTGGCGGCCAGGCACACGCCCGAGGGCTTGCTCAGCTCGAGCACGAACATGGCCAGCGACCAGGGAGTGGGGAACGAGCGGCGCTCGATCGCGATGACCTGGGGCAGGTCGGAGTACGCGAGCCGCCGGATCTCCAGCGGAGCGGTGGGACGGGTGATGGTCTGGGGAGTGCTCATGCCTGACGGGGCTGGGCGTCGGGGGCGCGACGGTAGTCCGGCACGACGGCGTCGATCCCCTCGGGGTGCGCCCCGGCGCCCAACCGGCAGACGTGCCGCCCCGCGATGCGATGGAGCGGATCGCCGTCCGGCGGGATCTCGGCCCCGGCCGGTTGCAGGTCCGAGCGGAATCGTATCGCCCCGTCGCCCAGGGCCAGCGGGGTGACCGCCGGCCCGGTGGGCCGCGGGGAGGCGGGGCCGCCCGGCGGGGCGTCGCGGGCCAGAGCGGCCAGGGCCTTGGCACAGGCTTCGGGGGACCGGGCGGCGGGCGCCATGAGCTCCGTGTCGCCCATCCAGGCCGCCGCGAACACCTCGCCCCGCCGCGCGTCGAGGACCGCGGCCACCGGACGGCTCGCTTCCCCGGCCCCGGCGGCTAGCGCCCGCAGGCTGCTCACGCCGACCAGCTCGGCCCCGGTCCCCTGCGCGAGCCCGCGCGCGGTGGCGATCCCGATTCGCAGCCCGGTGAACGAGCCGGGGCCGACGCCGACGGCGATCCGTCCCACGTCGCCGAGGTCCAGCGCGGCGGCGCCCAGCGCCTCGTCCACCAGGCCCAGCAGCCGCGTCGCATGCCCGGGCCGCTCTCCCGCCTCCGGGTCGTGCCGCGCCTCGAAGACCACGCCATCGTCACGCAACACCCCCACGACCGTCGCCGAAGTCGCCGTGTCCAGGCCGAGAACCATCACCGCCACGACCGTACCGGTGCTGCCCCACCACCACCGCGTCCAGTTGACCGCGATATGCGCGGTCAAGTGGTCGCGTTAGGCGATCTCGACGTTACGGCGGTCGCCGCCGGCGTGCTGGAGGCTCACGTGGAAGGTGGCCTGGAGGGCGGTGCCGGCCCGTTCGGGCCACTCGACGAAGGCGATGGCGTCGGGCGTCAGGTAGTCGGCCAGGAGGGCGGGGTCCTCGGCGTCGAGGCCGTCCAGGCGGTAGAGGTCGAGGTGGGAGACCGGCGGGCGGCCGGCGTAGCGGCGGCCGATCGTGAACGTGGGGCTGGTGATCGGGCCGGTGACGCCGAGGGCGCGGGCGGCTCCGCGCACGAAGGTCGTCTTCCCCGCCCCGAGCTCGCCGGAGACCAGCACGACGTCGCCGGGCGAGAGCCGCTCGGCCAGCCGCGCGCCGGCGGCCTCGGTTCCGGCGGGGCCGTCGGTCTCGAGGGCCTCAGGCAAGCGGCCGGCGCACGCGGACCCGCAGGCCGGCGCCGGTCATCACGAGGCCCAGCCCGAGGAGGGCGATCAGGCCCGGCTCGCCGCCCGTACGCGCGAGCTGGCCGCGCGGCGTCCTCGTGCGCGCGGCCTGCGCCTCCGTCGAGCCCGGGGGCGCGTTGGAGAGGCCGCTTCCGCTCCCGTTCGAGCCGGAGGAGCCGGTGTTGGCCTGGGCCCGCTGCTGGCCCTCGAACGGGTCGCCGTACTGGGTGTCGCCGGCGCCGCTCTGGGCCAGCGCGCCCGCGGGCGCGGCCAGGGACAGGGCGACCGAGAACGCGGCGATGCGACGCGGGTCGAACATCGGCGCGAACCATAGAACAAGCGGCGGCGATACCGTGCCTGCGATGGCGAAGCCGTTGCACGTGCTCGTCCTCGTGGACCGCGACTGGACGCATCCCCAGGCCGGCGGCACCGGGACGAACCTCTACGGGCAGGTCTCGCGGTGGGTCGCGTGGGGACATCGGGTCACCGTCGTGGCCGGCTCCTATCCCGGTGCCCGCGCGCACGAGGTGCTCGACGAGCGCCTGGAGATCCACCGCGTGGGCACGCGCCTGACGGTGTTCCCGCGGGCCGCGTGGCTCGTGCGGCGGAGAGGGCTGGCCGACGACGCCGACGTGACGCTGGAGGTGATCAACGGCATTCCCTTCTTCACGCCCCTGTGGCTGCGCACGCCGCGCGTGGCGCTCGTCCACCACGTCCACCGCCGCATGTACGTCGCCGAGCTGGGCCGCCGCGGGGCGCTGGCCGCGCTGCTGCTGGAGGCCCTCCCGCTGCGCTTCCTCTACCGCGCGACGCCCTTCACCACCGTGTCGCGAGCGGCGCGCACGGACCTGGTCGCGCTCGGCGTGCCCGAGGACCGCATCGACGTGGTCTACAACGGCGTCGAGGCGCACCAGTTTCATCCCGGCGAGGAGGCGTCCGAGCCGACGCTCCTGTACCTGGGCCGGCTCAAGCGCTACAAGCGGATCGAGCTGGTCCTGGACGTGCTGGAGGCGATCCCCGCGGCGCGGCTGGACATCGCCGGCGACGGCGACCACCGTCCGGCCCTGGAGGCCGAGATCGACTGCCGCGGACTGCGCGACCGGGTGACCGTGCACGGGTTCGTCGACGAGACGCGCAAGGTCGAGCTCTACGGCCGCGCCTGGGTGGCGCTGACCGCGTCCTCGGCCGAGGGGTGGTGCCTCACGGTCATGGAGGCCGCCGCGTGCGGAACGCCGAGCGTGGCCCAGCGGGTCGGCGGGCTGCCCGAGGCGATCGTGGACGGGCGCACCGGCTACCTGGCCGACGGCGTCGAGGACCAGACGCGGCGCGTGCGCGAGACGATCGACGACCCCGCCCTGCGCCGGCGCCTGGGCGACGCGGCGCTGGAGCGCGCGCGGACCTTCACCTGGGAGCGCACGGCGGCCGAGAACCTCCACGTCCTGGAGGCCGAGAGCACCGCCGAGCGCCAGGCGCTGCGCGGCATGCTCGCGCGCTCGGAGACCGCCAAGGCGCTCGGGCTGGCGGCGGCGGTCATGGCGGCGAACGTCGTCTCCCTGCTGTTCACGATCGTGTTCGCCCGGATCCTCGGGACCGAGGGCTACGGGTCCCTGGCCGCGCTGGTGTCCACGTTCCTGATCCTCTCCGTCCCCGGCCTGGCGCTCCAGGTCGCGGCCGCGCGCGAGACCGCGCTGGGCCGCCTGGGCGAGGGGCGCCGCCTCTCGGCCACGCACCGGCGCTGGATGCGCGAGCTGGGCGGCTGGGCGGTCGCCCTGGCGGCGGTCGGGGTGCTGCTGCGCGAGCCGCTCTCCCACGTCGTCGGCGTGCCCGGCGACCCGTGGGCCGCGGCCGCCGTGCCCATCACCGGCGTGGCCTGGCTGGCGCTGTCGATCGAGCGGGGGATGCTCCAGGGCGTGCGCGCCTACCGGGCGGCCGGGCTCAGCGTGATCCTGGAGGCCGTGGGCCGCCTGCTGCTCGCGCTGGCGCTCGTGGGCGGGGGGCTGGACGTCACCGGCGCCTATCTCGCGTCGCCCCTATCCATGACCACGGCGGCGATCGTCCTGGCCGTTGTGCTGCGCCGCCGCCTGGGACCGCCGGACCCCGAGGCGCGCACGCCGCGCTTCCACCGGCTGGTCGCGGGCGCCTGGGCGCCGGTGCTCGGCCTCACGCTCGTCGCGGTCCTGCAGAACATCGACGTGATCATCGTCAAGCACCGGGTGGGCGGCGACGAGGCCGGCGCCTACGCCGCGGCGGCGGTGGCGGCCAAGGTGGTGATCTGGGTGGGCCTCGGGCTGGCCTACTACCTCGTCCCCGAGGCGGCGCGCCGCGCCCAGGCCGGCCTGAACCCGCGCGGGGTGCTGGGCCGCGCGCTGGCCATCGTGCTCCTGCTGGCCGCCCCGATGCTGGCGGTGTACGGCGCCTTCCCCGGCTTCGTGCTGCGCGCCGGGTTCGACGTCCACGTGGCCGGCGCCAACGGGGCGCTGGTCGTGCTCGCGGCGGCGATGACGCTGCTCGCCGTGGCGTCGCTGGCCGTCCAGTACATGCTGGCCATCGAGCACTACGCGTTCATGTGGCTGCTGGCGATCGTGGCGGCGATCGAGCCCTTCCTGCTCACCAACGCGGGCAAGGGGCTGGTCGGGCTGGCGTCGCTCGTGCTGGGGCTCCAGTGCCTGGCCGCCGGCGGGATGCTGGCGCTGTCGCTGCGCACACCGCGCTCGCGCGCGCCGGCGCTGCCGTGACGGGGCCGACGCTGGCCGACGCCCTCGCGGCCGCCGAGGGCGTGGACGGCTGGCTGAGCGACGACCAGGCGGGCCGCCTGTGGGAGCGCGCCGCCGCCGTGGCGCCCGGCGGGACGATCGTGGAGATCGGCTCCTACCGAGGGCGCTCGGCGATCGTGCTGGCCACGGCGGCACGCCAGGGCGTCGAGATCGTCGCCATCGACCCGCACGCCGGCAACGACCGCGGGCCGCGGGAGATCCACGGCACCAGCGCGGAGGGCGAGGCCGACCACCGGGCGTTCCTGGACAACCTGCGCCGGGCCGGCGTCGCCGACCGCGTGCGCCACGTGCGCCGTCCCTCCCAGGACGCGCTGGGCGAGGTGGACGGCGACGTGGCGCTGCTCTACGTGGACGGGGCGCACCGCTACGGGCCGGCGCGCGACGACCTCGAGCGCTGGGGCGCCCGCGTGGCGGTCGGGGGGACGCTGCTCGTGCACGACGCCTTCTCGTCGGTCGGCGTGACGCGCGCCCTCCTGGCGCTGATGCCGCGCTCGGACGGCTGGCGCTACGCCGGGCGCTCGCGCTCGCTGGCCGAGTACCGCCGCGAGCCGCTGGACGCCGCCGGCCGGCGCGCCAACGCGCGCCGCCAGCTGGCTCAGCTGCCCTGGTTCGCGCGCAACCTGGCCATCAAGGTGGCGCTGACGGCGCGCCTGGGCCCGCTCGCGCGGGCGCTGGGCTCGGAGGAATGGCCGTACTGAGCGCGATACTGAGCCGATGACCCCGGAGGTCCTCGCCCCGACGCGCGACTCCGCGCCCGACGCGCTCAAGCCGCCGCCCGGCAACCCGCGCTTCCCGCTCTTCGACTCGCTGCGCGGCCTGGCCGCGCTGGCCATCGTCCTCACGCACGTGGGGCTGGCCTCGGGCGGCAACTACAACGAGCTCTACGGTCCGCTCACGGCGCGGCTGGACATCGGCGTGGCGATGTTCTTCGTCCTGTCGGGCTTCCTGCTGTACCGCCCGTTCGTGGCGGCGCGCCTGGAGGGCCGGCCGGCGCCGCGCCTGCGCGACTACGCGCGCCGGCGCGTGCTGCGGATCATCCCGGCCTACTGGGTGGCGCTGACGCTGCTGACGATCTGGCCCGGCCTCGCGTTCACCGGTCCGCGGCCGATCTACTACCTGCTCGGTCAGAGCTACGACCTCAACTGGAGCCTGGGCGGGCTGGGCCAGGCCTGGTCACTGGACGTCGAGGCCGCCTTCTACGTCCTGCTGCCGTTCTACGCGATGGCGCTGGCCTTCCTGACGCGCCGCGGCTCGCGCGTGCGGACGATGCGCATCGAGCTCGCCGTGCTCGCGCTGCTGGCGTTGGCGTCCATCGCGGTGCGCACCTGGGTGCACCACACCAACAGCCACGCCTTCCTGCTCTTCACGCCCGCCGGGACCTTCTACTGGTTCACGCTGGGGATGGGGACGGCCGTGGTGAGCTCGGCGCTGGCGGGCCGCGAGCGCATGCCCGCCGCCGTGCGCCTGGTCGAGCGCCGGCCGCTGGTCCCGTGGGTGGCGGGAGCCGCGCTGTTCGCCGTGATGGCCTACGGGTTCGGCCTGCCCCGCGGCCTCGTGGGCTATCCGTCCGGGCCCGCCTACCTGGGCGAGCATCTGTTCTACGGCCTGGTGTCCCTGCTCTTCGTGCTGCCCGCCGTCTGGGGTGACCAGCGCGGCGGCCTGCCACGGCGGCTGCTGGCCCTGCGACCGGTGGCGTGGCTGGGCCTCGTGTCCTACGGGCTCTTCCTGTGGCACGCGCGCTTCGTGTCCTGGGTCACCGACCAGCACGTCGGCAACTGGCTCCCCTGGCCGCAGCTCACGATCCTGGTCATGCTGGCGTGCGTGCTGGCCATCTCGCTGCCGCTGGCGGCGGCGAGCTACTACCTGGTGGAGCGCCCGATCCTGCGCTGGAAGGACGGGTTCAGGCGACGCCAGAGGGAGAGCGCGAGCAACACGAAGCCGGCCACCGCGACCCAGTGGGCGCCCACGAGGTCCAGCGGGTAGTTGAAGTTGTAGCCGCCGCCCTTCTCCCGCGGGAGGAAGGCGAGGTAGATCACCGGCTCGAGCGCCAGCAGCGCGCCGCCGGCCAGCGCGAGCGCCCGCCCGCCGACCCCGTAGCGCAGCACGAGGGCGACGACCGGGAACACCGCGACGCCCGCGCGCAGGGCGAACACGAAGCCCAGGACGGCCGCGGCCGCCGCCGCGAACGCCAGCGCCCGGGGCCACGGTAGGCGCGCGGGCGGGTCGGGCTCGGGGGCAGGGGCCCGCTGCGCCGTGACCGTCTCCGGGCCGGGACGGCGCAGGAGCAGGAAGCCGAGCAGCAGGAGACCCGCCAGGGCGGAGATCGCGTAGCCCCAGTTCACGGCGCGCTGCGGCGCGAAGGCGAAGCGCACCGAGCGGCAGCTCGCGGGAGCCCGCCAACCGTTCGCGTAGCCGTCGGCCGGCTCGGGCTTCCCGAGCGAGTGACCGTCGCAGTACGCGCGCCAGCCGCGGTTGAAGCTCTCGCCCAGCACCAGGAGGGCGGGCGCGCGCAGGCGCACGCGGACGCCGTCGTGACGCCCGTGGCCGGCGCGGCCGAGGTCGGTCACCGCGCCCGGCGCCACGGCGGCGCGGGCGACCGGCCGGGGCGCGGGGGACGCGAGCCGCAGCCAGTAGGGGCGAAACAGGCCGTCGGAGACCTCCAGGTCGACCCGGCTCGCGGGCAGGGCCGCCGCCGGCCCGCAGGCGCCGGCGCGCAGCGGCACCCCGGCGTCCAGCTCCCGCACCGAGCCGGCGACGCGCATGGCCAGCGTGCGGCCGGCCACCCGCGCCGCGAGGTCGCCGCAGCGCCCGCGGATGGCTCCGTCGCGCGGGACGTGCGAGCGCGGGACTCCCGGCCCCGAGATCTCCGCGATGCCGACCGCCCGCCGCGTGCGCTCCTGTGGGGTGGCTCCGCGCGGGAAGGCCGCGGAGACGACGTCCATCCGGAACCTCCGCCCGCGCAGCGGTCGCGGCAGCACCACCGTCCCGTCCGGGGACACCGCGACCGGACCGCTCCGACCGCTGCGCGCCGTGATCGTCACCCGGGTGGGAAAGCGGACCACCTCGCCCGGGCGGGCGAGCTGCAACCGGGTCAGCGTCTCCGGGCGCGGGGTCTCCCAGGCGATCCACGCCGGCGCGCGCTCGACCCACTGGCCGAGCCAGGCGGTGCCGGGGTCGCCGTCGAACGCCCGCGACGCGCGGCGTCCCGCCAGTCCCTCGAAGCGGCTGGCCGAGGCGAACGCGCCGCCCCCGCGCGCGCCGGCCAGCGCGTCGAGCGCCGGGTCGGGTGCGTCCGGCGAGACGGTGGCCCAGGCGTCGGCGCGGAAGTCGCGCGCCGCCGGCGGGCGGAAGGTGCGCGACAGCCCGGTCTCGGCGTCGCCGCGGTCGGGCAGCAGCAGCGCCTGCGGGGGCCCGGTGAACCGCCCGCGGCGGAACGGCTCGTCGCCGGTGGTGCGCTGGAACAGGTAGGTGAGCGAGCTGCGGCGCAGGTCCGTCCCGGCCAGCGCGCGCTCGGCGACCACCGGCGGGCGCAGGCTCTCGCGGACGCGCAGCCCCGGCACCCGGACCTCGTAGAGCCCGCCGGCGCCGCCCACGGACACCTGCGGCGGGTAGTCCACGTGCGCGATCCGCAGGCGCAGCCGGTCGGCCCCGCGCAGGTCGAGCCGCAGCCGGTTCCAGCCCGGATGCACGGCGAAGCGCCGCCCCGCCACGGCCAGCGCGCGCACGATCCCGTAGCGGTCGTTCTCCGGCAGCACGTCGACGTAGGGCACGTCGCGCGGGCGCTCGAAGCGCACCTCGACCCAGCGCCGGGGGCGCTGCAGGAAGCGGTCGGCCAGCCACGCCGTGCGCGGGTCCCCGTCGAAGGCGGCGAACGGACGGTGCTCGGGGTACTGCTCGCCGCCCGGCGAGAACGGCGAGCGCAGCGACCGCACGCCCCGGTACAGCGCCACCGTCTGCGCGTCGCTGCCCCGGTCGGGGAAGGGGTCGAGGATCGCCGCGTCCTCCGACGGGCTCTCGCCGGGCGCCAGCACGGCCCCGCGGTTCTGCTCCAGGCGCGAGGGGATGAACACCTGGCGGCGGTTGGAGTCCGAGATCACGACCTCGGCGCCCTCGCCCGCCGCGCGGCGCAACGCGCCGGCGTCGCGGTCGGCGGCGTAGGCCAGCGCGCCGGGCAGCGGACCGAAGGCCGCGAGCCCCGACACGGCGTCCGCCGAGCCGTCGAGGAGCGCCGGCGCCGCCAGGGGCGCCACGCGGACGATCCGCCGCGCCCCCGCCACGTCGTAGCGGCGCACCTGCGCCAGGCGCGCCGCGGGCGCCAGCTCGCCCGCCCCGGGCAACCGCGTGTGAACCGGGCCGTACGCGCGGTCCGGGCGCCCGTAGCCCTGGCGCGCCAGGACCCGCGCCGCGTCGGCCGGAGGCGGCTGGCCGCTGCGCGTGATGTCGCCGTCGGCGTTGGCCACCAGCGCGCCCGTGCCCAGCCAGCGCAGCAGTGGCGCGAGCTGGCCGGGCACCAGCCGGTCCTGTCCCACCAGCCCGTCGACCGTCCAGTGGGCGTCGATCGCGCGCAGGTCGGCGAACGGCACGATGTTGCGCACCGCCACCGGGCGCCGGGTCAGCGCCGGGAGGATCGGGTCGATCGTCCCGCCCCAGCGGTAGTACGCGAACAGCTCGCCGGGCGCGACGACCGCGCGGGTCTGGCGCGGCAGGTCGCGGTCCAGGTCGCGCCCCGCCTGCGTCCAGGCCGCGGGGACGTGGCGCCACAGCAGCTGCTCGTCCAGCGCGTCGCCGCGCACCAGCGGCCACGCCGCGGCCCCGAGCAGGACCGCGCCGGCGCCGGCCAGCGCGACCCGTCCCCCGGGTCGCGGCAGCCGCGCCCACAGCGCCGCCGCCCCCAGCCCGCCCAGCCCGGCCAGCCCCAGCGCCACCAGCGGCCCGGCCTTGTAGCTGGTGCGCAGGAAGTGGGTGGCGGACACGTGGTTGTAGGTGAAGTTCAGGCCGTTGCGCAGCGGCGTGCCCTCCGGGAAGCCCGCCACCATCACCAGCGCGCCCCCCAGCGCGAGCGCCAGGAAGAACGGCCCGTAGCGCGCGCGCCGCGTCCAGGCGAACCCGCCCAGCGCCAGCGCGGGGACCGCCAGCCCGGCCGCCACGACGGCGGGCGCGTAGAGCAGCGTCGCGGCGTCGGAGAAGTAGGGCCGCGTGGCGCCGTGGAAGCCCACGCCGATGTAGGAGACCCAGTAGCCCATCAGCCGCAGCGTCTCGCTGAGGCTCGTCGTGCCCCAGATCGACCCCTGCTGCTCGGTGAACTCCAGGAAGTCGATCCCGTAGCGGGCCTGGGCCAGGATCGGGCCGATCCACCACAGCGACACGACCAGGGTGAGGACGATCGTCCGCAGGGCGAAGTGCAGGACGGCGCGCCGGGGGACGCCGGTGAGCAGCTCGTAGGCGGCCAGCAGCGCCGGCCCGAGCAGCACCCACGCCGTGACCGCGGCGTTCACCCCGCCCCCGCTCGCGGTCACCGCGAGCGCGAACACCGCCGGCCACCACCATCCCCGCGGGCGCCGGACCCCGCGGTGCACGGCCGCCAGCAGCCAGGGCAGCGCGGCGTAGGCGAGCAGCGTCACGCTGGTGCGCGCCGTGAACACGAGCACGTAGGGGTTGAGCACCATCATCGCCCCGGCGACCACGTGCGCCGCGCCGCGCGGACGCCCCGCCAGGTCGTCGAGCAGCCGCACCGTCCCCCACGCGGCCAGCGCCAGCAGCGCCCCCAGCCACAGCCGCTGGACCAGCCAGGGCGCGAGCCCGAGCGCGTGCCCCAGCGCGAAGAACGGTCCCATCGGGAACAGGTAGCCGCCGTACTGCCCGCCCTGGACGTGGCCGAGCGAGCCCGATTGCGTCCACACCGAGGCGACGTCGCCCAGGAACCGCCCGGGGCTGACGTGCAGGTCGATCTTGGTGTCGCTGCTGGCCCACCCGGGCCGCTGGAGCAGCGCCAGGGCGAAGGCGCCCAGCGCGAGGGCCGCCGGGATGGCGCGCTCGCGCCGCGTCACACCCGGGCCCGCCGCCGGGCGACGAGCTCGTCCAGCGCGGCGGCGGCGAGCACGACGATGGAGATGTCCGCGGCCAGTCGGAACCGCGCCAGCCCGTAGCCGCCGAGGGAGACGAGCGTGACGAGCACCGGCGGCGCGAGCAGCAGCCAGGGCGCCGCCCCCCGCCGGCGCAGCACGACGAACCCGCCGATGGCCAGCAGCACCAGCGGGTAGTAGCAGGCCAGCCCCAGGTACTGGGCCCAGCGCGCCCGGCCCTCGGCGCGCATGAACGTGGCTCCCTGGCGCGGCCGGAACAGGTCCCAGGTCCGCAGCCCGCGGGCCGCGAGCACCACGGGCAGGCGGCCGACGTGTCCGCGCGCGTAGTCCACGCCCGCGCGGCGGAGCTCGGCCGCCAGCACGGCCTCGTTGGCGCTGTGGCGGCCCTGGACGCACAGGAAGTTCCAGGAGCCCAGGTAGGGGCCCGAGTACACCGGCGCGCAGTTGGCGCCCGCCACCAGCGTCCCGGTGTTGTTCGACACCGCGACCGGCCGGTCGAAGGCCGAGCCGTTGCGCACGAGCCACGGGGCGAGCACCGCGGCGAACGCCGCGAGCGTCACGGCCAGCAGGGCGGCGCGCCGCCGCGCGCCGGTCCGGGCCAGAAGGGCCACGGGGACGGCCAGCGCGAGCACCAGCAGCAGTCCCTCGCCGCGGGTCAGCGCGGCCAGGCCCGTCACCACCCCCAGGACGGCCGCGCGCCCCGGGGTCGGCCGGTCCACCACCCGGTAGGCGGCCAGCAGCGAGAGCGCCACCGCCAGCCCGTACAGCGACTCGCTCATCATCGTCCCGTCCACCACCCACAGCACCGGGTAGGCGGCCGCGATCCCCGCCGCGAGCAGTCCCGCCCGCGCGCCCGCGACGCGGCGCCCGAGGCAGCCGATCGCCGCCACCGTCCCGGTCCCGCACAGGCACCCCACCACGCGGTGCGCGTCCTGGCTGCGCCCGCCCAGCTCGGACATGGCGGCGAGCAGGACCGGCCACGCCGGCGGATGCTCGGCCGTCGGCAGGGAGCGGTGGAAGAAGAGGAGGTCGTACGGGCGCACGAAGCCGCGGCCGTCGGCCAGGTAGTTGCCCAGCAGATGGAAGAAACCGGCGTCCGACAGCCCCGGCGGGTCGGGGGCCAGGAGCAGTGCGTAGGCGAGCCGGATCGCCAGCGCCGCCGCGGCGATCCCGGCCAGCCAGGCGGCGAAACCGTGCGGGCGGCGAAACATCGGGCGGGAAGTCTCGCGGATCGGCCGTAAGCTCCGCGCGGTGGTCCGCCGCAGCCTGCTCGCCGCCGCGACCGGCGTCCTGGTCGCCGGCCCGTTCGTCCTGGCGTTCCGCTCCGGCGCGTTCTTCGACGGCCCGCGGGTCGTCGGGATGGTGGTGGCCTGGGGCCTCGTCGTCGTGGTCGCGCTGGCCGCGCCCCGTCCCCTGCCCCGGGACGGCGCCGTTCGCGCGGCCCTGGCCGGCCTGGCCCTGTTCGCCGCCTGGACGACGCTCTCGGGGACCTGGTCGCCGGCCCGCGACGCGGCCGTGGACGACGCGCAGCGCCTCGGCCTCTACCTGGCCGGCCTGGTGGCCGCCACGGCGCTGCTGCGCCCGGCGCGCGTGCTGCGCGCGCTCGAGCCGGCCGCGCTGCTCGGGATCCTGGCCATGACGCTGTTCGGGCTCTCGGACCGCCTCCTCCCCACGCTGGTCACGCTCCAGCGCCACTTCTCGGCCGGCTCGCGCCTGGAGCAGCCGCTCACCTACTGGAACGCGATGGGCCTGGTTTGCGCCACCGGCCTCGTCCTGGCCGCCCGCCTGGCCGGCGACCGCTCGCGGCCGGACCGGCTGCGCGCCGCCGCCGCCGCGGCGGGCGCCCCGCTGGGCCTGGCGCTCTACCTGACGTTCTCGCGCGGCGCGCTGGCCGCCGCGGCGGCGGGCCTGGTCGTCCTGCTGGCCACCGCGCCCACGTGGAGCCAGCTGCGGGCCGCCGGGCTGGTCCTCGAGACGGGCGCGGCCGCCGCCGTCGTGGGCAGCCTGCTGCCGGCGGTCGTCTCCTACGACGCGTCGCAGAGCGGCCGCGAGGGCCAGGCCTTGGTCATGCTCGCCGCCCTGGGACTGCTGTGCCTGGCGGCCGGCGCCGTGCAGGGCTGGGCGTGCCGCCTGGAGCGGGCGGGCGCCGCTCGCCTCGGCTCGCTTCCCCTCCCCCGGCGCACGGGCTGGCTGGCCGGCGGCCTGGTCGCCCTGGCGCTGGCCGGGTTCGTCACCGCGTCGGCCCGCGAGCAGCGCGGCGCCGCCCCGACGGGCGCCACCGCGCAGCGGCTGGCCACGCTGAAGAGCAACCGCTACGAGTACTGGCGGGTGGCGTTCCGCGTGTGGGAGGACCACCCGCTGGCGGGAACGGGGACCGCCGGCTTTCGCGTGGAGTGGCGCCGGCGCCGCGCGATCTCCGAGAACGTGATGGACGCGCACTCGCTCTACCTCGAGACCGCGGCGGAGCTGGGGCTGGTCGGCCTCGCGCTCCTGGTTCTGACCGGCGGCGGGATCGCCCTGGCCGCGCGCCGCGCGCTGCGCGCCGCGCCGGACGCGGCGGCGGGGGCCTGCGCCGTGTTCGTCACCTGGGCCTTCCACACGGGGATCGACTGGGACTGGGAGATGCCCACGGTCACGCTGATCGCGCTGCTGTTCGCGGGCGCGCTGCTGGCGCTGGCCGACGGCGCGCCTCAGCGCCCGCGCACGTAGACGCGGACGACGGCGCCGCCGCGGGGACGGCGCACCGTGGCGATCTCGCGGAAGCCTCCGCCGGCCAGGACGCGGTCGCCCGCGGGGTCGGGGAAGGGCAGCTCGTCGCGGACCAGCAGGTGCGCCCGCCGGGCGGCACGGCGGTCGGCGAACACGAACGGGTTGCGTCCCTCCAGCAGGAGGTCCAGCACCTCGGGCGCCAGGCGCGAGCGGATCACCGGCTCGCCGGGCCGGGTGCGCTCGCGCACGAGGCGGCTGACGCGGGGCCAGGGCGATCCGGCCTGGACGCCGGTGACGTACTGGACGTCGTCGCGGCCGGGGTAGTGCGCGGTCGCCGGATGGCTGACGATGCGCCAGTCCCGCACGAGGGCCGGGGCCAGCACCAGCGCGAGCGCCGCCGCGGTGGCCAGCGCCGGTCCGGGGCCGGACCCGCCCAGGCGCCGGTGCAGCGCCCGCGCGCCGCGCCCCAACCCCACCCCGGCGCACACGAGGACGATCGGGACCAGGAACAGCGCGTGCCGGGGGTAGGGGCTGATCGGCAGCAGCAGCGCCGCCGCCAGCAGCGCGGCCAACCAGCCCCCCAGGACCAGCGCCGGCCCGCGCCGCTCGCGCAGCAGCAGCACGAACCCGCCCAGCGCGGCCGCGGCGATCGGGAGGGTCACGTAGCCGGTCAGCGTGTCGCGGTAGACCGGCCAGTTCTCGCGCGTCCAGCGCCACGGGTGGGCCAGCGCGTCCCCCACGTCGCGCACCGGGTAGAGCAGCGGCACGTTGCGGATCACCTCGGCGTGCTTCCACAGCGACGACGAGCGCAGGGCCAGCCAGCCGGCCAGCGCCCCGGCCAGGCCCAGCGCCGCGAACGCGGCCCAGCGGGCGAGGCGGCGGCGCAGCTCGGGCGCGCGCCAGTCGAAGCACAGCAGGCTCAGGGGCAGCAGCAGGACGGTCGCCTTGGCGCCCTCCTTGGTCAGCAGGCCCAGGCCCATCGCGGCGGCCAGCCCCAGCGCGGGCGCGAGCCGGGGGCGCCGGGCCAGCTCCATCTGGAGGTACAGCGCCGTGGTCATCAGGCCGGTGAGCAGCGGGTCCATGATCCCGACGCCGTCGTGCACCACGTACAGGGGGAGCAGCGCGTAGAGCGCCATCGCGGCCAGCGCCGGGCCGTCCCCCGCCAGGCGACGGGAGATGAGCCCGACCATGGCCAGCGTGAGGAGGCCGCCCAGCACCGAGACGAGCCGCGTCGCGGTCATCGGGGTGAAACCCAGCCGGGCGAAGACGGAGGCGATCCAGATCGCGAGCGGCTCCTTGGCGATGGTGAGCGACTCGAATCCCCGGTGGAGGTCGTGCGCGAGGTCGCGGGTGAAGCGCCCGTGCGTGCCCTCGTCGATGAACCACGGCAGGCGCACCACCATGGCCACGCGCGTGGCCAGGAAGACGGCCAGGACGGCCGCGAGCGCAGCCGCGGCCGGCGCGCTGGGGCGAGGGCGTGCGCCTTCCATCTGCTCCATGATCCCCGCCAGCCATGCGGATCGGCTTCCACAACCCCTTCCGGGGCGCGGTCGGAGGGGGCGAGCGCTACCTCTACACGATGCTCGCGGAGGCCGCCTCCGGCGGCGAGCACGAGCTCCTCGTCCTGTCGCCGGACCGGCCGGACCCGGCGGCGTGGGCCCGGGTGGGCGTCGAGGTGCCCGGCGACGCCCTGGCCTGGCGGGCGGTGTCGGGCACGGGGCTGACGGAGGCCTCGCGCGACCTGGACCTGCTGGTCGCGCTGACCACGGACGTGCCGGTCGCGTCGGCGGCGCGGCGCTCGGTGGCGGTCGTCCAGTTCCCGTTCCGGGCCCGTGAGCGCCCGCTGGAGCGCGCGCGGGCCCTGCTCGCGCGGGCGACGGGGCGCGCCCGGGCGCCGCACGCGCTGGCCACCTACGGGCAGTACCTCTGCTACTCGGAGTTCGCGCGGGACTGGATCGGGCGGCGCCTCGGCGTCGGCGCCGAGGTCCTCCCTCCCCCCGTGGACGCGCCGCGCGAGCCGCCGTCACCGGAGCGCCGGCCCTGGATCGTCTCGGTCGGGCGGTTCTTCCGCGGCGCCCACGAGAAGCGCCACGACGTGCTCATCGACGCGTTCTCGGAATTGGGCGCGGAGGGCTGGGAGCTGCACCTGGCCGGTACCACCGACGGCTCGCCCGGCACGGCGGCCTGGATCGAGTCGCTGCGCGAGCGGGCGCGCGGCCTGCCGGTCCATTTCCACGTCGACGCGGCGCGAGACGAGGTGCTCGGCCTCTACGCCGGCGCCTCGCTGTACTGGCACGCCGCGGGCTACGGCGTCCGCGCGGACCGCCACCCCGAGCGCCTGGAGCACTTCGGCATCTCCACCGTGGAGGCGATGGCCCACGGAGCCGTGGCGCTCGTGGTCCCCGAGGGCGGCCAGGCCGAGCTGGTGGCCGACGGGCGCACCGGCGCGCACTGGCGCACGGTGCCCGAGCTGGTGGAGCGCACGCGCGCGCTGATGGCGGCGGACCTGAGCCCGCTGCGCGAGCGCGCCGTCGCCGAGGCCGCGCGCTACGAGACCGGGCGCTTCCGCCGCGCCGTGCGCGAGCGCGTCCTCACGCCGCCGCCACGATGACGTCCTGGAAGCCGCCGTCCCGCGTCGCGCCGGACCAGGTGCCGCGGCGCGGGGCGCCCCGCGGCGTGAGTCCGTGGGCGGCCAGGCGCTCCAGCACCCAGGCCTCGTCGTAGGCCACGGCCGCCTCGGGGAGCTCGGCGTCGGCGAACGCCGCCGGCCAGTGCTCGTGGGGGAAGGCGAGCGCGGTGGCGCCCGCGCGCAGGCGCTCGCGCGCGCCGGCGTCGAGGAGGAAGAACGTGGCCAGCAGGCGCCCCCCGGGCCGCAGGACCCGGGCCACCTCGGACAGGTATCGGTCGACCTCGTCGGCCGGCAGGTGGGTGAACACCGAGGTGGCCGCGGCCACGTCGAAGTCGCCGTCGGGATACGGGAAGCGGACGTCGCGCGCCGCCACCGCCCCGTCGGGGTTGTAGCGGGCGTTGCGCACGTCGAGGTGGGTGAACTCGAAGGCCGGATGGCGCCGCGCGTAGCGCCGGGCGCACCAGCGGACCGCCTCGGCCGAGACGTCGAAGCCCGCGTAGGAGCCCTCCGGCCCCAGCCGGGCGGGCAGCGCCCGCGCCACGCGCCCGATGCCGCACCCGATGTCCAGGACCCGGCCGCCCGGCGCCAGCCCGGCGTCGGAGACCAGCAGCTGCGCCAGCGCATCGCCGGTGGCCACGAAGTCCGAGTCCCCCACCGTGCCCCGCAACCGCCGCGGCGGCACGAGCGGATCCGTCCGCCCACGCACCCGGTCCAGCGCGTCCAGCGCCCGCAGCCGCAGAGCGGTGAGCGGCCGCGCCGTCACCGGCCGCCGCCCGGGTGGTCGGCCGCCGCCGGGCCTCTCCAGGGCCGTGCGGGGATCGCCTCCTCGACCGGGATGACCGCGCGATCGCGCAGCCGGCGGCGCTCGCGCAGCATCGCGGGCAGGGCCGGGAGCGCGGCCGCCGTGGCGCGGAGGTGCGCGAGCAGGCGCCGCTCGCGCGCGGCGTGCCACGCCCACGCGGCCTGGCGGTACAGGAAGGGCCCGGCCCAGCGCGCCGGGAAGGCCTTGGCGCCGAGCAGCAGCGTGTTGCGCTGCGCCCAGTGGGCCGGCGAGCGCGGCCCCGCGCTCCCCTGCCCGGCGTGCCGGGCCACGGCGCGCGGCTCCCAGCGACACGCCCAGCCGGCCAGGCGCAGCCGCAGCCCGAGGTCGACGTCCTCCAGGTACAGGAAGAAGCGCTCGTCGAACCCGCCCACCGCCCGCACGGCGGCGCGGCGGTAGAGCGCGGCCCCGGCGCAGGCCGCGAACACCTCGCCCGGCGCGTCCCAGCGCCCGTCGTCGGGCCCGAAGCGCCCGCGCTGCTCGCACACCCCGTCGCGGCGCAGGACGTCGCCCGCGTCGTAGACGACGCCCGGGTCCTCCAGGTCGACCATCTTCGTCGCCACGGACGCCACGCCCTCTCCCAGGGCGTCGCACGCGCGCTCCAGCCAGTCCGGCGCCAGGACCACGTCGGTGTTGACGAGGCCGACCGCCTGGGCCGAGACCTCCGCCAGCCCCCGGTTGGCCGCCGCCGCGAACCCCACGTTGCGCCCGAGCCGCAGGACCCGGACCCCGGGCAGGGCCTCGGCGAGGTCATCCGAGCCGTCCGTGGAGCCGTTGTCGACCACCAGCACGTCGTCCGGCGCCCGCGTCTGCGCGCGCACCGACTCCAGGCAGCCCGCGATCCACCGCCGCCCGTTGTGGTTGGGGATGACCAGCGCGGTGCTCACGCCTGCGCGCGCAGGCGCACCGGGCGCCGCCGCGCCGCCCGCCGCGCCGAGCGGCGCTCGGGCCGCGGCTCGGCCAGCGTCGCCGCGACCGCGGCGGTGAGCCCGTCGCGGAAGCGCTCGTGCCCGAAGCGCCGCGCCTGGGCCACGCACGCCGCGGGGTCGACCGCCAGCGCGTCGAAGCCCGCCACGGCTTCGGCCAGCGCGCCGGGGTCCGGGCGCTCGAAGAACGCGCCGGTCTGGCCCTCCGCCACCGTCTCGCGGGCGCCGCCGGCCGCCAGCGCGATCACCGGGCGCCCCGCCGCCTGCGCCTCGACGGCGGCGATGCCGAACTCCTCGGTCGCGGTGACGACCAGGGCGCGCGCGCCGCGCATCAGCTCGGCCACGCGCTCGTCGGACACGCGCCCCTCGAAATGCACGTTGGGCCCGGCCAGGCGGTGCAGCCGCCGCGCCTCGGGCCCGTCCCCCACCACGACGAGCCGGCGCCCGAGCCGGTTGAACGCCTCGACCGCGATCTCGATGCGCTTGTGGAACATGAGCTCGGAGACGACGAGGTAGTAGTCGCCCACGGGGCCCGGCGAGAAGCGTGCCGTGTCCACGGGCGGGTGCAGGACGTCCGCCTCCCGGCCGTAGTAGCGCCCGATCCGCCGGCGCGTGAGGTCGGAGATGGCGATGTAGCGGTCCACCCGCTGCGCGGCGATCCAGTCCCACTGGCGCCAGCGGTTGAACACCAACCGCAGCCCGGCGCGCGCGAGCGGGTTGCGCGCGTCCAGCGTGGCCTCCCGCTCGTTCCAGGCGTAGCGGAACGGGTTGTAGCAGTAGCAGAGGTGCACGGCGTCCTCGTCGGCGATGACCCCGTGCGCCCAGGCGCTGGACGACGAGACGACGACGTCATAGCCCGACATGTCGAACGACTCGATCGCGTACGGGTAGAGCGGCAGCAGCGGGCGGAACGTGCGCGCCGTGGGTCGCAGGGCCTGGAGGAAGGACGTCCGGACCTCGCGGTCGGCGAACCGGCCCTCCGTGCCGCGCTCGTCGTAGACCGCGGTGTAGACGTCGGCCTGGGGCCAGATGTCGCAGATGGAGGCGAAGACGCGCTCGGCGCCGCGGAGGTCGAGCAGGAAGTCGTGGACGAGCGCAATGCGCCGCTGGGACGTGACGGACCGCTCCTCCATTCGCGTCCAGTCTAATCGCGCCTCGGCCGTACACTCGCGCGGATGATCGTGGGGATCGACGGCCGCAGCCTGGCGCGCGGACAGGCGGGACGCGGCGTGGCCCACTACACCCATTCGCTGGTGGGGGCGCTCGCGCGGGCGCATCCGGACGACACGTGGCGGCTGCTGGTGCCCGGCGGTCCGGGCCCGGCGGGAGCCGTCCCGGCGGGCGTGGAGCTCCGCGCACGGCGCCTGCCGCGGCGCCCTCTGTTCGCCCTGGCCGCGCTGGCGGGGCGCCCGCGGCTGGACCGGCTGGCCGGCCGGCCCGACGTCACCTGGCTCCCCGCGCCGGCCCCCGCGGCGCTCTCGCGCGACGCGCGGTTCGTCCTCACGCTGCACGACCTGTCGTGGGTGGAGCGCCCCGACGACTACACGCCCTACGAGCGGGCCTGGCACCGCGCCGGGCGCCTGGACGCGCTGGCGCGCCGGGCCACCCGCGTGATGGCGGTGTCGGAGGCGACGCGCGCGGCGGCCGTGGAGCACTGGGGCCTGGACCCGGAGCGGATCGCCGTGGTGGCGCCGGGCGTCAGCGCGCCCGCGGGGCCGCCCGCCCCGCCCACCGGCGTGCCGGCGCGCTACCTGCTGTTCGTCGGCGCTCTGGAGCCGCGCAAGGGCGCCGACCTGCTGCTGCGCGCCTACGCGCGCGCCCGGCGCGCCGGCCTGGGCGCCGACCTGCTGGTGGTCGGGGAGGGAAGGCTGCCGATCTACGGCCGCGGGGTGCACCGCCTGGGGCGGGTGGCCGACCGGGCGGCGCTGGAGTCCCTGTATGCGGGCGCGGTGGCCCTGGTCATGCCCTCGCGGGCCGAGGGCTACGGCCTGCCTCCGCTGGAGGCCGCGGCGTGCGGAACGCCCTCGGTGGTGGCCGACCTCCCGCCGCTGGCCGAGACGCTGGGCGACGCGGCGCTGCGCTTCCCCGTGGACGACGAGGCCGCGCTGGCCGAGGCGCTCGCCCTGATCGCGCGCGACGACGCGCTGCGCGAGCGCCTGGTGAAGGCGGCGGCGGCTCGCCTGGAGGGCCGCACGTGGGCGGCCGCCGCCGAGCGCGCTCACGCCGTCCTGCGCGAGGCCGCCGGATAGAGTCGCCCGCAAGCAACGAACGGAGGATGGGATGGCCGTCGTCAAGATCATCGAGCTGGTCGGCAGCTCGACCACCAGCTCGGACGACGCCGTGCAGAACGCGCTCGGCGACGCCCGCCAGACACTGCGCAACATCAAGGCGGTGGACGTCGTCTCGACGGGCCTGCGCGGAGACGACCTCAACGAGTGGCGCGCGCACGTGCGCGTCGCTTTCCTGATCGAGCGCGTCAGCGAGTAGGCCGGCGAGAGCGCGCGGGCCGGTGCTCGGCGACGACGTCATCGAGCTGCTCGGCCCGCGCGTCCCCGCGGACCACGCCCGCCAGGTCGCGGCCGAGCACTGGATCCAGCGCTTCTACGCGCCCGGCGGACCGGGGTCCCGCGGCGCACGCGTCCTGGACCTGGGCTGCGGCCCCGGCGACTCGGTCGACGTCTTTCGCCGCCACGACCCCGCGGTGGAGTGGGTCGGCGTCGACCTGCCCGAGTCGCCCGAGGTCGCCCGGCGCACGCGCACGGACGCGGCCTTCCGCTCGTTCGACGGGCGCTCGATCCCGGCGCCGGACGCCTCGCAGGACCTGGTCTTCTGCAAGCAGGTCCTCGAGCACGTGCGCGACCCCGAGCCGCTGCTGCGCGACGCGGCGCGCGTGCTGCGCCCCGGCGGCTGGTTCGTGGGCTCGACGTCCCAGCTGGAGCCGTTCCACTCGCTGAGCCTGTGGAACTACACGCCGTACGGGCTCACCGAGCTGCTGGAGGACGGCGGGCTCGAGGTCGGGGAGCTGCGGCCCTGCATCGACGGGCTTACGCTGGTGGTCCAGCGCGGCCTGGGCATGCCGCGGTTCTTCTTCCGCTGGTGGCACTACGAGTCGCCGCTCAACCGCTTCGCCAACCTGTTCGGCCGGGCCGCGCGCCTGGACGCCCGCCAGGTCAACGCGATCAAGCTGATCCTGTGCGGCCAGTTCTGCTTCCGGGCCGTCAAGCCCGGCTAGAACAGGCCCATCTGCTCGATCTCCTCCGCCACGGCGCTGCCGGCCGGGACGGGGACCGGCTCGGGGTCCTCCTCGATCTCCGGCACCTCCAGCGACTCGGGCTGCGCCGGCGCCGGGGCCTCCAGCAGCGCGGGCAGCCGCGCGAAGTCCGCCCGCAGCACCTCCACCATCGACGGCGTGTAGAGCGCCGCCGCCGGGTGGTAGAGCGGGACCAGGCGCACCGTGCGCGCGCCGAGCGTCAGGTCCTCGGCCTGTCCGTGCAGCCGCGTGATCCCGGTCGGGTCGCCGCGCAGGAGCTTGGTCGAGAAGTTCCCCAGCGTGGCGATCACCTTTGGCTCGATCAGCTCCACCTGGCGCTCCAGGTAGTCCCGGCAGGCCTCGATCTCCAGCGGCTGCGGGTCCCGGTTGCCGGGAGGGCGGCATTTGAGCGTATTGGCCACGAACACGTCCCCCCGGGCCAGGCCGATCTCGGCCAGGAGCTTGTCCAGCAGCTTCCCCGCCTGGCCGACGAAGGGCAGGCCCTGCTCGTCCTCGGTGCGGCCCGGGGCCTCGCCGACGAACATCAGGTCGGCGTCGGCGTCGCCCGCGCCGAACACCACCTGCGTGCGGCTCTGGTGCAGGGGGCAGCGGGTGCAGTCGCGCGCCTCGTCCAGGTACAGGCGCTTGAGGGCCTCACGGCGCTCCTGCGGCGTTGGCATGAGGGCAGCGTAATCCGGGAAGGCGACGGCTATCATGCGGATCCCGCAACGGCCGCGACTTTTCAGCGTGGACCGACATCAGACTGACACCGAAGCCGTACCTCCCTGCGCCATCGTGGGCGCCGGACGCCTGGGCAACGCCCTGGCCGGCGCGCTGACGGCGGCGGGCGTGCCCGTCACCGGCCCGCTGGGCCGGGGCGCCGACGGCGCCGGCGCGGACATCGTGCTGCTGTGCGTGCCCGACTCCGAGATCGAGGCGGCCGCCCGCGCGGTCGCGCCCGGCCCGCTGGTCGGCCACTGCTCGGGCGCCCTGGGGCTGGAGGTCCTCGGCGGGCGCGAGGGGTTCTCCCTGCACCCGCTCATGACCGTCACCCGCGCCGGGGCCGACTTCGCCGGGGCGGGCGCGGCGGTGGACGGGACGTCGGACGTCGCCGCCGCCGCCGCGGAGCGCCTGGCCCGCGCCGTGGGCCTGCGCCCGGTGCGGATCGCGCCGCAGGACCGCTCCGCCTACCATGCCGCCGCCTCGATGGCCTCGAACTTCCTGATAACGCTGCAGGCCGCCGCCGAGCGGCTGGCCGCGACGGCGGGCGCCGACCGCGAGCTCCTCGTCCCGCTGGTCCGCGCCACGGTCGAGAACTGGGCCGCCCAGGGCCCCGAGCGCGCGCTGACCGGACCGGTGGCCCGCGGGGACGAGGCCACGGTGGCCCGTCAGCGCGCGGCCGTGGAGGACCGCGCGCCGGACCTCCTCCCCCTCTTCGATGCCCTGACCGCGGCCACGCGAGATCTGGCGGGGGTCACGGCATGAGGACGGTCCGCACGGTGGCCGAGCTGCGCCACGAGCTGATGCCCCACCACGGCTCGCTGTCGGTCGGCCTCGTCCCGACCATGGGCGCCTTCCACGAGGGCCACCTCTCGCTGATCCGGGCCGCCCGCGAGCGCTGCGACCTCGTCGTCGTCTCGCTGTTCGTCAACCCGGCGCAGTTCGACGAGGCGGCCGACCTGAGCGCCTATCCCCGCGACGAGGCCCGCGACGCCGCCCTGGCCCAGGAGGCCGGCGGCCACGTCCTGTTCGCGCCGCCCGTCGAGGAGGTCTATCCCGACGGCTTCGCCACCACCGTCCACGTGGCCGGGCTCACGGACACGCTGGAGGGCGCGCACCGCCCCGGTCACTTCGACGGCGTGGCCACGGTCGTGACCAAGCTGCTCAACGCCGTCCGCCCCCACGTCGCGTTCTTCGGCGGCAAGGACGCGCAGCAGGTGGCGGTCATCCGGCGCGTCGTGGCCGACCTGGACCTCGGCGTGGAGATCGACGTGCGCCCCACGGTGCGCGACGCCGACGGGCTGGCGCTGTCCAGCCGCAACGCGCGCCTCGCGCCCGCCGACCGCGAGCGCGCCCTCACCCTCGTGCGCGCGCTGCGCAACGTCGCGGTCGTGGCCGACGTGGGCGGGACCGTGGAGGACGCGCTGGCCCTGGGCCGGCGCGCGATGACCGAGCAGGGCGTGGAGCCGGAGTACCTGGTGGCGGTCGACCCGCACACCCTGCGCCCGGTCCAGAGCTTCGAAGAGGGGGAGGTCCTCGTCGCCGTGGCGGCGAGGGTGGGAGAGGTGCGGCTCATCGACAACCTGACCGTGTCCGCGCCCGCGCGCGGACACGGCGAGACCAAGCGGGGGATCCCTTGCAACGCGTGATGCTCAAGTCCAAGATCCACCGGGCGACGGTGACCGACTGCGACCTGCACTACGTCGGGTCGATCACCGTGGACCCCGACCTGCTCGAGGCGGCCGACATCCGCCCCCACGAGCAGGTCCACGTCGTCGACGTGGACAACGGCGCCCGGTTCGAGACCTACACGATCGCCGGCGAGCGCGGCTCGCGCCAGATGCAGGTCAACGGCGCGGCGGCCCGGCTCGTGCACCAGGGCGACACGATCATCGTCATCTCCTACGCGACCTACGAGGAGGCCGAGCTCGACGGCCACGCCCCGCGGGTCGTCCACGTCACCCGCGACAACGAGATCCTCGCCGTCGACGACCAGGCCGCGACCCTGCTGGCCTAGGAGGCAAGCCATGTCCAGCGCTCCCCGCACCCCCGACAGTCCCACCGCCGACCGGCTCCCCATGACGCTTCCGCGCATCGCGGAGAAGAAGGCGCTCGGCGAGCCCCTGGTGATGGTGACCGCCTACGACTTCCCGTCCGCGCAGGTGGCCGAGGCCGCCGGCGTCGACATGGTCCTGGTCGGCGACTCCGCCGCCATGACCGTCCTGGGCTACGACTCGACCGTCCCCGTCACGCTGGACGAGATGCTCATGCTGGCCGCCGCCGTGCGCCGCGGCCTCCAGACGCCCTTCCTGGTCGGCGATCTGCCCTTCGGCTCCTACGAGGCCTCCGACGAGCAGGCGGTGCTCACCGCCCAGCGCTTCGTCAAGGAGGCCGGCTGCGACGCGGTGAAGCTGGAGCGCGGCGGGTCCTCCGTCCAGCGCGCCAAGGCGATCGCCGCCGCCGGCATCCCCGTGATGGGGCACGTCGGGCTGACGCCTCAGACCGCCACGGCGCTGGGCGGCTACAAGGCCCAGGGCCGCACGTCGCAGCGGGCGCTGGACGTGGCCCGCGACGCGCTCGCCCTGCAGGAGGCCGGGTGCTTCTCGCTGGTCTTCGAGGCGATCCCCGCCGCCGTCGCGCAGGAGCTCATGCCGCGGATCGACGTGCCGGTGATCGGCATCGGCGCCGGCGCCTCCACCGACGGCCAGGTGCTGGTGTTCCACGACCTGCTGGGGATCCACGAGGGCCTGAGCCCACGCTTCGCCAAGCGCTTCGCCCACGTCAAGGCCGACATGGTCGCCGGGGTGCGCGCGTACGCCGACGACGTCCGGGCCCGCCGCTTCCCCGCGGCCGAGCACACCTACTCCATCGACCCCGAGGAGCTCGACGACTTCCGCGCCGCCTTCGGCGCCGAGACGTCGCTCTCCAGCTGGGAGGCGCTGGAGGGCTTCTAGGCGGTCGCCTGCGCCATGGCCGGGTCCAGGAAGACCGTGGCGATCCGCCACACGTAGGCGCGGTTCATCGCGTCCAGCTCCCCCGCCCGGCGGTCGAGGAGCGCGAGCGTGCGCTCGCGGTCCAGGACGTGCCAGGCGCAGTGCTGCGGTTGCGAGGTCACGGCGAAGCGCGTGCGCGCGAGGACCTCGGTGAAGGGGTCGGCGTCGTCGCCGCCCGCCGGGCCGCCGCGGGCCACCCGCCGCCGCGCCTCCTCGGCCGCCCGCCGCGCCTTGCGCGCCAGACCGGACTTCGGTCCGCCACCCGGGGGCACCGCGGCCAGCTCGGGCGCCAGCTCGCGCAGGACCGCGTCGTGGAAGGCCTCCTCCTCGCGCTCGCGCACCGTCCCCCCGAGCAGGTGGGGCAGCAGGCGCACGCTCCACAGCGGGGAGGTGGTGTCGCGCACCCACTCCACCGCGCCGTGGGTCGGCCCGGCCCAGGCGCCCATGCGCTCGTCGAGGTAGAAGAGGTCGGGCAGGTCCTCCACCGCCGCACCCGCGGCCAGGCGCCCGTCCACCCAGGCCGCGATGCGCTCCCGCACGCGCGCTCGACCGACGTCGGACAGCGGCTCGGAGCGACCCACCCGCCGGCCGCAGAAGGCCCGCTCCAGCCCGTCGATCGCGCCGTCGCGGTCGCGCGCCGCCGCCTCGCGGTAGTAGCGCCGCGCCAGCTCGCCGCCCTGGCCGGAGTGCCACAGCTCCCCCACCCGCGCGGGCGCGCCGTACCCCGGCCCCAGCGGGAACCCGGCGGCGTCGCCCAGCGACGCGGTCCCCGAGGCGGTCAGCCCGAGGATCGTCGCCGCCCGCTCCGGCGCCGACCACGGGTCGCCGTCGGGGTCGGCCGGGATGATCGAGTGCTCCAGGCCGGCCGCCTCGGCCAGCGCGGCACCGCCCACGACGTCGGCGTCCGACGGCGCGCCGCCCGTGGCCACGTCGAAGTCGATGCCGGCCCGCAGCGCCGCGGCCAGGACGAGACGCGAGTCGCGGCCCGCGGTCACCGGCACCAGGCTCGGGCGGCCGGGCCAGTCGGCCAGCGCCCGCAACTCCTCGACCAGCAGCCGCGCGGCCCCCGCCGCATCCCAGCCGGCTCCGCACATCTGCGCCGTGTCGGCGGGGGACAGCAGCTCGCGGCGGCGCTCGCCCGCCTGGGGATGCAGCGTGAGGAGCCCCGGCGCCAGGCGCCGCACGGCCCGCCAGGCCGGCGCGCCGCCCAGCGGCCAGCCGCCGCCCAGCAGGCCGGCCAGCGCGTCCAGGTCCACCTCCCGCGAGCCGGCCAGCGCGCGCAGCGGCTCGGCGCGGTTGGACAGCCACGTCGCGTTGGCCGTGTCCACGCGGTAGAGCGGGTAGGCGCCCAGCGGGTCGGCCCGCGCGGTCAGCGCGCGGTCGGCGTCGTCGTAGGCCACGACGGCGCAGCGGCCACCGAGGTCGTCGGCCCAGCGGTGCGCGGGACGGCGGTAGAACGCGGGCTCCAGGGGGCCGCGCCCGTCGGCGCGATCCTCCGCCTCCCAGTGGATCGGTCGTCCGGCCCACAGCTCGAGCCGGTCCGGCGCGGCGCCGGCGTAGGCGGCTCCGGCGTCGGCCGCCCAGGCCGCCACGACGGCCCCCGACGGGGCCTGCCAGGTGCGCACGGAGGCGCCGCCGAGGAACGGCAGGGCGTCGACCGTCTCGCTCAGCGCGGCCTCGGCGCGGCGCGGGTCCGGAGCCAGTCCGCCCGACCATCCGATCACCCACAGGTTCATCTCCAGGGATCACTAGCATGCCCCGCCATGGCGCGCCTGTCGCAGGTCTTCGTGCCCAAGGACCGCGAGTTCTTCGACCTGTTCGAGGAGGCCGCATCGAACATCGTCCGCGCCGCCGACATGCTCGACCAGATGCTCGGCAGCTACCCCGAGCGCAGCGAGCTGGCTCGCGACATCCTCATCTGCGAGCAGGAGGGCGACCGGATCACCCACGACATCATCCGGCGCCTGAACCAGACCTTCGTGACGCCGATCGACCGCGAGGACATCCTCGCCCTGGCGTCGGGCCTGGACGACGTCGTCGACTTCACCGAGGAGGTCGCCGACTACATGGGCCTCTACCGGATCGACGCGCCGATGGAGCAGGCCCAGCGCCTCGCCCACATCCTGCTCCAGTCCTCCCGCCAGATCTCCGAGGCCATGCCGCGGCTGCGCGGGTTCAAGGACATCTCCCACTACACCGTGGAGATCAACCGGCTGGAGAACGACGGCGACCGCGTGACGCGCGAGGCCATGGCGGCGCTGTTCGACAACGGGATCGACCCGATGGTCGTGATCCGCTGGAAGGACATCTACGAGCGTCTCGAGAACGCGATCGACTCCACCGAGCGCGTGGCGAACATCCTCGAAGGCATCGTCATCAAGAACGCGTAGGGGACGATGGACAGCGACGTCATCCTGGTGATCGTCGTCGCCGCGGCGCTGGCGTTCGACTTCACCAACGGCTTCCACGACACGGCCAACGCGGTGGCCACCTCCATCTCCACCCGCGCGCTGCCGCCCAACGTGGCCGTCGGCATGGCGGCCGTGCTGAACTTCGCCGGCGCCTTCATCTCGCTCAAGGTCGCGGCCACCGTGGCGAAGGGGATCGTGGACGCCGATCTGATCACGACGACGATCGTCTTCGCGGGCCTGATCGGGGCCATCGCCTGGAACCTCGCCACCTGGTACTTCGGGCTGCCCTCGTCCTCGTCGCACGCGCTGATCGGCGGCGTGGTCGGCGCCGCGTTCGCGGCGCAGGGGACCCAGGCGGTCAAGGGCGACGGCTTGATCGAGAAGGTGCTCGTCCCCGCGCTGATCGCCCCCTTCCTGGCCTTCGTGGTGGCCGCGCTGGCCATCATCCTGGCCTACCGGATCGTGGGCCGGCTGAGACCGGGGCCGGTGAACCGCGGCTACCGGCTGGGGCAGATCGTCTCGGCCAGCCTGTTCTCCCTGTCCCACGGGACCAACGACGCCCAGAAGACGATGGGCATCATTGCGCTGGCCCTGGTGGCGCACGGCGACCTGGCCTCCGGCGCCGACCCGCCCACCTGGGTCGTGGTCTCCGCGGCCAGCGCGATCGCGCTGGGCACCTACGTCGGCGGGTGGCGGATCATCCGCACGATGGGCTCGAAGATCATCAAGATGGACCCGGCGCAGGGCTTCGTGGCCCAGGGCGCGGGCGCCTCGGTGATCCTGGCCGCCTCGCACTTCGGCTACCCGCTGTCCACCACCCACGTGGCCTCGGGCGGCATCATGGGCGCGGGGGCGGGCAAGAGCCTGTCCGCGGTGCGCTGGGGCGTGGCCGGGAACATCGTGGCGGCCTGGGTGATGACGCTCCCCGCCGCGGCGCTCGTCGGGGCCGGGACCTACGGGATCACGCGGATCTTCGGCACGGGCGCGCTGGGGCCGCTGGTCGTCTCGCTCTCGCTGCTCACGCTGCTGGTCGGGGTCCTCGGCCGGCGCCTCACGCAGGGTCGCCCGCTCACGGTGGAGGGCTGATGGCCACGATCATCGACACCGACGTCCTGGCCAAGCTCGTGGGAGGCGCCTTCGTGGCCGGGATCGGCGTGACCGCCGTGTTCGGCCTGGTGATCTACGGCAGCACGCGCTTCACCGACCTGCGCCGCGAGGGCAACGCCGTCGGCGCCGCCTTCTTCGCGGTGCTGGCCACGGTGGCCCTGCTCGCCTTCGCGGGCTCGGTCGTGCTGGGCCTGGTCGTCATGACCAGCAAGAGCTAGTACTCGACGCGCTTGAGCGCCTTGGCCGGCGCGCCCGCGGCGATGGTGAACGGCTCGATGTTCTGCGTGACCACGCTGTTGGCGCCGATCACGCAGCGTTCGCCGATCGTCACGCCGCTGGTCACGACCACGTGGGCGCCCAGCCAGGCGTTGTCGCCGATGCGGGTGGGGCCCTTGGTGGTGAATCCCTGCCAGGGGACCGGCTTCTCGCGGTCGCCGAAGCGGTGGTTGCCGTCGGTGACGAAGCAGCCGTTGGCGAACATGCAGTGGTCGCCGATCTCCACCAGCTCCACGCTGGCCACCATGACGCCGAGGTTGAGGAAGCAACCCTCGCCGATGCGGATGCGCGCGTCGCCCGGGGCGGTGATCCAGACGTCGGGCTCCAGCAGCGTGCCGGCGCCGATCTCCAGCCGGCCCTCGCGCAGCGCCTCCAGGACGTTGCCGTGCGTCGGGTACCGGGCGAAGGCCTGGCGGCGCGCCATCTCGCGATGCAGCGCCAGGCGGTTCCAGGGCAGGGCGTTGCGCTCGTACCAGCGCCACTTCTGGAGGTAGAGCCGCGCGGCGCCCATGGCCGCGCCGATTCTATTGCCGGCCGCGCTCGGCGCCCGTCGGCGCGCGGAAGCGCACGAGCTTGTGGCTCCCGTCGCAGAACGGGCGGATCCGCGACTTGCCGCAGCGGCACAGCGCCACGGTCTCGCGATCGGTCTGGATCGGGTTGCCGTGCATGTCCTCGATACGGAAGGGACCGCGGACGAGCAGCGGCCCGTCGCGGTAGGGCGTGATCGTGACGTCGGGGCGCTCGTCAGCCATCGGTGTCCTCCAGCGGCGCGAGCAGGGAGGTCTCCCCCGCCTCCCAGGCGTCCAGGACGTGGTCGCACCAGCGGCGGTCCAGCGCCGCCAGGGTCCGCGCGCCCCACAGGACGTCGGCGGCCATCCGCGGGTCCTGGCGCACCAGTCCCCCGGCCAGGTCGACCGCGGCGACGTTCTCGTGGACGGCGTCCGCCTCCACGTGCTCGTCGAAGAACGCCGTGGCGCCGTCGCCCAGCCCGAGCCGGCGCAGACCGCGCGCGTAGCGGCCGTTGGGGATCGACGAGGTCATCTCGAACAGCGCCAGGTGGCCCACGATCGCACCGCGCAGACGGCGGTGCAGGCCGAACAGCGACATCAGGTTCACCGTGGCCAGCGTGACCCCGGGGATGCGGTCCAGGTGGGCGCCGTAGCGGGCATCCAGGCCCAGCGCCGCCATCGCGCCCGCGAACAGCTCGGCGTGGATGCGGTCGGCGCGCCCGCCGCCGTACTCGTCGGCCTGGATCTCCACCAGCGCCGCCTTGGGCGCGCCGTACAGGCGCGGGAGCGCCCACGAGTGCGGGTCGGCCTCCTTGAGCTGGTAGGCCGAGCGGTGCACGAGGAACTCGCGCACCTCGTCCAGGCCGGCCTCGCGCTCGACGTGGGCCGACAGCGAGCGGCCCTCGTCGGCGTCGGCGATCTCGCGCAGCGCGAGGTCGACCTCCTCCGGCGGCACGCCCTCGTCGCCGCGCGGCACGAGCGCCTCGAGCGCCGCCTCGAACCGGCGCTCCAGCCGCCGGCGGACGGCGAGCAGCGAGGGCTCCCACTCCCAGCGCTCGTCCGCCCCCGGCACGCCCCGGTAGTGCAGCTCGTAACAGAGGTAGAGGCTGAGGTGCAGGTCCTCGTCGGACAGCGCGTCGCCCTCGGGGAACGGCAGGTCGAGGTCCAGCGCGAACGGCGCGCCGGCCAGCGCACCCAGGAGGATCGCGCTCAGCTCGCCGCGCGGGGCCGGCGCCAGGACCGGCGCCGCGGCCGGCGACATCTGGGCTGCCGGAGAGGTCACGGCCCGGACCTACCCGGCCGAAAGCCCCCCCAACCAACGGTCCACAGGCCCCGGCCGGCCGGTCCAAGGGGGCCTAGATCCCGGCCAGGAAGTCGGCGGCCAGCTGGGCGGTCGCCGCGTGCGGGTCGCCCGCGGCGCGCTGGCGGTCGGCGCCGGGTCGGTCGATCAGGTTGCGGGCCGTGGCGAGGTGGTCCGCGGCGGCCTGATCGCGGGCGATCGGCTCGAGGACGTCGAGGAGCGCGTGCAGGCGGTCGGCCGTGGGACCGGGCGCCCCGCTGTCCAGGTCGGCCATCTCGCCGTGGGGGCCGCGGTGAGCGGCCGACCAGCGGTTCTCCGCGATCCGCCACGCGGGCGCCGGGGTGGGGAGGTCGCCGGCATCGTGGCGCGCGGCCAGCCAGGCCGCCAGGGCGTGGACGACCGCGACGACCGCCGCCGCTTCGGCCACCGTGGCCTGGGCGTCGGGCACGCGCACCTCGAGCGTCCCGAAGGCCGGGTTCGGCCGCAGCTCGAACCACCACGAGCGGTAGTCGACCATCGGGCCGGCGGCGGCGCCCCAGCGCATCGCCTCGGCGAACTCGGCCCACCCGCCCAGGACCGGCGGGATCCCCTGACGCGGGAGCAGCTCGGAGACCTTCGGCCGCGCCGACGCCATCCCCGTGTCGCGCCCGTCGTGGTACGGCGCGTTCGCCGCCAGCGCCGCCAGCTCGGGCAGAAAGGAGCGCAGCGCGTTGTGGACCGCCAGGGCCCGGCCGGCGCCGCGCACGGCGACGTGGACCTGGAGCGCGCAGAGCTGCTGGCGCGCGGCGACCGGCCCGTAGTGGTGCATGGTGCGCGCGTAGCGCTCGCCCTCGTTGAGCGGCCCGTCGGGCGCGGCGAAGGGGTGCAGGCCGGTGCCGGCGAACCGGGCGACGGACCCGGCGGCCGCGGCCAGGTCGCGCCGGGCCGCGGCCAGCTGCGCCGCGACCGCGCCGGCGCCCGACGCCGGCGCCGTGACGATCTCCAGCTGGGCGGCGGGGAACTCGAGCTTGAACCGCGGGTCGTCGCCGACCGCCGCCAGCACCGCCTTGCCCAGCGGCGCGAGGTCCAGCGTCGCGGGGTCCAGGACCATCAGCTCCTCCTCCACCCCGACCGTCAGCGGCGCGGGCGCGTCGAAGGCCTCGTGCAGCGACTCGGCGGTGACGACGCGGGGTGGGTCGGGGATCTGGGGCGGCTGGGGCATGGGTTTCGCGAGGCGGCGGGGAGGATAGATCGCCGCCGTGGCCCTCCTGATGCGCGATACCCCGGCGGGCCTGCGCCTGGTGACCCCGCCGGGCGTCTTCCGCCCGATCTCCGACACCCGGCTGCTCGCGCGCACGGCCCGCCCGCTCGTCCCCGGCCACCGTGTCCTGGAGCTGTGCACCGGCTCCGGAGCGATCGCGGTCGACCTGGCCCGCAACGGGGCTCGCGAGGTCGTCGCCGTCGACCTGTCCCGCCGCGCCGTCGCCACCGCAAGATTCAACGCCCGCCTCAACGGAGCGTGGGTGGAGGTCCGCCACGGCGACCTCCTCGAAGCGGTGGCCGGCGAGCGCTTCGACGTGATCGTCTCCAACCCGCCCTACGTGCCCTCGGCCGACGGGGGGATACCGACCCGCGGCCTGCGCCGCGCCTGGGACGCCGGCGCCGACGGCCGCGCCCTGCTCGACCGCATCCTCACCGAAGCGCCTCGAGCCCTGAACCCGGGAGGGCACCTCCTCGTCGTGCACTCGTCGATCTGCGGGGAGAGGCCAACCCTCGACCGCCTCCACGC
Organism: Solirubrobacteraceae bacterium; assembly: GCA_033856025.1. GTDB lineage: Bacteria > Actinomycetota > Thermoleophilia > Solirubrobacterales > Solirubrobacteraceae > AC-38. The sequence goes on along the minus strand of JAWVFQ010000012.1, from coordinate 33,848 downwards.
CGCCGGGCTCGACGCGACGGTCGAAGCCCGGGACACCGGACCCCTCGGCCCGCTGATGCGTCAGCGAGCAGAGATGCTGGAGGCCCGAGGACTACTGGAACCGGGCGCCCGCGAAGAGGAAGTCCTCGTGATCCGAGGCAGGCTCCGCGACAAGGCGGCCGCCGAAGCCGGTCAGTCGGAGCTCGCCGAGCGCCGGTGACGGCGCGGAACGACGCCACCCCACAGAGCGACCAGCGAAGCGAACACGATCATCGCGGACAGCACACCCCCAACATCGGCAGACCAAACCGGACCCTTGACGTCCGCCGACAACGCGCAGAGCACCGATCAACGCCGATCGGGCGGGTGGCCGGGGTCCTACTGACGGATTCTCGCGCAAGCGAAATCCGGGCCAGGGACCCCGGACAGGACCCGCCCGCAGAGCGGCCGGACCCTCCCGCGGACCGGCCCAGCCCGAAGCAGATCAGGCCGCGGCCGCGACCTTGCGGCGGCGCGACGAGCCGCCGTTGACGCGAGACTTGCGCGGCGCCGCGGGCGTGACCAACGAGCGCAGGTACTCACCCGTGTGCGAACCCTCGGTGGCCGCCACCTGCTCAGGCGTGCCCACGGCCACGATGTAGCCGCCCTCCTCGCCACCCTCGGGCCCCATGTCGATCAGCCGGTCCGCCGTCTTGATGACGTCGAGGTTGTGCTCGATCACGACGACGGTGTTCCCCGCGTCCACCAGCCGCTTCAGCACCTCCAGCAGCCGCTGGATGTCGGCGAAGTGCAGCCCCGTCGTCGGCTCGTCGAGGATGTAGAGCGTCCGCCCCGTGGCCACCTTGCACAGCTCGGACGCCAGCTTCACGCGCTGCGCCTCGCCCCCGGAGAGCGTCGTGGCCGGCTGCCCGATCCGGATGTAGCCCAGCCCCACGTCGTTCAGCGTGGCCAGGCGCCGGTGGATCTTGGGGATGTGGGCGAAGAACTCGACCGCCTCCTCCACCGGCATGTCCAGCACGTCGGCGATGTTCTTGCCCTTGAAGCGGATCTCCAGCGTCTCGCGGTTGTAGCGCTTGCCGTGGCACTGCTCGCACGGCACGTAGACGTCGGGCAGGAAGTGCATCTCGATCTTGATCTGCCCGTCGCCCCGGCAGACCTCGCAGCGCCCGCCCTTGACGTTGAACGAGAAGCGTCCCGGCTTGTAGCCGCGGGCCCGCGCCTCCTGCGTCTTGGAGAACAGGTCGCGGATCTGGTCGAACAGCCCGATGTAGGTCGCCGGGTTGGACCGCGGCGTGCGGCCGATCGGCGACTGGTCCACCGAGATGATCTTGTCCAGCGCGTCCAGGCCACTGATCCGCCGGTGCGCGCCCGGGCGCTGCTTGGACCGGTGCAGCCGGTTGGCCACCGACTTGAACAGCACCTCGTTGACCAGCGTCGACTTCCCGGAGCCCGACACCCCGGTCACGCAGCAGAACAGGCCGAGCGGGACCTTCACGTTGACGTTCTTGAGGTTGTGCTGGGTGGCACCCTCGATCAGCACCTCGCCCTTGGGGCGGCGCCGGCGCTTGGGCACCTCGATGCGCCGCGTGCCCGCCAGGAACTGGCCGGTCAGCGACTCGTCGATGCGCTCCACCTCGTCCGCCGTCCCCTCGGCCACGATCCGCCCGCCGTGCTCGCCCGCGCCCGGGCCGAGGTCCACCAGGTGGTCGGCCGCGCGCATCGTGCCCTCGTCGTGCTCGACGACGATGACCGTGTTGCCGAGGTCGCGCAGGCGCTCCAGCGTGCCGATCAGCCGCGCGTTGTCGCGCTGGTGCAGGCCGATCGACGGCTCGTCGAGGATGTAGAGGACGCCCACGAGCGAGGAGCCGATCTGCGTGGCCAGCCGGATGCGCTGCGCCTCGCCTCCCGACAGCGTCGCCGCCGCGCGCTCCATCGACAGGTAGCCGACGCCGACGTTGTTGAGGAAGCCGAGCCGCTCCTCGATCTCGCGGAGGATCATCCGCGCGATCTGGCGGTCGACGTCGGAGAGCTCCACCGCGTCCACCCACTCCAGCGCCCGCTGCGCCGACAGGGTCGTGAACTCCGGCAGCGAGAGACCGGCCACCGTCACCGCGCGCGACTCCGGCCGCAGGCGCGCGCCCCGGCACTCCGGGCACGGGCGCACGGACATGTACTCCTCGATCTTCTCCCGCGACCACTCGGAGTCGGTCTCGCGGTAGCGGCGCTCCAGCGACGGCACGATGCCCTCGAACCGCGTGGTGTACGAGCGCTTGCGGCCGTAGCGGTTGCGATAGGAGATGTAGATCTTGTCGCCGTTGGTGCCGTACAGGAAGAGGTCGCGCTGGTCCTCGGGCAGCTCCTCCCACGGCGCCTCCAGGTCGACCTCGTAGCGCTCGGCGATCGCGTTGGTGATCTCGTCGTAGTAGTTCGACGAGGACGACGACCAGGGCAGGATCGCCCCCTCTCCGATCGACAGCGAGGGGTCGGGCACGATCAGCTCGGGATCGATCTCCATCTGCGACCCCAGTCCCGTGCAGCGCGGGCAGGCGCCGTGCGGGGAGTTGAAGGAGAAGATCCGCGGCTCGAGCTCGGCGATCGACGGCCCGTGCTCGGGACAGGCGAACTTCTCGGAGAAGGTGAGGACCCGTCCGTCCGGGTCGTCGACCAGCTCGACGTCGACCAGGCCGTCCGCCACGGACACCGCGGTCTCGACCGAGTCGGCCAGGCGCTTGCGCACGTCCGCCTTCATCACGAGCCGGTCGACCACCACCGAGATGTCGTGCTTGTACTTCTTGTCGAGGTCGAACTCCTCCTCGAGCAGGCGCGTCTCGCCGTCCACCTTCACGCGCGAGAAGCCCTCGGCGCGCAGCTCGTCGAGCAGCTTGCCGTACTCGCCCTTGCGCCCGCGCACCACCGGCGCCAGGACCATGAACCGCGTCCCCTCCGGGAGCGTCATCACGTGGTCGATGATCTGCTCCGCCGACTGGCCCGCGATCGGCCGCCCGCAGACGTGGCAGTGCGGCTTGCCCACGCGCGCCCACAGCAGGCGCAGGTAGTCGTAGATCTCCGTCACCGTCCCGACGGTGGAGCGCGGGTTTCGCGACGTCGTCTTCTGATCGATCGAGATGGCCGGCGAGAGCCCCTCGATCGAGTCCACGTCGGGCTTGTCCATCTGCCCGAGGAACTGCCGCGCGTACGCGGACAGCGACTCCACGTAGCGGCGCTGGCCCTCGGCGTAGATCGTGTCGAAGGCCAGCGAGGACTTCCCGGAGCCGGAGAGCCCGGTGATGACCACGAGCGCCTCGCGCGGAAGCGAGAGCGAGACGTCCTTGAGGTTGTGCTCGCGGGCGCCCGAGACCGTTATCTGGTCATGCGGCGACATGAGAAGCATTGTAGGCGGGCGAACAGACGTTCGCCCGCCTACGATCCCGCACCCTGCGGGGACCTACGGCTGCCCCAGCTTGCAGAACAGGTCGCCCAGGGCGCCCTGGCCGCGGTACGCGGTGACCTTGAGCTTGACCTGGTTGAGGTCGACCACGAGGCCGAGGAGCTCCAGGTGCAGCGGCCCCAGCGTCAGCGCCAGCACCGGGCACGACGTGGCCGGCGACTGCGCCTTCTGCGGATAGGCGCGCACGGTGAACGCCATCGGCGCCAGCTTGCCGCGCGTGAGGCCGCGGTTCAGCGAGGTCGCCGCCTTGTTCAGCGAGATCCGCTGGTCCGCGATCGTGCAGAACAGCGAGCCCAGCACGCCGCCCGAGCGCTTGCCGGTGACGTCGAGCTTGACCTTGTCCAGGAACACGTTGAGCCCCAGGAGCGTGAGGTCGAGCTTGTCCAGCTGGAGGCGCAGGATCTTGCAGCTCGCGCCGCTGGTGACCGCGAAGGTGACGTGCTGCTGGCGGACGATCCGCCGGCCGGTCGCCGGGTCCAGCAGCGTGGCCTGCGCGCGCCCGGCGGCGGCCAGCTTCGACCCCTGCCGGAAGAACCGGTCCACCTGCAGGCGGACGGTCACGGTCTTGGGCCCGGCGCCCATCTCGGTCTTCGACGCGCCGGCGAAGCCGTCGGCCAGCGCGGCCGAGGCCGGTACGAGCAGGGCGAGAGCACTCGCCGTCGCGACGAGCAGGACGAATCGGCGGAGCACCGCCACCTCCCAGGTAGTTGACGAGGCGGTCCTACCCCGTGCGCGGCGAAGCTACCCCGGCCCTCAGCGCAGCCGCGCGGGCGCCGTGACCTCGGGCGCGTGGACCCACAGCAGCCAGGCGGCGGCGACCATCCGGTAGTTCTCGCCGAGGGCCGGATCGGCCAGGTGCGCGGCGATGGACTGCGGCTGGGCGTCGACGGTCGACCCGGCGACGGCGCGGCGGGTGGCCGCGAGCTCGGAGGCGGTGAAGCCCAGCCGCCTGAGCAGGCGGGTCGTGGCGCTGGGCAGCCCCCGCCGCGCCACGTCGGCGTGGCGGCTCGCCAGCAGGGACTGGGCGGCTGGGGTGGCCAGCGACGGCACGCCCTTCGCCGCGCCGGCGGCTCGCGTGGTCAGCGTGGCCAGCGACGTGAGCACCGAGGCCAGCCGCCGGGCGTATCCGATGGCGGCGCGCATCTGACGTCCCTGCCAGAGCCGGTTCTTGGCCTTCAGCGCGCCGCCGGCCCGGTCGATCGACGTCCCGAGCGCATGGCCCAGGCTGGCGGCCAGGAGCTGCTGGTTGAGCATCGCCTCGAGACGGTTGGCCTCGGCGCGGCTCAGCCCCGCGCCGAGGCGCAGGTGGATGCGGGGCACCTTCCGGGGTGTGGCGATGTGCCGGAAGTTCGGGTCGGGCGGGTCCTGCTGGGCCTTCGCGGAGGTGTCCATGATGCTCTGGCCCGCGGGTATCCCGACGAAGGTCACGATGGCTCCGACGATCGCGTTCCCCACGTACACCCCCACCCCCACCGGCGTGGGGTTGAGGTAGTAGGTGCCGGCGACGGTGATGGGCACCGCGAGCCTGGACCCGTCCCGGATCACCTGACCGGTGAGCCCGGTGGCCGCGTGGAAGCAGGTCTGGGCCCCGTAGGAGACCTTGTCCAAGACGGTGCTGTTCTCGTTCGGGTAGTTCCACATGTTGAGCGCCTTGATCGCGAGCGGCGCCGCGGCGCGGGGGGCCGCGTTGGCCGCGGCCCGGCACTGCGAGGCGGTCGGCGGGTACGGGACCACGCCCGCCACCGCGATCTTGGACTGAGTCGTCCCGGTGCTCTGAGCGTGGACCGAGCTGCCCAGGTACGTCGCCGTCACGGGCATCGGGAGCCCGGCGGGCCAGCCCCCCGCGGGCGGGACCCAGGTCACCGAGCAGGAGGAGCTGGTCGGAGTCGAGGGCGACGTCGAGAGCGTGCATGTGTCCCCGGCCCGGAAGCCGCCCTGCCTGGCCGTGAAGCGCACGGTGCCGCTGGGCGGCGACTTGGGGTCAGCGCCGGTGTCGGCGACCGACGCGGTGCACACGGCGTCGGACTCGGGCTGCGGGCCGCGGTTGCAGGTGGTCACCTGGGTGACCGTCGGCTTCTTGTTTGCGCCTCCGCCTCCGCCTCCGCCGCCTCCAGCCGTCGATCGCGTCGCGGTCCAGGTGCCGCTCTGGCTGGCATTGCTCTGCCACGTGCCGGACATCGACTGGCTGTCCGCGGCGATGGTCCCGGTGAAGGTGGCCGAGTAGGAGGAGCCGTAGTACGGCCCGGTGGTCAGGCTCACCGAGTTCCCGTTCGCCGTGCCGGCGATGTCGCTGAAGGCGGTCCCGTTCGCGTAGGTCGCCCGGCCGGTGAAGTTGCCCGACGCCTGGTCCATCGCGTCGATGACGAACTTCTGCGCCCCGGCGCCCCCGCTGCCGCAGCAGTCCCACGTGCCGCGCAGGTCGTGGGGGGTGCTCGCGCCCGCCGCGACGGGCACCGCGCCTGCGATCACCAGCGCGACCAGCAGCGCCATCCATGGCCTGCGCAGCTTCACGGGGGTATCTGACCGGATCCGGGGCTGGCGGTCAACCATCCCGTACGCAAAACTTGCGTATGGCCTCGGCCGCCACCACCGACGCCCGCCTGCTCGAGCTCGTGGGGGACATTCAGGGCCTGCTGGACCTCGACGAGTTCCGCGAGGGCCTCATCGTGGCTCTGCGCCGGGCGCTGGGCTCCGACTGGGTGTCGCTGAACGAGTTCATCTCTCCCGGCGAGGTCACGTCGGTCGTCGTTCCGCCGGTCCCCGAGGACGTGGTGGAGAGGTTCGCCCTCTACGGCCACGAGAACCCCCTGGTCAGGCAGTTCCTCGAGCGCCAGGACGGCCGGGCCCAGCGGCTCTCCGATCTCGTCTCGGCCGAGGAGCTCCACGCGCTGGATCTCTACCGCGAGGTCTACTCGGCCATCGGGCTGGAGTACCAGATGGCCTTCACCCTCCCCCACGCCCCGCCCCGCGTCCTCGGCGTGGCCCTGAGCAACCGTGACCGCGACTTCACCGACGACGAGCGCGACTTCGTGGACCGCGCGCGGCCGTTCCTCATCCAGGGCTATCGCAACGCCGTGGCGCACAGCGGCCTGACGCGGGCGGCCGCGGGGAGCGCGCTGCTGGACGGCCTGGGCGGCGCCGGCCTGACGCCCCGCGAGGCCGACGTGGTCCGCCTGATCGCCCTCGGGCGCTCCAACGCGGACGCCGCCGAGGCGCTGGGCCTGAGCGTGCGCACCGTCCACAAGCACCTCGAGCACGCGTTCTCCAAGCTCGGCGTCCACACCCGCTCCGAGGCCGCGGCCCGGGCCTGGGAGCTCGCCGGCCGGCCCACGCGGGTGGCGTGAGCCCGCGGCGTCTCGCGGGCCTGGTCGTCCTGGCGCTGTCCGCCGGGGCCGCCCCCGCGCACGCCGCCGTCCCCGACGCGATCCGGGTCGGCGGGCCGAGCGCGCCCTCCGACTCCAAGGTGGCGATCGTGGCGTCGGCCCGGCCGCTCGTGGGACGTGCCTTCACGGTCCGCGACGCCGGCGGCCGGCTGGTCCTGGCGGGGCGGCTGCGGGCGGTCCGCGGCACCCCGGCGCCGTGGGCGCACGCCGCCGCCGCCGACCTGTCCCGGGTCCGCGCGCCCGGGCGCTACGTCGTGCGCGTGGGCGGCGTGCGCTCGCGGCCCTGGGTGGTGCAGGCGGACGTCCGCGAGGCGGCGGTGCGCCGCCTGCTGCGGGTCTTCGCCGTGAACGCGGACGGCACCGAGCCCAACCCCGTCTACGGCCCGGCCCATCTCAACGACGCGATCGTCCGCGGCGGCCCCTACGACGGCCAGCGCTTCGATCTGACCGGCGGCTGGCGCGACGCCGGCGACTTCCTCAAGTTCGCCCAGACGACCGGCTGGGCCGTCTCCTACCTGCACCTGGCCGCCCAGCTGGACCCGGGCAACGCCGACGCGCTGCGGCTGACCGCCGCCGTCGGCGAGCGCTGGCTGCTCAAGGCCCATCCCCGTCCCGGCCTGTTCGTCGGGATCGTGGGCGACGCGCGCGACCACGAGACCGGGTTCCGCGACCCGGCCGCCGACGACGCCGACACCCGCCAGGGCGTGGGGATCCGCTACGCCTACCCCACCGTCTCCACCGAGGTCCTGGGCGAGGCCGCCGCCGGCCTGGCCTGGGCCGCCGCCGACACCACCGGCCCGGCGCGCGACGTGTTCCTGGCGGCGGCGCGCGAGTGGTACGAGCAGGCGCGCGCGACGAACGCGAAGATCCGGCCCACGGATCCCAACCTCTCGGACTTCTACCCGGACTCCTACATCCACGACGACCTGGCCTTCGCCGCCGACGCGCTGTGGCGCGCGACCGGCGAGGCGCGCTACCTCGACGAGGCGGCCGAGCAGATCCGGGCCGGCGACGTCAACGAGCTCTACGGCGGGATCGTCGTCGGCGCGCCCCGCCCGCTCGTGGGCGCCGACCTGTGCGGCGGCCTGGGCCGCCCGGCGGCGCCGGACCCGGCGATCCGCGAGCTGGCCTGCCACGACGTGCAGGTCGAGCTGGCCGACATCCGCAACCTGACGGCGCGCACGGCCTTCGGCTCGCCCGGGATCTTCACCTTCGGCTGGATCCAGGACAACGGCGGCCGAGGCGTGGCCGCGGCGGCCGCCGCCCGCGCCGGCCAGGCGCCCGACGGGCTGCGCATCGCCGCCGGCGCGCGCGACTACATGCTTGGGCGCAACCCCTGGGGCCTGAGCTTCGTCGTGGGTCCGGCCGCCGTCGAGGCGCACGACCCCCACCACAGCGCCTACCTCAAGGGCAGCCCCCGCCGGCTCCTGGACGGCGCGGTCGTGGGGGGCGTGGCCACGCCGCGCGACCTGGCGGGTCAGGACCCGCCGATCCGGCTGTCACGGACGCCGGCCCGGCGCTACGACACCCGCCGGCTGGTCTACGAGGACGTGCGCTCGGACTACGTCACGAGCGAGGTCGGCCTGGCCTACTCCGCCGCGGCGCTGCTGCTCGCCGGGTCGCTCTAGCCGACGCGGGCGTAGACCTCGTCGAGCAGCGTCTCGCGGTCCTCCAGCGAGAAGTTCTCGGCCAGGTAGCGGTCTGTCTCCTCGCGCGGGGTCCCGTTCAGCGCCATGTTCAGCGCGATCAGGCGCGCGCCCTCGCCGTCGTCGCCGCCCGCGATCGGCTCGGGCTCGGGCTCCGGCTCGGGCTCGGGTTCGGGCCCGGGCTCGACCTCCAGCTCGACGACGGCCACCTCGACCTCGACGTCGACCTCCTCGGGCTCGTCCTCGCGCGCCGGCTCGGCGGCCGCGCCGGCGGCCGGGGCGGCGCGCAGCTCGCCCATGTTGCCCTGGAGCAGCGTGAGGTCGGCGCTGAGGCGGTTGGCGCCGGTGCGCAGGCTCTCCACCAGCGCGACGAGCTCGCTCTCCATCGCGTCCACGCGCTGGAGCATCACCTGCGTGGCCTCCTGGACGCGCAGCACGTGGCCGCGCGCCTGCTCGGCGGCGTCGGCGCGGGTCTGGTCGGCCTCGGCCTGGGCGCGCTGGCGGGTGCGGGCGGCGTCGTCCTCGGCCGAGCGCTGGATGTCGTGGGCCGTCGTCTCGGCGGCCTCGACGATCGAGCGGACCTGCTCGGAGGCCGCGGTGGCCAGGGTCGCCGGGCTGGGACGGTCGTGGCGGTCGATGTCGTCCACCTCGTCGGCGATCCGGCGCAGGTGGGCGTCCACGGCCTCCGGCTCGTACCCCCGCCGGCCGATGGGAAAGTCGCGTCTTTCGATGTCCTGGCGATCCAGCGGCAAGTCGGGTCCCCTCCCGGCAGAAAGCGATTGCGAGCTCCGCCAGAGTATCCAAGTGCCGGGTGCCGCGTGCCCCCGCCCGCGGGTCGCCGCGTGGGTATGATCGGCCGGTGGGCGGAGTGCGGGGGACAGGGCTGGCCGCGGTGCTGGCGCTGATGGCGGCATGCGCGCCGGCCGCGCGGGCCGACGTGACGGTCGGCTCGCTGGAGCCGAGCCCGACCGACACCGGCTCCAGCGGACTGTGCGTGTTCGGGCAGGCCACGCTGTTCCAGTCCGGCCTGGCTCCCGGCTCTCCCAGCTACACGATCCCGGGACCCACCGGCGGCGTGATCACGTCGTGGCAGACGCGCTGGGGCACGGCCGGCAGCCAGGTGGCTCTGGTCGTGCTGCGCCCCGTGGCGGGCGGTGGATTCCAGGTCGTGGACAGCGACCTCGAGGCGCTGGCCCCGGACATGGGCGGGGTCAGCACGTTCCCCGCGTCGATCGTCGTCCAGCCGGGCGACGCGATCGGCATCTGGTGGCGCGCCGCCGACGAGGTGCACTGCACGTACAGCTCCACCGACCCGGCGGACCGCACGGCCACCACCGACCCGCCCACCCCGACGCCGCCCGCGACGGGCTCCTCCCGCCGGCCGACCACGTTCACGGTCAGCCGCGACCGGCTCAACGTGTCCGCGCACGTCGTCCAGCAGACCGACCTCGCCGTCGCCCAGACGGCGTACCCGTCTCCCGCTCGCCTCGGCGCCGCGCTCGCGGTGACGATCGGCGCCGTCAACCGGGGGCCGGTCCCCACGCCCGCGACGGTGACGGCGAAGCTGCCCTCCGGCCTGTCGCTGGCCTCCGCCGCGGCCGGCCAGGGCGCCTGCGCGCAGGCCGGAGCGAACGTCACGTGCACCCTGGGCACGCTCGCCCCGGGAGCGAGCGCGGCGGTCGGCCTCGCCCTGCGCACGTCCGCCGCCGGCCTGCTCACCGTGACCTCCGGCGTCAGCGGCCTGCTCGGCGAGTCCAACCCGGCCGACAACGCCGCCGCCACGACCGTCGCGGTCGGGCCGCCCGGACTGTCATCGCTGAGCCGGACGCCCTCCGTCTTCGCCCCCGCGGCACGCTCGACGCCGCTGACGGGGCGCACGGCGGCCCGCGGGCGGGCTGCCCGCGGGACGACCTTCGCCTTCGCGCTCGACCAGGACGCCCAGGTTCGCGTGGCGATCGCGCGGATCGTGGGCCGCCGGCGGATCGCCGTCGCGACGCTGACGCGAGCCGCCCGGGCCGGGCTGAACCACATCGCCTTCACCGGCCGCGTGCGTGGCCGCGCCCTGGCCCCCGGGCGCTACCGCGCGACGTTCACCGCCTCCACCGCCGGCGGGATCTCCCCCGGGCGCGCCCTGCGCTTCACCGTCGTCGCGGGCTAGCGTTCCCGGCCTACGCCGTGGCCTGCTCCGCGCGAGCCTCGTCGAGGTCGCGGCGCAGGTCCCGGATCTCGTCGCGGAGCTTCGCCGCGTACTCGAAGCGCAGCTCGTCGGCGGCGGCGAGCATCTCCTCCTCGAGGTCCACGATGAGCTTCTCGATCTCCTCCGGGGACATCGCGGAGTCGCGCTCCTTGCGCCGGCGCCGGCCCCGCGGGACCTTGGTCTCGCTCTGCATGAACTCGGCGATGTCGGAGATCCCCTTGACGATCGTCTCGGGCGTGATGTCGTGCTCCACGTTGTAGGCGCGCTGGATCTCGCGACGGCGGTCGGTCTCGGAGATGGCCGCGCGCATGGCGGCCGTCTCCTTGTCGGCGTACATGAGGACCCGGCCCTCCACGTTGCGCGCCGCGCGCCCGATCGTCTGGATGAGCGATGTCGCGCCGCGCAGGAAGCCCTCCTTGTCCGCGTCGAGGATCGCCACCAGCGAGACCTCGGGGAGGTCGAGCCCCTCGCGCAGCAGGTTGACGCCGACCAGCACGTCGAACTCGCCCAGGCGCAGCTGGCGGATGATCTGGATGCGCTCCAGCGTGTCGACCTCCGAGTGCAGGTAGCGCACGCGGAAGCCCGCCTCCAGCAGGTAGTCCGTGAGGTCCTCGGACATCTTCTTCGTCAGCGTGGTGACCAGCGCGCGCTCGTCGCGCTCCACGCGCACACGGACCTCGTTCATCAGGTCGTCGATCTGGTTGCGCGTCTCGCGGACCTCGATCTCGGGATCCACGATCCCCGTGGGCCGGACGATCTGCTCGACGATCCGGCCCGAGCGCTGGCGCTCGAAGTCGCCCGGCGTGGCCGAGACGAAGCACAGCTGCGGCGTGATCGACATGAACTCGTCGAAGGTCTGGGGCCGGTTGTCCATCGCGCTGGGCAGCCGGAACCCGTGGTCGACCAGCGTCTGCTTGCGCGAGCGGTCGCCCTCGTGCATGCCGCCGATCTGCGGCACGGTCTGGTGGGACTCGTCGATGAAGCACAGGAAGTCGTCGGGGAAGTAGTCGATCAGGCAGTAGGGGCGGTCGCCCGGCTTGCGCCCGTCCAGGATGCGCGAGTAGTTCTCGATCCCGGAGCAGAACCCCACTTCCCGCAGCATCTCCATGTCGTACTGCGTGCGCTGGCGCAGGCGATGGGACTCCAGGAGCTTGCCCTCGGACTCCAGCTGGCCGCAGCGGGCGTTGAGCTCGGCGCCGATCTCGGCCACGGCGCGCTCCATCGTCCCCTCCTTGACGTTGTAGTGCGTGGCCGGCCAGATCGCCACGTGCTCGAGGTCGTCGACGATCAGCTCGCCGGTCAGAGGGTCGAAGTGCTGGAGGCGCTCGACCTCGTCGCCGAACATCGTGGCCCGGAAGGCGGTCTCCGCGTAGGCCGGGAACACCTCCAGCGTCTCGCCGCGCACCCGGAACGTCCCGCGGCCCAGGGCGGTGTCGTTGCGGTTGTACTGCATGCGCACGAGCTTGCGCAGGAGCTCGTCGCGGTTGATGAAGTCGCCCTTGCGGATGATCTGCATGTTCTCGTCGTAGGTCTCGGGCGAGCCGATGCCGAAGATGCAGGAGACCGAGGCGACGATGAGCACGTCGCGCCGGGCGAACAGCGCGGCCGTCGCGGCATGTCTCAGGCGGTCGATCTCCTCGTTGATCGAGGAGTCCTTCTCGATGTAGAGGTCGCGGCTGGGGACGTAGGCCTCGGGCTGGTAGTAGTCGTAGTAGGAGACGAAGTACTCGACGGCGTTGCGCGGGAAGTACGTGCGGAACTCGTTGCACAGCTGCGCGGCCAGCGTCTTGTTGTGCGCCATGACCAGGGTCGGCTTCTGGACCTCCTGGACGATCCCCGCCATCGTCATCGTCTTGCCGGTGCCGGTGGCGCCGAGCATGGTGGAGAAGCGCTCGCCCGCGCGGATCCCCTCGGACAGCTTCGTTATCGCCTGGGGCTGGTCGGCGGTGGGGACGAACGCGGCGTCCAGTTCGAATTTGGGCACCGTTCAACGGTAGCGACTAGACGAGCGCGCCCTGCCAGGGGAACGCGCCGAACCACTCGCCGCCGACGACCCGCCGGAAGGCGCCGCGGGTCCAGCGGTGCCGGTGGCCCGGCGTCGAGCCCAGCCGGCGCAGATGGCGGCCCCTGAGCAGGTTCCCCGCGCTGAACCAGGGCTCGTGCGGGACCGTGACCAGGACGCGCCCGCCGGCCACGCGGCGCAGCTCGGCCAGCGCGGCGCGGGGGTCGTCGAGGTGCTCGAGGACCTCCGTGCACACGACGAGGTCGAACGCGCCGTCCGCGAAGGGCAGCGCGGTCACGTCACCGCGCTCGAACGCGGCCTCGGGAACCCGTGCCCGGGCGCGGTCCAGCGCCGCTTCGTGCAGGTCGACGCCGCTCACGGCGGCCCCGGCCAGGCCGGCCTGCAGCCATTGCGTGACGAAGCCCTCGCCGCACCCGGCGTCCAGGACGGTCGACGGGCGAGTCTCGGCCGCGACCGTCAGGAGGCGCCGCCGGAACCTCTCCAGCAGCATCCCCTCCGGCCCGCCCCGGGCGTACTTCTCGGCGTCGCCGCTCGGGCTCAGAGGCCCAGCTCGGAGCTGTACTCGTGGCGGTACCTGCCCTCCGCGTCCAGAACGCGGTTGACGTACGCGCGGGTCTCGGGGAAGGGGATGTCGCGGATGTTGAACTGGCGGCCGCCATGGGAGGACTCGTCCACCCAGCGCGCGACGTTCGTCTCCCCCGCGTTGTAGGACGCGACGGCGAGGACCACGTTGCCGTCGTGCTGGCGCAGCAGGTAGCGCAGGTACCAGGTGCCGTACTGGATGTTGATCTGCGGCCTGGCCAGGTCGGCGATCTCGAAGCGGGTGCCGCCGGAGCGCTCGGCGATGAACTTCGCCGTCTCGGGCTGGATCTGCATGAGGCCCTTGGCCCCGGTGGGCGACGTCTGGTCGCGGAACTTGGACTCCGCGTAGATCATCGCCGCCACCAGGGCGGGGTCCAGGCCCTTGTCGCGCGCCTGCTGGCGGATGATGTCCTCGTGGCGCAGGGGCAGGGTGACCTCGCGCACCGCGCGGTGGACCATCGGCGCGACCACGGCCACGCCGACCACCGCCGCGGCGGCCAGCGCCACCACGACGAGCGGGCGCACCCTCATCGGCTCAGCCTCTCCAGGACCGCGGCCAACTTCTCCTCCAGCTGTTCGATCGAGCCGTCGTTCACCACCGTGTACGTCGCGCGCGCCGCCTTCTCCTCCTGAGAGAGCTGGCGCGCCGATCGCTCGTCCACCGCGGCGTGGCCCCGCGCTCCGGCGCGCTGCGTGCGCACGGCCTCGTCCGCGACCACGGCGATGGTAGCGTCGAAGGCGGCCTCCATCCCGGACTCGAAGAGCAGCGGGACCTCGACCACCGACGCCGGCGGCGCGGGGACGGCGGCGTCCACCTGCTCGCGCCAGGAGGCGATGCGCTCGCCCACGCGCGGCCACAGCAGGCCCTCGAGCCAGGCGCGATCCTCGGGCGAGGCGAAGGCGGCGCGGGCCACGGCCTCGCGGTCGACGGTCCCGCCGGGCGCCACGTCCTCGCCCCACCGGGCGACCACGGCGTCGCGGACGCTGGGACGGCCGTAGAGCTCATGCACCACCGCGTCCGTGGACAGCGTGGCGGCGCCCAGCCGCTCCAGGGCGGCCAGCGCCTCGGACTTCCCGGCGCCGATACCGCCGGTCAGCCCGATGAAGGGGCTCAGCCGGCCGGCTCCTCGGCCGGAGCCGGAGCCGGATCCCCATTCGACTCGGCCGCCGAAGGCGGATCCTCCGCCGGAGCTGACTCCTCGGCGGCAGCAGCCTCCTCGGCCGGAGCAGCCTCCTCGGCCGGAGCGGGCTCCTCAGCCGGAGCAGCCTCCTCGGCCGGAGCGGGTTCCTCAGCCGGAGCAGCCTCTTCGGCCGGAGCGGGCTCCTCCACCGGAGCGGGCTCCTCGGCGGCGGGCGAAGCTTCAGCGGCGGGGGCGGCAGCCTCAGCCGGGGCGGAGTCGTCGGCCGGACCGGCCTCCTCGGCGGCGGGCGAAGCGTCAGCGGCGGGGGCGGCAACCTCGGCCGGGGCCTCGGGGGGCTGCTCGGCGAAGACGTCCTCGGAGAGGCCGAGCTCGGGCATGTCGTCGAGGTTCTGGCCCTCTGCGGCGCCCTCCTCGCCCTCGACGGGCGGCGGGGTCGCGGGGGCGCGGCCGCCCACCGGAAGCACCTGGCCCTCGACTCGCTTGGTCGACAGCGACAGCCGGCGGCGCTCGTCGTCGATCTCGAGCACCTTCACGCGCACGACGTCGCCCGGCTCGATGATCTCGCGAGGGTTCTCCACGTGGTGGGCGGCCAGCTCGGAGATGTGCACGAGCCCCTCGACGCCGTCGAGGATCTCCACGAACGCGCCGAACGTGACCACCTTCGTCACCTTGCCCTCGAGCTCGTCGCCCACGTTGTACGTGTCGACGACCCGCTGCCACGGGTCCTCCTGGGTCTGCTTGAGACCCAGCGAGATCCGCTGGCGATCGCGGTCGATGTCCAGCACCTTGACCGAGACGGTGTCCCCGATGTTGAGGATCTCGCTCGGATGGTTGACATGCGACCACGAGAGCTCGGAGATGTGGATGAGGCCGTCGATCCCGTCGAGGTCCACGAACGCGCCGAAGTCCACGATGTTGGAGATCTGCCCCTCGACGACCATTCCGGGTTCGAGACGGTCGAGGATCTGCTGGCGGACCTCCTTGCGCTCCTCCTCCAGCACCGCGCGGCGCGAGAGGACGACGTTGTTGCGCGAGCGGTTGAGCTCGATGACCTTGCACTCGATCTCCGTGCCCAGGTACTCGTCCAGGTGGGGGACGCGGCGGATGTCGACCAGGGAGGCGGGCAGGAAGCCGCGCACCCCGAGGTCGATGATCAGGCCGCCCTTGACGACCTCGATGACGGTGCCGATGACCGGCTCGCCGGACTCCGCCGCCGCCTCGATGCGCCGCCACGCCTTCTCGAAGCGGGCGCGCTTCTTGGACAGGATCAGCCGGCCGTCCTGGTCCTCCTTGGTCAGGACGAGCGCGTCGACCTCCTCGCCCATCTCCACCTCGTCGGAGGGATCGACCGACTTGCGGATCGACAGCTCGTTGGAGGGGATGACCCCCTCGGACTTGTAGCCGATGTCGACGAGGACCTCGTCGTTGTCGATCCGGACGACCTTGCCGCTGACCACGTCGCCCTCCGAGAAGGGGGTGATCGTCGCGTCGTAGTTGGGGACGATCTGGCCGTCGATCTCCAGCAGGAGACCGTCGGAGCCGTCGACGACCCTGGCGTCGGGCGGCGGAGCGGTGGTGACTTCGGCCATGAGTGGGGCAGGTTAGCGAAGGAACCGTCCTATGATCCCCCGCCATGCCGCGGCGCGAGACCAAGCGGGGGGCCGACCGCACGCCTCTCTCCGGCGACTACGACGTCCTGATCTGCGGCGCCAGCTTCGCCGGGCTGGCCGTGGCGCGCGAGCTCGCCGGCTCGGGCGCCCGAACCCTCATCGTCGACCGCTACGCCGTGGGCGAGCGCCAGACGTCGGCGTGCGGGATCCCCACGAGCTGGCTGCACGCCATGGGCCTGGAGGAGTCCCTCCAGCAGACCTTCCCCGACCTCGTCCTGCACACGCCCCACGGCAGCGTGCGCTGGAACCTGCCCTGGACGTTCTCCACGTTCGACTACCGCACGCTGTGCGACCTCCTGCGCACGCAGAGCGCCGGGAGCGCCGACTTCGAGACGGCCAAGGTCGAGGGCCGCATCCCGGGCGGGGTGCGCACGGACCGCGGCGACCTGCACGCGCCGCTGATCGTGGACGCGCTGGGCTGGCGCCGCGTGCTGGGGACGGGCGAGAACGTCCAGCCGCCCGAGGCGTTCCTGTCCCGGGGACTCGAGGTCCACCCGCACGGGCGCGGCGAGGACCTCGAGCTGTGGATCGACCGCCGCTACGTGCGCGCGGGGTACGCCTGGAGCTTCCCGGCGGACGGCGAGCTGCGCGTGGGCGTGGGCTCCTTCGACCCGGGGCCGCCGGTCAAGGCGCAGACCGTCCAGCTGGCCGAGGACCTGGGCGTGCCCGCGGAGCGCTACCAGGGCAACTGGATCCCCCACCGCATCCGGCCGGCCACCGACGCGGGCGTGTTCTTCGCCGGCGACAGCGCCGGGCACTGCATCCCCACCACCGCCGAGGGGATCCGCACCGCCCTGTACTTCGGCCTGGCCTGCGGACGCGAGCTGCGCGCCGTGGTCGAGGGCCGGCGCCCGAAGGACGAGGCGCTGCGCCGCTACCACGCCTTCAGCGCCGAGCACCGCTGGAAGTTCGAGGCGATGAAGCGCGTCCAGGACCTCGTGCCACGGGTCCCCCCGCGCGCGCTCCTGCGCGTGCTCCAGGGGTTCGCCCACAAGCGCGTCACCGATCGCTTCTTCGGGCACTACCTGCGCATCGCACCCCCCGACTTCGTCGGCCACGCGCCCGCGCTGGACCGCCGGATCCCCGTCGCCGCCTAACGCTGTCGCCATAGTGCACGGTGGGCGTGTAAAAAGGCGACGGCGTCGGCTCTAGACCCGCGCGCCGTGCGTGGCGGGGTCGCGCAGGGCGATCCAGAGGCCCTCGCCGATGGCGCAGACCTCGCCGCCGGCGGTGAGCAGTGCGGCGGCGCCGGTCCGCTTGCGCCCGTCGACGGCGCCCGCCCAAGCCATGACGACGTGCTCGGCGCCCGCGCGGACCGGCGCCAGGGCCGGGTCGACGGTCAGGCGGGCCAGGACGTGCGGCGCGGAACCCAACGGGATCGCTCCCGCGCCGGTCGCGCAGTCCAGCGCCGCCCACGCGAACAGCGGCGTGACGCGGCCGTCCGCGTCGGCGAACTCGGCCTGCGGCGTCCACGTGTCGGCGACGATGCCGTCGCGGCCCTCCACCGGGCCCAGGATCGTGGCGATGGCCTCGGCGCGGTCGCGCTCGGTCCCGCAGCCGAAGCACGTGGGGAATGGGTGCGTCTCCGCCCACGCCGCGCGCGTCCGCGCCATTCGCGCCGCCTCCACGGACACCGGCGGGGGAACGGCGAGCGAGAGCTGCCCCGGCGCCCCCTCCCCCACCACGTCCTCGCCGTCGAGCACCGCGACGGAGCCGCCCTCGCCGCGCCGAACCTCCAGCGGCGTGTCCAGCGGCGGCGGGCGGCGCAGCGACACCGAGGCCACGCGCGCTTCGACCTCGGCGGCGATCGCCCCGCACGAGTACCCGCCGTGCCCGTAGTCGGGCGGGCCGTTGAAGCGCCGCCCGATGGTGACGGTCGCACTCATGCGTCGCTCAGGTCGTCGTCCGGGTCGATCGGGGCGACGACGCGCGTGAACCCGCGCCCGGGCTCCCAGACGGTCCCGTCGGCGCGCGCCCGCACGAAGCGCTCGTTCAGTGCCTGCGAGGCCTCCAGCGCCTCGGCGTCGTCAAGCGCCGCGAAGTCGAGGTCGGCCGGGGGCGCCGGGAGCGTCAGAACCCGCGGCGCTCGCGGTCCGGGCGGCTGACGTGGCCGCCGGCGTACAGGCGCCGCCAGGCGTGGGCCACCCAGACGACGGCCAGCACGAGCACGACGATCGACGCCGCGGGCGCGCGGTCGGGGTTGACCGCGTCGACCACGAGCAGGAACAGGTAGAGCACGACCACGGCCCCGACCAGCGCCCACGCGACCGCGATCGCCAGGTCGCGGCGGGTCTGACGCACATCCTCGGCCCGCCGCCCCTGTGTGGCGCGGCGGTCGTCGCCCGACCTGCGGTCCTCGGAAGCGTTCCCCTCCACCGCGACGGACTCTAACGCCCCTAATCCCGGACGACCAGGAACGTGCCCGCGGCCAGGAGCACGACGCCGAGCAGCCGCGCGGCGGTGATCGGGTGCTTGGCCACGCCGAGGATCCCCAGCTGGTCGACCACCAGGGACAGCGAGAGCTGCCCGGCGATCGTCGCCGCGGTCACGCCGCCGGCGCCCAGGGTGCGGACGGTGACCAGCACCGTCGTCACGTACGCCGCCCCCAGCACGCCCCCGAGCAGGTAGTACCAGGAGACGTGGCGCACCTCGCCGAGCTGGCTCCAGCCCCCGCCGGCCAGCGTGGCGATGGAGACCAGGATCACCGTGCCGACCGTGAACGAGACCGCGGCGGCCTGCCACGTCCCCACCGAGCGGCCGAGCATCGAGTTGATCGGGGCCTGCATGGCGATCAACCCGCCGCAGGCGGCCGTGACGACGACCGCCAGCCCCCTGTCCACTACTTGGCCTCCATCCAGTTCGGTCCGGCGGCGATGTCGACCGCCAGCGGCGGGTCGAGCTCGGCGGCGCGCTCCATGGCGTCGCGGACGATCAGCATCGCCTCCTCGGCCTCGGCCTCGGGCCCCTCGAAGAGCAGCTCGTCGTGGATCTGGAGGACGAGCCGCGTCCGCAGCCCCGCGTCGGCCAGCGCGCGGGTCGCGCGGACCATCGCCACCTTGATGATGTCCGCCGCCGTCCCCTGGATGACGGTGTTGACGGCCAGGCGCTCGCCCAGCTGGCGCGTCTGGCGGTTGCGGGCGCGCAGCTCGGGGATCCGCCGGCGCCGGCCGAACAGGGTCTGGACGTAGCCCTCCTCGGTGGCGAAGGCGATCGTCTCCTCGATGAAGCGCCGCACGGCCGGGAAGCGGTCGAGGTAGGTGGAGATGAAGGTCTCGGCCTCCTCGAGCGGGATCTGGAGGCGGTCGGCCAGCCCGAAGCCCGAGAGCCCGTAGACGATGCCGTAGTTGATCATCTTGGCCTTGGAGCGCGTGCCCGCGTCCACGTCGCCCGGCGCCACTCCCAGGACCTCGCCCGCCGTGGCCGTGTGCACGTCCTCGCCGCGGTCGAAGATGTCGCGCAGGACCTGCTCCTGTGCGATGTGGGCCAGCACGCGCAGCTCGACCTGGGAGTAGTCGGCCGAGATCAGCCCGTTCCCCGGCTCGGCGACGAAGCAGGCGCGGATCTCGCGCCCCAGCTCGGTGCGGATGGGGATGTTCTGGAGGTTGGGATCGGTGGAGGACAGCCGCCCGGTCGTCGTCGCCGTCTGGTTGAACGTGGTGTGCAGGCGACCGTCCTCGCCGAGCAGCGCGGGCAGCGCCTCGAGATAGGTGGACTCGAGCTTCGTGAGCTCGCGCCAGCGCTCGATCTTGGGGATGATCTCGTGCTCGCCGCGGATCGCCTGGAGCACCCGGGCATCGGTGGAGTAGCCGGTCTTGCCCCGGCGCTTGCGCGACAGGCCGAGCTTGCCGAACAGGACCTCGGAGAGCTGCTGGGGCGATCCGATCGTGAACTCCTCCCCCGCCAGCTCGTGGATCTCGCGCTCCAGCGCGAGCGCGTCGGCGCGCACGCGCTGCGCGATGGCGGCCAGGCGCTCGGTGTCGAGCTTGACCCCGATCACCTCCATCTCCCGCAGGACGTGGACCAGCGGCAGCTCGATCTCGTCCAGCAGCGGCTCGGCGTCGCGCTCGCGCAGGATCTCGCGCTGCCAGCCCGCCAGCCAGTGGATGAGGATCGCGTCGCGGGCGGCCTGGTCCTCGGCGTCGCACTCCACCCCGCGGTCGGAGCACAGCTCGTCGAACGGATAGGCGCGGGCCGCGGGATCGATGAGGTAGGCGGCGACCATCGTGTCGTGGGCCAGGTTGGGCGGGACGACGCGCAGCGCCTTGGCGTCGTGGGCGGCCACCGGCCGGTCGCCCGCCGCCTCGACCAGCGCCTCGGGGCCGGGCGCCTCGCCCGCCAGCGCCTGCTCGCCGCCCGCGAAGGCGCCGTAGCGCCAGGGCTCGTCGGAGAACAGCGCGTCCTCGGGCGCCTCGGGCTCGCGCACGGCGAGGGCCAGCGGGCCGGGCCCGCGCAGCGAGCCGACCTGCGACACCGGGGCGCCGCGCACGGGCACGGTGAGCGACAGGTCCCCCGCGGGGAGCGGGACCGGCTCGGCCTCGGCGAGGTCGAGGGCCTCCTCGAGCCGGCGCAGCGGGTCGCGCAGCTCGAAGCGCCGGAAGACCTCGCGCAGCCGCGAGCGGTCGGGCTCGCGGGACAGCTCGGCGGCCGGGTCGACGTCGACGTCGATGTCGCGGACCATCGTGGCCAGCCGCTTGGACACCCGCGCGTCGTCGGCGTGCTGGACGAGGTTCTCCTTGCGCTTGGCGCCCGAGACCTGGTCCACGTTCTCCAGCACGCCCTCCAGCGACCCGAACTGCTGGAGGAGCTGGGCCGCCGTCTTGTCGCCGATCCCCGGGACGCCGGGGATGTTGTCCGAGGTGTCGCCCTTGAGCCCGATGAAGTCGGGGATCAGCTCGGGCTGGATCCCGTAGCGCTCGACCACGCCCTCGCGGTCGTACACGCGCGTGTCGGTGATCCCGCGCGACGTGGTCATGATCCGCGCTCCATCGTCCACCAGCTGGTAGGCGTCGCGGTCGCCGGTCACCACCATCACCGGGACGTCCTGCGCCTTGGCCTTCTCCACGATCGAGGCGATCACGTCGTCGGCCTCGTAGCCCTCGACCGAGATGTTGCGATAGCCGAAGGCCTCGACCAGGGGCGCCAGGTGGGGCCACTGCTCCTTGAGCAGGTCGGGGCGGGTGGTGCGCTGCGCCTTGTACTCGGGATAGACCTCCTTGCGCCCCGTGTAGCCGGCATCCCACACGACGACGGTGGCCTTTGGCCCCAGGTCGGTGAGGATCTTCACCAGCATCGAGGCGAAGCCGAAGATCGCGTTGGTGTGGAACCCGTCGGAGGTGGCGATCTCCTCGGGAAGGGCGAAGAAGGCCCGGTAGGCGAGGGAATTCCCGTCGATCAGGAAGAGCTCGTCGCGCTCGGGGGCCACGGGGTGAACTCTATGATGCGGCCGAGGACGGACCCCGTGCACGACACCCCCAGCGCCCAGTACAGCCTCACGATCCGCCTGCAGATCGAGCACAAGCCCGGCATGCTCGGCCGGGTGGCCAGCGCGATCGGGGAGGCCGGCGGGACGATCGGCGCTGTGGACCTGATCTCGGTCGACGACCGCCACACGGTTCGCGACATCACCGTGGCCGCGGCCGACCAGACGCACTGGGAAGCCATCGTGGCCGCGCTGGAGGCCTGCGACGGGGTGGCGGTCGTCGACACGACCGACCGCACCTTCCTCATGCACATGGGCGGGAAGATCGAGCAGCGCAACAAGCACCCGCTGCGCACGCGCGACGACCTGTCGATGGCCTACACGCCCGGCGTGGCGCGGGTCTGCGCGGCGATCGCCGAGGACCGGCTGAAGGCCTTCCAGTACACGATCAAGCGCAACACCGTGGCCGTGGTCTCCGACGGGACGGCCGTGCTGGGACTCGGCGACATCGGCCCGTACGCGGCCATGCCGGTGATGGAGGGCAAGGCGATGCTGTTCAAGGAGTTCGCCGGCGTGGACGCCTTCCCGGTGTGCCTGGACACCCAGGACACGAGCGAGATCGTCCGGGCCGTCGAGCTGATCGCGCCGGCCTTTGGCGGGATCAACCTGGAGGACATCTCGGCGCCGCGCTGCTTCGAGATCGAGGAGCGCCTCAACGCGTCGCTGGACATCCCCGTGTTCCACGACGACCAGCACGGGACGGCGATCGTCGTGCTGGCCGCGCTGCTCAACGCCTGCCGGCTCACGGGGCGCACGCTGGAGTCGCTGCGCGTCGTGGTCTTCGGGCTGGGCGCCGCGGGCGTGGCGGTGACGAAGATCCTCATGTCGGCGGGCGTGACGGACATCGTGGGCGTCGACTCGCGCGGCGCGCTGCACACCGATCGCCCGGACTACGTGGATGGCTCGATCAACCCGATGAAGCGCTGGTACGCGGAGTCCACGAACGGAGAGCGGCGCAACGGCGGCGCGGCCGAGCTGCTGGAGGGCGCGGACCTGCTGATCGGCGTGTCCGGCGCCCGCGTCGTGCCCGCCGAGGCGCTGGCCCGCATGAACGAGGACCCGATGGTGTTCGCCATGGCCAACCCCACGCCGGAGGTCTCGCCCGAGGAGGCCGCGCCGCACGTGCGGATCATGGCCACGGGGCGCTCGGACTACCCCAACCAGATCAACAACGTGCTGGCGTTCCCGGGGATCTTCCGGGGCGCGCTGGACGTGCGCGCGCCCCGGATCACCGAGGAGATGAAGGCGGCGGCCGCGCGGGCCATCGCCGAGGTGATCCCGGAGTCCGAGCTGGCCGAGGACTACATCGTCCCGTCGGTGTTCAACCGCGAGGTCGCGCCCGCCGTGGCCGCCGCGGTCGCCGAGACGGCCCGCGCTCAGGACATCGCGCAGGCGGGCGACGAGATCGGCTTCGCCGACACCGAGACCCACCAGATCACGACTCCTACGGCTTGACCCCGTCCGGCACGTGAGGGTCACCGTCACCGGGGCCACCGGCCTCATCGGCACCCGGCTCGTGGAGAAGCTGCGCGAACGCGGCGACGACGTGACGATCCTTTCCCGGTCCGGCAAGAACGGGGTGGAGTGGGACCCGCTCTCCGGGCCAGCGCCGGCCGAGGCGCTGGCCGGGCGCGACGGGGTCGTGCACCTGGCCGGGGAGCCCGTGGCGCAGCGCTGGACCGACGACGCGCGGCGGCGGATCCGCGAGAGCCGCGAGGCGGGCACGCGCAACCTGGTCGCCGGCATCCGGGCGGCCGAACCGCGTCCCGGCGTCCTGGTGGCCGCCTCGGGGATCGGCTGGTACGGCGACCGCGGCGACGACGTCGTGGACGAGGACGAGCCCCCCGGCGGCGACTTCCTGGCCACCGTCACCCGCCAGTGGGAGGCGCAGGCGCGCAAGGCGGGCGAGCTCGGCGTCCGCGTCGTGCTCATGCGGACCGGCGTCGTCCTCGCCGAGTCGGGCGGCGCGCTGGCCCGCATGCTCCCGTTCTTCCGCGCCGGCGTCGGCGGCCCGGTGGCCGGCGGGCGCCAGTGGATGGCCTGGATCCACCTCGACGACGTGGTGGACCTCTACCTGGCGGCGCTGGGCGACGCCACCTGGGAGGGCCCGGTCAACGCGGCCGCGCCCGAGCCGGCGCGCAACCGCGACTTCGGCCGCGCGCTGGGCCGCGCCCTGCACCGCCCCGCCGTCCTCCCCGTCCCCGCCCTCGCGCTCAGGGCGCTCTACGGCGACATGGCCCAGATCGTCACGACCGGCCAGCGGGCCATCCCGACCCGCGCCCGCGAGCACGGCTTCACCTACGCCCACCCGGACCTCGACGAGGCCCTGCGGGCCACCCTCGGACGCCCCTAGACCTTGCGGCCGCCGCGCTTGGGCACGGCACCCTCGGTCTTCCAGGCGGAGTCGGCGCGGGGTGGCCACAGCAGCCAGATCAGCGCGCCGACGACGGAGAGCAGCAGGCCGGTGGCCAGGCCGGCCTTCTCGCCGTAGCCCTTGCGGTTGGACAGCCAGGACGCGGCGACCGCCGAGGCCAGCCACGCCCACAGCAGGTACAGGGCCTTGGCTCCGATGAGGGCGAGGATCGTCATGCCCCGAGGTAGGCCTTCTTGACGTCCTCGTTGCGGCTCAGCGCCTCGGCCGTGTCGGCCAGCGCCACCTGGCCGGTGGCCAGGACGTAGCCGCGCTTGGAGGCGTCCAGCGCGTGGTTGGCGCTCTGCTCGACCAGCAGGATCGTCGTGCCCTGCCGGTTGATCTCCTTGATCGTCTCGTAGATGCGGTCGACCAGGATCGGGGCGATGCCCATGGACGGCTCGTCGAGCAGCAGCAGCTTGGGCTGGGCCATGAGCGCGCGGCCGATGGCCAGCATCTGCTGCTCGCCGCCGGACATCGTCCCCGCCTTCTGGCGCTCGCGCTCCTTGAGGCGCGGGAACAGCTCGTAGACCCGGTCGACGTCGGCGGTGTAGGAGTCGCGGCGCAGGTAGGCGCCCATGTCGAGGTTCTCGCGCACCGACATCCGTGGGAACACGTGGCGCCCCTCGGGCGCCTGCGAGATCCCCCGGCGCACGATGTCCTGCGGCGCCACGCCGCCGATCTCCTCGCCCTGGAAGCGGATCGAGCCCTCGCGCGGCGGGGTGAGACCGGAGATGGAGCGCAGCGTGGTGGACTTGCCGGCGCCGTTGGAGCCGATCAGCGTGACGATCTCGCCCTCGTCCACGGTCAGCGACACGCCCTTCAGCGCCTCGATGTTGCCGTAGAAGGTGTGGATGTCCTCGACCTCGAGCAGCGGCGCCATCAGTCCTGCTTCTCCCCCACCGTCGCCTGCGTGCCCAGGTAGGCCTCGACCACCTTGGGGTCCTTGCGGACGTCCTCCGGCTTGCCCTCGGAGATCTTGTTGCCGTGGTCGAGCACCGTGATGTGCTCGGACACGTCCATGACGACCTGCATGTCGTGCTCAATGAGCAGGATGGTCAGCCCGCGCTCGTCGCGCAGTTGGCGCATGAAGTTCACGAGGTTGGCCGACTCCTGCGGGTTCATCCCGGCCGTCGGCTCGTCGAGCAGCAGCAGCGCCGGGTCCGAAGCGAGCGCGCGGGCGATCTCCACGCGGCGCTGGTCGCCGTAGGCCAGGTTGATCGCCAGCTCGTCGTGCACCTCCGGGCGCAGCCCCACGTACTCGAGCAGCTCGTGGGCCTTCTCGGCCACGGCCTTCTCCTCCTTGCCCACCCAGGGCGGGCGGAAGATCGACCCCAGGAGCCCGGCCTTCATCCGCGCGTGCTGGCCCACCATCACGTTCTCCAGCGCGCTCATCGTCGCGAACAGGCGGATGTTCTGGAACGTCCGCGACATGCCCTGGGACAGGATCTTGTCGGGGCGCCCGCCGGTGATGTCGCGCCCGTCGAACACGATGCGGCCCGTCGTGGGCTTGTAGAGCCCGGTGAGCATGTTGAAGAAGGTCGTCTTGCCGGCCCCGTTGGGCCCGATGATCGACACGATGCCCTTACGGGGGATCGAGAACTCGACCTCGCTCACCGCGACCAGGCCGCCGAACACCTTCGAGATGTCGGCCGCCTCGAGGATCCGGTCGGTCCCGCTCCCGTTTCCGGTCCCGTCGCTCACCCGCGCACCTCGTAGAGACCTTCCTCGCCGGTGCCCACGCCCTCGGTCAGCTCGAGCTTGCGCCGTCGCTCGGGCAGCAGGCCCTCGGGTCGCAGCACCATCACCAGGACGATCAGGAATCCGAAGATGCCGAACGACAGCTGGGTGAGATCGAAGTTCAGGCCGATCTTGGACGGCACGCTGTTGAACACGTCCGGGATGAAGTACGTGTTGATGAAGGAGATGAGGATCGCGCCCAGCACGACGCCCCAGATCGACCCCAGGCCGCCCAGGATGATCATGGCCAGGATGAAGATCGAGAACCCGAACTGGAACTGGTTCGCGTTGACCGCGTTGTAGTAGGAGCCCAGGAACGCCCCGGCCATCCCACCCAGCGCCCCGCCGGTGGCGTAGGCCAGCAGCTTGGTCTTGACCAGCGGGACGCCCATGGACGCCGCCGCCACCTCGTCCTCGCGAATGGCCACCCACGCCCGCCCCAGTCGCGAGTCGCGCAGCCGGAAGTTCACGAAGAGCACGAAGGCCACCATGGCCAGGCAGAACCAGTAGTACGGCCGCAGGCTGAACGCCGAGTCGAACTCCTTGAGGAACGGCAGGTCGATCTGGTCGACCGGCGAGATCGAGTCGCGCCCGTTGGTCAGCGTGTAGCCGGAGGCGAACGTGATGTCGTCCCCGAAGAAGGCGAACACGCGGATGATCTCGCCGAAGGCCAGCGTGACGATGGCGATGTAGTCGCCCCGCAGGCGCAGCGTGGGCAGGCCGATGAGGATCCCGACCACCGCGCAGATCAGGATCGCGATCGCCGCCACCATGAGGAAGTTGAGGTGGATGCCGGGGAGCGTGCTCGCGAACGTCCCGGAGCCGAGGTGGACTCCCTTCTCCCCGTTGACGCGGTTGAAGAAGTCCGACGCGAACCACCCCATGGAGTAGGAGCCGAAGGCGTAGAAGGCGACGTAGCCCAGGTCCAGGAGGCCCGCGAAGCCGACGACGATGTTCAGGCCCAGCGCCATGACCACGTAGGCCAGCGCCAGCACCGCGTTGTTCATGAACGAGGCGCGCGGATCGAAGAAGTAGGGCAGCAGGACGGCCAGTCCGAGCAGCACGATCGCCAGGACGAGGTTGAAGCGCTTCCACTGGCGCAGCTGGTGCAGGCGCGCGGTCATCCGGCCTCCCGCGTCTCCTCGCCCAGCAGCCCCTGCGGCCGGAAGACCATGATCACGATCAGGTACCCGAACACCACGGCGGGAGTCCACTTGGCCGCGATCCGGTCGTCGGAGATGTTCTGGATCACCCCGATGATCAGGCCGCCCAGGACGGCGCCCTGGAGGTTGCCGATCCCGCCCATGACCGCCGCGGTGAACGCGATCAGGCCGGCCTGGAAGCCCGAGAAGTACCAGAGGGTGGTCTGGTAGAGCGCGTAGATGAGCGCGGCGGCGCCGGCCATGAGCCCGCCGAGCAGGAAGGTGAACGAGATCGTCGTGTCGACGTTGATGCCCATCAGCCGCGCGGCCTCCGGGTCCTGGGCCGTCGCGCGCATCGCCTTCCCGATGCGGCTGCGACTGATGAACTGCGTGACCAGGATGACCAGCGGGATCGTGACCGCGATGGCGAGCACGTCGCCGTGGCGCACGATCACGCCACCCAGCTCGAACGTCTTGTGCTGGGACTTGATCAGGTCCGGGATGGAGAACTGCGAGCTCCCGAACCACAGGATCCCCACGTTCTGCAGGATGAAGGAGAAGCCCACGGCGGTGATCAGCGGCGCCAGCTTGGGCGCGTTGCGCAGCGGGCGGTAGGCCACGCGCTCGATCATCACGTTGTTGAACGCGCACACCGCCATCGCCGCCACCAGGCAGACGAGCAGGCCGCCGACCAGTCCCAGCGTCCCGGTCGTCGCGGTGAGGCCCACGGTCCCGAACAGGGCGAAGGCGACGAACGTGCCCAGCATGAAGTTGTCGCCGTGGGCGAAGTTGATCAGCTCGATGATCCCGTAGACCAGGGTGTAGCCCACGGCGATCAGCGCCCAGATGGCGCCGTTGGAGACGCCCAGGATCAGCAGGTTGGCGACGGGCGCCAGGCCGTGGCCGCCGCTGAGGTCCTTGAGCGCGATGTACACGGGCATCGCCAGCAGGAAGGCGATGAGCCCGAAGCGCGAGAGCAGGTCGCGGACGACGTCCGCGGGGCGGCGGGCGACGGGCTTGGACGCGACCGATGCGGCTTCCACTTTGTCTTTCCTACGAACCGGGGGCGGGCCTGAGCCCGCCCCCGTGTCGTCTTCTCGCCGGGTCTACCTCTTCGGGATCAGCGCCGGGTCCGCCACGATCTTCTTCGTGTAGACCTGCTTGCCGTTCTTGATGGTGTAGAGCCCGTAGTCCGTCAGGGTCGTGTCCCCGTTCTTGTCGATCGAGTACACGCCCAGCACGCTCTGGCGATCCTTCTGGGCGAAGAGCGCCTCGAGCACCTTCTTGCGGTCGTTCGCGTTGTTGCCCGCCTTCTTCAGCGAGTCCAGCGCGATGGCCATCGTCTCGTAGCCGTAGATGGCGTACGGGTCGATGTCGGTGGTGCCGGCCTTGCGGAACGCGTCCACCACCGGCTTCGCCGAGGGGAGGTCCTTCACGCCCAGCGTGGCCACGGTGACCTTGGTCCGCGCGCCCACGTCGGCCGGAATGCCGCCCTTCTTGGGATCGGTGAACGCCGCCTCGGCGACGCCGTCGGGCCCGTACAGCTTGGCGTTCGGGGCCGCGGCGGCCGCGTCCTTGAACACCTGCACGCCGTTCTCACCGGTCACGCCCGACCACAGGAAGCAGTCGGTCTTGATGCCGGAGGCCAGCGAGCGGTAGTTCGGGGCGGTCTTGTCGGTCCGCTGCTTGTCCTGGACCGGCAGGTTCCCCTGCTTCGCCGACAGCTCGATGTTGCGAGCCAGGCCGGCGCCGTAGGTGGAGCCGTCGTTCCACAGCGTCACGGCCTTGCAGCCGTCCGACTTCATCGTCGAGACCAGCGCGGCGCCCTGGATGGTGTCGCGCGGCACGACGCGCGCGTACGTGCGCGTGTTGGCCGGGTAGTACTTGCGCGGCTCACCGGGCTCCGAGCCCGGCTCGTCCGTGGTCAGGCCGACGTAGGTGTTCGACGGGCTGATCTGCGGGATGCCGCTCTTGTTGAGGATCGGGAGCGAGACCTTCGTACCGCCGGAGTTGAACTCCCCGAGGTAGAAGATCGTCGTCTTGTCCGACGATGCCTTGCGGGCGTTCTGGGCCGTCTGGCCCTCGTCCGCGGTGCCCGGGTTCTGGGCGGTGGAGTCGTCGAGCGAGACGTACTTGAGGCTGAACTTGCCGATCTTGCCGCCCGGCGCGAGCTCCTTGAACGCCAGCTTCTCGCCGGCGATCACGGCCTCGGACTGGCCGCGGGACGTGCCCTGAAGAGGCAGGCTCGAGTAGATGGTCAGGTTGCTGCCGGAGACCTTGTTGCCTCCGCCGCCACCGCTGTCACTGCCACAGGCCGCGGCGCCCAGTCCCAGGGCCGCGCAGCCTCCGGCTACTGCCAACAGACGTACCTTCAATTGATCTTCCCCCCTCGGGAATCGGAACGGGCGCTGATCCTATGCCATAGCCGCGCCGGGAAGGGAAACTTCAAGCGCCGAGGGGATCGAGCACACGGGCAAAGGAGGCGCGGCCGGCCTCCACGCGCCAGGCGCCGTACACCTTGGTGGCGGAGTCCCCGTTGCGGTCGATGGAGTAGGTCCCCAGGACCGACTCGCGGTTACGGGTGTCCAGCAGCTCCTTGATCAGCTTGGCCCGGTCGTTGCCGTGGCCACCCGCCCGGCGGATCGCGTCCAGGACGACCGCCATGGCCTCGTAGCCGTACAGCGCGATCGTGGGCATCGGCTCGCCGTAGCGTTGCTCGTAGCGGCGGGCCAGCCGGCGGGCCGCGGGTGGGTAGGCCTTCAGGCCCAGCCAGGGCGCCGTGGCCAGGACCCGGGTCCCGGGAGCGACGGCCCGGGCGAACGCGTCGTTGACCTGCGTGTAGGTGCCCAGCAGCGTGGCCTGGGGCAGCGCCTTCGCCACGGCGTCGTAGAGCGAGGGGACCGGGGGGTCGGGCCCGCCCGCGTAGAGGAAGGCGTCGGCGCCCTTGGCGGCCGCCTCCTTGGGCAGGCCGGCGATCTCGGACTCGTCCTCCATGTCGACGCCCTTGACCTCGACCACGGAGACGCCGCGGCGCGCCGCCCCGCGCGCCACGGCGCGCGCCACGCCCTGGCCGTAGAGGCGCTGGTCGTGCACGAGGTAGAGCCGCTTGGCGTGGTGGTCCTGGAGGAGCTGCAGCAGCGCGGCGGCCTGCACGTCGTCCGGAGGCGCCAGCCGCGCGAAGTTCTCGTCGCGCGTGGGGTAGTACTTGTCCGGCTCGCCCGGATTGGCGCCGGCCTCGCGGGTGAAGCCGGTCACCGAGTCGGTCGGGCTGACCTCCAGCACGCCGGTCTCGTTGAGGATCGGGATGGACACCGCGGAGGCGCCGGTGGCCATCTCGCCCAGGTAGGCGATGGTCTTGTCGTCCTGGGCGGCGCGCCGGGCGTTGGCCGAGACCAGGCCCGGGTCCCACGTCCCGGTCATAGGGTCGGCGTCGTCGAGCGCGCGGTAGTCGATCCGCCACTTGCCCACGCGGTCGTGGACGTCGGCCAGCGCCAGGCGCTCGCCGCGCACGACCGCGGTGGCGTCCTGGGCCAGGGGCCCGCTCAGCGGCTGGCTGGAGTAGATGCGCATCACGTCGCCCGAGACCTTGTCGCCGCCCGCGCCCGCGCCCGGCGTGCAGCCCGCCGCCGCGACGGCGGCCAGGGCGGCGGCGAGGAGCGCGCCCGCGCGCCTCATCCGAAGAACACCTCCGCGGTCTCGTAGAGCCCGGGGTCCAGGAGCTTGGGCTCGCGCAGCGCCTCGTCCAGCGTGACGCGGGCCATCTCGGTCCCCTGGAGCGCGACCATCTGGCCGAACGCGCCCTCGGTGACCGCGTCGATGCCCGCCACGCCGAAGCGGGTGGCCAGGACGCGGTCGTAGGCCGTCGGCGTGCCGCCGCGCTGGACGTGGCCGAGGATCGTCATGCGGCTCTCGTAGCCGGTGCGCTCCTCGATCTGTCCCTCCAGCTGGACCGCGATGCCGCCCAGCCGGGCGTGGCCGAAGGCGTCGGTCTGGGTCTCGGGCGCCGGGCCCGCCCCGTCGCGGGGCAGCGCACCCTCCGCGACGACGATGATCGAGAACGTGCGCCCGGCGCGGTGGCGACGGCGGATGCGGTCGCACACCTCGTCCACGTCGAAGGGGCGCTCGGGCACCAGGATCGCGTCGGCGCCGCCCGCCATCCCGCTGTAGCAGGCGATCCAGCCGGCGTTGCGGCCCATGACCTCGAGGACGATCACGCGGTTGTGCGACTCCGCCGTCGTGTGCAGGCGGTCGATGGCGTCGGTGGCGATCTGCACGGCGGTGTGGAAGCCGAAGGTGAAGTCGGTGGCGGCCAGGTCGTTGTCGATCGTCTTGGGGACGCCCACCACCGGGACGCCCTCGTCGTTCAGGCGCCGGGCCACGCCCAGCGTGTCCTCCCCGCCCACGGCGATCAGCCCGTGGACGCCCTCGGCCTGCAGCGTCGCCTTCACGCGCTCGGCGCCGTCCTCCTCCTTGTAGGGGTTGGTGCGCGAGGTGCCCAGCATGGTCCCGCCGCGGGGCAGGATGCCCGACGTGTTCTCCAGCGTCAGCTCCAGCGTGTCGCCGTTCATGGCCCCGGCCCAGCCGGCCCGGAAGCCGACGAGCGAGTGGCCGTGCTCGCGGATGCCCTTGCGCACGACGGCGCGGATCACCGCGTTGAGCCCCGGGCAGTCACCGCCCCCCGTCAGGATGCCGACCCGGGCCATCCGCGGAGGTCAGAGCTCGTCGCGGCCCGGCAGATAGCGCATGGCGATGCGCGCCGTGGCCGTGAGGATCACGATCGCGAGCGCCACCAGGCCGGCGTCCAGCGCCTTCTGCCCGATCGACCACAGGACGACCCAGATGACCAGGGCGGTGGCGGTGGCGACGACGAGGGCCATGCGCCGCGATGCTATCTGAGCGCCGCCGCGAATCTCGCGACGAGCTCGTGGACCGCGGCCACCGGGTCGTCCGCCTCGGCCGCCGCGCGGACCAGGCGGCTGCCCACGATCACGCCGTCCGCGCCCGCGCCGGCCGCGTTCGCGACCTGCTCGGGCGTCCCGATGCCGAAGCCGAGCGCCACGGGCACCTCGGTGTGCGCGCGGGCGCGCGCGATCACCTCCGTGGGGTCCAGGGCGGCGCGCTCGCCGGTCGTGCCGGTGACGGCGACGGTGTAGAGGAAGCCGCGGGCCTGGGCGCCGATGCGCGCGAGCCGCTCGTCCGGCGTGGTGGGCGCGACGAGCGGCACCAGCGCGACCCCCTCCGCGTCGCACGCCGCCAGGATCGCCGGCGCCTCCTCCAGGGGCAGGTCGGGGACGATCAGCCCGGCCGCGCCGGCCTGCGCCAGCCGCTGGGCGAAGCGCTGTGCGCCCGGGGCGAGCACGAGGTTCGAGTAACACATGACCACGACCGGGAGCCGGGGCGCCAGCTGCGCGCAGACCCCGAGCACACCCTCGACCGTGGCCCCGGCGCGCAGCGCCTCCGTCCCGGCGGCGGCGACCACCGGGCCGTCGGCCAGCGGGTCCGAGAACGGCACGCCGAGCTCCACGAGGTCGGCGCCCGCGTCGGCGTAGGCCGCGCCGATGCGCGCGGACGTCGCCAGGTCGGGGAACCCGCCCATGAGGTAGGGCATCAGGGCAGCCCGGCCGCTGCGGCGCTCGAACGCCGCGGAGATCGCGCTCACGCGTCGGCGAGGCCGAGGCGCTCCAGCGCCTCCGCGAGGTCCTTGTCGCCGCGCCCGGACAGGCAGATCAGGTCGAGGCCGCCGCCGGGGTTGGCCAGCGCCCAGGCCAGGGCGTGCGAGGACTCCAGCGCCGGGATGATCCCCTCCAGGCGCGCCATCCGGGCGAAGGCGGCGAGCGCGTCGTCGTCGGAGATCGCCACGTAGCGGGCCCGGCCGGTGTCGCGCAGGTGGGCGTGCTCGGGGCCCGAGCCCGGGTAGTCCAGCCCGGCCGAGATCGAGTGCGCCTCGGAGATCTGGCCGTCGTCGTCCTGGAGGACCGCGGACATCGAGCCGTGCAGGACGCCCGGCCGGCCCCCCTCGGTCAGGGGCGCGCCGTGACGCCCGGAGTCCAGCCCCTCGCCGCCGGCCTCGACGCCGATCAGCTCCACGCCCTCGTCGCCGGTGAAGGCGGTGAACGTGCCGATGGCGTTGGACCCGCCGCCGACGCAGGCGATCACGCGGTCGGGCAGGCGGCCCGTGCGCTCGAGCAGCTGGGCGCGCGCCTCGTCGCCGATCACGCGCTGGAGGTCGCGTACCAGCGAGGGGTAGGGCGCGGGGCCGACCGTGGAGCCGATGACGTAGTGGGTGGTGGCGACGTTGGTGGTCCAGTCGCGGATCGCCTCGGAGGTGGCCTCCTTGAGCGTGCGCGTGCCCGCGTCCACGGGCTCCACGGTCGCGCCGAGCAGCCGCATGCGCTGGACGTTGGGCAGCTGGCGGCGCATGTCCTCCTCGCCCACGTAGACGACGCACTCCAGGTCGAGCAGCGCGCAGGCGGTCGCCGTGGCCACGCCGTGCTGGCCCGCGCCGGTCTCGGCGATGATCCGCCGCTTGCCCATCCGCCGGGCCAGGACGCACTGGCCCAGGGCGTTGTTGAGCTTGTGCGCGCCGGTGTGCAGCAGGTCCTCGCGCTTGAGCCAGACCGGCCGGCCCGCCGCCTCGGACAGGCGGTTGGCCAGGTACAGCGGCGTGGGCCGCCCGGCGTAGTCGCGCAGGAGCCCGTCCAGCTCCGCCCGGAAGCCGGCGTCCTCGCGGGCCGCTCCCCACGCGGCCTCCAGCTCGCCCAGCGCGGGCATCAGCGTCTCGGGGACGTACTGGCCGCCGTAGGGGCCGAAGCGGTGCTCGATCGCGCTCATGCCGGCACCTGGGCGTCGGCGACGGCGGCGAAGAACGCCTCGAGGCGGGCGGGGTCCTTGCGGCCGGGCTGCGACTCGACCCCGCTGGCCACGTCGACGGCGTAGGGGCGCGTGCGGCGGACGGCCTCCCCCACGTTCTCCGCGGTCAGCCCCCCGGAGGCGATGTGGGGAGTGTG
>JAWVFQ010000011.1:0-58517 GCA_033856025.1 Solirubrobacteraceae bacterium | reverse complement strand
TCCGTGCCGTGGATCACCAGCGTCGGCACCGCGAGGTCGGGGAGCCGGGCGCTCGTGTCGTGGCCGGCGATGGCCTGCAGCTGGAGCATCAGCACCTCCAGGCTGGCCGGGAGCTCGGCCGCGATCGCCTTGACCCGGTCGAAGTGCGCGGGGTCGCTCGCGTACTCGGGCGACACGTTGAGCTCGTAGCCGAACCGCATCCCCTCGGCGACGCGGCCGCTCATCATCAGCATGGCCAGCTTCTGCATGTCCGCCTCGTCGGCCAGCCGCGCGCCCTCCCCGCCGGAGTACGTGCAGCCCAGCGTCAGCGTGCGGACCCGGTCGGGATGGTCGAGCGCGAGCTCCTGGGCGACCATCCCGCCCATCGAGATGCCCATGACGTGCGCGGACTCCCAGCCCAGCGCGTCCATCAGCCCGGCGGCGTCGCGCGCCAGCTCGACGATCGTGAACGGCCCCGCCGCCGCGTCGGAGTGGCCGATGCCGCGGTGGTCGTAGGCCACGATCTCGAAGTCCTGCGTCAGGAGGTCGAGGAGCTCGTCGCCCCAGTGCAGGTGGTTGCCGCTCATGCCCTGGATCAGCAGGAGCGGCTCGCCCTCGCCGCGCCTGACGTAGTGCAGGCACCGGCCGTCGACGTCGGCGTACGGCATGGCGCGGGAATCTAGCGCGGGCTAGACGGCCAGGCGCAGCTGGGGTGCCTCGGGCGCCTCGGCGTCGGCCGGCGCTCCCTCGAACGCCGCCACGCGCACCCCGAGCAGGCGCACCGGGCGGGGCGGGTCGTAGGCGACCAGCAGCTCGCGGGCGATCGCGCCGACCGTCGCCAGGTCGTTCGTCACCTGGTCCAGCGTGCGGGCGCGGGTGACGGTGGTCCAGTCGTCCAGCCGGACCTTGATGCCCACCGTCCGTCCGCGCAGGTCGCGCCGGGCCAGTCGCTCGCACAGGTCGGCGGACAGGCGGTCGAGCACCCGGACCTGCTCCTCGCGGTCGGCCACGTCGACGTCGAAGGTGGTCTCGCTGGACTGGGACTTGGCCTCGCGCACGGGCGTCAGCGCGCCGTCGTGCTCGAAGCGCGCGCGGCGGGCCAGGTCGCCGCCGTGGTTGTCGCCGAACGCCTCGCGCAGGCTCTCCACCGAGCGCGCCCGCAGGTCGGCGATGGTGGCGATCCCCATGGCCTGGAGGCGCTCGGCGGTCTTGGGCCCGATGCCGGGCAGCAGCCGCGGCGGCGCGCCGGCGAAGCGCTCGCAGGCCATCTCGCGGCTCAGCGCGACCAGGCCGTTGGGCTTCTCGCAGTCCGAGGCGATCTTGGCCACGAGCTTGTTGGGGCCGATCCCCACCGAGGCGCCGAGCCCGGTGCGCGTGCGGATGTCCCCCACGAGCCGGCGCATGGCCGCCTTGGGCGCGATCAGGCCCGAGAGGTCGAGATAGCCCTCGTCCAGCCCGGCCTGCTCCACCGTCTCCACGTGCGCGCGCACGATCTCCCACACGGCGCGCGACGCGTCGCGGTAGGCGGGGAAGTCGGGCCGGATCGCGACCGCGTCGGGGCACAGGCGCCGCGCCCGGGACGCCGGCATCGCCGAGTGCACGCCGAAGGCCCGGGCCTCGTAGGTGCACGTGGTGACCACGGCGCGGGAGCCCGATCCGCACACGATCACCGGCTTGCCGCGCAGGGACGGGTCGCGCAGCAGCTCGACGCTGGCGTAGAAGGCGTCGAGGTCGAGATGGGCGATGACGCGGCGGTCCTCCACGCTGCCAGGATCGCTTAACCACCGGCCGGTTAGGGTCGGCTCATGACCCGGACGGCCTGGACGGTGGCGGCCTAGCGGCTGACCCAGATGCGCCCGACGCCGTCGAAGCCCAGGCGCCGGGCCACGGCTCCGGCGAGGTCGAACTCGCGCCCGCCGGCATAGGGCCCGCGGTCGCGGACCGTGGCCACGACGGTGCGGCCGTGGTAGCGGATGCGCACCTTCGTGCCGCAGGGCAGCGTCTTGTGGGCGACGACGAGGGAGTCGTAGCCCAACCGCCCGCCGCAGCCCAGCGCGCCGCCGTAGGCGTCGTAGCGCGAGGCCAGCGCCTCGCGGTAGGCGTGGACCTGGCCGACGCGTCGCACGGAGCGCGCGTTGGCCGTGTCGCCGCGGAACGTCACGCGGGCGTAGCGCCCGCCGCTGAACCGGAGCCGGTGGGAGAGCGCGTAGCGGCCCCGGGAGTCCGTGCGGTCCGAGTCGACCGCGCGCCAGCGGCCACCGTCGCGCAGCTCCAGGCGCACGAGGCGCCCGGCCTGGGCCGGCCCGACGGTCCCGCGGACGACCGCGGCCTCGCCGGACCGGACATCCAGCCGGCGGTACGGCGCGACGATCCGCGCCGCCACCGTGATCCGGCGCGCCGCGCTGCGCGGAGCGTCCGGCGCGGCCGATTCGGTCGTGGGCAGGCCGGAGCCGCCGCTCGCGGGCTGGGCGGCCCGCGGCGTGGTCGCGTCCGTCAGCGCCACGCGGAGGTGGCCGGTCCGGCGCAGCCGCGTCCTGAAGCGGTAGGCGCCGGTGGAGTCCGCCGTGGCCGTGCGGATGACGCGCCAGGCGTCGCGGCGGCTGGAGAACTCCAGCGCGACCTGGCGCCCGGCGTTCTCCGGCCCCACCGTGCCGCGCACGGATGCGGTCTGGCCGTAGTGGATGGACGAGTCGGCCACCTCGATGGCCGGCTGCGACTGGCCGCGCGCGGCGAACGGCGCGGCGACGAAGATCCCGATCGTGAGCAGCGCGCCGACGGCGCGCAGGGAATGTCTGCGCCTCATGGAGAGGCCCACCTCCTTGCATGCATCGCTTATCGACGGCGCCTACGGGGTGAGCTCCCGAGCCCGCGCGGTCACACCGCGCTTCCGCAACGACTTCGTCGCGGCCCAGTCCCCATGCCGACCGTGTGCTCAGGCCGGCGCGGCTGCGTCGAACAACTGTTCGCAGGCTATGCGTCGGAGGCGAGACTTCTGTGCGCGGGGTCACACCCGCAAGATCCGTCTCAGACGGGCACGGAAGGCGTGCCGGCGAGCAGCGCCGCGCTGACCGCGGGGCCCGCGACCTGGCGCAGGGAGCCCGGGAGGTCGGCGCACGCGGCCTCGGAGATCGCGATCAGCTCCTCGGCCAGGGCGAGCAGCGGGCGCTGCGGGTCGTCCGCCGGGACGTCGCAGGCCAGGCGTGCCAGCGCGAGTGACTCCGCGGGGTCCCCGCCGCCCATGGTCCGCGCCAGCGCGCCCGTCAGGTGCGCCACGACCCGGGGCGTCATCGCGGGCGGCGCCTCGACCGGCGGCCCGGGCGCCGGCCCCAGGTCCAGCGGCTCGCCGCCGTCCAGCAGGTGCTCCAGATGCGCGCCGGCCATCGTCGCGATCACCTCGGGCGCCAGCCCCACCGCCAGGCCGCAGCGGATCAGCGACAGGCCGTTGAAGACCGGATGGCCGTAGGGCATGTCGCTGGCGTAGAGGATGTGACCGGGCGGGACCATCGCGTACAGCGCGATCAGGTCGGCGATGCTCCACCACGCCGTGTCGAAGAACAGGTTGGGGATCTCGCGGGCGTCGCGCCAGATCCACGCCAGGTCGCTGATCCCCGCGTGGGCCAGGATCAGCCGCGCGCCGGGGTGGCGCCGGGCCAGCGCGACCGTGTCGCGCCCCAGCGCCGGGATCCCCCGGCCGGCGTGGATGACGATGGGAAGCCGGCGCTCGCCGGCCAGCGCCACGATGTCCTCCACGCCCTCCGTGTGCATCGAGAACCCCTCGGCGCGGGGATGCAGCTTGAGGCCCACCGCACCGGCGTCCAGGCAGCGCGTGGCCTCCCCCACCGGGTCCCGGCGCGGGTCCAGCCGGGCCAGCGCGCGCAGGCGCCCGCCCGAGGCCGCGGCCTCGGCGATCACGCGGTCGTTGGCCGCCGGGTAGCCGTCGGGCTCCATGGTCGTGAACACCAGCGCGCGGGCCATCGCGGCCTGGTCGAGCCCGGCGATGATCTCGTCGGCCGACGCCTTGAACCCGTCGGGGTCGTTGAAGCCGGTGTGCGTGTGGGCGTCGAACCACAGCGTGCCCTCGGGAAGCCGCTCGCGGTGGCGCCGGTAGATGTCGCCCATCGTGGTCAGGAAGGGATCGGGCGCGGGCATGGACGCGGGCGAGCCTATCGACGTAGAATCGATCCGTGGCCAACCCGGACCGCCTGACGGGCCTCGACTCGTCCTTCCTGCACCTCGAGCGCGACTCCGCGCACATGCACGTGGGGTCCACGCTCATCTTCGCGGGCACGCCGCCGGAGTACGACGAGCTCGTCGAACACATCGAGCGCCGGCTGCCGCTCGTCCCGCGCTACCGCCAGCGTCTGGCCCAGGTGCCGCTCCAGCAGGGCCGTCCGGTGTGGGTCGACGACCCGCACTTCAACGTCAGCTACCACGTCCGTCACACCGGGCTGCCGCGGCCGGGCACCGAGACCGAGCTCAAGCGCCTGTCCGGCCGCCTGTTCTCCCAGGCCCTGGACCGCGACAAGCCGCTGTGGGAGATCTCGCTGGTGCTCGGCCTCTCCGGCGACCGCTTCGCGCTGGTCACGAAGACCCACCACGCGCTGGTGGACGGCGTCTCGGGCGTGGACATCGCCACCGTGCTGTTCGACACGCAGGCCGAGCCGCCGCCGATCCCCGACCCCGAGCCGTGGGTCCCCCGTCCGTTGCCCAGCCGGGCCCAGCTGCTGGCCGACGCGCTGCTGGAGCGCGCCACCGTCCCGGGCGAGATGGCGCGCGGCGTGCGGGCACTCGCCCGCGGCCCGCGCCAGGCCGTGAACCGCGTGCGCGACGCCGCCTCGGCGGTCGGCGCGCTGGCCTGGGCCGGGGGCGGCGCCCCGCCCAGCCCGCTGAACGTGGACATCGGCCCGCACCGGCGCTTCACCTGGGTGGACGGCGAGCTGCGCCGCTTCAAGGAGATCAAGGACGCCCTGGGCGGGACGGTCAACGACGTGGTGCTCACCGCCGTCACCCTGGCGCTCGGGCGCTTCCTGCACGCCCGCGGCGTGGACACCTCCGAGATGGAGCTCAAGGCGATGGTCCCCGTGTCCGTGCGCGCCGACGCCGAACGCGGCGCCCTGGGCAACAAGGTGGCCACGATGTACGCGCCGCTGCCCGTGGGGATCGAGGACCCGGTGGAGTGCTTCGGCGTCGTGCACGACGCGATGGCCGAGCTCAAGAACTCCGGCCAGGCGGTCGGCGCGGAGGTCCTGACCGGGCTGGCCGACTTCGCGCCGCCCACGATCATGTCCCAGGCGGCTCGGCTCAGCGCGCGCCAGCGCTTCTACAACCTCGTGGTCACGAACGTCCCCGGCCCGCAGATGCCGCTGTACATCCTGGGCCGCGAGCTCCAGGCCATCTATCCGCAGGTCCCGCTGGCCCTGCGCCAGAGCCTGGGCATCGCGATCATGAGCTACAACGGCCGCCTGAACTTCGGCCTGCTCGGCGACTTCGACGCGATGCCCGACCTGGAGCGCCTGGGCACCGACCTGGGCGCCGCGATCGACGCGCTGGCGCTGGCCGCCGGCCTGGGCCCCGGCGGCGAAGCGCAGCCCGCGGAGGGCGACGGCCGCCCGGCCCTGGGCATCGAGATGCCCCGTACCCGCGCGGGCGGGCGCACGCGCGCGACCGAGCCGCGCGCCGCGAGGTAGGGGCCCATGCCGGGCGAGCACCGCCGCGCCCGGCGCGCGGCCGGCGCGGCGATCACCATCCTGCTCGCGCTGGCCGGCGGCATCGGGCTGCTGCTGTTCTTCGTCTCGCGCGACGAGGCGCCGGTCAAGCACAACGGGACCACCACGCCGCTCAAGGGCCCGGGGCAGCCGCTGGCCGGCGACCCGGCGCGCGAGCTGCCGTCCCAGGGCCGCGCGCGCCTGGTCCGCGCGCTGCGCGTGGGCGACGTGGTCCTGGTCTACGGCCGCCGGGAGGACGAGGCGCCGCTGACCGCGCTGGCGCGCGACGTCGCCGGCGCGCCCGACTCCACGCTGGAGGACGCGGGCCAGGCCGTCCTGGTGGCGCGGCGGCGCACGACGCCGGGCGTGGTCGCGCTGGCGTCGCAGCGGGTGCTGCGCACCGGCTCGGCCACCGACCCCGAGCTGCGGCGCTTCGCGGACGCCTGGCTGGGCCGCGGCGCCGGCGGCTGACGCATGCGGATCGCCCTGGCCCAGCTCAACCCCACCGTCGGGGACATCCCGGGCAACCAGGCCAAGGGTCTGGAGGCGCTGGAGCGCGCCCGCGAGGCCGGCGCGCAGCTCGTCCTGTTCCCCGAGCTCTTCGTCACCGGCTACCCGCCCGAGGACCTGCTGCTCAAGGAGCACTTCCTGCGCGACGCCCGCGCCGCCGTGGACCGGATGGCGCAGGCGGCCGGCGACATGGTGGCGGTCGTCGGGTTCCCCGAGCGCGACGTGGACGTCTACAACTCCGCGGCGATCCTGGCCGGAGGGGCGGTCCAGGGCGTCTATCGCAAGGTCTACCTCCCCAACTACGGGGTCTTCGACGAGCAGCGCTACTTCCAGTCGGGCCCGGGCCCCGCGCTCTTCGAGGTGGACGGCGTGCGGGTGGGCATGACCGTCTGCGAGGACATCTGGGAGCCCGGCCCTCCCCTCTCCGACGAGGCGCTGGCCGGGGCGACGGTGATCGTGAACCTGTCCGCCTCGCCCTACCACGCCGGCAAGGGCCTGGAGCGCGAGCGGATGATCGCTCAGCGCGCCCGCGACTCCCTGGCCACGGTGGCCTTCTGCGCGCTGGTGGGCGGCCAGGACGAGCTGGTCTTCGACGGCCACTCCCTGGTCGTGGACCACGACGGCGAGGTCGTGGCCCGCGCCGCGCAGTTCGCCGAGGAGCTGCTGGTGGCCGACGTGGATCCCGAGGGGCCCAGCGCGGCCCGCCTGCGCGACACGCGCCATCGCCCGGCGGCCCGCCGGGTCCAGCCGGCCGTGGCCACGCTGGCCCGCGTGGACGCGCCCCAGGCCCGTGGGGACGCGCCCGAGCGCCGGGTGGCGCCGCTGCTGGACCCCGAGGCCGAGGTCTACACCGCGCTGACGCTGGGCCTGCGCGACTACGTCGAGAAGAACGGCTTCGGCCACGCCGTCCTGGGACTGTCGGGCGGCGTGGACTCGGCGCTCGTGGCGTGCATCGCGGTGGACGCGCTGGGCGCCGACCGCGTCAGCGTGGCCGTGATGCCCTCGCCGTACTCCTCGAGCGAGACGCAGGCCGACGCGCGCGCGATGGCGGGGAACCTGGGCGTGCAGTGCCTGGAGCTGGACATCGGTCCCGAGATGGAGTCCTACGAGGCGGCGCTGCGGCCGGTGTTCGACGGCCGCGAGCCCGACATCACCGAGGAGAACCTCCAGGCGCGCATCCGCGGCAACCTGCTGATGGCGCTCTCGAACAAGTTCGGCTGGCTCGTCCTGACCACCGGCAACAAGTCCGAGATGTCGGTGGGCTACTCCACGCTCTACGGGGACACGGCGGGCGGCTTCGCGGTCATCAAGGACTGCCCCAAGACGCTCGTCTACGCGCTCTCGCGCCACCGCAACGCGCAGCCCGACGCGCCGATCCCTCCGTCGATCCTCGATCGGGCGCCCAGCGCCGAGCTGCGGCCCGACCAGCGCGACGAGGACTCCCTGCCGCCCTATGAGGTCCTGGACCCCATCCTCGAGCAGTACGTGGAGCTGGACGCCGGCCGCGAGCAGCTGATCGCCCAGGGCTACGCCGAGGCCGACGTGGACCGGATCGTCGCGCTGGTCGATCGCGCCGAGTACAAGCGCCGCCAGGCCCCGCCCGGCATCAAGATCTCCACCCGCGCATTCGGCCGCGACCGGCGCATGCCGATCACCAACCGCTACCGCGGCTAGGCGTCGGGGCGGGGGTCGCGCACCGCGATCGTCATCCGCGTGAGCGCACAGAGGCGGTCGTCGTCGTCGGTGAAGTCGACCTCCCACACCCAGGTGCTGCGCCCCCGATGCCGGCAGCGGGCCTCGGCGTGGATCGTCCCGGACAGGATCGGGCGCAGGAAGCTCGTCTGGTTGCTCAGGCCCATCGCGGTGCGCCCGTCGGGCGCGACGGCGAAGTAGGTCGCCATGGAGGCGATCGACTCGGCGATGGAGGAGTACACGCCGCCGTGGACCAGGCCGGCCGGCTGCTTGAGGTCGTCGCCGACCTCCACGCGGGCCCGCACCAGGCCGTCTTCCAGCTCGACGACCTCCAGCCCGTAGAGCCCGTCGAAGCCCTCCGTGAGCCGATGGGGGAGCTGAGGGGTCGCCACCGGCCGGGACGATAGCCTTCCGCCGCGATGGCCCCCCTCGACGACCTCCCCGCCGACCAGCGCGCCGCGGTCCAGCTCCTGCTCAAGCAGGGCCAGACCTACGAGCAGCTGGCCGACCTGCTCGGGATCGACCCCGGCGGCGTGCGGACCCGCGCCCACGCGGCGCTCGACGCGCTGGGCCCCGAGCCCGGCCCCGGCCTCGACGCGGCCGCCCGCGCCGACGTCGCCGACTACCTGCTCGGCCAGCAATCGGTCACCGAGCGCGAGGCGACGCGCGAGCGGCTGGCCGAGTCCCCCGACGCCGGCGAGTGGGCGCGCGAGGTGGCCGGGGAGCTGCGGCCGCTGGCCGGGGACAACCTGCCCGACGTGCCCGCCGGTGTGGCCGGCGCCGCCGTGGTCGAGGCTCCGCCCGAGACGGAGGTCTACGAAGCCGAACCCGAGCCCGAACCCGAGCCGGAGCCCGTCACCGAGGACGAGCCAGCCGTCCGCGAGGAGACTCCCGCGCGCGAGCGCCTCGAGGACCAGGAGCCGGCACCCTTCCTCGACGAGGAGGAGGTGGCGCAGGACGAGCCGGCCGCCTTCGACTTCCCCCCGCGCGCCGGCCGCGAGCCCCGCGAGCCGCGCCGGCGCGGCGCCGGCCCGACGGTCCCCCGCGCGCCGTCCTCGCGCCTGGGCGGCGCCCTGCTGCTCGGCGGCGTGGGCATCGTCATCGCCGTGGTCCTGGTCCTCCTGCTCAACGGCGGCGGGGACGACAACGGGAAGTCCACCTCCGTCACCCGCACCGCGCCGACCCAGACCTCGACCAACGCCCAGACGCCCATCGCCCAGATCAACCTCGTCTCGGCGTCGGGCAACTCCAAGCAGGTCGGCCTGGCCCAGGTGTTCGAGCAGAGCGGGCGCCGCGCCCTGATCGTCGCGGGCCAGGGCCTGAAGTCCGGCGCCTACGCGCTGTGGCTCTACAACTCGCGCAAGGACGCCAAGCTGCTCGGCTTCGTCCCCCAGCGCGTGGGCGCGGACGGCCGCTTCGCCACCCAGGGCGAGCTGCCCAGCGACGCGAAGAAGTACGCCGAGCTCGTGGTCACCAAGGAGAAGGTGACCAGCCGCACGAAGAACCCGCCCAAGAAGCCGGGCGACATCGTCCTGCGCGGCGCCCTCAAGCTGCCCTAGGCAGCCGGCTCGGGCAGCAGCTTGCCCGGGTTCATGATCCCCGCGGGGTCGAGCTGCGCCTTGACCGCACGCAGCACGCCGATCCCCGTGTCGCCGATCTCGGCGCGCATCCAACCCACGTGGTCGCGGCCGATCGCGTGGTGATGGGTGATCGTCGCGCCCTGCGCCGCGATCGCGTCCGAGGCCGCCCGCTTGGCCGCGCCCCACTGCGCCAGCTCGTCGCCGGACTGCTGGCGCGCCAGGAAGGTGAAGTACAGGGAGCAGCCCGACGGATAGAGGTGGGAGATGTGGCACATGACCAGCGGCGGCGTCCCACGGGCGCTCAGGGCCTCGCGCAGCGCGTCTGAGACGGCCCGGTGCAGCGCCAGGACGCCCGACCACTGCGTCGCCGTCTCCAGCGTCTCCGCCATGACGCCGTGCGCCAGCAGGTCGTCGCGCAGGTAGGGGCCCTCGAAGCGCCCGTG
Organism: Solirubrobacteraceae bacterium; assembly: GCA_033856025.1. Lineage (GTDB taxonomy): Bacteria > Actinomycetota > Thermoleophilia > Solirubrobacterales > Solirubrobacteraceae > AC-38. The sequence goes on along the minus strand of JAWVFQ010000011.1, from coordinate 48,608 downwards.
CGCCCACGCCTCGCCGGGCGAGCGCCCCAGCGCCAGGCCGCCGCCCCGCCGGGCCAGCGCCGAGGTGCGCGCGGCGCGCCGGGCCACGTCGTCGGGGTCGCCCTCCCAGCCCAGGATGGCCAGGCAGCCGCCCTCGTAGCCGCGCAGGCGCAGGTAGGAGTCCCCCAGCCGCGCCTTGAGCCCCTCGCGACCGGCCAGCGCGAGCGACATCCGCGTCTCGTCCTCGTCGGACAGGCGCGCCACGTCGGGCGCCGCGTCCTGCTGCTCGAGCTCGCGAAACGCCTCCGCCCCCGCCTCGAACCCGCGGAAGAACCAGCCCTCGTAGCGGCGCTCGGCCGGCGTGGGACGCACCTTGAACGCCGCCTGCGTGATCACGCCCAGCGTGCCCTCCGAGCCGACGACCAGCTCGCGCAGCGCGGGCCCGGCGGCGCTGGCCGGCAGCGCGCGGACGTCGACGTCCCCGGAGGGCGCGACGCAGCTGACTCCGAGGACGAGCTCGTCCACCCGGCCGTACCCGGTCGACGCCTGCCCCGCGCTGCGCGTGGCCACGTAGCCGCCGATCGACGCGTACTCGTAGCTCTGGGGGAAGTGGCCGAGGGTGAGTCCCTGCGCGTGCAGCATCGCCTCGGCGTCGGGACCGCGGACGCCCGCCTCCAGCACCGCGGTCAGCGACGGGCGGTCCACGGAGACCAGCCGGTCCAGCCGCGAGACATCGAGCGACACGACCGACTCGAACGGGCCGCGCAGCGGCTCGACCCCGCCGACCACACTGGTCCCACCGCCGAACGGCACCACGGCGATGCCGTGCTCGGCGCACACGCCGAGCACGGCGCGCACCTCGTCGCGGTCGCCGGGCAGAACCACGGCGTCGGGCGCCTGGGCGCACTCCCCCGCGCGCTGGCGCACCAGGTCCCAGTAGCCCTTGCCGGCGGCGTGCACGACGCGCGCCGCCTGGTCCTCGCGCACCGCGCTGCCGGTGGCCACCAGGGCCTGGCGCGCCGCGTCGGGCAGCCGGGAGTCGGGCAGGGCGATGGCCTCGAGCGGCACCGGCGCTTGGGGCGCGTCGGCGATCCCCACCTCGGCGCGCAGGAAGTCCAGCGCGTGCTCGGGCAGCGCGGGCGGATGCTCGGGGTCGCCCCAGCCCCACCAGCGCATCTCCGGCGCCGCCCGGCTCAGGCGCTCAGGCACCGGTGCAGGCCGTCCAGGGCCTCGTCGAGCAGCTTGCGGCTGGCGCGCTTGACCAGGAACGGCGCGAAGCGCGCCCAGCCGCGCAGCTTCTGGCGCAGCACGATGGTCACCTCGGTGGCCGGTCCGGCGTCGGCCAGGCGAACCTCGGTGATGGCCTCGTCCAGCAGCCGCTCGAACGGCGAGTCCGCCAGGTCCTGGCTCCAGGACACCATCTCGCGCGGTCGCCCCTCCAGGCGCGTGAAGTCGGCGCGGACCGTCCGCCCTCGCGCGGTCACGAACACCTTCGTCCAGCCGGCCGGGCCGGCATGCTCGACGCGCTTGACCTTCGGCCACCAGCGCGGCAGGTGGTGCGGATCGGACACCAGGTCCCACACGGCGTCGCGGTCGGCCTCGATCGTGCGCTTGCGCGACGTGTTGGGCACTCAGCCCGCGAGCTTGCGCAGGTCGCGGATCAGCAGCAGGTGCTTGAGGTGGGTGGCCACCGCGGCGAGGTTCTCGAGCGTCTCGATCGCCTCCTTGCGCTTGTCCGGGTTGCGCGAGCGCAGCGCGGGCCCCAGCAGCTGCTGGAGCAGCGCCGCCTCGCGGTCCGCCGAGGTGCGGAACACGCGCAGGTTGCGCCCACCCACCCCATGACGCGCCAGCTCCGTCACGGCCCTGACGATCTCCCGCTCGGTGTCGTCGTAGTGGCGCACGCCGGCGCGCGCCTCGCCCTTGATGACGCCGTACTCCTCGAGCTCGCGCACCAGCGCCGGCTCGGCGCCGGTCTCCTCGAGCACGTCGTCGAGCGAGTGCATCGCGCCGCGCTCGCGCACGGTCACCGAGGTGCGGCGCAGGCCGCGGCCCTCGCGCGGCGCCGGCTTGGCGTCGGGCTCGTCGGCGCGTCCCGCCGCCAGCTCCTGGCGGATGACCCGCAGCGGGAGGAACTCGTCGCGCTGGAGGCGCAGGATCGTGCGCAGCCGCAGCACGTCGCCCTGCGAGTAGAGCCGGTAGCCGCCCGGCGTGCGCCGCGGGCTGAGCAGCTTCTGGTCCTCCAGGTAGCGGATCTTGGAGATCGAGATGTCGGGGAACTCCGACAGCAGCGCCTTGCATACGGCGCCGATCGTCATCGCGCTGCGACGCGGCGGGGCCGGCACGGGTGTCTCGGTCGCCACGGCTAGCCCTCCAGGTAGGTCAGCTTGTACTTGCCGATCTGCAGCTCGTCGCCGTCCTCCAGGCGGTGGGAGTCCACGCGCTGGCGGTTGACGTAGGTGCCGTTGAGCGAGCCGGAGTCGTCGAGGAAGTAGACGCCGTTGCGCAGGACCAGCAGGGCGTGGTCGCGCGAGACGGTGACGTCGTCGAGGAAGATGTCGGACTCGGGACGGCGCCCGATGCCCACGCGCTCAGCGGTCAGCGGGAACGTCTCCCCCACGCGTCCGCCGCCCGCCCGGATGACCAGCGCCGCCCCGCCCGAGGTGGCGTCGTCCAGCTCGACCGGCTCGATCTCGCCGGTCTCGCCGACCTTGTAGGTCGCGGTGGTGGGCTCGTCGCCCTCGCCCTGGCCCAGATACGCCCCGCACTTCTGGCAGTAGTTGGCGCCCTCGGCGTTGACGAACCCGCACTCCGGACAGTGGACGGCCACGGTCAGCGCTCCCCGTCACAGGCGCTGCGTGCGCCCTACTCGGACTCGCCGGCGGGCACGCGGCCCGACAGGATCTCGGTCAGCCGGTCGACGTCGGCGCCGCTGATGACGTCCTGGCCGCCCTCGTGCTTCTTGCGCAGGCGGTTGACGAGCTCGGCGCGCAGGATGTCGATCTTCCCGTGCAGGATCCGGCGCTTGTACGAGACCTCAAGCTCATCCTCCGTCAGCTGCTGGATGAGGTCCTTCAGCTCCTGGTCGCTCAGGGAGCCGAGATCGGGAAAGGTGTCCATTGAGTCCTTCCTAACGGGAGGCGGCGGGCGAGGCGCGAGTATAGCCCCGGTTCGCGGGGGGTCAAGCTCGGGTTGAGGGTGTGGGCGGCGTCTTGCGCAGCCCGTCGCGCAGATAGAGCGCCGTGGCCCACAGCGCGAGCGCCAGGCCCAGGTAGAGCAGGACCTCGGCGAGCCGCGGCGTGCCGGCCAGCGCGAAGAAGATCGCCGACATGACCGGCCACACGGCGGCGCGGCCCGGCCAGTTGATCCGCAGCTCCATCCCGCGGCGCAGGCCGACCTGCGCCAGGAGCACGACGGTGAGCTCGCGGACTATCAGGACCGCCAACGCCCAGCGCGGGAGGAGGTCGAAGCGCCAGCAAACGGCCACTCCGGAGATGACCAGGAGCCGGTCGACCACGGGGTCCATCAGCGCCCCCAGCCGGCTGTACTGGCGCGTGACGCGCGCGGCGATTCCGTCCGCGTAGTCGCCCCAGCCCACGACGCCGAACAGGATGGCCGGCCACGCCCCCGTCCCGTCGTCGCTGGACAGCGCCACGACGAGGAAGACCGGGATCAGCGCCAGGCGCGTGAAGCCGATCGCGTTGGGGACCGTCCACGGCCGCAGCGGCTGCCCCGAGAGCGTCTCCGGCGGCGGCGGACCCGACCGGTCCAGCCCCGACAGGCGGCGGAACGTCAGGCGAGGCTGCGCCACAGCTCGGCGACCGCCTCGGCCGCTCCCTCCAGGGGCACCGTGCGGGCCTCGCGGCCGCGGCGCACCTGGACCTCGAGCTCGCCGCTCTCCAGCCCGCGCCGGCCCACCGTCACGCGCAGGGGCGCGCCGAGCAGCTCCGCGTCGGCGAACTTCTCCCCCGGCCCCGCGGCGCGGTCGTCGAAGAGGGTGTCGAGGCCGAGCGCCTCCAGCTCCTCGTAGAGGACCTGCGCCGCGGCCAGCTCGTCGGTGCCCGGCTTGCCCAGCCCGACGACCTCGACGTCGAAGGGCGCCAGCGGCTTGGGCCAGGCGATCCCCGCCTCGTCGGCGTTCTGCTCGACCGCCGCGGCGGCGATCCGCGCCGGGCCGATGCCGTAGGAGCCCATCACCACCGGCTGCTCCTGGCCCTCCTCATCCACGAAGCGCGCCCCGAGCGGCTCGGAGTAGCGCGTGCCCAGCTTGAAGATGTTGCCCACCTCGATCGAGGGCTCGATGCGAATGGCCTGCCCGCCCACGGTGTCCCCCGGCTCGACGCGCCGGAAGTCCGCCCGCTCGAACTCGAAGTCGCGCCCCGGCTCGACGCCGCGCAGGTGCCGGTCGGCCTCGTTCGCGCCGGTGACATAGCCGCCCTCGCCGACTCCACCGTCCAGCAGGATGGGAACGTCCAACCCCAGGGGGCCGATGAACCCCGGGGGGCCGACCTTCTCCGAGACCTCCTCCGGGCGGGCCGCGCGGAACGGCGCGCCCAGCGCGGTCTGGAGCTTGATCTCGTTGACCCGGTGATCGCCGCGGACCAGGGTCATGACGAGACCCCGCCCGTCCACCACGACCGGATACGCCTTGAGCAGCGCGCTCGGAGCGACCGCGAGCTCGCCCGACACGGCATCGACCGTGGTCAGCCCCGGCGTCTCGACCGGCTCGGGTGCGGCGAGCGGGGCGGGGAGCTGCGCGGCGGCCGGCTCGGCCGACGCCACCTCGACGTTCGCCGAGTAGCCCGGCGCCAGCACCACCTCGTTCTCCCCCGCCTCGCAAGGCGCCATGAACTCGTGCGCGCCCAGCCCGCCCATCATCCCCACGTCCGCCTCGCTGGCGTACCACTCCAGGCCGCAGCGGTCCAGGATGCGGGTGTACGCCTCGAAGTGGCTCCGGTAGGCGGCGTCCAGACCCTCGAGGTCGCGGTCGAAGGAATAGGAGTCCTTCATGATGAATTCGCGTGTCCGCAGCACCCCCGCGCGCGGCCGCGGCTCGTCGCGCTCCTTGACCGAGAAGTGGTAGAGGATCAGCGGCAGGTCGCGGTAGGAGCGCACCACCTGGGCGACGTGCAGCGTGACGATCTCCTCGTGGGTCATCGCCAGGACCATGTCGGCGCCCCGGCGGTCCTGGAGCTTGAACAGCTCGTCGATCTCGTAGCGCCCGGTGCGCTTCCAGGGCTCGGCGGGCAGCAGGGTGGGCATGAGCATCTCCTGCCCGCCGATGGCATCGATCTCCTCGCGCACGACCTGGACGGCGCGCTGGTGCACCCGCCAGCCGGCCGGGAGCCACGACCACAGCCCCGCCCCGACCTGGCGGATGAGCCCCGCTCGCACCATCAACCTGTGCGACACGGCCTCGGCGTCGGCCGGCGGTTCGCGCTCGGTGGGCAGGAAGTAGCCGGACAGCCGTGTCATTGCGCGCGAAGCGTAGTGATACAAAGCCACCAACCGACAAGGAGCCCTCCCCATGGCCTACGAAGTCCCACCCCTCCCCTACGACTACGCCGCGCTCGAGCCGCACATCGACGAGGCGACGATGAAGCTGCACCACGACAAGCATCACCAGGCCTACGTGGACAAGGCCAACGCCGCGCTGGAGGGCACCGAGTTCGCCGACCGGCCGATCGAGGAGGTCCTGCGCGACCTGGACTCGCTGCCCGAGGACAAGCGCGGCCCCGTGCGCAACAACGGCGGCGGGCACTACAACCACAGCCTGTTCTGGGAGTGGATGAGCCCCGACGGCGGCGGCGAGCCCGACGGCGACCTGCGCGCCGCGCTGGAGTCGGCCTTCGGCTCCGTCGACGACTTCAAGGGCCAGATGAAGGAGGCCGGGATCGCGCGCTTCGGCTCGGGCTGGGCCTGGCTGGTCCACGACGGCTCGGGCCTGGCGGTCACCAGCACCGCCAACCAGGACAGCCCGGTGATGGAGGGCCAGACGCCGCTGCTGGGCATCGACGTCTGGGAGCACGCCTACTACCTCAAGTACCAGAACAAGCGCCCCGACTACCTGGACGCGTTCTGGAACGTCGTCAACTGGGCGAAGGTGTCCGAGGGGCTCGCCGCGACGGGCTCATGACACGAAGTGCCATGTCGCGAACTCGGCGCTGACGAACGCCAGGCCGACCGCGAAGACGGCGAGCGCGAGCGCGTAGACGCGCGGGCGCAGCGCGTCGCCGGCCCACATGAACAGCGGGAACAGGACCGCGAGGAAGCGCGGCGTGGACCACAGCGGGAACTCCGGGATGGGCGCGCTGATGGCGACCACGAGGCCGATCGCGGTCCAGACCCAGTACGCCGCCGGCAGCCGGCGCACCACGCCGGCGAACGCGACGAGGGCGGCGGCCAGGAGGGCCAGGAGCGCGATCTGGTGCAGGTCTGAGCCCAGCCGCTCGCCGTGCAGGAGATACGAGGACGTGTGCCAGACGTTCTCGGCGATGTACTGGACGCCGCGGAGCGGGCCGACGAACTGGCGGCCCCACCAGCGCTCGGCGTGGGCTCCCGTCAGCGGGTCGCCGAAGTGCGCCCACTGATAGGCCCAGAAGCCGACGGCCCCCAGGGGCACCAACAGCAGCCACAGGGCGCCCCGGTCGAGCCGGCCGGCCTCGCCGCGGTACATCAGGGCCAGCGGGACGATCAGCAGCCAGCCCGTGTTGCGCGTGGCGCCGGCGGCGGCGCCCAGCAGCGCGGCCCGGCGCCACCGGCCCTCCCGGGCCGACAGGAACGCGCCGACCGTCAGCGCCAGGAACAGCGACTCGGCGTAGACCGCGGAGAAGAACAGCGACGCCGGGAACAGCGCCATCAGCCACACCGTGCGGTCGGCGGCCCGCGCGCCGAGCTCGTGCTCGGTCAGGCGCCGCAGGGCGACCAGCGCGGCCAGGAACGCGACGCAGGAGACCACCACTCCGGCGACGATCAGCGACCCCAGGACGAACGACACCGCCCGGACGACGAGCGGATAGAGCGGGAAGAACACCGCGTGGAGGCCGCTGGTGTACCCGTCCCGGGCGATGTCCAGGTACCAGACGGCGTCCCAGCGTACGGCGGGCGCGGACAGGACCTCCGCGGTGTGGCCGAGAGCGATCGGCCGGTTCGTCGGGTCGGCGGAGTAGTCGAGGCTCAGCGCCGCCGTGACGCCCGCCACCCACACGATGGCGCGAGACACCACGAAGGCGAGGGCGCTCCGGCGGAGCGCGGAGGCCGGCGGCCGCACGCCGGGAGGCTACTTCGACGGGGTGACCGGGAGCGCGCCGCGGCGGCGGGCCGCGGCCGCCTCGACCGCGCCCGACGGGCTCTCGAAGTACTGGCGCATCAGCGTCAGGAAGGTCTTCTCGAAGGTGGGGTCGTCGCCCGCCAGCTTCCAGCGCACGGACAGCCGCCCCGAGCGCCCGGGCAGCGTGATCAGACCGGTGCGGCGGCTCAGGCCGGGCGCGCTGACCTCGCGCGCCATGTAGGGCACGGGCCAGCGCAGCCGCGTCCCCGCCTTCACGTCGGCGCGCCAGGTCAGCGTGGCGCCGGTGGGCGTGGCCGCCAGCGTGTAGGCCACCGGCCCCTGGCGCGTGGGCGCGCCGGCCACCGAGATCCGCTTGCCGGGGCGCAGCCAGGCGGGCGATACGGCCGACATCAGCCACACGTCGTTGCCCTCCTCGCGCACGAGCATGTTGCGCAGCAGCGTCGCGTACTCGGCCGCGAACCAGCCGTGCGGGACCGTCACGTCGTCCACGACGCGGTCGCCGAACGGCGCGGTGCCCGCCTCGAAGCCCGCGCCCGTACCCGTCGTGTGGGCGAGTTCGGCGTACAGGCCCTCCACCACGTTGCGCTGCTCGCCGCGCATCAGCTCGGTCTCGAACACCCGGAAGCCGAGGTAGTGGTGCAGCAGCCGCGTGTCCGCGTAGGTGGCGATGCCCTCGCGGAAGCGCCGGCGCGCGCGCTGGAGCGTCCGCGTGACCACCGCGCTGTTGGGATCCAGAACCCGGTGCGGATACGACGCCCACAGGTTGCCCCAGTCCTGGCCGCCCTTGAAGTCCAGCGAGGGCGGGATCGCGCCGCCGTTGCCCTTCTGCGCGTTGTAGATGTGGCCCTTCAGGCGCGTCGTGAAGGCGTCGTAGACGGCCTGCCAGCGCCCGGCCGCGCCGGCGTCCCCGGCCGCGCGGGCCAGATCGACCGCCCCCGACACGCCGGCGGCGGCCCAGAAGTTGTCGCCCGCCAGGTGCCCGCGGACCAGCTCGTTGTCCTGGAGGTTGACGTTGGGCGGCATGAGCCCGGTCGGCTCGCTGGCCCGCTGGCGCTCGAACCAGTCCATCGCGCGCGACACCGCGGGGAGCATCCGCCTGGCGAAGTCCGCGTCGCCCGTGCGGCGAACGTGCTCTCCCATCCCCCACAGCGCCTGGCCGAAGCCGTCGAACTCCTCGGGGCGCGAGATGAACAGGCCGTCCTCGCGCTGCCAGGAGGGAAACCACTCCAGGTTCTCGCGGGCCAGGTCGTGGAGCCCGACCAGGTCGTACATGTCGCTGATGATCGCCGCGTCGCGCAGCCAGAACGCGTGGTAGCGCAGCTTGTTGACCGCCTGGACCCAGTAGCCGTCCGGCGTCCGGTAGCGCGACAGCGCATCGTTGACGATGCTCGCGTAGAACGTGTCGACGACCTTGCGCTCGGGCAGCTCCACGCGCATCGCCTGGCGCAGCAGGGACTTCCACATCCCCACGACGATCCCCCGGTACTGGCCGAACCGCGCGGCGGCGATGGCGTTGAACGCCGGGTCGGTGGGGGCCACCGGCTCCACGGGCATCCGGAACACGAGCTCCCGGCGCTCGCGGGCGCGCAGCCCCACGTCGTAGATCGTGCGGCCGAACTGCGTGCGGGTGTTGACCGGCGGCGGCTCGGGCTGGAGGGCCTGGGACACGGTGATCCGGTCCCCACCGCCCGGGTAGAGGAGCAGCGCGAGGTTGTCGCGCAGCAGCGTCGTCCCGGTCTCGGGCGCGCCGCTGATCGAGTAGGCCCAGGCGGCGTTGAACCCGACGCCGGGCTGGCCGTAGAGCCCCTCGCGGTCGGGCACGCGCGGGCGGGGGAAGCGATAGATGCGGATGCAGCAGCGCCCGACGCCGCGGGGGCCGAACTCGCCGCCGTCGTAGCGCACCCCGGCCCCCACGCGCGCCCGGTTGACCCGGGGCAGGAGGTTCTTCATCGAGACCCGGGCGAACACGACCGGCCGGTCGCCCACCGCGCCCTGGAAGGTGTCCAGCTCGTACAGCACGCCGCGCACGGCGCGGAACAGGTGGACCACCGGATAGCGGCCCTCCGCCAGACTGTGGGAGCGCGGGTCGAAGCTCTCCGTGCCCCCCACGTTGAACGCCAGCTCCGTCCACCCCGTGTACAGGCCGCCCTCGGGCGTCACCAGCGTGCCCGGCTTCTGCCCGGGGAAGCCGAGCTGGTCGGTGGGCGTCAGCAGGTACGTGAGCGGCGGCTTGGGAGCCGGGAGCGGCTTGGGCGCGGGCGGCTTGCGGGTCGCGCCGAGGGCGCCCGCGGGCAGCGCGATGAGGGCGAGGAGCGCCGCGAGAACGCCCTGGGCCGGTCGGAGCACCGGCGCAGGGTACTCAACCGCCACGTCGTCCGAACCGAATAAATAGGCATGCGGTTCCTCCCGGCCCTGGTCGTCCTGCTGGTCCTGGCCTGCGCGGCCCCCGCCCACGCCAGTCCGAACCAGCTGTCGTTCATGATGGACGACGACCTCCTGGTGTTCGGCACCTACGGCACCCGGGAGTTCACGATGCGCTACATGAAGACGTCGGGCGCCGACGGCGTCCGGGTCACGGTCCCGTGGAAGTTCGTGTCCGGCGAGGAGGGCGGGCGCCCCAAGCGCCGGCCCCCGCGGCTCACCGGGACTCGGGCCGAGGACCCGCGCAGCTACCGCTCCGACATCTGGGATCGCTTCGACGACCTCGCGCGCCTCGGGCAGGCGCTGGACATGGTGGTCCTGTTCAACATCACGGGCCCGGGGCCGGTGTGGGCGCACCCCAAGGCCCCGTTCGCCAACCGCTTCGACCAGCCCGCGTGGAAGCCGAACGTCGCCGACTTCCGCCACTTCGTCAAGGCGGTGGGCAAGCGCTACTCCGGCACCTGGCGCGACGAGAACCAGGATCACTCGATCCTGCCCAAGATCAAGCTGTGGTCGGTCTGGAACGAGGTCAACCAGCCCGCCAGCCTGGCGCCGCAGATGGCCTACGAGCCGCGCCTGCGCAAGCAGATCCCGATCGCGCCGATCCTCTACCGCGACCTCTACTACGCCGCGTCGTCGGCCCTGCGCTCGGTCGGGCACACCGACAGCCTGATCATGATGGGCGAGACCGCGCCGCTGGGCGCCGTGCGCGACACGCCGCGGGTGCACCTGTGGCCCAAGCAGTTCATCCGCGAGCTGTTCTGCCTGCGGCCCAACCTGCGGCCCTACACCGGCCTGGAGGCACGCGTGCGCCACTGCGACGTGCTGCGGCGCAACGGGCCGTTCCACGTGTCCGCCTGGGCCCATCACCCCTACACCCAGCGCAACCCGCCGACGCGCCGCGACCGGTTCTTCGACTCGATCAACATGGCCAACATCGGCGACCTGCCGCGCCTGCTGGACGCCGTGGCCGCGCGCACCGGCCTGATTCCGCGCAACCTGCCGGTGGCCCTGACCGAGTACGGCTGGGAGACCCTGCCGCCCGACCCCACGCGCGGGGTGCCGCTGGCCGCCCAGGCCGAGTACCTCAACCGCGCCGAGCGCTTGGCCTACGACCAGCCGCGCGTGTTCATGGAGACGCAGTTCGTCCTGCGCGACGTCCTGCCCCGCGCCCAGTACCGAGGCCAGCGCAGCCACCTGTCGCAGTACTGGGCCACCTGGCAGTCGGGCCTGATCTTCGCCGACGGGCGGCCCAAGCCCGCGTTCTCCGCCTACCTCGTGCCGTTCGACCTGCGCCCGGGCGGCGGCGGGACGCTGCGCTTCTGGGGCCAGGTGCGGTTCCTGAGCCCGTTCGCCGAGCAGGACGTCTACCTCCAGTTCCGCCCCGCCGGCTCGCAGACCTGGCAGGTGGGCGCCGGGCCGGTTCGCGTCCAGGGCGCCCTGGGCTTCTGGGAGCACTCCCTGCCCAGCCCGGGCCCGGGTGTGTGGCGCGTGGCGCTGCTCTACCACGACGCGCCGTTCGTCTCGCGCGAGATCTCCGTCACCGGATAGCGTGCGCAACTCGCCGCGGCGGGGCGAGTTCCTACAGCGATGCTCATCCGGCTACTCATCTCGGCCTGCCTGGCCCTCCTCGCGCTGGCCCCCGCCGCGCGCGCCGGGCACACCCAGGAGTCGATCCTCCAGGACGACGGGCTGCTGCTCTTCGACGGGGCCGCGACGCGTGACGCGACGCTGGACGAGATGCGCGCGCTGGGCGCGGACTCCGTACGGGCCTTCGTCTACTGGACCTCGGTGGCGCCCGAGGCGAGGTCCACCCAGCGCCCGCCCGGCTTCGACGCGACCGATCCCGGCGCCTATCCCTCCGACCGCTGGAACGCGTTCGACGGCCTGGTGCGCGCCGCGCAGGCTCGCGGGCTCTCCGTCATCCTCACCCCCACGAGCCCGGCGCCCGCGTGGGCGTCGGAGTGCGCCGGCTCGGCCGTCTCGCGCCAGTCCTGCCGGCCGAGCCCCGCGGAGTACGGCGCCTTCCTGACCGCCCTCGGCGCGCGCTACTCGGGCACCTACGCCGACGAGGACGACGGCGGGGCCACGCTGCCCCGCGTGGCGCGCTGGGGCCTGTTCAACGAACCCAACGTCGGGCGCTGGCTGACCCCGCAGTTCGTGCGCCGCGGCGGGCGGCTCGTCGCAGCGTCCCCGGCGCGCTACCGCCGGCTGGCGGCCGCGGGGATCGCGAGCCTGCGCGCCACCGGCCACGGCACCGACCAGATCCTCCTCGGCGAGACGGCTCCGATCGGCAACACCACGGGTGCCATCTCCAGGCGCCCGGTGGCCACCGCGACCTTCTGGCGCGACCTGCTGTGCCTGGACCGCTCGGGCCGCGCGCTGCGCGGCCGCGCCGCCGTCGAGCAGGAGTGCACCTCCCATCCCGCGCGCCTGCTCGCCACCGCCGTGGCCCATCACCCGTACGTGCGCGGAGGCAGCCGGGCGCCCTACACGCGCCCCCGCCCCGACGAGGTGACCATCGCCAACCCCTCGCGCCTCATCACGATCCTCAACCAGGGGGCGCGCCTGGGCCGGCTGCCCGGCAACCTGCCGCTCTACTACACGGAGTTCGGGTTCCAGACCGACCCGCCCGACAACGTGCTGGGCGTGCCGCTGCGCCGCCAGGCCGAGTACCTCAACCAGTCCGACTGGATCGCGTACCGCCAGGCCCGCGTGCGGGGCGTCGCCCAGTACCTGCTGCGCGACGACTCCGGCAACGGCGGTTTCCAGTCGGGCCTGAAGTTCGCGGACGGGCGGGTCAAGCCGTCCTATGGCGCGTACCGGTTCCCCGTCTGGGTGGTGCGTCAGGGGGTCTCTGTTACGGTCTTCGGCCAGGTCCGCCACGCACGTGAGGGGGAGCCCGGAATCGTCCGCGTGCAGGTGCGTCTGCCCGGGAAGGGTTGGGCGACGTACCGAAGCGTGAAGCCAAATAGCCAGGGGTTCGTGCTGTCCCGGATGTGGAGCAAGCGAGGCGTCTGGCGCCTCGTTTGGGAGCCGGACGGCGGGCAACCCGACATTTCTCGCGTCACCCGGGAGGCAACCAGATGATCACCCGCATTCTCCGAGTCCTTGCCGTCGCCGCCGCAGTGGCCGGCTTCGCCGCGCCCGCCGCGTCCGCCGACGGCACCGCCGAGCTCATCTTCGAGGACGGGCTGCTGCTCAGCCCCGGCGACGCCGCCACCGCGCCGGGCATCGCGTCGCAGTGGCGCAACCGCCTCGGGGCCGACTGGGTGCGCATCCAGGCCTACTGGGACGCCGTCTCGCCCAACCCCACGTCCACCACCCGTCCGGCCGGCTTCAGCGTGGCCAACCAGGCCGATGCGCGCTACCACTGGACCGACCTCGACCGCGCCGTGAGCACCGCGCGCGGCGCCGGCCTGCGGGTCTTCTTGACCATCCACCAGTGCGGGCCCCGCTGGGCCAGCTCCCAGCCTTCCAGCCCCGTCCACTGCTGGAAGCCCAAGGCGGCCCTGTACGGGCAGTTCGCCAGCGCGGTGGCCCGGCGCTACGCCAGCCAGGTCGACCGCTACGCCGCGGGCAACGAGCCCAACCAGAAGGTCTTCCTCCAGCCGCAGTCCAACTTCGCGGCCGCCGGGCTGTACCGCGACATGGTCAACGCGGCCTACCCGGCGATCAAGCGCGCCGACCGCGGGTCCACCGTCGTCATCGGCGAGCTCGCCCCCATCGGCGCGGCCAGCCGCTTCGCGGGCAACCTGGCGCCGCTTCCGTTCATCCGCGCGATGTACTGCCGCGACAACCGTTACCGGCGGATCCGGACCGGCTCGTGCCGGCGCTTCCGGGTCCCGCGCGGGGACATCTGGGGCATCCATCCCTACCAGGTGCGCGAGCGCCCGGACCAGCCCCAGCGCAACCCCAACCTGGCCAAGCTGGGTGATCTGAGGCGCCTGTTCGCCGTCCTGGACCGCTCTTCCGGTCGGCGCTTCAACTTCTACATCACCGAGTACGGCTACGAGACCAACCCGACGGACGCGCGCAACGGCGTGTCCCCGGCGCTGCAGAGCCGCTACCTCCAGCAGTCGGCCTACATCGCCTGGGCCACGCCGCGGATCAAGCTGCACAGCCAGTACCTGTGGCGCGACGACGGCGCGGTGTCGGGCTTCCAGACCGGCCTGTTCTTCACGAACGGCTCGCCGAAGCCCTCGCTGAGCACGTTCCCGCACCCGTTCTGGATCGACACCAAGCGAGGTCGCACCCGCGCCGTGATCTGGGGCCAGGTGCGTCCCGACGGCGTCAGCTCGGTGCAGGTGTTCCGCCAGGTCGGCGGCGGCGCCTTCACGCCGTTCCTGACGCTGCGGCTGGCGTCGCGGGGCTACTTCAGCGCCCGGCGCTCGCTGGTCCGCGGGTCGAACTACTACTACGAGTACCAGCGCGGCGGGCAGACGTTCCGCAGCGACACGATGCACGTGTCCTAGCGGACGGGATACGGGGGCGGCGCCGCGCGGTCGATCCCGTCGACGACGCCGCTGCGGTCCATGTGGATCGCGTAGCCGACGTTCATCGCGGCGAAGGCCGCGAGCACGACGACCGCCGCGCGCCGGTGGCGCTGGAGCACCCAGCCCCCCGCCACGTACACGACGGGCGCGGCCAGGAAGAGGATCCGCCCCCAGTCCAGCGCGAACAGGCACGACGCGGCGGCCAGGCCGAGCACGATCAGCCCCGCGCGCGCGAAGCGCATGCCGCGCAGCGCGAACGGCAGGCAGAGCCACAGCGGCCCGAAGGCCGAGGCCACGCGCCGCGCCTGGTCCCACGGCTGGTCCGCGGCCGCGTCCAGCACCTCGCGGCGGCCGGCCACCAGCCCCTTGTCGTAGCCCAGGACGTCCTCGCGCCCGACGGTGGGCACGAGCCCGCGCATCGCGGCGTAGGCCGCCACCGCGGGGGCGGCGACGAGGGCGACGCGGCCGAGCGCCTCGCCGTCCAGCGGGCGTCGCGCCCACATCGCATAGGCGAAGGGGATCAGGAACAGCGTCGACTCGCGCACGGTCACGCCGAGCAGCAGGACCGCCGCCAGCGCGCGCGGCCGGCGGTCCACGACACACAGCGTGCCCGCCAACATGGCCAGGGCGGCCAGCGCGTCGGGATTGCGGCCCTGGCGCAGCGACACGAGCAGGAGCGGCGGCGACAGGACCAGGGCGAGCGCCAGGGCGACGGCGAGCCAGGCGCTCACGCCGAAGCGCCGCAGCAGGACGTACAGGACCCCCGCACAGGCGCCGGAGGCCAGCCACGCCAGGACGCTGAACGACCCCTGGTGGCCGAACGGCAGGACGTGGACGAGCAGCGGCAGGCCGAAGCGGTAGGCGAAGGGGAAGGTGTGCGCGTCGAAGGGCGCGTCGGCCATCCGCTCGTAGATCAGCTCGTCCCCGCGCGGCGGCTGCGCGGCGTCGCGGACCAGGGCGTCGGCGAGGACGAGGACCAGGGTGGCCAGCGCGCCGACCGCCAGCGGCGCGGCGGGAATGCGGTCGCGCCAGGCCTGCGATGAGGTGGCCATGGGCGCGCGGATGGTAGCGGCGACGGATCGCTACGCTCGCGACCGATGAGCGACTCGACGCGCCGCGTGGCGTCCGCCTGGTTGGGCTCGCGGCTCCTCGTCTGGGTCGTCGGCGCCGTCAGCTTCCGCGCCTTTCCCTACGCGGGCGGAGACCCTCCCGAGGCCGGCGACGTGGCCCGCGGCTGGGGCACGCTGGGCGACACCCTGGCCGCGCCGGCCGTCCGCTGGGACGCCTCGTGGTACCTCGACATCTCGCATCACGGCTACCGCCGCGAGGCGATCGAGCCGGCCTTCTTCCCGCTGTACTCGCTGTGCATGCGGGTCATCGGCGCCGTCGTGGGCTCGGAGATCGTCGCGGGCGTGGCGATCTCCCTGGCGGCGTTCGCCGTCGCCCTCGCCGTGCTGTACCGGCTGACCGAGCTCGAGCTGGGCCCCGAGGTCGCGGGACGGGCGGTGGTCCTGCTCGCCTTCTTCCCCACCGCCCTGTTCTTCAGCGCCGTCTACACGGAGGCGCTGTTCCTGGCGCTCGAGCTGGGAGCGTTCTACGCCGCGCGGCGCGGCCACTGGGCCTGGGCCGGGGTCCTGGGCGCGCTGGGGTCGGCCACGCGCAACACCGGGTGGCTGCTCGCGCCGGTGCTCCTCGCCCTCTACCTGTACGGGCCACGAGCGGACGCCGACACCCCACCCACCCCGGGGAGGTCATGGGCCGCGCGCCTTCGCCCCCGCCACCCCCTGCGCGCCGACGTCCTGTGGCTCGCCCTCGTGCCTTTGGGCCTGGCCGCCTACCTGGCCTACATGCAGGTCCACTTCGGCGACTGGCTGGCGCCCTACCACGCCCAGGACTACTTCCAGCGCAGCTTCGCGGGCCCGTTCAGCGCGCTGTGGCAGGGCGGCGAGAAGGCGTGGGACGGGGCGAGGGGAATCGTGGACGGGACCGCCGCGCTGGGCGTCGCCGCGCGCAAGATCGCCCAGTTCGCCGTGGTGTGCGGCGCGCTGGCGGCGTGCGTCGGCGTGCTGCGGCGCCTGCCGGCCCCCTACGGCCTCTACGCGCTCGTCTCGATCGTCCCCGTCCTCTCCTTCCCCTACCCGCCCGGTCCGCTGGCCTCGTCGCTGCGCTACCTGGTGGTGATCTTCCCGCTGTTCATGTGGCTGGGCCTCGTGCTGCGCGGGCGCATCGCCTACCTGGCCACGCTGGCGGCCTTCGCGGTCGGGCTCGCCTACTGCGCCGGCATGTTCGCCACCGGCCACTTCGTGGCGTAAAGGGCGCGCCTCGGCGGAGGGCGCGACTGACCAGGACGCAGCCGAGCGTGGCGTGCTCCGCACGCGAGCCGGCGAGGACGCCGTCAGGCGCGTCCTCCGTCAGGCGCGGGTGAAACGGCGGCCCGCTGTGGGTGACTCGGCCTCGTCGAGCTGTGCGGCGGCCTTCTCCATAGCGGCCAGGCGCTCGGGGGTGAGCTCGCCGGCGTTCTCGGCCTCGATCTCGGCCAGCCACTCGGCGCCGGCGGCCGCCTGCGCCTCGTCGTCCACGACGACCTTCCTGCGCTCGGCGTACTTGTCGATCTCCTCGAACAGGACCTCGACCAGCTGGTCCTGCGGCACCTTGCGCAGCGGCTTGCCGCGCGAGAACACCAGGCCCTCGTTCTTGGCGCCGGTGATGCCGAAGTCGGCGTGGGACGCCTCCCCGATCCCGTTGACGGCGCAGCCGAGCACGGCGACCTCGACCGGGTCGTCGTAGGCGCGCAGGCGCTCCTCGATCTCGGCCACCACGCTGTCCATGTCGAACTGGAGGCGCCCGCAGGTCGGGCAGGCGATGAGGACAGGCCCGCGCTCGCGCAGCTTGAGCGCCTTGAGGATCTCCCAGGCCACCTTGACCTCCTCCTCCGCGTGGAAGGTGGAGAGCGAGATGCGGATGGTGTCCCCGATGCCGTCGGCCAGCAGCGTGCCCAGGCCGACGCTGGACTTCAGCGAACCCGACCACTTGGTCCCGGCCTCGGTGATCCCCAGGTGCAGGGGATAGTCGATCTTCTCGGACAGCAGGCGGTTGGAGGCGATCGTGTTGGGGACGCTGGTGGACTTGATCGAGACCTTGAAGTCCTCGAAGTCCAGGCGCTCCATCAGGTCGACGAACTCCACGGCCGCGGTGACCAGCGCCTCGACGGGGTTCTCGCGCTCCAGGGCGTGCAGGTGCTTGGGCAGCGAGCCGGAGTTGACGCCGATGCGCATCGGGGTGCCGGCCGCCCTGGCGCGGTCGGCCACCTCCCCCACCTTCTCGGGACCGCCGATGTTGCCGGGGTTCAGGCGGACGCAGTGGGCGCCGGCGTCGATCGCCTTGAGCGCGAGCGTGTGGTTGAAGTGGATGTCGGCGATGACGGGGATCGGCGACTCGCGGACGATCGTCCGCAGCGCCTCGACGTCGTCGTCGCGCGGGACGGCCACGCGGACCAGGTCGGCACCCGCCTCGGCGACGGTCCGGATCTGGTCCATCGTCGCCTTGAGGTTGGCGGTCTCGGTCTTGGTCATCGTCTGCACGACGACCGGCGCGCCGCCCCCCACGGGGACGCCGCCCACGTTGATCTGGCGCTTGGAGGCCACGGGACCAGTGTAAAGACCGCGGTTTTGCCGGGGCCTCAGCGCAGGATCCGGAAGCGGACCGCCAGGCGGGGCCCGGGCGTGCCCGTGGCGTCGAGGGCCTGCGCGGCCAGGCGGTACGCGCCGGCCCCCAGGCGGCGCCCGCGCACGCGCCCGGCGAAGGAGAAGGCGTTGGCCCCGGCGCGCCCGGAGCGCACGAACGTGCCGGGGACGGCGCGCCAGCGCCCGCGCGGCAGCGCGCGCTGCACGGCGAAGCGCACGCGGGCCGCCGTGGGCAGGGAGAACGCGACGCGCGCGGCCGTCCGGAAGGCGGCCGGGGCGATCCGCAGCGCACGGACGACCACCGGCGGCGTCTCCGACGGCTTCGTCGCGAAGGTGGCGTCGGCGCCCCGCGCCGGCCCGGACGCGTTGGTGGCGACGAGCCGGTAGTGGTAGGTCGTGCCCGCTCGCAGGCCGCTCAGGTCCGCCTGGACCGGAGCCGGCCCGGAGCCGCTCCCCGCGTCGAGCGCCGGCGTGGCGCGTCCGTAGGCCGTGGTCGTGCCGTACTGGAACCGGTACGTCGTGGCCTGGCCGCCGGGGTTCACCGTGCCGCTGAGGGTGACGTAGGTGTCGCCCCGGTTCCCGGACCGCCCGGTGACGGCCGCGGGCGCCGCCGCCAGCGCGGACGAGGCGAGGACGCCCGCGGCCAGCGCCACGAGCAGTCCGGCGCGCCGGCCGCGCGCGGCGCGCACCGGCCGAGGACGCGCGTCCGGGCCGCCATGCGAGCGAAGATTCACGCCCGCCGGAGCGTCAACGCCTGATGCCGAATCCCCGCGTGCGGGGCGGCCCGGCGACGTTCGCCGAGTTCAGCGCCCGGGCGACCAGGCGGTAGCGCCCCAGCCCGAGCCGGCGTCCGGCCAGGCGTCCGGTGAACCGGAAGCGGTTCGAACCGCGGACGCCCGAGCGCAGGAAGGTCCCGGCGACCGTCACCCAGCGCGTGCAGCGCGGCCGTGAGCGGTTGGCGCGCGTGAGCACCCGGCAGCGGCCGCCGACCCGTCGCCCGGTCACCGCGCGCTGCGCGCCGAAGCGGACCCGGGCGGCCACCGCCAGGCGGAACGCGACGCGCGCGCCCGCGGCCGCCGCGGCGCGTGCGCTGGGCCCGGACCGCGCCGCCGGGAAGGTGCTGGGCGCGATGGTCAGGGCATCGACCCGCACCAGCGCCGGCGGCAGCACCCGCGGGTTGGGCGGCGAGGCCGTGGTAAACGTCATGTCGGCCCCGGTCGCGGGCCCGTAGGCGTTGTCGGCGGACACCCGGAAGTGGTAGGTGGTGCCCTGGCTGAGCCCGGACACGGGCTCGGAGACCGCGAGCGGTCCGAACACCGCCCCGGCCGCGCGCGTCGGCGTGGCCGTCCCGTACGCCGCCGTCGGTCCCCAGTCGACGTGGTAGCCGCCGGCGGAGAAGAAGGGCGAGACCGAGCCGGTCAGCGTGGCCGACGTCAGGTCCACCCCGGTCGCGGGCCCCGTGGTCACGCCGGGGGCCGCCCCCTCGAAGGCGCCGGCGTCGCAGCCGGGAGATGGCCGGGGCACGCCGCGCTGGTCGGTCGCCTGGCACGAGGCCGCCGTGCCCATCCCGAGGGCGGGGCTGCCGGGCGGGATCGCGCGGGTGGGCGTCGGGCCCCCGTTGTCCTGGAGGACACCGAGCTGAGGGGCGGCGTTCGGCTTCCCGGCCGCCCCGACCCCGCACTCGTTCTCGTTCTCCAGGTTGTCGCCGGGGAACGTGACGGCCTGGCAGTTGTCGCTCGTCGCGGTCACGGCGTCGCCGTTCGCGATGATCGTCGCCCCCGCGGACACCGTCGCGGTGCCGGCCCGATAGAAGTTCCCGCCCACCCCGTCGACGGTGTTGGCGAGGTTGGAGGCGATCGTCGAGTTGCGCAGATTGACCTGCACGTCGCCTCCGCTCCCCTCGATCATCGTGATCCCGCCGCCCCGGCCCTGCCCGGTGCCGCCGATCTTGGCCTCGTTCCCGCTGACGGTCGAGTTGACCACGTTCAGGGTGGCCGCGTTGCTGGCGCTGACGGCGATGGCGCCGCCGTAGGCGTTCGCGTTGGAGAAGACCTCGACCTGGTTTGCCGACAGGGTCGAGTCCGTGATCGTGGTGGTGGTGGCGGCGTCCCCGGCGGTGCCCTGGATGGCGAGTGCGCCGCCCCCGGCCGACGACCCCGCCGCGCTCGTCGTGACCCGGTTGTCGCGCAGGTGGACGCGGGTGAGGAACAGGGTGATCGGTGCCGATGAGGGATACACCTGGATCGCCCCACCCTGGTTGCCCGCGGGCCCGGAGCTGCCCAGACCGTCGTGGATGGTCAGGTCGGAGATCGTCACGGAGAACGCGGCGGCGCCGAGCTCCACGTTGAAGGCGCGGAACGCGTCGCTGCCGCTGATCGCGGTCGTGGCCGCTCCGTCGCCGTCGACAGTCAGGCTCTTGGAGATGCTGATCGGGCCGGACCCCGCGCCGCTCGTGGCGAGGGCGTACGGCACCGCCTTGGCGGCCAGGTGGACGGTGTCCCCTGGATTCGCCGCGGTCACCGCTTCCCGCAGGGAGCACCCGTTGGTCGCGCACCCGTCGACCGGCAGCGGGTCGTCGGTGCGCGTCACCTCCACGGTGGCGGCGCCCGCGGTCCCCGGGAGCGCCAGTAGGACGGCGGCGACGGCCACCGTGCGTCCCAGGACACGCTTCCGTGCGGCCATTGGGCGACCATACACCCGTGTCCGGCAACGAATCCAGCGCGCCCGATGTCTACGCCACGGCGCGCCAGGGGTGGCGGACGCGGCTGGCGTCGCCGTACGCCGCGCGGGCGCGGGCGCGGCGGCACGCCGCGCTGTTCGCCCTGACGGGCCTGCGGCCGGGCGCGCGGGTGGTCGACCTGGGGTCGGGGCCGGTGGGGCTGCGGGCGTTCGCGCCCGAGCTGGACGTGACCGGCGTGGACCGCCTGCCCAAGCCGGAGTACCCGGGACCGTTCGTGCGGGCCGACGTGACCGAGCGGCTCCCGTTCGCGGACGGCGAGTTCGACCTGGCCTTCTCCTCCAGCCTGGTCGAGCACCTCTCCCCCGCCGATCGCCCGCGCTTCGCCGCGGAGCTGCGCCGGGTGGCGCGCGGCTGGTGGGTCCAGACGCCCGCGTACTCCTTCCCGGTCGAGCCCCACGCGCTGCTGCCGGGCGCCCACTGGCTCCCGCCCGCCCTGCGGCGCCCCTACTGGCGCCTGGGCGTGGCGGGAGACTGGGAGGACATCGCGCTCCTGCGCCGCCGCGAGCTGGCGGAGCTGCTGCCCGGCGGGACGGTGCACGCCGAGCGCGCCGGCCCGCTGGCCAAGAGCTGGATCAGCGTGCGCGCCGTCGGCTAGGACCCCTGCTGCTGCGCCATCGGGTCCGGCTCGCCGAGCTTGGTGATATCGGGCGGCTCGTAGACGCCGCCCGGGGTCCCGCCCAGGGCGAGCAGCCGCATTCCCTCGCCGCCCGGCCAGATCTTGCGCCGGGCCGTGGGCCCCACGCGCACGATCGTCTCGGTGTCCAGCGGCAGGCGCTCTCCGTCGACCTCGATCTCGCCCCCACCGCGCAGTGCGATGTAGACCTCCTCCTGGCCCGACTCCGCGTGGTCGTGCTCGGGGTGCTGCTCGAGGTTCGGCGGCAGGTCCATGACCTGGATCCCGAACGACTCCACCCCCAGCTCGGCCCGCGCGCGCTTGAACGCGCCGCCGTAGATCGCCTCCATGTCGTCGATGCGCTTCGCCGTCACGTCCGCCATGTGTCCTCCTCGAAGGGTCGGGTTCACGTACAGGCTGTATGTATAGCACGAACGTTCGTGCGCTACCCTGCTCCCCTATGCCGGTCGCCGCTCCCGCCACCCGCGCGAACATCCTCGACCGCGCCGCCGACCTCGCCTCCACCGACGGCCTGGAGGGCCTGACCATCGGGCGCCTGGCCGACGAGCTGGGGATGAGCAAGAGCGGCGTGTTCGCCCACTTCGGCTCCAAGCGCGACCTCCAGCTGGCCACGGTGCAGGCCGCCGCCCAGCGCTTCGTCGCGGGCGTCGTCGATCCCGGCCAGGACGCGCCGGAGGGCGCCGCGCGGCTGCGCCGCTACTGCGAGCTCTACCTGGACCACATGGAGCGCCGCGCCTTCCCCGGGGGCTGCTTCTGGGCGGCCGCCGCGGCCGAGTTCGACGACCGTCCAGGGCCCGTGCGCGACGCCGTGCGCGGCGGCGTGGGAGCCTGGATCGCCGAGCTGGCGCGCCAGGCGCGCCTGGCCGGCCACGCCGAGCCCGAGCAGCTGGCCTTCGAGCTCTGGGCCATCGGCCTCGGGGCCAACGCCTACCGCCGGCTGCTGGGCGACGCCGCGGCGTTCGACCGGGCGCGCGCCGCCATCGCGGCGCGCCTGGACGCTTGACGCTCCCCCTTCCCCACGTGCCCGGCGTCGAGCACCGCCACGTCGACGTGCGCGGGGTGCGCATGCACGTCGCGCAGGCCGGCGACCCCGACGCGCCGGTGGCCGTCCTGCTGCACGGCTGGCCCCAGCACTGGTTCATGTGGCGCCACCTGATCGCGGACCTGGCCCGCGACCATCGCGTCCTCGCGCCCGACCTGCGCGGCTTCGGCTGGTCCAGCGCGCCCGGCTGGGGCTACGACAAGCCGTCGCTGCGCGACGACGTCCTGGCGGCCCTGGACGCCCTGGGCGTGGACCGCTTCCGCCTGGCCGGCCACGACTGGGGCGGCTGGGTCGGCTTCCTGCTCTGCCTGGCCGCGCCGGAGCGGGTGGAGCGCTACGTCGCGCTGAACATCGCCCACCCCTGGCAGCGCCTCGGAACGGGGAACCTGAGCTCCTACTGGCGCCAGTGGTACATGTGGGCGCTCGCCACGCCGGGCCTGGGGACGCGCATGGCCCGCGGCCTCCCGGACCTGCCCGCGCCCGTGCTGCGCCGCATCGGGGCGCGCGGCTGGACGCCCGAGGACGCCGAGGTCTTCCTGGGCCGGCTGCGCGAGCCCGAGCGCGCGCGGGCCACGCAGCTGCTCTACCGCTCGTTCGTCCTGCTCGACCTTCGCCGGGCGCTGCGCGGGGGCCACGGGCGGCTGACCACGCCGACCCTGCTGCTGTTCGGCACCGACGACCAGATCCTGCGCGAGCACCACGTCCGCGGCGCGAACGCCGACGACCTCCAGGTCGAGCTCGTGCCGGGCGTCGGCCACTTCATCGTCGACGAGGCGCCCGACCTGGTGGCCGAGCGCACCCGCGCGCACTTCACTTCGAGTACATAGCCTCGATCTCGCCGGCGTACTTCTCGGCGATCGGCTTGCGCTTGAGCTTCATCGTCGGGGTCAGCTCGTCGCCGCCCGGCGCCCAGTCGCCCGGGACGACGGTGAACTTCTTGATCTGCTCCACGCGCGCCAGCTTCTCGTTGGCCGCGTCGACGCCCTCCTGGACGGCCGCCACCACGCGCTCGTCGCCGGCCAGCGCCTCGAGCGACGTCTCCTCGATCCCCTGCTTCGCCGCCCACGACGGCGCGAAGTCGGCGTCGAGCACGATCAGCGCGGTGTTGTACGGGCGCCCGTCCCCGATCGCCGCCGCCTGCCCGATCAGCGGGGTGCCCGACTTCAGCGCCCCCTCGATGTTGGCCGGCGACATGTTCTTGCCCGCCGCGTTGATGATGAGCTCCTTCTTGCGGTCGACGATGCGCAGGAAGCCGTCCTCGTCGATCTCGCCGATGTCGCCGGTGTGCAGCCAGCCGTCGGAGTCGATCGCCTCGGCGGTCTTGTCGGGCTGGTTGCGGTAGCCCTTCATGACCACGCCGCCGCGGACCAGCACCTCGCCGTCGTCGGCCAGCTTGATCTCGACGCCGGGCGCGGGTGGCCCGACCGTCCCCAGCTTGACCTCGCCGGGACGGTTGCACGTGCCGGC
The DNA here is from genome assembly GCA_033856025.1 of Solirubrobacteraceae bacterium. Lineage (GTDB taxonomy): Bacteria > Actinomycetota > Thermoleophilia > Solirubrobacterales > Solirubrobacteraceae > AC-38. Next base: position 24,858 of record JAWVFQ010000011.1, on the reverse strand, counting down.
GCCGCAGGTCTCCGACATGCCCCACAGCTCGGCCAGCTCGATCCCGATGGCGTGGAAGAACTCCAGGACCTCGGGCGGGGTCGGCGCGGCGCCGACGTTGACGGCGACCACCTGGTCCAGGCCCAGCATCGTGCGCAGGCCGGAGAACATCTTCTCGTCGGCCTCGGCCACCTCGCGCGCCAGGTCCTCGGGCACGGGCTCGCCGGCCTGCTCCAGGCGCACCTTCTCGCGCGCCGCGTTCAGCGCGCGCTCCATCGGCTCGCGCTGCTCGTCGGGCTGGCCGGCCAGCATCGTCTCCAGCCCCGCCTTGAGCTTCTCCCAGATGCGCGGGACCGCGAAGAACCACGTCGGGCGCACCTCGGGGAGGTACTTGAGGATGTCGCGCGGGTTGTCGCACGTCGTCACCGTCATCCCGAACGTGATGGGGATGTAGTGATGCGCGTTGCGCTCGGCGATGTGCGCCGAGGGCAGCCACGAGATCACCCGCGACTCGTCGGGGAACTCGATGATGTCCTCGATCGACCCGATCCCGGCGAGCAGGTTCTCGTGCGTCAGCTCGACGCCCTTCGGCGGCCCGGTCGTCCCGGAGGTGTAGATCAGCGTGAGCACGTCGTCGGGCTCCACGGCGCGCCAGTGGGCGTCGGCGTCGAACCCCTCGCCCCGGGTCTCCGCCTCGGCCATCCCGTCGGCGCCGACGATCAGGTGCTCGAGGTCGGGCAGCTCCTCGCGGGCCTTCTCGAAGACCTCTTGGAAGCTCTCGTCGATCAGCGCGACCTTCGCTCCCGCGTCCGAGACGACGTACTGGATCTGGTCCGGCGTGTAGGTCGGGTAGATGGAGAACGGCGTCGCGCCGAGCGTCATCACAGCCAGGTCGGCGATGTGGAACTCGGGGCAGTTGGGGAACATCAGCGCGACGGTGTCGCCGCGCTTGACGCCCAGCTCGCTCAGGCCTCCGGCCAGCGCGTCGACGCGGTCGCGCAGCTGGGTCCACGTCAGCGCGGTCGAGTCGTCCTTCGTGCGCACGGCGACACGGTCGGGCACGCGCTCGACCGTGTCACGGAACGCCTCCGCCATCGTCGTGGCGGTCACGGTCCTCGACGCAGTGTTGCTCTCCATCATCCCCTCCTCGCTGGGCTGGCAGGGAGGCTATCGCGGGTCGCCGCCTACGGGGCGAACTCCACGACGTCGATCTTGGGCGACGCCTGCCCGTAGTCCGCGACGATCACGGTGCCGGGACAGTTGTCGATGTTGGTGACGATCACGTTGTGGTTGCTCGAGCTGGCGCCCTTCGCGACGTACGTGCTCGCGAAGACCGTCGTCGTGCCTCCACCCGCCGCGAACTGGCCCGTGTAGAAGCGGTGCGCGGGGTCCTGCACGTCGAGGTAGAGGTCGACCTGCATCCCGGCCCCGCCGCCGGTGCACGTCCCCGATCCGGGCGGGACGATCCCGACGTTCACGCCGACGAGACCGCCGCGATTGGCCGGGATGGTCACCTGGGTGGGTTGCGGGCTGGAGCTGTGGCTGGGCACGGTGGGCGGCGTGAGCTGGGACTGCAGCGTCGAGCTGTTGGTCCCGTTGCTGCCTGGGCCGCCCGGGCCGCCGGGGCTTCCGGGATCGCCCTTGGCGCCCTGCGTGCCCTGCGTGCCCTGCGCGCCGGCCGGGCCGGGCTTGCGCGCCGTGGCGAGCGCGACCTTCGAGCGGGCGTCCGCGGACTTGGCGGTCTTCAGGGCGTTGCGGGCGATCGTGAGAGCCGAGGGTGCGCCGAAGGCCGGCAACACGACTGTGGATGCGACGACCACGGCCGTGAGGCACGAGGCGAGAAGGGCGGTCCTGCGGCGCAAGGGAACCTCCGATGTTCCGAAGCCTCCCGAGCCTGGAAAATCGACCCTCTCAGATATGAAGCGTCAGATCAAGCGGCGCGCCGGTTCTCGGTGCGCGTGCGCTCGTCCCAGGCGTTCTTGCGTCCCGGGACGGCGAGCAGGGAGCGGGCGACGAGGCTGACCTGGCGGCGATGCGCCTCCTGGTTGGGGGCCCCGGCGCGGCGTGTCTCTCTGACGATTGGGGTCTTCATCACATGGCTCCTTGTGTCCTTGTCGGCACAAGCGCCTCCCCAGCTTGAGCGTTTCGTCACCGCACGCCGAAACCCTCCCCGCGCAATCGCCCGATGTCGTTCGAGAGGCCGATCACGAACAGCATGAGCACGAGGAAGAAGCCGATCACCCCCGCGCGCTCCATCACCGAGAAGGGGATCGGGCGGCCCCGGACCTTCTCCGCCAGCGCCCAGAACACGTGCCCGCCGTCGAGCGGCAGGAACGGGAACAGGTTCACGATGGCCAGCGACAGCGAGATGATCGCGAGCACGTTGAGCGCCTGGACGGCGTCGAACTGGATCCGCTGGCGCAGCGCCTCCGACGTCCCCACCACTCCCGATATCTGCTTGCGCTGCTCGGGCTGGAAGATGCGCACGAGCGCGCTGACCGTCCCCTTGGTCACCCGCCACATCGCCGTCACGCTCAGGGACGCCGACTCGGCCGGGCCGACGTCCTTGGAGTCCACGGCGAAGGCGAACCCGATGCGCATGCGCTTCGCCGCGGCGTCGTAGCGGGGGCGCAGGCGCACGGTCAGCAGCCGTCCCCCGCGGCGCACCACCACGGTGGCCGGCGTGGACGCCACGCAGCCCGACACCTGTCGCCCCGGGCAGCGATGGGCCTGCGTGGCGGCGCGCAGCGCGTCCGGCCCGCCGCGGCGCCCGTCGATCGACACGAGCACGTCGCCCGGGTGCAGCACGCCCCGCGCCGGCTCGACCAGCGCCTGGGACGCGATCCGGCTCGTCGGCACGGACTTCCCCTGGGTCAGGAACAGTCCCCACAGGATCAGGAAGGCGACCAGCACGTTCATCGCGGGCCCGGCCAGGATCACCACGACGCGCTTCCACACGGCCTGGCGGTAGTAGGCACGGTGCTCGGCCTCGGGCGGGATGTCCTCGTTGGGGTTCATCCCGGTGATGCGCACGTAGCCGCCGAGCGGAATCGCGCCGATCCCGTACTCCGTCTCGCCCCGGCGCACCTTGAACAGCAGCGGCGGGAAGAACAGCGCGAAGCGCTCCACGCGCATCCCCACCGCCTTGGCCGCCGTGAAGTGGCCCAGCTCGTGCAGGACGATGAGCGCCGCGAAGCCGGCGAACGTGAGGACCCAGCTCATGCCCGGGCGCCGACCAGCTCGACCGCGGCGGCCCGCGCCGCCCGGTCGGCCTCGTACAGCGAGTCCCAGCCGTGCAGCGGCGCCGCGGGCAGCCGGTCCAGCACGCCCTCGATGACCTCGGGGATGCCCAGGAACGCCAGCCGCCCCTCCAGGAAGGCGTGGACCGCGACCTCGTTGGCCGCGTTGAGGATGCAGGGCGCCGTCCCCCGCGCCACGGCAGCCTCGCGGGCCAGGCGCAGGCAGGGGAACGCCGCCTCGTCGACGGCCTCGAAGGTCAGCGAGCCGACCGAGGCGAGGTCGAGCTGGGGCACCGGCACGTCGAGGCGCTGCGGGTAGGCGAGCGCGTAGGCGATCGGCACGAGCATGTCCGGATAGCCGAGGTGGGCCAGCGACGCACCGTCGGACAGGTGGACCAGCGCGTGGACGATCGACTGCGGATGCACGACGACGTCGACGCGCTCGTAGGGCGTTCCGAACAGGTGGTGGGCCTCGATCAGCTCCAGCCCCTTGTTCATCAGCGTGGCCGAGTCGACGGTGATCTTCTCCCCCATCGTCCAGTTGGGATGGGCGAGCGCCTGCTCCACCGTCACGTCGGCCAGCTCGTCTCGCGTGCGCCCGCGAAACGGACCGCCCGATGCCGTGAGAACGAGCCGCTCCACCGTCCCGGGCGGCTCGGCGTGGATGAGCTGGAAGAGGGCCGAGTGCTCGGAGTCGACCGGGAGGATCTGCGCCCCCGTGGCCTCGGCGAGCGCCATGACCAGCTCGCCTCCCACGACCAGCGACTCCTTGTTGGCCAGCGCGAGGTCGATGCCCTCGCCGAGCGCGGCGATCGTCGGGCCCAGCCCGGCCGCGCCCATCATGGCGTTGAGCACCAGGTCGGCGTCGGACTCCGTCACGAGCTTGACCAGCCCCTCGGCGCCGGCGAGGACCTGGCCGTCGGTCCATGCCTCGGCCGCCCGCGCCGCGGCGGTGGCATCCGCCAGGGCGATCCGGCCCACCCCGTACGTCCGCGCCTGCTCGAGTACCCCCTCCCACGAGGTGGCGGCGGCCAGCCCGACCACCTCGAGGTCCGGCGCGGCCTTGACCATCTCCAGCGCCTGGGTGCCGACCGAGCCGGTGGAGCCGAGGATCAGCAGGCGCCTCACAGCAGCGCCGACCAGATGTAGAAGCCCACGGGGATGGTGAAGAGCACGGCGTCCAGGCGGTCCAGGGCGCCGCCGTGCGCGCCGAACAGGCCGCCGGTGTCCTTGGTCCCGGCGTCGCGCTTGATCGTCGACTCGAACAGGTCGCCGACCGGGGCGGCCAGCGCGACGCCGAGCCCGAGCAGCAGCGCGTCCGGCCCGCTCAGCCAGTCCTGGTAGAGCCCGGCGAACCAGGTGGCGGCGATCGCGAAGACCATCCCGATGAGCAGGCCCTCCACCGTCTTGTTGGGAGAGATGCGCGACGCGAGCGGCCGGCGGCCGTACATGCGCCCGCCGAAGTAGGCCCCGGTGTCGCCGATGAAGGTCCCCACGAGCACGTCCACGATGATGGCGCCTCCGTGCGGGAGCTCGCGCAGGAGCACCCCGTGGGCCAGCGCCAGCCCGATCCACCACACCCCGAACAGCGTCAGCGACATCGACGCCGTGGCGCCCTTGCGCACCGGGGAGGCCAGGAGCAGCCCGAACAGGACGGGCACCAGCGCCGCCTGGACCAGCAGGACGTGGAACTGGTCGCCCCACAGGGCCGCGGCCAGCAGCGCCGCGAGGCCCAGGAACCCCGCCAGGCGAACCGGCTTGGCGTGCGGGAACATCGAGAACAGCTCGTGCAGGCAGATCCACCCCAGCGGGAGGAGGCCCAGCGCGAACACGTCGCTGCCCAGCGCGATGATCGCGATGGCGTACGCCCCGGCCAGCGCCGCCACCCACAGCCGCGCGACGAAGTCCGCCATCAGCGCCCGCCGAAGCGCCGGCGCCGCGCCGTGTACTCGGCGAGACAGGCCTCGAACGCGTCGCGGCCGAAGTCCGGCCACAGCTCGTCGCGGAACATCAGCTCGGAGTAGGCGGACTGCCACATCAGGTAGTTGGAGAGCCGCTGCTCGCCGCTCGTGCGGATGATCAGGTCGGGGTCGTGCATGTCGGGCGCGTAGAGGTGACGGCGGAAGTCTTCCTCGTCTCCGCCCGTGAAGCTTCGGGCCGCGTCGACGATCTCCGCCCGGCCGCCGTAGTTGAACGCGATGAACAGGGTGATGCGCTCGTTGTGCGCCGTCTGCGCCTGCGCCCAGTCCATGCGCTCCACGAGGTCCGGCGCGAGCCCTTCGCGGCGGCCGATGAAGCGCATGCGCACCCCCTCCTCGCGCAGCTCGGGCGTCTCGCGGTCGATGCGCTGCGCGAACATCGCCATCAGCGCGTCGACCTCCTCGCGCGAGCGCGACCAGTTCTCGGTGGAGAACGAGTAGACCGTCAGCTCGTCGAGGCCCAGCTCGGCCGCGTCGCGCAGCCGCGCCTTGACGGTGTCGGCGCCGGCGCTGTGACCCTCCACGACGGGGAGGCCGCGGCTCTGCGCCCAGCGTCCGTTCCCGTCGGTGATGATCGCGACGTACCGGGCACGGGCGGGGTCCGGCCCGGCCGCGCTCACACCTCGAGGATCTCCGCTTCCTTGTTGTGCATCAGGCCGTCGAGCTCGGAGATCTTGGCGTCCGTGAGCTTCTGCAGCTCGCCCTCGGCGCGGTGCTCGTCGTCGGAGCCGACCTCCCCCTCGGACTTCAGCTCGCGCAGGTCGTGCATGATGTCGCGGCGGATGTTGCGCACGGCGACGCGGCCCTCCTCGGCGATGCCGTGCACCACCTTGACGAGCTGCTTGCGCCGCTCCTCGGTGAGCTCGGGGATCTGGAGGCGGATGACCGAGCCGTCGTTATTGGGCGTCAGGCCGACGTCGGACTCCAGGATGGCCTTCTCGATCGCCTTGATCGAGTTCTTGTCGTAGGGCTGGAGGGTGAGCAGCCGCGCCTCGGAGGCCGAGATCGTCGCGAGCTGCTTGAGCGGCGTCGCGGCGCCGTAGTAGTCCACGATGACGCGATCGAGCAGCGCCGGGGTGGCGCGGCCGGTGCGAACGGACCCGAACTCCCCGCGGATCGCCTCCACGGACTTGTCCATGCGCTCGCGCGCATCAGCCATCAGTTCGTTGGTCAGCTCGCTCACGTCGACACCAGGGTCCCCACTCGGTCGCCCGAAATTATCCGGTCGATGTTGTTCTCGTCGTCCAGGTTGAACACGTAGAGCGGCAGCTCGTTCTCCATGCACAGCGTCAGGGCGGTGGCGTCCATGACCGCGAGCCGGCGCTGGATGGCGTCCATGTAGCTGACCTCGGGCAGGAATTCGGCGTTCGCGTCCTTGCGCGGGTCGGCGCTGAACACGCCCTCGACGCCGTTCTTGGCCATGAGGATCGCCTCGGCGTGGATCTCGCTCGCGCGCAGCGCCGCCGCGGTGTCCGTGGTGAAGAACGGGTTGCCGGTCCCGGCCGCGAAGATGACGACCCGCCCCTTCTCCAGGTGGCGGATCGCGCGGCGGCGGATGTAGGGCTCGGCCACCTCGGAGATCGTGATCGCCGACTGGACGCGGGTGTGGGCGCCGGCCTTCTCCAGCGCGTCCTGGAGCGCCAGCGCGTTGAGCACCGTGGCCAGCATCCCCATGTAGTCGCCGGTGGCGCGGTCGATCCCGGCGGCCGCGCCGGCCAGCCCCCGGTAGATGTTCCCCGCCCCCACCACGACCGCGATCTCCACGCCGCGGGCCTGGACTTTCGCGATGGCGCGCGCGATGGCGGCGATGCGCTCGGGGTCGGCGCCGTACTCCATCCGTCCCATGAGGGCCTCTCCCGAGAGCTTCAGGAGGACCCGGTGGAACGCCGGGGCGTCGCCGTCCTGGCTCATTCCTCGCCGACGCGGAACTTGGCGAAGCGACGGACGACCACGTTCTCGCCCGTCTTGGCCGAGACCTCGGCGCGCAGCTGCTCGATCGTCTTCTCCTCGTGCTTGTCCACGTTGACGTGGACCTGGCGCAGGAGCACGACGTCGTCGAGCCAGGCGTTGAGCTTGCCCTCGGCGATCTTGGGGCGGATGTGCTCGGGCTTGTCGGAGGCCTGCTCCTCGAAGACGCGCAGCTCGGCCTGGCGGGCCTCCTCGGGCACGTCCTCGTCGGAGACGTACTGGACGGTCGGGCTGCCGGCGGCGTGCAGCGCCACCTCGCGGGCGAACTCGACGAACTCGGGGTTGCGGGCCACGAAGTCGGTCTCGCAGTCCACCTCCACGAGCACGCCCACCCGGTGGTTGGCGTGGATGTAGCTCTGCACGATGCCCTCGGCGGCGGCGCGCTCCCCGCGCTTGGCCGCCTTGGCCTGGCCCTTGACCCGCAGGATCTCGACGGCCTTCTCGGCGTCGCCGCCGGACTCCTGCAGCGCCGCCTTGGCGTCCATCATCCCGGCGCCGGTGCGGTCGCGCAGGGCCTTCACTTCGGCGGCCTTGACCTCGACGCTCACTTGCCCTCCCGCGGCGCGGCGGCCGGGGCCGGGGCGGGCGCCTCGGGCGCCGGCGCGGCGGCGGCCTGCGCCGGGGCGGGCGCCTCGGGTGCGGCGGCGGCCTGCGCCGGAGCCGCGGCGGCCTGCGCCGGAGCGGCCTGTGCGGGCGGAGCCTGCGCCGGAGGCGCCTGTCCGGCCGCGGGCGGGGCCTGTCCGGCCGGGCCCTCGCCGCCTTCCTGCGCGGCGGCTGCGGCCGCCTCGGCCTCCTCGCGCGCCTTCTGCTCGGCCTCGCGGCGCGCGCGCTCCTCGGCCTCGCGGCGCTCCTGCTCCTCGCGCTCCTTGCGGGCGCGCTCCTCCTCGGCGCGGAACTGGCTGCGAGCCTCGGAGGCGACGTCGCCGATCGCGCTGGCGATGAGCTTGCACGAGCGGATGGCGTCGTCGTTGCCGGGGACGACGTAGGTGATCCCGTCCGGGTCGCAGTTCGTGTCCACCAGGCCGATGATCGGGATCCGCAGGCGCTGGGCCTCCTTGATCGCGATCGCCTCGGTCTTGAGGTCGATGACGAACATCGCCTCGGGCGGGCGCTGCATGTTCTTGACCCCGCCCAGGTTGGCCCGGAGCTTCGCCAGGTCCTTGGTGGCGGTGATCCGCTCGCGCGTCGGCAGCAGGGCCAGCTGGCCCTCCGCCTCGTAGCGCTCGAGGTCGTGCAGGCGCTTGATGCGCTTGGAGATGGTGTTGAAGTTCGTCAGCAGGCCGCCGAGCCAGCGGTGGTTGACGTAGGGCATGTCCGCCGCCTCCGCCACGTCCTTGACGGCGTCGCGGGCCTGCTTCTTGGTGCCGACGAACAGGATGCTCCCGCCGCGACGGGCGACGTCCTGCGCGAACGACTGCGCCTGCTCGAGCAGCGCCTGCGTCTTGAGCAGGTCGATGATGTAGATCCCGTCGCGCTCGCCGTGGATGAAGCGGCGCATCTTGGGATTCCAGCGGCGCGTCTGGTGGCCGAAGTGCACGCCGGCCTCCAGCAGCTCCTTTATTCCTACCTGGGCCACTGCGGATGCTCCCTTGTCTTTGGTGTCTGTACGGCTTCCCACCGGACCTGCGGGCGATCTCGAAGAATTTCGAGACAGGGCCGCCCGTGGCGCCCCGGTGGGGTCGAATTGCGATTGGAGACCAGTGTACCGGGCCTCAGGAGGCGCGTTGGAGCGCGCTCGCGAGGTCCTCGGGGAGCGGCGAGGTCACGTCGACGCGCTCTCCCGTGACCGGATGGTCGAACGCTAGCCGCGTGGCGTGCAGGAACTGGCGCCGCAGGCCGTGCAGGCCGGCGTGGCCGTACTGCGGGTCGCCCGCCACGGGATGGCCGATGGCCTGGAGGTGCGCGCGGATCTGGTGGGTGCGGCCGGTCTCCAGGCGCACGCGCAGGAGCGTGGCCGCGGGGAGGGTCTGCTCGGTGGTGAAGTGGGTGACCGCGGTGCGCGGGTCCGCGGTGTCGATCGACTGGCGGGTGCGCTCGCGGCGGTCGCGGCCGATCGGGGCGTCGATGGTGCCGGTGCGGGCGGGCGGGCGGCCCTCGACCAGGGCGAGGTACTCGCGGACGATCTCGCGCGCCTGGAGCATCGCCTTGAGCCGTCGGTGGACCTCCTCGTCCTTGGCCACCACGAGCAGGCCGGAGGTGTCGCGGTCGAGCCGGTGGACCAGGCCGGCGCGCCAGGGGTCCTCTCCCCCGGCCGCCCGGCCGGCCAGCGCCTGGGCCAGGGTGCCGGTCTGGTGGCCGCGGGCGGGATGGACGACGACCCCGGCGGGCTTGTCGACGATCAGGAGGTGGGGGTCCTCGTACGCCACGTCGACGGGCGTGTCCTCGCGGGCCGGATCGGGGCGGGTCTCCATCTCGTCGACCTCGATGCTCTCCCCGCCGTTGAGCCGATGGCGCTTGGCGCGCGCGCGCCCGTCCACCCGCACCTGCCCTCCCTCGATGAGTCGTTGCGCGGCGGCGCGCGATCCGAACGACTCGCCGAGGAAGACGTCCAGGCGTTCGCCCCGCGCCTCCGGCGGGACCTCGATCTCGCGGGTCACTCGTCGCTCCGGGCGGCGTCCAGCGCCAGCAGCAGCGCCACCACCCCGATCGTGATCGACATGTCCGCCACGTTGAACGCCGGCCACAGCGGGGGGTCGAGGAAGTCGGTCACGGCGCCCTCGCGCGCGCGGTCGATCAGGTTGCCGATCGCGCCGCCGAGCAGCAGGCCCGTGGGCAGCCACAGCCAGGGCCGCGACGCGTGCAGGGCGAAGTAGACGAGCAGCAGCACCAGCGCGGCCAGCGTGACGACGGTGAGCACGGTCCCCCCGCGGTCGAACAGCCCGAAGGCGATCCCCTTGTTGCGGACGTGGACGAGGTCGATCCCGGCGAACAGGTCGCGGCGCTCGCCCCTGCCGACGTCCGCGACGACGAGCGCCTTGGTGATCTGGTCGAGCAGCACGACGACCAGGACCACCAGGCCGGCCCGGCCCCACGCCCGGGTCATCAGCCCTGGATCAGGCGGACGACGATGCCGCCCACGATCTGCAGCACGATCAGGCCGACGATCGGGCTGAGGTCCAGCGGCCCGATCAGGGGGATGAAGCGGCGGAAGATCCGCAGGTAGGGCTCGCTCACGTCGCGCAGGAACCCGAGCAGCGCGCTGGACCAGCGGGCGTAGGGCATCCGCACGCCCAGGGAGAAGACCAGCGACGTCAGGACGTAGACGACGATGATCAGGCCGTAGACCAGGAACAGGGCGCTGACGTAGTTGGCGACCTGGTCGCGGGCGGTGGCGAGGATCACTGGCCGAACTTCTCCACGACGGCGTCCTGGGCGTCCAGGAGCGCGGCTCGCAGGTCGCGGCGCTCCAGCGCGGCCAGGCCGGCCGCCGTGACGCCGCCGGGCGAGGTGACCGCTCGACGGACGCCGAGGGTGTCCCCGTCGTGCTTCGCCAGCAGCTCGATCGCCCCGGCCGCCGACTTGACGGCCAGCTCGCCGGCCACGACGGGCGGGATCCCGTGCTTCACCGCCGCATCCACCCAGGCCTCGACGAACAGCGCGAGATAGGCGGGGGCGACGCCGTTGATCCCCGTCGCTGTGTCGATGAGCGCGTCGTCGAGGTCGATCACCGTGCCGACGCGCCGGAGCAGCTCGTGGAACTGCCCGTCGAGCGCGTCGTCGAGCTGGGTGCCGCGCGCGTAGGTGATGACGCCGTGGCCGACCTCGACGGCGGTGTTGGGCATGATCCGCGCCACCGGGGTGCCGGGGTAGGCGGCCTCGACGTCGGCCAGGGAGCGTCCGCCGAGGATCGAGATGACGGTCTTCGCGGTTCCGGCGATCTGGCCGGCGACCGCCTCCAGCTGCGCCGGCTTGTGGCACAGGAAGACGACGTCCGCGCGCTCGGCCACGTCGCGGTTGGCCTCCAGCGCCTCGCCGCCGACCTCGTCGGCGAGCTCCTGCGCCTTGCCGGGAACGGGGTCCGCGCAGAGCACCGGCTCGCCGAGGCCGCGCGCCAGCGCACGCGCCATGTTCCCCGCTCCGATGAGGCCGACCTGCATAAGGCCAGCCAGTCTACGACTGGTTGAAGAAGCCCTTTTCGATCAGCCGGGCCCGCTCCTCCGCCGAGACCTCGACGTTGCGGGGCGTGAGGAGGAACACCTTGTCGGCGATCCGCTGCATGCCGCCGTCGAGGGCGTAGGTGAGGCCGCTGGCGAAGTCGATCAGGCGCTTCGACAGGTCCGCGTCGGAGCCCTGGAGGTTGAGGATCACCGGCGTCATGTCCTTGAAGCGGTCGGCGATCTGCTGGGCGTCGTTGAAGGACTTGGGGACGACGAGGTGGACGCGCACGTCGCCCAGCGCGCCGCCGTTGCGCCCGCCCGGCACGGAGCGCAGGACGGTGGTCCGCCGCTCGGCGGCGGGGTCCTCGGCGAAGATGTCGTCGATCTCGTCGCGGCGGCGCCGGCCGGAGAGGCGGCGGACGTTGGGACGCTCGCGGTAGCCCTCCTCGGGGTCCGCGTCGGCCTGCGGCCGCGGCGTGGGCGGCATCTCCCGCCCGGCCGGAACCTCCTCGAGGTACTCGTCGTGATCCTCGGCCAGGCCGAAGTAGACGAGCGCTCGGTGCCAGGTGTCGCGGAAGGCCATGACTACGCGGGAGTTCGCGCGAAGCGGGTCTTTCCCTGCTCAGCGGAAGAGAATCGTACCGACCCGCACGAGCGTCGCGCCCTCTTCGACCGCCACGGCGAAATCCTGGGTCGTGCCCATGGACAGGGTTTCCAGCCCTCTTTGGCGCGCCATCGCGGCCAGTTGGCTGAAGTACGGGCGGCTCTCCTCGGGCGCGTTCGCCAGCGGCGGCATGGTCATGAGGCCCTTGACCTCGACCGGGCATCTCTCCAGGAAGGCATCGAGGGAGTTGCGATCGACGCCACTCTTGCCCGGCTCTTTCGACACGTTGACCTCGACGAGGACCTGCGTCTCGGGCGTGCCGTGCTTCCCGAGCTCCTTGAGCACGGATTCGCTGGCCACGGAGTGGATGAGGCGGGCGTGCGGCAGGACCTGGCGCACCTTGCGGCTCTGGAGGTGGCCGATGAAGTCGAAGGCGAGCCGGTCCGCCAGCCCCGCCGCCTCGAGCACCGCCCGCTTCGCGTCGAGGTCCTGCGCGCGGTTCTCCCCGGCCAGCGTCACGCCAGCCTCCACCAGAGCCGGCATCTCGTCCGCCGCGACGTACTTCGTGGCCGCGCAGATCTCAACCTCCGCGGGATCCCGGCCGGCCCGCTCCGCCGCCGCGGCGATCTCGGTCCGAACCCCGTCCAGATTCGCCCGCACCCGCTCGGGATCGAGCCCGCGGATCAGCTCAGCCACAACTCCCCCCCGGGTCGCGCGCGACGTTAACCCCGATATATGTGGTCAACGTCGCACCCGGTTCGCACCGCCGCGCCCGGGCTCGCGCCACACCAGACCGGCCTGGCGACCGGTGACGCCGCGATCCCGTCGGTGGCTGAAGAAGAGCCGCGAATCCGCGCAGATCGTGCACAGCTCCGTGTCGTGCACCGCCTGGATGCCCGCCTTCTCCAGCTCCCCGCGGGCGATCAGCTTCAGATCGAGGTTGCGTCCTCGCCGCACTTCGTCACCGAAGCGCGCGAACTCCGCGTGGACCTCGTCACCGACCTCGTAGCAGCAGGCCCCGGCCCCAGGTCCGATGGCCGCCGTGAGGGGCTCGTCGCCGCCCAGCTCGCGGACGGCGCGGACGCCTTCGGCGACGATCCCGCCGGCGAGTCCGCGCCAGCCGCAGTGCAGCATGGCCACCGCCCCGCCCCCGGCGATCGCGATCGGGAGGCAGTCGGCGACGAGGACCGCCGGCGCCACGCCGGGCAGCGCGGTCGCCTGTCCGTCGGCGGGGGTCGGGTCGCCGGAGGGGACCGCGGTGACCCGCTCGACGGTCGTCTCGTGGACCTGGCGGCCCTGAGCCAGCGTGGCGCCGGCCAGCCCGGCCGCCCGCGAGCGGTTCTCCGCGACCGCGTCCGGGTCGTCGTCGGTCCAGCGCCCGAGGTTCAGCGACTCGTAGGGGCCGGTCGAGACGCCGCCGCGGCGTGTCGTGAACAGGACCCGGGCGCCGGGGAGCCGGGCGGCGATGTGGTCGCCCTCCCATCCGAACGGCGCGGCCAGCCTCACCGCACGTGCAGCTCGAGGCCGGGGACCGGCTCGCGCTGGGCGTACTCGAAGTGGGCCCGACCGCGGGACACGAGCTCGTCGATCAGCCGCCGCCCCTCCTGCACCGACTTGTCGCGCTGCCACACGCGCACGCGCATCGACGCCGTCTCGCTGTTGTAGCAGTAGGCCAGGTCCCCGTCGGGGTCGTGGTAGGTGACCCCGACGAGCTGGTCGCGGCGGGCGTCGATGTCGGCGACGATCTGCAGGTCGCCGTCGGTCGCCTCGAGGTGCCACGTCGTCAGGCCGAAGCGCGAGCGGTTCCGGCTCACGCGCAGCGGGCTCGTCGAGCGGAAGTCGCGGCCGGCGAAGCGCCCGACGACGGGCGAATTCGGGCCGATCAGCCGCCCGAACCGCGGCACGAACACCGACACCCCGTCGATCCAAGTGTCCGGGCGCTCGCTCCCGTCCAGGCCCTCGAAGTCGTTGCAGTGCGCCCAGGCCCAGCGCGCCGCGTGCTTGGAGCCCCACAGGTGCGCCTGCCCGCCCTGGCAGCCGTCGAGCTCCAGCTCGCGCTCGCCCCAGTGGACCGTGCCCTGCACCTCGACGGCCGGTTGCGGCAGCACGAGCACGGTCTTGGCCAGCTTCGCGCGCTGGAGGACCGGGTGGACGTGCTCGGCGCCGGGCAGCCGCGGCTCCCAGCGCAGGTCCCAGGCCACGTCCTCGAAGCCGCCGGTCATCCCCCGGTCGCTGAGGACCGCGTCGCCGATGCGCAGCTCGAACGGGTCGGCGCGCGCGACGAGCTCGGAGGCGGGACGTGTGTCCTTGCGGCCGATCAGATCGCCGCCGGGCTGCCCCTGGGGATCCATCGCCATGAACCACAGCGAGCACGTCGCCTCGCCGGCCAGCGGCGCGACCATCGTGTAGCGGATCCAAAGCCCGACTCCGCTGCCCCGGTCGGTCGCGGACAGGTAGTAGACCTCGTAGTGGCCCGATCCGCCGTCCCACCGCAGCGCGTTGAGGTCGCCCGCCATCGCGGGCGGATGCTATTCGCCCCGCACGGCGCGTAGCGCGGCCGCGAGCTGGCCGTCGCGGTCGCGGACGCCCTCGTCCAGCGCGGCGGCCCAGGCGGCGTCGAGCGCGCGGCCGACGTCGGGGCCCTCGGGGACGCCGGCCGCGATCAGGTCGGCGCCGTCGATCTCCAGCCCGACGGCGCTCCACTCGTCGCGCCAGTGCCCCAGCGGGTCGCCGGCGCCCAGCGCGGCGGCGATCGCGAGCTGCTCGGGCGGACGCCCGTGGACGAGGTGGCGCACCTCGCTCGGGCGGTGCGCGTGCTCCAGGCGCTCCGCGAGGGTCTCGGACTCCAGCGCCGCGGCCACGATCGCGTCCCGTTCGGCCGCGGTGAGGCCGAGCTGGTCAAGCCACGCCCGCAGCTCCGGCTCACGACAGCGGGTGAGCGAGGTGGCGAGCACGACGAGGTCGCGGCGGGCATGCGGGGTGGTCACGGTTTCGAATTGGAGCGCGTCGCGCGCGAGCTCGAGGCGGGGCTGGAAGCAGGGGTGCAGCGCCCCCGCCAGGCCGATCTCCTCGGCCCAGACGAGGGCGGCGATCGCGGTCTCCTCGCCGCAGAGGAGCAGCAGCTCGGTGGCGATGCGCGGCCCGGAGACGGTCCCCAGCGCCCCGGCCGCGATCGCGTCGCGGGCCAGCGCGTCGGTTCGCACGTCGGCCTCGAAGCCCAGCCGCGCCGCGTAGCGCACGAGCCGCAGCAGGCGCGTGGGATCGTCGTGGAAGGAGCGCGGGTGCAGGACGCGCAGGCGGCGCCGCTCCAGGTCCTCGCCGGCGCCCGGGAACTCGCGCCGCTCGCCGTCGGCCAGCGCGACGGCGATCGCGTTGACCGTGAAGTCGCGACGCGCCAGGTCCTCGTCGACCGTCGCCGGCCGGACCTCCGGCAGCGCTCCGGGCACCGGGTACTCCTCGGCCCGGGCCGTCGCGAAGTCCACGACCGCCTCGCCGGGGACGACGACAGTCGCCGTCCCGAACCGGTCGTGCTCGCGCAGCGTGCCGCCGAGCGCCTGCGCCGCGGTGCGAGCGGCGGCCAGGCCATCGCCCTCCACGACGACGTCCAGGTCCACCGGCGGGCGCCCGAGGGCGAAGTCGCGGACCGCGCCGCCGACCAGCCACGCACCCGGCACGCTCGCGAGCGCGTCGCGCAGCCGGGCGACCGGCGGGTGGGAGAGAAGCTCGTCCACCCGCCCGGGTTTCTACGGCCGCACGGGGATTCCCGCCGCCGCGAGGCGCTCCTTGGCCTCGCGCACGCTGAACTGGCCGTAGTGGAAGATGGAAGCGGCCAGGACGGCGTCGGCCCCCGCCTCGATGCCGGCGACCAGGTGGTCGAGCTCGCCCACGCCGCCCGAGGCGATAACCGGCACGCGCACCGCGTCCGCCACCGCCCGGACGAGCTGGAGGTCGTAGCCGTCCCTGGTGCCGTCGCGGTCCATGCTCGTGAGCAGGACCTCCCCCGCCCCCCGCTCGACGCCCTCGCGCGCCCACTCCACCGCGTCGCGCCCCGTCGGCGTGCGCCCGCCGGCCACGAAGACCTCCCAGGACGCGCCGGCGCTCTCGTCGCGGCGCTTCGCGTCGATCGCCAGCACCACGCACTGGTTGCCGAACCGCTCGGCCAGCTCGCCGATGAGCTCGGGGCGCTCGACAGCGGCGCTGTTCACCGACACCTTGTCCGAGCCGGCGTCCAGGACGGCCTGGGCGTCGGCGACGGAGCGGATCCCGCCCCCGATCGTGAAGGGAACGAACACGTCGTCGGCCGCCCGTCGCGCCAGCTCGACGACGGTGTCGCGGCGGTCCGCGGTGGCGGTGATGTCCAGGAAGACCACCTCGTCCGCGCCCTCGCGGTCGTAGAACGCGGCCAGCTCCACGGGATCGCCCGCGTCGCGCAGCTCCAGGAACCGGGTTCCCTTGACGACCCGACCCGCGTCGACGTCCAGGCACGGGATCACGCGCTTGTAGTGCATCAGCCCAGCGCCGCCTGCCCCTCGGCCACCGTGAAGCGGCCCTCGTACAGCGCCTTGCCCACGATCACGCCCTCGATGGGCAGTTCGGAGAGAGCGCGGAGATGGTCCAGGCTCCCGACGCCGCCGGACCAGATGAGCGCACCCTGGACGCGGTCCGCGACGGTTCGTGCCTCGTCCAGGTCGGGCCCCGTGAGCATCCCGTCACGATCCACGTTCGTGTAGATCCAGTTGCGCACCCCGGCGGTGGCCAGAAGGTCCATCGCCTCGAGAGGATCGAGGCCGGTGTCCTCGGTCCAGCCGGACGCGGAGACCTTTCCGCCACGGACGTCCACCGCGACGGCAATCCGGTCTCCGTCGCCCTGGACCAGAGAGTCCAGGAAGCGGGGATCGCGTTCGTACGCCGCGGTCCCGATGACGGCACGGTCGGCGCGGGCGTCCTCGAGCACGGCGCGGACGTGGCCGGCCGTGCGCAACCCCCCGCCCACCTGGACCGGCACGTCGGACAGGGCGACGATCTTCCGGATCGCCTCGAGGTTCACCGGCTCGCCCGCCCGCGCCCCGTCGAGGTCCACCACGTGCAGCGCCCGGGCCCCCGCCTCCAACCACGCGCGCGCCGCCTCGACCGGGTCGTCGTGGTAGCGCGTCACGTCGGAGAACTCGCCCTGCACGAGGCGCACCGCGCGCCCGTCCAGGATGTCGACCGCCGGATAGAGGATCACGCGGCGACGCGCGCGCAGATGCCGGCGAAGTTCCTCAGCAGGCCGAGGCCGTGCGCCGAGGACTTCTCCGGGTGGAACTGCGCTCCGAACACGTTCTCGCGCGCCACGACGGTCACGAACGGCGAGCCGTACTCCGACACGCCGAGCACGTCGTCCGCGTCCGTCGGGTGCGGGACGTACGAGTGCACGTGGTAGAAGACCGACGGGTCCGGGAGGCCGGCGTTCAGCAGCGTCTCGCGCTGCCAGCGCACGTCGTTCCACCCCATCTGCGGGAGCTTGAGCCCGCGCGGGTCCAGCCGGCTCACCTCGCCGCCCAGCAGGCCCAGCCCGGCCGCGCCGCCCGCCTCCACGGAGGACTCGAACAGCAGCTGCATCCCCAGGCAGATCCCGAAGACCGGGACCGCGGACTCCGCGCGCTCGCGCACCACGCGGTCCAGCCCCGCCGCGCGCAGGCTGCGCATGGCGGCCGGGAACGACCCGACGCCGGGGACGATCAGGCCGTCCGCGGCGCGCAGCTCGTCGGGGTCGGCTGTGATCGCCGCCCGGGCCCCCACGTGCTCCAGAGCCTTCTCCACGGAGCGCCGGTTGCCCATGCCGTAGTCCACGATCCCGATGAGGGCGGTGGTCTCGCTCACGTCAGCGTCCCCTTGGTCGACGGAACGCCCGCCTCGGTCGGGTCCACCGCCACGGCCACGCGCAGCGCGCGGGCGAACGCCTTGAACGCCGCCTCGATCATGTGGTGCGCGTTGGTGCCGGAGTCCACGCGCAGGTGCAGCGTCAGCTTGGCGGCCGACGCCACGGCCCGGAAGAACTCCTCGGCCTCCTCGTGGTCGAAGCCGGCGATGGCGCCCGACGGAAGCTCGGCGCTCCAGCGGCAGAACGGGCGGCCGGACACGTCGATGGCGCAGGTGCCCAGCGCCTCGTCCATGGGGACGATGGCGTGCCCGTAGCGCGCGATCCCGGCGCGGTCGCCCAGCGCCTGGTCCAGCGCCTGACCCAGGCAGATCCCCGTGTCCTCGACGGTGTGGTGCGAGCCGGTCTCCAGGTCGCCCCGGACGCTCACGTCGAGATCGAGCCGCCCGTGGCGCGCCAGCAGGTCGAGCATGTGGTCGAGGAAGCCGACGCCCGTCTCGCGGGCGCCCGCGCCCGCGCCGTCCAGCCGGAGGTCCAGCTCGACCTTCGTCTCCTTGGTCTCGCGCGCGATCCGCGCGCGGCGGGCGTCGTCAGCCATCGGGCTCATTCTCGCGGATGCGCGCCTCCATCGACCGGGCGTGGGCCTCAAAGCCCTCGGCCCGGGCGATCAGAGCGCCCGCGCGCGCCAGCTCCACCGGATCGTCGGGGACGCGTACCTCGGTGGCGTGACGGCGAAAGGTCCCGGGCGACAGCGCCGAGGCGAAGCGGGCGGCACCACCCGTGGGCAGGACGTGGTTGGACCCGGCCACGTAGTCGCCGAACGCCGTCCCGGACGCGGCGCCGACGAAGACGCACCCGGCCGTGCGGACCAGCGGCGCCAGCGCCTCGGCCTCCTCCCCCATCAGCTGGAGGTGCTCGGGCGCCATCTCGTCGACCAGGTCCAGCGCGCGCTCCAGGCTGAGGACCTCCAGGCGGATGCCGCTCTCGGGGCCCAGCTCGGCCGCCACGCGCGCCAGGAGCTCCCGCGAGGGAGAGATGCCCACCACGCGGCTGTCCGCGCCGTGCTCGGTCTGGGCCAGGAGGTCGAAGGCGACCAGGCGCGGGTCGCTGCCCTGCGAGAACACGACGACGAGCTCGCTGGGGCCCGCGAACGAGTCGATCCCCACGCGGCCCGACAGCTGGCGCTTGGCCTCCTGGACATAGGGGTTGCCCGGGCCCACGATCACGTCGACCCGCGGGACCGCCTCGGTCCCCAGCGCCAGCGCGGCCACTGCCTGCGCGCCGCCCATCCGGTAGACCTCGTCCACGCCGCACAGCGCGCACGCGGCCAGGACGACGGGGTCGACGTCGCCGTCGGCGCGCGGCGGCGAGCAGACGACGACCTCCTCGACGCCCGCCACCTGGGCGGTCACGGCGCCCATGATCACGGTGCTGGGATACGGAGCCCGCCCACCCGGGACATATATCGCCGCCCGGCGCACGGGAATCTCGCGAATCGTCACAACCTGCCCCTGGGGCAGCGCCACCTCGCGGTCCGGCTGGACGCCGGCCAGCGCGACCGCCCGGACGTTGCCCGCGGCCAGCTCCAGCGCCTCGCGCAGCGGGCCCGGAAGGGCGTCCAGCGCCTCGGTCAGCTGGAGCGGATCCACGCGCAGCGGCCACGGCTCCCGCCCGCCGGTGTCCAACTCCCGCGTCAGCGCCATCACCACCTCGTCTCCGCCCTCGGAGACGCGCGCGATGATCTCGCCCACCCGCTCGGCGACGCTCGAGACGCTCACGCCTGGGCCTCTCCGCCGCCCGGCGCGATGCGCGCGAGCACATCGTCGATCGCGGCCGCCTTGAGCTTGTGGGCGACGGGGTTGGCGATGAGCCGGGCGGTGCTGGACGCGATCTCCTCGCGCACCACGAGCCCGTTCTCCGCGAGCGTCGTCCCGGTCGCCGTCAGGTCGACGATGCCCTCCACGAGCCCGGCCAGCGGCGCCAGCTCGACCGAGCCCTTGACCTCGACGATCTCGGCCTGGCGACCCGTGCGCTCGAACCAGCGCGCGGCGATCCGCGGGTACTTCGTCGCGATCCGCATGACGCCCAGCCGGCGCAGGGCCTCGACCGTGGGATCGTCGCCGTCCCGCGTGGCCAGGACCATCCGGCACCCCCCGTAGCCGAGGTCGGCCAGCTCGTAGACGTCGCGCTCGGACTGCTCCATCAGCACGTCCTTGCCCGTGATCCCCAGATCGGCCGCGCCGGCCTCGACGTACGTGGGCACGTCGGACGGACGCATGGTGATCAGGCCGGCGTCGGAGAACAGCAGCTTGCGGTCGTTGGACCGCACCTCGGCCGTGTCCACGCCCAGGCCGTCGAGCAGGTCGAGCGTCTCCGTGAACAGCGCGCCCCGGGGGACGGCGACGGTCAGGCCGGTCACGGCGGACCCCCCTCCTCTCCGGTCAGCGCCAAGTGCAGGCGCTCGACGTTCAGCGCGAAGCCCACCGCCGGCAGCGGGCGCCCGAAGCGTCCCAGCAGGTCGTCGTAGCGGCCACCGCCGCCCACGGGAGCGCCCAGCGCCGGGTCGTAGACCTCGAAGATCGCGCCCGTGTAGTAGCCCAGTCCCCGGGACAGGCCCAGGTCGAAGATCACCCGCGACGCCACGTCGTCCGACAGACCGTCGCGCACGGCGCGCATGCCGGCCACCGCGTCTCCGAGCGGCCCGCCCGCGTCCGGCAGCGCGGCCCCGCGCGTCTGCGGGGCGGCCACGAGCTCGGCGGTGGCGGCGTCCGACAGGCCGGCGGCGCGCAACTCGCGCTCCAGGCCCACGAAGTCGCGGGTGGCCAGCTCGTGCAGGACCTGCTCGCGCGCCTCGCCCGCGACGCCGTGGGCGTCCAGGAGCGCCGGGTACAGCGACGCGTCGCCCAGTCCGACGCGGAAGTCGCGCAGGCCGGCCGCCGCCAGGCCCTGGCAGAGAATCTCCAGCGCCTCCACCGTCCCCTCGGGCGCGGGCGCGCCGACCAGCTCGATCCCGGCCTGGAGGAACTCCCGCGGCTGGCCGCGCTGGGGCCGCACCGCCCGGTAGGCGTGGGCGAAGTAGGAGAAGCGCAGCGGCGGCTCGGCGGTCGCGTAGCGCGTCCCCACCACGCGCGCGATCGGCACGGTCATGTCCGTGCGCAGCACCATCGGCTCGCCGCGCTCGTCGACCAGGCGGTAGGCGGGCGGGGCGCCCGCGGGATCCAGCTCGGCCGCGTACTCCAGCGCCGGCGTGTAGACCTCGCCGTACCCGCGCGCGCCGAAGACGCCGCGCAGCGACTCGGTGATCGCGCGCAGCTCGCGCATCTCGTCGGGCAGCACGTCGCGGGTTCCGCTGGGAATCGGATGGATCACGGCAGGAGGTCTCCTGGCCCGCCGCCGCTAGGCGGCATGGACCGGTTCGACGGCCACGCGCTCGATGCGTGCGCCGAGCCCGCGCAGGCGCTCGTCGATGCGCTCGTAGCCGCGGTCGATCTGG
The DNA here is from genome assembly GCA_033856025.1 of Solirubrobacteraceae bacterium. Lineage (GTDB taxonomy): Bacteria > Actinomycetota > Thermoleophilia > Solirubrobacterales > Solirubrobacteraceae > AC-38. The sequence goes on along the minus strand of JAWVFQ010000011.1, from coordinate 3,639 downwards.
CGGATGTTGCCGATCTCGCTGCGGCCGTCCGCGCACAGCGCGGCGATCAGCATGGCCATCCCGGCGCGGATGTCCGGCGACTCCAGGCGCTCTCCGCGCAGCCGCGAGGGCCCCGTGACGATCGCGCGGTGCGGGTCGCACAGGACGATGTCCGCCCCCATGGTCCCCAGCTTGTCGGTGAAGATCAGGCGGTTCTCGAACATCCACTCGTGGATCAGGACCGAGCCCTCGGACTGGGTGGCCAGGGCCACGGCGATCGAGGTCAGGTCCGCCGGGAAGGCCGGCCACGGGCCGTCCTGGACCGTGAGCTTGTAGTTGCCCACGTCGCGCTCGCAGATGAGCTTCTGCCCGCCGGGGACCAGGACGTCGTCTCCGTCGAGCTCGGTGCTCAGGCCCAGGCGCCGGAACACCAGGCGGATCATCCGCAGGTCGTCGGGGACGACGCCGACGATACGCAGCTCGCCGCCCGTCACGCCGGCCAGCGCCATGAACGAGCCGATCTCGATGTGGTCGGGCGCCAGGTCGTGCTCGCACCCGCCCAGCTGCGCGGCGCCGGTCACGGTGAGCCGGTTGGAGCCGATGCCCTCGATCTCGGCGCCCATCTTCCCCAGCATCCGAGCCAGGTCCTGGACGTGCGGCTCGGACGCCGCGTTTCCGAGCAGCGTCGTACCGGGCGTGAGCGCGGCCGCCATCAGCGCGTTCTCGGTCGCCATGACCGACGGCTCGTCCATGAACACGTCGCCGGCGCGCAGGCCTCCGGATGCGCGCAGCTCGATGTCGCGGCCGACGTCGACCTGCGCGCCCAGCGCGCGGAACGCGTCGAGGTGGGGATCCAGGCGGCGGCGACCGATCACGTCGCCGCCGGGCGGCGGCATCTCGGCCTGCCCGTGACGCGCCAGCAGCGGGCCGGCCAGCAGGAACGAGGCGCGGATGCGCTCGGAGAGCCCCCGGTCGGGCGCGGTGCGCCCGCCCACGCCCGCGCAGCAGACGGCCACCTCGTTGTCGCCGCGCCACTCCACGCGAGCGCCCAGGTCCTCGAGCAGCTCGAGCATGGCCTCGACGTCGCGGATGCGCGGCACGTTGCGCAGCACGACCTCCTCGTCGGTGAGGACCGCCGAGGCGAGGCACGGGAGGGCGCCGTTCTTGTTGCCGGCGGGGACGACCGTCCCCGACAGCGGGGCGCCGCCTTCGATGACGAACTTCTCCATGGGCGCGGGCCCCCCGGAGCCCCCTGGCGGGGCCGCCGCGCGGGGCTTGGCTAGGGTAACACCCATGTCGCTGCCCCTTTCGCGCGACGAGGCGTGGACCCTCCTTTGCGAGTGGACGGACTCCGAATCGCTGCGCCGGCACATGCTCGCGGTCGAGACCGCCATGCGGGCGTATGCGCGCAAGTACGGCGAGGACGAGGAGCTCTGGGGCGCCACCGGGCTGCTCCACGACCTCGACTACGAGCGCCATCCCGACCTGGAGACCGGCCATCCCCGCATGGCGCTGGCCGAGCTCGAGCGGCTCGGCTACCCCGACGAGGTGGTGCGCGGCGTCGCCTCGCACGCCGACTTCCTGGGCGTCCCCCGCGAGTCGCAGATGGAGAAGGCGCTGTTCGCGGTCGACGAGCTGACCGGCTTCATCGCCGCCGTGGCCTACGTGCGGCCGGAGGGCATCCACGGCATGACGCCCAAGTCGGTGAAGAAGAAGCTCAAGCAGCCGAGCTTCGCCGCGGCGGTGAACCGCGACGAGCTGCGCGAGGGCGCCGAGGAGCTGGGCGAGGACTTCGACGAGCACGTCGCGTTCGTGATCGCGGCGCTCGAGGACCGCGCGGACGAGCTGGGCCTCGAGGGCTCCGCCGCGGCGTGAGTGCCTAGGCGCCGGTCCGGACGAGGTCGCGCTCGTGCGCGGCCCGCCGGCGCGCGTAGAGGGCCCGCTGGATCCCCAGCGTCACGAGCCCCGCGAGCAGGATCGACCCGAGGTTGATCGCCAGCTGCTCGACGGACCCGGTCCACTTGTCGCCGTCCCCGTAGGCGGCCGCGACGCCGATGTTGGCGGCGGCGGGGATGGTCGTCACGGAGATCAGCACGCCGATCAGCGCGCCCGACTTGGCCGAGGTCAGCGACAGGACGCCCGCGATGCCCGCGCACAGCGCGACGAAGAACGAGAGGAAGTCGGGCTTGGATATGACCACGGACAGCGCGTGGCCCGTCGTGTCGAAGTGCTGGGGCGTGACGCCGGTGTGCTTGAAGGCGACCGTGGCCAGGAAGGCGGCCGTGATCCCGGCCGGGAAGCCCACGAGCAGCGCCACCAGCGAGCGCCCCGCCAGCCCGCGCCGGCGCGAGACGAGGGCCACGCACAGGCCCGCCAGCGGCCCGAACTCCGGGCCCACGACCATGGCGCCGATGATGAGGATCGGCGTGTCGAGGTAGATGCCCACCGCCGCGATCAGGCAGGCCAGGACCATGAAGGCGAGGAACGACGCCGACAGCTCGGTCGTCTCCGACGTGCGCGCCTCGACCTCCTCCCACACCACGGCGTCCGACGGCAGGCCCGGCGCCGCCCTCTCCGCCCGCTCGGCGGCGTCCGAGATCTGGGTGTCGACGGACTCGACGGAGATCGAGCCCTCGTGGTGGATCTCGAGCCGGCGCAGGTCCGAGAGCACCACGCTGGCGTCCTCGCGCGCCACGTCGGCGAGGATCACGTCGCCCTTGGGGCGGAGCGCCACGCCCGGCAGGCGCACGACGTTGCAGACCGAGGGGGTCGCGGTCAGCACGTCCAGCGCCTGGTCGGCGCGGCCGGCGGGCGCGACGATGCGCAGGTGCAGCACGGGCGCAGGCTAGCCGCCGCGCCGCCCTTCCGGGCGACGCCGGGCCGCCGTCTGCAAGATCCCTTGCAGAACACCTGTTCCGTCCGGGCGGGTCGTCAGCCTTGCGAACACATGTTCCTGTCCAGGTCTCAGATGAAGGCGTCCGGCGATGGGAGGCCCGCTCGCGCGGGCGCGCCGGCCGTCCTCGAGCACCCGCACCGCCGCCCGCTCGGGTCCGCACGGCCACGACGGCCGGGGCGCGTGACGCCCCGTCCCCAACCGTGCCTGACCCCGCTTCCCCCGCGGCGCTAGGAACTTCACGGGAGAAAGACGAAGCGCCGCCCCAGACGGGGCGGCGCTTTCGTGCTGAAGAACCGGCGGCGACCTACTCTCCCGGGGCCGTGAGGCCCAAGTACCATCGGCGCTGAGAGGCTTAACTGCTCTGTTCGGAATGGGAAGAGGTGTATCCCTCTCGCTAGAGCCACCGAAAGGCGGCGAGACCGCCCTCTCGGCGGGCCCTGAAAACTGCACAGCGAATGCGTCCTGAAACGGGGATCACGAAAGAAATCCGTCAAGCCCTCGACCCATTAGTACCGGTCTCCTGCGGGCGTTACCGCCCTTCCAGATCCGGCCTATCAACCTGGTGATCTACCAGGGGTCTTACTCCCTCATGGGGATGGGAGAGCTCATCTCGAGGCCGGCTTCCCGCTTAGATGCTTTCAGCGGTTATCCGATCCGGACGTAGCTAACCAGCAGTGCCGTTGGCACGACAACTGATACACCAGAGGTCCGTTCATCCCGGTCCTCTCGTACTAGGGACGAATCCTCTCAACTCTCCAACGCCC
>JAWVFQ010000010.1:0-42080 GCA_033856025.1 Solirubrobacteraceae bacterium | reverse complement strand
GATCATCGACCAGCGCTGGCGCGAGCACCTCTACGACATGGACTACCTGCGCGAGGGCATCCACCTGCGCGGCTTCGCCCAGATCGACCCGCTCGTCGCCTACAAGAACGAGGCGTTCACGCTCTTCCAGGACCTGATGCACGCCATCTGGGCCGACTTCGCGCGCATGATCTACAACGTCGAGGTCGAGATCGAGGGCGCCGCGCCCGAGGCGGCACTGCCCTCACGCCCCGCCAGCGGGTCATCGACCGGCGGCGGGCGCGTTTCCTACTCCGGCGGCGGGGCCATCGGCAGCGCCGAGGCGATCGCCATGGCGGGGGCCGGGATCGCCCAGGGCGAGGAGGCCTACGAGGACGCCGCCGCCCGCGCCTACCAGGACGGCCAGATCACCGAGGACGAGATGGCGCTGGCGCCCGTCGTCGAGCAGCGCCGCGTCGACGAGTCAGAGCAGGTCGGGCGCAACGACCCGTGCTGGTGCGGGTCGGGCAAGAAGTTCAAGAAGTGCCACGGGTCCTAGGCGCGCGGCGCCCCATGGCCACCGACGCGTCCCCCGAAGTCACGCCCCAGCGCCTCGCGGCGATCCGCGACCAGCTCAAGCTGCTCGCGGACTACCTTTGACCCGGCTGGGCTGGAGCGCCGCGCCTCCGAGCTGGAGGCCCAGATGGGGGAGGAGGGCTTCTGGGATGACCAGGAGCGCGCCGCCCGCGTCAGCGCCGACCACGCGCGCGCCACGCGCAAGCTGAGCACCTTCCGCGCTCTGGAGTCAGACGTCGAGGACCTCGCCGGCCTGGCCGAGCTGGCCGCCGAGGACGAGTCGATGGCCGGCGAGCTGGCCGCCACCGTGGACTCCGCCGAGGCCCGCCTGGCCCAGCTGGAGGAGGAGCGGCTGTTCTCCGGGCGCTACGACTCGGGCGACGCCCTGGTCACGGTCAACGCCGGGGCGGGGGGCACCGACGCCCAGGACTGGGCCGAGATGGTCCTGCGTATGGAGATGCGCTGGGCCGAGAAGCGCGGCTTCGGCGTGGAGCTGCTGGAGGCCAGCCCGGGGGAGGAGGCCGGGATCAAGTCCGCCACCTTCCGGGCCAGCGGGGAGAACGCCTACGGCCTCTACGGGGCCGAGAAGGGCGTGCACCGCCTGGTGCGTCTCTCGCCCTTCGACGCGGCCAACCGCCGCCAGACGTCGTTCGCGGGCGTTGAGGTCGCGCCCGTGGTGGAGGACGCCGGCGAGGTGGCCATCGACGACGAGGACCTCCAGATCGACACCTACCGCGCCAGCGGCGCCGGGGGCCAGCACGTCAACAAGACCGACTCGGCCGTGCGGATAACCCACCGGCCGACCGGCCTCGTCGTCCAGTGCCAGAACGAGCGCTCGCAGTCGGCCAACAAGCAGACCGCCCTGGCCATGCTGCGCTCGCGCCTGGTCGAGCTCGAGGAACGAAAGCGCGCCGAGGAGATCGCCCGCGAGAAGGGCGAGGCTCAGGACGTCAACTTCGGCTCGCAGATCCGCAACTACGTCCTGCATCCCTACAAGCAGGTCAAGGACCTGCGCACGAACATGGAGGTGGGCGACGTGCAGCGCGTGCTCGACGGCGACCTGGACGACCTGGTGCGCGGGGTGCTGCTCAAGGGAGCGGAGCGCTGAGCGACCTCGGCGACCTCGTGCGCCGGGCGCTGGAGGAGGACGTCGGCTCCGGGGACGTGACCACCCGCGCCGTCGTCCCCGACGACGCCCGGGCGCGGGCCACGATCTCCCAGAAGGCGCCCGGCGTGGTGTTCGGCCTCGACGCCGCCGAGGCGGTGTTCGCCCAGGTGGACGAGCGGCTGGCGGTGTCGCGCCTCGCCGAGGAGGGCGCGTGGCGCCAGGGCGGCGAGGTGCTGGCGGTGGAGGGCGGCGCGGCGGGGATCCTGGTGGGCGAGCGCGTGGCGCTGAACCTGCTCGGCCGCCTGTCCGGCGTGGCCACGCTGACCGCGCGCTACGTGGAGGCGGTCGAGGGCACCGGCGCGCGCATCCTCGACACGCGCAAGACCACGCCGGGCCTGCGGGCGCTGGAGAAGGCGGCGGTGGCGGCCGGCGGAGGCCACAACCACCGGACCGGCCTGTACGACGCGATGCTGGTCAAGGAGAACCACTCGGCGCTGGCCGGCGGCGTGGGGGAGGCGACCCGCCGCGCGCTGGCCGCCGCCCCCGCCGGGATGGCGGTGGAGATCGAGTGCGCGAGCCTCGACGACGTGGACGCGGCGCTGGCGGCGGGGGCGACGCGGCTGCTCCTGGACAACATGGACCCGGCCACGCTGCGCGAGGCGGTGGCCCGCGCGCGCGGCCGGGCCCAGACCGAGGCCTCGGGCAACGTGAGCCTGGAGACGGTCCGCGCCGTGGCCGAGACCGGCGTGGACTGGATCAGCGTGGGCGCGCTCACGCACTCCGCTCCGGCGTTGGACCTGAGCCTGCTGCTGGACCCACTACACTTCTGAAAGCAGGACACTTCGGCTCGGGCCCCTCGGTCAGGGCGCCGGAGCTTCATTTCGACACCCTGGAGGGTTCGAAACATGCAGTCGCTACCGATGGCTCCGGCCACGCCTCGCCTGACGAGCGAGGAGATACTGGCGCTCCGTATGGAGGTGGCGACGCTCGCCGAGCAGCGCGACGCCGTGATCCTGGCCCACAACTACCAGGTGCCCGAGATCCAGGACGTGGCGCACTACGTGGGCGACTCGCTCGGCCTCTCGCGTGCCGCGGCGGCCGCCGACCAGCAGACCATCGTCTTCTGCGGCGTTCACTTCATGGCCGAGACCGCGTCGATCCTGGCGCCCGAGAAGACCGTCCTCATTCCCGACCTGGACGCCGGCTGCTCGCTGGCCGACTCCATCACCGCCGACGAGCTGCGCGCGTGGAAGGCCGAGCACCCGGGCGCCCTGGTCGTCATGTACGTGAACACGAGCGCCGAGGTCAAGGCGGAGACGGACTACTGCTGCACCTCGTCCAACGCCGTCGACGTGGTGCAGCACATCTACCGCGAGCACGGTCCCGACCAGGAGATCCTCTTCGGTCCCGACATGTGGCTGGGTGCCTACGTCGAGCAGCGGACCGGCAAGCGCATGCGCGTGTGGTCAGGGGAGTGCCATGTCCACGCGGGGATCCGCCCGGCCGACATCGAGGCCACGCGCGCCGCGCACCCCGGCGCCGACTTCCTGATCCACCCCGAGTGCGGGTGCTCGACGTCGGTCATGGAGTACGTGGCCCACGGCGACGTGGACTCCGACGGCGTGCACATGCTCTCGACCGGCGGGATGCTCGACTACGCCCGCCACGCCGAGCCCGGCGGGACGGCGATCGTCGCCACCGAGACCGGGATGCTGCATCCGCTGCGCATGGCGGCGCCGGACACCGAGTTCATCGCCGCCAACGAGCGGGCCTCCTGCCGCTTCATGAAGATGATCACCCTCCCCAAGCTGCGCGACTCGCTGCTGGAGGGGCGTCACGAGGTGCGCGTGCCGCCGGAGATCGCCGAGCGGGCCCGCGTCCCGATCGAGCGCATGGTCGCGATCGGGTAAACGAAAGGGGCGGCCCGAAGGCCGCCCCGTTTCGTGGTCCCGTTCCTGGTGGGCCTACTTGACCAGCTCGACCTCGCGGAAGACCGCGCCCGCGTCGGTCACGTTGAGGCTCGCCTCGTGGACGACCGTGCCGGCGGTCAGGTCGGCGGTCCCGCAGGCGACCTCGTTGCCGTCGTCGCCGCGGTCGCCGTGGTCGTCGTCGCCGGGATCGTCATCACCGCGACCGGGGCCGCTGTGGTCGTCACCGTTGTCGTCGCCACTGTTGCCGGAGCCGCGGTTGTCGCCGCCGTTGTCGTCGCCGGACTCGTTCTCACGCGAGGCCGTGGCGGTGGGCGTCGTGGTCGGCGCCGTCTTGCACTCGATCTGGGTGCTGCCGTCGACGACCTTGCCGGAGACCGTGCCGCCTGACGCGAGCTTGATCGTCAGGACGCCGTTGGTGAAGCTCTCCACCGTGCCGGCGTTCTCGTGGCCGTCGGCCACGCCGTCGTCGTCGCTGTCGCGGTCGCGCGGGTTGTCGCCCACACGATGCTCGGCGCCGTCGCGCATGCCGTCGTTGTCGGTGTCGCGGTCACGCGGGTTCGTCCCGGCCTTGAACTCGCCGAGGTTGTTCAGCCCGTCGCGGTCCTGGTCGCGCTTGGTCTGCTTGACGCGCAGGCTCAGGCCGTTCCGGCGCTCCCAGCGATCGGGGATCCGGTCGTGGTTGCGGTCGGCCTTCGCCGCGGCACGCTGCGAGGCGGTGCTGCCCTGCGCCGCGGCCGGGACGAGGATCGCCATCGCGACAACCGCGGCGAAGAAGAGTGTGATCGTCTTTCTCATGTGATGGGCTCCTGGTGGTCGGGAGTGCTGCTTACACCCCTCAGACGGCCCATCGGCGATTAGGTCACGGTGCTCGACCAAAGGTCCAGACGACTGGACGCCCCGGCCGGCCGGCGAGGGCTACGGGAGGAGGTCGTCTTCCGGGTGGCCTGAGCCGTGCCCGGAGGAGCTGGAGTCCGACGGGGTGGCGTCGCCCGAGCCTGGGCCCGAGGAGCCGCTGCCGGAAGAACCGCCGTCCGAGGACCCGCTCCCCGAGAAGCCGCTGCCCGACGAGCCTGAGCCGGATGAGCCCGAGCCGGAAGAGCCCGAGCCGGAGGAGTCGTCGCCGGAGCCGCTGCCCGACGAGCCGGAGCCCGACGAGCCCGAGCCGGAGGAGTCGTCGCCCGAGCCACTGCCCGACGATCCGCTGCCGGACGAGCCGGAGCGGTCGTCGCCGGAGCTCCCGGAGCCGGAGCTCCCGGAGCCGGAATGGCCGTCGCCCGAGTCGTCGGAGCCGGAGCGCCCGGAACCGGAGGATCCGGAGCGGTCGTCGCCGGACCGCCTGTCGCCGGGCGCGGTGCGGTGGCCGGCGTCGCGGCGACCGCCGATGCCCAGGGTTCCGCGGCGCCCGTTCGCCAGGCCGCCCGCGCCCGCCACGCCGCCGTTGGCGGCCGGGCCGGCACCGCCGCCGCTGCCCTGGCCGTTGGCGTCCTGGGACGAGGCGGCCGGCTTGTCTTTGGCGGAGACCTGGTCGCGCAGGGCGGTGCCCGGGCCGGCGGCCAGGACCCCGGCCGCGACCACCACGGTGCCCGCCTTGACGGCCGTGGCGGCGAGGCTGGCGCCGCCGGCGCCCGTGGCCAGCTCGGCGATCCGCTGGCCGGCCGGCGTGCCGGCCTCGGCCCCGAGTGCGGACGCCCAGTTGACGAGCGGCATGGGAGTGAGGGCCGTGGCCGCGGCGCGCAGCGTGGTGCGCGCGCGATGCACGAGCTGGCGCACGGCGCCCTCGCTCAGGTCCAGCTCGCGCGCGATGTCGGCGCGGCTGTGGCCGGCCGCCGTGCGCAGCAGCGCGTGGCGCTGGGTGTCCGGCAGGCCGGCGACGCCGGTCAGCGTCTCGCGGATGACCGAGCGACGCTCCAGCTCGGACTCCGGCGCGGGCGCGAGGCTCAGCGCCTCGGACAGCTCGTCGTAGTCGTAGCCCGCCTTGCGCGCGTTGTCGAGCGCCGCGTTGCGGGCGATGCGGTAGAGCCACGGCTTGAGATCTGACACCTCGGTCCCGGACCGCAGGGCGGCCCAGGCCTTGAGGAACGCCGTCTGCACGGCGTCCTCCGCACGCGCCTCCGGCAGGATCGTGCGACACCAGCGGTGCAGCGGCTTGCGATAGCGCTCGACGATCGCCTCGAAGGCGCGCTCGTAGCCCTTGGCGGCGAGCGCCAGCAGGCGCGCGTCGGTCTGGGTCCGCAGGATGGTTGAAGAGAGGATCGGCGTCATGCCTGTTCCTGAGACGAGGGTAGCGCCAGAAGGTCACGGCGCCGAAACGAATCAGCCGCCGAACTCCGCGGCGGTGTGCGGGCCCACGCACGCCACGGACCGCTCCACGGAGATCCCGCGGGCGGCCTCGGCGACCTCCTCGTAGGTCACCGAGTCGACGGCCGCGATGGCGCCGTCGGGGTCGATCGGCTCGCCGCGCACGATCACCTGGGTGGCGGCGTAGCGGGCCACGGCGCCCGTGTTCTCGAACCCGAGCACCAGGCGACCCGCGGTGTAGGCGCGGGCGCGCTCGACCTCCTCGGGCGTGGGCCCGTCGCGGCGCAGCTCGTCCACGATCTCGGTCATGCGCTCGAAGGCCTCCACGCACTTGCCCGACTCCAGCCCCGCCGACAGCTGGAGGATGCCCGCGTCGGAGAACGCGTGGTCGAAGGCGTAGACCTGGTAAGCCAGCCCGCGCTGCTCGCGGATCTCGTCGAACAGGCGCGAGCCCATCGACCCGCCCAGCAGCGTCCCGTACACGCCCAGCGCGGCGCGCGAGCGCCGGTCGCGCGGGTCCACCCGCGGCCGGTAGGAGATGCGCAGGTGCGACTGGTTGGAGTCGCGCTCCTGCACCAGGATCCGCGGGTCCAGCGGCGGAGCCGGGTCGTAGGGCTCGGGCTCGGGCAGGTCGGGGAAGCGGGCGAACAGCTCGTCGAGCTCGCCGTTGACCGAGTCCAGGTTGCCCACGACGAAGGCGCCGCCCCGCGCGCCGGCCCAGCGGCGCTCGCGGAAGGCGACGATCGCGTCGCGCGAGAAGGTGCGCAGGTGCTCCTCGGGCCCGAGCACGGGGCGCCCGAGCGGATGCTCGCCGAACGCCGCGCGGTCGATCAGGTGCTCGGCCACGGTGGAGGGCTGGTCGTTGGCCCGCGCGATCTCCTGGATCACGACGCCGCGCTCGCGGTCGAGCTCCTCGGCGTCGAGGTGGGGGCGCCCGACGAAGTCCGAGAGCAGGTCGCCCGCCTCCAGCGCCGACTCGGCGCGCGCCGTGATGTGGAAGGCGACGAGGTCGTGGCTCGTGTAGGCGTTGAGCTGGCCCCCCATCCGCTCGGCCGTCTCGTTGACGTCGCGATAGGTGGGGAACTTCTCGCCGCCCTTGAACACCAGGTGCTCGAGGAAGTGCGCCATCCCGTTCTCCTCGGGGCGCTCGGTGCGCGCGCCGGCGTCGAAGGCCGCGAGCAGCGTGACCGCCCGGGTGCCCTCGATTCCCACCCGGTGGACGGTCAGCCCGTTGGGCAGCGTGGAGGCGGAGATATCGGGCACTTAGGCCCACATTAGCGGTCGCTTGCAGGATGAGTTGCAACCGCAGGAATCCTCACAACCCTTCGCTAGGGTCCGCCCCCGAATGGCTGAGCGAGACTTTCGACGCCAGCAGCCGAACAAGGCTGCCACCGCCCCGAAGCGCCCCCAGGCGCACCAGTCGGGCACCCACGTCATCGAGTTCCGCGGCGTCTCCAAGGTGTACGAGGGAGGCGACGTCGGGCTCGACCAGGCGACCTTCGGGATCGAGCGGGGAGAATTCGTGTTCCTGGTCGGCCACACCGGCTCGGGCAAGAGCACGATCATGCGCCTGCTGATCAAGGAGGCCGACGCCTCCGCGGGCACGGTGAGGGTGGCCGACCGCGACCTCGCCGAGATGGACCGCAAGCGCGTGCCCTACTACCGGCGCAACATCGGCGTCGTGTGGCAGGACTTCAAGCTGCTCCCGAACCGCACGGTCTACGACAACGTCGCCTACGCCCTGCAGGTCACCGGCGGGTCGCGCAAGGAGATCCGCGAGAAGGTGCCCGACATCCTGCGCCTGACCGGGCTGGCCACCAAGCTGCACAACTACCCCGACCAGCTGTCGGGCGGCGAGCAGCAGCGCGTCTCGATCGCGCGCGCGTTCGTCAACCACCCGCCGCTGCTGCTCTGCGACGAGCCGACGGGCAACCTCGACCCCGAGACGTCCATCGGGATCATGCAGCTGCTCTACCGGATCAACCGCACCGGCACCACCGTCCTGGTCGCCACGCACGACCACGCGATGGTGGACAAGATGCGCCGCCGCGTGATCGAGCTGGCCGAGGGCCGCGTCGTACGCGACGAGGCCGCCGGCCTGTACACCCGCGACGAGACGACCCGCGAGTTCGCCGCCCGCATGCGCGGCGCCGTGGCCGACCCGAGCCTCGACCCCGCGGCCCGCGGCACCCGCAGCGTGCGCGAGCGCGGTCGCACCGGATCCAACTGATGAAGCTCGGGTTCTTCCTGCGCGAGTCGGTGCGCTCGCTGGGGCGCAACGCGATGCCCAGCTTCGCCGCCATGGCCACGGTGCTCGTGACCATGCTGGTGCTCGGCGTGTTCATCCCGATCGTCCAGGCGACGACCGGGGCGGCCAACGAGGTGCGCAGCCGGCTGCTCCTCGACGTCTACATGAAGACCGACGCCACGCCGGCCGACGTGGCGCGCGTCCAGAACCGCCTGGCCCACGAGACCGCGCACGTCAAGCGCGTGCAGTTCGTCTCCAAGAAGGACGCCTACGCGCAGGAGCGCAAGCGCAACCCGGAGGCCTACCAGCTGCTGGGCACCAACCCGCTGCCCGACACCTTCCGCGTCACGCCCGACAAGGCGGCCAACATCAACCAGCTCAAGCAGTCGCTGGAGCAGCGCGGGCGCCCGATCGATCCCGCGGTCGACACCGTGCGCAACCGGCGCGACGAGACGAACAAGATCCTCTCGGCCACGCGCGTGGTCAAGCTGATCACGGCGATGCTCGCGGGCCTGCTCATCACGGCGTCCATCCTGCTCATCTCCAACACGATCCGCCTGTCGCTGTACGCGCGCCGCCGCGAGGTCGAGGTGATGAAGCTGGTGGGCGCGACCGACTGGTTCATCCGCTGGCCCTTCGTGATCGAGGGCGTCATCGTGGGCGCGCTCGGCGGCCTCCTGGCCATCCTGCTGCTGGCCGTGGGGAAGATCGCGCTGATCGACCCGCTGGCCAACGACTTCGCGCTGATCGCGGCGCCGAGCACGATCAACTTCGGCCTGCTCATCGTCGTCCTCATGACGGCGGCGATCGGGCTGTCCGCGGCGGGCTCGGGCCTGTCCCTGCGCCGCTTCCTGCGCGTTTGATCAAGTACCTCGGCTCGAAGCGGACGCTGGTGCCGCTGATCGAGCGGGTGGTGGGGGAGCTGCCGGCGCGCACCGCGTGCGACCTGTTCGCCGGCACGACGCGCGTCGGCCAGGCGCTGCGCCGGCGGGGGCTGGCGGTGCTGTCCAACGACACCGCGTCGTACTCCGAGGCCTTCGGGCGCGCCTACGTGCAGGCGGGGCCCGAGGTCGACCGCGCGGCCCTGCGCCGGCGGCTGGCCGAGCTCGATGCCCTGCCCGGGCAACCGGGCTACTTCACGCGCGCGTTCTGCCACCAGGCGCGCTACCTGCGCCCGGAGAACGGCGCGCGCGTCGACGCGATCCGGGCGGCGATCGACGAGCTGGACGTCTCCGAGGTGGAGCGCGGCCTGCTGCTGACCTCGCTGGTCGAGGCCGCCGACCGCGTCGACAGCACGGTGGGCCTCCAGATGGCCTACCTCAAGCGCTGGGCGCCGCGCGCCCGCAACCCCCTGGCGTTGCGTGAGCCCGAGGCCGTTCCCGGGCCGTGCGGCTCGGTGGCGCGCGAGGACGCGGGGACGCTGGCCCCCGCGCTCGACGTGGACCTCGTCTACGTCGACCCTCCCTACAACCAGCACTCCTACTTCTCCAACTACCACGTGTGGGAGACCCTGGTCCGCGGCGACGAGCCCGACACGTACGGGGTCGCCAACAAGCGCGTGGACTGCCGGGAGCGCAAGAGCCCGTGGAACTCGCGCCGGACCGCGCCGGCCGCGCTGGAGGACCTGCTCGAGCGCGTGGAGGCGCCGTGGCTGCTGGTGTCCCTCAACGCCGAGGGCTTCCACGACCCCGCGGCCGTGGGGGAGCGCCTGGCGCAGCGCGGCTACGTCGCGCGCCTGCCCGTGGGCGTGAAGCGCTACGTGGGCGCGCAGATCGGCATCCACGCGCCCGACGGGCGCAAGGTGGGCCGCGTGTCGCACGTGCGCACGACCGAGTACCTGCTCCTGGCCGGGCCCGACCGCGCAGTGGTGGAGCGGGCGGGCGGCCTGGCGCCGGCGGCCGTGGCGGCTTAGATCGGCCTGGAGGCCTCCCGCTACCCTCAGCCGCCATGCCGCGCCGCACCCTCCAGCGCCTGGTCGTCGGCCTGTGCGCGCTCGTCCCCATCCTGTTCGTCGCCGGCCTGTGGCTGGGCGGGCACCCGCGCAGCCTGCCCGCGCCCCTGCGCGACGTCTTCGTGGACGACCACGTGCGCACGCTGGACGACGGCCTGGACATCATCGAGCAGGACTACTACCGCCGGGTCAAGCGCTCCCAGCTGGTCGACGACTCGCTGGCCGGCGCCGTGTCCAAGCTGCACGACCGCTTCTCGACCTACCTGAGCCCGCGCGACTACCAGCGCTTCCAGGCGTCCTCGCACGGGGAGTTCTCCGGCGTGGGGATGGAGGTCACGCAGGTCTCCGACGGCCTGAAGCTCACGCGCGTGTTCCCGAACTCGCCGGCCAAGCGCGGCGGCCTGCGCGTGGGCGACCACATCGTGGCCGTGAACGGCCACTCCCTGGCGGGCCGCACGAGCGCCCGCTCGACCGAGCTGATCCGCGGCCGGCCGGGGACCTACGTCAAGCTGACGCTGGAGCGCGCGGGTGCCAAGCGCCGGACGCTGCGGCTGCGGCGCGAGCGGGTGGAGGCGCCGTCGGTCACCTCGAGCCTGCGCACCGTGAAGGGCCGCAGGCTGGGCGTGGTGGCGCTGTCGGGCTTCACCGCCGGCGCGCACGGAGAGGTCCGCGCCGCGGTCGACCGCATGCTCGAGCGCGGGGCGAAGGGGATCGTCCTGGACCTGCGCGGCAACGGCGGGGGCCTTCTTGACGAGGCCGTGCTCACCGCCAGCGTGTTCATCTCCGAGGGCACGATCGTCTCCACCGACGGCCGCAGCCGCCCGCGCAAGGTCTACCGCGCCACCGGCGGCGCCATCCGCCGCTCCATTCCGGTGGACGTCCTGGTGGACGAGGGCAGCGCGTCGGCCTCGGAGATCGTCACGGCGGCGATCCGCGACCGCGGGCGGGGCAAGGTCGTGGGCACCCGCACGTTCGGCAAGGGCGTCTTCCAGGAGGTGCGCGAGCTGCCCAACGGCGGCGCGCTGGACATCACCGTGGGCGAGTACTTCACGCCCAGCGGGGAGAACCTGGGCGGCGGCGGCACGCGCCGCGGCGCCGGGGTGACGCCCGGCGTGCGGGCGTCCGACGATCCCGACACCCCCGCCGACGAGGCGCTGGACGCCGCCCTGCGCGAGCTGGTCGGGTGAGCGCGCGCAAGCCGGGCCGGGGCGAGCCGGCGCGCGCCGGCGGCGGCACGGTGGCGGTCCTGGAGAAGCGCGGCCGCTTCCTGATGGCGACGCCGTTCTTCGACCGCGGGGACCGGATCGTGGTCGACCGCGACCGCCGGGCCGGGCCCGGCGACCTGGTGCTGCTGCACGCCCGCGGCCAGGGCCGCGGGCACGCCAAGGTGGCTCGCAAGATCGGTCGTCCCGACGTGGCCCGCGACGTCCTCGAGGCGCTCATGCTCGACCGCGGGCTGGAGCGCTCATTCCCCGATCGCGTGGAGCGCGCGGCGGCCCAGGCCACGGCGCCCGAGGCGATCGTTCCCGAGGGCCCGCGCCGCGACCTGCGCTCCCTGACCACGTTCACCGTCGACCCGGCCGGCGCGCGTGACTTCGACGACGCGATCTCGGCCGAGGAGCTCGACGACGCGGGCGAAGGGCGCACGCGCGTCTGGGTCCACATCGCCGACGTCGCCGCGTACGTGCGCCCCGGCTCGCCGGTGGACCGCGAGGCGCGCCGCCGCGCCACGAGCGTCTACGTCCCCGGGACGGTGGAGCCGATGCTCCCGCACGCGCTGTCCAGCGACCTGTGCTCCCTGCGCCCGGACGAGGACCGCCTGGCCGTGACGGTGGAGATGGAGTTCGCGGGGCCCAAGGTGGAGAAGGTCTCCTTCCACCGCTCGACGATCCGCTCGGATGCCCGGCTGGACTACGACCGCGTGGACCGCATCTTCGCCGGGCACGAACCGGCGCTGGAGCCGTGGGCCGGGCCGCTGGCCGCGGCGCGCCGGGTCTCCGCCGCGCTCCAGCGCGCCCGCGAGTCACGCGGCGCGCTCACCGTGGAGTCCTCCGAGCCGGAGTTCTCCTTCGACGAGGCGGGAAACGTCGTCGAGGCCCGTCCCGTCCCGCAGACCGAGTCCCACCGGCTCATCGAGCACCTGATGATCGCGGCCAACGAGCAGGTGGCCACGCTGCTGGAGTCGCGCGGCGTGCCCGCGCTCTATCGCGTCCACGAGCGCCCCGAGCCCGAGGCGGTCAAGCGCCTGGTCGAGCAGCTGGCCGCGCTGGAGGTCCCGACCCCGCCGGTCCCCGAGCCCATGAGCCCGCAGCAGGCGGGGGACCTGGTGGGGGAGATCTCGCGGATGGTCGACGCGCACGTCCGGCGCACGGGCCGCGGCCGGCGCGCGCTGACCAGCCTGGTCCTGCGCTCGCTCAAGCAGGCGCACTACAGCCCCCGCAACCTCGGCCACGCGGGCCTCGGCTCGCCGCGTTACCTGCACTTCACGTCCCCGATCCGCCGCTACCCCGACCTGATCGCCCATCGCGCTCTGCTTTCGGCGGTGGGAGGCGGGGAGGAGGCGCCGCGCGCCTCCGGCCTGGAGGAGGAGGGCGTGTGGACGTCGGCGCGCGAGCGCGACGCCATGAAGGTGGAGCGCGACGCCGACGACATCGCGCGCAGCTTCCTGCTCGATCGCGAGCTGCGCGAGCTCGGCCCCGGCGCGGTCTGGGACGGCGAGGTCGTGGGGCTGGCGCCCGTGGGCGCGTTCGTCGCGTTCGGCGATGGGGCCCACGACTACGAGGGGCTGCTGCCGGTGCGCCGGATGCGGGGCGACTGGTGGGAGCTCGACGAGCTCGGCGTGGTCCTGCGCGGGACGCGCTCGGGCGCGACGATCCGGCTGGGCGACCCGGTCAAGGTGACCGTCGGGCGCGTGGACTCGCCGCGCGGGCGGGTCGACCTGCATCGCGTTGAGGTGTAATCGCCGTCATGGCGAAGAAGGGCAAGCGCAAGACCGCGGCGGGAGACGTGGCGACGAACCGCCAGGCGTCCTACCGCTACGACCTGCTGGAGCGCCTGGAGTGCGGGATCGTCCTCACCGGCACCGAGGTCAAGGCGCTGCGCGAGGGCGCGGCCCAGATCAAGGACGGCTACGCGGCTGTGCGCGACGGGGAGCTATGGCTCTCAAACGTGCACATCCCTCCCTACGGGCCGGCCGCGCGCGAGAACCACGAGCCCGAGCGCGAGCGCAAGCTGCTGGTCCACCGGCGCGAGCTGGAGCGGCTGGTCGGCAAGACCCAGGAGCGCGGCCTCACGCTCGTCCCCACGCGCCTGTACTTCAAGGGGCCGCACGCCAAGGTCGAGATCGCCCTGGCCAAGGGCAAGGACGTGCGCGACAAGCGCGAGGGCATACGCGCGCGAGAGACCAAGCGTGAGATGGAGCGGGCGCTGCGCGACGCCAACCGCTGACTGGACGATTGTCCGACTAAAGCCGCTGACGGAAAGCGGTCGATAAGACGCCTTGTCCAGGCCCAAAGCTCCGCTGCAGGATGCGGCGGGGAGAAATCGCAAGGAGACACTGTGATGGGTGTTATGCGTAAGGCGCTCTGCGCCGCGGTGCTCGGAGCGCTCTTGCTCCCCGGGTCCGCATTTGCTCTAGATACGACGTCGACGGTCGCCGGAGCTGTCGGCTCCGAGCTGTCCCTCGCCGTCGCCACACCGGCCGCGATGGTCCTGACCCACTCCACGCCGGGCACCAGCTCGTCGCTGGTCACGGTCACGAGCACCTCGCCGTCGTGGACGCTGTCGATTCGTGACGCCGGCGCTACGACGCCCGGCCTGATGGACCGCGTGCTGGGCACCGGCCCCTCGAGCCTCGAGAACCCGCTCGAGTGGAAGCTGAGCACGTCGGGCACCTACAACAACCTCACCTCGTCGCCCGCCACGGTCAAGACGGGCTCGCTCGTCGGCACGGCGCAGGTGGACTTCCGTCAGCCGCTGAACGCCACCGAGGCGGTCAACGCGACGGACACGTACAACCTGACGGCGACCTACACGGTCACCTGAGCTCCGGCTGCGCACAGGCACGGCGCGAGGACAACGGCGACGGGGCGCTTCGGCGCCCCGTCTTCGTTTGCCCTCGGCGGGAACGGCCGATAGCCTCGCCCTGCCCCATGAAGCTCCTCAGGACGACGGTCTGCGCGCTCGCCGCGGCCGCCTCGCTCGCCGTCCCGACGGCGGCCCTGGCGCAGGAAGCGCCGCCTCCGGCCATCCGGCTCACGCCGGCGCGTGCCGCGGGGATCGTCGCCCGCGGCCAGACGGTCGGGCCGTTCACGCTCCTCAACGGGACCGACCAGTCATACCGCGTACGGGTGTTCCCGGTGCTCCTGGGGCAGGACCGCAGGGGCGGCCTGAACGTGCGCGACGACACGGCGTCGCTGCGGGTCGCGGCGGCGCGGATGGCGGTGCAGGTGAGCGGGTTCCCGTTCGATCCGGGCGCGGCGCGCTCGGTGTTCGGGCGGATCCGCTCGGCGCCGCCGGGCCAGGGCTTCTACGGGGGGATCCTCTTCCGGGCCACGCCGGTGGCCGCGCGCGGGCGCCCGCAGCAGATCACCAACGTCCTCCAGATCAACGCCCGCATCACGCTGGACCCACCGCCGCCCCAGCGCCGGTACGCCTGGGCGGTGGGAGCGATCCGGGCGCAGCAGGAGGGCAGGCTGCGGCTGCGGCTGCTCGTGCCGGTGACCAACCGCGGCAACACCTTCGCCGTGCTCGACGGCGTCGTTCGTGTGCGGGCGGCCGGGGGGCGGCTGGTCGCGGTGCGTCCGCTGGTCGGGCTGCGGATCCTGCCCGGGGCGACGGTGGACCTCCCGACGCTGCTGACGCGGCCGGTGCTGCCGCCGGGCGCCTACACCCTGGAGGCCTCGCTGACCGGGGTGCGGGCCGGCGTGCGGGCGGCGGGGCGGATGGACCTGTTCGGGCCCAACGAGGTCCGGACAGAGCTGGCGCGGCTCGTCGCCTTCGACGCGCCGCGCGCCTACATCGGGGACGAGACGACGGTGCGGGCGAAGTTCCGCAACACCGGGAACGTGAAGTGGGCGCCGGGGGCGCGGCTGGAGGTGCGCCCGCTGGTGGGCGCGCAACTGGGGTCAGTGGTCAAGCGGGTGTCCATGCAGGCCGACTCGGTCGGCCCCGGGAAGACGGGCGAGCTGGTCGGGAAGGTCAAGCTGCCCACCGACGCGCGGTCCTTCGAGCTGCGGGTGCGGCTGAGCGCGCAGGGACGGGAGCTGGACACGCGCGCGACGTCGGTGTCGCCGATCAAGCGCCCGCCGCTGGCCACGCGCGTCAAGGACTACGTGACCAACCACGCGATCCTCATCGTCCTGTTGATCCTGGGCGCCGTGGCGGTGGCGGGCGTGTTCGTGGTGCGCTACATCCGCCGCCTGCAGGCCGCGGCGAAGCAGTAGGCGTTTCTCCGCAAGGAGCGGGTTCTTCGCCGCGCGGCACTTGCATCGCCGGGGCGCGGTCTCGTAGGTTCTTCTCAGACGCGGAGTTGAGACGCAAAGAGCGAGGCCATCGAGGTGAGAGGCCCTGCCGCCCAGATACGCGAGCGTTTCGGCGCACGCGAGGAGGGCTCCTCAAGCGACTCGCTCCGCGTCGCTTTTTTGCCTGACCGCCGTGTCCCTCTGCCGCGGGACCGGCGGCTCCGGTGGGCGGGTTCAGTCCGGGGTTCTGTCGGGACCCCGGCCACCCGCCCCGGGATCCCCTCGTTCGCCGCTTTGGTCGCCCGCTCCTCCGGCGGCACCGCGGGCGGGTCCTGTCCGGGGTCCCTGGCCCGGATCTCGCTGTCGCGAGAATCCGTCAGTAGGATCCCGCCCACCCGCCCGACCGGCGGGTTTTTCGTGACGTTCGCGGGGTGTCGCGCGGGTCCGCGCGTGTGACTGTGGGCGGTGCGGAGCGTGAAGCGGCGTGGCGCCGCGCCCGAACTGCCATTCGGTGCGGTCGGAGTAGCTCTTCGACTGGGGTTCGACTCCCCCGCGCTCCGCCGGTTCGCCGGGAGCCGCTCTGGCAGGGGCGGCCCGCCGGCGCTATCTTCAACCGCGATTGGCAGTTCGGGCCCGGGGTAGCTCCCCGGCCGCAGTCCACGGCCCGCTTCGGCGGGCCGTTGCGGTTAAGCGGTCGCGAACCGCTTGGCGGAGCGGGCCCGGGCCTTGGCGGCCTCGGTCTCGCGGTCCTTCGGCGGTGCTGTGGTCTCGAGCTCGGCCAGCAGGTGGTGGGAGGCGTGCGCGATCTCGTCGATCGCGCGCTCGAAGGCCTCGGCGTTGGCCTGTGAGGGCTTCGTGAAGCCGCTGATCTTGCGCACGTACTGCGTCGCGGCGGCCCGGACCTCCTCGTCGCTGGCGGTGGGCTCGAAGTTGTAGAGAGTTCGGATGTTTCGGCACATGCCTCTAGAATAGGCGACGACATACCCCCTGGGGACGACAGGCTTCGACGTGGTCGGCTCGTGGGGGTGGTCGCGAGCCGAGGTCCCGGGAGGCCTCGTAAAACACCCGGGAAAACCATAAGTGCGGACTCTCACGAGTACGCCCTCGCTGCTTAGCCACTAGCTAAGCGATCGAGGTTCCGGCCCGCCCTCGCCTGTGGGGCGGATCGCCGGAATCAGACAGCAGGCTCACCCGGGGCGGCCCGCCTCCGCCAATCCGGGGAAATCTTCAGGAGGCTGGTCCCTCGGAACCCCGCCGGCGCGGCAACCGAGGGATGAGACCAGAGCGCCGGCTACGCTCGTAGAAGCCACCTTTCACGCGACCGCGGACCCGGGTTCGATTCCCGGCGTCTCCATCCCGCCCAGGAAAACCGCTCAGCAGAGCGGTTTTCCTGGTGTTGAGGGCCTAGCCCGGCCGCTCCATTGCCCGGAGCAGAAACCGCGCCGCGGGGAGCTGTGAGGTAGCGTCGGCCCATGCGACGGATCGCGATGGCCCTTGTCATGGTCGGTGGACTGACGGTCGGGCTCGCGGGTCCGTCGCGGGCGGCGACGCTGGTTGTGACGAAGACGACCGACGCCGACGCGGCTCCCGTGTCGGGTTCGTGCCTGTCGGGTGTCGACTGCTCGCTGCGCGAGGCCGTCACCGACGCGAACGACGACTTCCTGCGCCCCGGCGCCGACACGGTCCAGCTTCCTCCCGGTACGTACACGCTGACGAACAACGCGCTGCCGCAGATCCCGGGCGACGTCACGATCGAGGGCACCAACGGCGCGACGGTGACCACGATCACCGGTGCCGTCACGAACGCGCCCGTCGTGAACCAGGCGGGCGGCGCGCTCTCCGTGAATGGCGCCTCGGCGAAGCTGATGATCCGGGGGGTGACGATCAGCGGGAACAAGCTCACCGGGACCGCGAATGTGGGCGGTGGCGCAATCGCGAGCGGGACCTCGGCGACGGTCGTGATCGAGCGCGCCGTCCTGCGCAACAACCGCTCTGAGACCGCATCGAGCAACGCGGGTGCCGGCGCGATCGCGGGCGACAGCGGGTCGGTGACGATCACCGACTCGGCGGTGGAAGGCAATGTGTTCGCCGGGACCGGCTCGGTGGCGGCCGCCGGCGGGGTCTCGGTGTCCAACGCGTCCAGCGTCGGGCTGGTGGTCTCGCGCAGCTCCATCTCGCGCAACCGCGTGGACCCGGCCAGCGGGACGAACAGCAGCGCCGTCGGGGGGCTGGAGTTGAACGCCGGCACTGCCCTGACGGTCACGGACTCGACGGTGAGCGCAAACATCGTCAGCGCGCCGAACGGCCTCCGCACGGGCGGTATCGACACCAACAGCGTGCCGGACACGACCCTGACGAATGTCACCGTGACCGACAACGTGGCGGGTGCCGGCAGCGGCTTCGTCGCCAACGGCATCTCGTTTTTCGGAGCGGCGACGACGAGGGTCATCCGCAACTCGATCGTTGCCGGCGGCGCCCCGCTGAACTGCGCCAGCATGGTCGCAGCGATCACGTCCTCCGGCGGAAACCTCGAGGACGCGAACACGTGCAACTTCAGCGGGCCCGGCGATCTCATCAACACCGATCCGCAGCTCGGCGCGCTGCGCGACAACGGTGGGCTCGGTCTTTCGCAGATGCCGCTGTTCTCGAGTCCGGTGTTCGGGCTCGCGCGCCCGGGGTTCTGCTCGGCGAGCGATCAGCGTGGGGTCCCGCGGCCGCAGGGTGGGGCGTGCGACAGCGGCGGGGTCGAGAGCGCCACGCCGCCGGTCAACACCACGCCGCCGTCGATCGGCGGTACGCCCGCCGCCGGGCAGCCGCTGACCTGCAACCCGGGCGCGTTCACGCAGGCCCCGTCGCTCGCGTTCCAGTGGCTGAGCGACGGCGCGGCGATTCCGGGGGCGACGGGCTCCACGTTCACGGTGACCGGTGCGCAGCTCGACACCGCGATCCAGTGCCGGGTCACCGCGACGAACATCGCCGGCACGAGCGTTGCGACCTCGGCGGCGCTCGTCCCGCCCAAGCCGCCGGCGCCGCCTGTGAACACCGTGCGCCCGTCGTTCACCGGCCTGCTGCGCACAGGCCAGAAGCTGACCTGCAGGCCCGGCACGTTCGTCGGGGCGACGTCTTCGGCGGTCTCGTGGCTGCGCAACGGCAGCCCGATCGGCCGGGCGAGCGCGGCGGCCTACACCCTCACGGCCGTCGACGTCGGCCAGGCCGTCCAGTGCCGGGTGACGGCGACCGGGCCGGGCGGCTCCGTCGTCGCGGAGTCCGCGCCGAAGGTGCCGGCGAAGGCGTGCATCGTCCCGACGCTCGTCGGCAAGACGCTCGCCGCGGCGCGCAAGGCCCTGACACGCGCGAACTGCGCGCTCGGAAGGACGAGGACGCGCAGGTCGAGCCGCAAGCCCGGGACCGTGCTCGCCTCGTCGCCGGCGAAGGGGCGCAACCTCCCCGCCCGGGCGAAGGTCGCGCTCACGCTCGCCAGGAGATAGCGCCGCGCGGCTCCTCAGCCAGGGCCGCATACGATTGCGGCCGTGCCGTTCACGCTCAGGAACCTCAGGGAGGACCTGGAGGACGTCGGATCCAAGTTCGACGGTGCGCCGGACCTCGAGTTCCGCATGGCGACCGGGGCGCTCGGGCTCGAGCGATCCGGTTTGAGCTACCAGCGCGTCCCACCCGGCTATCGCTTTCCGTACGGCCACACGCACCGCCAGCAGGAGGAGGTGTACGTGGTCGTGCGCGGGAGCGGGCGGATGAAGCTCGACGACGAGATCGTCGAGCTCAGGGAATGGGACGCGGTGCGCGTCCCGCCCGGTACGTGGCGAGGCTACGAGGCCGGACCGGCGGGTCTCGAGCTCATCGTCATCGGCGCGCCCAACCTCGGCGCGGATCCGCGCGAGGACGTCGAGGGCCGGCGCGACTGGTGGGCCGACTAGCGCCGCGCCGGGCCTCGCCGCGCGGGCCTACTTCTTCGGGATGAACAGCTTGAACGTGTCCTTGGTGATCTTGCCGTTCTTGGACGTGAAGCTGCCGGTGGCGCCCGCGTAGTCGCCGGTGCCGCCGGTGACGGCGCCGGTGGTGTTGTTCCCGATCGCGCCCTTGCCGCCGACCGAGAGGAAGAGCTGGCCCTTGGGCAGGGTCGCCGTCCCGTGACACGTCACGTTGGCCTGGTCGAAGCGGCCCGGGCGGGTGTCGACGCAGGTGGCGTCCAGCGCGCCGACGGTCTTCCCCGAGGTGTCGGTCAGGTCGCTGCTGAAGGCGAGGGTGTCCCCGGGGGTCATGCGGTCGGGGCCCTGCTGGCCGATCGTGGCCTTCGGCGGGTTGTCGGCGAAGCCGAAGTTGTTCGTGTCCTTCTCGTTGAAGTTCAGCGTCTTGGTCTCGAGGGTCTTGCCCCCGCACGCGCTGAGACCGATGGCCATCACCAGGCCCGTCACTGCCGCAACCGCCGTCCGCACCGTCATTCCAACCCCCGTTTCGAAGTGTGCGGCGAGTCTATGCAACCCCCGGACCCAGCGATAGGGTCCCCCCGAACGACCGAGGAGGAGACCCGATGACCCAGGTCCTTCACTGCCCCTGTGGCACCGATGTGCAGGGCGAGACCGACGACGAGCTCGTCGCGAACGTCGAGCAGCACGTGGCCGACGAGCATCCCGACAAGGTCGGGTCGCTGAGCCGCGACGAGATCCTCGCCTCGGCGCACGAGCACTAGTCGGCGCCGGCATAGGAAGCCGCCCGGCGGGGCATGAGGGGACCACGGCAAACCGACCGAGGAGGCACCCGCATGGCGGAGCTGACACCGCTGGACGAGAAGATCGGCGAGGTCCTGGGACTGGCCAAGGCGGCCCAGGACGCCACGTCGAAGGTGGCGAAGATGGAGGGCGCGGACGATTTTCGCTCCAAGCTGGAGGAGATGCGCGAACAGGCCGCCGAGACCGAGCGGCGCACTGAGGAGCTCGTCGAGACGCTCGAGGGCCGCAAGACCGCCATCCAGGAGAAGGCCCGCGAGACCAAGGGCGAGGCCGAGGAGATGATGCAGACCTACCTCGGCGGCGAGGAGGAGGCTCTGGACGGCTTCGAGTTCCTCACGATGGCCGAGGCGGGCGAGCTGGGCCACTGGGAGATCGTGCAGCGCATGAGCCAGACGCTGGGCGAGTCGTCGGTCTCCGAGCTGGCCGACTGGGCGGTCGGCGTGCAGCGGCGCCACTTCGAGACCGTGCGGGAGAGCAGCCTCGTCCTCGCCGAGTCAGAGGCCCGTGGCTGACGGGTCCCTGATCCGGGTTCGCGGGTAGAGTTCCCGCGGTGCGCCAGGACGGCAACAGCCGTGCGACCGACGATCGCGGAGGTTGCGCGCACGTCACCGGCTTTGCGCACGAGGCGCTGCTCTACTCCGGCGACGAGGGCTTCCTCGAGGGAACGGAGCCCTTCGTGCGGGACGGTGTCGAGGCCGGAGAGGCCGTCCTCGTCGCGGTCCCCTCCCGGCGCGCCGGCCTGCTGCGCGAGGCGCTCGGCGACGACGCCGAGAGCGTCATGTTCGCCGACATGGCGCAGCTGGGCCGCAACCCCGGGCGGATCATCCCGGCGTGGCGCGACTTCGTCGACGACCACGCGCCCCGGGGGAAGGGACTGCGCGGGATCGGCGAGCCCGTGTGGCCCGAGCGCACCGCCCAGGAGCTGGTCGAGTGCCAGCGCCACGAGGCGCTGCTCAACCTCGCCTTCAGCGACGAACCGTCCTGGACGCTGCTGTGCCCCTACGACACGTCGGCGCTGACCGACGCCGTGATCGAGGAGGCCTACCGCAGCCATCCGGTCCTCTGGGAGGACGGAGCGCGCGTGGACAGCGGCGCCTACGCCGACCCCGCGGCGCAGTTCGCCCTCGCCGACGAGGACCTGCCGCCCGCGCCGGCCGACGCCGAGGGCATGGGGTTCCGCGTGGACGATGTGGCGGCGGTCCGGGCGCTGGTGGCCCGCCGCGCCGCCGCGGCCGGCCTCCCG
Source organism: Solirubrobacteraceae bacterium (assembly GCA_033856025.1). Classification (GTDB taxonomy): domain Bacteria; phylum Actinomycetota; class Thermoleophilia; order Solirubrobacterales; family Solirubrobacteraceae; genus AC-38. The sequence goes on along the minus strand of JAWVFQ010000010.1, from coordinate 20,560 downwards.
CCGCAGCGCGCCGCGGACCTCGTCCTCGCGGCCAGCGAGGCGGCGACCAACAGCATCCTGCACGGCGGCGGGCGCGGCGAGTTCGCGATCTGGTGCGAGGGCGGCGACGTGCTGTGCGAGGTACGCGACCGCGGGCGCCTCTCCGACCCGCTGGCCGGGCGCCGCCGGCCCACGCTGGAGGCCCTGGACGGTCGCGGCCTGTGGATCGTGCACCAGCTGTGCGACCTGGTGGAGGTCCGCGCGCTGGAGCGGGGCTCGGTCGTGCGCTTCCGGATCGGCGCCTAGCCGGCGGCATGGCCACCGTCGCGCCCCCGGTCACGTCCGTGGACGCCGGCGGAGCGTGGGGGCGCCTGGCGGAGCTCCAAGAGCGCGCCCTGCACGACCGTGCGGGCGCGCTGGACGAGCTGGCGCGGACGTTTGACGCCGGCCGCGTCCCCGCCGGTCTGGACGGCGAGACGCAGGGGCGCTTCGTCGCGTTCTGCGTGCGGCCGGGGCTCGACCGCGCCCTGGCCCGGCTCGCCCGCGTCTGGCTGCCCTGGTCGGGCAAGCGCTTCGACGCGGCGGCGGCGAGGGGAGAGAACCTGCTGCTCGGCGGACGGATCGCCGGCTTCGGGTTCCGCACGCGCGTGGAGTCCGGCGTGCTGATGATCGACTACGCCGCGGTGCGCAGCAATCCGCGCGCGCTGCGCCAGGTGCGCGACGAGCTCGTGGAGATCGCCCCCGGCGTCCACCTCGGCCAGGCGCTGTGGACGGGACGCGGCGGGCCGGCCCGCCTGGCCTACTGGGCGCTGCGCTCGGGATAGAGCTCGGGCAGGCCGTCCGAGACGCGGTCGGGGAACCGCGCGGCGCGCTTCTCCAGGAACGCCGTCACGCCCTCGCGCGCGTCCGCCGACTGGCCGCGCGCGAACATCGCGCGCGAGTCCGCCCGGTGGGCCTCCAGGGGATGGGAGGCCCCCAGCATGTCCCAGAGCAGCCGCCGTCCCACCGCGACCGAGACCGGCGCCGTGTTGTCGGCGATCTCGCGCGCCAGCTCGCGCGCCGCCCCGAGCAGCTCGCCGGCCGGGTGCAGGCTGCGCACCAGGCCGCCGTCCAGCGCCTCGCGCGCGTCGAACACGCGACCTGTGGCCACCCACTCCATCGCCCGCGAGATCCCCACGGCGCGGGGGAGGAACCAGCTCGAGCACGCCTCCGGGACGATCCCGCGCCGGGCGAAGACGAAGCCCATCCGGGCGTCCTCGGACGCCAGCCGCACGTCCATCGGCCGCGTCATCGTGATGCCCACGCCGACCGCCGGGCCGTTGATCGCCGCGATCACCGGCTTGGTGGACTCGAATACGCGCAGGGTGAACTGGCCGCCGTTGTCGCGCGGCGTCTCGTCCGCCTCCTGGCGTTCGCGCCAGTCGAACGTCTCGCCGCCGCCGGCCAGGTCGGCGCCGGCGCAGTAAGCGCGCCCGGCGCCGGTCATGACGATCGCCCGCACCTCGTCGTCGGCGTCCGCGCGGTCGTAGGCCTCGAGCAGCTCGGCGCACATCCGGGGGGTCCAGGCGTTGAGGCGGTCGGGGCGGTCGAGGGTGATGGTGAGGATCCCGTCCTCGACCTCGTAGCGAATCTGCTCGAAGTCCATCGGTGCCTCCATAGAGTTGGCGGAGTGGAGACCGGGTTCTAGCGGGAATGGACGCCACCACGGCGGTGGGCAGCGTGCTGGCCGCGTTCGGCCTGGCCGGGGCGGCCGGCCTGAACGCCTGGCTCCCGCTGTTCGGGGCGGCCCTGCTCAACCGGCTCGACGTGGTGGACCTGGCGGCGCCGTTCGACCGCTTCTCGACCACGACCGGGCTCGTCGTCCTGGCCACGCTGACCGTCCTGGACCTGATCGGAGACAAGATCCCCGCGGTCGACCACGCGCTGCACACCGCCGGCACGGTGATCGCGCCGCTGTCCGGCGCGGCGCTGTTCACGGGCCAGACCGGGGCGGAGACCGACATCCCGACGCTCGTCACAGTGGTGGCCGGCGGCGCCGTGGCCGAGCTGGTTCACCTCGCGCGCGCCGCCCTGCGCGCGGTGTCGACGGCGACCACCGGCGGGCTGGGGAGTCCCGTGCTCTCCAGCGCCGAGGACGCGACCTCGCTCGCCCTCACCGCGATCGCGTTCGTGGCGCCGTTCGTGGCGGTGATCGGGGTGGTGGCGGTGCTCGCCGCCGGCGTCGAGTTCTGGCGCCGGCGCCGGCTCAGACGCGGACTCAGCGCGTCCCGCGCCAGGTGAGCCACGCGAACAGGCCCTGGACGGGCAGTCGCGCCCACAGGGCGGCGGCGGGGATGTTGGAGAAGCGCTCGGCGTGCAGCGCCATCTCGACGTTCGCCGGGTAGACCGCGGCCAGCGTCGCCAGCAGCCACCAGCGGGCGGCGCGCCGTGTGCGGCGAGGCAGGACGGCCACGCCGCCGGCGAGCTCGGCCACGCCGCTGGCCACCACGAGCTCGGAGCGCCACTCGCCCAGCGCCGAGGGGACGATCGCCTCGTACTGGCGCGGGATGACGAAGTGCATCGTCCCGGCCACGATCCAGAACAGCGCCGCGCCGCGCCTCGCCCGCTCCGTGCGCTCCATGCGCGGGACTCTAGCCCGCGCAGCGGGCCGCGGGGAACCGCATCGTAGGAGGAGCCCTCGTCGCTAACGTCCTGCAGATGCAGGATGGGCGTGGGGGCGCCGCGGGCGGATGATCGTCCCGTGAGTGCAGGACGAGGACGGATTCGGCGTGTCGCCGGCGCGGTAGCGCTGGCCGCTGCCGTCGCGGGCTTCGCGGCCGCGCCGGCCGGCGCCGCCGACGTGACGGTCACCGCCCGCGTGGGCGAGGAGGTCGCCGTGCTGCTCGGACCGGCCGGCTGGATCACCGACGCCTCGACGGTGCCCGCGCGGGTCGTGCGCGAGCGCCGCGGCGACGTGATCGTCGTCACGATCGTCTGAGCGCGACGAGCGGCCGCACCAGCGCCCTCTCCGCGGTGTAGAACCGGGAGAGGGCGGGGCGGGTCACCGGGCCGTGGATCCAGGGGATCTGTCCGGCGGCGAGGAAGTCGACGGCGGCGTACGCGTGGCCACGGCGGGCGCGCACCGCGGCGCGCAGCGCACTGGCCTGCGAGAGCGGGATCACGTTGTCGCTGCGCGCGGTCGCGAGCAGCAGCCGGGCGTGCAGCGCGCCCGCGTTCACGACCGGGCTCATCTCCGCACGGCGCCGACGGCCGAAGGCGCTGTCCGCCATCGCCGCCACCGCCTTGGAGCCGTCGCGGCTGCCCGAGGCCGAGGCGGAGCGGTCGATCGTCCGCAGGTCGGTGGGCGCGCCGCGGGCGATCACGCAGGCCACGTCGCGGCGCCGCACGGCCAGCATCAGGGCCAGGTGCCCGCCCGCGGACGCGCCGCTCGCGCACAGGGGCAGCCGGTGCCCGTAGCGGGCGCGCACGCGGTCGTGGAACCACAGGACGCCGTTCAGGCTGGCGCCGCAGGCGGGGTAGTCGAGGTTCACCGTGAGCCAGCCTCGGCGGCGCCAGCGGTCGGCCTCGCCGCGCTCCGTGACCAGCGGGCCGGGGCCGACGATGTACCAGCCGCCGCCGTGGACGAGCAGCATGATCCCGCGGGCCGCCCGCCCGGCGTAGCGGCCGGCGGGACGCCCGACCTCGTACGCGGCGGGAGCCCGGCCCAGCGCTGTCCTGGACACGCCGCGCCCCGGCCGCGAGGAGTCCCCGATCCAGGCCGCGCGACACCGCTCGCCGGGCGGTGCGGGCGGCGGCGGGTTCGGCGCCGGCGATCCCGGCGAGGGCTCGGCGCCGGGCGGCAGGAGCGGGATCGGCGTGGGCGGAGTGGGAGCCGGGGCGGGGGCGGGCGTCGTGGGTGTCGGCAGCGGCAGCTGCCCCCGGGCCGTTCCCGCGGCGCCCGCGAGGAGGGCCGCGGCGGCGAGGGCGGCGACGACGCCGGCCGCGGCGGGCCGGGCCGGTCTCACAACCCGTGGTTCGGCCATTCCGGGCGGCGACCCTCCTTGAACGCGGACGCGCCGATGGTGTGGGAGTCGCGGCGCATGAACATCGAGATGACCATCTCGGCCTCGATCCGCAGCCTCTCCTCCAGCGTGCGGCCGACGCCGCGCAGGACGGTCTCCTTGTCGGCGCGCAGCGCGCCCTGCGGCAGCTCGGCCATCTCGGCGGCCAGCGCCTGGGCACGCGAGAGCGCCTCGCCGCGCGGCACGACCTCGTTGACCAGGCCGATGCGCTCGGCCTCGTGGACGTCGATCCGCCGGCCGGTGAGGATGAGCTCCATCGCCTTGGCGAAGCCGACCACCAGCGGCAGGCGCGCGGTCAGGCCGTCCCCGCCCACGATGTTCCAGCGGCGCTCCAGCGCGCCGAACTCGGCGTTCTGCGCGCCGATCCGGATGTCCGCGAGCAGCGCCGTCTCCAGCCCCGCGGCGAACGCCCAGCCGTTGACCGCCGCGATCACCGGCTTGAACACGTCCACCCGCCGGGTGTACCCGCAGGCGCCCGGCGACGTGTACAGCTCGCGCCGGTAGGTGTCGTAGTCGCCGAGCTCGGCGATGGCGGCGGCGTCGGCCAGGTCCCAGCCCGCGGAGAACGCCACGTCGCCCGCGCCGGTGAGCACCAGGACGAAGGCGGAGTCGTCGTCGCGGAAGCGCTGCCACGCGTCCTGGAGCTCCAGGTTCATGGCCGAGGAGATCGCGTTGTGCTGGCCGGGCCGGTCCAGCGTCAGCGTGACGACGTGCCCGTCCTGCGCGTAGTCGATGGTCGTGTAGGCCATCAGGCGACCCTACCGACGATTTCGGGGTCCACCTCCAGTCGCGGGTCCACCTGGCGCGCGGCGTGCAGCGCGCCGGCCAGCGCGGTGATCATCAGGTCGCGCACCTGGTCGCGCTCGAGGTCGCGGCGCACGAGCCAGTCCAGCGACACGCCCTCGACGAAGCTGAGCCAGCCCTCCAGCGCGGTGCGCAGGGCCGGCCGCGGCGCGCCGGCGACGCCCAGTCCGCCCAGGATCAGGTGGAGGACGAAGGCCCGCTCGCCGTCGCGGATGGCCAGCACCTCCGGGTCCGACCCGATCCCGCCGCCCAGCAGCGTGCGGTAGCCCGCCGAGTGGTCCTCGGCGTAGCGCAGGTAGGCGTCCACCGAGCGGCGCAGGCGCTCGGCGGGCGGCTGGGACGCGTCGGTGTCCAGGCGCGCGCGCATCTCGACCGCGGCCGCCTGCACGATGGCCACGTAGAAGCCGCGCTTGCTGCCGAAGTAGTAGTGGATGAGGCCCTTGGCCACGCCGGCCTCGGCGGCGATGTCGTCGAGCAGCAGCTCGTCGTACGCGCGCACGGAGAACAGGCGCAGGCCCACCTCCAGCAGCTCCTCGCGGCGCATCAGTCCGAGACCGCCAGGTCGCCGGACTCGTCCACGGACAGGGTCACCCGCCCGGCCAGCAGGTCCAGCAGCTCGGCGCCGACGAGCTCGCGCCGCCAGCCCTCCAGGACCCGCGAGTCGGGCGCGCGGCCCCGGCGCACGTCGTCGACCAGCCGCGTCAGCTCGGGCTGGGTGGCGATGAGCTGGACGGCCACGCCGGTCTCCAGCGAGCGCTGGCGGACCAGGGCGGAGGCCAGGGCCGTGGCGGGCGCGCCGCGCGGGTCGGGGGCCGGGGCCGAGTCGGCGGTCGGCGGCGGCTCGCGCTGCGTCCCGCGCTCGATCGCCTCGATCAGGTCGCGGTGGCGGCGGTGCAGGGTGGCCTCGGGCAGCCCCCGGATCTCGCCCAGCGCGGACCGCGAGGCCGGGCGCCGCCGCGCCAGCTCCACGAGCACGTGGTCGGGGACGATCGACGTCACGCTGCGGTCGGCCTCGCGCGCCTGCGCGTCGCGCCACTCCACCAGCTCGCGCGCCACCGCTCGCGCCGGCCCGCGCAGCCGGTCGACCTTGGGCAGCTTGCGGTACGCGGTCTCGGGGTCGCGCTCGTCGGTCACCGACTCCAGCGCGCGGGACTCCTCGCGCGCCCAGTCCGCCCGCCCGGCCTCCGACAGGCGCTCCTCCAGCCGTCCGCCCAGCTCGAGCAGGTGGGCGGCGTCGGCGCGCGCGTACTCGACCTGCTGGTCGGTGAGCGGCCGGCGGTCCCAGTTCGTGTACGCCTCGCCGGCGGGCAGCTCGACTCCGAGGACCCGCCGGACCAGCGTCTTGTAGCTCTCCTGCGTCCCCAGGCCGACGAACCCGGCCGCGACCTGCGTGTCGAAGACGTTGACGAAGTCGGTGTCCCACGTGCGCCGGAGGATCGCCACGTCCTGGCGCCCGGCGTGGACGATCACCTGCACGCCGGGATCGGCGAGCACGGCGGCCAGCGGAGCCGGGTCGGGCGCGTCGTCGGCCAGCGGGTCCAGCACCTCGGTGCGCACGCCGCCGGGGGCCTCCGGGTCGGGCACGGCGATCTGGGCGAGGCAGAGCATCGCCTGGTAGCGGCGCTCGGACATGAACTCCGTGTCGATGGCGAGACGTCCGGCCTCCCGCGCCCGCCTGGCGATCTCCTCCACCACGGAGGGCGACGATACCTACGGCAGGGCGGCGCGCACGGGCTCGGCGCCCAGCGTGGCGAGCAGCGCGTCGATCACCCGGGGGTCGAACTGGGTGCCGCAGTGCTCGCGCAGCTCGCTCAGCGCGACCTCGTGGTCCAGCGCGCGCCGGTACGGGCGGTCCGACGTCATGGCGTGCCACGCGTCGCAGGCGCAGATGATCCGCGCGCCCAGGGGGATGTCCTGGCCGAGCAGCCCGTCGGGGTAGCCGCGCCCGTCCCAGCGCTCGTGAGCCGAGCGCACGAGCGGATGGACGTCGGCGAAGAAGGGGATGCGCTCCAGCATCTGCGCGCCGATGATCGTGTGGCGCTTGATCTCCTCGAACTCGGCGTCGGTCAGCGGACCGGGCTTGTGCAGGATGTCGGTGGAGATCGCGATCTTGCCCACGTCGTGCAGCAGCCCGCCGTAGCGCAGCGTCCGCAGGTCCGCGCCGTCCAGGCCCAGCGAGGCGCCCACCGTCTCGGCCAGGTCGGCCACCTCGCGCGCGTGGGCGGCGGTGTAGGCGTCCTTGGCCTCCAGCGCGTCGGACAGGACGGCCAGCGTGCGCATGAACGCCGACTCCAGCTCGCCGAACAGCCGGGTGCGGTGGACCGCCGCGCCGATCGCGGCGGCGATCGTGTCGCCGAACAGCAGGTCGTCGGGGCCGAACGCGTGCGGGTCGGTGTGCTCGAGGTTGAGCACGCCCCAGACCTCGCCGGCCACCCGGATCGGCAGCGCCAGCTCCGAGCGCGACGCCACGGCGCCGTCCGTGGGAAGGAAGTCGGGGTCGCGCAGGGTGTCGGCGACCAGGGTCGGCTCGCCGGTGCGTGCCGTGCGCCCGTTGACGCCCTGCTCCAGGCCCTGCTCCCAGGCCGCCAGGTCGGTGGTCATCTGGTCGATCGCCTCGCCCGCGGCGGCCATCACGCGCAGCAGCCCGTCCGACCCCAGCTCGAGCACGGCCACGATGTGCCAGCGGAAGCTGGCCTGCAGCTCCTGGACCGCCGTCCGGGCGATCTCGCCGGGGTCGCCCAGCGGTGCCAGGCGCGCGGAGACGCGGCTGGCCAGCGCGAGGCGCGCGCGCTGCGTGGACGCCGGCCGCGGGGCGGCGGCGCGCTGGTGCGGCGCGAGGTCCGGCGCGGCGCGCTTGGCCGCGTAGAGGTTCTCGTCGGCCCGGGCCAGCAGCGCGTCCTTGGTCGGTCCGGCGTCCGGCCACGCCGCCACGCCCCAGGACACGCGCACGCGGCGGTCGATGCCGGCGGCCTCGGCCTCGACGCGCGCCGCGGCGGACGCGGCGGCGTCGAGCTCGGCCTCGGGGAACACGAGCGCGAACTCGTCGCCGCCGATCCGGAAGGCCAGGTCCGACGCGCGGCACGCGCGTCCGAGCGCGGCGGCGAAGTCGCACAGCACGCGGTCCCCGGCGGCGTGCCCGCCCGTGTCGTTGACCAGCTTGAAGTCGTCGAGGTCGAACAGCGCCACGGCCATCCGCCCGCCGTAGCGCCGGCAGCGCTCGAGCTCGCGGGCCACGGTCTCGTGGAACTCGCGGTGGTTGAGCAGGCCGGTGAGCGAGTCGCGGCTGGCCCGGGCCTCCTGGGCGGCGTAGAGCCGCGCGTTGGTCAGGGCGATCGCCGCCTGAGCGGCGTAGGACTGGAGCAGGTCGACGTCGCGCGGCAGGAACCCCGACTCCCCGCCGGCCAGCGCGACGAGCGCGCCCAGCGGGCTGTCGCGAAAGGTCAGCGGCGCCGCGCACAGCGAGCGCAGCGGCAGCGCCCGGGAGTCGGGCAGCACCGCGAGCTCGGCGGTCTGGGCCACGTCGTCCAGGACGAGCGGCGCCTGCAGCAGCCCCGCGGTCCGCTCCGCCCAGCGCTCCAGCGCGGCCAGCGACTCGGGCGGCAGGCCGGAGGAGGAGCGGCAGCGCATCGCGCCGGACTCCTGCACCAGCAGGGCGAACTCCGTCCCGCCCACGGCGGTCTGGGCGTTGTGCGTGATCTTGGCCAGCACCTCGTCGAGGTCGAGGCCGGCCACCAGGTTCTGCAGCGAGGTGTTCAGGCGCTCGGCGGCCTCGCCCTCCTGGTCGGCCTGGGCGCGCAGGGCCCGCCAGCGCCGGCGCCGGCTGCGCAGCGCCTTGGTGGCGGCGACGGCCGCCGTCCCGCCCGCGCCGACGCCGGCCGCGGGCAGCAGCGCGGGGGCGGCGAGCGCCGCGGCGCCGAGCCCGGCCAGGCCGGCCAGCGCCCACACGGCCACGCCGCGCGAGCCGTCGTCGCGGGTCCACTCGATCTCGTAGATGCACTCGTCCGCGCCGTGCCCGCGACAGACGGGATGGCGCACGCGCGCCGGCGGGCGTCCGAACAGGCCGGGAGCCGCCGACATGAGGCCGATGTTGTAGGCGCAGTCGACCGGGTGCCAGGGACCGCTGTCCAGCCGGACGTTGCGCACGCGGGCGCGCGTGGCGCCGATCGACAGCAGGTCCATGCGGTGGACCAGGTTGAACTTGGCGTTGATCCTGGGAACGCTGGAGTAGATCGTCCGCGGGGAGCCCAGCGCGCGCAGCGCCAGCTTCAGCGCGCCGCCGACCTGGAGGTCCAGCGCCGCCTCGCCGACGCGCCGCGGCGCGTCGGGGTCGTCGAGGACCTTCGCGGCCGCCTCGAAGAGCCGGACGCGCGTGGAGTCGGCGAACCAGCAGTTCTCGTCGCGCAACTCGCCCTCGCGGTCCGAGAGACCGGTCTGGCGCAGCATCGCGTCGACGGCGTCGCGCCCGCCCTCGCGCTCGACGTAGGCCAGGATCAGCCGCATCGTGATCCCGCTGGCCTCGCGCGGCTCGACCTCGCGCGCGCGATCACGCGCGCGCGCAGGCTCGGCGGACACCGCGGGGGCCATGGTCACGGTTTCGGCGGATCCGGGCCTGAACTTGACCCCCAGGCCAGCCGGGTCCTCGGCGGGGGCTAGGCGCCGCGCGGAGCGGGTAGCCTCGGGGGGTGGCCCGAGACGACGACATCACCGCCCTGGTCGAGCGCGGCGCGCAGCGCGGATGCGTGGACGTGTCCGAGCTCGACGAGCTCACGCGCCGCCTGGACCTCTCCACCGAGGAGGCCGACGACCTGCACGAGCGCCTGGACGCGCGCGGCATCGACGTCCGCGACGACTGCGTTCGCGCCGATGCGCCGCCCGAGACGTCCTACACCAACGCGGAGATGGCCGGCCAGACCACCGACGCGCTCTCGCTGTTCCTCAACGAGGCCGGCCGCTACGCCCTGCTCACGCCCGAGGAGGAGATCGAGCTGGCCCAGCGCATCGAGCGCGGCGACGTCGAGGCCAAGGACCGCCTGGTCAACGCCAACCTGCGCCTGGTCGTCTCGCTGGCCCGCCGCTATCAGGGCGTCGGCGAGCTGTGCCTGCTCGACCTGATCCAGGAGGGCGTGCTCGGCCTCATCCGCGCCGCGGAGAAGTTCGACTGGCGCAAGGGCTTTCGCTTCTCCACGTACGCCACGCTGTGGATCCGCCAGGCGATCCAGCGCGGCCTGGCCGACCGCGGGCGCACCATCCGCCTGCCGGTCAACGTGGCCCAGCGCGAGCGCCGCATCGCCACGGCCGAGCGCAAGCTGGCCACCCAGCTGGGGCGCGACCCGACCGACGAGGAGGTGGCCGAGGCGGCCGACCTGCCCGTCGAGCAGGTGACCGAGATGCGCGACGTGGCGCGGATCGTCACCAGCCTCGATCGCCCGGTGGGCGAGACGCAGGAGGCGTCGCTGGGCGACCTGCTGCCCTCCGAGGGGACCAGCACCGAGGAGGAGGTCGAGATATCGCTGACCGAGGACGTCGTGCGCAGCACGGTGGAGGATCTCCCCGAGCGCGAGCGCGAGGTCATCAAGCTGCGCTTCGGCCTCAACGGCGACTCCGAGCCGCTCCCGCTCTCCCAGACGGGGGCGCGCCTGGGCATCGCGCCCGAGACGGTCCGCGAGGTCGAGCGGCGGGCGCTGGAGCACCTCGCGCAGCGCCGCGAGCTTGCGGCGCTGAGCGACGCGGCGTAGCTTGCGGCGCTGTGAAGCGCCTCCTCCGTCGCATACAGCCGGTCCGCAACGTCGAGATCGGCGAGCTCCAGGACACGTTCCTGGTGAGTGCCGTGGCGATGATCCTGGTGATCCGCCTCCAGCTGTGGGCGACCAACTACCCCCAGCTGGGCGGGGGGAAGCTGCACATCGCCCACCTGCTGTGGGGCGGGGTGTTCATGGTGGTGTCGATCGGCATCCTGCTCAGCTTCCTCGGACGCTCGCTGCGGACGCCCGCGGCGGTGTTCGGCGGCGTGGGCTTCGGGTTCTTCATCGACGAGCTCGGCAAGTTCATCACCTCGGACAACGACTACTTCTACAAGCCGACCGCGGCGCTGATCTACGTCATCTTCATCGGACTGTTCCTCGCCACGCGCGCGATGCAGCGCCGCCGCGGCTTCACCGCGCGCGAGTACCTGGTCAACGCCATGGACCTGGCGACGGACGCGGCGCGACGCGACCTCGACGAGGACGAGAAGAAGCGGGCCCTGGCCCTGCTGGACAAGGCCGATCCACTGGACCCGCTGGCCGCGCCCCTGCGCCAGATGCTGAACGCGTTCGACGCCATCCCGACCCCGGAGCCGCCCTGGCACATTCGGCGGGCGCGCGCCGTGCGCGACTGGTACCTGGGCCTCGTCCGCCGGCCGCGCTTCGCGAAGGCGATCAGCTGGATCTTCGTGGTGTGGGCGCTGCTGTCCCTGATCCAGATCCTCGGGCTCACGCTGGACGTGGGCGAGCAGGTCCGTCACCTGTCGTTCATCAACATCTGCAGCCTCGTGTCGTCGGTACTGGCCGGATCGTTCGTCATCGCGGGCGTGCTGCGGCTGCGCGAGGACGATCGCCACTCCGCCTACCGGCGCTTCGACCGCGCGCTGCTGATCTCGATCTTCGTCACGCAGGTCTTCGCGTTCGTGGAGTCCTCGTTCAGCGCCGTCTTCGGCCTCAGCCTGGACGTCGTCCTGCTCATAACGCTGCGGTCGATGATCCGCGGCGAGAAGCACCTCGAGCGGCAGGCCGAGCCCGCGCTGGCGGCGGCGTGAGCGAAGCGGCCATCGAGGCTCGCGCCCTGGTGCGCGAGTTCCGCAAGGGGCCGCGTGCCGTGGACGGGATCGACCTCGGCGTGGCGACCGGCGAGATCTACGGGTTCCTCGGGCCCAACGGCGCCGGGAAGTCGACGACCACCCTGATGCTGACCACGCTGCTGCCGCCCACGTCGGGGACCGCGCGCGTCGGAGGTCACGACATCGTCACCGAGGGCCCGGCCGTACGCGCGGCGATCGGCGCGGCGCTGCAGGAGGCGGCGCTGGAGGGGGGCCGGCCATGCAGATTGCCGGTGTTCCTGGTCCTCTTCCTCACCCCCGTCTACGTCCCGCTGCCACTGCTGGCGGGATGGGTGCACGCGGTCGCGAGCGTGAACCCGGCCACGGCGCTGCTGGAGGCGGGACGCGGCTTCATCGCCGGCGACCCGGTGCACGCCGCGCTGGCCTTCGCGTGCGGGGCCGCCCTGGGCGTGCTCTTCAGCGTGTGGGCGTTGCGCGGGCTGCGCAGCGCCGAGACTGCCGGCTAGGCCCGCTTCTCCTTGGGCGCGTCGCGCGGCTCGAGGTCCAGCGTGCGCTCCTCGGGCACCCCGGCCTCCAGCTGGCGCCCGCGCTCGACCTCGGCGTTGAGCTCGGCGCCGAGCAGGATCGCGATGTTGCTGATCCACAGCCACACCAGGAAGATCACGACGCCGGCCAGCGAGCCGTAGGTCTTGTTGTAGGAGGCGAACGTGGCGACGTAGAGCGCGAACGCGGCCGAGGCCAGGATCCACAGCACCAGCGCGGCGATCCCCCCCGGAGTGATCCAGCGAAAGCCCGGCTGCTTCACGTTGGGCGCGGCCCAGTAGAGGATCGCGAACATCGAGATCACGACGATCGCGATGACCGGCCACTTGGCGATGTCCCAGGCGGTGACCGCGGCGCTGCCCGCGCCGATGACGTCGCCCACCTGCTGGGCCAGCGGGCCGGTGACGACGACGGCGATCGCGCACAGCGCGAGCAGCAGGATCATCACGACGGTGATGGCGATCTGGATCGGGCGCAGCTTCCAGAACGGCCGGCCCTCGGGCATCTCGTAGATGGCGTTGGACGCGCGCATGAATGCGCCGACATAGCTGGACGCCGACCACAGCGCGCCCGCGAGGCCGAACACGAAGGCGATGCCGGCGGCGCTCTGGTTGGCCGAGATCTGGCGCACGGCCCCGGACACGATGTCGTTGGCCGAGCCCGGCGCCAGCTTGCCCAGGTTGTCCAGGAGCGGCTGCGTGGCGCTCGGGCCGATCAAACCGAGGATCGAGACCAGGACGATCAGCGCTGGGAACAGCGCGAGGATCCCGTAGTAGGTCAGCGCGGCGGCCCAGTCGGTCAGGTTGTCTTCGCGAAACTCGCGCACGGTGCGCTTGAGGACTCCCCACCACGTGCGGCCCCCCATGTCGGTGGGCTCGTCCGGGGCGCGGCGCTCGTCGACGGCGGTGGCCATGGGGAGGCGGCTACCCACGCCACGCGCGCCCTAACCGGTTTGCGGGTAAACGCCCGCCATGAGCGCCGAGCCGCGGATCCCGCCCCGGCCAACGCTGCCCAAGCTCCGCGAGGCGGCGGCCGGCTGTCGCGCCTGCGACCTGTGGCGAGGAACGACGCAGACGGTGTTCGGAGAGGGGCCGCCCCGCGCGCGGCTGATGCTCGTGGGGGAGCAGCCCGGCGACCGCGAGGACATCGAGGGCCACCCCTTCGTCGGGCCGGCGGGGCGTGAGCTCGACCGCGGCCTGGAGGCGGCGGAGATCGACCGCGGCCAGGTGTACCTGACGAACACGGTCAAGCACTTCAAGTACCGCGCGCGGGGGAAGCGGCGCATCCACCAGAAGCCCGACGCCGCGGAGATCCGCGCCTGCCTGCCCTGGCTGCGCGCCGAGCTCGACGTGGTGGGGCCCGAGGCGCTCGTCTGCCTGGGCGCCACCGCGGCCCAGGCGCTCCTGGGTCGCCAGTTCCGCGTGACCCGCGAGCGGGGCACGCTGGTGGAGTCCGACCTCGCGCCGATCGTCTCGGCCACGATCCACCCGTCGGCCATCCTGCGCGAGCGCGACGACGCGGCGCGCCAGGAGTCGCGGGCGGCGTTCGCGGCCGACCTGCGGCGGGTGGCCGAGGCGCTCAGCGGCCGCTGAAGCTCGCGTTCCCGGGGCCCTGCTCCAGGAACGTGCGCACGCCGGCCTTGAAGTCCTCGGTCTCCACGACCTCGGCCGCGACGTCGTTCATCGCCGCGTCGGCGCCGGGCACGCCGCCCTCCAGGAACTCGCGCACCATGCGCTTGGTGGCGGCGTGGGCGCGCGTCGGCCCGGCGGCCAGCCGGGCGGCGAAGCGCCGCGCCTTCTCCTCCAGCTCGGCGTCGGGGAGCACGCGGTTCACGACTCCCCAGTCCGCCAGCTTCGCGGCGGGATAGAGGCCGCCGGTCATCACGAGCTCGCGGGCCCGCGCCGGCCCCGCGCGTTCGGCCACGCGCTGCGTGCCGCCCATGAACGGCGTCACGCCCACCACCGCCTCGACCAGACCGAACTGCGCGGACTCCGCGGCCCAGATGAGGTCGCAGCCCAGCGCCAGCTCGAAGCCCGCGGTCAGGCAGAGGGCATGGACGACCGCCAGCGTGGGGAAGGGGAGCGCCTCCAGGCGGTGGGGGATGGCGATCAGGTTGAGCTCGTCGCGCACCTGCTCGCCCGTGAGCCCCTCGAACATGTGCACGTCGGCGCCGCCGGTGAACACCTTGCCCTCGGCCCGCACCACGAGCGCCCGCACGTCGGAGCGCTCCACCTCGTCCAGCGCGGCGTGCAGGTCCTCGAGCATCTCGCGCCCGAACAGGTTCAGGGGGGGATCGTCGAGCGTCAGCGTCCCCACGTCGCCGTCGCGGTCGAAGCGCGCCCTCATGCCGGCCTCCTGGTTGGTTTTCAAACGCAACTTGGGGCGATACCCTAGTCGCCATGAGGCACAGCGCGCTGCACGACCAGCCCTGCTCCATCGCCCGCACGGTGGCGGTCCTGGGCGAGCGCTGGACGCTCGTGATCCTGCGCCAGGCCTTCCAGGGCCAGCGCCGCTTCGAGGACATGCAGCGCGGGCTGGGCATCGCGCGCAACATCCTGGCCGACCGGCTGGGGCGGCTCGTCGAGGAGGGGATCCTCGAGCGCCGCCGCTACCAGGAGCGCCCGCCGCGCCACGAGTACCGCCTCACCGAGAAGGGCCGCGACCTGTATCCCGTCCTGGTCTCGCTCATGCAGTGGGGCGACCGCTACAACGCGGGGGAGGCCGGTCCGCCCGTGCTGCTCGTCCACGAGAGCTGCGGGCACGAGACCCACCCCAGCTACGTGTGCTCGCACTGCGGGGAGGCGATCGACCCGCGGGAGATGCGCCCGAAGGCCGGCCCGGGGCTGGTGGCGCCCGCCGCCTAGGCCCCGCTGCACGGGGCCGCGGCGTCGAAAACCGCCCCGCGGGGTAGGGAGGCGGCGTGGTCCCGGAACTCGACGACCATCCGTTCGGTCCCACACCGGACGCCCTGCGTCGCGCGGCGGCGACGCTGCGCTGATGCGCACGGCCCTGGTCCTCTGCGGACTCGGGGTGGCGGCCGCCGCCGGCGGCTGCGGCATCGCCGACGACCGCGACCAGGCCCGCGCGTCCGCCTCGCAGTTCTTCGCCGCCCTCCAGCACGGGGACGGCGCCACGGCCTGCGATCACCTGTCCCCGGCGACCGCGAGCAACCTGGAGCAGCAGGAGAAGAGCAGCTGCCCCAAGGCGATCCTCGGCCAGAGCCTGGGCGGCGGGTCGGTCCAGCGGGTGCGCGTCTACCAGACCGACGCCGTCGTCACCCTGAGCGACGGCGAGCAGGCCTACCTCGACCGCCGCGCCGGCGGCTGGAAGGTCTCGGCCGCCGGCTGCAAGCCCCAGGGCGACGCTCCCGCCGACTGCGAGGTCGCGGACTGATGCGCGCCATGTTCATCGCCTACCTCGTGTTCATCGTCGCGGGCATCTCGTACTTCATCGTCATCGGGGCGCTGGGACAGTGAGGCGGTTCGTCCGCGAGAACGGCCTGGCCCTGGGCTTCGGCTTCATCTTCCTCGCCGCGCTCGTCGGCCAGGCCATCGTGGGGCACGCGGCCTTCAACGACGACGCCATCGCCCACCACGGCGGCACGATGTCGCTGTGGCGCTACGTCACCTCGTCGAGCTTCGGCTCCGACGTGATGGAGAACTGGCAGTCCGAGTACCTCCAGTTCACCCTGTTCATCCTGGGGACGATCTGGCTGCTCCAGCGCGGCTCGCCGGAGTCCAAGGAGCTCGACAAGGCGGGCCAGGAGAGCGACGAGGAGCAGAAGGTCGGCCCCCACGCCGACTCCCGGTCGCCGCGCTGGGCGCGCGTCGGCGGCCTGCGCACCCGGCTCTACCAGCACTCCCTGCTCCTGGTCATGGGAGCGATCTGGCTCGGCACCTGGGTGGCCCAGACGGTCACCGGCCACGTCGCATACGACGCCGACCAGCTCTCCCACCGCCAGCCGCCGGTGTCCCTGGTCGGCTACGTGGGGACGGCCGACTTCTGGAACCGCACGCTCCAGAATTGGCAGTCGGAGTTCCTGGCCGTGGGCTCCATGGCCATCCTTTCGGTGTACCTGCGCGCCCGGGGCTCGCCGGAGTCCAAGCCGGTGGGCGCGCCCCACGAGGCCACGGGCGTCGAGGGTTGACCCCGCTCAACGGGCCCTTCGCTATGGTTGCGCGCTCGGAATGGCGCTGCTGGAGCTGGACACGGACGAGACCGACGGACAGACGCGCGTGACGTTGCGCGGCGAGTTGGACATCTCCAGCGCACCCGTTCTCGAGGAGGCGCTGGGCAAGGTCGAGGAGGGCGGTCCGCCGCTGCTGCTGATCGACCTGCGCCAGCTGGAGTTCATGGACTCCACCGGCCTGCGCACGGTGGTCAGCGCCGACCAGCGCGCCCGCGAGGCGGGCCGCCGGCTGGCCATCGTCCGCGGCCCCGAGCCGGTGGACCGGATCTTCTCGGTCACGCGTCTCGACGAGCGCCTGGAGCTCGTCGACGACCCCGCGGCCGTCGCCTAGTCAGCGAACCCGCAGGACCAGGATCGCCACGTCGTCGCGCGGCTCGACGCCCTCGGTGGCGGCGTGCTCCAGGCGCTCGGCGATCCGCGCGGCCGACATGCCCCGGCTCTCGCGCAGCACCCCCTCGACGTCGGCGGTCGACAGGATGCGCGCCGGCGCGCCGGCGTCGGTCACGCCGTCGGTGTAGAGCACGAGCGCATCGCCCGGCGCGAGCGTCACGCTGTCGTCCTCCAGATGCGGGTCAGGGGTCACGCCGAGGAGCGTCCCCGGGCGGCCCACCGTGTCCACCCCGCCATCCGTGCGCAGGACCATGGGCATGGGGTGGCCGCCGCAGGACACGGTGAACCGCGCGCCCGCGCCGTTGCGCTCCAGGCGCCCGAACGCCACCGTGCAGAACTGGTCGTCGTCGCGCTGGCGGACCATCGCGTCGTTGAGCGAGCGCAGGACCCGCGACGGGGTGACGTCGCGCATGGCCGCGGCGCGCAGCGTGTAGCGCGCCAGCGCGGTGACGGCGGCCGCGTCGGCGCCCTTGCCGCACACGTCGCCCATGACGACCGCCCAGCGGTCGGGCGCGCCGGTGTCGAACAGGTCGTAGAAGTCGCCGCCCACCTCGTTGCCCTCCCCGGCGGCGCGGAAGCGCGCGGCCGCCTCGACGCCCTCGATCTCCGGCAGCGCCGGCGGCAGCAGGCTGTCCTGGAGCGCGCGGGCGATGTAGGAGCGCTCGCTGTACAGGCGCGCGTTCTCGACGGCGGTGGCGGCGCGGCGCCCCAGCTCCTCCGCCAGCTCGAGGTCGGCGGCGTCGTAGCGGCGGGCGGGGTCCGACGCCACCAGGCTGACGACGCCCAGCGTTCGCCCGCGCGCCACCATCGGGACGATCATCACCGAGGCCAGTCCGAGGTCGCGCAGCAGCTCGAAGTGGCGCTCGTCGCGCGCGCTGCCGCGCAGCATCTCATCGGGGATCTCGGGATAGAGCTCGGACTTCCCGGTGCGCAGCACGCTGTAGAGCCCGGTGTCGGCGGCGGGGTCGGGCGGGTAGCGCTCGCGCAGCTCGTCGGCGAGCGACAGCCGCGCCGGGTCGGCCGCGGCCAGGGCCACGCGGTCGAGGTTGCCGCGATCGTCCACCACGTCCACGCCACACCAGTCGGCGATCTCCTGCACCGCCAGCTCGCTGACGTGGCGCAGGGTGGTGGCGTAGTCGAGCGAGCCGGCCAGCGTCTTGCTGCTCTGGGACAGGAAGTGCTCCGCGCGCTGCGCGCGCATGCGGTCGGTGACGTCCTCCATGATCGAGATGGCCATGCTCACCTCGCCCGCCTCGTCGCGGATCGGGGTCGACTTCACGACGGACCAGCGCTCCTCGCGCCCGCCGCGCGAGCGGTAGCGCAGGACGGTCGGCTCGGGGCGCTCGCCGCGCAGCGCGCGGCGGCTCGGGAGGCGCTCGGCGGGCAGCGGCCGCCCCGCCTCGTCGAGGATCTCGAAGCGCTCCACGACCTCCCCGGGCCGCGCGGCGATCATGTCCTTCGCCGAGGGCAGGCCGACCGCGCGCACCGCCGCCTGGTTGGCGAAGACCAGCCGGCCGTTGCGATCCTGCGCGGTCACCCCGTCGGCCACGCCCTCCAGGATCACCCGCAGCTGGTCGCGCGAGCTGCGCAGGCGCTCGCTGAGCTGGGCGAGGCGGACGGCGACGGCGCAGATCGCGGCGAGGATCCCCACGCGCAAGACGTGGTCGCCGGTGGCGAAGTTGTGGTCGGCGGCGCCCAGCGCGACGCCCAGGGCCAGCGCATAGGCGGCCACGACGGCGGTGGGGAGGGGGCCGAGGCGCATCGAGGCGACGAGCGGCCCGGCGCTGAGCAGGGTGATGAGGACCAGCGGCCCGCCCACCGCCGCGTCGAGCGCCGCGACCGCGGTCACCAGGGCCGCAGAGAGCACGATCCAGCCGTTCCGTCGGCGCGCGCCCATGCGCGGATCCTAGCCCCGGTTACCGGGTGTCGCGCGCGGGTAGGTCGCGTGCATGCACACCAACCCGAACCCCGTGCTGGAGGTGCCCGAGCCCCAGGCGCCGGACCAGCCCATGCCAGACGCTCCGTCGGGGCCCGCCGTCCCGGACGGCCCGCCGTCCGAGGATCCCGCGGTGCCGCGGGGGCCCGACATGCCCGAGCCGCGACCGGCGAACGAGCCGCAGCCCGTGGGGCCGGACGTGCCGGCCACCGATCCCAAGGGCCCGGAGATCCCCGGCGAGGACGGGGAGGTCTGACGTGCACGTCGCCGTCGGATTCTTCCTGGCGATCTTCGCCCTGCTGGTCCTGATCGGCCTGATGGGGGCGACGCCGTTCATCGGCATTCCCGTCGCGGCCGTTCTGCTCGTCGCCCCCTTCGCCTGGGGCGCGCTCACCGCGGGCCGCGCCCGCGAGGGCGGCCGGCTGGAGAAGCGCGGTGTCCCCACCACCGAGGAGACCGCCTACCAGCCCGCGGTGGACCCCGCCGAGCGGGCCTCCTAGACGCAGAGAGGGGCGCCGCAAGGCGCCCCTCTTCGTCACATCCGTGAGCCGGCGGCGCTAGCCGGAGCGCCGCGACCGCGACCCACTCGCCCGCGAGCCGCTGCGCGAGGAGCCGCTCGACCGGGAGCCGCCGCTGCGCGAGGAGCCGCTCGACCGGGAGCTGCCGCTGCGCGAGGACTTGCTCGACCGAGCGGAGCCGCTGCGGGAGGACCCGCTCGACCGGGAGCCGCCGCTGCGGGAGGACCCGCTCGAGCGGGAGCCGCTCGACCGCGACGAGGCGCTGGAGCGGCGCGAGCTGCTGCGGCGGCGGGTGGTGCGCTCCTTGGCCGGGATGGACTCGGTGGCCACCGCCTTGGTCAGGACGGGGATCTGGCGCTCGAGGAACTTGGCCATCCGCTCCTCCTCGCGCCGGATCGACTTCGCCAGCTGGGCCGTCTCGCGGTCGCCGACGGCGGTCGCCAGGGTCTCGATGATCGTGTAGTGGGCGATCTCCTCGGCCTCGGACTGGTACTCCGTCCGGGCGTTCTTGAGCTGGATCTCCGCCTCGCCCGTGCCGCGCACGGCGTGCACGGGGCCCTGGGCCGCGGCCACGGCCTTGCCGACGAGCGTGGCCGCCGCCTTCGTGGCCTCGGTCGCGATCTCGTTCAGGGTGCCGGACTGGCCGCCCAGCTTCTTGATGCGGCGCTCCACCTCGCGGGCGTGGCGCTTGGTCTCGCGCAGGTGCTCCTGCTGGCGCTTCTTGATGACGGGACGCGTCGTCATCGCGATGTGCGCCTCCAGGGCCGTCTCGAGCTGCTTCTCGGTCGTGTAGGCCTCGGTCAGGAACTGCACCAGCTTGGCGTCGCGCGCTGTCTGTTCTGCCATGTCTCTATGCCCTTCTTTCGTTGTCGCTGGCGCGCATACCCGCCTGCACGATGGCTACTCGCCTTCGAGCAGGTCCAGCACGGCCGCCTCGATGCGCGTGCGCTTGCGCGGAACGCTCAGGTCGGGCTCGCCGACCTCGGCGAGCGTGTCCGCGATCGTCCAGCCGGAGCGCAGGCGGTCGAACACGCGTGGATCGATGTACGAGGCACGCGCGACCGCGGGGGTGTTGCCGAGATAGGCGGCGACGGTCCGCACCGCCGCGGCGGTGATGCGCTTGTACGCCGTCTCCGACGCCGGTTCACGCGGGTCGGCGGCGACCGCGACCGCGGCCAGGACCGTGGCGTTCCACGTGCGGAAGTCCTTGGCGCTGAAGTCGCGCGAGGTGAGCTGCTTGACGTACGCGTTGATGTCGGGTGACTTCACGTCCACCCAGCGCCGCCCGCCGTCGCGGTAGGCGAGCAGCTCGGGCCCGCCGGCGCG
>JAWVFQ010000009.1:0-21299 GCA_033856025.1 Solirubrobacteraceae bacterium | reverse complement strand
GTTACCCACGTGTTACTCACCCGTTCGCGGCTTTGCCCCGGGCCGAAGCCCGGTTCGTCGCTCCACTTGCATGTGTTAAGCACGCCGCCAGCGTTCGTCCTGAGCCAGGATCAAACTCTCCGTGAAGTGACCGCGAGCGGCGAACCACCCGCGGGTACGAAGAGCGTCATGGCACTTCTACGGGGCTCCGTACACATAGGAGCGCCCGTGTGCATGACGGGTCAATCTTGGCCGCCGGCCGTCGCCGAAGCGGCGACCGGACGGTCGAACCTGGACGCGCATCATCGATCGAGGATCGATCGTCGATGCGCTGCTGTCGAGTTTTCAAAGACCGCCGAGCTCCGGCCGGCCGGACTGGCCGACACGAAGCGGGCCGCTGAGTATAGCGCTCCAACCGCGGAGCGACCGGACCCATTCGGCCGTGCGAAGCGGGCAGGATAGCGCTGTCAGGACACGACGTGGACGTGGACCGTCCGGCTGCGCGGCCGGTCGTCGAAGTCCACCAGGACGATCTGCTGCCAGGTGCCCAGCGCCAGGCGCCCGCCGGCCACGGGGATCGACTCCGACGGCCCGACGATCGCCGCCCGCATGTGGGCATGGGAGTTGGTGTCGTGGTTGAGGCGGTTGTGGGCGTAGTCGCCGGCGGCCGGGATCAGCCGCTCCAGCGCCTCGGACAGGTCCTGGACGCCGCCCGGCTCGAACTCCATCGTGGTCACGGCCACCGTCGATCCGACGGCGGCGATCGTCGCCACGGCCTCGGAGGCGCCGGACTGCCCGACCACCGCGGTGACGCCGTCCGTCAGGTCGACGATCGCCCCGTGGCCCGCCGTGTCGAGCCGCAGCAGGCCGGCGTGGACGGCCATCAGCCGGCGCGGCGCAGGCGCCGGAAGCGACGCTTGCCGACCTGCAGGACGGCGCCGTCGAGGCGCTCGGCGGGCACGTCCTGGTCGGAGAGGGGCTCGCCGTCGAGACGTACCGCGCCCTGTCCGATGAGCCGGCGCGCCTCCGAGCGCGACATGTCGAAGACCGCCTCGAGGACCGCCGGGAGGTGGACGCTGCCGTCGTCCGTCGCGAAGCTCGCGTCCTCGATCTCCTCGGGGATCTCATGGGCCACGTGGACGCGGTCGAAGGCGGCCTCGGCCGCGGCCGCCGCGCCCGCGTCGTGGAAGCGCGAGACCAGCTCCCGGGCGAGGAACCGCTTCTGGTCGCGAGGCGACAGGCTCGCGTCGGGCTCGGCGCGCAGCAGCAGGCGGTACCACGTGGGCATCACCTCGTCGGGAATGCTCAGCGTCTTGCCGTAGATCTCCTCGGGCGGGTCGCTCACGCCGACGTAGTTGCCCAGGGACTTGGACATCCGCTGCACGCCGTCGGTGCCCGGCAGGATCGGCATGGTCAGCGCCACCTGCTCGGGCAGCCCGTGGGCCCGCTGCACGTCGCGCCCGAGCAGGAGGTTGAACTTCTGGTCGGTCCCCCCCAGCTCGACGTCCGAGCGCACCGCCACCGAGTCGTAGCCCTGCAGCAGCGGGTAGAGCAGCTCCAGGACGGAGATGGGCTCGCGCGCCCCGAAGCGCTTGGCGAAGTCGTCGCGCTCGAGGATCTGGGCCACGGTGGCGGTCCGGGCCAGGGCGAACAGGTCCTCCACGGGCATGTCCAGCCACTCGCCGTTGCGCCGCACCTCGACGCGCTCGCGGTCGAGGATCCGGTACGCCTGGTCCTGGAAGGTCGCCGCATTGGCGTCGATCACCTCGCCCGAGAGCACCGGCCGCGTGCTCGAGCGCCCACTCGGATCGCCCACGCGGGCGGTGTAGTCCCCGACGATCAGCACCACGACGTGGCCGGCGTCCTGGAAATCGCGCAGCTTGTCCAGGACGACGACGTGGCCGAGGTGGATGTCGGGCGCCGTGGGGTCGATGCCCAGCTTCACGCGCAGCGGACGACCCTCCTTCCGGGCGGTTCGCAGCGCTTCCTCCAGGCCGCCGGCGGGGAGTATCTCCTCGGCGCCGCGGGCGAGATCGGCGGCGTCGGACCCGGGTTCGTCCATCCGGGCCAATGCTAGTCTCTAGCTCCTCGGAGCCGTCATGCGCAGGCGCCTCCCCATCGGTATGAGTTCTGAGCCCACACCCCCGGGGGCGCCGGAAAGGCGCCCGCGCGTATACAAGCTGCGCCTCGCGCTGATCGTGGCCGGCCTCGGCATGCTCGGGGCCGTCTCGACCGTGTTCGGGATGATGATGGCCGTCGCGCAGGACCTCCCGTCGCTGGAGAACCGCGACGAGTACAAGCGCTCGCGCAACTCCACGCTGCTCGACGTCAACGGTAAGCCGCTCGGGGTCCTGACCGGCAGCGAGAACCGCATCCTCCTGCCCGCGGACCAGATCGCCCCGGTCATGCGAGGCGCGGTCATCGCGATCGAGGACGAGCGCTTCATGTCGCACAACGGCATCGACCCGCGCGGCATCGGACGCGCCCTGTTCGCCGACCTCACCCGGCGAAAGGCCGTGCAGGGGGCCTCGACCATCCCGCAGCAGTTCGTCAAGAACGCGCTGGCCACGCAGGCCAAGCGCACGGTGTTCGAGAAGCTGCGCGAGGCCGCGCTGGCCTACCACCTCACGCGCAAGTGGAGCAAGAACAAGATCCTCACGGAGTACCTGAACTCCGTGTACTTCGGCAACGGCGCCTATGGCGTGGAGTCGGCGGCACGGGTGTACTTCGCCAACAAGCACCTGGGATGTGGCCAGGACGGCGGTCCCGCGTGCGCCGCGGTCCTGGAGCCGGCGGAGGCGGCGATGCTGGCCGGCCTGATCGCCTCGCCCTACGCGTGGGACCCGGTCAACTTCCCCGTCCAGGCGCGCCTCCGGCGCGACCAGGTCCTCAAGAACATGCTCCAGCAGCACCGCCTCCAACAGGGCGAGTACGACGCCGCGGTGGCCCAGCCGGTGCCCACCAAGGACGACGTCCAGCCGCCCAGCGAGGACTCCAAGGCCCCCTACTTCACCTCGTGGGTCAAGGCGCAGGTGGTCGACCGCTTCGGGGCGACCAAGGCGTTCAGCGGCGGGCTGAAGATCCGCACGACGCTGGACCTCGACCTCCAGCAGGCGGCCGACCAGGCGGTGACCGAGCACCTGTCCGGTACCGATGGCCTGGCCGCCTCGGTGGTGGTCATCGACAACGAGACGGGCGAGGTGCGCGCCATGGTGGGCGGGCGCCCGGGGAAGTCCTACGGGGACGCGCCGTTCAACCTGGCCACGCAGGGCCAGCGCCAGCCCGGATCCTCCTTCAAGGTGTTCACGCTCGCCGCGGCGCTGCGCGAGGGCATCACGCCGGACTCCACGTGGGAGTCCCGGCGCAAGGTGTTCGACGTCAAGCACAGCGCCGATCCCAACGAGAAGTTCATCGTCAACAACTACGAGGGCCAGTACAGCGGCGTGACGACGCTGTCCAGCGCGACGGCGGAGTCCGACAACTCGGTCTTCGCCGAGGTGGGCCTGAAGGTCGGGACGGGCAAGGTGGCGCGGGTCGCGCGTCAGATGGGGATCCGCACGCCGGTCTCCACCAACGAGGCGATGACGCTGGGTGGCCTCAAGCAGGGCGTGACGCCGCTGGACATGGCGCACGCCTACGAGGTCTTCGCGGCCGGCGGCAAGCGCGTGACGGGCACCCTGGGCGCCTCCGAGGAGGGCCCGGTCGGGATCAAGGAGGTCGTCGACCCGCTGCGCCACCGCACGATCCGCAACCAGTCACGCAAGATCAAGGTCTTCAACAAGCGCCTCGTCGAGGAGGCGGTCCCGGTGCTTCAGGGGGTCGTCCAGCACGGCACCGGCACGAGCGCCAACACGGGCGGCTTCGTGGCCGGCAAGACCGGGACGACGGAGAACTACGGCGACGCCTGGTTCGTCGGCTTCAACAAGCGCTGGACCGTGGCGGTCTGGGTCGGCTACCCCGACTCGCTCAAGCCGATGAAGTACGAGTACAACGGCGGCCCCGTGACGGGCGGGAGCTTCCCCGCCGACATCTTCCAGTCCTTCGTGACGGCGGCCGACGGGATCGTCGACCAGCGCGCGGCAGACCTCGCCGCGGCCCGGGGGCAGGGCTACACGCCGCCGGACGGCTCGAGCACCGGGAGCTCCGGGGGCGGGGACACGGGCGGCGGGACGTCGACGACCGACGGGTCCGGCGACACGACCGGCTCCACGGGGTCCGGCACCGGCGACAACGGGACCTCGGGCGCCGGCGGGAGCACCGGCGGCGGCGGCTCCACGGGCGGGGGCGGCTCCACCGGGGGTGGCGGAGGCGGCGGCTCCACGGGCGGCGGCGGGGGCGGCGGCGGTGGTGGCGACTCCGGCGCCGGCGGCGGGGGCGGGGGCGGCGGAGCCTCCGGCGGGACCGGCGCCGGCGGCGCAGCCGCGCCATAGCTGCGCCCGGAGCCCGCGAGTCTCTTCGTACCGTGACCACTTGACCGCGCTATGCGCGGTGAAGTGGCCTCAGTACGGGCGGGGGCGGCTGACGAAGCGGCTGCCGCGGGCGCTGAAGCGCCACGGGAGGTCCGCGGCCTTGGTGATGCCGATGCGGGGGCTCGCCAAGAGCGGCGGCGTCTCGCCGGCCAGGATCCGGATCGGTCCGTCGGTCAGGTCGGCGCCGTTCAGATCGAGCCCGATCCCCAGCGCCTGGCAGAGCTTGCCCGGGCCCGAGCAGAGATCCTCGACGCGCTCCAGCCCCCGGCGGGCGCGCATGATCTCGACGCCCGCGACGGGCTCCAGGGCGCGGATGAGGACGGCGGCGCCCACGCCCTCGTCCTCGGACACCGCGTTGAGCATCGCGTGGATGCCGTAGGACCGGTACACGTAGGCCTTCCCGGGCGGGCCGAACAGCGTCCGAGTGCGCGGGGTGAGCCCGACGAAGGCGTGGCACGCCGGCTCGGACTCGTGGTAGGCCTCCGCCTCGACGATGCGCCCGGAACACCCCGCGTGCGTCACGACACACCCCACCAACTCCCTCGCCACATCCACCACCGGGCCGGCGTAGAACTCCGGCGACAGGGCCTCCCCCTCGATGGCCGTCGCCATCACGCCAGGCGAGCGCGGGCCGCCGCGAGCTGCTCGCGGACGCGCGCCAGGGCGGTGCCGCCCTCGGAGGCCTTGGACTCCAGCCAGGCGCCCTGGTCGAGCACCGCGTAGAAGTCGTCGTCGAGCGCGGGATGCTGCGCGGCGAGCTCGTCGCGGGTCAGCTCGGACAGGGGACGGCCGGACTCCAGGGCGGTGCGGACCAGGCCGGCCACCACGCCGTGCGACTCGCGGAACGGGACGCCCTTGCGCACGAGCAGGTCGGCCACGTCGGTCGCGGCCAGGAACTCGTCCCCGGCCGCAGCGGCCAGCCGCTCGCGGCGGAAGGCGATCCCGGCCAGCATCCCCCGCGCCGCCGCCAGGCACAGCTCCAGCGTGTCCGCGGCGTCGAAGAGGTGCTCCTTGTCCTCCTGCATGTCCTTGTTGTAGGTCAGCGGGAGGCCGTGGAGGACGCCGTGCAGCGCCACCAGGTGGCCCGCGACCCGCGGCGCCTTGGCGCGCAGGAGCTCGGCCGCGTCGGGGTTCTTCTTCTGCGGCATGATCGAGGAGCCCGAGGCGAAGGCGTCGGAGACCTCGCAGAAGCCGAACTCCTCCGAGGACCACAGGACGATCTCCGCCCCCAGGCGGGACAGGTGGGTGGCGCAGGTCGCGGCGGCGGCCAGGAAGTCCAGGACGAAGTCCCGATTCGAGACGGCGTCGATGGAGTTCTCCGCCACCGCGCCGAAGCCCAGCTCGGCCGCCAGCGCGCGGCGGTCCGTGTCGAAGTTCACGCCGGCCAGGGCGCCCGCGCCCAGCGGCAGGCGATCGGCGCCGCGCAGCACGTCGCCGAAGCGCGCGCGGTCGCGGTCGAGCATCCAGAAGTAGGCCAGCAGGTGGTGGGACAGGTAGACGGGCTGGGCGCGCTGGAGGTGGGTGTAGCCCGGCATCGGCCAGTCCAGGTGGCGCTCGGCCAGCTCGGCCAGCGTCCCCATGAGCGCCTCGATGCGCTCGCGCGCGGCGGCCGCGTGGGCGCGGACGAACATCGCCACGTCGGTCGCCACCTGGTCGTTGCGCGAGCGCGCGGTGTGCATCCGCCCGCCCACCGGGCCGGCGAGCTCGGTGACCCGGCGCTCGATCGCCATGTGGATGTCCTCGTCGTCGGGCTCGAACGGGAAGCGGCCCTCGTCGAGCTCGCGCTCCACGTCGTCCAGCGCGGTGAGCAGGGCGTCGCGGTCCTCGCCGGACACGATCCCCTGGGCGGCGAGCATGCGCACGTGCGCGCGCGACTGGGCCACGTCGTAGGGCCCCAGGCGCCAGTCGAACCCGATGGAGGCGTTCAGCGCCTTGAAGGCGTCGTCCTGGGGCTCGGCGAAGCGCGACATGGCGCGCCAGTCTACGCGCGGGGCTGGCGGGTCAGAGCGCGCCCGCGACGGCCGCGACCTGCACCGCGAGGATCATCCCGAGCAGGTACAGGACGCTGGCCCAGGCCGCGTAGGCGTTGCGCGAGCGCGGATACCAGCGCCCGTGCGGGTCGCGCCCCACCGACCACACGACGGGCGCGGCGAACGCCAGCCCCAGCCCGATCAGCACCCAGGGCGACCACTCGGCGACGAGGTACTGGAAGTCCAGCCGGAACTCCGAGGCGATGTCGGTGACCAGGCGATGGAAGAGGAACGTGGGCACGACCGTGGCCAGCAGCAGGCCCACGACGCCCACCCGGCGCGAGCGGTTGCGTGCGTGCACGTCTTTGCGAGGGCCCTGCCCGGCCGTCATGCACCGGATTCTAAGAGAGGGCGCGCTTCAGGGCGCCGGCCACCTGCTCGACCTCGCCCTCGGTCATCTGCGGGAAGAACGGCAGCGCCAGCGAGCGCGCCGCCACGTCCTCGCACACGGGGAACTCGCCGGGCCGGTGGCCGAAGCGCTCGCGGTAGTACGTCATCAGGTGGATCGCCGGGAGGTAGGGCTTGCTCTGGATCTCCTGCGCCGCCAGCGCACGCACGACGCCGTCGCGGTCCGCCCCGCGCGGGAGCTGGACGACGAACACGAACCACCCCCGCCGCGCCTGGCCGGCGTCGGGGGCCGGCAGCGTGAGGCCCTCGACGTCCGCCAGCGCCTCGCGGTAGCGCGCCGCCACCCGCGCGCGGCCGGCCAGCAGGTCGTCCAGGCGCTCCAGCTGGGCCAGCCCCAGCGCGCAGGCGATGTCGGAGAGCCGGTAGTTGAACCCCAGGCGGTCGTGGTCCAGCCAGCCCATGTCGGGCGCGCGGCCCTGGTTTCGCTCGGAGTCCATGCGCGCCTTCACGTCCGCGTCGGAGGTGGTCACCATCCCCCCCTCCCCCGTCGTCATCTGCTTGTTGGCGTAGAAGGCGAAGACGGCGGGATGGCCGGAGGCGCCGACCGGCGTCCCGTCCGCGTGCACCGCGCCCAGCGCCTCGCACGCGTCCTCCACGAGCGCCACGCCCGACTCCTCCAGCGCCGGCACGTCGGCGGGCCAGCCGAAGATGTGGACCGGGAGGATCGCCCGGGTGCGCTCGGTCACGGCGGCGGCGGCCGCGGCCGGATCGAGGTTCAGCGTCACCGGATCGACGTCCGCGAACACCGGCGTCGCGCGCTCGTAGACGATCGCGTTGGCCGAGGCGACGAAGGAGAAGGGCGACGTGACCACCTCGTCGCCGTCCGTGACGCCGACCGCGCGCAGCGCGAGGTGCAGGCCGGCGGTGCCGCTGGAGACGGCCGAGGCGTACGGGACGCCCAGACGGGCCGCGAAAGCCTCCTCGAAGGCGGGCAGGCGCGGGCCGAGCGAGAGCTGGCCGGAGCGCAGCACCTCCAGGACGAGCTGCTCCTCGCGCGCGCCGAGGACGGGACGCGCGAGCGGGATCGGCGAGCCCCCGGTCACGGCCGCGCGAGCGGGATCACGCCTGCGTCGAGCGCGGCGTCGCGCGGACCCGCGCCGGCTGCATGCCGCGCTCCAGCGAGTCGACCAGCGCCTCCCAGGAGGCCTCGATGACGTTCTCCGACACCCCGATCGAGCCCCACACGTCGTGGCCGTCGGAGGCGTCGAGCAGGACGCGGGTGACCGCGCCCGTCCCCTTCGCCTCGTCGAGGATGCGCACCTTGAAGTTGACCAGCGAGATGTCGTCCAGGTGGGGATAGATCTCGCAGATCGCCGAGCGCAGCGCGCGGTCCAGCGCGTTCACCGGGCCGTTGCCCTCCGCGGTGCGCACGTAGCGCTCGCCGTCCACCCAGATCTTGATCGTGGCCTCCGTCTCCACCTTGCCGTCGGCGCGCTTCTCGACGATCGCGCGCCAGGACTCCAGGCGGAACAGCGGCTCGTAGCCGCCCGTCTCCTTGCGCAGGAGCAGCTCGAAGGACCCGTCGGCGGCCTCGTAGTGGTAGCCGCGGTGCTCGAGGTCCTTGACGCGGTCGATCACGCGCTGGGCCGCCTCGTCGTCGAGGTCCACGCCCGCCGCCTCGGCGCGCGAGCGCACGGTGCCCTTGCCCGACAGCTCGGAGACCAGGACGTCGCGGGAGTTCCCCACCCGCTCGGGCTCGACGTGCTCGAACGTCGCCGGGTCGACGTTGACGCCGGCCACGTGCATCCCGCCCTTGTGGGCGAAGGCGTTGCGGCCCACGTAGGGCTGGTCGGGGTCGGGGGTGAAGTTGAGCAGCTCGTCGGCGAAGTGCGCGACCTCGGTGAGGCGCGACAGCTGGTCGTCCTCCAGGCAGCGGTGGCCCAGCTTGAGCTGGAGGTTGGGGACGATCGTGATCAGGTTGGCGTTGCCGCAGCGCTCGCCGTAGCCGTTCAGGGTGCCCTGGACGTGCGTGGCTCCGGCCTCCACGCCGGCCAGCGTGTTGGCCACGCCGCAGCCCGCGTCATCGTGGCAGTGGATCCCCAGCCGCGACGCGTCGCCCACGGCGGCCACCACGTCCGCCATGGCGGCGGCGACGCGCCCGGGCAGCGAGCCGCCGTTGGTGTCGCAGCACACGACGGTGTCCGCGCCCGCGTCCGCCGCCGCGCGCAGGCAGGCCAGGGCGTAGGCCGGGTCGTCGGCGAACCCGTCGAAGAAGTGCTCGGCGTCGTAGACGACCCGCTTGCCCTGCGCGACGAGGAAGGCGACCGAGTCGCCGATCATGGCCAGGTTCTCCTCGGGCGTGGCGCGCACCACCTTCTCCACGTGCAGCTTCCAGCTCTTGCCCACGAGCGTGCACACCGGCGTGAAGCCCTCGGCCAGCGCCCGCAGGCCCGGGTCGCCGTCGGCCGCCGTGTCGCGGCGGCGGGTCATGCCGAAGGCCGCGATCTCGGCGTGCTCGAAGGTCTCCCCCGCCAGCAGCTCGAACAGCGCGGACTCCTTGGGGTTGGACGCCATGAAGCCCGCCTCGATCACGTCGATGCCCAGCTCGTCGAGCTTGTGGGCCAGGCGCAGCTTCTCCTCGGCCGAGAGGGACATCCCCTCGCCCTGCATGCCGTCACGCAGCGTGGTGTCGTAGAGCTCGATTTGCATACTGATCCTGCGCAGGGGACAGGATAGGGGCATGTCCTTCAACCGGCTCATGGGCACGCTGGACTACCCCATGCTCGTCGTCACCGCGGCGGCGGGCGGCGAGGTGGCCGGCTGCCTGGTGGGATTCGCCACGCAGGCCAGCATCCATCCCCCGCGCTTCCTGGTCTGCCTGTCGGACAAGAACCGCACCTACCGGGTGGCCCGCGACGCGGAGACTCTGGGCGTGCACTTCCTGGCCGCCGACCAGGCGGAGCTGGCCGAGCTGTTCGGCGGCCAGACCGGCGATGAGGTGGACAAGCTGGCTCGCGTGGCGTGGCGGCCCGGCCCCGGCGGCGCGCCGCTGCTGGAGGACTGCGGCAACCGCTTCGCCGGGCGCATCCTGGAGCGCGTGGCCTTCGGCGACCACGTCGGCTTCCTCCTGGAGCCGCTGGAGGTGGACGTCGCCGGGGACTTCGACGACTTCACCTTCCACCGCGCCCGGCGCATCGAGCCCGGGCACGAGGCCTAGATGCGCGTGAAGGTGATCTCCCAGCGCACGCTGGTGGTGGCCTTCTGTCCCGACGCGTTGACCGACTGGCTGCCCCGGCCGATCGTCAGGTGCTTCCGCAGCGCGGGGTTGAACAGGTCGCGCACCGGCATGGGCGCCTCGATGGGCCTGCCGGCGGTGTCGGTCTCGATCACGTCCGGCCAGGCGGCCCCGCCGATGGGGCAGTGCTTGTAGATCGTCAGGGGGCTGAGGGGCCCGTTGGTCAGCACGATCCAGTCGCGCCGCCGGTAGGACTTGGCGATCTCGAGGTCGATCGGCCCGGACCTGCGACCGCAGTCCGGGGTGGGCTGTGCGGGCCCGCCGCCGGTCCCGCCGCCCGCGCACTCGCCGGGATTGGGCGTGTTCGAGGTCGAGCCCTGGCGGTTGGCCACTCCCTGCGCCGTGAGGGAGGTCGACCGGCCGAAGGTGAACGTGAGAAGGCCCTGGGAGAGCGAGACGGTCGTCCGGACGGGGCGCGCGGTCTTGAAGGTCATGCGCTCGGAGCCACTTCCCTGGGCATGGCCGCCGCACGGGCCGGGCGTCGTGCGGTCGATCGACCAGCTCGTGGTCTGGACGCCCTTGACCTCGACCTTGAAGAACGCCCGTCGTGTCGCGGCATGCGCCGGAGCCGCCACGGTCAGCGTGAGCAGCAGACCGAGGAGGGTGGCGATACGCACCCCATCGACATTAGACCTATCTCCGGTGAATAGCTAGGCGGTCCGCTCGGGGACCTTCACCACGTCGAGCCAGTCGCGATAGCGCTCCGCGCGGCCGGACAGGACGTCCTCGTAGGCGGCCTGGAGCTCGCGGGTGATCGGGCCGCGGGCGCCGTCTCCGACCTGGTGGTCGTCGACCTCGCGCAGCGGCACCGGGTGCAGCGTGGCCGTGCCGGTGACGAACACCTCGTCGGCCAGGTAGAGCTCGGCGCGGGCGATGTCGCGCTCGACCACCTCGTGGCCGAGGTCGCGGGCCACCTCGATGACCGACCGGCGGTTGATCCCCTCGAGGATGCCGTTGGCCTGGCCTGGCGTCGCGATGACGCCGTCGCGCACGATGAAGATGTTCTCGCCCGAGCCCTCGCAGACGTTGCCCTGCGCGTCCAGGAGGATCGCCTCCTCGTAGCCCGCCTTGTGGCTCTCGATCTGGGCCAGCACGCTGTTGAGGTACTGGCCCGACGCCTTGGCGTGGGGGATCAGCGAGTCGGCGGAGATGCGACGCCAGGACGAGACCTTGCCGCGGATGCCGGTGCGCATGGAGTCCGCGCCCAGGTAGGGCGCCCACTTCCAGGCGGCGATCGTCACCTCGACCGGCGAGTCCAGCGGGAACAGGCCCATCTGGCCGTAGCCGCGGAAGACGAGCGGGCGGACGTAGCACTCCTGGAGTCCGTTGCGGGAGATGACGTCGTGGACGACCGTCCGCAGCTCCTGTGGGCTGTAGGGCAGCGGCATGTAGTAGAGCTCGGCCGAGCGGCGCAGGCGCTCCAGGTGGTCGGACAGGCGGAACACCGCGGTGCCCAGCTCGGTGTCGTGGGCGCGGATGCCCTCGAACACGCCGGTGCCGTAGTGCAGGCCGTGCGTGAGCACGTGCACCTTCGCGTCCTCCCAGGCGACGAAGTCCCCGTTCATCCAGATGAGGTCGCTTGGCTCCACTGTTGCGGTCTCCCTTAGAGGTTGTCGAGCACCGCGCGCCCGGCCTGCTCCGTGGTGGCGTCGCCGCCCAGGTCCGCGGTGCGCAGGCCGTCTTGCAGCGCCCGGTCCACCGCGGATTCTAGGGCGGTGGCCTCCTCCTCGCGACCGAGACCGTGCCGGAGCATCATCGCGGCGGAGAGAAGCATGGCCAGCGGATTGGCCTTTCCGGTGCCGGCGATGTCGGGTGCGGACCCGTGGACCGGCTCGAACAGGCCCGGGCTGCCCGCCTCGCCGAGCGACGCGCTGGGCAGCATCCCGATCGACCCGGTGAGCATCGCCGCCTCGTCGCTGAGGATGTCGCCGAACATGTTCTCGGTCACGATCACCTCGAAGTGGCGGGGCGCGGAGACCAGCTGCATGGCGGCGTTGTCGACCAGCATGTGCTCGAGCTGCACGTTGGGGAACTCGGCGGAGTGGATCTTCGAGACCGTCTCGCGCCACAGCCGCGACGTCTCCAGGACGTTGGCCTTGTCCACGCTGGTCACGCGCGAGCGGGCCGCCGCGAACGCGACCCGGGCGATGCGCTCGATCTCGGCGACGCTGTACTCGCAGGTGTCGTGGGCGCGGTCGCCGTCGCGCCCGCGGTCGCCGAAGTAGATGCCGCCGGTGAGCTCGCGCACCACCAGCAGGTCGGTGCCCTCGATGCGCTCGCGCCGCAGCGGGCTGGCCTCGTAGAGCGCCGGGACGGGTCGGACGGGGCGCAGGTTGGCGTAGAGCCCCATCCCCTTGCGCAGGCCGAGCAGCCCCTGCTCGGGGCGCGGCGCGTCGGGATCGGTCGTGTCCCACTTCGGCCCGCCCACCGCCGCCAGCAGGACCGCGTCGGCCGCCCGGCACGCGGCCAGCGTCTCGTCGGTCAGGGCCGTGCCGTGGGCGTCGATGGAGGCGCCGCCGAAGACGTGCTCGGAGAACTCGAAGTCGCCCAGGCGCCGCAGCGCCGCGACGGCCACGGTCATGATCTCGGGCCCGATGCCGTCGCCGGGCAGGGTGACGATGCGCGCCGCCATCGCGGCGCAGGCTAGCTACGCGCCGGCGATCGCGCCGGCCAGGTCCGCCCTGAACGCGCGGGTCCCCGGCACCAGCTGGACGCCCGTGAACGAGGTGTTCGCGTGCAGGTAGTCCAGTTCCCGGGCCAGGTTCCCCACGCCGTTGGAGCCGGCCAGCGGCAGGAACTGCACGGTGCTCAGGACGCCGATGGCCTGGCCGGTCGCGCTGAGGAAGCCACTGCCCGAGTCGCCGGGGATGCCCGGCGTCACGGTGTAGACGTCGCGGCTCCAGCCGTTGCCCTGCACGCCGACCACGCGGCCCTCCTTGGGGCTGAGCTTGGACACGCCGGCGCGCAGCGACGAGTTGCCGTAGGTGTAGACGGTGGCGCCGGTGGCCGTGGCGGGCTCGGCCACCGCGGTGGGACCGCCGAAGCCCGGGACGCTCGGGTCGACGCGCCCCGCGTCCGCCGGGTCGAGCTGGACGAGCGCGAAGTCGTTGTAGGCGCAGACGTCGGCGTTGGCCTCGCCCCTGCCCTGCATGGTGATCCACGAGTTGTAGACGAGCTTCCCGGGCCGGGTGGCCCCGTCGACCTCGACCGGCGTGCCGATGGGCAGCGAGGCCGAGCTGCAACCGTCGGTGTCGGTGGCGGCGCCGGTTCCGGAGCAGTGCGCGGCCTGGCCGACGTACGTCGCACCGGCGTCGCGGAACACGAAGTTCGCGGTGCACTGGGCGCCGTCGGTGAAGGTCATGACGCCGGGGTGGATCTCGCCGGCCGCCTGCGAGGCGGCGGGCGCGAGG
This sequence comes from Solirubrobacteraceae bacterium, assembly GCA_033856025.1. Classification (GTDB taxonomy): domain Bacteria; phylum Actinomycetota; class Thermoleophilia; order Solirubrobacterales; family Solirubrobacteraceae; genus AC-38. The sequence goes on along the minus strand of JAWVFQ010000009.1, from coordinate 7,768 downwards.
GCGAGTACGCAGAGGGCGGTGAGGCACGCCAGGAGGGTTCGCATGACATTCCGCTACCCGCCTTGCCGGATTCCTACAACGCCGTTGTCACCGGCCCGACACGCTGGCGATCGCGTTCGTAGGCCGAGATCTCCGCCTCGCGCTCCAGCGACATGGCGATGTCGTCCAGCCCGTTGAGCAGGCGGTGCTTGATGTCGGCGTCGATCTCGAATCCGGCGCTTCGCTCGCCCCACGTCACGGTCTGGGCGTCGAGGTCGACCGTCGCCTCCGCGGCCCCCATGAGCGACTCGACGTCGTCCTCCCCAAGCACGACGGGGAGCAGGCCCACCTTCGTGCAGTTGGAGTAGAAGATGTCGGCGAAGGACGGCGCCACGACGGCCCGGAAGCCGTAGTCCTCCAGCGCCCACGGGGCGTGCTCGCGGCTGGAGCCGCAGCCGAAGTTGCGCCCGGCCACGAGGATCGGGTTGTGCGGGAGGTCCCAGCCCGGCTCCTGCTTCCAGTCGTGGAAGAGGAACTCGCCGAAGCCGGTGCGCTCCACGCGCTTGAGGAACTGCTTGGGGATGATCTGGTCGGTGTCCACGTCGGCGCGGTCCAGGACGGACACGCCACCGGCGATGACGGTGATCGGCTCCATTCAGCCCTCCCAGTCCCGGATGTCGACGAAGTGGCCCTCGAGCGCCGCGGCCGCCGCCATCTCCGGGCTCACCAGGTGGGTGCGACCCCCGCGGCCCTGGCGGCCCTCGAAGTTGCGGTTCGACGTCGAGGCGCAGCGCTCGCCGGGCTGCAGCGTGTCCGGGTTCATCCCCAGGCACATCGAGCAGCCGGCGCCACGCCAGTCGAAGCCGGCGGCGCGGAACACGTCGTCCAGCCCCTCGGCCTCCGCCTGGAGCTTGACCTGCTGGGAGCCGGGGACGACCATCGCGTAGAGGTCCTGGGAGACCCGCTTGCCCTCGACCACCTTGGCGGCGGCGCGCAGGTCGCCGATGCGCGAGTTGGTGCACGAGCCGATGAAGACGCGGTCCAGGCGGATGTCCTCGATCGGCGTCCCGGGCTCCAGGGCCATGTACTCCAGCGCGCGCTCGTCCTGCTCGGTGGAGGGGTCGGGGACCGCGGCGGTCACGGGAACCACCATCCCCGGGGTCGTGCCCCAGGTGACCATGGGCGACAGGGCGCCGGCGTCCACGACGATCTCGCGGTCGAAGGTGGCGCCCTCCTCGGTGCGCAGCGCTCGCCACTCCTCGACGGCGGCGTCCAGGTCCTCCGGCGAGGCCGGGCGGCCCTCCATCCAGGCGAACGTCGTGTCGTCGGGCGCGATCATCCCGGCCCGGCCGCCGCCCTCGATGGTCATGTTGCAGACGGTCATCCGTCCCTCCATGGACAGCGCCTCGATGGCCGGTCCCGCGTACTCGACCACGTGTCCGACCGCGCCGTCCACGCCCATCTGGCCGATCGTGCCGAGGATGAGGTCCTTGGCGGTGACGCCGAAGCCCGCGTCGCCCTCGTAGCGGACGCGCATCGAGCGCGGCTTGGCCTGCACCAGCGTCTGGGTGGCCAGGACGTGCTCGACCTCGCTGGTGCCGATCCCGAAGGCCAGCGCGCCGAACGCGCCGTGGGTGGCGGTGTGCGAGTCGCCGCAGACGATCGTCATGCCGGGCTGCGTGACGCCGAGCTCGGGGCCGATGACGTGGACGATGCCCTGGCGGTCGGAGCCCAGGCTGTAGACGGGAATGCCGAACTCGGCGCAGTTGCGCTCCAGCGTCTCCACCTGCTTGCGCGACAACGAGTCGCGGATGCGCGCGGCCACCGGCGTCCCGTCGGTGGGGACGTTGTGGTCGGCCGTGGCCAGCGTGCGGTCGGGGCGGCGGACCTGGCGGCCGGCCAGGCGCAGGCCGTCGAAGGCCTGGGGGCTCGTGACCTCATGGACCAGGTGCAGGTCGACGTAGAGCAGTCCGGGCGCGACCTCGTGGGCCGCCCAGATCTTGTCGAAGAGGGTCTGGGGCATCGTGGGCTAGCTCCTTCTCAGGCCGGCGGAGACGACGGCCAGCAGGGCCGCCTCGCCGGGTCCGGGGTTCTCGAAGTGGTGGGGCAGGTCGGCGTCGAAGGTGACGCAGTCGCCCGGCTGCAGGTCATGGCGCTCGCCGTCGCAGACCAGCGTGACCGGGCCGCTCTGAACGACCGCGGTCTCGCGGCTGCCGGGCTCGTGCATCGGCGGGTCGCCGGCGCCGCCGGTGCGCGCGCCGGCCGCTATCTGGTGACGTGAGACCTCGGCGCGCAGGCCGGGCAGCGGGGGCGTGAGCAGCTCGTAGCGGTGGCCCCTCGCGGTCGCCGGGCCCTTGCGGCGCTCGCCCTGGCGCACGACGGTGACGGAGGCGCCGCCCTCGTCCAGGCGCAGGAGCTGGGACAGACGCAGCTGGAGGCCCGCGGCGATCCGCTCCGCCACGGCCACCGTGGGGCTGGTCTCCCCCCGCTCGACCTGGCTGAGCATGGGTGCGCTCACGCCGGAGCGCTCGGAGAGGTCGCGCAGGCTCAGGCCCTCGGCCTCGCGCAGCGCGCGCACGCGGGCGCCCAGGGACGGAGCGGTGCTGTCGGTCGCCACGGCCATCGCGGTGCGTACGTTATCACGTACATTCGTATTGTCGGGCGCGGTGCGACGGCCGCGCCGCCCTCTATCTACACTCGGCGCCATGCGGCAGGGGACCGTGCTTCTCGTACTTCTCGCGTGCCTGGCGTTCGCCGCGCCGGCCGGCGCGGCGGATCCCCTGCGGACATACCAATGGGGCCTGACGATGGTGCGCGCCGACGGTGCGCGGTCCACGGCGACCGGTGCGGGCGCGACCGTCGCGGTGATCGACTCAGGCGCGGCGTTCGGGCATCCCGACCTCCAGGGGCGCCTGGTGGCCGGGCCCGACTACGTGGACGGCGGCCCGCCGGAGGACGGCAACGGCCACGGCACGCACGTCGCGGGGATCATCGCCGCCAACGCCGGCAACGGCATCGGGGTGGAGAGCGTCGCGCCGGGCGCGCGGGTGCTCGTCGTGCGGGTGCTGGACGCCGACGGCGGCGGCAACGTCGACGACGTCGTGGCCGGGATCCGCTGGGCCACCGACCACGGCGCCGACGTGATCAACCTCTCGCTGGGCTCCGACGTGCCGATCGTCGGGGGCTCGGCGGACTACGACGCCGCCGTCGACTACGCGCTGGACCACGGCGTGATCGTGGTGGCCGCCGCGGGCAACGGCGCCACCGACGCGGGCGTCCCCCTGCCCTTCTGCGACCAGCCCTCGGGCGCGGGCCGGCTGCTGTGCGTCGGAGCCGTGGACCGCAACGGGCAGCGCTCGCACTTCTCCAACTTCGGCGACGGCCTGGGGATCGTCGCCCCGGGCGGCGCCGGGCTGCTGGGGACGAGCTCGACGGACGACATCCTGTCCACCTTCCCGACCACGGCCGCGTACGGCGGCCCCTACGAGTACATGGCCGGGACGTCGCAGGCCACCCCGCACGTGGCGGGCGTGGCGGCGCTGCTGGTGTCGCTTGGCCTCCACGGCCAGGCGGCGGTGCAGCGGATCCTCGCCACCGCCCGCGACGTCGGTCCGGCCGGGCCCGACGACATGTACGGCGCGGGGATCGTCGACGCCCAGGCCGCGGTGGCCGGGCTGCGGCGCTCCGCGAGCGGCGGGGGCGCGGGCGGAGGAGGCGGTGGCGCCGGCGGTGGCGGCGCCGGCGGCGGCGGGGCGGGCTCCTCGTCGGGCACCGGCTCGGCCGCGCGCGTCTCGATCGCCCGCCAGAGCCTGGCCACCGCACTGCGCCGGGGCATCCGCGTGACCTGCACGGCCGCCGGAAGCGGCCGCTGTCGCGTCGTCGTCCTGGCCGGCCGCCGCCTCGTCGCCGCCGGCTCGCGCCCGGTCACCGTCGGGCGCCGCGTCACCGTCACCGCGCTGCTCACCCGCCGCGGCCGCGCGATCCTCACCGCCGCCCGCCGCGCGCACCGGTCCATCACCGCCACGGCGAAGGTCTCGTTGCCGGGCGCGAGGACGATCACCCGCAGGCTGGTCCTGCGCTAGGCGACCGCCTAGCCCGCGCGGCGCAGGTACTCGCGCAGCGTCTTCAGTCCGGAGATCTGCGAGCGGTCGTAGATGGCCAGCCATGCCACGCGCCTCGCGCTGACCCCGGCGACGATCGCGCTGCGGCGCGAGAGCGACCACACCGCGCGACCGTTGACGGTGTAGCGGCGCAGCGCGCCCGGGAACGCGCGACGCAGGGCGCTCAGCGGCGTGCCCGGGCCGATCCCGCGAGTGCGGAAGGCGCGGCTGGTCGTGAGCAGGAGCTGTGCGGGCTCGTCGCCGGCGCCCGACTCCCCGCTGCGGTCCGACGCGCCGCCCACGCGGATGCTCGTCCCGTCCTGGTAGCACCAGCGCAGGAACCCCCGGCGCGTGAGCTGGGGCGAGCCGAGCCTGCCGCGCACCCGCGACTCCGTGTCGCCCAGCCGCACGCCGGCCAGAGTGCGCGAGCTCATCCCGCCCTTGGCCACCAGACAGCCTCGCGCCCCCGGCCCCGGCGCGGAATAGGGCGGCTTGGCCTTGGCCTTCTCCACGCAGCGCGGGTCGGGCCCGTCGAAGCCGTTGTGGGTGATCATCCCGCCGGTCCCCGGACCGAAGTAGCGCCCGTAGTCGGGCGGCATGCCGGGGACCTGCCCCGGGTCCGACGTGCGGCCGTTGAAGTTGAAGTTGGTCACCCAGACGCCGCCCTCGCCGCGCGCCTTGTCGAAGAAGTAGTGGCCGTCCCACTCGTAGGTCTTGGTGGAGCTGTCGGCCTGGACGATCGAGCCGCGCCAGTGGTCGGACTGGAAGTAGAAGCACTTGTCCGACGCCGCGGCCACCCGCCCGGGCTCCAGCGACAGGAACTCCACGACGCCGAGCTGCGAGACGTTCTGGCGGCGCTTGTCGAACTCGACGCAGTACGGGTCGGCCTCGGGGTGCGGACCGAGCGGGCCGAAGCCGGCGTTCTGCAGCTCGCACGTGAACGGGTTCTGGCCGTTCCACCCCGTCGGGAAGTCGGCCGCCGCCGCCGGAGCGGCGAGCAGGACGGAGGCGAGCACGGCGCCGGCGAGACGACGCATGCGCATCAGTCTAGATAGAGCGCCTCGATCTCCTCGTAGTACTTCTCCGCGATCGGCTTGCGCTTGAGCTTCATCGTCGGGGTCAGCTCGTCGCCCCCCGGGGCCCAGTCCTCGTCGAGGATCTTGAACTTCTTGATCTGCTCGACGCGGGAGAGGCGCTCGTTGGCGGCGCGCACGCCCTCGGCCACCGCGGCGATGACGACCTCGGTCGCCGACAGAGCGCCCAGCGCCCCGGAGTCGAGGTCGTTGGCCTGCGCGAAGGCGGGCGTGGCGTCGGGGTCGAGCACCAGGAGCGCCACGTTGTAGGGCCGGCGATCGCCGATCACGCACGCCTGCCCGATCAGCGGGCTGGCCGCCTTCAGCGCCGCCTCGATGTTGGCCGGCGACATGTTCTTGCCCGCCGCGTTGATGATGAGCTCCTTCTTGCGATCGACGATCCGCAGGAAGCCGTCGGCGTCCATCTCCCCCACGTCGCCCGTGGCCAGCCAGCCGTCGGGGAGCATCGCCTCCGCCGTCTTCTCGGGCATGTTGCGGTAGCCCTTCATGACGTTGCCGCCGCGGACGAGCACCTCGCCGTCGTCGGCCAGCTTGACCTCCACGCCCGGCAGCGGCGGGCCCACCGTGCCCACGCGGATGTCATCGCGGGGATTGAGGGTGGCGACGGCGGTCGTCTCGGACATCCCCCAGAGCTCGCAGATCGGCACCCCCAGCGCGATGAAGAAGTCCAGGACGGACGTGGGGATCGGCGCGGCGCCCGAGACGAACCATTCGACGGCGTCGAACCCGAGCTTGGCGCGGATCCCGGCCTTCGTCTCCTCGTCGAGGACGGCGGGGTCGGACCCGAGCTGAGCCTCCAGCGCGGTCTGGAGCTTCTCCCACACGCGCGGGACGGCTCCGAACACGGTCGGGCGCGCGGACACGACGGCACCCAGGACCTGCGCCGGATCGGGACAGCACGTCACGGTCGCGCCGTGGCCCATCGGGCTGTAGTGGGCCGCCCAGCGGTCCGCGATGTGGGCGGCGGGCAGGAACGAGACGATCCGCCCGCCGGGCGAGACCGGCGCGGCCGCCTGTAGCGCGCGCAGCTCGAACATCATGTTGGCGTGGGTGAGCTGGACGCCCTTCGGCGGCCCGGTGGTGCCCGACGTGTAGATGAGCGTCAGGACGTCGTCGGGGTCGACCTGGCGCCACGCGTGGTCGAAGTCGAACTCGGCGTTGCCCGCGGCCTCCACAGCGTCGAGGCCGCCATCGTCGATGACGATCACGTGCTCCACGGCGGTCCCCTCGCGCGCCGCCTCGACCCGCTCGGCGAACGCGCGCTCGGTCACCACCACGCGGTTCTGAGCGTCCGTGAACAGGTGGTGCAGCTGCTCGGGCGAGGACGTGTTGTAGACCGAGAACGCGGTGGCGCCGAGGTGCATCGCCGCGGCATCGGCCAGGTTGAACTCGGGCCGGTTGGTCAGCATCAGCGCGAGCGTGTCGCCGCGCTCGATGCCGAGCGCGAACAGGCCGGCGGCCAGGGCGCGGACGCGCGCGCCGTACTCGGCCCACGTGAGCTCGGTCGCGCCGTCGGGCGTGCGCAGCGCGGGCGCGTCCGGGCGGTCGGCCACGGTGGCCTGGAAGGCCGCGCACACCGTCTCGGCGTCGAGGCCGGGGGCGCGGCGGCTCGATCGCGCCTCGGGAGTGCTCGCCATCGCCGCGACCCTCCCACATCGACCGCGGTGGATTCAAGCCGCCTACGGCGTCGCGGCGACGGCCTCCTCGCGGGCCTCCAGCTGCGCGCGGCGGCGCGCGTTGGACAGGGCGCGGACGTAGGCGCGCCCGGCGGCCTCGATGATGTCCGTCGAGACGCCCTGGCCGGAGGCCGGCCGCCCGCCGAGCTCCAGGACCACGGAGACCTCGCCCAGCGCATCCTGGCCGCCGGTCACGGCGTCGACGCGGAACTCCCGCAGCTTGCCGTCCATCCCGGTGGCGGCGTTGATCGCGCGGAAGACCGCGTCGACCGGGCCGTCGCCGGTGAAGGAGCCGGAGCGCTCGGCGCCGTCGGGCATCTTGACGCCGACGGTGGCGTGCGGCGGGCGGCGCGAGGACGCCTCGACGTCGAACCACTCGAACGTGAACGCGTCCAGGTCGTCACGCAGCTCGTCGGTGACCAGCGCCTCCAGGTCCATCGCCGTGACGTTCTTCTTGCGGTCGGCGATCTCCTTGAAGCGCTTGAACGCCTGGTTGAGCGCCTGGCCGTCGACCGGGTAGCCCATGTCCTCCAGCGCCTGCTTGAGCGCGTGGCGGCCCGAGTGCTTGCCCAGGACGAGGTCGTTGCCCTCCAGCCCCACGGTGCGGGCGTCCATGATCTCGTACGTCGTGCGCTCCTTGAGGACGCCGTCCTGGTGGATCCCGGACTCGTGGGCGAAGGCGTTGCGGCCGACGATCGCCTTGTTGGGCTGCACGCCATAGCCGGTCAGGCGCGAGACCAGACGGCTGGTGCGGGCTATCTCCGTGGTGACGATCCCGGTCCGCAGGCCGATGTCGGGCGCGCGGGTGTGCAGGAGCATCGCGATCTCCTCCAGCGACGCGTTCCCGGCGCGCTCGCCGAGCCCGTTGATCGCGCACTCCACCTGCCGCGCGCCGGCCAGGACGCCGGCGAAGGAGTTG
>JAWVFQ010000008.1:0-2774 GCA_033856025.1 Solirubrobacteraceae bacterium | reverse complement strand
CGAAGACCCAGTTCGGGAAGGTCGTCTCCTCCCACTCCTCGGCGTGCGGCGCCAGCTCCTTCGTGCAGAAGTTGCGGATCGACTCGCGCAGCGCCTCGTGCTCGTCGGTGAAGATGAAGTGGCGCTTCTTCGACCCGAAGTCGGGCTTGAGGACGTTCTCGGCGGTGGCCATGCGGGCGGCGTTCTCCCTCGATCGACGGACGGCTGGCGGGAAGGTAGCCGACCGGGGGCCGAAAGTAAACAGTGGCACTGCCTACTTTCCGCTAAGGGCGGGGTGAGGGCGCGGCTTCGGGCGAGGGGGCCGGTGCAGGCGCATGGGGACCGCGCGGCACGGGCGCGGGGAACCGAGGCGCGGGAGGGAACCCGCGCTGGCGCCACGCCACGAGACCGCGTGCCGCAAGCTCGAGCCTGCCGCGTGCGTCGTCCACGAACGCGAGGGCCCGCCGGGTCCGCGGCCGGCGCCCGGCCACGACGGCCAAGCGGTGCTCGTGGTATCCACGTACGCCGACGGGGTAGGGCGGCTCCGCGCCGCCCGGCTGCGTGCGGCGGCGCCCGATCGCACGGACACGCAAAACGTGCTCGCCCGGCGTGGCCTCCCAAGCCCACTTCCACTGGCGCCACATCGTGGGAGCGACCTCCACTCCCAGCTCGACCGCCCGCCACGGTTGCTCATCGACCTGTATCTCGACGCCATCCACTCCGGCCGGGGGAGCCCATGCCACACCGGCGACGGTCACGGTCCCAGGCTCGACGCGTGCGCGGTTCGCGGGCACGTCGATGCGCGAGCCCGGCTGAACTCGCGACGGCTGCCGCGGCCAGCCGCGCCGATCCCAGTAGTCCTGGACCGCGGCCCATGTGGTGAGCTCCAGCTCAACGAGCCACTTGGTGTTGGCGTCGGCGCCCCACAGCCCCGGCACGATCAGGCGCGCGGGGAATCCGTGCTCCAGCGGCAGTCGCTCGCCGTTCATCGCGATCGCGAGGAGCGCGGGCGCGCCCGACCGGATGTGCTCGACCGGAACGCCTGCGGTGAAGCCGTCGATCGAGCGGGCGAGCATCTGGTCGGCGCCCAGCCCGACGCCCACGTGCTCCAGCAGCCGGGACAGCGGAACCCCGAGCCAGCGGGCGGTTCCGATTCGGTCCCCGCCCACGGGATTGTGCACGCAGACAAGCGTCGCGTCGAGCTCGACGAGGCCGAGCGACTCGATCTCCTCCAGTGTGAGCTCGAGTTCGCGGTCGACCATCCCGCGGACGCCGAGCCTCCACCCGTCCGGATCCACCCGCGGCGGGCGCGCCGACACGTCGGTGACGTAGAACGACCCCACGGAGGTGTAGAGGGGGCTGACGCCCGCGATCGGGAGCCCTGGCTCGGCCGGCGGCGTCGCGGCCGGGGGGAGCGGGCGCGCCCGCCGCTTCTCGTCGAGCCGGCGGAGGGCCGCCCGGTCGAGAACCTTCGTCGCTGCGACGGTCGCGACCATGACCGCGGCCCCGAGTGCCTGCCGGCGCGGCGCCGGTCGTGTGCCGAGCAAGCGCGCCGCGGTCGCGCCTGCGGCCACGCCCGCGGCTCCCGCCATGAGGGCTGGCACCACGCCGACGTCCTCGCACGACGCGGCGGCGGCGGTGGTGGACGCGGTGGCCACCAGCACGACGGCTCGGCCTGGCCGCTCGGACGCGAGCGCACCGGCGGCGAGCGACCCCGCAACGACGCCTGCCTTCAGCAGCGCCTTGTCGGCCGTCTCCACCGTGGCCACGCCGGCGTCGACCGCAGGCCCCGGGGTGGTGTGGATGAGCTGCTGCACGAGCCCCAGCACCGGGCCACGCGCGCCTGGGATCGCGGCAGCGGCGAGCTCCCCGCCGGCGAGCTGCGCGGCCACGGCGATCACACCCGGGGGGACAGGTCGGGGGCTCATGCTTCCTCCACGTGCGGTAAGAGGCCGTCTACCGAGATCGCCACCAGGTGGGCGATGGCCCGTTCGGGCTTCCAGCGATGGCCGGTGCGTAGATGAACGTACGTCCAGCCGACGAGGTTGAATAGCACCGTGGCGACCTCCTCGAAGTCAACGACGCGCAGCGACCCGTCGGCTGCCCCATCCCGCAGCAGGCGCTCGAGCGGCTGGGTGAATACGGAGTTGGTCATCGCCTCGGGACCGGGTTCGTGAAAAAGGGCGTCGGTCTGGGTTCGCAACGCCACCAGCAGTGACAGATTGGCCTCGGCCTCCTCGCACAACGCGGTGAGCGCGAGGCGGAGTCGCTCAGCTCCCGGTCCGGCTGCGGTGAGGGAGGGCCAGAGGGCCTGGCGGTAGCTGTCGATGGCGCGCCGGGAGAGCTCGGCGAGGATCGCCTCCTTCGTCACGCCGCGCCTGTGCAGCGTGACGCGCGACATCCCCGCCTCCTCCGCGATGCGCTCGGCGGTCGCGCCGTGGTAGCCGAACTTCGCCATCGCGCGCTGGCCTGCGGCGAGGACCTCGTCCGGTAGCTGAGCGGGCTGGGCGCTCATGTTGCCGGTATGTTACATAACTGTTGCGTCAGTGCAACAGGGGCGATAACGCCGAGCTGTCTGCGCCTGGCTACTTACGCCCGAAATGCATCGTCCAGATCGTGCAGCGGCGGCCGTGGAAGCGCCCGGTGGACATCCCGGCACCGGCCAGCCTGAACGTGCGCATGAGCATCACCGAACGGTGCGGCGGTGAGTGGACCCACGCCCGGAAGGCGGTGCGCACGCCGGCGCCACCACGATGGATCTCGATGATCTCCCCGAGGGTGCGGAAGCGCCGGCT
>JAWVFQ010000007.1:0-106333 GCA_033856025.1 Solirubrobacteraceae bacterium | reverse complement strand
CCACCCGCTTCGACCTCGTCATGCGCTTCCCCGACGAGCTGAGCGCCGACCAGGTCGGGCAGCGCGATCTCGAGCACCTCGGCCACCTCGCCCGCGCTGGGGAGCCACGTGTGGCCCGGCTCGATGACGCCGACGAACGGGTAGATCGCGTAGTTGGTGACGACGGTGGGGGTGGGGACGAGCGCCCCCGCCAGCTCCACGGCGTCGCGGGGCAGCCCGATCTCCTCCTCGGTCTCGCGCAGGGCGGTCTCGCGCAGGTCCTCGGCGGGCGCGTCCTGGCGCCCGCCGGGGAACGAGATCTCGCCGGCGTGGCGGCGCAGGTCATCGCGGCGGCGGGTGAAGACGGCGTGCAGGCGCTCGCCGTGGTCGTATAGCGGGACGAGGACCGCGGCATCGGTGCGGCCCGGCACGTCGAGGCGGGCCGCGTCCTCCGGGGACAGGAGGAGCGGGCGCAGCCGGTCGGCGAGCGCGGTCAGACCGGGGCGACGAGCTCGACGCGCTCGTCGAACATGACCTCGCCGTCCAGCGTCCGGTGCACCGGGCACTTGGCGGCGATCTGCATGAGGCGCTTGACCTGCTCGTCGTCCATGCCGCCGGGCAGGCGGACGACGAGCTGGAAGCGGGTGGGACAGCCGCGCTCGGCGGGCGAGTACTCGCAGTCGACCTCCACGGGGCCGATGTCCCAGCCCTTGCGCTGCGCGTACATCTCCATGGTGATGGCCGTACAGGAGGCGAGCGAGGCGGCGAGCAGCTCCTGCGGGCTCGGCCCCATGTCGTCCCCGCCGGCGTCCAGCGGCTCGTCCGCCACGACCATGTGGTCGCGGACGCGGATGTCGTTCTGGAGGGCGTTGGTGCGCCGGCGGCGTGCGGTGGCTCTCATGATTCGAGGTTAGCGTGTCGCTCGCCGAGGGGGTTGAAGAGCATTCCGGTCAGGAGCTTGGGAAAGAAGTAGGTGCTCTTGGGCGGCATGCTCTCGCCGGCCGCGGCGACCTCGCGAACCTCCTCCACGGGGGTCCCGCGCATGAAGAACGCGGCGTCGTACTCACCGCGATCGACGAGCTCGAGCGCGTCGGCCGCGTCGCGGGCGTAGCCCAGGCCGCGCAGGTGCGAGATGTCGTCGTCGGACATCCCCAGCGCGCTCTTGAGGACCAGCGCCTCCAGGACCGCGGTGTCCAGGCGGCGGTAGGGCTCCGGGCGACCGGGCAGCGCGGCGTCGGCCAGCGCCGGGTCCTTGAGCGTGAGGCGGAACGGGCGCTTGAAGTGCGCGTCGATGTAGCCCAGGCGCAGCGGCCCGTCGCCCTCGGGAACGAGCGCCTCGCGCGAGACCTCCTCGACGTCGAAGGACTCGCGGATGGCGTTGGCGAGCGTCTCGTGCTGCTCGGGGCGCAGCCCGCGGACGAGGCGGTGGGTGGGGAAGACGAGGAGTCCGGGGTCCTCCAGCGCCACCAGCGCCGTGAGGACGTAGCGGTGGTCGCCCTCGCCTCCCACCTCCTCGGCGTAGACGCGCGCCGTCTCGTAGCGGTGGTGGCCGTCGGCGATCAGCAGCTCGGCGCGGGCCGTCGCGTCCTGGACGGCGGCGATGGCGGCGGGGTCGGTCACCCGCCACAGGCGGTGCTCGGTCCCGTCGGCGTCGGTGGCGGCGCCCCACGGGTCGCCCTGGGTGTGCGGCTCCAGCGCCGACCAGGCGGCGCGCTGGGGGTCGGAGTGCAGGGCGAAGATGGGGGAGAGGTTGGCCTGCGTCGCCCGCGTCAGCCGCAGCCGGTCCTCCTTGGGCCCCGGGTGCGTGCGCTCGTGCGGCCGGACGCGGCCCGCGCCGTACTCCTCGACGCGCACGCGCGCGAGGAAGCCGTGCCGCTCGCGCCGCCCCCCGCCACCCGGGGCGTCGTAGGCCTGGGTCAGCGCCCACAGCGCGGGCTCGGGGTCCTGGACCACCGCGCCCTCGCGCCGCCAGCCGTCGAACTGGCGGGCGGCCGCCTCGTAGGGGTCGCCCCCGGCCTCGGGCAGGTCGATGTGGACGACGTTGTAACGCGAGCGGGCGGCCAGGGCGGCGCGCTGCTCGGGGTCGATGACGTCGTAGGGAGGGGCGACGACGTCGCCGAGCGGGCCGACCCTGGAGAGGTCGTAGTGCAGGGCTCGCAGGGGCTGGACGTCCGCCATCCGGCGGCGCAGCCTAGCCGCGGCGGCCGAAGTCCGTGGTGTAGGTGGCGCCGGCGGCGGCGCTGCGGGCGGCGCCCGGCGCGCCGGTGGCGATCCCGATCCCGATGTCCCGGAAACGGGGGCTGAGGATGTTGTGCCGGTGGCCGGAGCTGTTCATCCAGCCCTTGACGATCTCGCGCGGCGTGGCCAGGTAGCCGGTGCCCCAGGCGATGTTCTCGCCCAGCGTCCAGGCGCCGCTGCGCCCGACGTAGTGCGCATTGACGATGCGCGCGACGAAGTTGCCGTGCGCGAAGAAGTCCCGGCGCACCATGTTGCGCGAGTGGCGCAGGGAGGCGACGCTGAGCTTGCGGTTGAGCCGCAGGGGACGCAGGCCGTGGCGCCGGCGCTCGCGGTTGAGCAGGCACAGGGTGGTGTGGCGCGCCTGCGTGCTGGGCAGCAGGGCGGGGTGCAGGTTGGCGGCCGCGCACGCGGACACGGCCGCGTGGGCCGCGCCGGCGGGGATGGCCAGGCTCGCGGGCACGAGCGCCGCGATGAGCGCGAGGATCTTGGCGGTGCGTCGCATCACGCACCGATTCGACCTCTAAGCGCGAGTTACGACAGCCCGCTGCAGCTTTCTGGACGTTTGTTCCGGTGCGGCCTCCATCTCATGCGAAATTCGTTGCATCTGCACCCAGATCACGGCCGCGACGACGAGCAGCCCGCCCGCGATCTGGGGCGGCGAGAGCGTCTCGTGGTGGATCACCCACGCGAAGAGGGCGGCGAGCACCGGCTCCAGCGTGGCCACGACGGCGGCGCGGGGAGCCGGGATGTGGCGCACCGCCGTGACCATCAGCACGAAGGGCACCAGCGTCCCGACCACGGCGACACCGAGGGCCAGCGCCACGTTGCGGGTGCCGCCGAAGTGGCCGGTGGGGAAGCTCCAAAGCGGCTGGGCGACGGCCCAGAACAGCGAGGCGAAGCCGAAGGCCCAGACGAGCGTGGTCACGGGCGCGTAGCGGCGCCCGGCGCGCTCGCTGGACACCAGGTAGATGGCGAAGGTGACCGCGGCGGCGAAGGCGGCCGCCACGCCCAGGAGGTCGAGCTGGTCGGCGTGGTAGGCGCGGACGACGAGGAAGCAGCCGGCCACCGACAGCGCGGCGGCGCCCCACAGCCCGCGTCCCAGGCGGCGGCGGTGGAAGACGGCCAGCCAGAGCAGGATCAGGACGGGCCCGAGGTACTGGATGGTCAGTGCGACGCCGATCTGGAGGCGGTCGATGGCCAGGAAGTACGTCGCGTGGACTCCCGCGAGCCCGACGATCCCCAGGAAGGCGAGGCGCGGCACGTCGCGGCGGTCGACCCTGAGCAGTCCCGGCGACACCGCACCGATCGCCACGACGAGGATCAGCCACGACAGCAGCGAGCGCATCTGGGAGAGGCGCAGCGCGCTGACCCCGTCGTCGAGCAGGAACCGCGCCAGGGACCCGTTCAGCGCCCACATCGCGGCGGCGGTCGCCGCGAGCGCATACCCCAGTCGCGTCGATCGCCGGTCCGCGTTCACCGCCTGCAGTGTGCCGTACCCTTGCCCCGACGGGGCGTAGCTCAGCCTGGCAGAGCGCCCGCTTTGGGGGCGGGAGGCCGGCGGTTCGAATCCGCCCGCCCCGATTTACTTGACCTTGGGGTATAGGCTAACTCCGACGGTCGCTCCGGCTCGGCCTCCGTCGACCCCAACGGGGGGGTCAGAGGAGGTCCCATGTTTCGCAAGCTGCGCCCCAGGGTGAATCACCCGACGGTGGTCGCGTACCTGGCGCTGTTCGTCGCGCTGGGCGGCGGCGCGTTCGCGGCGACGAACTTCGTCGGCTCGGGCGGCAAGCTCCAGGGTTGCGTGGGCCGGAAGGGCGCGCTGACGGTCGTGCGTCCGGGCAAGCCGTGCCCGCGGGGCCAGACCAAGATCGCCTGGAACCAGACGGGCCCGAGCGGCCGCAACGGGACCAATGGCTCCAACGGTGCCAACGGCTCCAACGGCTCCAACGGCTCCAACGGCCTGAAGGGCGACAAGGGCGACACCGGCCCCGCCACCGGCGCGGCCGGCGGCGATCTGACCGGCAACTTCCCGAGCCCGACGATCGGGACCGGGAAGGTCACCTCGGCCAAGCTCGGGGCGGGGGCCGTGACGCCGGACAAGCTGGGGGTCATCCCGGCGGTCCGCGGCCAGAGTCCCTCGGAGACCTTCAGCAACGACCAGATCCTCAACAACGGCGACGTCCCCGAGCCGCTCAAGTTCAAGGTGGACGTCTATGACACCGCGGACATGCACCAGGGCGGCGCGTTCGACGTGACTGACTCGTACTTCACGGTGCCGCGCACCGGTATCTACGACGTGAGCGCGGGGGTCATCTTCAGCGACCCGGGCTCCGGCTACGGGACCAAGCGCCAGCTCTACCTGACGCGCGACCCCAATGTGAACAACGCTGGTGACGAGGCCTACATCGCGGGGGCGAGCGGGCCCCCGGACACCGGCGGGGCCACGATCCAGAACGTCTCCGCCGTCAAGCAGCTCAACCAGGGCGACGTGATCCAGGCGTGGGTCAGTCACAACGCCACGACGAACCTGTCCACGCCGCTCGCCCACATCGGCGACGGCGACAACGGGGACGGCCGTCACTTCCTGTCGCTGACCTGGTTGGGGCCGTCCAGCTAGGGTTGAGCGCCGTGTGAGCGACGTGTCCCAGCCGCCGCGGGGGGCGGACCTGCGGCTCAAGCGCATCGGCCTGGTGTGCCTGATGGTGCTGCTGACGGTGAACGTCTGGACGGGCGGCCCGCTGCTGGCGCTGTGGATCGGGTCGCGCGTGCAGGCGTCGGGTCCGCCGAGCATGCTCGCCGTCGGGGTGGCGGCCGTGTCGCTGGGCGTCGTGAGCTACCTGCTCGTCAAGCTCCTGGCCTGGGTGGACGTCGTCTACTCCCGCGTCGCGGGCCGGCCCGCGACCGTCAACCGCCACCTGCCGTGGCTGCGCAGCATGCGCGGAGAGCGCCCGCACGAGAAGAAGCGCGCGCGCGAGCTCTCGCCGCTCGAGGTCATCCTGATCGGCGCCGTCGTGCTGGTCGCGGTGCTCTTCGAGATCTGGTTCTTCTTCTACTCGGGCTCGCCCATCGACCAGCGCAGCGGTCGCGGCCACCACGCCCCGCTGATCGGCTAGGCCGCCGCGAGGTCATCTCTCTACGATCGCGGCTCGCATGAGCCACGCCGACGACATGCTCGCCGCCGCCGCCGCGCGCGCCGACGACCTGGCCGCGCCCGGGATGGACGCCAAGCCCCGCCGCCGGGTCGCGGTGCTCACCTGCATGGACGCGCGGATCGAGCCCTTCGCCCTCCTGGGCCTGGAGCGCGGCGACGCGCACGTGATCCGCAACGCCGGCGGGCTGCCCACCGAGGACGCCGTGCGCTCGCTGAGCATCTCCCAGCGCCTGCTCGGCACCGAGGAGATCCTCGTCGTGATGCACGAGGGCTGCGGCCTGCAGGGCGCCTCCGAGGACGAGTTCGCCCGCGAGCTGCGCGGCGACGGGGTCCTGCCGGCCTGGCGGCTGGGCGCCTTCGAAAGCCTCGATGACGCCGTGCGCGACACGCTGCACCGGCTCCGGGCCAGCCGCGAGCTGCGCGCGCGCGACCACATCCGCGGTTTCGTCTTCGACCCCGAGTCGGGCCGCCTGCGCGAGGTCGACTGATCCCTCGGATATAAACCGCCGCTCACACCCGAGGGAGGAACATGATCGCCAGGCGCCTGGCAGCAGTGACCGTCCCGCTCGCGCTTATGTTCGTGGGCTGCGGCGGGGAGAAGAGCAACGTCAGCGGCGGAGTGAAGGCCATCAACCAGGCGCTCGCCGCGCAGAGCGCGCGGCTCGACTGTCCCACCGAGGTCAAGGGCGGCGAGGGCGCGACGTTCGACTGCGACCTCATCGGCACCAAGACCAACAAGTCGACGAAGGTCAAGATGAAGATCGTCAAGGAGAACGGCAGTCTCGCGGTCGACTTCGCGGGCAACCGCCCGCAGGTCCAGGCGGCGATCCGCCGAGTCACGACCGGCTGATGCCCACTGACGCAGCACCCTGCGGCGTGGCCTAGGATCCGCGCCGCAGGGGATATGCGTCTGAGCTCGAGGAGATCACTCGCCGCGATCGCGGCAACGGCGGCATCGGCGATGCTCGTTCCCGCCGCGTCCGCTCACGTCGAGCGCCCCGGCTACTGGCCCGACCCGGCGCCGGACCGCACGGTGAGCCCGCCGGCCGGCGGCAAGGTGCCGGCGGCCCGCTCCCTGGGCTCGGCGCTGATCGCGAGCCGGCCGGGGACCACCCGCGTGGTCTGCCAGCCGAACTCGCTGACCCTGCTCAACGCGTCCGTGGCCAAGGCCAGGCAGTCCGGCTACTTCATCCGGCCCACCGATCACCGCAGCTTCAGCATCGCCTTCGCGCGGCGGCTGCTGCGCGTGAACCGCGGCCTGAAGAAGATGTGCCGCTACAGCGAGATCCAGCCCGCGGTCACCGCCTCGCGCAACAACGACCGCGTGGTGATCATGCCCGGCGTCTACACCGAGCCGACCTCGCGCTCCGCGCCCACGAACGACCCGAAGTGCGCCAAGTACCACACGCCCGGCGACCGCCCGGGCGAGAACAGCGCGCTGTCCTACACCTACCAGTTCAACTGCCCCAACGACCAGAACCTGATCTCGGTGATGGGACGGACGGTCAGCGCCACGCCGGACACCGTCCCGCCGCGCCGCGACCGCCACGGCATCCCCAACCCGGGCGCGTGCCTGCGCTGCAACCTCCAGATCGAGGGCTCGGGCGTCAACGCCGACGACGTCGTGATCGAGGCCGGCGACGCGTCCAAGGGCGACAAGGGCCCTTCGGGCACCGGCTCCAAGAAGGACGTCGGCATCCGCGCCGACCGCGCCGACGGCTTCGTCCTGCGCAACGTCAAGGTGCGCCACGCGCGCGAGCACGGGATCTACGTCCTGGAGTCCGACGGTTATCTCCTGGAGCGCTTCAAGGCGTTCTACCCCGGGCTCTACGGGACGCTGACCTTCGTGGAGGACCACGGCGCCCAGCGCGACTGCGAGGCCGTGGGCGGCGGCGACTCCGGGCTCTACCCGGGGGCTCCCGTGGAGACGGGCGCCCAGCGCCAGCCGGGCACCGAGTTCCGCTACAACCAGGAGATCACGCGGTGCGACCTGCACCACAACCTGGCGGGCTACTCGGCGACCAACGGCAACGCCGTCTGGGTCCACCACAACAACGTGTACGACAACGCGCTGGGCCTGCAGACCGACGTGGTGACGGGCGCCGGCCATCCCGGCTTCCCCGGCGACTCCACGCTGTTCGAGCGCAACAACGTCTACTCGAACAACTTCAACCCGTACACGACGCCCAACGACGTGGTCACCGCGTTCCCCTACCCGGTGGGGACGGGGATGTGGATCGCGGGCGGCAACCACCACGTCATGCGCTTCAACCACATCTACGACAACTGGCGGCGCGGGACCATGCTCTTCTCGGTGCCCGACACCCTGGTGTGCGGGCCCGACTCCGGCAACAGCCAGGAGGGCTGCGACCCCAATTCCATCTCCACGTCGCACTACAACGGCTACTACGACAACTTCATGGGGATAGCGGCCGACGGCAAGGCCATGCCCAACGGGACGGACTTCTGGTGGGACGACTTCGCGGGCAGCCGGGGCAACTGCTGGTTCCGCAACAACTCCCCGAAGGCGATCACCACGTCGCCGCGCCCGCTCCCCGACTGCGCCGACGGACGCGACCCGGCGACCAGCGTCGGCGTGGGCAGCCCGCCCAACGAGGGCGAGCTGGCGTCGTGCCTGGTCTCCTTCGAGACGCGGCGCTACGACCCCGCGCCATGCCCGTGGTTCACCAGCCCGCCGCGTCCCGGCACCGCCGCCGCGGCGAGCTTCCGCACCCGCCAGAACGCGGACTTCGCCCGCGCCTTCCGCGAGTTCTGCGCCGCCGGTGGGCCGGGACCGGAGGCGACGTGCCGGCCGTTCGCGGGGCTGCTCTAGCCGCCGCGGTTGCCGTCCTCGCCGGCTGCGGCGGGGGCGGGGGGACGCCGCCCGCCGGGTCCGGCCTGGCCAGCGCGCCGCCCATCGGTCGCGCCACCTGCCAGGACTGGATCCGCTCCAGCCCGGCCGTCCAGCAGCGCACGCTGGAGAAGATCCGCCAGTTCGTGGGCGGTGAGATCACCGGCCGCGGCGCGCAGGGCCACGGCGCCACCCTGAGCGACGACGACGCGGGCCGGCTCTTCCACAGCCAGTGCTCGCGGCCCTACGCCAAGAGCTTCCTCCTCTACAAGCTCTACACCCACGCCGCGGCGTTCATCGGCCGCTGATGCGAGACACTGCCCGCATGAGGCTGAGGGCGATCGTCGTGCTGGGTGCCGTGGCGGCGGGGCTCCTCGCCCCGAGCGGCGCCGACGCCGCGCTGCGCGCCGGCGTGGGCAAGGCGGACATCGAACCGGCCACCGGCTACTACCTGGGCGGCTGGACGCGCTACGACCGCCGCGCCGGCGGTCAGCACACCCGCCTGCAGTCCCGCGCGCTGGTGCTGGAGAACAACGGGCGCAAGGTGGCGATGGTCTCGGTGGACCTGTTCATGATCCCCGGGGGCCTCGTGCATCACATCGGCGAGCGCCTGGCCGCGCTGGGGTTCAGCGAGCGCAACATCCTCATCTCGGCCTCGCACACCCACTCCGGTCCCGGCGGGTACGCCAACTACCCGACGCTGAACTCCGCGGCGCCGAGCACGCAGACCGCGACGGATCCCGCGGGTTACTTCGCGCTGCTGGACCCCCAGCCCGCCGACCCCCAGCTCTACCGGTTCCTGCTCGACCAGATCTCGACGGCGATCCGCCGCGCCAACGCCGACCTGGCGCCCGCCGCGGCGGCGTGGGGCTCGGCCCGGATCCTCGGCCTCACCCGCAATCGCTCGCTGGAGGCGCACCTGGCGAACTTCGGGATCATCCTGCCCTACGGGGCCGGTCGCGCGGACATGGACCCGGGCGGCTACCCGGACACGATCGACCCCGACGTCGACGTCCTGCGCGTGGACAAGATCGTGCGCCGCCGGCGGGTCCCCATCGGCGCCTGGTCGACCTTCGCCGACCACGGCACGGTGACCAAGTCCTCCTTCCAGTTCTACAACGCCGACCACCACGCGTCGGCGATGCGGGTGTTCGAGGCGCGGGTGCGCCGGGCCGGCCGCGTGGCCGGGGCGCAGCAGGTGGTCAACGTCTACGGGAACTCCGACGAGGGCGACATGTCGGCCGGGCTGGACCGCTCCGGCCCGGCCGCGTCGGACTACGTGGGACGGGTGGAGGCCGCGGCCATGCTGCGCGCGTGGAAGCGCGCGGGCCGCCGGCTCGAGCGCTCGCCCGCGCTGGACGTGCGCTGGACGCGCGCGTGCTTCTGCGGGCAGCAGGTGTCCGGCGGCGGGCGGATCGCCGACCACTCCGAGGTCGGCCTGCCGTTCCTGACCGGCTCCGAGGAGGGCCGGGGGCCGCTGTACGACGCCACGGGCCAGCACTACGAGGGCACGACGGGGCCCGACCGCGGCGACCCCCAGGGCGACAAGGCGGGCGTCCCCGGGGCGGGCAACGTCCCCAACGTGGTGCCCTTCGTCGCGCTGCGCGTGGGGCGCCGGCTCGTGGTGTCGGTGCCGGGCGAGGCGACCAAGCAGGTGGGCACGCGCATCCGCGACGCGGTGGGGACGGTCCTCGCGGGCTCGGGGATCGAGCGGGTGGTGATCTCCGGGCTGGCCAACGAGTTCACGCTCTACTTCACGACGCCCGAGGAGTACGCCCGCCAGCACTACGAGGGGGGCAACACGCAGTTCGGGCGTTGGTCCTCGGTGTTCATCGAGGACGAGCTGACGCGCCTGTCCAGCACGCTCGTGCACGGGGTCCCGGCGCCGGCGCCGGCGCCCGTCGACCCGACCAACGGCGTGACGCCGGACGGTCCCGCGTACCCGGACGGAGCGTCGGCCGCGACGCTCACCGCGCCGCCGGCGGCCGCCTACTCGCGCCTGCAGCGCGCCGAGGTGTCCTGGCAGGGCGGCCCGCGCGGCTACGACCGGCCGGTCGACAGCGCCTTCGTCACCGTTGAGCGCCGCCACCGGGCTCGCGGGTGGATCCGCGCCGCCGACGACCTGGGGCTGAACATGCTCTGGAAGGTGGACGACGCCGGGCGCTACACCGCGCGGTGGGAGATCCCGCTCGACGCGCCGCAGGGCGCCTATCGCTTCGTGGTCACCGGCAAGCGCTACCGGCTGGTGTCGCGCACCTTCCGCGTGCAGCGCACGTCGGCGCTGCGCCTCGTGGCGGCCTCCGCGCCGGCCGGCCGGGTGGCGGTCGTGCTCCAGTACCCGGCGGCCGTCACGGACGTCGACCTGACCTGGCGCCCGGACAACGCCGACGGCGGGGTGGTGCCCTTCCAGATTGGCTCGCACACCACGCGCATCGGACGGCGCTCGGGCAGCGTGTTCACGGTCGGCGCCCCGGCCGGCACGCCGGTCAGCGTGCCGGCCCGCGCCGCGCGGGACCGCTACGGCAACGTCGCGGGCAACGCCCTCACCCTGCGCTGAGTAGAGTCGCCGCCCGTGAGGGCGGTTCAGATCACGCAGCTGACGGGGCCGGACTCGGCGCTGGAGCACGTGGAGCTCCCCGAGCCCGAGGCCTCGCACATGCTCACGCCCGGCAGCGGCGTGGTCATCGAGGTCAAGGCGGCCGGCGTCTCCTTCCCAGAGGTGCTCCAGACTCGCGGCGAGTACCAGTTCAAGCCCGAGCTGCCGTTCGTGCCGGGGGCCGAGGTGGCCGGCGTGGTGCGCAGCGCGCCCGAGGGCGCGGCCGTGCGCGAGGGCGACCGGGTGGCGGCGATGGCGATGCTCGGCGGGTTCGCCGAGGTGGCGGTGGCGCCGGAGTACCTGACGTTCGCGCTCCCGGCCGGGCTGGACTTCGCGCAGGGGGCGGGCCTCGTCCTCAACTACCACACGGCCTACTTCTCGCTGAAGCTGCGCGGGCGGCTGGCGGAGGGCGAGACGGTGCTCGTCCACGGGGCCGCCGGCGGGGTGGGGACCGCGTCGCTGCAGGTGGCCAAGGGCCTGGGCGCGCGGACGATCGCGGTGGTGTCGTCGGACGAGAAGGAAGCGGTGGCCCGCGAGGCGGGCGCCGACGAGGTCGTGCGCTCTGACGGCGACTGGAAGGACGCGGCGCGCGAGCTCTCGGGCGGCGGCGTCGACCTGGTCCTGGACCCGGTGGGGGGCGACCGCTTCACCGACAGCCTGCGCTCGCTGGCCGAGGGCGGGCGGCTGGTCGTCGTCGGGTTCACGGGCGGCTCCATCCCCGAGGTCAAGGTGAACCGCCTGCTGCTCAAGAACACCGAGGTCGTCGGCGCGGGCTGGGGCGCGTATGTGATGGCCAAGCCCGAGGTCAACCGCGAGATCGGCGCCGAGATCGAGCGGCTGGTCGAGGCCGGGTTCGTCCGGCCCCTGGTCGGCGCGCGCTTCACGCTCGACCAGGCGGCCGACGCCCTGCGCCTGATCGACTCGCGCGGCGCGACCGGCAAGGTCGTGCTGGACCTCGCCGGCTGAGCCGCGTGGGAACATCTGCGCGGGGCCCCGTAGCTCAGGTGGATAGAGCGGCTGCCTTCTAAGCAGCGGGTCGCAGGTTCGAGTCCTGCCGGGGCCACTCGCCGAACGTCGGTCTAGCCCGCCGCCCCGCCATGCCATGACACTACGCACGGTATGTACGGAAAGCTACGGGCCGACATCTGCCGGAGGACGCACCGATGGGCCGTCTGGAGCGGCCGCGACGGACCCATGCGCGCCGGCCCTCCGCGACAGGTGGCGGGCGACGCCCCCGGCGAGCACCGCGAGCGCCAGCGGATCCACCGGGAACCTGAAACGGTTGTTCTCTCCGACATCGAACAGCGTGCCGGCGAGCGTCACCCAGGCGAACGTGGCTAGGAACAGGGCTGCTACCAGCGCCGCGGGCGCGTCCCATGTCCGGCCGCGGCGCGCGGTTGCGAGTGTCCCCACCGCGATCGCGACGGCCGCGCCGTATCCGAGCAGGATGAACCAGCCGATCGCGCGCAGGTTCTTTTCCAGGTCCAAGGTGACCGGCGTGCGCTCGAACTGCCCCATCACGGCCGCTGCCATGACTCGCTCAGGTCCCTTCACCTCGCGCACGTTGTCGCGGTCGAGGTACTTGTAGTCGGAGCTCGGCCGCAGGAAGATCAGCACCGCGTTCGCGACGCCCGTTGCATAGGCCCGTGGATGTCTGCGGATCACGGTTCGCGCATCCGCGGCGTACCGTCGGCACGGCCCCTTGTACCCGGTCGCGTTCAGGTTCGGCGCGCCGGTGGACTTGACCGGCTCGTCAAGCAATCTGACGCCCGTCGGCCTGCCCCCCCGAACGAGCCGGCGCGGCAGGAAGTTCGGGTTGAGCAACGCGAACCGCGACAGCTCGCCCCGCGCAACGAGATGTGCGCGCTCGGACGGCGACAGCTCGTTCGTCGAGATGTCGTAAAGATTGACGCCGGTGCACGTCGAGGCGGAGAAGCTGCCCTGCTGGACCAGGTTCTTCCCGTACACCGCGGCGCACAGGGCCACAGGCACGATCGCGGCCAGTAACACCTCGCGCCGCCGGCCCGGCAGAAGCAGGACGACGATGCCGGCGATCCCGACCAGCCACACAAGGTGGAACAACGTTCGCGAGAGCACTATCCCGCCAAGCAACCAGAACGCCGCGACGGCGTTGCCCGCGCCTGCCCCTGCGGCAAAGCGGTGTAGCAGCACGGCGCTCAGGGTCAGCGCGGCCGCCACCAGGTACTCCACATACAGCCAGTTCTCGTAGAGGACGATCGCCGGGCTCGCAGCGAATCCGAGGGCGATTGCGGCGCTCCACCCCGCCCGCACGCCCAAACGGCACATCAGCGCGTACAACGCGAGGGCGAGTGCCAGCCCGGCCAGGAGGTAGGTCGCGTGGAAGATGGTGGTCCCGTCGTCCCCGGAGGCCTTGAGAACGAGACCGAGGTACAGGTTGTAAAGGGGGGGCTGATAGTGAAGGTGCCACAGGCTGGACACGAGATCCTCGCGCAGCAGCTGAGGGTCGATGAACTGCAGGGTCGTTCCCAGCCGCGCACCGTCGAATCGCACCCCGACCAGCCGATAGATCACTCGCGTCGCAGCAAACCCCATCACCAGGGCGGCGAGCGGCCAAGCACTGCGCCCTTGACGCTCCCGGACCCTCACTTGAGGGGGTGGCCGCTTCCGAAGAACTCCGGCTGGTCGGATATGAGGTCGTACGCGGGCTGCGCCGCCGCGAACCACCAAAGTACGGCCAGGTGCGCGAAACCCGGCCACAACCAGCGTAAACGCGACACCGGGGGCACCTTAGTTCAGGGACAGCTGGGACGCCACGCCGGGCCGATGAGGCCTCGCGATCACGTGCCTCGTGTACTACGGTCGCTCGCGTGAACGCGGTGGAAGCCCTGCGGCGAGAGGTGGCCGCGCTGCCCCGGGATTGGCACGGAGCGGGCACGGTCGGCCCGGCCGCGCTGGAGGCGCTGCAGCGTCACGCGTCGACGTCGGGCCCCATCTCCCACAGTGTGGAGACCGGTACCGGCAAGACGACACTGGTGCTCTCGCACCTCAGCCCCGACCACCTCGTGTTCACGCAGGACGACACGGACGGTGGAGACAGCTTGGTCCGGGTACGTTCCTCGCCGCTGCTGGCGGCGGCGCGGGTCCGGTTCGTCATCGGGCCCACCCAGCGCACCCTGCTGCATCACGAGTTCGAGGCATCGCTGGACCTCGCGCTCCTCGACGGTCCGCACGCCTATCCATTCCCCGACCTGGAGTACTGGGCCGTTTACCCGCACATCCGGCCCGGTGGGCTCTTGGCGGTCGACGACCTCCAGATTCGCACGATCGCCAATCTGTTCGCCGTGCTGAAGGTCGACGCAATGTGGGAGCTGCTTGAGGTCGTGGAGGACATGGCGTTCTTCCGCCGCACCACCGCCCCCGCCGTCGATCCATTCGGCGAGGGCTGGTGGACGCAGGGGTACAACCATCGCCGTGCCCGCGGTCATCTGCCGCCGGCCGCGCGGGCCGGCTACTTGGCGCGCCGCGCGAGCCAGCGCTTGGTCGGCCGCTGGGCTCGTTGAGCGGCCGCAGTTGTGCCGCGGTCAGCGGGCGCCCGTCTGACCGGAGTAGCATCGGCCGCCAAGCGACCGAGGAGAGGCGTGCATGACGGATCCAGGGGAAGAGACGCTCACCGACGAGGAGATCGTGACCCAGCCGGTCGACGGGCAGGGGTCCGCCGAGGCCGTCGCCGACACCGGCGACGACACGGGGGACGCCGGCGACACCACGGACACGGGCGACGACTCCGGTGACACGAGCGACACCTCAGACACCGGCGATGACGCCGGCGACGCCGGCGACACCTCCGACACCGGCGACGACAGCTCCGCCGCCTAGCGCGCTGCCGCGCGGGGCCGCCGCGCCCGCGGGCGCGGCCGAGCTGACCCTCGGCCCCCTGGGGCTCGAGGACTTCCTGGCGCGCCATTGGGAGCGAGCGCCGCTGCGCCTGGAGCGCGACGAGGCGGGACGCTTCGACGACGTCCTCTCGGTCGAGGCGGCCGAGGAGCTGGTGTGCGCGACCGGCGTGCGCGTCCCCGCGTTCCGGCTGGCCCGAGACGGGTCGCAGGTGCCGCTGTCGGGCTACACCGAGGACGTGCCGTGGAGTCCGGGGCGCTTCTCCGGCCTGGCCCAGGTGGACCGGGTGGCGGCGGAGTACGCCGACGGCGCCACGATCATCCTCCAGGCGCTGCACCTGCACTTCCACCCGGTGGCGGTGTACTGCCGAGGGCTGGAGCGGGCGCTGGGGTTCGGGGTCCAGGCCAACGCCTACCTCACTCCGGCGACCGCGCAGGGCTTCGCCGTGCACCACGACACGCATGACGTGTTCGTCCTGCAGGTGGCGGGGGAGAAGCGCTGGCGGATCTACCCGCCGGTGCTCGAGCTGCCCCTGAAGACGCAGAAGTGGTCGCCCGCCTTCGACGCCGGGGAGCCGTGCGAGGAGCTGACGCTGCGGCCCGGTGACACGCTGTACATCCCGCGCGGGTGGCCGCACGAGGCGGTGGCCACGCAGGCCGACTCGCTGCACCTGACGGTGGGGCTCCATCCGCCGACGCGCCTGGACGCCCTGCGCGCCGCGCTGGACGAGCTCGCCGCGGACGACGTCGAGCTGCGCCGGACGGTGGGGCCCGTCGGCGATCTGCCCGCCGGCCTGCTCGACGGCCTCGACGTGTCGGCCGCGGGCGTGGCGGCTCGGGCACGGCGCCGGTTCGTGGCCGGGCGGCGGCCGATCCTGGACGACCAGCTGGCGGCGCTGCGCGCGGCCGAGCACCTGGGCGTGGGCGACGCGGTCGAGCGCCGACCCACCGTGATCGCGGACGTGGACGGCGCGACGCTGCGCTTCGAGGGGAAGGAAGTCGCGCTCCCGGAGCGCCTCGCCGACCTGGTGCGATTCGTCGCGGAGGCCGAGGGCCGGTTCACAGCGGGCGACCTGCCGGGGCGCCTGGACGAGGCGGGACGGCTCGTGCTGGTCCGGCGCCTCATCCGCGAGGGCTTCCTGCGGCCGGTGGCGCGGTGAGGCGCGCGGCGCTGGTGGCGGGGCTGCTGGGCCTGGGCTTTGCGCTGGGGCCGGCCGCCCCCGCCGTTGCCCAGGACGCGGCGTACTCGGACTGGAACTCCGCCTACGCCGGCTTCCCCAGCAACGTGGCGCGCGACGCGACGAAGGACTGCACGAGCGGGTCGCGCGCCTGCATCGACCGCACGGTGGCCGAGATGTACCGGCGCTTCCACACCGTGATCCCGCGCTGCGAGCACAACGCGGTGTTCTCGCTCACCTACATCCGCGTGACGGAGGACATCCGCCGCGGGATCGACGCCGGCTTCTATCCCGAGCTGGTCTGGATCAACCACCTCGACGCGATCTTCGCGCGCGTGTACTTCGCCGCGTACGACAATTGGGCGGCGGGCCGCCGCGAGCTGGTGCCGCCGGCCTGGCGGATCGCCTTCGACACCGCCCACGGGCGGGAGGTGGAGGGCATCGGGAACCTGCTGCTGTCGATGAACGGCCACATCAACCGCGACTTCCCGTTCATGCTCTGGCACGCCGGGCTGACACAGCCGGACGGGACGTCGCGCAAGGACGAGCACGACTCGGGCAACGCGCGGCTGCGGGCGATGTACAAGCCGATGCTCGCCGAGCTCGCGCAGCGCTTCGACGACTCGATCGACGACTACGACGCGCCCGGGACGGACTTCGACGACGAGGCGATCTTCTCGATCCTCGTCGACTGGCGAGAGGCGGCCTGGCGCAACGCCGAGCGACTGGCCGCCGCGCCGACGGACGCCGACCGGCGGATGGTGGCGAGCGACATCGAGGCCCAGGCCGAGGCCGAGGCCCGGTTCATCCAGGCGAACACCGCGTACAAGCCCGGGGCGGGCCCGGCGGCGCGCGACGCCCGCTGCGCACGCTTCGGCGGCCAGGACCCGGCGTGGGGCCAGGCCGGCGCGCGGCCGGCGCTGCGCGGGGCGGTGGCGCGGGCCGTGTCCCCGGGACGCCGCGGCCTGCGCGTGTCGCCGCGCGGGCTGGTCCGCGTCACCCTGCGCTGCCCGCCGGGCGGCGGAGCCTGCGCCGGCACGGTCCACCTGCGCGCCGCGCGCCGCCGGATCGGCGAGCGCGCCTTCGAGCTGTCCGCGGGGGCGCGGCGAACGTTCGCGCTGCGTGTCACCGCCGGGGCCCGGGCCCGGCTGCAAACCCGGGCCGGCCTGCGCGTCCGGATCGCCGTCCGCTCCCTCCTGGACCCGGCCCACGTCGCCTGGCGGACGAGCACGACGCACCTCAGCC
The DNA here is from genome assembly GCA_033856025.1 of Solirubrobacteraceae bacterium. Lineage (GTDB taxonomy): Bacteria > Actinomycetota > Thermoleophilia > Solirubrobacterales > Solirubrobacteraceae > AC-38. The sequence goes on along the minus strand of JAWVFQ010000007.1, from coordinate 89,220 downwards.
CAGCCCGAGCCCAACGCTAGACTCCACCCCCCGCGGTGGGCGTAGCTCAGCTGGTAGAGCTCCTGGTTGTGGTCCAGGTGGTCGCGGGTTCGAGTCCCGTCGCTCACCCTGAGGAAAGCCCCGCGTAGGCGGGGTTTTCTTGTTGGTGGATGTGGCGGGCGGCGGTGTGCCGGTCCCAATTCGGTCCCAACTTCAATCCCCGTGCGATCGTCGTGCGCCAGTGGGCTTTCGGTGCCCAGGTGTCTTGAGCGCTTTGAGGCATTGCAGGTCGGGCGTTCCGCCCCGATACTTGAGCGAACCGTCCAGGCGGCGGCCACCGCCGGCTGTGGTCCTATTTTCAACGATGTGACTGAGGCACAGGCACCGGCGACCGCGACAGACAGTCGTTCGTCGACGTACGAGCGCTGGAGCGCGGCGCTACTCGACGTGCTGCTGCCGGTCCTGCCTCCGGAGCGGACCGGACAGGTCGTGCTGCTCGCCTGCGACGACGATGCCGTTCGCGCCGCCGCGCAGGCGCTCGGAGTCGACACGGACGACCCCGCCGCCGAGTTCGGCAGGCTCGTCGAGGCGAAGTTCCGCATCGCGGGTGACGCTTCACCCGACGATATCCGCCGCCAGACCTCGCGGTTCCGCACGCGCGAGCACGAGCCGGACGCGATCCCGCCCTTCTTCGGCGCAGCCTGCGCGCTCGTGCTCGCCGCGTCGCGGATGACGACCGACGGCGACATGCACGCGGTTTGAGGAGTCCATCTAGGACGGCGTAGCGACCGCCCCCGCCGAAGTGGCTCAGCACGGTCAGCATCGCGCGCAGACCCTTGTCCTCGCGGACAAAACTCAGATCGTCCTGCACCGCTAGACGCCCGACGTACTCCGGCGCGTTCGCGGCGAGATCGGCAAGATCATTCAGAAGCCTGAGTACGTCATGCGAGTACACGCGCATTTGCTTGGGCGTCGGCCTCTCGCCGGTCGCGTGCAGCGTTGCCTGGACATAGGTGAGCTTCAACAGCCGCTCAATGCCGGGCGCTAGGTGTTGCATCATGACGGCGGACTCCTGCCTGCGACCAACGGATGGGAAGGCGGCGCGCAGCCCGGCGACGAGCATGCCGAGCGCTTCGTCCAGCTCTGTAATCACGCCCAACGCATCGCGCACGTCCGCCGATGGGCCGAACTCTTCGGTCAACTCGCTCATTCGTCTGACGTTAGCCATGGCAACGGATGAGCTCGACGCCCCGACGTCGGACCAGATCCGACAACCTAGAATCGAGTGCATGCCGGTCCGCAACGCAACTCGGGTGTGGGGCGTGGTGATGGCGGGGGTGATCGTCGGCTGGGGAGCCGGTTATCTGATCTGGGCCCCCGAGTCCCCGGACGAGTATGGCTCGTACTTCGATGTCTGCGACCCGGCGCTCACGCTCTTGGTCGGACTCCCGCTGGCTGTGACGTCGGGATTCCTACTGAGCCGGGAGGGCCGGGTCCACCTGGTGGGTTACGCGATGCTCGCCCTCACGACCATTTCGCTGGCCTATCTGGCCCAATTCTCCTTCTTTGGTGGGTTCTGCCTGGACCCGGAAGACGTTTGCGTGACGACCTGGCCGTCGCGACTCGCGGCACTGGGGACCGCGGTTCTATGCGTCGGGGCCGGCTGGTTCGTTCATCGAATCGCCTCTCGCTCCCGAGGGGCGGATACGCGGACGGGCTGATAGCCGGGGTGTCCGATGCTCTGTGTCGGGTCGGGTGACCGAGGCGGCCTGAGGAACCTGGATCTGACGCGGTCCCAATTCCGGTCCCAATCTGAGCGCAACGCACCCGAACTCGACCCCCCTGAATCCCCACAACCACGGGGAAAACAACCCCACCCGCACCCCCTCCCTCCGGTTGTGGTCCAGGTGGTCGCGGGTTCGAGTCCCGTCGCTCACCTTGAGGAAAGCCCCGCTAACGCGGGGTTGTCTTGACGCGCCGGTCCCAACCGGTCCCATAGTTGCTCCTCGGTAACGGCTGGTATTCCGCGGCCGGCGATCCGCCCGTTGAGAGGCGGCGAACTGCCGGACGAGGTCGCCGGCTGGCCGCCTCAGGGGTGCGGCGTATGCCATTGCGCAGGGGTGTGACTCGCGGCGCTTGCACAGACGACGACGACGGCGAGGAGGGCGGCGGCGAGACCCAGGGCGGCCACGCTGCTCACTTGGAGCACGAGCACGGCGCCGAGTGCCGCTCCGACGAGCATCGAGCCGACGGCGAGGAGGCGACGTACGATCGCGAACCGGTCGCCGTGGCGCACGTCCACGGCGATGCCCGTAAGCGTCATCGTCAGGACGGTGGTCGTGAGGTCGAAGACCTTGAGGTTCCGCACGGCGGCGTTCTGCGCGCCCATCGCCAGTGCGCCGAGGGCGGCAATGCCCGCCTTGGCGCCTCCGCTCAGGTGCGGACCGGCCGCGGCCGCCGCGACGAGCGCGACGAGGAGGAGCACGAGCTCGCCGGCAGCTACCGCGCGTAAGAGGTGGCCTCGGTGCGAGCCGAGACGGTCGGCGGCGGCTCCGCCGATGGCGGCGCCGAGCAGGAATCCGCCCAGGGCGGAGAGCGACGCCACCAGCGAAAACCCGCTCGCTCCCGCCAGGGCGAAGCCGACGAAGACCACGTTGCCCGTCATGTTGGCGACGAAGACCCGGCCGAGGCTGAGGATGCTCACGGCGTCGACGACGCCCGCGAGCACGGTGAGCACGAGCATGAGCGCGGGGAGTGGACCGTGAGCGGGATCGGCGACCAAGCGCCGAAGCGAGGCGCTGGTGCCCGCAGCGCCGCTCGATCCGCCGGATCGCTCCACCTCGGCCAGCCTACGCCTGCAGCAGCCCGCCGGCTCGAATCTGGTTGGCGACCTGCCGTAGGCCGATGGCGCCGACGCCGGGGAGGTCAGGAGGCGACGGCATTCCGGGCTCCGTTCCTTGGCTGGATCAGAGCGGCGTACAGCTCCGAAGCGCGTTGCTCGTGGTCGAGCGCGGCCGCGTAGGCCTGGAACGCGAGCGCCACGTCGGTCCCGCGCGCGGCCACCCAGCCCCTGTACGCATCCCCGACGGCGATGCACTCGTTGCGCCACTGGACGTAGGCGTCCATCGCCCGGTCCACACGTCCGAGAGGCTCGGCGGTCTCGACGCGGGCGCAGGGCATGCGGCAACCATGCCGCCCGCGCGGCCGGCTGTCATCGCGGCCAGCCACCGTTCGGGGCCCTGGCTAGCGCAACTCTCCGAGTTCCCGCTAGCTGCAATGGGCCCGGCCGCCGGCGCCGGCTGGGTCGCGCGTCAGGCGGGCGACGACATCGCGGGGCGCGACGCCTCGGTGCGCAGCTGGTGGAGAAGGGAATCGGCGGGGACGGGGCGCCCGAGGTGAAAGCCCTGCACGAGATCGCAGTCGTGCTCTTGGAGCAGCGACAGGGCGCGCGCGTCCTCGACGCCCTCGGCTACCACGCGCATGCCGAGGCTGTGGCCGAGATCGATGGTCGAGCGCACGATCTGGACGTCCTGATCGTCGACCGCGAGGTGCTGGACGAAGGCCCGGTCGATCTTCAGCTCGTGCACGGGCAGCCGGCGCAGGTAGGCCAGCGAGGAATGGCCGGTGCCGTAGTCGTCGACGGACAGCTCGATGTCCATCGCGGCGAGGCGCTCGAGGATCGCGATCGTGCGCGGGGGGTCGGTCATGACCGTGCTCTCGGTGATCTCCAGCACCAGGCGCTCGGCGGGCATCTGCTCCTCGGCGAGGATGCGCGTGAGGTCGTCGATGAGCTGGTTGTCCAGGAGGTTCGCGACCGAGATGTTGACCGCCACGGTCACCTCGAGACCTTCCTCGTGCCAGGCGCGCCATTGGCGGGCGGCCATGCGCAGCACCTCCAGCGTGAGCGGACGGATGAGACCCGTATGCTCGGCCAGGGGGATGAAGTCGCCGGGGGGAAGCTGGCCGCGGGTGGGATGCTGCCAGCGCACCAGCGCTTCCACCCCGACCAGGTGCAGGTCGCCGGTGGTGAACTTGGGCTGGTAGTGGAGCTCCAGCTGACCGTCGCTGATCGCGTCGCGCAGGTCGCCGATCAGCATCAGCCGCTTGGGGTCGTACGGGTCCTTGGCCGGGTCGTACAGCGCCTGGCCGCGGCCGTGCCCCTTGGCCAGGTACATCGCGATGTCCGCCCGCTGCATCAGCGTCTCGGTGTCGTCGCCGTGGATGGGATAGGTCACGATCCCCACGCTGGCGTCGACCGTGACGGTGAGCTCCCCCAGCGCAAACGGCTCGCGCATCGCGCCCAGGATGCGGTCGGTTATCTCCTTGGCCTGCTCGGTGTCGGCGGTGGGCAGCAGCACCGCGAACTCGTCGCCGCCGAGTCGCGCGAGGCTGTCGCCCGGGCGCAGGACCGGCGTCACCCGGGGGCCGATGTCGCGCAGGACCCGGTCGCCGACGCTGTGGCCCAGGGTGTCGTTGATCTCCTTGAAGCGATCCAGGTCGATCATGAGGACCGAGAACGGCGCCGGGTCCCGGCGGGCCGCGGCGATGGCGTGCTCCAGGCGGTCGGCGAACAGCACTCGGTTCGGCAGGCCGGTCAGCGCGTCGTGCAGGGCCTGGTGGCGGACGTCCTCCTCCGCGCGCAGTCGCTCGATCGCCTCGGCCAGGACGTTGGCCATGGCCTGGAGAAACGCGAGCTCGTCGGCGGCGAGCGTCGGGTGCTGGTCGACGCGCAGCTCGCCGAGCCGTGCCTCGCGCGGGCCGATCGGGATCTTCTGGCCGTCCGCGGGGTCCGAGCCGGCTTCGACTCGGCGCCCGTCGGCGGATGGGAGGATCGTCACCGCCACGCTGCGGCCCAGGACCTTGGTGCTGATCGCGACCACCGCGTCGAGAAGGCGGCGGACATCCTCGCCCTCCAGCGCCTGGCGACCGAGCTGGGCCACGGCAGCCTGCTGGCGCAGGCTGACCTCCAGCTTGTGCTCGGACGCGGCGAGGCCCTCGCGCGCACCGTCCAGGGCGCCGGCGGCACGGCCGACCTCGCGTTGCATGCTGTTGAACGACGCCGCCATCGCACCGAGCTCGTCCCGCGAGCGCGCCTGCACCTCCGTGACGTCGACGCGCGCCTTGGCCGCCTCGAGGTCGCCGACGCTCAGCGCGCGCATGGCGCGCGTGAGGTCGGCCAGGGTTCCGGTGGCCAGCCGCTCGGCGGTCGCCGACACCTGCTCGACGGCGTGGCCGATCATTCCGGGCAGGATCAGTCCTACGGCCACGGTGAGCATGGCCACCGCCACGAAGATGTCCTGCAGCAAGGAGATCAGGGCGGGATCGCTGTGCGGTACGTGGCTGACGGCGAGCAGGTACCCGGCGCCGTCGAGGATGATGACGGCGATCATCGAGCCCGTCAGCTTGAGGTGCAGGGAGAACTTGACGCCCTTGGTCCCGGATCGCCGGCGGTCGCTGATGCGTCGCCAGGCGTAGAGCAGCGAGCCGGCGTAGGCCATCCCCAGCGACATCAGCACCGTCGGGAGCCCGAACTGCTCGAGGCCCAATGCCGTCGCGGCGAACCACACGGCGGCCGAACCCAGACCGAGCGTGACCATCCCTCGCGGCGCCCGGTAGGGGCGGGCGCGCTGGGGCTCGTTGCGTCGCAGCAGCCACACGGCCACGGAGGGCAGCCCGATCCCGATGAGATAGGCGAAATTGGCCGCCGCGATCATCCACGTCGGGACGCCCATCAGCAGCGCGCATATCGCCAACCCGGCGGTCAGCAGCGTGGTCACCCAGGGCACGTCACGACCGCTGCGACGGGCCCAGCTGCGGGGAAGCAGGCCGTCCTCGGCGAGCTGCGAGAGGGTGCGCGACGCGCCGGCCAGCGGCTGCATCGTGCCCATGAACATGTTGGCGACCATGAACCAGACCGCCGCCGCCTTGGCTCCGCCCGCCAGCAGCGGGGCGAAGGTGGGCCCGAGGGTATGGGCGAGGTCGCCGCCCATGCCGTCCGAGCCGATCGAGCCAAGCCACACCAGCGGCAGCACGATGAAGAAGAGGCCGGCCATGGTGCCGCTCGCGAAGATGGCGCGGGGCACGTTGCGGGCGGGATCCTTGGTCTCGCCGACGTGGCAGGCGGCCGCCTCGAAGGCCGGCGCGGCGAACCCGACCAGGTAGAGCCCGGCCATGGCCGACGTCAGGGCACCAAAGGCGCCCTTGAACGGCGTATCGAGGTGGAAGGACACGGCCCGCGCGACATCGACGTTGCCGCTGATCAACGGCACGATCGCCGACAGCAATGCCAGGAACGCGGCGACGGCGGCGACCGGTATGGCGACGCGCGTCACCGCCCGCACGCCAAGGAGGTTGATCGCCGCGAACGCCAGGACGATGGCGACCGCAAGCGGAGTGACCGGGATGAACGGCAGGTACCACGCGTGCAGCGCGGTGGCGGAGAGGATCGCCGTGAACCCGCAGGTGGGAACCCACCCCCACCAGTAGCAGACCCCGGTCAGGTTGGCCAGCACGGGACTGTAGGGGCGGAAGGCTTCGGCGCACGTCGCGGCGATGCCGCCCACGCGCTTGGGCCACATGAGGACGAGCTCCGTCCAACCGGGCGCCGCCACCCAGCTCAGCAGCATGCCGACGATGAGGATCGGTACGGCGCCGCTGCCCTGCGCCGCGATCAGCGCGCCGACCAGGAACACCATCTGGTTCGAACCGCCCATGGCGAGAGACGACGTTCCGAGCCAGGAGATCGTCCGCGGATGAGCGGCGTGAGTGGCGGGGGCGGCGGGCATGGGGACGGGTCCGCCGACCGTGAACGTCAGACGATTGGGTGGGCCTCATTTGTGTATCGACATAAGACCGGGCGGGCTTGATGCACCGTGGACGCAGACAGCGCGACGAGCGCTCGACGCGGCCCGGGAGGGTCCTCGTCTGCTCGACCGCGAGCGCGGGGATCGCCCACAAGTAAGCGCTTTCCGGCCGCGACCCTTGACAGCGCCCCCGGCGCCTGAGAGCGTCGTCACATGCGCGGGGGAGCGGGCAGGCGGGGGATACTGGGGTTGCTGGTGTGCTGTGCGCTGGCGCCGCTGGTCGTGGCGCCGACGGCGCCGGCCGTCATCAACGACGACGACCACAGCGGGCCCAGCGAGGGCCCGTGCGCGCTCGGCATCTACGACTTCAAGCTCGAGGGAACCCTGGTCGTGCAGGGCATCCCGTTCTCCGGCGGGCCGATCAAGATCGACGCCACGACCGCGAAGCTCGTCGGCACCCACGCCACGCAGGTCCACATCTGCGACGGGGTGATGTACCCGGTCACCCAGCGGCGCTGGAGCGTCGTGTCCACGCCCCCGGGCCAGTCGGCCTCGATCGCCGACGCGAGCACGCTGACGCCAAGCGTCAACGTCGGCGGCCCCGGCCAGTACAAGGTTCGGCTGACGGCATGCGCGAGCGGCTGCCGCATCACGCAGAGCGGGAAGTCGCGGACCATCGGGCCCTTCACGCGCGAAGTGACGATCGACGCGGTCAGCGAGTACGCGCCTCCGCCCGAGACCCAGGTGCTCCCGCCCTCGCTGTCCCCGCCGCCCCCCAACTGGCAGGGGGCGCCCGGGGCGGTGCCCACCTACAGCCAGGCGTTCCGCGAGTCGCAGTGCCAGGGCGGCGGCGGCTTCAAGGACCCGCAGTGGGTCACCGCCCAGAAGTTCAACGGCGCCAACGACTACAAGACCGTCGAGGGCGAGGTCCTGTCCAGCCACATCTCGGCGGCGGACGACTTCCTCAACCACGACAGCCAGGACCACAACTGGATCGTCAAGCCCGACGCCCCGTTCCTGCCCCTCAAGCAGCCCGCCAGCCGCGACGAGATGGAGATGGAGCTGGAGACGAACCACCTGCCGCGCGAGCTGCGCCCGACCAGCGGGGACCGGGCGGCGACGATCGGCTACTGGATCTTCGACTGCGGCCACGAGTTCCAGACGGAGATCCATCCCGCGGTGGGCCTCGCGGTCCAGCGCCCCCGCTACGTGCAGGTCCCGCCCTCCTTCCACCCGCCGGGCTTCCCCAACGGGATGGGGTCGAACATCACCGTGCCCGGCGTGGTCACCGACGTGCAGTTCAACCCCCACTCGGGAGAGATCACCAACGACTGCAGCACGACCGGACTGCACCAGCCGCCGGTGACCGCCACCGTGACCGTCGGCAACCCGCCTCACCAGGTGCAGGTGAAGGCGGACGGGCCGTGCATCCGCGAGCCCCACCCGCTCAACCGCCGCTTCACCTTCAACGTCTACCTGCCTCGCAACCCGCAGCTGCGCGCGCGAGAGCTGGGGCTCGATCCGCCGGCCGTCCCGCTCTACGTCGGCCCCCAGGCCGGTCCGGGCGGTGGGCCGGGCCCGGCCATGGAGTTCAAGCAGGACGCGGCCGGCCACTCGTGGCTGCAGGTGACCTTCGACCTCACCAACTACACGGGCAACGGGTTCTCCTACCGGATCGCCGCCGCCTGGGCGTATCCCCAGCCGCAGAACTGGGGTGCCAAGCGCTGGCGCGTGCACCTGTCGAACTTCAAGGTCTACGAGGACGCCGAGCCCGACAACCCGGGTCCCGACATCGACGGCGGCGACTGGCGGGTCTACTTCAACGTCAACAACCGCGATCGCGAGTGGACGCGCGTCTTCAAGTGCGACGGGTGCGTCGACGAGGGTGACGTCAAGAACCTGAACATGGACACCGGCGGGTCGGGGCTGGGGCCGGACCCCGTGCTCTTCCCGGGGGAGTCGATCTTCATCCACACCACGGGCTACGACGACGAGGTCGACGGCGACGACATCGGCACGGTCTTCCTGCGCATGCCCCAGCGAAACACGGGCAGCGACGTGACGGCGTACAGCCAGGGCGGCGCCGGCATCTACCACCTGAACTTCTCGATCCGCCAGGGCGCCGCGGTCCCGGGCGCGACGCTCACGTCCGAGGCGACGCAGCTGCTGTCCGCCTACACGCTGCGCGCGCGCCCGCAGTGCCTCAACGCGCAGGTGAAGGCGGCGACCACGCGGCCCGTGGTGGCCCGTCCGTGTGGCGCCGAGGCGCGCGATCCCAGCACCGCCCAGGACTGGCACCCGGACAACGTGGTGCTGGGTACGGGCAGGGTCCGCACCCGCAGCTTCGAGCTGTTCCACAACACCGAGCTCGAGCGCCACGCCATCCAGGGGATCAGCGTGGCCGAGACGCGCCGCCTCTACAACTCGATGACCACGGCCGAGCGCAACCGGCTGTTCGCCGAGATGCGCGACGAGCTACGCGCCGTGCCCCTGCGTCTGCGCGGCGACTACGACGAGCTCGTGGCGACGCTCGACCAGGCTCTGCCGGCCGCCGCCGTGAGGCGCCTCCTGCCGCCGGGCTTCCGCGGGGCCATCCGGTTCCTGCCGCCGTTCCGCTGAGCCCGTCCGCCGACCCACGGGCGCAGATCAGCCCGCGGGGCGCACGACCTCGGCGCCACCCGCGCCGGCGATCGTGACGGCGTGGACGCCGGGCGGGCCGCCGGCCACGCGCACCGTCCCCGGGACCTCTCCCAGCCAATCGCCCAGCGCCGTCTCGTCGCCGCCGACCTCGACCGCCGCCAGCTGAGCGTCCGCGGCGCCGGCGGCCCCGCCCGCGCGGCCGGGGAGCTCCTCCTCCGGCACCTCCCACTGGATGAAGAAGGGACGCGACGGATCGGCCACGGCGCGCTCCATCCCGGCCAGCCGCCAGCGCAGCTCGACGCCATCCGGGCGGGTCCGCGACATCGGCTGCGCCTCCAGGCCCAGCCGCGCGCACACGCCGTCGAGGTCGTGCGTGCGCACGCACCAGCCCAGGTAGGACTCCCCGTCGCGCACGCGGTCCAGGACCCAGCGCCCCAGCGGGTTCCCCGCCGCCTCGTCGCGGTCGGCGACGCCCATGAGCTCGAGGTAGGCGTCGCCCAGGGCGACGATCCGGTTCTCCGTCCCCAGGCCCACATGGCGCCCGCCGGCCACCGACGGCAGGCGGTGCTCGGACTCCAGCCGCGCCGCCAGGGCAGCGACGTCCGGGGCGGCCAGGATGACGTGGTCGAGCTCGATCACCGGTCCCGACAGTACCGTTGGCGCATGGCCCTCTTCCGCCAGAACGGCTTTCGCGGCCGCGACATCGCCATCGACCTGGGCACGGCGAACACGCTCGTGTTCGTCCAGGGCCGGGGGATCGTGGTGTCCGAGCCCTCGGTGGTGGCGATCGACGAGCGCACCAAAGAGGTCCACGCGGTGGGCGACGAGGCCAAGCGGATGATCGGCCGCACGCCGGCCACGATCTCCGCCCAGCGCCCGCTGCGCCACGGCGTCATCACCGACTACGAGATCACCGAGCGGATGCTGCGCTACTTCATTGGCCGCGTGCACGGCGGGCGCTTCTCGCACCCGCGCGTGGTCATGTGCGTGCCCTCCGGCGTCACCGACGTCGAGCAGCGTGCGGTGCAGGAGGCCTGCCTGGCCGCGGGCGCGCGCGAGGTCCTGCTGATCGAGGAGCCGATGGCGGCGGCGATCGGGGCCGACCTCCCGGTGGCCGAGCCCACGGCCAACATGGTGGTGGACGTGGGGGGCGGGACCAGCGAGGTCGCCGTGATCTCCATGGGCGGCTTCGTCGTCGCGCGCTCGCTGCGGATCGGCGGCTACGACCTCGACGACTCGGTGGCCAGCTTCATCCGCGCCGAGCACAAGCTCGCGGTCGGCGAGCAGACGGCGGAGGACATCAAGCTCGCCCTGGGCTCCGCGGCGGCTCCGCGCGAGGCCGAGCTCGAGGTCCGCGGCCGCGACCTCGTATCGGGCCTGCCCAAGAGCATCGTCCTGACCGGTGCCGAGATCCGCCGGGCGCTGGACGAGCCCCTGCGCGCGATCGTCGCCGCGGTCAAGGACACGCTGGACCAGACGCCGCCCGAGCTGGCCTCGGACATCGTCAACGACGGGATGCTCCTGGCCGGCGGCGGCTGCCTGCTCTACGGGTTCGCCGAGCGCCTGCACCAGGAGACCGGCATGGCCACCCGCCTGGCCGACTCCCCGCTGACCACCGTGGCCGAGGGCGCGGGCCGCGCATTGGACGAGATAGACGTCATCCGCCGCGCCCACGAGCGCCGCCCCGGCCGTCCCCGCGCCGGCGGGCGCTCCTGAGCGGCGACCGGGCCGGGGCCATTGGTACGGTCCGGCGCGATGCCCGCGCGACGCCTTCTCATCGCCGCGGCGGCGATGGCCGCCGCCCTGACGCTGGCCGCCTGCGGCGGCGGCGGGGACAGCTCGGTCTCGGTACCCACCGCGCCGCTGTCCACGACGCAGACGACCCAGACCCAGACCACCCGCACGCCGACGACCACGACGCCGGCCACCACCACGCCGGGCACGGCCACGGGAACCGCCACGACGCCACCGCCGGGCAACGGCGGCACGGGAGCGCCGGGCGGGACCTCCGGCGGGACGCCGCCGGTGCAGACCGGCGGCGACGAGAACGAGCGCCGTCGCCAGCGCTTCGAGCAGTACTGCCGCCAGCACCCCGAGGCCTGCAGCGACTAGGCCGGGCGGGCCTAGGCGAAGGGCTCGCGCCCGCGCGCCCGCGCGTACGCCCAGCGGGCGAACAGCGCGGCCCAGTCCACGACGCCCGCGGCCAGATGGCCGAGCGGGCCGGTGACCAGCCAGGCGGCGAGGCGGCGACTGAGGGGCACGGGCGCCAAGCTATCGTTGCGAGCCGCATGGCCGTCAAGACGAACGTCACCGAGCTGCCCGAGTCGCGCGTGCGCGTGGAGGCCGAGGTCCCCGCGGAGGAGGTCGAGCGCCGGGTCGAGCAGACCGCGCGCGCGCTGGGCCGCCAGCTGAAGATCCCCGGCTTTCGCAAGGGCAAGGTGCCGCCGCCCGTCGTGGTCCGCCGGATCGGCCGCGACGCCGTGCTGGACGAGGCCGTGCGCGGGTCGCTGGGCACCTGGTACGTCGACGCGATCGACGCGGCGGGCATCGAGCCGGTCGGCGACCCCGACCTCGACCTGGGCGACCTGCCCGGCGAGGGCCAGCCGCTGACGTTCTCCATCGAGATCGGCGTGCGCCCGGAGGCGAAGCTGGGCGACTACCGCGACCTCGAGGTCGCGCGCCGCGAGCCCGCCGTCGACGACGCGGCGATCGATGAGCAGGTCGAGGAGCTGCGCGAGCGCCTGGCCCGGCTCGAGACGGCCGAGGACCACGCGGCCGCGCCGGGCGACTTCGCCGTGGTGGACTTCACCGGCACAGTGGACGGCGAGCCGGTCGAGGGCGCGGAGGCGCGCGACGAGATGGTCGAGGTCGGCGCCGGCCGGCTGCCCGACGAGCTCGACGCCGCCCTGGCCGGGATGAAGGCGGGCGACGAGAAGACCGTCGACGTGGCCTTCGGGGACGACCACCGGGCCGAGCAGCTGCGCGGGAAGACCGCGTCCTTCGCCGTGACCGTCAAGGAGGTCAAGCGCAAGGAGCTGCCCGAGCTCAACGACGAGTTCGCCGGGGACGCGGCGGGCTTCGACTCGCTGGACGAGCTGCGCGCCGACGTGCGCTCCAAGCTCGAGGAGGCCGAGACGCGCGCCATCGACGAGGAGTTCCGCGAGGCCGCGCTGGACGCCGCCGTGGCCAACGCCACCGTCGACGTGCCCGACGCCCTGATCGAGGCGCGCGCCCGCGAGCTGTGGGAGCAGCTGAGCGCGACGCTGGCCCGCCAGGGGATCTCCCAGGAGGCCTACCTGCGCATTTCCGGCAAGACGGAGGAGGACCTGGTGCAGGACGCCAAGCCCGACGCCGACCGCGCCCTGCGCCGCGAGGCCGTCCTGGCCGCGGTCGTCGAGGCCGAGGGCATCGAGCCCAGCGAGGAGGAGATGCTCGAGGCGCTGGCCCACTCCGCCGAGCACGAGAGCACCACGCCGGAGAAGCTGCTGGCCCGCCTGCGCGAGGGCGGGCGCCTGGACACGCTGCGCCGCGACCTGGCGTCGCGCAACGCCGTAGACCTGCTGGCGGAGACCGCCAAGCCGATCGACCCGGGCCGGGCGGAGGCGCGCGAGAAGCTCTGGACGCCGGGCGACTGAGACCCGGCGGGCCGGCCCAATCCCGTTGCTAAGGTGGGCCGCCCGGGAGGAATCCCGGCCGGGAAGCGAAACAAAGCGAGGCACATGAGTCCCCTGGTCCCCATGGTCGTCGAGCAGACCTCGCGCGGAGAGCGCGCGTTCGACATCTACTCCCGTCTGCTCAACGAGCGGATCATCTTCCTCGGCACTCCGGTCGACGATCAGATCGCCAACCTGATCGTGGCGCAGCTGCTGCACCTGGAGTCCGAGGACCCCGAGAAGGACATCAGCGTCTACGTCAACTCGCCGGGCGGCTCCGTCTACTCAGGTCTGGCGATCTACGACACGATGCAGTTCATCAAGCCCGACGTGCAGACCATCTGCGTCGGCATCGCCATGTCCATGGGCGCGCTGCTCCTGGCGGGCGGCGCGGAGGGCAAGCGCATGGCGCTGCCCAACGCCAAGATCCTCATCCACCAGGTGTCGTCCTCCTTCCAGGGTCAGGCCACCGACATCGAGATCCACGCACGCGAGATCATCGACGTGCGCCGGCGCCTGGACGAGATCATCGCCAAGCACACCAAGAAGGACATCGAAGAGGTCAAGAAGGACACCGAGCGCGACTATTTCATGTCCGCAGACGAGGCAAAGGCGTACGGAATCATTGACCGGGTGATCACCGAGCACTAGCTTGGTGGGCGTCCCTGGGGGAGAGAGGAAATGGCACGCCCGACAGACTCAAACGAGCAGCTCCTGTGCTCTTTCTGCGGCAAGTCGCAGCGGCAGGTCAAGAAGCTGATCGCCGGCCCCGGCGTCTACATCTGCGACGAGTGCATCGATCTCTGCAACGAGATCATCGACGAGGAGCTGACGGCTCCCCCGACCTTCGACATCGAGAACCTCCCCAAGCCGCGGGAGATCTACGACGTCCTCAACGAGTACGTGGTGGGGCAGGAGCAGGCCAAGCGCACGCTCTCCGTCGCCGTCTACAACCACTACAAGCGCGTCCAGATGATGCAGTCCGACGACGCGGAGATCGAGCTGCAGAAGTCCAACATCCTGCTGCTCGGCCCGACCGGCTGCGGCAAGACGCTGCTGGCCCAGACGCTGGCCAAGATCCTCAACGTCCCCTTCGCGATCGCCGACGCCACGGCGCTGACCGAGGCCGGCTACGTCGGCGAGGACGTCGAGAACATCCTGCTCAAGCTCATCCAGGCCGCCGACTACGACGTCAAGAAGGCCGAGACCGGGATCATCTACATCGACGAGGTCGACAAGATCGCCCGCAAGGCCGACAACCCGTCGATCACGCGCGACGTCTCGGGCGAGGGCGTCCAGCAGGCGCTGCTGAAGATCCTCGAGGGGACGCAGGCCTCGGAACCGCCGCAGGGCGGTCGCAAGCACCCCCACCAGGAGTTCCTCACGATCGACACGACCAACGTGCTGTTCGTCTGCGGCGGCGCGTTCGCCAACCTGGACAAGGTCATCGAGCGGCGCATCGGGCACAAGGGCATCGGGTTCGGCGCGGCGATCACGCCGAAGATGAACAAGGACACGGGCGAGGAGTTCGAGCACTGCCTGCCCGAGGACCTCATCTCCTACGGCCTGATCCCGGAGTTCATCGGCCGCCTGCCGGTGATGAGCGCCATCCACCAGCTCTCGCGCGACGACCTGGTCACGATCCTCACCGAGCCGCGCAACGCGCTGGTCAAGCAGTTCCAGCGCTTCTTCTCCTTCGACGGGATCGAGCTGGTGTTCGCCGACGACGCCCTGAGCTCGATCGCCGACAAGGCCCTGGAGCGCGAGACCGGCGCCCGCGGCCTGCGCTCGATCATCGAGGAGGTGCTGCTCGAGGTGCAGTTCGAGCTCCCCTCGCGTCGCGACGTCAAGAAGTGCGCGGTGACCAAGGAGACGATCGAGAAGGGCCTCAAGCCCACGCTGGTCACCGAGGCGGCTCCCGAGGAGGAGGAGCCGGCCGAGGAGCGCCAGGAAAAGGCCTCCTAGCCCGCTTCGGTCAACCGCCGGATGACCTCGATCTCCTCGAGGTCGATGAGGTCGATCGGCCGCCCGGCCGCCCGCTTCATCGCGGCGAGGTCGTCGAGCGAGGCCACGAGCACGCCGAAGCCGCCGAGGTCCATACGGACCGCCCGCCGCCGCAGCTCCTCGTACGGCGGGGCGCCCGCGGGCTGGAACAGGAGGTCGAGCCACCCGGCGGGGGTGTCGAGGGTCAGGATGCCCGTTCGGCGCAGCGTCCGACCATCGGGCACAAACGGAACGTCCTCGTCCACGCCGCGGAGCTTCGCGCCGAGGTCGATGAGCACGCGGCCGAGCAGGTCGAGATTCGCGCCGTCGATCGCGTAGGAGAGGTCGAGGTCCCGGGTGACGCGCGCCGACCCGTGGAGGACCATCGCCATCCCCCCGACGACCACGAAGTCGACGCCGCGTGCGACCAGCTCCCGGAGCAACCGACGGGGATGGAACTCAGGCCAGGTGGCCACGACTCTTCCGCGCGGCAAGCGCCATCGTGCGGGTCCCGGCGTAGAACGACTCGAAACCGCGCAGCCGCTCCGCGGGCGTCCTGCGCAGCTGGGCCTCGTTGAGGGTCGGGTCGATGTTCCCCGCCGCGTGGTCGGGCGTGTCGACTTCGAGACTTCGGCCGGTGGCGCGCACTGCCGCCTCTAGGGTCTTCAGCCGCGGGTTCGCCCCCTTGGCCTCCAGGCGGGCGACGGCGGACTGGGTGGTGCCCATGCGGCGGGCCAGCTCGGCCTGGGTGAGGCCGGCGGCGGTGCGGGCTTCGCGGACTATGCTGGCAGCGGATTTCATGTCTCCAGCATAGCGTTTACGCTATGCACGGAGTTGGATAGCTTCTGCGCGGGTGCCGGACCTCTTCATCTCCTACTCGCGCCAGGACGGCGCATTCGTCGAGCGCCTGCACAAGGTCCTGTCGGACAGGGGGCGCGACGTGTGGGTTGACTGGGAGGACATCCCCCCGGCGTGGGAGTGGCGCGACGAGCTCCAGAGCGGCCTGGAGCAGTCCAACTCGCTGGTCTTCGTCATCTCGCCGGAGTCGCTGGCCTCGCGCGAGTGCGCCGTGGAGCTCGAGCGCGCCGTCGAGTACGGCAAGCGCATCGTGCCAGTCGTCTATCGCGAGCCCAACAGCGGCGAGGTTCCCGAGCCGCTGGCCGCGCGCAACTGGATCTTCCTGCGCGACGGTGAGGACGACTTCGACACCGGGGTGGCCGAGCTGGAGTCCGCGCTGGACACCGATGCCGACTGGGTCAAGGCGCACACCCGGCTGCTGGCGCGCGCGGGCGAGTGGGACCGTCGCGACCACGACCGGTCGCTGCTGCTGCGCGGCGGCGACCTGCGCGACGCCGAGCAGCAGCTGAGCGGCTGGGCCGAGGGGCAGGAGCCCACTCCGACGCCCGCGCAGCGGGAGTTCGTCGCCGCCAGCCGCCGGGCCAGCGGGCGGCGGATGGCCACGCTGCTGGCCGGGATGGCATTGGCGCTGATCGTGTCGGTCGTCCTGGGCGTGGTCGCGCTGCTGGCCCGCAACACCGCGGTCCACCGCGAGCACGAGGCCAAGTCGCGCAGCCTGGCCGTGGCCGGGCTGCTGCGCGTGGACTCCGACCCCGAGCTCGCCACGCTGCTGGCGGTGGAGGCGGTCAAGCTGGCGCGCACCCCCGAGGCCGAGGAGGCGCTGCGGCGCGGGGTCTCCGGCCTGCAGACCCGCGACGTATGGCGGCCGGGGAAGCTGCGCGACTTCGATGTCGCCCCGGACGGCAAGCACATTGCGGCCGGGCGCGAGGACGGTCGCGTGTACGTGCGCGACGTCGAGACCGGGCGCTCGACGCTCGTCGACCAGTTCAGGGGCAGCGCCGTGGCGCGCTTCTCGGCGGCCGGCGACAGCATCGTCGCCTCGGGCGCCGACGGGCGCATCTCGATCCACGGGCTCGACGGCCGCCTGCAGCGAACCTTCCATACGCCCTCCGCGTTCGCCGGAGTCCTCAGCGAGGACGGGGCGCGGGTCGTCGGCATGGCGGATGACGGGACGGTGCGCAGCTGGGACACGCGCACCGGTCGGCCCGGGCCGGTCCTCAAGGGGGTCGGGGGGTGGAACCTCTTCGACCTGTCCGCGGACGGCCGGCGCATCGTCGCCGAATATGCCAGCGGTCGTGCCCGGGTGTACGACACGGAGAACGGACGCCCGCTCGCGTCCCGGCGGAGCGACGCGCAGGACTACGCGACCGCCGACATCTCCGACGACGGGCGCCTGATCGCCTCTATCGCCTCGGACTCGCTCGTCGAGGTCTGGGACGCCGCCACGGGTCGCGTCGTGCGCCGGCTGCACCGTCCGGACCCCGGCTTCGCCGCGGTGGACATCAACCGCGACGGGTCGCTGGTGGCCACGGGCGGGACCGACAACCGCGTGCGGCTGTGGAACGGCCGCACCGGCGCGCAGCTCAACGAGCTGCGCGGACACGGGGACAGCGTCAAGCAGCTGAGGCTGAGTCAAAACGGTCTGCGGCTGCTCAGCGTCGGCCTCGATCGCACCGCGCGCATCTGGTACACGCCGACGGGCGAGCAGGACCTCGTCGTGCGCGGCACCCAGTCGCCGATCGCCGACGTGCGCATGACGCAGGACGCCCGGCACGTCCTGGTGCGCGAGGAGGGCGGCGCGCTGCGGCTGATCGAATCCTCGCCCGGGCGCGCGCTGGCCGTTCTCCAACACCGGGGACGGGTGCAGGCGGCGGCGCTGCACCCCACGCTGCCCCTGGTGGCGTCCTCCGGGGCCGACCGCATCCAGATCGCGTACTCCAACACGGGCAAGGTCGTGGGCGGCGACCCGGCGTCCGCCCTGACCACGGGGGACACGTACGACATCGAGTTCGATCCGCGCGGCCGGCGGATCGCCGTGGCCGATGGGGCCGCCGCCTTCGTCAACAACTTCAAGCAGGAGTGGCGCTGGCGCAACCACGACGACGCGGTGAACACCGTGTCGTGGTCGCGCGACGGCCGCCAACTCGTCACGGCGAGCGACGACGGCACAGCGCGGTTCCTCGATCCGGCCGACGCCAGCCGGGAGGTCCGCCCCCCTCTGCGCCAGACCGGGCACGTCTACGAGGCGCTGTTCACGCCCAGCGGGCGGCGCGTCGTCACGCTGGGGTGCACGGCGACCGCCACGGACAGCTATTGCGGGAACAGCACGGTGCGGCTGTGGGACGTGGCGAGTCGGCGCCGGCTCGACACGCTCGACGTCCCGGAGGGAGCCAACGACATCGAGATATCGCCGGACGGACGCTGGGTCGCGGTGGCCGGCACGGACCACGACGCGCGCCTGTGGCGCCCGTTGAGCCACGCCAAGCCCCGGCTGCTGACCCATCGCTACGACGTCGAGGCCGTGCGGTTCTCCCGCGACGGCCGCCACCTGGCCACGGCGAGCGACGACGGGACGGCGCGGGTCTGGGACGTCCCCTCGGGGCACCCCGTCGCCGAGCTCGGCGGCCATCTGGACCCGGTGAACGACGTGGACCTCAGTCCGGACGGACGCTTCCTGCTCTCCGCCAGCGACGATCGCACGGCGCGGCTGTGGGACCTGCGCACCGAGCGCGTCGTGGGCATCTTCGGAGGCCACGACGGGGCGGTGAGGCGAGCCCGCTTCTCGTCGAACGGCGACGAGGTCCTGACCGTCCCCGCCGCCGGTCCCGCGGCCGTCTACGCCTGTGACGCCTGCGGCTCGATCGACGAGGTCATGACGCGGGCCCAGAACCTCGTCCGGCGCCGTCTCACCAAGGCCGAGCGCCGCACGTTCCTGCGGTGAACGGCCGAAACTAGACTCAGGCCCGTGTCCCGCGAGGAGCTGGAGTCGCGCAAGCGCTACGAGCCGTCCGAGATCGAGCCTCGGATCGTGGAGCGCTGGCTGGCCTCGGGGATCTTCCACCCGGAGCCCGAGGGGACGGCCGCCGACAACTACTCGATCGCGGTCCCGCCGCCCAACGTCACGGGCTCGCTGCACATGGGCCACGCGCTCAACGGGTCGATCCAGGACGTGCTCGTCCGCTACCACCGGATGCGCGGGCTGCGCACGAAGTGGATCTTCGGCACCGACCACGCCGGCATCGCCACGCAGACGAAGGTGGAGCAGGCGCTGGCCGCGGAGGGCGTGACCAGGGCGCAGCTGGGGCGCGAGGCGTTCGTGGGGCGCGCGTGGGAGTGGCGCCGCGAGCACGGCTCGACGATCGTCGAGCAGTTCAAGCGCCTGGGCGCCTCGCTGGACTACGAGGACGAGCGCTTCACCCTCGACGAGGCCTACGCCGCGGCGGTGACGCGCGTCTTCGTCGGCCTCTACGAGAAGGGCCTGATCTATCGCGACCGCTACCTGGTCAACTGGGACCCGGGCAGCTGCTCGGCCATCTCGGACCTCGAGGTCGTCCAGGAGGAGGTCGACGACGTCCTCTACCACGTGCGCTACGACGTCGAAGGTGGGGGCGAGGTCGTCGTCGCGACCGTGCGCCCGGAGACGATCCTGGCCGACACGGCGGTGGCCGTGCACCCCGGCGACGAGCGCTACGCCTCGCTGGTCGGCGGCACCGCGGTGATCCCGCTCGTGCGGCGCAGCGTGCCGGTCATCGCCGATGAGTACGTCAGGCCGGAGTTCGGCACGGGCGCCCTGAAGATCACGCCCGGCCACGACCCCAACGACTTCGACATCGGGCGCCGGCACGGGCTGGAGGAGATCTCCGTGATCGGCGAGGACGGGCGGATGAACGAGGTGGCCGGGCAGTTCGCCGGCCTGCCGGCGCTGGAGGCGCGCGAGCGCGTCGTGGCGGCGCTGGAGGCCGAGGGCCGGCTGGTGGCCCGCGAGGCCTACCGCCACGAGGTGCCGGTGTCCCACCGCTCCGGCGAGCGCATCGAGCCGCTCATCTCCCTCCAGTGGTTCATGCGCATGGACGAGCTGGCGAGCCCGGCCATCGAGGCGGTGCGCGACGGGCGCGTGCGCATCCATCCCGACGGCCAGCGTCAGGTCTACCTGGACTGGATGGAGAACATCCGCCCGTGGACGCTGTCGCGCCAGCTGTGGTGGGGCCACCAGCTGCCGGTCTGGTACCGGGGCGAGGAGACCCACGTGGGCGTCGACCCGCCGCGGGGCGACGGCTGGGAGCGCGATCCCGACGTGCTGGACACCTGGTTCTCCAGCGCGCTGTGGCCGTTCGCCACCCTCGGCTGGCCCGAGACGACCCCGGCGCTGCGCGCCTTCTACCCCACGGACGTCCTCTCCACGGCGCGCGACATCCTGTTCCTGTGGGTGGCGCGGATGATCATGATGGGCCTGGAGTTCATGGGCGAGGTGCCGTTCCACGACGTGTACGTGCACTCGGTGATCCAGGCGCCGGACGGGCGGCGGATGAGCAAGTCGCTGGGGACGGGGATCGACCCCGTCGACGAGATCGAGCGCCACGGCGCCGACGCCGTGCGCTTCGGCCTGCTGGCCATGTCCTCCACGCAGGACGTGCGCTACAGCGCGGCCAAGGTCGAGCAGGGCCAGCAGCTGGCCAACAAGCTCTGGAACGCGTCGCGCTTCGCGCTGCTCGGGGTCGTCGAGGACGTGGACCCGGCGCCGCGGCCCGAGACGGTGGAGGACCGCTGGATCCTGTCGAGGGTGCAGCGGGCCAAGCGGATGATGGCCGACTGCGTGGCGGAGTTCGACTTCTCCCACGCCGCGCTGGGCCTGTACGAGTTCGTGTACGGCGAGCTGTGCGACTGGTACCTGGAGATGGTCAAGCCACGGCTCTACGACCAGGACGCCGACCGCGAGGCGCTGTCCGCCCACCTGCTGTTCGTGCTGACCGAGACGCTGGAGCTCGCGCACCCGGTGATCCCGTTCGTGACGGAGGAGATCTGGTCGCATCTGCCGGGCGAGCGCGGCCTGCTGGCCGGGCGCGCGGTCGAGGGGCTGGAGCCGGCATGGCTGGACGACGAGGCCGAGGCGCGCGTGGGCCGGGCGATCGAGGCCGTGCGGGCGCTGCGCGGCTGGCGCGACCACGTGGGCCTGCAGCCCGGCGAGACGGTGCCGGCGCGGCTGGCCGCGGAGGGCTACGACGACACGCTGGCCCACCTGGCCCGCTTCGCCCGGCTCGAGTTGAGCGCGGACGGCGGCGATCCCGTGGCCTCGGTGCCCATCCCGGGCGGCGCGGTGGAGATCCTGGCGGGCGGCGGCTTCGACCCGGGCGCGGCCGAGCGCCGGCGCGCCGAGCGCCGCGCGGGGATCGAGTCCGAGATCGCGCGCAGCGAGGGCAAGCTGGCCAACCAGGGCTTCACCGCGAAGGCGCCGGCCCAGGTCGTCGAGGCCGAGCGGGAGAAGCTGGCGCGGCTGCGCTCCGAGCTGGAGGCGGTGTGAGCGCCCGGGCGCCGCGCGGCGGCTCGCGCGCGTGGACCCTCGAGGCGGCGAAGGACCACCTCCTCGGCCTGGAGCTGTTCGGCATGCGCTTCGGGCTGGACCGGATGCGCCGGCTGACCACGGCGCTGGGCTCGCCGGAGCGTTCGTTCGCGGCCATCCACGTCGTCGGGACGAACGGGAAGTCGTCCACGGTGCGGATGGCCGAGGCCGTCCTGGACGCCCACGGGCTGGCCGCCGGCTCCTACACCTCGCCGCACCTGGTCTCGTTCACCGAGCGCATCCACGCGCGCGGGGCCGAGATCGGCGGCGCCGCGTTCGCGGCGGCCGTCCAGCGCGCGGCGCGGGCGGCCGAGGCGGTCGACCGGACCGCCGCGCCCGGCGACCGCGTGACCCAGTTCGAGCTCCTGACCGCGGCGGCCTACGTGGCGCTGGCCGACGCGGGGGTGGAGGTGGCGGTGATCGAGGCGGGCCTGGGCGGGCGCTGGGACGCCACGAACACCCTGGACACGCGCGTCCAGGTCCTGACCAACGTCGGACTGGACCACACCCGCTGGCTGGGCCCGACCGTCCGTGACATCGCGCGCGAGAAGCTGGCGGTGGTCCGCGACGGGGGGACGCTCGTGGTCGGAGACCTGCACCCCGATGCCCTCGAGGAGGCGACCGCCGCGGCCGTGGCCCACCACGCCCGCCTCATCCACGCGCCGCCCACCCCCGACGTCTCGGTCGCCGCCCCCGGCGCCTTCCAGCGGGAGAACTTCGCGGCCGCCGCGGCCGCCGCCGGCGCGTTCCTCGCCGCGGAGCGTCACGAGACCGCCCAGCGGCCACCCTCCGGGGCCGCGGCCGGCGAAAGCCTGCCCTCGCGTCTCGATCCGCGCGCGGTCGCCGAGGCCGCGGCGTCCGTGTCGATCCCCGGGCGCTGCGAGGTCGTCGGGCGCGATCCCCTGACGATCGTGGACGGGGCGCACAACCCCGCGGGGGTGGCGGCGCTCGTGGCGTCGGTGCCCGAGATGTTCGGCGGGCGACCGCCGGTGGCCGTCGTGTCGATCCTCGAGGACAAGGATGCCGCTGGCATGCTGCGCGAGCTCCTGCCATCCTCTCGCGCCGTCGTGTTCACCCGCAACGCCAACCCGCGCGCGCTGCCGCCGGCCACGCTGGAGTCGCTCGCGCGTCAGGTGGCGTCCGACCCGCCGCCCATCGAGCTGCAGGCCGACCCGCATGCGGCGCTGGCGCGGGCGCGCGAGCTCGCCGGCCCGGGCGGCGGCGTCCTGGCCACCGGGTCGATCTACCTCATCGCCGACCTCGCGCGGGGCGGCGCACGGAGGCGGGCCTCCACGCTGTGAACGAGGAAGAGCCCAGATTCCTCCCGATGATCGGGTTCGTCGCGGTGATCGTGGCGATCGTGATCCTCGTGTTCTTCGCGATCGGCTACGGCTTCGGCCGACTCTTCCTGTGACGACGCTCGATTACACTCGCGCCCGGTGGAACCGGTGTTAGCGGTATTCGGGATCGACAACGCGGGCCTCAGCCTGTTCGTCAACCTGCTGATTCTCTTCATGGTGGTCGTGTGGCTCGCGCTCGTGTACTGGACGTACGCGGACGCCCGCCGGCGCATGACCGACCCGATGCTGATCGGCTGCTCGACCGCGGCGTCGCTGTTCCCGTTCGTCGGGACGCTCGTCTACCTGATCGTGCGCCCGCCCGAGTTCCTGGAGGACATCCGGGAGCGCGAGCTGGAGATGCAGGCGGCCGAGGCGCGCCTGCACGCCGCCGGTTTCCAGCTGTGCCCGTACTGCGACGCCGAGATCGAGCGCGACTTCCTGCGCTGCCCGGCGTGCATGCGCAAGCTCAAGGACCCCTGCCAGAACTGCGCGCGCCCGCTCGATCCCGCCTGGCGCATCTGCCCGTACTGCGAGGCCGAGGTGGGGCAGCCGCCCGAGACGCCCCGGCGCCGACGGCGCTCCGCGCCGGCCACGACGTAACCCCGCACCCGAAAGGACCCCGATGGACCGGACACTCATCCTGGTCAAGCCCGACGCGTACGCCCGCGGCCTGACCGGCGAGATCATCGCCCGCTTCGAGCGCAAGGGCCTGCGGATCGCCGCCCTGCGCCAGATGACCATGGACCGCGAGCTGGCCGAGCGCCACTACGCCGAGCACAGCGAGCGCCCGTTCTTCGGCGAGCTCGTCGACTTCATCACCTCGGGCCCGCTCGTGGCGATGGTGCTGGAGGGCGAGTCGGCCGTGCCCGCCGCCCGCCAGGTCATCGGCGCGACGAACCCGTTGGAGGCGGCACCCGGCTCGATCCGCGGCGACTACGCCATCGAGACCGGCACGAACCTCGTCCACGGCAGCGACTCCCCCGAGTCCGCGGAGCGCGAGGCCGGCCTGTTCTTCGGTTAGCGGTTGACGCACGGCCCCCCGCCCGCCAGGATCGAGTGCATCGGGAGGCTTGAGCGCTCAGGGGGGCTGGCGGCGATCGTCGCCGTGATGACGTGCGCCGCGACGCCGGCGCACGCGGGCGTCGGCCCTCCGGGCACGTACGTGACCGACGCGTCCACGCACGGGACCATCGTCGTGAGCTGGCGCGGCGACCCGGCCCGTGGGTGCGGCGAGGCCGGCATGTGCGGCGAGAGCGGTGGCTTCACCCTGCGCCCCAACCTGCGCGGCGAGCTCGAGATCCTGCACTTCGGCAGGCGCTGGGAGTCCTACGGGTCCGGTTCGATGGGCAGTGACGAGACCCCGGTCGTCGTGCGCGCGCGGCACGACGAGCCCGGGCACGATCCGGGCCTCTGCATCCAGCCGCTCCCGGTGCAGCTCAGCCTGGAGATCGCGGCGGGGCCGGGCGGAGCGTCGCGGCTGGGCTTCGGCTCGATAATCGGGTTCTTCTCGTCGGGACGCTGCGCCGGGCCGACCGCCCTGGACCTCGCGGACGCGCTTCCGCACGCGGACATCGACGTGCCCCGGTTGCGGCGCGAGCCCGTGTCCCTGAGGCTGGCGGGTCGCCGGGCCTTCGCCGCCGGGCCCCTCGCCGGGGAGGTGGCCTACGACGTCGCGCTGCGCTTCGCGCACCTGCGCCTGAGCCAGAACGCGAGCCGGGAAACCGGTGCTGGCTCCGAGCCGCGGTCGGCGGTGGAGATCGCGTACCGCGTCGAGCGCCTGACCGCCCGGACGACGGTGGACTTCGCCGGTCTGCCGGAGCTCGGATGCGAAGTGCTGGACGGCTGCGGCACGACGGGGATCGTGACCCGTACGTTCGATGCCCCGGGCGGGAACGCGCGCGTCGACGCCGTCCCGGCCGGTGGCCGCTCGCCGGTTGGCCGCGCCGCCGTCCTGAGCGCGTTCCGCGCGGGGCGGATGTCCGTCTACGGCAGCGTCGAGCCGCGGTTCGATGCGCGCGGCGCCGTGACCGTGGAGGAGCTGCGCGCCAGCGGCACGGCGGGGTGCCGCGACACCGCGCCGGGCCCGGGGGTCGCCGTCGAGATGTCCTCCGCCCGCCGGACGGTAACCCTGCGCCCGACGTCCGACCTGGGGACCCCGGACCCGCTGCGAGCCCGGTGCCCGGGGCCGGCGCGGGCGGATGTCCTGGGCGACCGTCGGGGCGCCACGGGTACCGTCGCGCCCGCGGATCTCCTGCGCTCGCACGTGACACTGCGCCTCGGGGGCGACGGTCGCTTCGCCGGGAAGGGCTACGGCGGCCGGCACGCCACCACGATCGTGGCGGAGCTGCGCCGCGAGAAGCTGATCGTGCGCGGAGGCCGGCGGTGAGACGGGGACTCGTCGCCGGCGCGGTCGCCGCCCTGCTGACCCTGACCGGGTCGGGCGACGCGCTCGCGGGGGCTCGCGCCTCCGGCGGCGAGTTCGGGATCGTGTTCGGCGGGCCGGGCCGGGTGGTGCGCCAGACCCAGGCTCCGATGGCGATCCAGGGGCGGGTGGAGGTCGAGTTCCACGGCGACCGCGCGTCGGGCTGCGCGTTCCTGGGGACCTGCGACACCGCCGGGCACATCGTCTGGGACCCGGGACCACGGGGCACGCTTCTCGTGTTGGACACGGTGCTCGGCGGCCACCGCCAGACCGACGGAGTCGTCTTCCTGGCGTCCGGGTTGGACGAGCCCGCGAGCGTCGTGGCCCAGGTGCGTCGCGGGCTCGATGGCGCCGTGGCGACGTGCGCCGATGCCGGCCGCTCCAACGCGGCGCCCACGTTGGACCCCGCGGGTCCGGGGCGGCTGCGCTTCGATCTCACCGGGTTCGGCGGCGAGGACCTGTTCGCCACGCGCTGCGGCGGGCCGCTGCAGGCGGACGTGGCGCGTGCTCTCCCATCGCCGCGCGTCTCGCTTGCCGCCATGCGCCGCGGCCGACTGACCGTCGCCCTGCCGGCCGAGCGGGGGTTCGCGGGGCATGGCTTCGCCGGGACGGTGCGCTCCTCGCTCGTGTTCCGGCTGGGCCACCCCCGGCGCACCGACGAAGCCGCGCCGGCGCCGGCTTCGTTGCCCGTCCGTCGCCGGCGCGCCCGCGTCCTGACCGCCGTCTACCGGGTGGAGCGCGTGACCGGTCGCGTACGCGTCGCCCTTCGCGGGCAGCCCGACCCCGGCCGCTGCGCGCCGCTGGACGCCTGTGGGCTGGAGGGAAAGGTCGACCTCACGGCCCGGGCCACGAGCGGCGAGGCCGCTCTGACCGCGCAGGGCCCGGCGACGGTTCCCCGCAGCCGCTTCCGCGCGGCCCTCGGCCTGATGTCGGGGCCGTCGCGCGGGGTCGAGTCGGTGCACGGCGGGGCCAACTGGTCCGGGCCGGGGACCGCCGTGCAGTCGCAGACCTGGCAGACAGGCGGGTTCTGCGGCAGCGCCATCCCGGCTCGCACCGGCTCGTTGGACATCAGCGTGGTCGGCCGCAGGGTGACGGTGCGCTACTCGGGCGGCTACGGCGATGGCAACCCGCTGCGCGGCCGCTGCCCCGGGCCGCTGCTGTCCGAGCTCGGAGGCGCACTGCTGTCCACCTCCGTGCCGTTGCGCACGTTCCGCGCGCGCCGGATCGTCCTGCGCCTGCGCCGCGGTAACACCTTCACCGCCGAAGCCCACATGGGTTCCACGTCCGGTGATGTCAAGATAGTCCTGCGCCGCCTCGCGATCCGCGAGAGCAGCTACCTGGACTTCGCACCAATTTGACGGACCCCCTCATCCTCGCTTCGAGCTCGCCGCAGCGCGCGGCGATCCTCGAGCAGATCGGAATTCCGTTCGAGGCCGTTCCGTCGGGCGTGGAGGAGATCGTGGCCGGGGATGCCCGCGACGCGGCGCGGGAGAACGCGCGGCGCAAGGCGCGGGCGGTGGCCGAGTCGCACCCCGGGCGGCGGGTCCTGGGAGCGGACACCGTGGTCGTCCTGGGCGGGGACATCCTGGGCAAGCCGGCCGACGCCGCGGAGGCCGAGTCGCACCTGCGGCGGCTGTCCGGTCGCACGCACGCGGTGCTCGGCGCGCTGTGCATGGTCGGCGGTCTCGGCGGCGAGCACGAGGCGCTGGCCTCCACCGACGTGAGCTTTCGCGAGCTGAGCGCCAGCGACATCGCCGAGTACGTCGCCACGAACGAATGGGCGGACAAGGCGGGGGGCTACGCGATCCAGGGACGCGGGGCCGGGCTCGTGCGCTCCGTCACAGGCGACTACTTCACCGTCGTCGGCCTCCCGGTGGCCGTGCTGCTCGACCTCCTGAAGACTGCGTGAATTGCGGGGAAATCGCGCTTGCATCCGTCAATCGGCGGACCCCGCTTCGCTACACTCCGCCCCGCGCGGCTTCGCCACGGCTGGATAGCGGCTCGGACGAGTCGCGCGGGGGCCGCAATGCTCGCCGGACCAGTCCCAACCACAGTCCCACCCTCACATGGGCTTCTTCTCGTACCTCACCGGCTTCGGGGGCCGCGACATGGCGGTCGATCTCGGGACCGCCAACACGCTCGTCTACGTGCGCGGGCGCGGGATCGTCCTCTCCGAGCCGTCCGTGGTCGCCATCGACTCGCGCACCGGTGAGGTCCACGCCGTGGGGATAGAGGCCAAGCGGATGCTCGGGCGCACCCCCGGCACGATCAGCGCCATCCGCCCCCTCAAGGACGGCGTCATCGCCGATTTCGACGTGACCGAGGAGATGCTGCGCCACTTCATCCAGAAGGTCCACCAGAACCGCTGGGCGCACCCCCGCGTCGTGGTCTGCGTGCCCTCCGGCGTCACCGGCGTGGAGAAGCGCGCGGTGGAGGAGGCCTGCCTGAGCGCGGGCGCTCGCACCGCCTACCTGATCGAGGAGCCGATGGCCGCCGCGATCGGGTCCGGCCTCCCCGTCGGCGAGCCGACCGGCAGCATGGTCGTGGACATCGGCGGCGGGACGTCCGAGGTGGCCGTCATCAGCCTCGGCGGGATCGTCGTCTCCCAGTCCATCCGCATCGGGGGAGACGAGCTCGACGAGGCGATCATCAACTACTGCAAGCGCGAGTACAAGCTGCTCATCGGGCAGCAGACCGCCGAGGAGGTCAAGCTGGAGATCGGCTCGGCGTTCCCGATGGAGGAGGAGGTCCAGGCCGAGATCCGCGGGCGCGACATGGTGACCGGCCTGCCCAAGACGATCGTCCTGACCTCCGAGGAGATCCGCCAGGCGCTCGACGAGCCCCTGACCCAGATCGTCGACGCCGTCAAGGAGACGCTGGACCGCACCCCACCGGAGCTGGCCTCCGACATCATGGATCGTGGGATCATGCTGGCCGGCGGCGGCTCCCTGCTGCAGGGCCTCGACGACCGCCTGCGCGAGGAGACGCAGATGCCGGCGCACCTGGCGGAGTCCCCGCTGACGTGCGTGGCCGTCGGAAGCGGCCGGTCGCTCGAGGAGTTCGAGGTCATACACCGCACCAACAAGCACTCGCGCAATCGCAAGCGGCGCTACCAGTGAGCGCCGCCACGACTGCCAAGGTTCGCCCTTCCCGTGTACAAGCAATCGGTCCGTAGGCGCAGAGCGGTCCTCGCACTGCTCGTCGCCGCCTCATTCGTACTCCTGACGGCGTACTTCGGCGAATCCGCCGGAGGGCCGTTCCACACGCTCCAGCGCGGGGTCCTCGACGTGACCGCGCCGGTCCAGGAGGGGGCCAGCCGCGCCCTGAAGCCGGTGCGCGACCTGTTCGGCTGGGTCGACGACACCTGGCACGCGCGCAAGGACCGCGCCAACCTGCGCAAGGAGCGCAACGACCTGCGCCGCCGCGTGATCGGCGCGCAGGCGGCCGAGCGCGAGAACGCCCAGTTGCGCCGCCTGGTCAACCTCGACCGCTCCGACACCGTGGCCGGCTACGAGCCCGTCACCGCGCGGGTCATCGGCCGCTCGCCCACCGTCTGGTACGCCACGATCACCGTGGACAAGGGCAGCTCGGCCGGCGTACGCAAGGACCAGCCGGTCGTATCCGGCGACGGCCTGGTGGGCAAGGTGACCGCCGTGACCGCCGGCGCCAGCCAGGTCACGCTGCTCACCGACAGCACGAGCGGCGTGTCGGCCCGCGTGCTCACCCCCGCGGTCACCGACGCCGGCAACGGGATCACGGGCGTCGTGCAGCCCGCGGTCGGGCGACCGCGCGACCTGCTGCTGGAGTTCGTCCCGCGGCGCGCCAGCCTGCGCTCGGGCGACACCATCGTCACGGCGGGCAGCCAATCGAGCCGGCTGGAGTCGCTGTTCCCGGCCAACCTGCCGATCGGCGTGGTGACCAAGGCCGACGATCAGGAGCTCTCGCAGTACCAGCGCGTGCACATCCGCCCCTTCGCCGACCTGCGCCGCCTGGACTTCGTCCAGATCCTCACCCGCGGGACCCGGTCGGGCTCGGCTTCGCTGCGCGCCCAGGGCGGGACGCCGTGACCGGCCCCGCCTCCCTGTGGATCCGCCTGGCGCTGGTCGCGGTGGTCACGGTGCTCGTGCAGATCTCCGCCGTGTCGCAGATCTCCTTCCTCGGCGTCTCCGCCGACCTGTCGCCGCTCGTCGTGGCGTCGGTCGGGCTGCTGTGCGGGTCGGTGCCCGGGGCGATCATGGGGTTCACCGTCGGGCTGTTCGTCGACACGGCGCTGCTGCAGACGCTGGGCGTCTCCAGCCTCGTGCTGCTGTGCGTGGGCTACTGGTCCGGACGGCTGCGCGAGCTGCGCGACCCGGCCCACGGGCTCACGCCGCTGGCCGTGGGAGCCGCCGCGACCGCCGTCGCGACGGTCGGCTTCTCGCTCGTCCAGTTCCTGCTCGGCGTGGACGCGCCGGTCAGCCTGCTGCTGCTGCGCGACATACTCGTGACGATCGTCGTCAACGCCGTCCTGGCCATGCCCGTGTACGCGCTGGTGCGCCGCGCCCTGGTACGCGCGCTGCCCGAGGACCCGCGCCGCCGCCGCCGGCGCGCCTACGTCACCGGCGGCCTGTCCCCGATCTCGCGGGCGTAGAGGCCACCCTTGCTGCAGCTCCAGGAGGACCGCCGCCCGCCGATCACGCCCCAGCTCGCCCTGCGCGTGGCGATCCTGGCCGGCGTGGCGCTGGCCCTGTTCGCCATCGTGTTCTTCCGCCTGTGGTACCTCCAGGTGCTCTCCGGCGACAAGTACCTGGCGCAGGCCTCCAACAACCAGGTCCGCGACATCGTCGACCCGGCCCCGCGCGGGGACATCCTCGACCGCAACGGGCACGTCCTGGTGGACAACCGGATCTCGATCGCGGTGCAGCTGGAGGCCAACCACGTGCCGCCCCGCGGGCCGGCACGCACCCGGCTGCTGCACCGCCTCCAGCCGGTCGTCGGGCTGACGCCGCGTCGGATGGAGAGGGAGATAGCGCGGCAGCAGAAGCTGCTGCCCTACGCGAACGTCACGCTCAAGCAGGACGTCAGCCCCGCCGTGCGCAACTACGTGCTCGAGCGCAAGGACACCTTCCCGGGCGTCGCCGTGAACACCGTGTTCCTGCGCTCCTACCCCCACAAGGAGCTGGCGGCGCAGATCTTCGGCACGGTGGGCGAGATCAGCCCCGACGAGCTCAAGGCCTCGCGCTTCCGCGGCGTCAACCAGGGCACGATCGTGGGCAAGGGCGGGCTGGAGTACACCTACGACCGCTACCTGCGCGGCAAGCCGGGGGCGACGCGGGTCCAGGTCGACGCGTTCGGGCGCAACACCGGCGTCTTCCCCACGCGCGAGCCGGTCCAGGGCAAGCAGCTCAAGCTCTCGCTCGACCTCGACCTGCAGCGCGCCGGGCAGGAGGCGATGTCCGAGGCCGGCGGGATCCCCATCACCGATGGCGAGCGCAACCGGGGCGGGGCGTTCGTGGCCATCGACCCGCGCAACGGCGAGGTCATCGGGATGGGCTCGTTCCCCTCCTTCGATCCCAACCTGTTCGCCAAGCCGCTCAAGCCGTCGGTGTTCAAGAAGCTCAACTCGCAGGACACGGGCGCGCCGCTGGTCAACCGCGCCACGGCGGGCGCCTATCCCACCGGCTCGACCTTCAAGGTGGTGACCGCGCTGGCCGCGATGCAGAGCGGGACGATCACGCCCGACACCGTGGTCAACGACCCCGGGTCCATCCAGATCGGCAACATCGTCTTCCACAACGCCGGCAAGACCGCCCATGGCGCGGTGGCCATGCGCGATGCCCTGCGCGTGTCCTCCGACGTCTTCTTCTACCGGCTGGGCCAGCAGATGAACGGGATCGGCGGGGACATCCTGCAGACGTGGGCGCACCGCCTGGGCCTGGGGCGCACGACCGGCATCGACCTGCCGGAGGAGCGCTCGGGCCTGATCCCCAGCCCGGCCTGGCGCGACAAGCTGTACCGCCAGAAGCTGACCGACCGCCCCTGGTCGGTGGGCGACAACGTCAACCTCGCCGTCGGGCAGGGCGACCTCCAGGCCACGCCGCTCCAGCTGGCCGTCGCCTACTCCACCGTCATCAACGGCGGCAAGGTGCCCACGCCGCACCTGGGCCTGCGCATCGAGGACGGCGCGGGCCGCCTGCTCCAGAAGGTCGAGCCGCCGCCGGCCCGCCACGTCGCCATCGATCCCAACTACCGCCAGGCCATCATGGACGGCCTCCAGCAGGCGGCGAGCGCGCCGGGCGGCACCTCGGCCGACGTGTTCGCCGGCTTCGGGCGCACCGTCCTGGGCAAGACCGGAACGGCCGAGCGCGCGGGGCAGAGCGACCAGTCCTGGTACGTCGCCTACGCGCCCGACCAGCGTCGCCCGATCGTGGTGGCGGTGACCGTGGAGCAGGGCGGCTTCGGCGCCGAGTCGGCCGCCCCGGCCGCTCGTCTGATCCTGTCCCAGTGGTTCGGCGTCCAGAAGAAGCTCGTCCGGGGGGCCTCGGCCACCTTCTGATGGAAGCCTCCGCCGCCCGCACCCCGATCCACCGCCGCGTCGAGGAGGCCACCGGCCCCTCGCGCCCGTCGCTGGGGATCGACCCGCTGCTGCTGCTGGCCACGCTGGGCCTGCTCGCCTGCTCGATCGCCGTGCTGGCCAGCGCCACGAAGGACGACGTGGCCGGCTCGCCCTACTACTACGTGATCCGCCAGGGCGTATACGCCGCCATCGGCCTGGGCCTGATGATCGGGCTGACGCGCGTGGACTACACGCGCCTGCGCGAGCTCAAGTACGGCCTGTACGGCGTGATGATCGGGCTGATCGTCCTGGTCATCGCCGTCGGCTCGACCGCGCGCGGCTCGCGCCGGTCGTTCGACCTGGCCTTCATCTCCTTCCAGCCGTCGGAGATCGGCAAGCTGCTGCTGATCCTCTGCCTGTCGGCGTTCGTCGTCGATCGGGTCCGGCGGCTACGCGACCGTGACACCACCGCCCGGGCCATGCTCGTGGCGCTGTTCCCGGCGATGCTGGTGCTGCTCCAGCCGGATCTGGGCACCAGCCTCGTCTACGTCGTGGTCGTGCTGGCCGTGCTGTTCGTGGCCGGCACCCCGGGACGTCACTTCGCCGCGCTCGCGGCGATCGGCGCCGTGGGGATCGCGTTCACGCTGGTGGCCGCACCGGCCATCGGGGTGGACGTGCTGAAGCCGTACCAGAAGGCGCGCCTCACGGCGTTCCTGAACCCGTCGGCGGATCCCGCCAACGCGGGCTACCAGCAGAACCAGTCGCGGATCGCGATCGGCGCGGGTCAGAAGACGGGCCGCGGCGACCATGCGACGCAGACCCGGCTGAACTTCCTTCCCGAGCACCACACCGACTTCGTGTTCGCCGTAGTGGGCGAGGAGTACGGATTCCTGGGGGCGTCGATCGTGCTGTCGCTCTTCGCGCTGCTGATCTGGCGCGGCCTCCGGATATTGACCATGGCGAAGAACCTGTACGGCGCGCTGATCGCCGGGGGCATCGTGGCGATGCTCATGTTCCAGGTCTTCGTCAACGTCGGCATGACCGTAGGGATCATGCCGATCACCGGCGTACCGTTACCGCTCATGAGCTACGGCGGATCGTCGGTCCTGATGACATTGATGGCCGTAGGCATCCTGCAGTCGATCCACGTGCAATCCCGGATCGCCTCCCACGCCAAGGGCAGGGTGCCCAGCCTGTGACCAAAGGACTCTCAAGTGAGAAAGCAAGTGCTTGTCAGCGTCGACCGGGGAGAGACCCGAGTCGCGCTGCTGGAAGCGCCGGGTAACCCGGCGTCCAAGGCGGCCATGCGCCGCCGCAAGAACCCGGCGACCGGATACGAGGTCGCCGAGCTGTACCTCGAGCGCCGCGGCGCCCGGTCCATAGTCGGGAACATCTACAAGGGTCGCGTGGACAACGTCCTCGCGGGCCTGGAGGCCGCGTTCGTCGACATCGGCCTGGACAAGAACGGCTTCCTGCACGTCGACGAGATCGTCCTGCCGGGCGTGGAGACTCCGCGCCGCGGCCGGGGCGGTCGCGGCGGTGGGCGCTCCATCGTCGACCTGCTCAAGCCCGGCCAGGAGGTCGTGGTGCAGGTGGTCAAGGACCCGCTCAAGACCAAGGGCGCGCGGCTCTCGATGGAGCTCACCATCGCCGGGCGCTACATGGTCTACGCCCCGACGGGCGAGGGCGTCGGCGTCTCGCGCCGGCTGGAGGACGCCGAGCGCAACCGCCTGCGCAAGGAGGCGGCCAAGCTGGACCTGCGCGACGGCGGCGCGATCATCCGCACCGCGGCCCAGGGCGCCAAGCGCAAGGACTTCGAGCGTGAGCTCCAGTACCTGCACAAGCTCCACGAGGTGCTGGGCAAGCGCGTCGAGGCGGCCACCGCGCCGGCCATGGTCTTCCAGGAGGCCGACCTCCCGGTGCGCGTGGTGCGCGACATCTTCTCGGCCGAGTTCGAGGGCGCGGTGGTGGACGACGAGCATGCGCACCACCGGCTGATCTCGTTCCTGGAGCGCACCGCTCCGGAGCTGGTCGAGCGGGTGGAGCACCACGACGCGCCCGAGCCGCTGTTCGAGCGCTACGGCGTGGAGGAGATCCTCCAGGGGACCCTGTCGCGCCGGGTGGACCTGCCCAGCGGCGGCTACCTGATGATCGACTACGCCGAGGCGCTGACCGTCATCGACGTCAACTCCGGCTCGTTCACCGGGCGTGGCAAGAGCGCGCGCCTGGAGGACACGATCACCAAGACCAACCTCGAGGCGGCCGACGCCGTGGTCAAGCAGCTGCGGCTGCGCGACATCGGCGGGATCATCGTCATCGACTTCATCGACATGGCGCGGGCGCGCAACCGCGACGCCGTCCTGAAGACCCTGCGCAAGGCGCTGGACGAGGACCGCACCAAGACGTTCGTGGTGGAGATCTCGCCGCTGGGCCTGGTCGAGATGACGCGCCAGAACGTCACCGAGGGAGTGCGGGAGATCATGACCCGCCCCTGCCCGACCTGCCACGGCGACGGCGTGATCCCCTCGGAGGAGACGATCGCGCTGCGCTTCTCGCGCCACCTGCGCGACGAGGCGCGCAAGCACAAGGGCGAGGCGCTGCTGGTCCAGATGAACCCCCGGGTGACGGCCGAGTTCACCGGCGACAACGCCTGGCTGCTCAAGGCGCTGGAGGCCGACACCGGCAAGCGGCTGTTCTTCGAGGGCTCGGCCGGCCTGCCGCTCGACCACCTGGCCATCACGTTCGAGGGCACCTCGGACGAGGTCCAGGAGCGCGCGGTGCCCTTCCGGGTGGGCGACGAGGTCCACGTGGACATCGTCGAGCCGCACATGTACGACGAGGACGCCGGCGTGGCCAAGATCGACGGCTACATCATCTCGGTGCTGCGCGGCGGGCGGTCCGTCGGCAAGCGCCGGCTCGTGCGCATCGACGAGGTGGGGCGGACGGGCGCCACCGCCAGCCTGGTCGACTCCGGCGGCGGCGACGAGGAGGAGGACGGGGAATCCGGTTCCGATGACCTAGAATCAACGTCTCGGCGCCGGGGCCGCAGGGGCGGACGGCGCCGTTCTCGCGCCAAGGCCGAGACGCAGACATGACCTACGCGATCGTCAAGACAGGCGGAAAGCAGTACCGCGTCGAGGAGGGCCAGACCCTCCTCGTCGAGCGGCTGCGCGCGGACGAGGGCGCCAAGGTGGCCCTGGACCCGCTGATGTTCCGCTCCGACGACGACGTGGTGGACGGCGACGACCTGGCCAAGGTCAAGGTCGAGGCCACGGTCGTGGGTCACGAGCGCGGGCCCAAGATCCACGTGCTGAAGTTCAAGCCCAAGCGCGGCTACAAGCGCCGCACGGGGCACCGTCAGGAGCTCACGCGCCTGGAGATCACCAGCGTCAAGCTCGCCGCCCGCAAGCCGGCGGCGAAGAAGGCGGCGGCCAAGCCGGCCGCCGAGAAGGCCGCCGCCGGCGCTCCGGCCGGGGGCGACAAGGAGGCTTCGGATGGCTCATAAGAAGGGGCTCGGCTCCTCGCGAAACGGCCGCGACTCCAACCCCCAGTTCCTGGGTGTGAAGGTGTTCGCGGGCCAGGCCGTGACCGGCGGCGAGATCATCGTGCGCCAGCGCGGCACCCGGTTTAAGCCGGGCGACGGCACGGGCATCGGCAAGGACGACACGATCTTCGCCGTCCGCCCCGGGACCGTGCGCTTCCACACCGGCCGCCGCGGCCGGACGATCTTCGTCGACGCGGCCGAAGCCGCCGCCGAATAGCGTGCTCTCGGCCCTGGCCCAGGCGCGGACGAACGGCTACGGCCGGATCGCGCTGGGCCTGGGGATGGTCGTGGCGCCCGAGGCGGCCACCCGGCCGTGGATGGGCGAGGACGCGGCGCGGCCGGGGGTCCAGGCCCTGACGCGGATGGTCGGCGCGCGCGACGTCGTCCTGGGCTTCCTCACCGCCCACACCGCCGCGCGGCCCGGGGTCGGCCCGCGCACGCTGGCCACCGTCGCGCTGGTCGACGCCGTCGACGCCGCCGCGGTGTCGGGCGCGCGCGACCGCCTGCCGGGCACGGCCGCCGGCGTGATCGCCCTCGCGGCGGGCTCGGCCGTGCAGCTCGTGGCCGCCGCCATCGCCCTGCGCTGAGCATCCCCGTCGCCATAGTGCACGACAGTCGTGCACGATGACGACGCGTCAGACCGGCTGGGCCGTCGGGCGGATCAGGATCTCGTTGACGTCCACGTGCGGCGGCTGCTTGACCGCGTAGAGGACGGCGCGGGCGATGTCGTCCGCCTTCAGCGCCCAGTCGCCGGCGCCGTTCTCGAAGAACGGCGTGTCGACCATCCCGGGCTCGATGAGCGTGACGCGCACGCCCGTGTCGTTGAGCTCCTGGCGCGCGGACTCGGCCATGCCGGTGACCGCCCACTTGGTCGAGGAGTACAGCGACCCGGGCAGCGCGCGGCGCCCGGCCACCGAGCCGGTGAGCAGCAGGTGCCCCTTGCTCTCGGTCAGCGGGTCCATGGTGGCGCGGATGGTCAGCGCGGCGCCGTAGACGTTGGTCAGCACCATGGAGCGCCAGAACTCCGGCGTCTCCTCCTTGAAGCCGCGCTTGGCGCCGAAGCCGGCGTTGGCGAAGGCGACGTC
This sequence comes from Solirubrobacteraceae bacterium, assembly GCA_033856025.1. Lineage (GTDB taxonomy): Bacteria > Actinomycetota > Thermoleophilia > Solirubrobacterales > Solirubrobacteraceae > AC-38. Next base: position 52,821 of record JAWVFQ010000007.1, on the reverse strand, counting down.
GAGGCGGCCGAAGCGCTCCAGCGTCTGGCGGACCATCGCTTCCTGGTCCTCCCACTCGGTCACGTCGCAGCGCACGGCCAGGGCGCGGTCCTCGCCGCCCAGCTCGTCGGCCAGCCCGCGCAGCTTGTCCTCGCTGCGCGCGGCCAGCACGACCCGGTAGCCCTCGGCCACCGCCTGGCGCGCCGTGGCGGCGCCGATGCCCGTGGAGGCGCCGGTGATGAGGAAGACGGGCTCGTCGGCCATGGGCGGACGTTACCCGGGCATCATGGGGACATGCACGATCGCGCACGGATCTTCGTCCAGGGCGGACGCGGCGGCGACGGGTCCATGTCGTTTCGCCGGGAGGCCCATGTCCCGCGGGGCGGGCCCGACGGGGGCGACGGCGGCTGGGGCGGCGACGTCGTGCTGGTGGCCGACGACTCGGTGCGCGACCTCCAGGCGTTTCGGCGCCGCGCCCACTGGAAGGCGGACCGGGGCCGCCACGGCGAGGGCGCGCTGCGCCACGGACGCTCGGGCGAGGCGCTGGAGGTGCACGTCCCGCCCGGGACGCAGGCGCAGGGCATGGACGGCGCGAGCCACGACCTGGTGCGTCCCGGGCAGCGCGCGCTGGTGGCGCGGGGTGGCTCGGGCGGCCGGGGCAACAAGCACTTCGCCACCCCGACCCGCCAGGCGCCCCGCTTCGCCGAGCGCGGGCTCCCGGGCCAGGAGGGCTGGATCGAGCTGCGCCTCAAGCTCCTGGCCGACGTGGGGCTGATCGGCGTCCCCAACGCCGGGAAGTCGTCGCTGCTGGCCCGGATGACGCGCGCCGCGCCCAAGGTGGCCGACTACCCGTTCACGACCCTGGCGCCGGTCCTGGGGACGCTGGAGCGCGAGGACCGCCAGCTCGTGCTCGCCGACATCCCGGGCCTGATCGAGGGAGCGAGCCAGGGCGCGGGGCTGGGCCATGACTTCCTGGCTCACGTGGAGCGCACGCGCCTGCTCGTGCACGTCCTGGACCTGGCCCCGGTCGACGGCTCGGACCCGGCGCGCAACCACGCGACGATCGAGCGCGAGCTCGCGGCCTACGAGCCGCGCCTGGCCGCGCTGCCTCGGGTGCTCGCGCTGTCCAAGGCCGACCTCGTGGCGCCGGAAAACGCGGAGCGGGCGGCGCAGGAGTGGCGCGCGCGGCTGGGGGAGGACGTCCCGGTCGTCGTCACCTCCAGCGCCACCGGACAGGGGGTGGACGAGCTGGGGACGTTGCTGGTGCGCCTGGTCCCGCCGCTGCCGGGCGCCGAGGCGCTGCCCGAGGCCGAGGCGGAGGTGGCCGAGCACATGACGTTCCGCCCGGCCGCGGGCCGCGGGTTCACGGTGGAGGCGGACGGCGAGCGGCGCTGGCGCGTGACCGGAGAGGGGATCGAGCGCCTGGTGGCCCGTCATGACCTGGGCAACGAGGACGCCCTGTCCTACCTGGAGGCCCGCCTGCGCTCCATCGGCGTGATCGAGGCGCTGCGCGCCGCCGGCTTCGAGCCCGGAGACGACGTGGAGATCGCCGGGGTCGAGTTCGAGCTTGACCCGGGCACGCCGCTGTAGGCGCGCGTACCCTCTCCGCGGATGTCCACGACGGTGATCAAGCTCGGGTCGAGCATCGTGGCCGGCGACGACGGTGCGCCGCGCGAGGACGTCCTGCGCGCGGTGTGCGGGGAGGTGGCCGACCTCCACGAGCGCGGCGAGGACGTGGTGATCGTGACCAGCGGCGCGATAGCGCGCGGGATGCGCGTGCTCGAGCTCCCGCTGCGCCCGCGCGCCATGGGCGACCTCCAGGCGGCCAGCGCCGTGGGCCAGGGCAAGCTCTACCGGGTCTACGACGAGCTGCTGCGCGAGCGCGGCGTTACGAGCGCCCAGGTGCTGCTCACGTTCTTCGACGTGAGCGCGCGCACGCACTACCTCAACGCCCGCCAGACGCTGCGCAAGCTCCTGGACTGGCGGGTGGTACCGGTGATCAACGAGAACGACACCACCACCACCGACGAGATCTCCTTCGGCGACAACGACTTCCTGGCCGCCCAGGTGGCGGTCCTCATCGGGGCCGAGCGCCTCGTCCTGCTCACCGACACCGAGGGGCTGTACACGGCCGACCCCCGCCGCGACCCGGGCGCCGAGCTGGTGGCCGAGGTCACCGACTTCGAGTCGGTGGAGGCGCTGGACGTGGGGCACGCCGGCTCGCACCTGGGCTCCGGCGGCATGCGCTCCAAGGTGGTGGCGGCCGAGATGGCCACGGCGGCGGGGATCGAGACCGTGATCGCGTCGGGACTGGAGCCCGGGGTGCTGAGCGCCGCCGCGGCGGGCGAGCCGCGCGGCACGCGCTTCCCCGCGCGCGACGCCCGCTACTCCTCCTTCAAGCTGTGGCTGAAGTACGCCAAGCCCGCGCGCGGACAGGTCGTGGTGGACCCGGGAGCCGCCCGGGCGCTGCGCGAGGGCGGGACGAGCCTGCTGCCCGTGGGCATCGTCGAGGTCCGCGGGACCTTCGACGCCGGCGACGCGGTCGAGGTCGTGGACGGCGACGGCGTGATCGGCAAGGGCATCGCCAACTACTCGGCGGCCGAGCTGGAGCGGGTCAAGGGGCTGAAGTCCTCCGACGTCCGCGAGGTGGTCCCGCGCGCCACCGAGGAGGCGGTCCACCGGGACTACTTCGTCCTGGCGTAACCTCTGCCCATGGCCACGACCGCCCAGTCCGTCGCCGACGTCTGCCGGGCCGCCCGGCGCGCCTCGCGCGCGCTGGCGCAGCTGGACACGCGCATCAAGGACGCCGCGCTGCTGGCGATCGCCGACGCGCTGGAGGCGCGGACGTCCGAGATCCTCGACGCCAACGCGCGCGACATGGAGGCGGGGCGCGAAAACGACGTCGGCGCGGCCCTCCTGGACCGCCTGCGCCTGGACGAGGCGCGGGTCGCGGCCATCGCCGAGGGCGTCCGGGCCATCGTCGCCCTGCCCGACCCGGTGGGCGAGGTCATCGACGGCGGGCGCCTGGAGAACGGCCTGGAGATGCGCCGCGTGCGCGAGCCGCTCGGCGTGGTCGCGGTCGTCTACGAGGCGCGGCCCAACGTGACGATCGACTGCACCGCGCTGTGCCTGAAGTCGGGCAACGCGATCGTGCTGCGCGGGTCCTCGACCGCCGCGCACTCCAACGCGGTGCTGGCCGCCATCGCGGTCGAGGCCGCCGCGGCAGCGGGGCTCCCCGACGGCGCGATCGGCCTGGTCGCCGGGGGCGGGCGCGAGGAGCTGGCCGAGCTGGCCACGCAGGACGGCCTCGTCGACCTGATCATCCCGCGCGGCGGCGAGGGCCTGAAGAAGGCGCTGGAGGAGGTCGCCACCGTCCCCGTGATCTACGCCGCCTCGGGCAACTGCCACGTGTTCGTGGACGCGGGCGCCGATCTCGACGCCGCCGAGCGCATCGTGGTGAACGCCAAGACCCAGCGCCCCGGCACCTGCAACGCGGCCGAGACCCTGCTCGTCCACGTCGACGCGGCCGCCGAGTTCATGCCGCGCGCCCTGCGCGCCCTGCGCGAGGCGGGCGTCGAGCTGCGCGCCGACGCGCGCGCCCGCGCCGCCTCCGGCGAGCTGGCCGACAGCCTCATCGACGCCTCCGACGAGGACTGGGACACCGAGTTCCACGCGATGATCCTCGCGGTGGGCGTCGTGGACTCCGTCGCGGCGGCGATCGAGCACGTAAACGCGCACGGCAGCGGGCACTCCGACGCCATCGTCACCCGCTCCGTGGAGTCCGCGCGCGCCTTCACGCGCGGCGTCGACTCGGCGTGCGTCTACGTCAACGCCTCCACCCGCTTCACCGACGGCCACGAGTTCGGGATGGGCGCGGAGATCGGCAACTCGACCCAGAAGCTGCACGCCCGCGGCCCCATCGGCATGCGCGAGCTGTGCACGTACAAGTACGTGGTCGAGGGATCGGGTACGTCCCGCCCCTGACGCCGCGCGTGGCCTCGCTCGGGATCCTCGGAGGGACGTTCAACCCGCCGCACGTCGGCCACCTGGTGTGCGCGCAGGAGGCCCACGCCCGGCTGGGACTCGACCGCGTGCTGCTGATGCCGGTGGCCTCGCCTCCGCACAAGCCGCTCCCCGCCGACCCCGGGCCGCAGGTGCGCCTGGAGATGTGCCGGCTGGCCGCGGGCGACGCCGAGTGGCTGGAGGTGTCCGACCTGGAGGTCCGCCGCGGGGGGGCGTCCTACACGGCCGACACCCTCGAGGCCCTGCGCGAGCAGCGGCCCGGCGACGAGCTGACCTGGATCGCCGGCGGGGACATGGCGCTCTCGCTGCCGGGCTGGCACGAGCCCGAGCGCGTGCTGGCGCTGGCGCGCTTCGCCGTGGCCGAGCGGGAGCGCGCCCGGCGCGAGGAGATCGAACGGTCGATCGCCGCGCTGGCGGGTAGGGACTCGGTGGTGTTCCTGGACATGCCCCGGATCGACGTGTCCTCGTCGCTGGTGCGCGATCGCGTGGCGGCGGGCCTGCCCGTGCGCTGGCTCGTGCCCGACGCGGTGCGCGAGTACGTGGCGGCGCATGGGCTCTATCGCAGCGCGGTGACCGCCTGATGGAGGGCCCCGAGATGGAGGGCCAGGAGCTGGCCCGCGCCATCGCGCGGTACGCCGACGACAAGAAGGCGCGCGACATCGTCGAGCTCGACCTGCGCGGGGTGGTCGGCTACACGGACCGCTTCGTCATCTGCACGGGCAACAGCGAGCGCCAGGTCAAGGCGATCCACGACGGCATCCACCTGGGCCTCAAGGACGAGCACGGGCTCCTGCCCCGCCGCGTCGAGGGCGTGGGGGAGTCGCACTGGATCCTCATGGACTACCTCGACGTCGTCGTCCACGTCTTCACGCCGGACACGCGCGACTACTACCGCCTGGAGCAGCTCTGGGGCGAGGTCCCCGCCCGCGTCGCCGGCGGGTCATCGTGAAGTGGAGCTAGTCGGGCTCGAACCGACGACCTCTGCCATGCCATGGCAGCGCTCTCCCAGCTGAGCTATAGCCCCAAGCTCGTAATCAGATGCCATTCTAACGCCCCGGTGAGGGGGATCTTCGGCATCGGGGCGGTGGCGCTGGTCGTGGCGGTCCTGGCCGGGTGCGGCGGCGACGTCGCCGGCGGGCCGCCCCTCGTCACCGGCCAGGTGCTGGGCGACGCGGTCGCCATCGCGCTGAAGCAGGATCTCGAGGCGCAGGGCGTGTTCGGCACCGTCGTGGGCGACCGCGGCGGGCGGTGCACCGGCGCCGGGGCCAGGTGGGACTGCACGGTGGACCTGCTGATATCCGAGCGCATCCAGGACCGGCGCACCTACGCGGTGCGCGTGCGCGAGAACGGCTGCTGGATCGCGCGCCAGACGGGGACCGACGTGGGCGTCACCGGCGCCCCGCACCGTCCCGGCGAGAGTGGCCTCCTGCGCGGCTGCGTGAAGTAGCGGGGAAACCTGCACGAGTCCGTGCGCGGATTGGCGCCGTGCGAGCGCGGGGCTACCCTCCGCCCGGCCATGGCTTCGACCTCCGAACGCCGGGGCAAGGGCGGATGGGATGCCGTCCTCGCCGACGAGGCCGGCCTCGTCGCGCCCGGAGGCGAGTGGCGCTCCAAGCTCTGGGCCACCGCCCAGGAGCAGTTCGAGCGCGCCGCCGGCCGGCTGGACCTCGACGCCGAGCTGCGCGCCCGCCTGCTCGAGCCGCGACGCGCCCTCACCGTCAACTTCCCGGTCCGCCGCGACGACGGCACCGTCGAGACGTTCACCGGCTACCGCGTCCAGCACACGCTGACCATGGGCCCGACGAAGGGCGGCGTCCGCTACGCCCCCGCCGTCAGCCTCGGCGAGTGCGCCGCGCTCGCCCTGTGGATGACCTTCAAGTGCGCGCTGCTGGAGCTGCCCTTCGGCGGAGCCAAGGGCGGTGTGCGCTGCGACCCCAACCGCCTGTCCCAGGACGAGCTGGAGCGCATCACCCGCCGCTACGCCTCGGAGATCTTCCCGATCATCGGCCCCGACCGCGACATCCCCGCTCCCGACATGGCGACCGGCGAACGCGAGATGGCCTGGTTCATGGACACCTACTCCCAGCAGGTCGGTCATCCGGTCCCCGAGATCGTCACCGGCAAGCCCCTCGTCCTGGGCGGGACGGCCGGACGCAAGTTCGCCACCGGCCTCGGCGTCGTCTACTGCATGGAGGCCGTCCTCGAGCACCTGGGCCGCGACCTCGGCGCTCAGCGCGTGGCGCTTCAGGGCTTCGGCAACGTCGGCGCCGTGGTGGCCCGCGAGCTCGCCGCCCGCGGCGCCACGATCGTCGCCGTCAGCGACGTCACGGCCGGCCTGGTGGACCCCGACGGCCTCGACCTGCCGCGGATCTTCGACTGGGTGGCCGAGCACCGCTTCCTGCGCGACTGCCCCGCCGGGCGCGCCGTGTCGCGCACCGAGGTCCTGGAGGCGCCGTGCGACGTGCTCGTACCGGCCGCCCTGGAGCACCAGATCACCGCCGAGAACGCGGAGCGCATCGACGCCCAGCTCGTCGTCGAGGCCGCCAACGGCCCGGTCACGCCCGAAGCGGATCGCATCCTCGCCGAGCGCGGCATCCCCGTCGTCCCCGACCTCCTGGCCAACGCCGGGGGCGTGACCGTGTCCTACTTCGAGTGGGTCCAGGACCAGCAGAAGTACTCCTGGACCGACGCCGAGATCGCCGCGCGCCTGCGCAGCCAGCTCCAGGCCGGGCTGCGCCGGGTGGTGGACGCCGCCGAGCAGCTCGACGTGGACTGGCGCGCCGCCGCCCACTGCGTGGGCATCGAGCGCGTGGCGGAGGCCGCGCGCTTCCGGGCGATCTACCCGTAGAGCCGGCTCAGCGCGGGGGGATGAACTCGGGCACGTCGGGGTCGTCGTCGACCCGCGCTCGCCGCGGCTCGTCGCCGCGCCCGCCGGCCGCCGCCCCGGTGTCCGGGCCCACGGTGCGGTCGATCTCGCCGGCCATCCGGGCGTGGGCGTCGCGCACGTCGCCCAGCAGCCGCTCCGCGTTGCGGCGCAGCGACCGGCTCATCTCCTGGAGGTCGTCGTGGAGGCCCGTGCCCTCCTTGAGCACGCCCTGGGCCACGAAACGCGCCTCGCGCGTCAGCGCTCGCGCCTCCTCCTCGGCCGACGCGCGCACGAGCTTGGCGTACTCGTCGGCCTCGGCGCGGATGCGCTTGGACTCGGCCCGCGCCGCGTCCTCCAGGTCGGCCACCCTCGCCGCCGCCTCGAGCGTCGCGCGTTCGCGCGCGTCGGTGGCCTCGGTCGTCAGCCGCTCGGCCTGCGCCCGCGCGCCGGCGAGGATCTCGCGCGCCTCGGTCTCGGCGGCCTCGACGCGGTAGCCGGCGGCGCGGTCCGCCTCGGCGATGCGCTCGTCGGCGCGCTGCTCGGCGTCGCGGCGCGTGCGCTCGGCGGCCTCCTCCGCGGCGGCGACCAGGAGGGCGACCTGATCCGACCAGTCGGCCGTGGGAGCCATGGCGCCATGGTAATCGCGCCTACGGGGCGTCTCGCAAGAACCCGACCAGCGCGCCGTTGAGCGCGTCGGCGCGCTCCCACTGCAGGAAGTGCCCGGCCCGGGGCACCACGAACGGGCCGGCCCGCCGCGGGAACGCCACCTCGCAGCGGTCGGGGAAGTCGCGCGGGATCACGTGGTCCTCGGGGCCGTAGAGGACGAGCGTCTCGACGCGGGAGACCCGGTCCTCCCACAGCGGCGGCTCGGACACCTCGCGGCGGCCCAGCGCCGCCTCGTAGAGCCCCACCGAGGCGCGAAAGCGCTCGGCATCCGCGAACGGCTCGGTCATGAAGTCGACGTCCTCGGCGGAGAACGTCCCGGGCGCCGCCCAGAACCGCGGCCCGTAGAACTGCGCCACGTAGCGCCGGCGCTTCTCCGGCGTGTCCAGCTCGGCGGCCAGGCCGTCGGCGTCGGTCCCCTGGCGCACGAAGTAGTCGGACGCCATCCGGGTCAGCGGCGCGACGCCGCGCCCCAGCCCGGCGGCCTCGTACTCGTCCAGCCGCAGCGGCGGGACCGTGTTGAACAGGCACTGGCGCGCCACGAAGCCCTCGAACCGCGCGCCCAGCTCCTGGATGACCACGCCGCCGAAGTCGCCGCCCGCCGCCACGCAGGCGCGGAACCCGAGCACGTCGTGGACCAGCGCGTGCACGTCGCGCGCGCTCGCCGCCGCGTCGTAGAAGCCGTCGGGCGCAACGCCCGAGCGCCCGAAGCCCCGCAGGTCGGGCACGATCACGTCGAAGCCCGCCTCGGCCAGCGGGGCCACGTTGCGCCACCAGATCCGCATGGTCTCCGGCCACCCGTGGAGCAGCACGAGCGGCACTCCGCCCTCGCCCTCGCGCACCCAGGTCAGCCGCACGCCCGGGCGCACCTCGTCTTTCTCGATGCGAAAGGCGTCTGGATCGTGGGCCATCAGCGTGCAGGCTAACCTCAGCGCCCCGATGGCCGAGCCGCGCTACGACCCCGCCGAGATCGAGCCCCGCTGGCAGGCGGTGTGGGAGCGCGAGCACGCCTGGGAGGTCTCCAACGAACCGGACGAGAGGCCCAAGGCCTACGTGCTGGAGATGCTTCCCTACCCCAGCGGAGAGCCGCACATCGGCCACCTCAAGACGTACTCCGTGGGCGACGCCATCGCCCACTTCCGCCGGCGCAACGGCTACCGGGTCCTGCACCCGATGGGCTACGACGCCTTCGGACTGCCGGCGGAGAACCACGCCATCAAGACCGGAGTGCACCCGCGCGAGTCGACGCGGGCCTCGATCGAGGCGTTCCAGCGCCAGTTCCGCGCCTGGGGCATCTCCATCGACTGGACGCGGGAGTTCGGCACGCACGAGCCGCGCTACTACCGCTGGACGCAGTGGATCTTCCTCCAGCTGCTGCGGCGCGGCCTGGCCTACCGCCGCGAGGCCGCCGTGAAGTGGTGTCCCAACGACGCCACCGTCCTGGCCAACGAGCAGGTCATCGACGGGCGCTGCGAGCGCTGCGGCGCCGAGGTCGAGGTCCGCCAGCTCGAGCAGTGGTTCTTCCGCATCACCGACTACGCCGACCGCCTGCTCGACGACCTGGACACGATCGACTGGCCCGCGCACGTCAAGACGATGCAGCGCAACTGGATCGGGCGCTCGGAGGGCGCCGAGGTCGTCTTCCGCTGCGAGGAGCTGGGGATCGACTACCCCGTCTTCACGACCCGCCCCGACACGCTGTTCGGCGCGACGTTCTTCGTGATGGCGCCCGAGCACCCCGACGTGTTCCGCCTGGCCGCGGGGACCGACCGCGAACCGGAGGTCCACGAGTACGTCAACCACGCGCTCAACGAGTCGGCCGAGGCGCGCGGGGACGCCGACAAGCCCAAGACCGGCGTGCCGCTGGGGCGCACGGTGACCAACCCCGTCAACGGCGAGCGGCTCCCCGTGTACGTGGCCGACTACGTGCTCATGGAGTACGGGACCGGCGCGATCATGGGCGTCCCGGCGCACGACGAGCGCGACTTCGAGTTCGCGCGCACGCACGGGCTGGCGATCCGGCAGGTGATCGATTGCGGCGAGGAGCTGCCCTGCACCGGCGACGGGCCGATGGTCAACTCCGGCCCCTTCGACGGCCGCCACAACCGCGAGGCCTACGACGAGATCGTCCAGTGGCTGGACCGCGAGGGCCGCGGCCACGCCAGCGTCAACTACCGCCTGCGCGACTGGCTGGTGTCGCGCCAGCGCTACTGGGGCTGCCCCATCCCGGTCGTCTACTGCGAGCGGTGCGGGATCGTCCCGGTGCCCGAGGAGGACCTGCCCGTGGTCCTCCCGGACGTCGAGGACTACGCCCCCAAGGGCCGCTCCCCGCTGGCCGCGGCGGAGGACTGGGTCAGCACGACGTGCCCGTCGTGCGACGGGCCCGCCCGCCGGGAGACGGACACGATGGACACCTTCGTCGACTCCTCCTGGTACTTCCTGCGCTACTGCGACCCCGACAACGACCGGGCGGCGTGGGACCGCGCGGCCGTCGACCTGTGGATGCCCGTCGACCAGTACATCGGCGGCGTCGAGCACGCGATCCTGCACCTGATGTACGCGCGCTTCTTCTGCAAGGCGCTGACGGACATGGAGCACCTCGACGTGTCCGAGCCCTTCCAGTCGCTGTTCACGCAGGGGATGGTCACGCGCGCCGGCGCGAAGATGTCCAAGTCCAAGGGCAACACGGTCGACCCGGCGGACATCTCCGACCGCTACGGGGCCGACACGGCGCGCTGCTACGTGCTGTTCATCGGCCCGCCCGACCAGGACGTGGACTGGTCCGACGAGGGCGTGGAGGGCACCCACCGCTTCCTGGCCCGCCTGTGGCGCCTGGGCGCCGAGCTGGCCGAGACGACGGACGCGGCGGGCGCCGTGCCGGCGGCGCCCGAGGGCGACGACCTCGTCCTGCTGCGCAAGGCCCACTGGGCGATCGAGAAGGTCACCGGCGACATGCGGCGGTTCGCCTTCAACACCGCGATCTCGGCGGTGCACGAGCTGGTCAACGAGGCCTACCGGCTGCGCGGGTCGGCCGGCGCGGGCGCGCTGCGCTTCGCGGCGGAGACCGCGGCCTCCCTGGTCTTCCCCTTCGCGCCCCACGTCGGCGCCGACGTCTACGACCGCCTGACCGGACGCCAGGTGTGGACCGAGCGCTGGCCCGAGGCGGACCCCGACCTGCTGGCGACCGATTCCTTCACGCTGGTCGTCCAGGTCAACGGGAAGGTGCGCGACCGCCTGGAGGCCCCGGCCTCCGCGACGCCGGACGAGCTCAAGGCCCTGGCGCGCGAGGCGGACAACGTCCGCGCGCACATCGACGGGCGCGACGTGGTCAAGGAGGTCGTCGTCCCGGGCAAGCTCGTCAATCTCGTGGTTCGTTGATATACATCTCGGCGTGGTGCGGGGGATCGGGAGACTCCGCCTCGCGACGGTCGGGATCCTCGCGGTGGCGGGAACGGGAGCATTCGCGGCGCCGAGCGCGCTTGCCGACACGTTCTGCGTGAACTACGCCGGCTGCCCGGGGACGCCGGAGCCGACGATCACGGCCGCGCTCGCCGCGGCGGGGGCCAACGGCAACGGCAAGGACCGCGTCCAGGTCGGGGCCGGGGACTACTCGGAGGCCAACCTCGTCGCCAACGCGAACAACCCGGTGGACCTCGTCGGCGCGGGCCTCGGCCAGACTCGGATCGCCCGCCCTGACGCGGACAATCAGACCACGCTGGAGCTGGACGCCGGCACCTCCATCGTCGCGGACCTGTCGGTCCGCGCCCCGACGGGCAGCGGCGCGACGGGGCTGCGACTCACCACCGGCACCGCGGAGCGGGTGGAGATCACCGGGTCCAGCCCGAACACGGTCGGGCTCTCAGAGTCCGGCGGGATCTTCCGGGCCGGGAGGATCAACCTGCCGGGCACCGGGTCCGGGGGCGTCCTGGGCAGCCTCGGGACCGTCGAGGGCTCCGAGGTCACGGCCGCCACCGGCGTGGCCGGGGTTCGGACCCTGCGGACGTCGCGGGTGACCGCGGGCACGCCGTACATCGCCGCGGCCCTTCCCAGCATCGCTCAGACGATCGACGACTGCCTCCTGAGCGTGCCCGCGGGGAGCAACGGCATCGGCATCCGCAGCGATGTCTTCCTGGGCAACTCGACGCTGCTCGTGCGGCACACCACGGTGATCGGCGGCGGGCCGGGGACGACCGGCGTCCGGCTGAACGCCAGCACCACCGCTGGAACCGTCGACGGCAACGTGACGCTGCGCAGCACCCTGATCCGGGGCTTCGAGACCGACCTGTCGCGCACCGCGAGCGGCGGGGGCTTCATGGGCGCGGACGCCAAGGCGACCATCGACGTGGACTACACCGTGTACGACCCGGGCAAGACGTCGAGCACCAACAACTCGGTGCCCAACAACGGCGTCGGCAGCGGGTCCATCGTCGACGGCGGCCACAACCTCAACCTGGACCCGGGCTTCGTGAACCCGGGGGCGGGCGACTACCGGCTGCCGTACTCGTCGCCGGTGGTCGACCGTGGCGATCCGACTTCCACCGCGAGCGAGCCGGGGGTGGACCTGGCGGGCTTCGAGCGGTTCGCCGACGGCAACTCGGACGGGTCCGCGATCTCGGACATGGGCGCGTTCGAGTACCAGCCCGCACCGCCGGTGGCCACGGCAAGCGCCAGCGCGAGCTCGGCGCTCGTGGGCCATCCGGTCACGTTCACCGGCTCGGCGACCGAGCCGCAGGGCGAGCCGCTGGGCGCCCAGGGTTGGGACTTCGGGGACGGCCAGTCGGCCGGGACGCCGGCCGCCACCCACAGCTACTCCGCGCCCGGCACGTACACGGCCACGTTCACCGCGCGCGACGCCAGCGGCGCGGCCGGACGGGCCGCCGTGACGGTCACGGTGACGCTGCCGCGGACGGTGGTGAGCGGCGCCTCGGTGACCAACCCCGTCTTCACCTGGGGGCCCGGACCCACGGCGATCTCGGCGGCGGCGCGCCGGCGCGCGACGCCGAAGGGCACGACCTTCCGCTTCCGGCTCTCGCAGGCGGCGACGGTGAAGATCGCGCTGGCTCGCGTGCTGTCGGGGCGCCGCGTCGCGCGGCGCTGCCTGGCGCCCACGCGGGCGCGCCGCGGGCGCCCGCGCTGCACCCGCTACGTGGCGGCCGGGACGCTGACGCGCCGCAACCGTCCGTCGGGGCTGAACCGCGTCGCCTTCTCCGGACGCTTGGCCCGGCGCAAGCTCCCCGCCGGCCGCTACCGCGCGACGATCACGGCGACGGTGGGCGGAACGGCCTCGGTGCCGCGACGCCTCTTCTTCAGGATCGTGGCGCGGTGAGGCGGGCGCGGATCGTCCTGGCCGTCGGTGCGGCCACGCTGGTGGCGGCACCCACCGCGGGCGCGGCGACGTTCTGCGTCAACGATCCCGGGTGCGCCGGGACGACCGAGCTTACGATCCAGGCCGCCCTGGACGCCGCCGCGAACAACGGCGGATCCAACCGCGACCGCATTCAGGTCGGCCCGGGCAACTACGCCGAGAACAACGTGACCGACGCCGTGGGGAACTTCGTCGATGTGGTGGGCGCCGGGCGCGGGGTGACGACGATCGCGCCTGGTCCGGCCGGCAACACGACCACCCTGAGCATCAACGAGCCGACCTCCACGGTGCAGGACCTCTCGATCCGTACCGCGACCGGCGGCGGGAACACGGGCCTCGGCCTCGCCGGAACCGCGCTGCGAGTCGAGGTGACGGGCAACAACGACAACGATGTGGGGGCTGCGTCGAGCAGCGGGGTCTTCCGCTCGGGATCGATCGTCCTGTCGGGCGCGAACTCGCTCGGCGTCGCGGGCCTGGCCGGCCAGGTCGACGATTCCGTCGTCACGGCTCAGTCCGGCGTCTCCGCTCCGTCGATCGTGACGAGGTCGAGGATCACGGCGGCGTTTGGCGTGATCCCGTTGACGAACCTCGGCTCGTGGACGTCCACCACGATCCAGGACACGGTGATCCGGATGCCGGCCGGGACGGTCAACGGCATCGGGGTCCAGGTCGTGGCCGCTGTGGTCTCGTCCGGGCTGACGATGTCCGACGTGACGATGGTGGGTGCCGGCCCCAACGCCACGGGGCTCAGCGCATCCGCCTCGGGTGGGGGGTCCTCCAACACGAGCGCGACCGCGACCCTGGACGGCGTCGTGCTCCGCGGGTTCGCCACCGACCTCCGGCGCACCGCCACCGGCGGGGGCTCGTCGGGCGCCAACGCCACCACGCAGATCGACGTCGACTACTCCGACTACGACCCCGCCAAGACCGCGAGCGCCAACAACCCCGGGGGCGCCACCGCGACGGGATCGATCGCCGACGGCGGGCACAACCTCAACGTCGATCCGCGCTTCGTCGACGAGGCCGCGGGCGACCTGCGGCTGCGCGGCTCGTCGCCGCTCGTCGACCGCGGCCGTCCCGGGTCGGCGCAGCCCCCCACGGACCTCGCGGGCGCGCCCCGGGTCGTGGACGGGAACGGGGACGGCGCGCCCGTCGTGGACATGGGCGCCCTGGAGTACCAGCGCCGCGCACCGGCCGTGACCGCCTCCGTGACGCCCGCCTCCGGGGTGGCGCCCCTCGCGGCGGCGTTCAGCGCCTCGGCGAGCGATCCCGACGGCGAGGCCGTGGCCCTGACGTGGAGCTTCGGCGACGGCGTCAGCGCGACGGGCCCGTCGCCCACGCACGTCTACACGCGAGCGGGTACCTACACGGCCACCGTCGCCGCGACGGACGAAGGCGGCGTGACGTCGACGGCGACCGCGCCGGTCACGGTGGCGGCGGCGCCGCGCGTCGTCGTCTCGAGCCTCGGCCTGACCAACGCGACCTTCACGTGGGGCGCGGGCCCGACGGCGATCACGGCGGCGGCACGCCGGCGCGCGGTGCCGCGGGGGACGACCTTCCGCTTCCGGCTCTCCGCGGCCGCGATGGTGAAGATCGCGCTGGCGCGCGTGCTGTCGGGGCGGCGGAGCGGGCGGCGCTGCGTGCGCCCGACCGCTCGGCTCGTGCGCCTGCACGCGCGGCGGTGCACGCGCTACGTGGTGGCCGGGACGCTTACCCGGCGCAACCGCCCGGCGGGCCTGAACCGGGTCGCGTTCTCGGGTCGCCTGGCCCGGCGCAGGCTCCCGGCCGGCCGCTACCGCGCGACGCTCACGGCGACAGCGCTGGGCGCGCGGGCCTCCGTGCCCCGCCGCGTCGCCTTCCGGATCGTCGCGCCCTGAGCGGCGCTCGCTAGCGGGCCACGACGCCCCAGCAGGCGGCGGGCACCACCAGCGCGTCGCCGTCGCGGAACTGGTCCATGCCCGCCTCGATCGCCTCGCGCGTGGCCGCCCGCTCGTCGTCGGGCAGGCCGTTGACGACCCGGGCCAGCGGTCCGGCCAGGCTGGTGAGGGTCTCCCACAGCCGCTCGCCGTCGTAGCGCCACTCGAACGTCAGCTCCTCGACCTGCGGGTCCTCGAACCCCGCCCCGGTGACCAGCTCGCGGACGCGGTCCTGCTCGCCCATCGCGAAGATGCCGGGCGCTCCCGGCTCGGGGGGCGGCATGTGGCCGCGCTGCACCAGGGTCATCGCCGGGATGGCGGCCCACAGGTTGCGGTCGGGCGTCTGCCAGACGACGAACGCCGCGCTCCGGCCGTCCTTGAGCACGCGGCGCGTCTCGGCCAGCGCCGCGGCCGGGTCGGCCATGAGCATGTAGCTCCAGCGGCTGACGACCGCGTCGACCGAGTCGTCCTCGAGGTCCATGCTCTCGGCGTCCAGGACGCGGTACTCGACGTTCTCCACGCCCTTCGCCTCGCCGTTGCGCCGCGCCGCCTCGATCATCTCCGGCGCGAAGTCGGTGGTGATCAGCCTCCCGTCGGGATCGGTGCGCTCCGCGGCGAGGAAGCCCAGGTCCCCGGTGCCGGCGGCGATGTCGAGCACCGTGTCTCCCGGCTGCGGGTCCGCCCGCTCGACGATCCACTCGTTGAGAGGCGCCGTGAACCCCAGCAGCCACTCGCGATGGCTCTCCCAGCCGGGCGCCATGTTGTCCCAGGTCTGCCGGCTGTCCTGCCTGTAGGTGTCCAGATCCATGCCCGTCCTCCTGTCTCGCGTAGCAGCGCCGAAGCTATAGGGTCGGCGCCGTGAACACCACCTCGGTTCCGGTGGGTGCCGACGCGCCGATCCTGGAGGTCATGGCGACGATGCGGGCGATGCGCCGGCTCAAGCCCGACCCGGTGCCGGACGAGCTGCTGGAGGCGCTGGTCGAGGCGGCGACGTGGGCGCCCAGCGGCGGCAACGTGCAGGCCTACTCGTTCGTCGTGGTGACGGACCGCGAGCAGATGAGGCGGCTGGCCGAGCTCTGGCGGGTGGTTTGCGACTTCTATCTGGAGACGTTCGCCACGGTGGCGCCCCGGCACATGGACCCGGCGGCGTACGAGCGGCTCAAGGACGCCCTGCGCTTCCAGGCCGCGCACTTCCACGAGACGCCGGCGGTCATCGTCGCGTGCTACTCGATCGGCGACTGGGCCAAGCGGCTGGCGGCGCAGTGGCAGCGCTTCGCGGGGGCGATGCGCGTCCTGGGCCCGCGGCGGTCCGCCACGCTGCTCGGCGGGTTCAAGGCGTTCGGCGACCGCTCGGAGGCGGCGTCGGTGTACCCGGGGGTCCAGAACCTGCTGCTGGCGGCGCGCGCGCACGGGCTCGGCGCCACGCTGACCACCTGGCACCTGGCGCTGGAGCCGGAGTTCAAGGCGGTGCTGGGGATCCCGCGCGGCGTCAAGACGTTCGCGCTGGTCCCGGTCGGATGGCCGCGCGGGAACCTCGGGCCGGTCAAGCGCCGCCCGGCCTCCGAGGTCATCCACCGCGACCGCTGGTAGGCGGTTGGCCGGGGCGCCGTACGTCGCGGTCGTCGGTCCCTCGGACCCGTCGGACGAGGCCTATGCCGCGGCCGAGGCGGTGGGTCGCGAGCTGGCGCAGCGTGGCGCCGTCGTCGTGTGCGGCGGCCGGGGCGGCGCGATGGAGGCGGTGTGCCGAGGCGCCGCGTCGGCCAACGGGGTGACCGTGGGGATTCTCCCCGGCGAGGACCGCTCGGAGGCCAACCGGTGGGTGACGATCGCCGTTGCCACGGGCCTCGGCGAGCTGCGCAACGGCGTGGTGGTGCGCGCTGCCGACGCGGTCATCGCGCTGGCGGGCGGACACGGGACGCTGTCGGAGATCGGCTTCGCGCTGCGCATCGGCCGCCCGGTGATCGGGCTGAACACGTGGGATGTCGAGGGCGTCGAGGTGGCCGGCGATCCCGTCGATGCCGTCGAGCGGGCGCTGCGCTCCGCGGCCTGAGTTCACGTGTCCGCCGTCGTGTGTCGATAGAGATGAGTAGGTTGGCGCCCCCTCTCTAATACCGGAGTCCTCGCGTTCGCCGGAAGGTAGCGACGCGTTGCATCGCCTCTCCGATCACGCCAGCAGTCTTGACGTCCGTCTGGCCGTTGCCTTCGGCCTCATGCTCGTGCCGTTGCTCGCGTGCGCGACCCTCGCAGTGGGCATGCTGACCGCCGCCGGCTCGGCGTCCACCCTGGCGGGCGACAAGGCGGCGGCCGACATCCAGCCCGCCACGCGCGCGAGGGATGCCCTCCAGGCCGTCGCCGATCCGCCCTCGGACTATGCCGTCAGCCTCGACCCCGCCGCGGCCGCGAAGTTCCGCGCGGCCGCACGAGACGCCGACACGGGGTTCCGCGCGCTGCGCGCCCACGGCTACGACACCGCCACGAAGCGGAAGATCGTCGCGACCGCGATCCGCTCGTGGGAAGCGGCGCGCGACCGCGGAATGACCCTGGTGTCCTCGTCGCGGCGCCAACCCCAGTCCGCGCTCAACAGCTTCTACGAGCCGCTCGGCGGCACCGAGGAGGCGCTCGGGCGGCTCGTGAACGAGAGCCTCAACGACCGCCGCGCCGACCAGCGCGTCGCGGCGGACCGCCGCCACAAGCAGCTGATCGCGCTGCTGATCGTCATCGCGGCGAGCCTGGCGCTGGCCGTGTGGGTCGCGCGCTGGATCCGGCGCTCGATCGCGCGCCCGCTGCGCCAGCTGCGCGTCGCCGCCCGCCGCTTCGGCGCGGGCGACCTGGGTGACCATGTGAGCCTGGACGGGGGCGGCGAGTTCGGGCAGGTCGCGGACGCCTTCAACGGGATGGCCGCGGAGCTGCTGGAGAACCAGGAGCAGTTGGTCCACCAGGCGTTCCACGATGGGCTCACCGAGCTTGCCAACCGCGCGCTGCTGCTCGACCGCGCCCACCACGCGCTGGCCCGCGCGCGGCGCGATGGCGGGAGGGTGTCGGTGCTGTACCTCGACCTCGACGACTTCAAGGGGATCAACGACTCGCTCGGGCACTCGTCCGGCGACGAGGTCCTGGTCGAGGTGGCACGGCGCCTCCAGGCGACGGTGCGTGTCGCGGATACGGTGGCGCGCCTGGGCGGCGACGAGTTCGCCGTGCTCCTCGAGGGCTGCGACTCCGCGCGGGCGGTCGCGACCGCTCAGCGTCTCCTCGAGGTCCTCGCCCCGTCGTTCCGGATGACCGCGCGGGAGCTGTCTATTCGCGCCAGCGTCGGCGTGGCCACGAGCGAGCCGGGCGCGGCCGACGCCGACGAGCTCCTGCGCTACGCGGACGTCGCGATGTACGCGGCCAAGGAACAGCCGCGGGGCGGCTACCACGTGTTCGAGGCCGGCATGGACGCCCAGGCGATGGAGCGCCTCGACCTCGAGGCCGACCTGCGCCAGGCCATCGAGCGTTCCGAGCTCGAGGTCCACTACCAGCCCATCTTCGACCTCCAGACCCGGCGCATCACCGGCATCGAGGCCCTCGTCCGCTGGACCCACGCGACCCGCGGGGCGGTCCCGCCGCTCGACTTCATTCCCCTGGCGGAGCGCACGCGCCTGATCGTGCCGCTCGGCCGCGGAATGATCGCGCGCGCCTGTCACGACCTGTGTGAGCTGCGCCGCGAGGACGGCGTCGACCCCGCGCTCAGCGTCAGCGTCAACGTGTCGGCCATCGAGCTGATGGAGGACGACTACGCCGCCTTCGTCGGCGAGACGCTCGCGGCGAACGGCCTGGCGCCCGAGTCGCTGGTGCTGGAGATCACCGAGAGCGTGCTCGTCTACGACAGCGAGCCCACGCTGGCCCGGCTGCGCGAGCTCAAGGTGGTCGGGGTCCGGCTGGCCGTAGACGACTTCGGGACGGGGTACTCCTCGCTGTCCTACGTCGAGCGCCTCCCGCTCGACATCATCAAGATCGACAAGTCCTTCGTCGACTCCCTCGGCCGGGCCGGCGACGAGGCGAACCTGGCCTCGGTCATCGTCGCCCTCGGACAGCGGTTGGGCTTGGAGACCGTGGCCGAGGGGATCGAGGCCGAGGCGCAGGGCGAGGAGCTCCAGCGCTTGGGCTGCCAGTACGGGCAGGGCTTCTACTACGCGCGGCCCCAGACGCTCGAGTCGATCCGCGAGCTGGTCGGCGCGGAGCCCGCGCGAGTCGTCGTACACACCTAACCGACACCTGACGAAAGCGACTTCCGATGACCTCCTTCTCCCTCCCGCACAAGGGGCTCGACCGCCGGCTGATCCTGGGGCTCGGCCTCATGCTCGTCCCACTCGTGGTCACGTGCCTCCTGAGCGTTCTCCTGCTGAGGTCGGCCGGCGCCACGTACACGAAGGCGGGCGACGAGTCGGCGAAGGACGTCGCCGTCGCCCTCCGCTTCCGCGACGCCGTCCAGGCCACCCAGGACTACCCGGCCGCCGTCGCCGGCACGGGGTCGCCCGCCGCGGCGGCGCGGTTCCGCCGGACCGCGAGCACGGCCGACGCCGCGATGCGGTCGCTGGCGCTCGCCGGCTTCGACCAGGAGAGGGAGCAGGCGCTGGCGGCCAAGGCGGCTCGGGACTGGCGCACCGCGCGGGCGGCCGGGCTGACGATCGTCTCCGCCGGCCGGCGGGACTCCCTGGCCGCGCTGAACGCCTTCTACGTTCCGGCCGCCGCATCTCAGGTGGCCATCGGCAGGCTCGTCGCGTCGAGCCTCGCCGAGCGCGACGTGGACCAGGGGGTCATCGCTCGCCAGCGCTCCCGGGAGCTGTCGGTCCTCATCGCCATCATGCTGGTCGGCTGCCTGCTCGCGGTGAGCGTCGCGCGCGGCATTCGGCGCTCGATCGCCCGCCCGCTGGGTCAGCTCAAGACGGCCGCCCGCCGTATGGGCGCGGGCGACTTCCAGGATCGCGTGACCCTGGAGGGGGGCCCGGAGCTCAGCCAGGTTGCGGACGCCTTCAACACGATGGCCGGCGAGCTGCGCGACAACCAGGCCCAGCTCGTCCACCAGGCGTTCCACGATTCGCTCACCGCCCTGCCCAACCGCTCGTTGCTGTACGACCGCGCCGAGCACGCCCTGGCGCGCGAGCGCCGCGGCCACGGCCGGGTCTCGGCGCTGTTCCTGGACATCGATGACTTCAAGGGGATCAACGACACGCTGGGCCACGCGGCGGGCGACTCGCTGCTGGTCGAGGTGAGCCGCCGCCTGCGCGCCGCGGTCCGCGCCGAGGACACCGTCGCGCGCCTGAGCGGCGACGAATTCGCGGTCCTGATCGAGGGGTGCGAGGAGGGGGTGGCGGTCCAGACCGCCGAGCGGATCCACGACATCCTGGACGCTCCGTTCCGCCTCCAGGGACGCGACGTCTCCGTCCGCGCGAGCATCGGCGTCGCCACGAGCTCGCCGGGCTCGACCGACGCCGACGAGCTGCTGCGCCACGCCGACGTCGCGATGTACGCGGCCAAGGAGGAGGACAAGGGATCGCACCGGGTGTTCGAGCCCCACATGCAGGCCGAGTTGATGCAGCGGATGGAGCTGGAGAGCTCCTTGCGCGGGGCCCTGGCGAACGACGAGCTCTACGTCCACTACCAGCCGATCGTCAACCTCGACGGGCGCAGCGTGACCGGGATCGAGGCGCTGGCCCGCTGGACGCATCCCCAGCGCGGGCTCGTCCCGCCGGACGAGTTCATCCCGATCGCGGAGCGCACCGGGCTGATCGTCCCGCTCGGGCGCCGGGTGCTCGAGCGCGCCGTGGGGGACCTGGCCGCGCTGCGCGAGGCGCTGGGCGACGACCCGCAGACGCAGGCGCTGCGGGTGAGCGTCAACGTCTCCGCGGTCGAGCTGGCCGAGGACGACTACGTCGGCTTCGTCGAGAGCACGCTGAAGGCGGCCGGAGTGCCCCCGGAGCTGCTCGTGCTCGAGATCACCGAGCGGGTCCTGGTCGAGGACGACGAGTCGACGCTGGTCCGGCTGTGGCAGCTCAAGGCCGTCGGCGTCCAGATCGCCGTCGACGACTTCGGGATGGGCTACTCCGCGCTGGCCTACGTCGAGCGCCTGCCGCTGGACATCATCAAGATCGACAAGGCGTTCGTGGACTCCGTGGGCAGCTCAGAGGACGAGGCGGACCTGGCTCAGGTGATCGTCTCGCTCGGGGAGCGGCTCGGGCTGGAGACGATCGCCGAGGGCGTGGAGCAGGCGGATCAGGGCGAGGAGCTGCGTCGCATGGGATGCCGCTTCGGCCAGGGCTTCTACTACGCCCGTCCCGAGTCGCTGGCGTCCACGCTGGAGCTGCTCGCCTCCCAGGCGCCTACCGTGTCCGCCCTCTAGCTCCCTTGTGACGTTCCACGGCCGTCATGCGCGCGGCCGCGGCGTAGCTTCGCCGCATGGGCGAGATGGGGCGGCGACAGCTCGGGGTGTACGCGCTGGCGGCCGTGGTGGTCGTGCTCCTCGCCGCCCGCTACCTGCGAGACAGCGGGCCGGCCGGCCGCTCCGGCGGTGTCCCGGCGCCGGTCCCCGTCCGCGTCGCGGGCGGCGGCGCCGCGGACGCGAGCGGCTGGGCCGTGGTGCAGGTGGCGGGCGAGGTGCGCAGCCCCGGCGTGTACCGGCTGCGGACCGGGAAGCGGGCCGACGACGCCGTGCGGATGGCGGGCGGCCCCACCGCCCGCGCCGAGCTGTCGGGCGTGAACCTGGCGGCGAAGGTCGAGGACGGGCGGCAGGTGATCGTGCCGCGGCGGGCGGGGGCCGGCTCGTCGACGTCCCCCGCGGGGGACGTCGCGTCTGGCGGCGCCGCCTCCGCGGGAGCCGGCGGCGGCGGTGCCGCCTCGGGCGGCCCGGCTCCCGGCGCCCCCCTCAACCTGAACACCGCGAGCGCGCAGCAGCTCGACCAGCTCGACGGAGTCGGCCCGGCGACCGCCCAGAAGATCGTCGCCTACCGCCAGGCCCACAACGGCTTCCGCTCGGTCAACGAGCTCGATCAGGTCCCCGGCATCGGCCCCAAGCGCCTGGCCACGCTCAAGCCGCTGCTGACGGTGTGAGCGCCCCGCCACGCCCCGGCCTCGGCGGCGGAGCGTCGTCACCGTCCGGCCCCGGCGGAGCGCCGCCGCCGCTTCGCGGCCTCGCAGCGGCGGGCGTCGCCGGCGTTCGGCGCCATCCGCGCCACCTCGTGCTGGCGGCGCTGGTCGCGGGGCTGCTCGCGTGGCCGGTTCCGGCGGTGGTCGCGACGGTGGCCGTCGGGGCGATCGCGCTGGCCGGGGCGAGGCGGGTCGTGGCGGCCCTCGCGTTCGCGGCGGTGCTGGGCGGGGCGCTCGCCGGCCAGGCGCGGGTGCGGGCGCTCGAGCGGACGGCGCTCGGGCCGCAGCTCGGGCGGTTCGCGATCCTGGACGGGTTCGCTCTGGAGCATCCCCGCGCGGCGGCGGGGTTCCGGACGGGTCCGCGGTCGGCGCTGGTGCGGATCGCCGGCGGGCCTGGGGGAGGGGAGAGGGTCGTGGTGCGGGGGAGTTGGCCGCGTGTCGCGCTCGGCGGCGAGGTTCACGTGGAGGGCGCCCTCGTCGCGCTGCGCGACCGCGAGGACTGGCTGCGGCGGCGTGGCGCGCACGGGCGGGTCCTGGCGACGGAGATCCGGGTCACGGGCCGGCGGCGGGGCGGCGTCGCGGGCGAGCTGGACCGGATGCGCGAGGGCGCGGAGCGGGCGGTGTCCACCGGTCTCGACCCGCCCCGCGCCGCACTGGCGCGCGGGATGGTGCTCGGGGAGGACGAGGCGCTGGACGAGGACACGCGGGAGGCGTTCCGGGTCAGCGGCCTCGCGCACATGCTGGCGGCAAGCGGGCAGAACGTGATGCTGCTGGTCGCGTTGGCGCTGCCGGTCCTGGCGGCGCTGGGCCTCGGCCTGCGGGGCCGCCTCGCGGGCGCCCTGGCGCTGATCGCCATGTACGTCCCGCTCGCCGGCGCCGGCCCGTCGATCCAGCGCGCCGGAGTGATGGGCGCGGCGGGCCTGCTCGCCGTGCTGGCCAGCCGCCCCGCGTCGCGGTGGTACGCGCTGCTGCTCGCGGCGGCCGTGACGCTCCTCGCCGATCCGCGGGCCTCCGCCGATCCCGGCTGGCAGCTGTCCTTCGCCGCTGTCGTGGCAATCCTGCTCCTCGCCGCCCCGCTGGCCGAGCGGCTGCGCGGCCATCGGGTCCCGGCGCCCCTCGCCGAGGCTGGCGCGCTGACCGCCGCCGCGACGCTGGGCACCGCGCCCCTGCTGGCCTTCCACTTCGAGCGCGTCTCGCTCGTCTCGCTGCCCGCCAACCTCCTCGCCGTCGCCGCGGTCGCGCCGGTGATGTGGCTGGGGATGCTCGCGGTGGCGGGCGGCACCGTCCTGCCGGGCCTGGCCGCGCTGCCCAACGCGCTCGCCGCCTACCCGCTCGCCTACCTGGGATGGCTGGCGCACGCGGCGGCCCGCGTGCCCCACGCGGCCGTCCCCGCCCGGCTCGGCTCCCCGGCGGCCCTCGCCGCCGCCTACGCCATCCTCGCCGCGGCGGTCGCCGCCCTGCTCTGGAGGCACCGCCTCGCCCGCCTCCTCGCGGGGCCGGCGAGGAGCGGAACCGCCGAGGCGGCCGTCGACGCCGGCGCGCGGACCAGCGGCTCCTGGCTCGGGAACCCCCGTCGGCTCGCCGCGCTGGCCTGCCTCGGCGCCGCGGTCGTCCTCGGCGGCGCGTGGCTCGCCGGGCACCGGATGCCGGCGCCGCCGGACCCGCGCGACGTGGTCGTCTCGTTCCTGGACATCGGGCAGGGCGATGCGACGCTCGTCCAGTACGGGGGCGCGACGCTGCTCGTGGACACCGGCCCGCCGGGGTCGAAGCTCCTGTCGCGCCTGCGCGAGGCGGGCGCCCGGCGGATCGACCTGCTCGTCCTCACGCACGCGCAGGCCGACCACGACGGCGGCGCCGCGGACGTGCTCTCCCGCCTGCCCGTGGGGCGCATCCTGGACGGGGGAGAGCAGCGGACTCCGCTCCAGGCCCGGGCGGTGGCCGTCGCCGCGCAGCGCCACGTCCCGCGGGTCACCCCCGACGCCGGCCAGACGATCGCCCTCGGCCCGCTCACGCTGAGCGTCCTGTGGCCCCGGCGCGAGCCGGCCGCCGACCATCCCGGCATCGACCCCAACGACCGGGCGATCGTGGCGCACGTGCGGGCGGGGTCGTTCGACCTCCTGCTGCCGGCCGACGCCGAGTCCAACGTGACCGCGCCGCTCGACCTCCCGCCCGTCGAGGCGCTCAAGGTGGCCCACCACGGCAGCGAGGACCCGGGCACGCCGGACCTCCTGGCCCGCCTGCATCCCCGGATCGCGGTGATCGAGGTCGGCCGCGGCAACACCTACGGCCACCCGCGGCCCAGCATCCTGGCCGCGCTGCGGACCGTACCCGCGGTCTACCGCACCGACCGCGACGGAACCGTCCGCCTGACCGTCCACGCCGGCCGCATGACGGTCCGCACCGCCCGGTGACGTCCACGGTGACCAGTTCACCGCGGATAGCGCGGTCAAGTGGTCACGGTGGCCGCGGCTCGGCGCGGCTCGGCGCGGCCGAAGCGGTCGGGCGCGGCGCGTAGAGTGATCGCGATGGCCCTCAAGCCCGCCTACCTCGTCCACGGAGACGACCACGGCCGCGTCGCCGAGCGCCGGGCCCGGCTGCGGGCGCTGGCCGAGGCCACGAGCGGCGCCGAGGGCCTGGAGGTCCTGGAAGGGGACGCGGCGACCCCGGAGAACGCCGCCGCCGCGCTGTCGGCGATGACGCTGGCGACCGGCCATCGCTTCGTCGTTGTCGACGGCGCCGAGCGCTGGAAGGACTCCGAGGAGCTCGACGCCCTCGAGGCCGTCCTGAACGCCATGCCGCCGGACACCACCGTCGCCTTCTTCGCCCGCGAGGACGGCCGCGCGAAGGCTCCGCAAAGGCTCCACGACGCCGTGACGAAGGCGGGCGGGGACGTCGCCGCGGAGACCACCGTCAAGCCCTGGGAGCTGCCGAAGTGGGTGGCCGCGCGGGCCCGGGAGCTCGGCCTGGAGCCCGACGCCGGCGCGGCCAAGGCGCTCATCGCCCGCGTGGGGGAGCGCCAGCAGCGCCTCGTCCGCGAGCTGGAGAAGCTTGCCCTGTCGCTCGGCCCCGGCCACGCCCTGGCCACCGAGGACCTCGACGAGCTGGCGTCGGCGAGCGCCGAGCGCCGCTCCTGGACGCTGGCGGACGCGCTCGTGGCCCGCGACGGGCCGGCCGCCACCCGCGTCTACCTGGAGCTGCGCGCCCAGGGCGAGCGGCTCACCGGCCTGCTCTTCCAGATGGCGCGCCGCGTGCGCGAGGCGCTGGAGGTGGCGGAGAAGCTGGAGGCCGGCGAGTCCCCCGCGCAGGTGCGCAAGCGCCTGCGCATGCCGCCCAAGGCGGCCGAACGATTCGTCGCCGACGTCCAGCGCACCGACCGCGACGCCCTCAGAGGCGCGCTCGAGCATCTGGCCGATCTGGAGCTCGACTCGCGCCAGCAGCGCGAGGGCCCACAGGACACCGCCGCCCTGCGCACGATCCTGCGCATCTCGACGGCCCGCTAGAGAGGCCGGCCGGTGAGGGACGGCCCGCTGAGGCCTACGAGGAGGAGCCGGCGCGCAGCTTGGCGGCCCGCGCCTTCTTGCGCGCGCCGTTGTTGGCGTGCAGCGCGTGGCGCTTGACGGCCTTGTCGATCGTCGAGACGAGCTCGCGGTGGTCGGCGTCGGCCGCCGCCGCGTCGCCGCCGGCGGCCGAGGCCTCCAGCCGGCGGAACAGCGTCTTGACCCGCGACGTGTAGCGGCGGTTCTCGAGGCGCTCGCGCTCGGAGCGCAGGATCCGCTTCTTCTGGGAATGGATGTTCGCCATCGGCAGCGGCCTAGGATAGCCGAGCCGTGGCCGACGCCTCCGCCCAGCCGCCCGCCCGTCGGCGCGGCGTCGCCGTCAACACCGCGATCTTCGCGTTGCTCACGGGCCTCTCCCGGGTCGCGGGCCTGGGGCGCGAGATCCTCGCCTCCAGCTACTTCGCCACCAGCGGCGCCTTCTCGGCGTTCACGCTGGCCTTCCAGCTCCCGAACCTGATCCGGATGCTCGTGGCCGACCAGGCGATCAGCGCCGCCTTCGTCCCCGCCTTCACCGAGCTGCTCGACCAGGGCAAGCGCCGGGAGGCCTTCCGGCTCGCCTCCACGCTGTTCTTCGTGATCCTGGGCGGGCTGGGCGTTCTCACGGCGCTGTTCGTCCTGCTGGCGCCGATCGTCATGCCCGCGCTGACCGGGGACAGCTTCACCCCGTTCCTCGACGACCTGACCGTGGGACTGAGCCAGATCCTCTTCCCGACGGTGATCCTGCTCGGCCTCAACGGCCTCACCCTGGGCGTCCTCTACGCCTACGACGACTTCACGATCGGCGGGGTCGCCCCACTGGTCTGGAACGTCGTGATCTTCGCGATCCTGATCCCGCTGCGCCACGCCTTCGACGGGCCCGACCAGCTCTACGCCTACGCGCTGGCCGTGCTGGCCGGGACGGTGGCGCAGTTCCTCATCACCCTCCCGCGGCTGCGTCGCCTGGGCTTCCGGCTCATCGGGCGGATCGACCTCAAGGACCCGCGCGTCAAGCAGGTGCTCAAGCTGATGCTCCCGGTCTCGTTCGCCACCGGGCTCATCAACTTCTCGCTGCTCATCAACTCGACCGTGGGCTCGACCGTGTCCGAGCAGGCGCCGCGCGCCATCGACGCCGCCTTCCGGATCTTCCAGCTGCCCCAGGGCGTGTTCGCGCTCGCGCTGGCGACCGTGCTGTTCCCCACGCTCACCCGGCTGGCCAACGCTCGCGACACGGACGGCCTGCGCGCCTCCAGCGCCAACGGGGTGCGCCAGCTCGCTCTGCTGCTGCTCCCCGCCACGGCGATCTTCCTCGTGCTCAACGAGCCCGTGACCCGCCTGATCTACCAGCACGGCGCGTTCGGGCCCGACTCGACCCACCGGGTGAGCCAGGCGCTGTTCTGGTTCGCCTTCGCGTTGCCGCTGACCGGGGTCAACCTGCTGCTCACGCGCACGTTCTTCGCCTTCCAGGAGCCCTGGCGCCCCGTGGCCTGGGCGGCGCTGAACGTCGTCGTGAACCTGGCCGTGTCGATCGCGCTGGCCGGGCCGCTGGACATCGCGGGCGTGGTGATCGGGACGATCGCGGGCAACGCGGCGATGCTGGCCGGGCAGCTCTACGACGTCCGCCGGCGCCTGGGCGGGTTCGAGGGCCGCCGTACGCTGGCCGCCACGGCTGGCATGACGGCCGCGTCAGCGCTGGCCGGAGGCGCCGCCTACGGTGCCTGGCGCGGCCTGGACGAGGCGCTGGGACGGGCACTCGCGGCCCAGGTCGTCTCCGTCGGCGTGGCCTGCGCCGTGGCCGTGGCGCTCTACGCCGCCGCGGTCACCGCGCTGCGCATCCCCGAGGCCGCCCAGCTGTGGCGCCTCGTCGCGGGCCGCGTGCGGCCCGCCGCCTAAGCTGGAAAGCGAAATGGCGACGCCGCAGTCTCACATCCGCAACTTCTCGATCATCGCCCACATCGACCACGGCAAGTCGACGCTGGCCGACCGGATCCTCGAGCTCACCCACACGGTCGAGCCGCGCGACCACCGGCCCCAGATGCTCGACTCCATGGACCTCGAGCGCGAGCGCGGGATCACCATCAAGGCCCAGGCCGTGCGCGTCCTCTACGAGGCCCAGGGCGGGGACACCTACCAGCTGCACCTCATCGACACGCCCGGCCACGTGGACTTCACCTACGAGGTCTCCCGCTCGCTGGCCGCGTGCGAGGGCGCGCTGCTGGTGGTCGACGCCTCGCAGGGCGTGGAGGCCCAGACGGTGGCCAACACCTACCTCTCCGTGGAGGCGGGGCTGGAGCTCATCCCCTGCCTGAACAAGATCGACCTGCCCGGCGCCGAGCCCGAGCGGGTGGCCGAGGAGGTCGCGGACCTCGTGGGGGAGCCCCCCGAGACCGTCCGGCGCATCAGCGCCAAGAGCGGGGAGGGGGTGGCCGAGGTGCTGGAGGAGCTGATCCAGAAGGTCCCGCCGCCCGACGGCGACCCGGCCGCGGCGCCGCGCGCGCTGATCTTCGACTCGGAGTACGACCAGTACCGGGGGGTCGTGGCCTACATCCGCGTCGTGGACGGGACCTTCCGCAAGGGGGAGGCCATCCGCGCGATGGCCACCGGGACCGAGGCCGACATCGACGACATCGGCTTCTTCACGCCGCAGATGACGCCCGTCGAGACGCTGGGCCCCGGCGAGGTCGGCTACCTCATCACGGGTCTCAAGGACGTCACGAAGCTGCGTGTCGGCGACACGCTGACCACGCTCGCCCGCCCCGCCGCCGACGCGCTGCCCGGCTACCGGGAGGTCAAGCCGATGGTGTTCTGCGGCCTGTTCCCGATCGACTCCGACCAGTTCCCCGAGCTGCGCGACGCGCTGGAGAAGCTGTCCCTCAACGACGCCGCCCTGAGCTGGGAGCCCGAGACCTCCGACGCGCTGGGCTTCGGCTTCCGCTGCGGCTTCCTGGGCCTGCTGCACATGGACATCGTGCGCGAGCGCCTGGAGCGCGAGTACGACCTCGAGCTGCTGGCCACGATGCCCAACGTGGAGTACGAGGTCGCGCTGACCGATGGCGATGTGATCGAGGTCCACAGCCCCACCGACATGCCCGATCCCGCACGGATCGAGGAGGTGCGCGAGCCCTACATCCGGGCCTCCATTCTTTCCCCCAAGGGGTTCGTGGGGGCCGTGATGGAGCTCTGCCAGGAGCGCCGGGGCGTCCACAACGGCATGCACTACCTGTCCAGCGAGCGCGTGCAGATCACCTACGACCTGCCGCTGGCCGAGATCGTCCTGGACTTCTTCGACCAGCTGAAGTCGCGCACCCGGGGCTACGCGTCGCTGGACTACGACCTGATCGGCCTGCGCCCGTCGGACCTGGTCAAGCTCGACGTGCTGCTGGCGGGTGACCCCGTCGACGCGCTCTCGATGGTCGTCCACCGCGACAAGGCCTACGACGCCGGCCGCGCGCTGACCGACCGCCTGCGCCAGCGCATCCCGCGCCAGCAGTACGACGTCCCGATCCAGGCGGCGATCGGCGCGCATGTGATCGCCCGCGAGACCGTCAAGGCGTTTCGCAAGGACGTGATCGCCAAGTGCTACGGCGGCGACATCAGCCGCAAGCGCAAGCTGCTGGAGAAGCAGAAGGCCGGCAAGAAGCGGATGAAGCAGGTCGGCCGCATCGAGGTCCCCCAGGAGGCCTTCCTGGCCGTCCTGGAGCTGGGCGAGGAGGGCTAGGGCGCCGGGCTCGGCGTATGCGGATCCGCCGGCCGTCTAGCCCGCGGGCGGGACGATCCGCACCAGGCGGTCGTCGCCGGGCCGCGGCGTGCCGCGGCCGTCGCGGTTGCTGGTCAGCGCGTACAGGGCTCCGTCGGGCCCCTCGACGACCGTGCGGACGCGGCCCAGGTCGATCTCGGGGACCCGCTCGTCCACCACGGCGCGGTCGCCGCGCAGCCGCACCCGCCGCACCTGCTCGCCGATCAGCGCGCCGAACAGGAAGTCGCCGGTCCAGGCGCTCCCGGGCTGGGACACGAACGTCGCGCCCGAGGGCGCGATCGCCTGCTCGTAGACGATCACCGGGGCGTCGAAGCGACCGTGGTTGCGTCCGTAGACCTCGGGCCAGCCGTAGTTGCCGCCCCGCCGCACGATGTTGACCTCGTCGAACCCGTGCGGCCCGTCGCCGCCGGACGGGCCGTGCTCGGTGGCCACGAGCCGGCCGGCGCGGTCCCAGCCGAAGCCCTGCGGGTTGCGGTGCCCGCTGGAGAACACCTGCGGCTCGCCGCCGGAGCCCCGCGCGTCCTGCGGGGCGAGCCGCAGGAACTTCCCGCCGAGCGAGTTGGGGTCCTGCGCCAGCGCGCCGTTCCCGGTCTCGCCCGTGGCGATGTACAGCCAGCCGTCCGGCCCGAAGTGGATGCGCCCGCCGTCGTGGATCGTCCCGGCCGGGATGTCCTGGACCACCACCGCCTGCTCGCGCAGCCGCGACCCGTCCAGCCGGTAGCGGGCCACCTCGTTGCCGCGGGCGGTCGTGCGGTACAGGTAGACGAACGAGTTGCGGGCGAAGTCCGGGTCGACGGCGAGGCCGAGCAGGCCGCCCTCGCCCTCGGCCACGACGTCGACGGTCGCCGCCGTGCGCAGCGTCCCGTCGGGCAGCAGCATCCGCACGCGGCCCGGGCGCTCGGTGATCAGCGCACGCCCATCGGGGAGGAAGGCGATCTCCCAGGGGATGTCCAGGCCGGTGGCCACCGTGGAGACCTGCGGGCCGCCGGTGTGGCGGACCGGGCCGGACGGCGCGGTGGCGGTCGTCGCGGGCGTCGTCGAGGTCGCGGTGGTGGGAGTCGAGGACGAGCCGGACTTGTCGCCGCCGCACCCGGCCAGCGCGACCACCGCCAGCGCGGCCAGGCCGAGCCGCCTCACTCGCCCATCACCTTGATGACCAGCCGCTTGGGCCGGCGCCCGTCGAACTCCGTGTAGAAGACCGCCTGCCAGGGCCCGAGGTCCAGCCGGCCGTCGGTGATCGGCAGCACGACCTGCTGGTGGACGAGCAGGTTCTTGAGGTGCGCGTCGCCGTTGTCCTCGCCGCCGCGGTGGTGGCGGTAGTCGCCCGGGTCGGGAAGCAGCTCGCGCGCCACGTCGTTGGCCGGCTCCTTCCAGGACGGCGGCGCCAGCTTGTCCAGCCACTCCAGCGCGTCCTCCTGGAGGCCCGGCTCGTCGTCGTTGACCCACACCCCGGCGGTGATGTGCATCGCCGACACCAGGACCATCCCCTCACGCACGCCGGACTCGTCCACGGCGGCCTGCACGTCGCCGGTGATGCGCACGAAGGCGCGGCGCTCGCCGGTCTGGAACGTCATGTAGGCGGTGTGCGTGGTCAACAGCAGGCATCATGCCGGTCTCCATGGACCTGGGTCTGGCAGGCAGGGCATGCGTGGTCACGGGCGGCAGCCGGGGGATCGGGCTGGCCACCGCCCGCGCACTGTGCGCGGAGGGCGCGAGCGTCGTGCTCGTGGCGCGCGATGCCGGCGCCCTGACGGCCGCGGCGGACGCGCTGACGGGCGCCGGCGGCCGGGCCATCGGCCTGGCGCTGGACGTCACGGAGCCCGACGCCGGCGAGCGGATCGTGAGCGCGGCGCAGGAGGCGTTCGGCCCACTCCACGCCCTGGTCAACAACGCCGGCGCGACCGGCGCCCGGCCGCTGGAGGAGCTGACCGACGCGGACTGGCAGGCGCAGTGGGACGTCCACGTCATGGCGTCGCTGCGGCTCATGCGCGCGGCCGCGCCCGGGATGGCGGAGCGGGGGGAGGGGCGGATCGTCAACGTCGTGTCCTCCGCCGCGCGCCGCCCGTCGGGCACGCTGGACGCGGCGTACAGCGTCACCAAGGCGGCGCAGCTGTCCCTGTCGCGCGTGTTCGCCGACCGCTACGCCGCCCAGGGCGTCCTGGTCAACGCGGTCGCGCCCGGCGCGGTCGCCGGCTCGATGTGGCTGGCCGAGGGCGGCCTGGCGGACGAGATCGCCGCCCGCACCGGCCGCAGTCGCGAGGAGGTCCTGGAGTCCACCGGCGGGCGGGTTCCCCAGGGCCGGATGGGGACCGAGGACGAGGTCGGGGCGGTCGTCGCGTTCCTGTGCTCGGCGCAGGCGGCCTTCGTGGCCGGCGCGGCCTGGGCGGTCGACGGCGGCGCCGTGCCCACCAACGCATGACCGACGTCCGGATCCGGCCGGTCCGGGCGGCCGACGAGGGCGCGTGGCGCGAGCTGTGGGACGGCTACTGCGAGTACTACGAGGTCGAGGTGCCCGAGGAAGTCACCGCCGAGACCTGGCGCCGGCTCCTGGGCGAGGGGGGCCACGAATGCCTGGTCGCCGAGGACGGCGACGGCCGGGTCGTGGGCTTCGCCACCTACCTGCTGCACCCGAGCACGTGGTCCACGCGCGAGCGTTGCTACCTCGAGGACCTGTTCGTCGCACCGGCCGCCCGGGGCGCCGGCGCGGGGCGCGCGCTCGTCGAGGCGCTGCGGGAGCGCGTCCGCGCCGAGGGCTGGCGCGAGCTCTACTGGCACACCGAGGGCGACAACGTCCGGGCCCGCGGGCTCTACGACTCCTTCGTGGCGGCGGACGGCTTCGTCCGCTACGTGCTGGCGCCCTGAGAAGGCGAAAGGACCCGGCCCAAAAGGCCGGGTCCCTCCCTCAGTCGACGGGGCGGGGCGGGGGACGTTGCCGTATCCGGTCCCGTCGGCGTATCTGATGCGTACCCCGTGATGAAATGCGAAAACGCCGGACTCGCATAGACTGCCGCGCCGCATGCCGGTCAAGACCGAGGCCATCGGCAAGACCTACCCGCCCGCGACGTACGCGGTGGGTCGCGAGAAGGTCCGGGAGTTCGCCCACGCGGTGGGGGAGACCGACCCGCTGCACCTCGACGTGGACGCCGCCCGGGCCGCGGGCTTCGCCGACGTCGTGGCGCCCCCGATGTTCGCGGTCGTCTACTCCGCGCCCGTCATGGCCCCCGCCATCTTCGACCCCGAGGTGGGGATCAACCTGGCCACGATGGTGCACGGCGGCCAGGAGTTCGCGTGGGGCGAGCCGGTCGTGGCGGGCGACGAGATCACCACGACCGCCGAGGTCAAGGACGTCTCCGAGCGCAACGGCATGGGCTTCTACGTCTTCGAGACGGTGTCGCGCAACCAGGACGGCGACACGGTCTGCACCGGCACCTGGACCAACATCGTGAGGGGAGTGTGAGCGGGTGATGGAGGAGCTGCGGGTCACGCCGGACAAGTACGTGACGTACCGCTACGCCGGCGCGTCGGGCGACTTCAATCCGATCCACATCGATGAGGAGTTCGCCAAGGCCGTCGGCCTCCCCGGGCGGATCCTCCATGGCCTGTGGACGATGGCCCAGGTGGCCCGCGCGGCCGAGGAGGCGGGCGGCGGCTTCCAGAGCCTGAAGCGCCTCTCCGTGCAGTTCCGGGGCATGGGACAGCTCGAGCAGGAGATCGTGATCACCGGCTCCGAGGGCGAGGGCGGAGTGCTCGCGCTCGAGGCCGACCAGGGCGGCCAGAAGATCATCCGCAACGGCGAGGCGCAGATCAGCCGCTCCTGAGCCGTTCCGTCCGGCGGGCTGTACACCCTCCGGACGTGGTCCACGTACTCCTGGCCTGTCACGACTCCGGCTGCAGCGCCGTCTTCGAGGCGTACGGCCATCTGGAGGACGTCGAGACGCTGGCCTGCGACTGCGGCTGCGCGCTGCAGATCGTGCGCTACCTCTCCGAGCCCGAGGACGGGCCCGAGGGCGTCTCGCTGATCCGCCTGGCCGCATAGCGCTCCCTCCTACAATCGTCGGGTGCTGACCGAACGCCAGGAGCTGATCCTGCGCAAGGTCGTGGAGGGGCACCTCGAGCTCGGGGGCCCCGTGGGCTCCAAGGTGCTCGCCGAGGACATCGAGGTGGAGTGGGGCCCGTCGACCGTGCGCCACGAGCTCGCCGTCCTCGAGGAGCGGGGCCTGCTCGCGCACCCGCACACGTCGGCGGGGCGGATCCCCACGGACTCCGGCTACCGCTACTTCGTCGACCGCCTGCTGCCGGCGGCGCCGGCGGGCGCCCCGCTGGACCTCGGCCTGGTCCGCCGCGAGGTCGACGCGGCCATGCGCATGACCACCGAGACCCTGTCCCAGGTCACGAGCCTGCTGGCCATCGTCTCGGCGCCGCCGCTGGAGACCGCCACGGTCCGCCACGTCGAGGTCCTGGTCCTCCAGCCCCAGGTCCTCATGGTCGTCGTGATCACCTCGACGGGCGGCGTCAGCAAGCGGCTGTTCGCCGTCGACGCGCCCATCGACCGGGGCCTGGCCGACTGGGCGGCGGAGTACCTCAACGACCGCCTGGCCGGACTGGGGCTGGGCGCGCGGCTGCTCGTCCAGCGGCTGGCCGAGCCCGCCCTGGGCGTGCGCGAGCGGGCGTTCCTGGAGCACCTGGCGCCGGCCTTCACCGAGCTCGAGGACAGCGCGGGCGACACGCTGTACATGGATGGCGCCGCCCGGCTGATGCGCGAGGAGCGCTTCCAGGACCTCTCCCAGCTGCACGAGCTCATGGGGATGCTCGAGCGCCGCGTCTCGCTGCTCGGCGTCCTCCAGGACGTCCTGGGCGAGCGCGACGTGTACGTGCGGATCGGCGCCGAGAACGAGCGTCCCGAGCTGCGGTCGGTCGCCGTCGTGGCGGCCGCCTACGGCCTGCCCAGCCGCAGCCTGGGGACGGTGTCGGTGATCGGCCCCACGCGCATGGACTACGCCCAGGCCATCCACTCGGTCCGCGACGCGGCGCTCCAGCTCTCGCGCTTCGTGGAAGACGTCTACGACGAGTAGTCGCATGCCGGCCGACTACTACGAGGTCCTCGGGGTGGCCCAGGGGGCGAGCGAGCAGGACATCAAGAAGGCGTTCCGGCGCCTGGCCCGCGAGCTGCACCCCGACGTCAACGCGCACGATCCCCAGGCCGAGGACAAGTTCAAGCAGTGCGCCGAGGCCTACGAGGTCCTGTCCGACCCCGAGCGCCGCCAGGTCTACGACCGCTACGGCCACGACGGGCTGCGCTCGGGTGGCTTCGAGCCCAGCTTCGAGGGGTTCGGGTCGTTCGCGGACATCTTCGACGCGTTCTTCGGCGGCGGCGGGGCCTTCGGCGGCTTCGGCGGCGGCGGGCGCTCGCGCGCCGCACAGGGCGGCGACGTCGCGGTCACGGCCGAGGTCACGCTGGCCGAGGTGGCGACCGGCGCCGCGGTGGACGTCGAGTACGAGGTGGCCTCCGCGTGCCCGCGCTGCCACGGCAACCGGGCCGAGCCGGGAACGCCGATCGAGACGTGCGAGCGCTGCGAGGGGTCGGGCCAGCTGCGGGCGGTCTCGCGCACGCCGTTCGGCCAGGTCGTCCGGGCGACCGCGTGCGACGTGTGCGGGGGCGAGGGCAAGGTGGCGGCGACGCCGTGCACCGAGTGCGGCGGCCGCGGGCGCACCATCGGGACCCGGCGGTTGTCGGTCGACGTCCCCGCCGGGATCGACGACGGCCAGCGCATCCGCCTGGCGGGCCGCGGCCACGCCGGGGACGCGGGCGGGCCGCCGGGCGACCTGTACGTGCTCGTCCGAGTCGTCGAGGACGCGCGCTTCCTGCGCGACGGCACCGACCTGGTCACCGTGGTCGACGTCCCGGCCCCGGCGGCGGCGCTGGGGGCGAAGCTGAGCGTCCCGACGCTGGACGGCGAGCCGGCCGACGTGGCGCTGGAGGCGGGGACCCAGCCCGGCGAGACGATCGTGCTGCGCGGCGGCGGGCTCCCGCCCCTGCGCGGCGGGCGGCGCGGCGACCTGCGCGTCGTCATCAACGTGGTCATCCCGCGGCGGCTTTCCGGCCGCCAGCGCGAGCTTCTGGAGGAGCTGAGCGGAACGCTCTCGGAGGAGAACCTGAGCTCGGAAGAGGGCATGTTCGCGAAGCTCAAGCGCACGCTTCGCGGATGATCCGCCTGGCCCTGCGCGTTCGCCGGACCGACGCGGAGGTCGTCCTGGCGGAGCTGCTGGAGCTCGCGCCCAACGGGGTCGAGGAGACCGAGGACGGCGACGTCGTCGAGTACGCCGTGTACGGCGCGCCCGGCGAGCTCCCGGCGCTTCCCGCGCTGCGGGCGGCGGCCGGCGGCGCGCTGGTGGAGATCGAGACGACGGAGGTCTCCGACGACTGGTTCGACGGCTGGAAGCGCTTCCACGAGCCGGTGCTGGTGGGCGAGCGGCTGCACGTCCGCCCGCCGTGGGCCGACCCGCTGGGCCGCGACGGGGTGCGGGAGATCGTCATCGACCCCGGGCAGGCGTTCGGGACCGGCTCGCACGCCACCACGCGCATGTGCCTGGAGCTGCTGCTCGAGCTGGAGCCCGGCGGCTCGTTCGCCGACCTGGGCTGCGGCTCGGGTGTCCTGGCCATCGCCGCGGCCAAGCTCGGCTGGTCGCCGGTGCGTGCGGTGGACCACGAGGCCGCCAGCGTGGAGGCCGCCGTCGAGAACGCGCGCGCGAACGGGGTCTCCATCGAGGTCTCGCGCGCCGACCTGCGCCGCGACGAGCCGCCGTCCGCGGAGACGGTCGGCGCCAACCTCCTGCGTCCGCTGCTGCTCCAGCTGGCGCCGCGCCTGGCGCGGGCGCGCACGCTCGTCGTCTCCGGCCTGCTGCGCGGCGAGGCCGGCGAGGTCTCCGGCGCGCTGGCCGAGCACGGCCTGCGTGAGACCGCGCGCCGCGAGTCCGGCGACTGGGCCGCGCTCGTCCTGGTGCGCGAGGATGGCGGCGCGTGAGCGAGCCCGATCCCGACGTCGAGCTGGTCCGCGAGCTGACCGAGACGTTCTCCCTCGACATGCCTATCGAGCGGTTCGCGGCGGCATTCGACCCCGCCTACTCCGAGGTCCGCCCCCTGCGCGCCGACCTCGAGGGCGGCATGTATCGCGGCCGCGACGCGCCCGCGCAGTTCCTCGCCGCCCTGCGGGAGGCCTGGGAGGAGCTGTCGTTCGAGCTGTTGGACGTGCGCCGGGTGGGCGACGTCGTGCTCTTCGTCGTTCGCCTGCGCGCGCTCTCGCGCGACACCCACGTGGAGATCGTCACCGAGGTGGGCCTGGTGGCGCGCCTGAGCGATGGCCGGATCACGCGGATGTACACGTACCGCGATCCCGCCGATGCCGTCGCCGCCGCGCAGGCCGCCGAGTGACGCGGGCTTGACGTCCGCAGCGTCGTGCCCGTGACGGTGCGACTTGACCGGCGGGCGTACGGTTGTCCCATGCCACGTATCCGCACAGCCCTCGCCGCCATCCTGCTCACCGGCCTGCTGGCCGCCCCCGCCGCCCAGGCGCGCAAGCCCGTCGTCGCCTACGTCGACCTCAACAAGCACTTCCACCTCTACGACGCCGAGCTCGGCCGCGAGATCCCCGCGCCCGCGCTGACCATCCCCCAGATGACCCGCGGCTTCGGCGTCTCGCCGAGCGGCCGGTACGTCCTCTACAGCGACGCCAACGAGGCGGCGCACCTCTACGACCGGTCCAACGGCTCGGACACCGTGCTCAGCGGAATCCAGGGCGCTCCGCGCAGCGTGAGCGACACCGGCCGCGTGGCCTCCGACATGGCCGACAACGGCCCGACGCGCGTCTACGACACGGTCGCCAAGCGCCAGGTCCCCACCGGTCTCGATGACGCGAACGGCACCAACGGCCACCGCCAGCCGCACATCAGCGGCGACGGGCGCTTCGTGGCCACGACCTGCCTGGCCGGCTGCATCAAGTCCACGGTCGACGGCGACGCCGACGGCTTCGTCCAGGACCTGACGACGCAGACGGACACGGCGTTCCCCGACGACGTCTCGGGCCAGACGAAGCGCGACGAGGAGCACCCCTGCATCGACGGCGACGGCTCGCGGGTGGGCATCGACGCCAGCCCGGCGCCCAACGACCGCGATGTCTTCATCTACGACCGCACCGCCAAGCAGACGCTCGTCCTGCCGGGACTGAACGTTCCCGGGAAGAGCATCAACTACTGCGCGCTGGACTCCACGGGCGAGTACGTCGGGTTCGCCGACCAGGTCACCGGCCTCGCCGGGCTCTACGACGTGGCGGCGCAGGCGCTCGTCCCGCTGCCCGCCGGCACCGGGGGCCCGATCTGGCTCACCCGTCCCTACACGCCGCCGGTGCGCCGCCTGCTCACGCGCGCCGTGGCGGTGCCGGCCCGCTTCCGCGCCGCCGCGGGCACGTCGGTGCGCTTCACGCTGAGCCGCGCCGCGACCGTGCGGGTCACCCTGCGCCGCGGATCGCGCGTCCTGCGCACCTACCTGCGCCACGCGCGGAAGGGCGCCTCGCGCGTGACGGTGAGCGGGCTGGTCCGCCGCGGCGGGCGCCGGGTGGCGATCGCGCCGGGCCGCGCCACGATCCGCGTGGCCGCCCGCTCCGGCCGGACGCTCGAGCGCCGCAACCTCGCCGTCCGGATCCTCCGCTGAGCGAGCCCGACGCGGTCGTGGTCGGCGCGGGCCACAACGGCCTGGTCGCCGCCGCCTACCTCGCGCGGGCCGGCCTGGCGGTGGAGGTGTTCGAGCGCCGCGAGCTGGTCGGGGGCGCGTGCGTGACGGAGGAGCTGTGGCCGGGCGTACGGGCCTCGCCGGGCGCGTACACGCTGTCGCTCCTGCGGCCCGAGATCGTCCGCGACCTCGACCTGGCGGCGCACGGTCTCGAGGTCCACGTCCACGAGCCCTACCTGTTCGCCCCGTTCCCCGACGGGCGCAAGGTCGTGACCTGGTCGGACCGCGAGCGCACCCACGCCCAGCTGGCGGCGGACTGGTCGCCGGCCGACGCGGACGCCTACCGCGAGTGGGCCGAGCGCTGGGAGTCAGCCGCCGCCCGCGCGCGGCCGCTGCTGCTCGAGCCGGCGTCGCGTGCGCGCTGGCTGGACGCGATCGGCCCGGAGATCCTCGACGGCTCGATCGCGGACGAACTGGCGCCGATCCCCTCCGAGGCCGTCCGCGTCCCCTTCGCCATCCAGGGGCTGATCGGCACGCTGGCCGCCCCCGAGGACCCCGGCACCGCCTTCGTCGGCTTCTACCACGACCTGGGCGAGGCGGCCGGCGTGCCCGGAGCCTGGGGCTACGCCCGCGGAGGGATGGGCGCCGTGACCGCCGCCCTGCGCGCGGCGGCCGAGCAGGCCGGCGCCAGGGTCCACACTGACGCGCCGGTCCAGACGATCCTCGCCCACGAGGGGCTGGCGACGGGGATCGCGTTGGCGGACGGGCGCGAGGTCCATGCCCGCACGGTCCTGTCCAACGCCGACCCGATCCGGACCTCCTGGCTGGCGGGTCTCGCGGCGCCCGCCGGCTGGCGGCAGGACGGGCCGACGGTGAAGGTGATGCTGCTGCTGGACGGGCTGCCGGACTTCCCCGCCTGGCCGGGGCCCGCGCCGTGGGCCGGGACCGTCGACATCGGCTTCACGCTCGCCGACCTGTCGGCCGCCGCGGCCGACGCCCGCGCCGGGCGCCCGGCGCGGCGTCCGTGGATCGAGGCCTCCTGCCAGACCGCCGCCGACCCGACGCTGGCCCCGCCCGGGCGCCACGTCGTGTCGCTGTTCTGCCAGTGCTTCCCGCCCGACGTCGACCCCGACGCCGCGGCCGACGCGGCGGTCGCGCGCTTCGCCGAGGTCTGCCCCGGGCTGCCGGACCGGATCGTCGACCGCCTGGCCCTCGGCCCGCGCCAGCTGGAGGAGCGCTTCGGGATCGCCGGCGGCCACATCTTCCACGGGGAGATGCTCCCCGGCCAGCTGCTGGAGGATCGCCCCGGCCCGCGCCGCTTCGGCGGGGTGGAGGGCCTGTACCTCGCCGGCTCCGGCGCCCACCCCGGCGGCGCGGTCACCGGCGCGCCCGGCTATTTGGCCGCGCGGGCGGTCATCGAGGACCTACGACCCGCTCCATGAGCAGGCAGTCGCGCCATACGCCGTCCGGGTCGCGCCACGAACGCCGCGTGACGCCGACCGGCGCGAACCCGGCCTTCTCGTAGCAGCGCACGGCGGCCGCGTTGTCGACGGCCGGGTCGATCGTGACCCGGTGGTGGCCGCGCTCCTCGAGAAGCCGCAACACCAGCCGGATCGCCTCGACCCCGATCCCCTGCCCCCGGCGGCTCGGATCGACGAACAGGTCGATCCACGCGTGGCGGTACTCGGGCTCGGGCTCCTCGCCGAACTGGATCATCCCGACGACGTCCTCGTCCACCCGGATCGCGAACCGGGTCGACTCCGGCTCGTCGAAGGGAAACCCCTCCGCCGGCTGCCCCCACCACGCGAGGACCTCGGGCCGCAGGTGGATCTCGCGCAGCACGGGCGCATCGCCCGGCGCCAGGGGAGACAGCGTGACCACGCGCAGAGGCTAGCCCG
The DNA here is from genome assembly GCA_033856025.1 of Solirubrobacteraceae bacterium. Classification (GTDB taxonomy): domain Bacteria; phylum Actinomycetota; class Thermoleophilia; order Solirubrobacterales; family Solirubrobacteraceae; genus AC-38. The sequence continues at coordinate 12,977 of JAWVFQ010000007.1, read as the reverse complement.
GCGACTTTGTAACACGCTTGTGACACTGGCCTCCGGCACTATCCCCTTGACACAAGGGAGTGGTACGTTGGCCGCTATAAGCCACAGTCACCGCTCCCGATCCGTGAGGACTCATGTCCGCGCCTGAAGACGACCCCTACGAACTCGTCACTACGAAACGGGGGGCCACACTCTTGGTGGTCAAGCCGGGGCACTACAGCGTCACTAAGTCCGAGAAGAGGCGCTGGGCGCGGGACAACACAAGCGGCTTCCGCCAGTGGGGTCGCAGGGTCATTGCGGCGGGCCTTGTGGGAGGGCTAACGATTGCGGCGCTTGCGGTTCTTGGTTCGTCAAGTGGGCCGACTGACGAAGTCATTGCGGTGGTGGTGGCTATGGGGCTCGCGTTCTTTCTATTTCCGGTGGCTGAGTACGTATGGCGTCGCGCTCAGGCGGGCGAGGCTGTGGCCACGGACAAGGCGAGGGAACTCCAGCGCGCCGTGGCGTCTACGGAAAACCGCGTGGACGAGCTGCAAGCCCGCGTCTCTGAACTTGAAAGCGCCCCGGTACCTCACCTTGCGTTTGGGATGCCTCGCTTAACCGACCTCGTCCACGTGGTCCCCTCCGATGAAGCGGTGCGGATGAGTCGGACTCCGACCAAGACGGGCGCTTGGTTCGTAGTGGTGCCGCTGTCGAACGATCCGCCGGCTGGAGTCAGAGGGGCCGACGCCGAACGTGTCTACGTGCGCATGCGGATCGAGGACGCGGACGGGAACGAATTGCACCCGGAAACGCGAGCGCGTTGGCAAAACGCCGATCAGGCGCCCGACCGGAGCGTCTTCGCTCCGGTCAACACGCCGGAACTCGCGGAGCGCGACATTCCCCCCAACGGGCGGGACGAGGTTGTGGACACGGTGATGATCCCGGTAGGAACTTCGGGGTTCTACGTCTGGACCGACGAAAGCATGCAGACGCCCAATCAATGGCGACCCAACGAGCTTGATGATCGGTTCGCCGTCTCGGGTTCCGAGGTCGTGATTCGGCTCTTTGCGCGCGGCAGGAACACCGACGTTGTCTCAGTGTCCTTTCGGGTTCTGAGAACGGACTGGCGCCCGACCATCGAACCGCTGTTGGAGAGGGACGCCTAGGGATGCCCGTGCTTGTCCATCCGCCGCTTGACCCGCTTGTACTCGGCCTCCGGGATGCCTTGCCGGGTGATTGGGACGCGCTCGATGAGCTTGCGGTAGGGGAGCGCGTCGCCGTGGAGCATGACCAGCAGCGTGTCTCGGAACAGGTAGGGGTTGTTGAACCGGAACTCCATTTCGTCCAGGTAGGCGGGCAGGTGCTTGACGCTGATCTGGTGGTAGGTGCCGATCACGCCGCGCTTGAACAGCGACCAGGCCGACTCCATCGAGTTCGTATGCACGTCGCCGCGCACCCATTCCTCAGCGGAGTGGTTGACCGTCTCATGGGGCGTGTCGGAGTCAGCGATGCCGTCGTAGGCCTTCCAGTCGTCTGTGTAGATCGCCTTGGCGTCCCCGACGTTGTCGCGGATGAAGTTGTGCAGGTTGGAGCGCCCACGGTTGCTGACGAGGCGCAGGCGAAGCTCCCCGCCGCGCTCGATCGCTCCGACCGCGCTGGACTTGTTCGCGCGGTATCCGGCGCCCATGCCGGGCCGCTTGCCGCCGATCAGGGTTTCGTCCACTTCCACGGTCCCACTGAGCAAGGGCTGTTCGTCGTCGCCCATCGCGTCGCGGATGCGGTGGCAGAGGTACCACGCCGTCTTGTACGACACCTTGAGCATGCGCTGGAGCTGCTTGGCGCTCATGCCCTTCTTCGATTCCCCGATCAGGTAGATCGCGAGGAACCACTTCCACAGGGGCAGGTGCGAGTCGTGGAACAGCGTCCCGGCGGTCACGGAGAACTGGTAGCGGCATGAGTCGCAGTCGAACTGGTTGCGCTTCACGATGCGCGAGATGGTCGTGCCCTCGCAGCGCGGGCACACAACGCCATCGGGCCAGCGCAGCGCCTCCAAATAGGCGCGGCACTTGTCCTCGGAGCCGAACCGCTCGATCAACTCCGGCAGGTTCATCTCGGAGGTCATTGGCCCATGCCTAGGCGCAAGAAGCCCCCGCACGAACTGACCACCGACGAGGCGCTACGCAAGTTGTTCCCCAAGGAAGTGCGCGCGGAAGCCAAGAAAGAAGCGCGAAAGTCCAGTAAAGACGAGGGAAAGAAGAACACTAAGAAGGATTCTACGGAGTGATCTACCTTGTGTCAAGGGGATAGTGTCGCTGGCCTCATGACTCCCCGCGACCTAGTCTCCGGTCCATGGCGTGGCGCATCGTGATCGCGGGAGGTGGCTTCGGGGGGCTGTACGCCGCCCGGACGCTGGAGCGGGTGCTCCCGGCCGCCTCGGCCCGCATCACGCTGGTCAACGACGTCAACTTCATGCTCTACACGCCGCTGCTCCCCGGCGCCGCGGCGGGGACGCTGGAGCCGCGCCACGTCGTCGTGCCGCTGCGCGAGGAGCTCGAGCGCACGGACCTCCGCCTGGGCCGGGTCACCGGCGCACGTCCCGACCTCAACCGCCTGCTCGTGGACACGCTGGAGGGGCACTCCGAGGCGCTGGAGTACGACCACCTGATCGTGGCGCTGGGCTCGGTGTCGCGCACGCTCCCCGTCCCGGGCCTCGTCCAGCACGCGATGGGGTTCAAGACGCTCTCCGAGGCCATCGCGCTGCGCAACCGCGTCCTGCTCTCGCTGGAGATCGCCGAGACGCTGGAGGACCCCGAGGAGCGCGCCGCCCACCTCTCCTTCGTCTTCGTGGGCGGCGGCTACAGCGGCGTCGAGGGCCTGGCCGAGCTTCAGGACTTCGCCGCCGACGTCATCGACCGCTACCCGCGCAGCCGCCTCCAGGGCATGCGCTGGATGCTGGTCGAGGCGGCCGAGCGCCCGATGATGGAGGTGCCCCCGAGCCTGTCGGACTTCGCGGTGCGCGAGCTGCGCGGCCGCGGGATCGAGTTTCGCCTCAACGAGACGCTCGAGCAGGTCACCGACCGCAGCGCCACGCTGTCCAGCGGCGAGGTCGTCCCCACGCGCACCGTCGTGTGGACGGCCGGGGTCAAGCCGCACCCGGTGGTCGCCCGGCTCGGCCTCCCGCTCACCGACCAGGGGCGCATCGAGACCGACCGCTTCCTCCAGGTCGCCGGCCATCCCAACGTGTGGGCGATCGGCGACGCCGCGGCCGTCCCGGACCCCGCGCGCCAGGGGCAGCCCAGCCCGCCCACCGCACAGCACGCTCTGCGCCAGGGCCGCCGCGTGGGCGCCAACGTCGCCGCGGCGATCGGCCGCGGGCGCCGGCGCCCCTTCACCTACAAGACGCTCGGCGTGTTCGTCGACCTGGGCCGCCATCAGGCGGTCGCCCAGACCCTGGGGATCCGCTGGCGCGGGTTCCCGGCGTGGTTTCTGGCCCGCACCTACCACCTGGCCGCCATGCCGGGGGTCAAGCGCCGGCTGCGCCTGGTGCTGGACTGGACGGTGGGGCTGCTGTTCAGCCGCGACGCGTCCGAGCTGGGCCAGCTGGGCCACCCGCCCAGCCTGGACGACGAGGCCGCCGAGCCGCTGCGCGAGCGCAGCGCGGGGGGGACCCCCGCGCCCGAGCCCGAGCCCGCCGCGCGCTGAACCCGAAGCGCTCGACCGGGCCGCGTATCCTGGGACGGGTGAGCGAGATCGCAGCGAAGGTGAAGCAGGACATGACCGCCGCGATGAAGGCGGGCGAGCGCGAGCGCACCGGTGCGCTGCGCCTCGTGCTGTCCGAGCTGCAGAAGGCGGCGAAGGAGGGCCGCGACGACGAGACGGCCGTCCTGCGCCGCGAGCGCAAGCGCCGCCTGGAGGCCGCGGACCAGTACCGCGAGCACGACCGCGCCGAGCTGGCCGAGGGCGAGGAGCGCGAGGCCGAGCTGATCGCCGGCTACCTGCCGGCCGAGCTCGACGACTCGCAGCTGGAGGAGATCGTGCGCGCGGCAATCGAGGAGACCGGCGCGACCGAGGCCAAGGACATGGGGAAGGTCATGTCCGCCGCCATGGAGAAGGTGGGCGGCCGGGCCGATGGCAAGCGCGTCTCCGGCCAGGTCCGGGAGGCGCTCGGGAGCTAGTGGCCCACTAGTGCGCAAGCAGATCGAGCTCGACAACGAGGTCGCGGCGGGCCTGGCCGGCTCGCAGGATTCCATCCTCCGCGCGCTGGCGGACCACCTGGACTGCGACGTGTTCCTGCGCGGGAACGTCCTGACGCTGGACGGCGACGCGGCCGCGGTCGCGGCGGGCGAGACCGTCGTCCGCGAGCTGTCGGACCTCATCGACGAGGGCCACGAGATCGGGCCCGGGACGATCGAGGCGGTGACCGGCGCGCTGGACCAGCACGAGTCGCCGGCCAAGATCCTCGAGGACGTCGTCTGGCGCCATCGCAACATCCGCGTGGCGCCCAAGACCGTCAACCAGAAGCGCTACGTCGACTCCATCCGGTCCAACACCGTGACCTTCGGGATCGGTCCGGCCGGCACCGGCAAGACGTTCCTGGCCGTGGCCATGGCCGCCGCCGCGCTGAGCCGGCGCGAGGTCAACCGCATCATCCTCACCCGCCCCGCGGTGGAGGCCGGTGAGCGCCTGGGCTTCCTGCCCGGCGACATGATGGCCAAGGTCGACCCCTACCTGCGCCCGCTCTTCGACGCCCTCCACGACATGATGGACCCCGAGCGCGTGGCCAACCACCTGGACCGCGGCGTGATCGAGATCGCCCCGCTGGCCTATATGCGCGGCCGCACGATCAACGACTCCTTCGTCATCCTCGACGAGGCGCAGAACACGAGCCCGGAGCAGATGAAGATGTTCCTCACGCGGCTGGGCTTCGGGTCGAAGATCGTCGTGACCGGCGACGTCACGCAGATCGACCTCCCGCGCGAGCAGCGCTCCGGGCTGGTGCAGGTGGGCGACATCCTCGATTCGCTGGAGGACATCGCGTTCGTGCGCTTCGGCGGCGAGGACGTCGTGCGCCACAAGCTCGTCCAGCGCATCGTCGAGGCCTACGGCGAGCACGCCGAACGCCAGGCGCCCGAGCTGCGCACCCGCAAGCGGGCGTGACGCTCGAGGTCGAGGTGGCGGGCCTCGAGCGCACCGGCGGCTCGCTGGCCGCGCCGGACGTCGAGCAGCTGGTCTCCCTGGCGCTGGCCTCCGCCGGGATCGAGGACGGCCACGTCGCCGTGTCGCTCGTCGACGCCGAGGAGATCCGGGCCCTGAACCGCGAGCACCGCGGCCGCGACGCGCCGACCGACGTCCTGTCGTTCCCGGTGGACGGCGCGGAGCCGGCGGCGGGTCCCCGCGAGCTGGGCGACGTCGTGATCTGCCCGGCCGAGACCGAGGACCTGCGCGAGGCGGTCGTCCACGGCGCGCTGCACCTGGCCGGGATGGACCACGAGACCGACGACGGCGAGATGCTGGCGCTCCAGCGCGAGCTGCTGCGCTGGGTGTCCCCGTGACGGCTCCGACGCGCAGCGGCTTCGTGGCGCTGGCGGGGCGACCCAACGCCGGCAAGTCCACGCTGGTCAACGCGATCGTGGGGGAGAAGGTGGCGATCGTCTCCGACCGTCCGCAGACCACCCGGCGGGCGATCCGCGGCGTGGCGGCGGGGGACGGCTGGCAGCTGGTGCTGGTCGACCTCCCCGGCGTGCAGCGACCCCGCGACGCGCTGACCGAGCGCATGGCCCGGCGCGTCCAGCGCGAGCTGGGCGAGGCCGACGCCGCGCTGGTGGTCCTCAACGGCGAGGAGGGCGTGGGGGGGCCCGGGGACCGCTTCATCGCCCGCGCGCTGGCCGACACCGGCGTTTCCGTCGTCCTGGCCGTGAATAAGATGGACCGCCTCGACCGCGCCCGCGCCGCCGCCGCGCTGGCGGCCGCGGGCGAGCTGGTCCCCGAAGCCGAGGTGTTTCCCCTGTCCGCGCGCACGGGGGAGGGGGTGGGAGAGCTGGTGCGCCACCTCTCGACGCTGCTGCCCGAGGGCCCGTTCTGGTTCGGGCCGGGGGAGTCCTCCGACCAGCCCGAGCACGTGGTGGTGGCCGAGCTCATCCGCGAGCAGGTCCTGCGCCGCGCCCACCAGGAGGTGCCGCATGCCGTCGAGGTCCAGGTGGACGAGATCGACCGCTCGCGCGACGACCTGGTGCGGATCAGGGCGCTGGCCTGGGTGGAGACGGAGTCCCAGAAGAAGATCCTCGTCGGCGCCGGCGGCCGGATGGTCAAGGCCGTCGGGACCGCCGCGCGCCGCGAGCTCGAGCGCCGCTACGGCGAGCGCGTCCACCTCGACCTCAACGTCCGCGTCCGCCGCCGCTGGCGCGCCGACGACGCCCTCCTGGACCGTCTGGGCATCGACTAGTCAGAATCCCCCGGACGATGGACGACTCCCAGATCGCCTATGACGAGCGGGGCCTCGTGCCGTGCGTGGTGCAGGACTGGCGCACGGGCGAGGTGTTGACGCTGGCCTACATGAACGCCGAGGCGCTGGAGCACACTCGCCTGACCGGTGAGATGCACTTCTGGAGCCGTTCGCGCGACGAGCTGTGGCACAAGGGCGCCACGAGCGGCAACACGCAGGCCCTGAGGGCCATTCGCTACGACTGCGACGCCGACGCGCTGCTGGCGCTGGTCGAGCCGGCCGGACCCGCCTGCCACACCGGCGAGCGCACCTGCTTCCACCGCGGCGAGCTGGACGGCGCGCCGTTCGAGGCCCTGACCGGGCTGGAGCGCACGATCGCCGAGCGCTTCCGCGAGCGCCCCGCCGGCTCCTACACGACCGAGCTGTTCGACGAGCCCTTCCGCATCGGCGAGAAGGTCGAGGAGGAGGCGTTCGAGGTCGTGCACGCGCACCGCGAGGAGACGGCCGAGCGCCTGGCCGAGGAGGCCGCGGACCTGATCTACCACCTGCTCGTGCTCCTGCGCGACTACGGCGTGGAGCTCGCAGAGGTCGAGGGGGTCCTCAATGGCCGTCGCGGCTGACCTCCCGGCCGCCAAGCCTGGGCTCGACGAGGTCCGCGAGCTGGCCCGCGAGCACAACCTCATCCCGCTGCGCCACACGTTCATCGACGACTGCGAGACGCCCGTGTCCGCCTTCCTCAAGCTGCGCGAGGACGGCCCGGCGTTCCTGCTGGAGTCCGCCGAGCAGGGCCAGCGGGTCGGGCGCTACTCATTCATCGGGTTCCGCCCCCGCGACGTCGTGACCTGGAGCGCGGGCGACGACGGCGATCCCTACGCGCTGGCCCGCGACGCCGTGGCGCGCTACCGCCAGGCGCCGCTGCCCGACCTGCCGCCCTTCTCCGGCGGCGCGGTGGGCTTCTTCGCCTACGACCTCGTGCGCACGGTCGAGCCGCTGGGCCCGCCCAACCCCGACACGATCGGCCTGCCGGACCTGGCGCTGATGATCACCGATGTGCTGGTCGTCTTCGACCACCTCAAGCACGAGGTCTCGATCCTGGCCAACGTCTACGCCGAGGACGACGTGGAGCGCTCCTACACCGCCGCGCGCGAGACGATCGGCGAGGTGCGCGAGCGCCTGCGCGGCGCGGTGCCGGTGCCCGAGAAGGCGCCGGGGCGCCAGGCACCGCGCTTCGAGTCCAACATGCCGCGCGAGGCCTTCGAGGGGATGGTCACGCGGATCGTGGAGTACATCCGCGCCGGCGACGCCTACCAGGTGGTCCCCTCCCAGCGCTGGAGCGCACCCGTGCCCGTGGAGGCGTTCTCGATCTACCGCGGGCTGCGCGCCGTGAACCCCAGCCCGTACATGTACTTCCTGGACTTCGGCGACTTCGAGATCGCCGGCGCCAGCCCGGAGCCGCTGCTCACGGTGTCCGGCCGCCGCGCCTCGACCCGGCCGATCGCCGGCACCCGCCCGCGCGGGGCCGACGCCGAGGCGGACGAGCGCATCGCGCGCGAGCTGCTGGAGGACCCCAAGGAGCGCGCGGAGCACGTGATGCTCGTCGACCTGGGCCGCAACGACCTGGGCCGCGTATGCGAGTACGGGACGGTCGAGGTCGAGACGTTCATGGCCGTCGAGACCTACTCGCACGTCATGCACATCGTGTCCTCGGTGGGCGGCGAGCTGCGCCCTGAGGTGAGCCCGGTGGACGCGCTGCGCAGCGTGCTGCCCGCCGGGACGCTGTCCGGGGCCCCGAAGGTCCGCGCCATGCAGATCATCGACGAGCTCGAGCCGGTCAAGCGCGGCGGCTACGGGGGCGCCATCGGTTACCTCTCCTACACCGGCGACCTGGACACCTGCATCCACATCCGCACCGTCGTGGTCAAGGACGGCGTGGCGCACGTGCAGGCCGGCGGGGGCACCGTGGCCGACGCGCGGCCGGACTACGAGTACGAGGAGTCGGTGGCCAAGGCGCGCGGCGTCATGCGCGCCATCGAGCTCGCCGCCGGCCAGGAGGACTGGGCGTGACCCGGGTCCTCATCGTCGACAACTACGACTCCTTCACCTACAACCTCTTCCAGTACCTGGGCGAGCTGGGCGCGGAGCTCGAGGTCGTGCGCAACGACCGGGCCACGGTGGACGAGCTGCTCGAGCGCGCGCCCGACCGCGTGGTCGTCTCGCCCGGCCCGGGCACGCCGGACGACGCGGGGATCAGCCTGGAGGCGATGCGCCGCTTCCCCGAGGCCGGGGTGCGGACGCTCGGGGTCTGCCTGGGCCACCAGGCGCTGGGCCAGGCGTTCGGCGGAAAGGTCGTGCGCCACGAGCCGATCCACGGCAAGAGCGCCGAGGTGGAGCACGACGGCAGGACGATCTTCGCCGGGCTCGAAAGCCCGCTGACCGTGGGGCGCTACCACTCGCTCGTCGTCGAGCCGGACCTGCCCGACTGCCTGGAGCCGGCCGCGCACGGCGGCGGCGTCCTCATGGCCCTGCGCCACCGCGAGCTGCCGGCCGAGGGCGTCCAGTTCCACCCCGAGTCCGTCCTCACGCCCCACGGCAAGGCCCTGCTGGCGAACTTCCTGGCCGACCCGGCGCCGCTCGACCCGGTCGCCCTGGCCCACGCCTTCGTCGACGCGGTCAACACCGGCGACATCGAGAGTCAGCTGGCGCTCGTGCACGAGGACTTCGTGCAGATCGAGTCCGACTCGCTGCCCGGCGCCGTCCGCACCCGGGGCCACGAGGAGCTGCGGCGCTACGCCGCCGGGTTCCAGCGCAACTGGTCGCACTGGCACGTGGAGCCCCTCGAAGTCGAGGCGTCCGGGGAGCGCGTGTGGATCCGCGCCCGGATGGACCTGCGCGCCGCCCAGAGCGGCGCCGAGGTCTCGCGCGAGTGGCACTACGTGGTGACGGCGCGCGCCGAGCGCCTGAGCCGCTTCGAGGGCTTCGACGACGCCACCGAGGCGCGCCGGGCCGCCGGTCTGGAGTGATGGCCGAGTCCGTCCTCACCGCCGCCATCGACGCGGTGGCGTCCGGTCGCAGCCTCGACGCCGAGCAGGCCGAGGAGGTGCTGGGGGTGATCATGTCCGGCGACGCCACCGAGGCGCAGATCGCCGGTTTCCTCGTCGGCCTCCGGGCCAAGGGCGAGACGGTCGACGAGGTGACCGGGTTCGCGCGGGCGATGCGCGGGCTGGCCGCCCACGTGGACGCCGGGCGCGACCTGCTCGACACGGCGGGGACCGGCGGCGGGCGCACCACGTTCAACGTGTCGACCACGGCCGCGCTGATCGCCGCCGGGGCGGGCTGCGCGGTGGCCAAGCACGGCAACCGCTCCGCCACGAGCCTGTCGGGCTCCGCCGACGTCCTGGAGGCCCTGGGCGCGCGCATCGACCTGGGGCCCGAGGCGGTGGCGCAGTGCATCCGCGAGGTGGGCTTCGGCTTCATGTTCGCCCCCGCCCACCACCAGGCGATGCGCCACGTCGTGCCGGTGCGCAAGGCGCTGGCGGTGCGCACGGTGTTCAACTTCCTCGGGCCGCTGACGAATCCCGCGGGCGCCACGCGCCAGCTCATCGGCGTCTCGGACCCGGCCTACCTGGAGACGATCGCGGGCGCCCTGGCGCGTCTGGGCGTGGCGCGCGCGTTGGTAGTGTCCGGCTCAGACGGCGTGGACGAGATGAGCACCGGCGCAAGCACGCAGGTCTTCGAGGTCACCGGCGGGGCAGACGGGGACGCGACGATCGAGCGCTACGCGGTCGAGCCGGCCGACGTCGGCCTGGAAACGTCCACTCCCGAGTCCGTGGCCGGAGGGACGCCCGCGCAGAACGCCGCGACCACCCGGCGCATCCTGGCCGGCGAGCCCGGCGCTCCGCGCGACCTGGCGGTGTTCAACGCGGGCGCGGCCATCTACGCCGCCGGCGTGGCCGAGAGCCTGGCCGACGGCGTCCGCGCCGCCCAGGCGGCGATAGACGACGGCCGCGCGCAGCGCGCGCTCGACGCCTTCGTCGAACGGACCAATGCCGCGGGAGCGCCGGGCGCGTGAACGTCCTGGACCGCATCGTCGACGCCACGCGCCACGACCTGGAGCAGCGCCGCCGCGACCGCCCGCAGGAGGAGCTGGAGCGCGCGCTGGAGGGCCGCGGCGACGACCGGCCGTTCTCCGAGGCGCTGGCGCGCCCGGGCATATCGCTGATCGCCGAGCACAAGCGCCGCTCCCCCTCGGCCGGCACCCTGCGCGAGGGCGCGAACGTGACCGAGGTCGTGTGCGCCTACGAGCGCGGCGGCGCGGCCGCGCTGTCCGTCCTCACCGAGCGCCACCACTTCGGCGGCTCGCTGGAGGACCTGCGCGAGGCCCGCCACGCCACGGGCCTGCCGATCCTGCGCAAGGACTTCGTCGTGGACCCGTACCAGCTCTACGAGTCCGCGGTGGCCGGGGCGGACGCGGTCCTGCTCATCGTGGCCGCCCTGCCCGACGACGACCTGGCGCGGCTGCACCGCGAGGCGCTGGCGCTCGACCTCGACGTGCTCGTCGAGGTCCACGACGAGCCCGAGCTCGAGCGGGCGCTGGAGGTCGACGCCGAGATGATCGGCATCAACAACCGCGACCTCACGGACTTCAGCGTCGACGTGGAGCGCACCTACGATCTGCTGTCCGACGTGCCCACCGGGAAGGTCGTCGTCTCGGAGTCCGGCTTCCACGCGCGCGAGCAGCTCGAGGACCTCGACCGCGTGGGGGTCGACGCCGTGCTGGTCGGCGAGTCGCTGATGCGCGCGGACGACATCGAGGCCGCGTGCCGGGCCCTGGCCGGGGCGGCGCCGTCCGAGATTTAGACACGGTTCAGCGGGCACGTTCAACCTGGCGCCCATGAACACAGCCTCCCTTCGCTCTTCTCTTCTCGCCGCCCTCGTGGGCGGCGCCGTCGTGGCGGCCGTCCTGTTGCTCCTCGGCGTCGGAGGGGACACGCGGCGCACGACGACCGTCATCCAGCAGTCGCCCATCGGCGCGCGCGACGCCTCGCTGCGCGGCGCCGCCACCGGGGGCATGACCGCGCGCGAGATCTACAAGCGCGACGCGCCCGGCGTGGTCAACGTCCGCGCGCAGGTCGTCCAGCAGGTCCAGTCGCCGTTCGAGCTGGGCCCGCAGGCCCAGCGCGGCGAGTCGACCGGCTCGGGCTTCGTGCTGGACAAGAAGGGCTACATCCTCACCAACGCGCACGTGATCGAGGGCGCCTCGCGCGTGGTCGTGCAGTTCGAGGACAAGCGCGCGACGGACGCCAAGGTCGTGGGCAAGGACACCTCCACCGATCTGGCGATCCTCAAGGTCGACACGAGCGGGCTCAAGCTCAAGCCGGTCGTCCTGGGTGATTCCAAGGGCGTCCAGGTGGGCGACCCGACCATCGCCATCGGCAACCCGTTCGGCCTGGACCGCACGCTGACCACCGGCGTCGTCTCGGCCCTCCAGCGGCGCATCACCGCCCCCAACGGCTTCCAGATCGAGAACGTCATCCAGACCGACGCGGCGATCAACCCCGGCAACTCCGGCGGCCCTCTGCTCGACGCCGCCGGGCGCGTCATCGGCATCAACTCCCAGATCGCCACCGGCGGCAGCGGCAGCGGCAACGTGGGCATCGGCTTCGCGGTCCCGATCAACACCGCCAAGCAGGTGATCCCCCAGCTGCGCGACCAGGGCAAGGTGGAGCGCGCCTACATCGGGATCACCGGCGCCACCATCGACAAGTCGCTGTCGCGCCTGAACCTGGCCACGGACAGCGGGGTGCTCGTCCAGACCGTCCAGCCGGGCAGCCCGGCCGCCAAGGCCGGCGTGCGCGGCGGCGACCCCAACGCCAACCTCGACGGCTCCGCGATCGCCCTGGGTGGCGACGTGATCAAGAAGATCGACGGCCGCACCGTGCACTCGATGGACGACGTCGTCTCGGTCATCAACACGAAGAAGCCGGGCGACTCGGTCAAGCTGGAGCTCCTGCGCGACGGCAGCGCCAAGACGGTCACGCTGAAGCTGGCGCAGCGCCCGAGCGAAGCGCCGCAGCAGTAGACGGCGCGCGCTGGCCTACGATGGGCGGGCGATGACCCGCGTGAAGATCTGCGGCACGACCAACCTCGACGACGCCCGGCGCGCCGCCGAGCTCGGCGCCTGGGCGGTGGGGATGATCTTCGTCCCCGGGACGCCTCGCGAGGTGGACCGCGACGAGGCGGCGCGCATCGTCGCGGCGCTGCGGCGCGAGGTCGAGCTCGTCGGCGTGTTCGTCAACGCGCCGCTGGACGAGGTGGCGGCCACGGCCGACGCGGTCGGGCTGACCATGCTGCAGCTGCACGGGGACGAGGGGCCGTCCTACTGCGCCGAGGCGGCGCGGCGCACCGGCGCGCGAGTCATCAAGGCGGCGCGTGTTCGCACGCGCGCCGACCTCGTGGGGCTGGAGCCCTTCCACACCGACTTCCACCTCCTGGACGCCCACGTCGAGGGCGCGCGCGGCGGGACCGGCACGACCTGGGACTGGGACCTCGTGTCCCAGCTGCGCACCCACACTCCCCA
>JAWVFQ010000006.1:0-124547 GCA_033856025.1 Solirubrobacteraceae bacterium | reverse complement strand
GCCGCGGACCGGGCCGCGGCAGCGCGCGCGAGCGACGCCGAGCGCAGCGCACTGCGCGCCACTCCGCGCCGCCCCGCCGGCCCGCGCCCGGTGACCCTGGGACTCGCCGAGCCGTTCACCCAGACTTTGAGCGTCTCGGTCTGGTTCGCTCTGCTGTTCAGCCTGCCGCTGCTCCTGTACCAGGCTTACGCCTTCGTGCTCCCGGCCATCGCGCCGCGCGAGCGACGGGTCGCGCTGCCCCTGATGGCGATGGTCCCCGCGTTGTTCGCGGCAGGCGTCGCCTTTGGCTACCTGCTGGTGCTCCCGGCGGCCGTCGGGTTCCTGCAGAACTTCAACCAGGGCCAGTTCGAGGTGCTGGTGCAGGCGCGCGCCTACTACGGATTCACGATCCTCACGCTGGTCGCGATGGGGCTCCTGTTCCAGATCCCGGTGGCGATCCTTGCCCTGACGCGGCTGGGCGTCGTAACCCCCGCCCAGCTGCGCGCCAACCGCCGCTACGCGATCGTCGCGATCGCCATCGTCGCGGCGCTGCTGCCCGGCCTGGACCCGGTGACCACGCTCGTGGAGATGGTCCCGATGCTCGTCCTCTACGAGCTGAGCATCGTGCTGGCCGCGTGGGCCACCCGGCGCGAGAAGCGCGCAGCACCGGAGCAGGCGTCGTGACCCGGGTCGCAACGATCATCGTCGCCGTCGCCGCGGCTGCGGCGCTCGCCGCCGGCTGCGGCTCGGGCTCGGACTCGGCGCCGCCATCGCACGGCGCGAGCCCCACCCGGGTGGAGATCCGCGACTTCGTGTTCCGGCCCGGGCAACTCCGGGTCGCGGCGGGGACGCGCATCACGTGGACCAACCGCGACAGCTCGCCCCACACCGCCACCGGGCAGGGGTTCGACACCGGAACGCTTCGCCGCGGCGAGTCCAAGACCGTAGTCCTGTCCCAGCCCGGCACCTACGCCTACTACTGCCAGCTCCATCCCTTCATGAAGGCAACCGTCGTGGTTCGGGAAGGATGAGCCCGATGCGCGCGAGGACGCTGAACCGGTCGGCCGACGAGGAGCTGATGCCGCTGCTCGCCGAGCACGACATGACCGCGTTCAAGCTGATCTACGAGCGCCACGCCACGGCCGCGTATTCCCTGGCCTTCCGGATCGTCGGCGACCGCAACCGCGCCGAGGAGGTCACGCAGGAGGCGTTCGTCTCGCTGTGGAAGACCGGCGCACGCTACGACCCGGACCGCAGCAGCGTGCGAAGCTGGCTGCTGGCGATCGTGCGAAACCGGAGCATCGACTTCATCAGACGCGAGGCGGTCCAGCGGGTCGATGCCCGTCGCAACCCCGAGGACGTGCTGGCCGACGTCGCCGCGTCGGAGCGCACGGAGACCGCCGCCGCGACCCACGAGTCCACGCGCGAGCTGCTGGGCGCGCTGAGCGCCCTGCCCGAGGACCAGGCCACCGTGGTCAAGCTCGCCTACTACGGCGGGTTCAGCCACAGCGAGATCGCCGGGATGCTCGACGCTCCCGTGGGCACGGTGAAGGGGAGGATGCGGCTCGGCCTGGAGAAGATGCGTGCACACCTGGTAGAGGCCGCCGGATGACGGCCGACGGACACGAGCGCTGGGCGGATGAGCTTGGCGCGTACGTCCTTGGCACGCTGGACGACGTCGAGACGCGCGCGCTGGAGCTGCACGTCGCGGGATGCCGGCGCTGCCAGGAGGACGAGCGCCGCCTGCGGGCCCCACTCGACGCGCTGGCGGCCGGCGTGCCCCAGTTTGAGCCGTCCGGGGCGCTGCGGCGAAGGGTCATGCGGGCGGCCCGCCAGGGGGTCCCATCCGAGCGGCGCCCCCTCTGGGACCGCGCGCGCCGGCCCGCGGCCGTCCTGGCGGCGAGCGCTCTGGTCGCGGGCGCGGCGGGCGGCTACGCCCTGCGCGACGGAGGCGGCGGCGCCGGCGCGCGAACCCTCTCGGCCCGCGCGACCCCCGCGGCCCCGGGCGCCCGAGCGCGCATGATCGTGCGGCCGGGCAGCGCCGAGCTGGTCGTCGAGCGCCTCGCGGCTCCCCGGCCCGGCCATGTCTACCAGGTGTGGCTGCGCGAGCGCCGCCGCATCCGTCCCTCCACGCTGTTCACCGTCGATCGCCGCGGCCGCGGCGCGGCCGCGATCCCCGGCGGGATCGCCCAGGGCGTGCAGGAGGTCATGGTCTCCGAGGAGCCGGCGCTCGGCAGCGCGGCGCCCACCAGCCCCCCGCGGCTGCGCATCTCGGTCACGTGAGCCCAGTGGCTCACGGCGCCTCGTAGTGGACCTGGCCGGATCCGTCCAGCTGGGTCACCACGAACCGCGTCTGCTTGCCCGCGGCCTTGGCGGTGCAGGAGAACACGAGGCCCTTCTCCTGGTGCACGCCGGCGGGACAGCTCACCCTCGGGCGCGTCCCACGCTGGTCCAGGCTGCTGCGCTCGATCGCTCGCTCGACCTTCTCGGTGTTGAGGATCGTGGGAGCCTTGGAGGCGCCGCAACCCGCCACGGCGAGGCCCGCCGCGATGAGGCCCGCGCCGAGCGCGCGCCTGGGCCACCATCTAGTTGAGCTTTTCGATGACGACAGAGGCGTTCGCATTGGCCTGGGTCCCTCCGATGGGCGTGGCGAGACCGACCGCCGCGCTGGATGTGTGGTTTCTGACCGTGAGGACGTCGCCCGCGCCGGCCTGGATGATCGCCTGGCCCGTGCTCTGCTGCGTGCCCGCGCCCGACCCGTAGACCGTGCCGGCGACCCCGGACCCGTTGAGGTACACCGCGAACTGGCTCGGCTCGGTCCCGGACACCGAGTACGAGATCCTGTAATCGCCGGCATTGACGATCTGAATCTGGGAGGTGCCGGGAGCGTGGGTGAAGCCGGCGGTCAGGACTCCGTTGGAGTCGAAGTTGACGTCGGCTTCGATCGGCACGGTCTGCGCGGCGAGGTTGTAGACGTAGGCGTACTCGGTCAGGCCGCTCGCGCCGGGCGGGCCGGCGTCTCCCGCCGGGCCGGTGTCACCGGGAGGACCCTGGGCGCCGTCGGTGCCGGGAGCGCCGTCGGTGCCGTCGGCGCCGTCGATGCCCGGCGTGCCCTGGACTCCCTGGGAGCCGTCGGCCCCGGTGTCGCCCCGCACGCCCTGAAGACCATCGGTGCCGTCGGCGCCGGGAGCGCCGTCGATGCCGGGAGCGCCAGTGGTGCCGTCGATGCCGGGAGCGCCGTCGGTGCCGTCGGCGCCGGGAGCGCCGTCGGTGCCGGGAGCGCCATTGGTGCCGTCGATGCCGGGAGCGCCATTGGTGCCGTCGGTGCCGGGAGCGCCGATCGCGCCGGTCGCGCCGACCGCGCCCTGGACGCCCTGAAGACCCTGCGACCCGCTGGCTCCCTGGGACCCCGTGGGGCCTTGTGAGCCCGCGGCGCCGGTCGCGCCGTTCGACCCGGTCGCGCCGGTCGATCCGGCGACGCCCGTCGAGCCGGTGACGCCCGTCGATCCGAGGTGCCCGACGGCTCCGCGCCGGCCGCGGGCGCCTGTGTGGCCCCGCACGCCGCGAGGGCCTCTCCGGTCGCGGCAGACCGGCGCCGTGCGCACGATGCAGCGCGTGGCGTGAGCGCCGACGCTGCCCGTGAACGCCGTGGGGCGGCACGGCGGGGGCGGGAGGGGACGGCAGGCCGCGGCGGCCATGCCGGCCGGGACCAGGACGGCGAACGAGGTGACCGCAGGGAGGAGCAGCCTCCGGAATCGTGTGGCGGACATGCTCGACCTGCCTTCCTGGATCTTGCGATGGCTGAGGGCGGAAGGCCAGGTGTTCGGCGGACCGTCCTGTCTTGTATCGGCACAACCGGCCAAACCCGCGAACCCGGGTTCGTCGAGTTCCGGCGTCGCCGCTCAAGGGATCGCTTGCATCTGGCGATGCCGATGGAACACCAGAGAATCTTCTCGACTCAGGCACCCCCGTCGCGAGACGGGTCCGCAAAGCCACGGGACTCCACCGGAGTTCGCCGGGCTACCGCAGGAGCGCCACCAGACCATCGCTTGCGCAAGCGATCCGTGGCGCCATAGGAACGTCGCAGGGGCTGCTCGTCATGAAAGGGGAGGACGCAATGTCCAACCTCGTCCATCGCAATCTCCTTCGGCGCCTCGGCCTGGCCCTGGCCGCGACGTTCGCGTGCGTGGCCTTCCCGGCCGCCGCGCAGGCCGTCCCGATCGACCTGGCCACCGCCGGCCCCTTCGTCGTGCTCGGCGGCCAGGAGGCCACCAACAGCGGCGCGTCCGTTCTCTACGGCGACCTCGGCGTCTCGCCGGGGACATCGCTCACGGGCTTCGACGCCGCCGTGGTCAACGGGGTCACCCACAACAACGACGGCGTGGCCGACCAGGCGCAGTCCGACCTGACCGCCGCCTACGACATCGCGGCCGCCGAGCCGGTCGCGCCCGCCGACGACCTGACGGGCACGGACCTCGGCAACCGCACACTGACCGCCGGGAACTACGGATACACCTCGACGGCCCAGCTCACGGGCACGCTCACCCTCGACGCCGAGGGCGACCCCAACGCCCGGTTCGTCTTCGAGATCGGCTCGTCGTTGACCACCGCGCCGGGCAGCTCGGTCGCGCTGATCAACGGCGCCTCCCCGTGCAACGTCTTCTGGCAGGTCGGCAGCTCGGCCACCATCGACACCACCACGGCCTTCCAGGGCAACGTGATGGCCCTCACGTCCATCGAGCTCAAGAACGGCGCTTCGGTGCTCGGACGGGTGCTTGCCCGCAACGGCACGGTCAGCCTGATCAACAACGTCCTGGACAGCTCCATGTGCAACCCCGGCTCCACGACCCCGCCCACCTCCACCGGGTCGTCCGGCTCGTCCTCCGGGTCCGGCACGACAACCCCCCCGGGCGCGCCGGCCTCCGGCGACGCGCCGGGCGCGGGTGCCACCTCCACACCCCCGGGCACGCCGACGACGGTGGCCAGGGTCACCCGCAACGGCACGGCGATCATCCGGCGCACACCGAGTGCGTCGTGCACCGACGGGTTCCGCGCCTCGGTCCGCGGGCGCATGATCAGGCGAGTCGTGTTCAGCCTGGACGGCCGACGCGTCGCCAGCCGGAGCGGGACGCCCTTCCAGGTGTTCGTCCGGGCGCAGCCCGGTGCGCACCGCGTCACCGCGCGGGTCACGTTCCGCGACGCCACCCGTGCCCGGACGCTCGCACTCGGCTACCGCGTCTGCGCGTCGGCTGTCCTGCGCCCGCGCCGCGGCCCGTCACGGTTCACCGGATGACCCGCGGCGCCGGGCTGGCGGCGACGCTCCTGGCGGCCGGCGCCGGCGTCCTCGCCGGCCCGGCCTCGGCCGGCGCCGCGACGGTAGCCGCGAGCCAGCCGCTCGTGGTGGTCCTCGCGGATCAGGTCGCCCGGACCGGGCCGCGCGCCGGGGCGCGCCCCGTGGAGACCGTCGACGCCCGCCGGCCGCTCACCGGCGTGCGGACCGTCCTGCCCCTCCTCGGCGACGCGCGCGACCGCGCGGGCGAGGCCTGGGTGCGCGTGCGCCTTCCGGGACGGCCGAGCGGACACACCGGCTGGATCCGCGCCCGGCGGACCCGGCGCACCGCCACGGCATGGCACCTTGTCGTCGACCTCTCCGCCCGCCGGGTCATCGTCTATCGCGCCGGCCGCGCCGGACAGCGCTTCCTCGCTGTCGTGGGCAAGCCGTCCACCCCCACACCACGCGGCGCGTTCTTCATCGAGGAGGGCGTCGCGCTCCCGTCGCACGCCGGCGGCCCATACGCGCTGGCCACCAGCGCCCGCTCCGACGTCCTGCAGCAGTTCGAGGGCGGCCCGGGCCAGATCGCCCTGCACGGCACTCAGGGCCTCTCCGGCGCGCGCGGCACCGCGGCCTCGCACGGCTGCATCCGGCTCAGCACGCGCGCCATCACGTGGCTCGCGGAGCACATCGGCGCCGGCGTCCCGTTGACCATCAGACGTTGACGCACGAAGGTTCAAAGTAGTCAGAAGGATTGAAGCAATTGCGCGCCGAACTAGGATTTGTGAATCCACCCCGGGACGATGCAGAGGGCGCCTTACTTGAAGAGATCATCGCCGCACGGTCGGTGACCATGGTCTACCAACCCGTCGTCGAGTTGGACACGGGGGAGGTGGTGGGGTGGGAGGCGCTGGCCCGCGGCCCGCAAGGCTCTGCGCTTGAGTTCCCTGACCGCCTGTTCGCGACGGCTGCCCGTCTCGGCCGGACGACGGACCTTGATCATGTCTGCCGTGCCGCGGCGGTCGAGGGTGCCGTCGCTGCGGGCTTGGGCCGTAAGCAGGAGCTGTTCATCAACGTGGAGCCTGAGTCGGCGGGAGCGGAGGTCCCGGACTTTCTGGTCGCGGCCAGGGAACAGGCGCAGATGCTTCTCCGCCCCACCTACGAGGTCACCGAACGCGCGGTGACCGACAAGCCCGCAGAGCTCGTCGCGTTGGTCGCCCTGTACCGCGAGCGCGGCTGGGGCGTCGCCTTCGACGACGTCGGGCTTGACGGGCGCTCGATCGCCTTGATGCCCCTCCTGCGGCCGGATGTCATCAAGCTCGACATGCATTTCGTACAGGAGCCGCTGACCCGAGAACGGGCGCATCTGGTTCACGCCGTGATGGCCGAAGCTGAGCGCTCGGGAGCCCGGGTCGTGGCGGAAGGCATCGAGACGCAGGAGCAGGTGGAGGCGGCCAAGGCGCTCGGTGCGGGCCTTGGGCAGGGCTGGTACTTCGGTCGCCCAGGTCCGCTTGAGCCCCATGCCGACACCCTTGGAACAGGTCGGACCCGAGTGGTCGTCGAGAGCGTCGGTGGAACGCCCTTCCAACATCTCAGTCATCGTCGACCAGTCCGTCGCGGAACGAAGCGCCAGCTCCTGCAGATGAGCTTCGCCCTCGAAGACGTCGCGCTTGCCCTGGGCGGGTCGGCTGTGCTGCTCAGCAGCTTCCAGGAGGCAAGGTTCTTCTCGCGTACGATCAGCGAGCGGTACACGGCGCTGGCCGGGGATCTCGCCTTTGTCGGTGTGCTGGCACAGGGATTGGGCTCCACGCCCGCCCCCGGAGTACACGGGGCGCACTTGTCACCGTCCGATGCGCTGCGTTCCGAGTGGGACGTGGTTGTGTTGGGCCCACATTTCGCCGGCGCCTTCGTGGCCAACGACCTTGGGGATGAAGGAGACGACGGGCTGCGACGCTTTGACTACATCGTCACTCACAATCGTGACCTGGTAGTAGGTGCGGCGACTGGGCTGATGCAGAAGACCGTCCCGGTGGGGATTGACGCGACGTGAACAGGCTCGTGAGCAAAGGGCGTGCGCGCCGGGAATCAGCCCAGCTCGCGGGCGATGTCGTGAAGCCGGAGGCCACTGGCGTGCAGCGGAATCTCGACCTCGATGCCCCTGTCGGCGGCCTCGCGCTCCAGCCGTGCGCGCTCGTCTGCCATCCCAAGGTGGGGGGCCAGGTATCGCCCGGCGATCTTGGTCGGCGGCCACCACAGGGCGTGGCCGGAGATGACAGCGTCGGCGTGCTCGCGTTCTGAGGTGTGGAGGTAGGCGCGCTCGCCGCCCGTCAGCAGGACGCCGCGCAGCACAAGCGGCTCGGGATCGACGGTCCGACCCTCGAGGCGCGCGACGATCTGCCCCACGGCGACGTCCGCCTCCTGGGCGGCCAGCCCGCCTTGCTTGATGGCGAAGTCGGTGCAGTCGCCCGCGGCGTATACGTCGTCCAGGCCCCGCACGCGGGCGTGCTCGTCCACGGGTATGAACCCTTCGCTTGTCGCCGGGAGGCCCGGAAGGTGCGGTCCGCGGAGCTCCGGGAGCGCGACGAGCGCGTCGGCGTTCAAGACGTAGCCGTCGGGTTCGAGCAGGACGCGTCCCGGCGCGGTGACGCGGGTCGGGACGTTGCCCGCTATGACCTTGACGGAGCGCTCGGCCAGCATGGACTGCATGGCCTCGGCCGCCGGCCGGCCGAAGAGGGCCAGCGGTGCAGACGCGGGCGTGACGAGCGTCAGCGCGACATCGAGGTCCTCGTCGCGGACGACCTCGCCGGTCATCAGCGCCAGCTCATACAGCGGGAAGGGCCACACGACGCCCCTCGGGACCAGGAAGGCGACGCTGTGAGCCTGTCCCGAGCGCAGGCGCTCGAGCAGGTCGCGATACCCCGGGACGCTGCGCTCGTCGGCGAAGGTCAGGGCGGGCTCCAATGCGGTTTGACGTTCCGCACCGAGGGCCACCAGAAGGGAGTCGTAGCGATGCTCCTCGCCATTGACCGTGCGTACCGCCCCAACGCCGGGATCGACTGAGACGACCGCGTCCTTATGCCACTGAGCTCCGCCCTCGGCGGCCAGCCGGGCCGTCGAGTAGCGCGTGACCTGGGTCAGCGAGAAGGGCTCCCCGGTCGAGAGCGGGCTGTAGACGAACTCCTCGTCGGGAGCGATCAACGTCACACGGGCGGACTCGGGCGCGAGGTTGCGCAGCGCCAGCATCGCCTCCAACCCGGCGACGCCGCCGCCCACGATCACGACGTGGTGCGAGGGGGCATCGATCATGTGCTGACCCTACTCAGGCTGCAACGACGTTGCTCGAACTGCGATCGGCGATGCCGATCCGTATGCCATAGGCTGCGACGAAGATGACCGATCGCCCTCGTCGATGCCGGCGGTGAGCTCCAAGCAGCCCGTCCGGGGCGATCAGGTCGCCGGGTTCGACCGGCTTGACGGCGAGGTTCGCGAGGTCATGACTCCGGGGGTCGTCAGCCTCGTCGAGACGGCGTCGCTGCGACAGGGCTACCGCGCGCTCGTAGCGCACGGCGTGCACTCTGTCCTGGTGCTCGGCCGCACCACCGGCAAGCCCCTGGGGTGGGTCACGGCGCGCGGCTTGCTGGGTCGTATGGCCGACGACGCCGAGCTGTTCTCGGTAGGGGACGCGATCACGCACCCACCCGCAACGATCGAGCCCACCGCGACGCTTCGCGAGGCGATCTCCGCGCTGGCCCAACCCGGGATCTCTCAGTTGATCGTCGCTGAGCCCGACGCCCTCCCCCAGGGAGTGCTCTCCGACCTGGACCTCATCGCCGCCGCTGCCGGCTGAAGCGCAGGGAAGTTTCGTCAGTCATCTCAGGCCCGCCCCGCGGGTGTCCGCGGTCCCAACCACAAGGAGCAAGTCAATGAACCGGCTATTCACCCTCGGCGGCCTCGTGGCGAGCCTCGTCCTGATCGCCTTCGGGATCGGAGCGATCGTGGTCGGTGCGAGCGGGCACTCGGAGGTGCGTGACACGATCAAGCTGGAACGCATCGTCGGCACCCCCGACATGACGCCCGCTGTGATTCGGGCCGAGGCGCGCAGGGCGCGTCTGACCGGCGTCGAGCTTCCCGACTGCGATGTCGCCGACAAGCCGATAGACACCGGCAGCCGCGCCAAGTGCTTCGCCAAGTACATCCGCATCCACACGCTCGAAGCGACCGGCGGAAGGACGTACTCCGAGATGCCGCGTTACCTCGGCAAGAACGGGCAGCCGACAAACGACGAGAAGTCCGCGGCCACGAACCCGCAGTCGGGTAAGCCGATGGACAACCCGCAGCGCGGCATCTGGGTCACGTCGACTGCGCTCTCGACCGCCCTCAACACGAGCTACTTCGCCGAGCAGGTCTCTGTCTTCTCGATCGTGATGGGAATCGCGTTGTTGCTCACCGGCATCGGGTTTCTCGTCCTGACTCTCGGCGTGCTGCGGCGCGGAACTGCGTCCGCGGCGACGCCTGAGGCCAGATAGGCCCGAGCCGGGCAGCTCAAGGTGCAGCGCAACCTGGTCGATGCTGCTGCGGAGTGCTCCTGCCGCTCCCGCGTCGGGGACTTGACCTCCGAGAGGACCGCATGCCAGATATGAACGTAGCTGGGAAGCCCGAAAATCGGGCCGCAGGGCCCTACCCTGAAGATGTCGCGCCAGCGGAGCCCTTGACGATCAACCGGGCTGCCACCGAAGCCGATCAAGCCGGTTCGGACGCCGACCTGGCAAGCGCCACCGCCGATATAGCGGCATCAGATCGCGACGAGGCCGCCGCCGATCGAGAGGTTGTCTCCACGGCACGAGACGCGGCCGCCAGTGCTCGCGACCGGGCGGCCGAGGAGCGTGAGTGCGCCCAGGCGCCTGGGGAATTCGAATACGAAGCGGCGATCAAGCACGCTGGGGAAGTGCGCGCCCAGGCCGCAGCCGATCGCGAACGCGCCGCCGCCGACCGTGACGAGGCGACGATCGACCGGGCGGCGGCCACGCTCGACAGAGCCCGTGCCGCGAAGGACCGAGAGCACGCGCGCATGGACCGCGAGCACGCTGCGATGGACCGGCGCCAGGCTCTGGTCGAACTGGAGCGGGCCCATACCGATGACCTGACCGGCGCCTATCGGCGCGGCACCGGGGCGACGGTGCTTCAGCAGGAACTGGACAGGGCGAGACGCTCCGGCCAGGGTCTCGTGCTCGCCTTCGTCGACCTCGATGGTCTCAAGGCAACCAATGATGCAGAGGGTCATGCGGCGGGCGACGCTCGACTGCGCGCGGTAGTCAGCGCGATGCGCTCGAAGATCCGCAGCTACGAGCCGGTGGTGCGTCACGGCGGCGACGAGTTCCTCTGCTCGTTCGCCGGAGTCGATGTGGCGGACGTCAGAGCTCGCTTCGATGAGATCGAGACGGTCCTGGCTGAACGTGATCGCTCGGGCTCCATGAGCGTGGGGCTGGCCGAGCTCCAAGCCCAGGACACGCTGCAGGACCTGATCCGCCGCGCCGACGAGGCCCTGATCGAGACGCGGCGCGATCTGAGGCCGAGCCGCCCGTAACGACACCGCCCATCCGCGTCGCCCACGGTGGCTTGACTTTCCCGGGGACCGGCATACGCTGGCGCGCTGGCCACCGTCTCGCAGCGCTTCGCGGAGCAGGTTCGGCGGGTCCCCGATGCCGTCGCGGTCTCGTGCGGCGGTGAGCGGCTCACCTTCTCCGAGCTCGACGCGGCGACCGACGATCTGGCGCGGGCGATCGTGGGCCGGTGCGGGCCGGGCGCCGGCCGGGTGGCCCACCTCATGGCCCATGACGCCGCGGCGTACATGGCCGCCCTCGGCGTGGTCAAGGCGGGCAAGACCCTCGTCGTGCTCAATCCGCGTGACCCGGCGCCCGGTCTGGACCAGATCCGTCGCGACGCGGAGCCCGAGCTCGCGGTGGTGGACCCGCGCCACCGCGAGCATGCCGTCGCGGCGGGCTTCGCCGCCCGGGACGTGATCACGGCCGACGCCTCCGCCGGCGGAGGAGAGCTTCCAGGGGCGGCGGCCGCCCGGCCGGACGACCTGGTCTCGCTCGTCTACACGTCCGGGTCGACCGGGCGCCCGAAGGCCGTGATGCTGCCGCACCGGACCGTTCTCCACCATGTCCGCTGCCAGGGCGAGACCCTCGGTGTCGTGGCGGACAGCCACGTCGGTCTGCTGGCGCCGCTGAGCAGCTCCTGGGGGCTGAGCACGCTGTGGCTCTCGCTCCTCACGGGCGCGACCGCGTGCCTGTATCCGATCGCCGAGCGTGGCGTGAGCGGGCTGGCCGATTGGGTCAGGGACGAGCAGATCACCGAGATCGCGCTCGCGGCGTCGGTGTTTCGCAACGTCGCACGGACGGTGCACGGCCGGTTGGAGAGCGTCCGGCAGGTGCAGATCGGCGGCGAGGCCTCGCGGCGGGCGGACTTCGACGCGTTCTGGGGCTGCTTCCCCGAGACGGCGGTGATGGTCAGCTCACTCGGGTCCACCGAGTGCGGCGCGCTGGCGCGCAATCCGCTGACCGCCGACATGGACCCGGCGCCCGGCGTGCTTCCGGTGGGCCGGGCGTGCGAGGGCTTCGAGATCCTGATCCTCGACGAGGCGGGCCGCCAGGTGCCGGCGGGCGAGGTCGGCGAGATCGCCGTGCGCAGCCACCACCACCCCCCGGGGTACTGGCGCGACCCGCAGCTGACCGCGGAGCGGTTCGCTCCCGATCCGGCCGGGACGGGGCGGCTCTTCCACACGCGGGATCTGGGCCGGCTGTCCGAGGAGGGCGTTCTCACCGTCGCGGGGCGCAGGGACTTTCGCGTCAAGGTGCGCGGTCAGATGGTGGACCTCGATGACGTCGAGGGCGCGCTGGCCGCGCTGCCCGAGGTCCGATCGGCGAGCGTGCTCGCGGGCACGACGCCACGGGGCGACACGACGCTGACCGCCTACGTCGTCCCGGCGGAAGGGTCCGAGCCGGCCGCTTCGGAGCTGCGCCGCGCCCTGAGCTCGACGCTGTCGGCGGCCGCCGTCCCGGCGGTCTTCGCGTTTCTCGACGAGCTGCCGCTCACCGCGCAGGGCAAGGTGGACCGCCGGGCGCTGGCCCGGCGCGGGCCGGCGGCCGCCGGTGCGTCGGGCGACGAGCCGCCGGTGGGCGAGACCGAGCGAGGCGTCGCGGAGATCTGGTCGCATGCCTTCGAGATCGAGCGGCTCGGCCGGCATGCCGACTTCTTCGAGCTGGGAGGCGACTCGCTCACCGCCGCCGTGATCGCCGCCATGGTCGGCGACACGTTCGGCGTGGACCTCGACCTGCGTGCGGTGGTCGACACGCCCACCGTGGCGGGCATGGGAAGGACGATCGAGCGGCTTCTCGGCGCGGAGGCCACGCCCGGCCGGCCGCCACTCACCCGGGCCTCTGACGCCGAGCCACCGCTGTCGTTCGCCGAGGCGAGCACCTGGAACGCCTCTCGGACCCTCGAGGCCTCGGCGCGCTACACGTTCGCCGCCGGAAGGCGGATCGACGGGGAGCTCAACCTCCCGGCGCTGAGGCGCGCGGTGGATCACATCGTGAGGCGCCACGAGATCCTGCGCACGAGCTTCGTCGAGCGCCAGGGAAGCGTGGTCCGCGTCGTCCATCCACCCGAGCCGCTCGACGTGCCGGTCGTCGACGTGTCCGGTGCCGCCGACCCGCCCGCCGAGGCCCACAGAATGCTGACGGACGAGGCCCGCACCGCCTTCGATCTCGAGCGCATCCCACTGCTGCGCCTGAGGCTGGTGCGGACGGCCCAGGACGAGCACCACCTCATCTGGGCGGTGCACCACATCGTGTCCGACGAGTGGTCGTGGAAGGTCTTCTTCGACGAGCTGCGCGTCCTCTACCAGGCCTTCCGCGACGGCCGCCCCGCTCCGCTGCCGGACGAGATGCCCCTGCAGTACAGCGACTTCGCGGCGTGGCAGCGGCGCTGGCTCGACCCCTCGGCGGAGGCGTTCCGCGTGGAGGCCGCGTGGTGGGGAGAGACCCTGCGCGACGTCGCGCCCCAGCCCGCCCTACCGTTTGCCCGGAGAGCCAGCCGCCCTGACGCGCGGCCCTCTGACGGTGTGCTCCGATGGGGCATCCCGTCAACCCTGAGTCAGGAGCTCGACCGGCTGGGACGCGCGGCCGGAGCCACCTTCTTCATGGCGCGCCTCGCCGTCTTCGGCGCCCACCTCGCGCTGGAGACCGGCCACGACGAGGTCGTGGTGGGCACGTACTCCACCGGTCGGCGCCAGGCGGCCACGCAGAACATGATCGGGTTCTTCAGCAACCTGGTGACGCTCCGCCTGCGCCTGACTGGCGACCTCACCTTCCGCGAGGTCCTGGCCCGGACGCGGGCCTGCGTCATCGAGGCCAGCGCCCACAGCGACGCGCCCTACGAGCGCCTCGGCGAGGCGCTGGCCGGCCAGGGCGTCGCCATGCCGCCGATCCGGCTGATCTTCGGAGCGGTCGACCAGCCTCCGCTGAGGTTCGCGGGCCTCGAGGTCGCGCCGCTGCGCAACCAGGTCGAGACGATGCCCTGGGAGTTCACCCTGACCGTGGACCGCCGGGAGGAGGACCGGGAGTGCGCCGCGCACTTCGACGCGCGCATCCACGACCCCGGGAAGGTCGCCGAGTTCCTCGCGCGCTACCGGGGCTTCGCGGCCGAGGTCTGCGAGCACCCCGACCGTCCCATCGGCGCGGCCCTGGCGCCGGCGTGATCGTCACGAAGTCGCGCCGCTGACCCCCCCGGCCCGCGCCAGCTCCGCGGGCCGGCCCGGGAAGACCTTGGCCGCGAGGGCGTTCGCGTCCAGGTGGGCGCCGGGCGCGAGGGTGTAGCGGCGCAGGAGGTAGCTGGCGGTCCGTCGCAGGGGTCCGGCGCGCAGGGGACCGCCGGGCGGCGCGGCGGGGACGGGCCCCGGCGGCCGGCGCAGGGAGATCGCCCACACCGGTCCACTCGGCACGGGCCCGCTCCCCGCGGGCGCCAGGCGCTTGGCGTACACGCCCAGCGGGGCGCCGCTGCCCACCGGCGACATCACCACGACGGCGCGACCGGGACCGATCTCCCGCGCCGCCGAGCGCCAGTCGTCGCGCTGGAGACGGTCGGACGCCGTCACCGCGACGTCCACAGCCCCGAAGCCCAGCAGGAGCGCGCCGGCGACCAGCACCCCCGCGCCACGGCCCGGCGCGGCCGCGGCGCCCACCGCCGCGAGCGCCACCGGCAGCGCGATGAGCACGTTGCGCGCATTGAGGTAGTCCGCCCCGCCCAGGGCCAGGATCAGCGGGACCGCCAATGCCACGGCGGCCAGCGTCGCGACGGCGGCGAGCGACCGGTCGCGGCGCGCGCGCAGCACCACGAGGCCGCCCGCGGCGAGGCCCAGCGCGGCGGCCGCCGCGACGATCCAGCGCGCGTCGAGCTCCCCGGCGAACGCGCCGAGCACGAATTGCTTGGGGACCGCCGCCGCGCGGTCCCCCAGACCGACGTCGCCGACGGCGAGGAACGCGGAGCGCTCGCGCTGGGTCAGCGCGAGCGGCAGCAGCGCCGCCGCCGCGCCCGCCGTCGCCCCCACCGCGAGCCACACGTCCCGACCGCGGCCGGCGCGGAACGCCAGGAGCGCGACCGCCTCGGGCGCGACCAGGAAGACGGCGAAGTAGTGCGTGGCCAGGGCGGCGGCGGACAGCAGCGCCCATGCCGCGAGCGCCCGCCGAGCGCCGGGCTCGCGGGCCGCCAGCCACGCCAGCACGGTCCCCGCGCACAGCAGCGTCACCAGCATGTAGGACCGCGCCTCCTGCGAATACCAGACCAGCAGCGGGTTGACCGCCGTCAGGGCGGCGGCGAGCAGGCCCGCCGTGCGCCCGGCCAGGCGCCGTCCGATCGCGAAGACCACCAGGACCAGACCGGTGCCGCACACGGCCGACAGGGATCGCAGGCCGACCTCGCCCGAGCCGAAGACGTGCGCCCACAGCCAGGCCACGACGTAGTAGAGCGGCGGCGTCGACTCCGTGTCGGAGACGCCATGCAGCATGTCGCCGAAGCTGCCGCGGACGAGCCGGATGGTGAAGCTCTCGTCGTACCAGAAGCTCTGCTGGCCCAGCGTGGCGAAGCGCAGCGCCGCGGCGATCGCCACGACGACGGCGAGGCCGCCATCCACCCTCCGTCGCACGCGGCGCAGACTAATCGGCGGCTAGGCTCAGGGCGTGGCCTGGTCCCTGCCAGACGTGGAGCGCACGATCCCGGAGGTCTTCGCGGATCAGGCGCGGCGGCGCCCGGACCACCCCGCCGTGGCCGGGGACGG
Organism: Solirubrobacteraceae bacterium; assembly: GCA_033856025.1. Taxonomy (GTDB): domain Bacteria; phylum Actinomycetota; class Thermoleophilia; order Solirubrobacterales; family Solirubrobacteraceae; genus AC-38. Next base: position 108,960 of record JAWVFQ010000006.1, on the reverse strand, counting down.
GTCCACCGTCACCTACCGCGAGCTGGACGCGGCGGCGAACCGGCACGCGCGCGCGGTTCTGGACCGGTGCGGCCCGGGCCCGGGCCGCACAGCGCTGCTCCTCACCGACGATGCCGCGGCGATCGCGGCCACCCTCGGCGTACTGAGGGCCGGCAAGACCGCGGTGGTGCTCAACCCCGAGGACCCACCGAGCCGGCTGGGACACATACTCCGCGACGCCGCGCCGGAGCTGTTCCTGGCCGACTCCGGCCAGGGCGAGCTCGCCGCGGCGGCCGCCGCCGCGGGCGCCTCCCCCGCCGCCCCGATGACCGTGGACGCCTCGATCGCGGGCCCGGCGGTCGCCGCGCCGGACGTGATGGTGGACCCGGGCGACCTCGCCTACCTGTTCTACACGTCCGGCTCGACCGGGCTCCCGAAGGGCGTGATGCAGACGCACCGCAGCCTGCTGCACTCGATCGCCCGCCTGTCGGACGCGGCGGGCGTGGAGTCGGGCGATCGCCTGCCGCTGTTCATCTCCACGAGCGGATGGGGCGGCGCCGCGACCACGTGGCAGTGTCTCCTGAACGGCGCCACCGTCTGCCCGTTTCCCCTCGCGGCGCGCGGGATGACCGGCCTGGCGCGCTGGATCGTCGATCAGGAGATCACCCGGCTGGGGACCTTCCCCTCGATCCTTCGCCACATCGCGGCGACGTTCGACGGAAGCCGCCGGCCGGCGGTGAGGTTGGTGACCACGGGCGGCGAGTCGGTCCTGCCCGCGGACCTCGAGGCCTGCCAGCGCGCCTTCGGACCGGAGTGCGAGTTCGTGACGATGCTGGGCTCCACGGAGGCCGGTCCGCTCACGATGCACCGGGTGGCGGCGGACCCGGGGCCCGATTCCGGGCCACTGCCCGCCGGGCGCGCGCTCGACTGGGTGGACATCCTGCTGCTCGACGAGGACGGTGCACCCGTCGCGCCCGGCGAGATCGGCGAGATCGTCGTGCGCAACGACCACATGACGCCGGGCTACTGGAACGACGAGGCCCTGAACGCCGCGCGGTTCCCCGACCCGCATACCTTTCGCACCGGGGACCTGGGCCGCTTCTCCCCCGACGGGGTCCTGACCGTGCTCGGGCGCACGGACATGCAGGTGAAGGTCCGCGGCAACCGGATCCTGCTCACCGACGTCGAGGGGGCGCTCGCCGCCGTGCCCGGCGTCACGGCCGCCGCGGTGTGCGCGACACCGGGGCCACGCGGCCACGACATGCTCATGGCCTTCCTCACGACCCGGCCGGGCGCCGGGGTCACGGCCGAGGACGTGCGCCGGGCGCTGCGCCCGATGCTCCCCGAGCGGGAGATCCCCACCGGCTACGTGTTCCTCGACGCCCTTCCGGTCACGCCGCAGGGGAAGGTCGACCGGGCCGAGCTGGCCCGGACGGCGCCGGCGCCCGCGCCGGACGCGGACGCGCCGGCCGGCGAGGCGACCGATACGGAGACCGTCCTGGCCGGTATCTGGGCCGCCGCCTTCGAGGTCGAGCGCGTGGCGGTCGCGAGCGACTTCTTCCAGCTCGGCGGCGACTCCCTCACGGCGGCCGTGATCGCCTCCGAGGTGTACGAGACCTTCGGCGTCGAGCTGGAGCTGCGCGACCTGGTCCAACACCGCACCGTGGCTGGGCTGGCCGAGGCGATCGACGGCCGGCGGGCCTCGCCGGTCGCCGGCCGCCCGCCGCTCGTCCGAATCTCGCGCGACGGGCCGCTTGCGCTCTCCTTCGCCCAGGAGCGCACCTGGCGCACCTCGCAGACGCCGGAGCAGTCGGCCGGCTACACCGACGCCACCGGCGTCCGCATGCGCGGCCCGCTCGACGTGGCGGTGCTCCGGCAGGCGCTCGAGCGCTTCGTCGAGCGCCACGAGGTGCTGCGCACGACGTTCCCGGAGCGCGACGGACGGCCCGTCCAGCTCGTCCATCCCCCGGGGGACCTCGATCTCCCGCTCGTCGACGTGTCCGACGCGCCGGACCCGGAGCAGCGGACGTCGCTGATGCTGGACGAGATGGCCGCCGTGCCCTTCGACGTCCGCCGGGGACCGCTGCTGAGACTGCGCCTCGTGCGCACGGCGCCCGACGACCACACGCTGCTGTGGGTCGACCACCACATCGTCTCCGACGCGGCGTCCTGGAGGGTGTTCTTCCAGGAGCTGCGGGCCCTCTACGAGGCGGGAGAACGGGGCGCGCCCGACCCGCTGGAGGCGCCCGCCCTGCAGTACGCGGACTTCGCGGCGTGGGAGCGTGAGTGCCTGCGTCCGTCCTCGCCGTACCGCCGGGCCGAGCTGGCGTGGTGGCGCGAGACGCTGCGCGACGCTCCGCCGTCGCCCCGCCCGCCGTTCGCCCGTGCCGCTCCGGACCCGGCGGCCGACCCGGCTGAGGGCGTCGCCCGGTGGGGCCTGGACCCGGAGGTCTCCGACGGACTCGCGCGACTGGCCCGCGAGGAGACCGCCACCTTCTACATGGTCCGCCTGGCGGCCTTCGCGGCCCAGCTCGCCGTCGAGACCGCGAGCGACGACCTGGTGCTCGGGACGTACGCATCCGGGCGGCCCCTGCGAGCCACCCGGACGATGTTCGGCTTCTTCAGCAACCTGGTCACGCTGCGACTCCGCCTGACTCCCGAGCTGACGTTCCGCGAGGCCGTCCGGCGGGTGCGCGACTGCGTGGCCGAGATCAGCGCCCACGACGCCTTCCCCTACGAGCTGCTCTGCGAGGACCTGCGCCGTGAGGGCATCGAGCCGCCCGCGATCCAGCTCATCTACAACCCCAGCCACGACCGCCTGCCGCGGATCTCCGGGCTCGAGCTGTCCCGCGTGCGACTCCGCTACACGACGATGCCGTGGGGCTTCACGTTCAGCCCCAACCGGTATCTCGAGGCCTCCCGCTGCGCGGTCGCCTTCGACGCCAGGATCCACGACCCGGCCGAGGTGCGGGAGTTCATCGAGCGCTACCGGCGCTTCGCCGCCCAGGTCGCGCAGGACCCGGAGCGACCCATCGGCGCGGTGCCGGCGCGCGTCTGACGGGGAAGGGCACAAGGCTCCCCCGCCCCTCGTCCCACAGCTTCAGCCGCAGCGCGGCGAGCCCGCCGCGAACCGTGATGACGGGGGTGCGGGCGAACATCTCCCGCTCCTCGTGCGCCGCGCGCAGGCGGTGGTTGGGGATCCGCGCGCTGAGGTGGTGGACGTGGTGGTAGTTGGCGTTGCCGACCGCCCAGGCCAGCACGCGTGGCAGCTTCAGGAAGGAGCTGCCCTGCAGCGCGGCAAGCTCGAAGCGCCACTGGCCGGCGGGCCGGTAGTACGTGTCCTCGTACTGGTGCTGGACGTAGAGCATCCAGGCCGCCACGGCCCCGCCGGCCACCAGCGTCGTGCCCTGGACCAGCAGGTAGGTGGGCCAGCCCACGAGGGCGCTCCAGCCGATCGCCCAGCCGGCGAGGACGAGGTTCGTCGCGACCACGCTGGCCAGGATCCGGCGCGACATGCCGCGCCGCGGGAACCGGCGCTCGAACAGGAAGACGAGCGCCGGCCCGACGAGCAGCATCAGCAGCGGGTTGCGGTAGGCGCGATAGCCGAGCCGCCGGGCGGGGGAGGCGGCGCGGTACTCGGCCAAGGTCATGGTGTGGATCTCGCCCGGCCCGCGGTGGTCGAGGTTGCCGGTGTGCGCGTGGTGCAGGCTGTGCTGACGCTGCCACCAGCGGTAGGGCGTGAAGAGCAGGAAGCCGAGCAGGTGGCCCCAGCGCGCGTTGGCGGCCCGCGACCGCAACAGCGAGCTGTGCGTGAGGTCGTGGAACAGCGAGTACATCCGCACGAGGAAGACCGTCGCCACGAGGCCGAGGCCGACGGCCAGGACCGCGCCCGGCCGAACGATCGCCGTGAGGACCCAGAGACCCAGGTAGGGCAGCGCCACGCTCGCGATCTGACCGAGGCCCCGGGCGTCGTCGGGCTCCAGGTACGGCGCGAGGTCGCGCTTCCAGCGGCGGCGGTCTGGGATCTCTTCGGACTGCACGTCTCATGGTTCGCGTCGGCGAGCGGAATGGATCACCGCTGGGCGGGCAGACTCGGGGTGACCCCCCGATCCGAGAGGAGCCGCATGACCGAGGAACCCGATACCAGCGCCGCCGAGACAGTCGACGCTCCGGACGAGGCCGAGCCGGCCGACCAGCCCGCCACCGCGCCCACCGACGACGACGAGGGCGGCGAGGGCAACCAGGGAGAGGGGCCGGCCGAGGGCGACGAGTAGCCGCGGCGCGGTCAGGTACGAGCGTCGGGAAGGTCGACCGGCGGGTAGCGGACGCGGACCTCGTCCACGTACGCGGCCAGCCGGTCGGCCAGCGACGCGTCCTCGATCTCCAGCACGTTCTCGGCGTTGGTCTCGCCCGAGTGCGAGAGGTTGAAGCTGCCGGCGAAGACGGTGGAGTCAGCCACCGTGACCTTGGCGTGCATGTAGTCGTGGACGCTGCCCGGCGCGTAGGGCGTCGAGCGCTTGCCGGTGAAGGCGCCGCGGCGCAGCACCGCGGCCAGGGTGGGGAGCTTCCAGGACGCGTTGTGGTTCTCCTCCCACTGGCGGACGACCTGGCGGACCTGGGTGCTGTCGACCACGCCGGCGATGTCCGCCCGCCCGTCCGCGGCCACCTGCGCCAGCGTGCCCAGGATCGGCCCCGAGGTGATGACCGGGGAGGCGATGCGGATGCGGCCGGCGCGGCCGATCGCGCGAGCGATCCGGTGCGACAGCTCCTCGCCGTGGCCCGGGCAGAACCAGGCGCGGACGGGGACGCCGCCGACGTCGACCGAGGCCGTCGTCTCGTGGCCGCTGCGGCTCACCTCCCCGCGCTCCCACAGCTCGTCGAAGTTCGCGGCGTAGTCCGCCGCCAGCGCGGGCGAGTCGACGCTCAGGACCACGTTCTCCTCCCGCGACCAGGAATCCGCCGTCCAGTTGGCCGAGCCGGTCCAGACCGCCGCGCGGTCGCGGACCACGTACTTGTGGTGCATGAGGTCGCGGTCGCCGGGGATCCCCCGCAGCGGCACGCCGAGCGTCTCCAGGAGCGCCGGCTCGGTGCGCGGAGGCGGCGGGACGGGGATCCGCTCCGGGTGGTCGAGGTTGTAGACCAGCCGGACCGCCACGCCGCGCCCGGCCGCGTCGGTGATCGCGCCCTTCACCACCTCGGCGATCGGGGAGGGCAGCCGCACGTCGTAGAGGGCGAGGTCCAGGGTCCGGCGCGCCTGGCCCAGGAAGGCGGCCAGCCGGCGGGCGACGTCCATGGGCTCCTGGCCCCCGTCGGTCAGCGTGTAGAGGCCGATCATCGAGCGCGAGCCTACGCCCTGTGTCATGCGCTGAGCCCGGCGCGGCTCTCCCCGAGCGGACCCCGATGGGGATAGGGTCGTTCTCGGAACGTCTTTCAACGGTCGGGAGGAATCGGGATGCATGCAGTGGTCGTGCAGGTGCAGGTCAACGATCGGGACGCGGCGACGTCGAACCTGCGGGAGAACGTGGTGCCCGGCGTGTCGCAGGCGCCCGGGTTCGTCGCGGGCTACTGGGTCGGCCTCGGCCCGGAGAAGGGCGGCCGGGCGGTGATCGTCTTCGAGTCCGAGGAGCAGGCTCAGGCCATGGCCGAGCGCATCCCTCAGGAGACCGGCGACGACAACTTCGTCACCTTCGAGAGCATCGACGTCGGCGAGGTCGTCGCGAACGCGTAGCGCTCGCGACGCGCCTCACAGGACATAGGGGACGGCGCCGACGGCGCCGAGCGCATACCAGCCGCCGAAGGCCAGCGTGGCGACGCCCATGACGGGCGCCAGGGCGAGGACGCGCCTCATCACGGGGCCGCGCGTGATCGCGTAGCCGAAGCCGGTCGAGACCAGCGCCATCGAGACCGCCGTGCCGGCGGCGAAGACGACCAGGGCGGCCACGGCCTCGGCGCGAGCGGGGATCGCGGCGAGGAGCAGGACGCCGACCCCGGCCGAGCCGCCCATCCCGTGGACCAGGCCGATGGCGAACGCGCCGAGCGGGGTGCGGCCGAGGCGCGCCTCGGGCTCGTGGCGGTGGTCGTGGGCGGCGCGGGCGTGGTGCGGGTGCAGGTGGCGGTGCTCCACGTCGCCGTGGCGGTGGGCGTGGGCGTGGAAGCGCCCGCGGCGCCAGCGCACGAGCAGCCGGATCGCCAGGGCCATGATCACCAGGCCGACCAGCGCCTCGGCCGCGCGCTGGAGCGGGTCGGGGAGGTAGGCGCCGAACAGGACGATCGGCAGGCCGAACAGGGCCAGCGTCGTGGCGTGCCCCATCCCCCACGCCAGGCCCAGGCGCCCCGCCCGCCGGGTCCCGTCCTGGGGATCGGAGGCGATCAGCGTCGACACCGCCGCCAGATGGTCCGGGTCCGACGCGTGGCGCAGACCGAGCAGGAGCGCGACGGCGAGCACCGCCGCGAGAGCCTGCCCGCCGGCCAGCGAAGCCAGCCACCCGTCAAGCCCGGGCATCGAGCCCCCCTCCGCCGGCCGCCGAGCGGGCGGCCGCGACGGCGAGCTGGCCGTAGGCGATGCCGCCGTCGTTGGGTGGGAGGCGCTCGGGGGTCAGCGGGCGCAGGCCGGCGGACTCGAGGTGCGCCGCGGTGGATTCGAGCAGGCGGCGGTTCTGGAACACGCCGCCGGAGAGGACCACGGTCGCCACCCGGTGCGCCTCGGCGACGCGCGCGCACGCGGCGGCCGTGGCCCGGGCGACCGCGTTGTGAAACCGGGCGGAAACCGTGGGTATGGGCACGCCGGCGTCGAGGTCCGCGACCACGGCCTGGATCGTCTCGCGGGCGTCGAGCACGACCGGATCGCCGTGGAGCGGGAGCGAATACGCGCCGCGCTCCGCGGGATCCGCGGCCGCCTCCAGCTCGATCGCCGCCTGGCCCTCGTAGGTGACGACCGGCCGGATTCCGCACAGCGCCGCCACGGCGTCGAACAGGCGCCCGGCGCTCGTCGTCACCGGCGAGGCGACCCCCGCCCGCGCCAGCCCACACACCTGCCGCCACGCCGCCGGATCCACGGCCCCCAGCAACCGCGACGGAACCCCTTCGGCCTCGGAGGCGGCGAGCAGCCAGGCGGCGGCCATGCGCCAGGGCTCGCGGATCGCGGCCTCGCCGCCCGGCATCCGCACCGGGTGCAGCGCCCCGGCCCGGTCGAAGCCGGCGAGGTCGCCGAGCAGGATCTCCCCGCCCCACACCGAGCCGTCGTCGCCGTACCCCGTTCCGTCGAAGATGGCGCCGACGGCGGGGCCGGTCTCGCCGTGCTCGGCCAGGCAGGCGGCGAGGTGCGCGTGATGGTGTTGGACGCCCACCGACCGCACGCCCTCCAGGCTCAGGGCGTGCTTGGTCGAGAGGTACTCGGGGTGCAGGTCGTGGGCGACGACCTCGGGCGTGACCGCGAAGAGCCGCTCGAAGTGGTCGATCCCCGCGACGAACGAGCGCAGGGTCTCGTAGTTCTTGAGGTCGCCGACGTGGTGGCCCACCCAGGCGGACCCGTCCTTGGCCACGGCGAACGTGTTCTTGAGCTCGGCGCCGCAGGCCAGCAGGTGGCGGCCGTCCCCCGGCAGCGGGAGCGCCGCCGGCACGTACCCGCGCGAGCGGCGCAGGATCTGGCGCCGCCCGCCGGACACCCGCATGACGCTGTCGTCGGTGCGCGTCTCGATGGGCCGGTCGTGGAGGAGGAACCTGTCAGCGATCCCCGACAGTCGATCCAGCGCGTCCTCGTCACGGAAGGCGATCGGCTCGTCGGAGACGTTGCCGCTGGTCATGACCAGCGGCGTGCCGCCCGCGTCGGCCACGAGCAGGTGGTGCAGCGGTGAGTAGGGCAGCATCACGCCGAGCTCGGGCGCCGCTGGCGCCACCGACTCCGCGACCGGCGCGCCGGGGCGCCGCCGCGCCAGGACGATCGGGCGCGCCCGGTCGATCAGAAGCGACTCCTCGGCCGGCGACAGGACCACCAGCCGCCGCGCCGCCTCCAGGTCCGCGGCCATCAACGCGAACGGCCGGTCCTCGCGGTGCTTGCGCGCGCGCAGGCGCGCCACCGCGGCCTCGTCGTCCGCACGACACGCGAGGTGAAACCCCCCGATCCCCTTGACCGCGACGATCGCCCCCGCGACGAGCGCCGCGCCGGCCGCCGAGATGGCGTCGCCCGCGGAGACCGGGCCGCCGGCGGCGTCGGTGAGCGCGATGTGCGGCCCGCAGTCCGGGCACGCGTTGGGCTGGGCGTGAAAGCGGCGGTCGGCGGGGTCGCGGTACTCGGCCAGGCAGGCGTCGCACATCTCGAAGCCGGCCATCGTCGTGCCCGGGCGGTCGTAGGGGACGTCGCAAACGATCGTGAAGCGCGGGCCGCAGTTCGTGCAGTTCGTGAACGGGTAGCGGAAGCGGCGGTCCGCGGGGTCGAGGACCTCGGCCAGGCACTCCGGGCACGTGGCGCTGTCGGCGGTCACCGCGGCGCGGGGCTCTCCCCCCACCGGGCTCGCGCGGATCGAGAACCCATGCTCGCCCAGCTCCCCCATCGGCTCGGCGGTGACGCGCTCCACGCTGGCCAGCGGCGGCGCCTCGACCGGCAGCCGCGCCAGGAACCGCCGGACGGTCTCCGGCGGCGCCTCCACCTCGACGACCACGCCGCGGGAGTCGTTGAGCACGTGCCCCGCCACCCCAAGCTCGCCCGCCAGTCGGTACACGTAGGGCCGGAAGCCGACGCCCTGGACGGTCCCCTCCACACGCGCGCGGACCCGGCTCACGAGGGCGCCGCCTCCACCAGCTCGCACAGCAGGTGGTAGGCGCTGGCCTGGGCCTCCTGGATGCGCGGGATGTGCTCGGAGCGCGTCACCACGACGAAGTCGGCCAGCCGCTCCGCCGCCACGCGCCCGCCGTCGTAGCCCACCAGCGCCACCGAGACCATCCCCCGCGAGCGCGCCTCGGCCAGCGCGGCGATCACATTCGACGAGTTCCCGCTCGTGGAGATGGCCAGCAGCGCATCGCCCGCGCGTCCGTGGGCGATCACCTGACGCGAGAAGATCGCTTCCGTCCCGATGTCGTTGGCGATCGCGGTGAGGATCGACGGGTCCTCGGTCAGATCGAGCGCCCGGCGCCCGTCGGCGCGCAGGTCGGCCACCACGTCCATGGCGTCGGTCGCCGAGCCGCCGTTGCCCAGCGCCAGCAGCCGGCCGCCCGCGTCGAAGGCCCCGCGCAGGGCGTCCGCCGCGCCGACCAGCTCGCCCGCGTTCTCCCCCAACGTCTGGGCGCGCAGCTCGCCCACCTCCCGCGCCTTGATCAGGACGGAGCGGCGCACGTCGTCCACGACCGCGTCGAGGTCGTGCTCGCCCTCGGCCAGGAACGGATACAGGAAGCTCGACGCGCCGGTGTCGTGCACCGGACGCGCCGCGCGGCCCTCCAGGAGCCCCCGATGGTCGAAGAACACATGCACCAGCTCCCACAGCACGTGGTAGGCGGTCTCCACCAGCTCCTGGCGCACGCGCGGGTCGCGCGCCGGCGGCGCCAGCTCCCACTCGGCCCCGCACGGCTCGAAGGCCAGCGTCAGCGCCCCCGCGCCCCGCGCCGCCGCGACGGCCGCCCCGGTCCCCGGGCCGAAGGCGATCGCCACGTCGTCGGACTCCACCAGCAGGCGCACGTCGCCGGCCAGGTCGTCGCCCACGATGGCCAGCGCCGGCAGCGCGCGCTTGCCGACGATCACCGGGTGGACGAACTCCACCGCGACGTGTCGGGCGTCCGAGCGCGCGTCCGGCGCCGAGCCGAAGGCCACCAGCCGGCCGCCCCGGGCGAAGCGCTCGGCCATGCGGTGGCACAGGCGCGCCAGCCGCTCGGCCTCGCGGTCGAAGAACTCCCCGTTGGCCCGCGCGCGCTCCTCCAGGCCATCGCGCAGGCGGGCCTCGGACTCGCTGCGCAGCGCCTGCGTCAAGCCGGCGCCTCCTCGCGATCGCCGGCCCCCAGCCGGGCCAGCCAGTCGCGCCACTCCTCGATCCCCTCGCCCGTCTTCGCGCTCACCAGGATCCGCTCCACCCCCGGGTGGACGGCGTCCAGGTTGTAGAGGAAGCGCCCGAGGTCGAAGTCCAGGTGGGGCAGCAGGTCCACCTTGTTGACCAGCACCAGCTCGCAGGCGCGGAACATCAGCGGGTACTTGAGCGGCTTCTCCTCGCCCTCGGTGATCGCCGAGACCATCACCCGGGCGTCCTCGCCGACCCGGAACTCGGCCGGGCACACGAGGTTCCCCACGTTCTCGATCACCAGCAGGTCGATGTCGTCCAGCGGCAGCTCGGGCAGGGCCGAGCGGACCATGTTGGCGTCGAGGTGACACTCGCCGCCGAACCCCGCACCCGTGTTGAGCTGCGTCACCGGCACGTGCAGCGCGGCCAGGCGGTCGGCGTCCATGGACCCCTGCACGTCGCCCTCCAGCACCCCCAGACGCGCCCGGGGGACGTCGGTCGCCACGCGCTCCAGCAGCGACGTCTTCCCCGCTCCGGGAGCGCTCATGAAATTCACGACGCGCACCCCGGCCCGGTCGAAGTCGGCGCGATTGGCCCGCGCGATCGTGTTGTTCGCGTCGAGCGCCTCCTCGACGACCTTCACCTTGGTCCGGTGCATCTACATCGACCTGATTCGCATGTAGCGGCGCAGTTCGGGCAGCTCCAGCACCACCGCCACGAGCACCAGCAGCACGATCACGGCCACGACGACGATCACTGCGGTCATCCGGGTCTCCTCACATCGATCGGATCTTCAGGTAGCGGCGGAGCTCGGGCAGCTGCGCCGCCACGGCGGCACCCGCCGCGGCGAGCAGGCCGAGTCCCACGATCAGCTTCATGTCATCTCCTCCAGCAGGGTCGTCACGACGCGCTCGGCCTCGTCGAGGGCCGCGCGCACGGGCTCGGAGAGCTCGACCAGGAACTCCTCCACGTCGGCGTCCAGGCGGTTGGCCGGCTCGACGCCGACCACCAGGGTGCGCGGCGGGCTCCCGCCCAGGCCCTGGACCATGGTCAGCACCTTGACGGGGTCCATCCCGTGGGTGTCGATCGCCACGTCGCCGGGGTCGACCTCGGGTTCGATGACGTAAACGGTCCCGGGCGCGCCCCCGCGCGGGACGGCGTCGAGCATCAGCACGCTGTCGTAGCCGCCGTCGAGCATCGAGTAGGCCAGGTCCATGCCGCGGATCCCGTAGTCGACGACGTCGACCCCGGCGGGCAGCGCGCGCCGCGACAGGCGGTCGGCCAGCGCCACGCCCCAGCCGTCGTCGCCCAGGAAGACGTTCCCGATGCCGGCGACGAGCACGCGCGGCCCGGTGGGCTCGGGGGCGTCCTCCCCCGGTCCGAGCGGCTCGACCTCCTCGGGACCGAAGAAGAAGCGGTGGCCGGGCTGCTTGCGCTCCCCGAGGTCGCGGCCCGGGTCGTCGTCGACGATCACGGTGAACTGGACGCGGCCCTCCATGTCCTGCTCGACCCCCTCGATGACGGCCGCGCGGCCCTCCAGCGCGGCGTCCCACACGTCGGTGCGCGAGCCAGGGTGCAAACGCACGCGGCTGCCCACGCGCAGCGACTCGCCGCCGACGAGCACCGTGTCGGGCCCCGGGCGCTCCAGCTCCTCCCAGTATCCGGGCCGGTCGCTCATCGCCCGCGCGCCATCCCGAATTCGCGGACCGCGCCGTGCAGGCTCATCAGCTGGTCCGGGGTCAGCGACTCCGTGCGCTCCAGGATCTCGCGGGTGCGCGGGTCGGCGTCGCGCATCTCCGCCTTCTCCTCGTCCGTCAGCGCGAGGATGTTCAGCACGAGCATCTGGTCGATCTCGCCACCGTCGAACAGGTCGCCGGGGCTCTCGGGCGCGATGCGCGGATGGTCCTCGAGGATGATCGGAGAGGAGAGCACGGTGCTCGCGTCGCCGGGCTCGCCGACCAGGACCGGCCACGTTCGCTCGTTCGCACACGCCGCCGCCGCCTCGCGCAGCGCGAGCGGAGGGTCGGTCTGGGACACGAAGCGCCCCGCGCTCGTGCGCAGGACCGTGTGGGTGGAGCAGAACGTCCGCTCCAGCGCCGCCTCGCGGTCACCGGCGAACGGCGTCCTGTTGGCGATCTCGGCGGTCAGCCGCCAGACGCCGGGCCCGACCTCCTCGGACGCGACGGTGACCGCGCCGTCCAGCCGCCGCCAGCGGCGCGCGACGGCCCCTCCTTCCAGCGGCTCGATCTCCTCGGCGGCGGCGATGGCGATCGGCGTCGTGCTCGCCTCGCCGAGCTGGAGCGGTTTGATGGCGATCTCCCTCTCGACCGCCTCGCTCCAGGAGAGATGGCGTTCGCCGCCGGCGACGATCTCGTCGACGGGCTCCCCGGCCGCACCGACCACCTGGCGCCGCACGACGTGCAGGAAGCGCACGGTCACGGTCACGCGCGCGCCCGCCGTTGCCTCCAGCAGGCACTGGGTGCGCATGAGCCACGGGTCGTCCGGGTGCGCGGCGCTGTGGTCGCGCGGGTACACGCCGCCGAACGTCCAGCGCCGCTGGTTCTTCAGCGCGGTGCGGCGATAGGGCCACAGCACGTAGCCCTCGTAGAGGACCGCGTCGGCGATCGCGCGGACGGGATCGGTCACCCCGGGCCCTCCCCCAGCAGCTCGTCCAGCGTCTCGTCCCAACTGGAGTGCTGCGAGCGCGACCGGCGGTCGTTGAGGCGGTCGTACGTCTCGCGCCCGATCCGCAGCCATGCCGTGCCGCGGAAGTGCTGGTCCATCGTCTCGCGCCACACCCCCACCGGCATGTCGAACGCCGCCTCCTTGTCCCACCCGATCATCGCCGTCTGGAGCGCACCGCCGGCGCCCGCGTAGAACACCGAACCGCTGAACAGGAGCTCCAGCGGCACCGTGCCCTCCTCCAGCGCGTTGAGGTAGCGCGACGCCTTGACCTCGAGGTCGTAGGTGCAGGGCACATCCAGGGCGATCGCGACGCTGCCGGTGAACGGCGGCACCGCCACCGTCGTGCGCAGCCACGGCAGGGTGGACAGCGTCGAGCCCCAGCGCTCCGGGGTCCCGAACAGCTCCACCAGGCGCCGCTGCGCCGCCGGCTCGTAGGGACGCCGGCGCGCCGCGATCTGCAGCTGGACGTTGAGCATGACCGACCGGATTTCCTGGCCGGCCAGGCTCTCCAGCCCCAGGTCGAAGCGGATCGTCGGCACGGCGGAGTGCTCGAGCGCGCTCGCCCCGAGCACGGCGAAGCCGAGCTCGGGAACCGGCCCCGGGCCCACCGCCGTGTGCGACGCCGCCTCCACTCCCGCCTAGGCCGGGCTGAGGTTGGGCATGCTCGGATCGATCGGACCGTGCGCGTCGGGGTTGACGCCCGTGGACGCCCGCGCCGTGCGCCGCCCGTCGGGCAGGTGGCCCTTGTTCTTGGCGTAGTTGCCCTTCGAGTTGCCCGACTTCACGCCCGGGATGTGGGCGGTGATGTCGGGCGGCGGCCCCTTGCCTGTCCGTACGTCTGCCATCTCACTCCCTTCCGCTCGGCGCGGCCCGCGCGTCGAGCTGCTCGAAGAATCCGTCGATCGCCTCCCAGACCTCGGCCCCGCCGTTGAACCCACGCCAGCGGGTCCGGATGAGGCCGACCAGCGCGTAGCAGTCCTCGATGGGGACCAGCCAGTGGCGCCGGGCGCCGCGGGCGCGGTCGACCAGCAGCGCCTCGACGTCGTCGGCCATGTCGCCCAGGACGGGGTTGGCCGCGGCGATCTCCTCCCACGCCTCCAGGCCGAGCAGCGACTCGGTCGGCCCGGCCGGGCTGGGGTAGTAGGCCATGACGCGCTCCTCTCGCGCGCTGCGGAAGAAGAACGCCATGTCGACGGGGATGCTCAGCCGCTCCCACGTCGGGTCGTCCAGCGCGAAGTCGCGCAGCGCCAGGCGCCGGTCGGGGACCAGCCGGTAGTGCCCGCCGCCCGAGGCGTCGCGGTCGAAGAGCAGCGAGCAGGGCTTGCACGCGCACAGCAGGTCGCGCTTCTCGAGGTCGAGCACGTGGCGGTGCCCGGGCGGGACCCGCGCCCCGCACAGCTCGCAGACCTCCTCCGGCTCGACCGCGGGCGGGGGGACGGCGACCGGCGTCTCGTGCCGGGCGAGTCGCCGCAGCCGCGAGTCGGCCAGGGTGGCCATCAGGCGGGCGTGGCCAACGCCACCTTGACCAGGCCGGCGTCGTCGACCAGCAGGGGGACGGGATCGAGGTGGACCTGCGGGGCGTCGAGGCAGCGGCCCGCGCGCAGCACGTCGTAGCGGTGTCCGCACTCCGCGCAGCGCAGGTCGAACTTCTCCAGCGCGCCGTCGCCCAGCGACGCCCCGCACTCCGGGCAGTCGGGCCGGTAGGCGTACACGTTGCCCTCCTGGCGGATGAACAGCAGCGGCTCGCCGGAGACGTCCTTGACCAGCGGGCGCCCGGCCTGCAGGTCGGGCAGGCCGCCGGCCATGACCCAGTCGCCGGCGGGCGCCGGCGGCGCCATGACCTCGATCTGCAGCAGGCCGTTCCCGTTTCCGTTGGCCCCGGGCTCCTCGACCGCGCCCTCGGCGACGACCTCCTCCACGTCCGGCGCCGCCTCGTGGATCGCCTTCTCGATCGCCAGCTTGAGCGTCATCGTGGAGGAAGGACACCCGCTGCACGATCCCTCCAGCCGCAGCCGGGCCACGCCCTCCTCCACGGCCAGCAGCTCGACGTTGCCCCCGTGGGACTCCAGGTAGGGGCGCACGCCCTCCAGCGCGCCGAGCACCCGCTGCTCGACCGGCACCGGGTGCAGGCCGTGCAGCAGCAGCAGGTGGGAGACGAGCTCGTCGCCGCCCAGCGCCGCCGCCATCTCCCCGTCGGCGTCGCGCTGGGCCACGGCGTCGACCATCCGCGCGAACCCCTCGCCGTAGAGGTCCAGCAGCGCCTGCACCACCTCCGTGGCCTTGGCCCGGGCCCCCGGGTCGGCGAGCCCCTCGACCTCCTCGAGGAGCCCCTCGACCCGGGCGACCTGCTCGAGCGCCTCGCGATCCTCCATGGCCGTCCCCTAGCTCCCGTGCGACTCGCCGAAGATTGGCGAGTGCACCTGGCGCACCGTCTTGCCCTTCCCCAGGTACATGTGCACCCCGCACGGCAGGCAGGGATCGAAGCTGCGCACCGCGCGCATGATGTCGATCCCCCGGAACTCGTCCTGGCCGTTCTCCTCGAAGATCGGCTGGCCCATCACCGCGTCCTCGTAGGGCCCGGGGGTCCCGTAGGAGTCGGTGGGGCTGCCGTTCCACGGCGTCGGCGGGTAGGGGTGGTAGTTGGCGATCTTGCCGTCGCGGATCACCAGGTGGTGCGACAGCACGCCTCGCACCGCCTCGTGGAAGCCGCAGCCGATGGCCTCGTCCGGGACGTCGAAGTCCTCGAAGACCTTCGTGTCGCCGGCCCGCACGAGGGTCAGCGCCTCGTCGAGGAAGTGCATCGCCATCGCCGCCGAGTAGGCGACGAAGTAGATGCGCGCGCGGTTGCGCTCGATCGCGTTGGACCACTGCGGGACCTTCCACTCCAGCGTCTGCTCCGGCGTGTTCGGCGTCTTGGGCAGGTTGATCACGACGCTGTTGCCGGTCGCCTTCACGTAAGGCGTGTCCACCTTGCCGGCCAGCGCCGTGGCCCACAGGCGGGCCAGCGCGCCGCCGCCGGTGTCCAGCGCGAGGTGCTCCTGGGTGCGCTGGTCCAGCCAGCGCGGGCTCATGACCCATGAGTAGTTGCCCGACGCCAGGTCGCGCTTCTGCGGCCGCGGGATCGTCGTCTGGTTCCACGGGTGGCGCTTGTCGATCGGGTTGCCCAGCGGGTCCTTCTCGACGAACGTCTCCTCGTCGGTCCAGTCGTCGTAGTACGACGAGCCCAGCAGGATGCGCAGGTTGACGTTGATGTCGACCAGGTTCGTGGTGACCAGCTCGCCGTCCACCACGACGCCGGGGGTGACGAACATCTCGTTCCCCCAGTCGTCCATGTTCTCGTACTTGTAGTCGACGTGGCGGGGGTTGTTCCACGCGCCCCAGCAGCCCAGAAGGATGCGCCGGCGCCCGACCTCCTCGTAGCCCGGGAGGGCCTGGTAGAAGAAGTCGAAGACGTCGTCGTTCATCGCGACCGCCTTCTTGATGAAGTCGAAGCAGCGCAGCAGCCTCGACAGGTAGTCGGTGAACAGCGTCGGCGTCGGCTGGGTGCCCACGCCGCCGGGGTAGATCGTCGAGGGGTGCACGTGGCGCCCCTCCATCAGGCAGATCATCTCGCGCCCGATGCGGCTCATCAGCAGCGCTTCCTTGTACGTCTCCCCGGTGAACGGGTTGTAGGAGCGCATGATGTCGGCGATCGTCTTGTACCCGTGGATCTCGGCGCCGGGCGCCGGGGCGGACTCCGCCTTCTGCATGACCGACGGGTTGGTCTCCTTGACCATCTGCTCGCAGTAGTCCACGAACACCAGGTTGTCCTGGAAGATGATGTGGTCGAAGATGTACTCGGCCGCCTCGCCGAGGTTGACGATCCACTCACCCAGGGGCGGCGGCTTGACCCCGTAGGCCATCTGCTGCGCGTAGCACGAGCACACGGCGTGGTTGTCGCCGCAGATCCCGCAGATGCGACTGGTGATGAAGTGCGAGTCGCGCGGGTCCTTGCCCTTCATGAACACGCTGTAGCCGCGGAACAGCGACGACGTCGCCTTGCAGCTGACCACCTCGCGGTTCGCGAAGTCGATCTTGGTGTAGATCCCGAGGTTCCCGACGATGCGGGTGATCGGATCCCACGCCATGTCGACGAGCTTGCCTGCCTCCGGCTGGACTCTCTCCTGAACGGCCATCTTGCGTTACCTCCCTAGTTGCCCCAGCGAGGCTGGTAGCCGGTGGTGAGCTCCGGGCGGTTGTGCCGCCACTTCGTCTCCTTGTTGACCGTCTTGTTGGTGATACTGCGCAGCTTGCGGATGAGCGGCCCGTAGGTCCCGCTCACCGCCGACGACAGCGACCCGCCCGGAGGCGCGTCCATGAACGGCATGAACTTGTCGGGGAAGCCGGGCATCGTGCAGCCGATGCAGATGCCGCCCACGTTCGGGCAGCCCCCGATCCCGGCCATCCACCCGCGCTTGGGGACGTTGCAGTTGACCACCGGGCCCCAGCACCCGATCTTCACCTGGCACTTGGGCGAGTTGTAGTCGGCGGCGAAGTCGCCCTGCTCGTAGTAGCCGGCGCGGTCGCACCCCTCGTGGACCGTCTTGCCGAAGATCCACTGCGGGCGCAGCGCCTCGTCCAGCGGGATGGTCGGCGCCAGCCCGGCGGCCTGGTAGAGCAGCCACGTCAGCGTCTCCATGAAGTTCTCCGGCTGCACCGGGCAGCCGGGAACGTTGACGATGGGCAGGCCGCCGGCCGAGCGGAAGTCCCAGCCCAGGTAGTCGGCCAGGCCCATGCACCCGGTGGGGTTGCCGGCCATCGCGTGGATGCCGCCGTACGTGGCGCACGTGCCCACCGCGACGACACCCCACGCCTTGGGCGCGAGCTGGTCGATCCACCAGTTCAGCGTCAGGGGCTCGCCGGTGGCCAGGTCGTTGCCGAACGACGTCCAGTAGCCGTCGCCGTTGATCTGCTCGTTGGGGATGGACCCCTCGATGACCAGCACGAACGGCTCGGCCAGCTCGCCGGCCGCCGCCGCGCGGAACGGCTTGAGGTACTCCTCGCCCCCGAGCGTGGGCGACAGGACCTTGTTGTGGAGGTTGACCTTGGGCAGGCCGGGGATCGCTCCCAGCAGGACGTCCTCGATGCTCGGCTGGCCGGCGGCCGTGATCGACACGGTGTCGCCGTCGCAGCTCATCCCCTCCGAGATCCAGAGGATGTGGACCTCCTCGACGCCGGGACTCGCGGTTCCTTCACTCGGCATGTCGCAGCCCTCCGGTTGTGGTCATCGTCTCCTCCAGTTCGAGCGAGTCCACGAGCAGCTCCTCGCCGCCCGTGACCTCGACGTCAAGACCGCCGCACGCACGGCACGTGAGCGGGAAGTCAGGGAGCACGCTCTCGGCCCCGCAGGCGCGGCAGCGGCCCGACGCGGGGACCTCCTCCAGGCGCAGTGTCGCGCCCTCCAGGGCGGTGCCGTGCGTGGTCAGCTCGAAGGCGAACTCCAGGGCGTCGGGCACGACCTGGCGCAGGTGGCCCACCCGCACGTCCACCGCGTACACGCGCCGGCCCGCCGCGTGGCGCTCGGCCACGCCGACGATCGCCTCGGCGATGGAAAGCTCGTGCATCAGCAGATCCTCGGGAGCGGGTCGCCGACCAGCTGGTCCATCACGCGCTTGCCGCCGAAGGCGGTCTCCACCAGCACCATCCCGGGCGGCTCGGTGCGCACCTCGCCGATCTCGGCCGCCGCCTCGCAGCCCTCGATCGAGCGCAGCGCGGCCAGCGCGTCGTCCGCCGCCTCGGGCGCGACGAAGGCGACCAGCTTGCCCTCGTTGGCCACGTACATCGGGTCGATGCCGAGGATCTCGCACGCGCCCGCCACCGCGGGGTCGACCGGGACGGCGGCCTCGCGGATCACCATCGCCACGGTCGAGGCGCGCGCCAGCTCGTTGAGCACCGAGGCCACGCCCCCGCGGGTGGCGTCGCGCATGCAGCGCAGCGACGGGCCGGCCGCCTCGAGCAGCGCGTCGGCCACCGGCCACAGGCAGCGCGTGTCGGACTCGATGCGCGCGTCGAGCTCGAACTCGCCGCGCGCCAGCATGATCGCCGTGCCGTGCTCGCCGATCGTGCCGGAGAGCAGCACCCGGTCGCCGGGCCGCAGTCCGGCGGTCGACGTGCGCGAGCGGGGATCGCGGACGCCGATGCCCGAGGTGCAGACGTACATCTGGTCGGCCGCCCCGCGCTCGACCACCTTGGTGTCGCCGGCCACGATCTCGACGTCCGCCGCCTCGGCGGCGCGCGCGATGGCCTCGACCTCGGCGCGCAGCACGTCGGACGGCAGTCCCTCCTCGAGGATCAGCGAGAGGCTGAGCGCCAGAGGCCGGGCGCCCGCCACGGCCAGGTCGTTGACCGTGCCGTTGACCGCCAGGTCGCCGATTGAGCCACCGGGGAACCGGATCGGCTTGACCACGAAGGAGTCGGTGGTCAGCGCCAGGCGCGTGCCGTCCACCTCGACCGCGCCCGCGTCGTCCATGGCCGCAAGCGCGGTCGACCCGAACGCCGGGACCAGCAGCCCCTCGATCAGCGTCTGGGTGGCCTTTCCGCCGGCGCCGTGGGACAGGGTGATGCGCTCGTCGCGGAACCGCGCCCGCTTGCCGCGGGCGGTCTCGATGATCCCGAGGATCCGCTCCTCGCGCTCGCTCACCGCGCCGACTCAGACCACCTCCCGCTCGCGCGCGAAGCGCCCGAAGTTGTAGTAGGCGGCGCACGCGCCCTCGGAGGAGACCATGCACGTCCCGATCGGGCGCTCCGGCGTGCAGGCGGTCCCGAACACCTTGCACTCCCAGGGCTTGATGACGCCCTTCAGCACCTCGCCGCACTGGCAGGCCTTGGGGTCGGCCACCCGCACGCCCGGGACGCTGAAGCGCAGTTCGGAGTCGAAGTCGGCGTAGGCGTCCGACAGGCGCAGGCCGCTCTGGGAGATGAAGCCCAGGCCGCGCCACTCGAAGTGCGGGCGCAGCTCGAAGACCTCGGCCATGACCTCCAGCGCGCGCTGGTTGCCCTCGTAGGGGACGACGCGCGCGTACTGGTTCTCGATCTCGCAGCGGCCGTCGGAGAGCTGGGCCAGGATCATCCGGATCGCCTGGAGCACGTCGAGCGGCTCGAACCCGGCGATCACCACGGGCTTGCCGTAGTCGGCCGGGATGAACTCGAACGGCCGCGCGCCCACCACGGTGGAGACGTGGCCGGGGCCGATGAACCCGTCCAGGCGCAGGTCGGGCGAGTCCAGCAGCGCGCGCAGCGGCGGCACGATCGTCACGTGGCTGCACATGCACGTGAAGTTCCGGATCCCCTCCGCCCGCGCGCGCTTGAGGGTCAGCGCGGTCGAGGGAGCGGTCGTCTCGAACCCGATCGCGAAGAAGACGACCTCGCGGTCGGGGTTGGCCCGGGCGATCCGCAGCGCGTCCAGCGGCGAGTAGACCATCCGGATGTCGGCGCCCCGCGCCTTGGCGTCGAGCAGGCTGCCCTCGGACCCGGGTATGCGCATCATGTCGCCGAAGCAGGTGAAGATCACGCCGGGCTCGTTGGCCACGGCGATGCCGTCGTCCACCCGCCCCATCGGGATGACGCACACCGGGCAGCCCGGCCCGTGCACCAGCTCGACGTTGGCCGGCAGCAGGTCGTCGATCCCGTACTTGTAGATGGAGTGCGTATGGCCGCCGCACACCTCCATGAACTTGTAGTGGCGGCC
Source organism: Solirubrobacteraceae bacterium (assembly GCA_033856025.1). Taxonomy (GTDB): domain Bacteria; phylum Actinomycetota; class Thermoleophilia; order Solirubrobacterales; family Solirubrobacteraceae; genus AC-38. The sequence continues at coordinate 88,590 of JAWVFQ010000006.1, read as the reverse complement.
CGGCTCGACGGCGGCCAGAATCTCGTTGGCCACCACGCGGCCCAGCTCGGGGTCGCGGAACTCATCCACGAACCTCACGCCGCCACCTCCAGGCGCACCAGCGCCACGCCGGCGTGGACGAGCAGCTCGTCCCCGGGGGCGACCGGCCCCACCAGCGCCGGGTCGACGGTGCTGCGCGCGCCGCCCACGGCCTCGCACAGCGCCAGGTCGCGGGCCGCGTCGACCCTGATCACCCGCATCGGGACCCCCTCGTCCGAGCAGGTGATGCAGTGGTCGCCGCAGTCGTTCATTCGACGGCGCTCGCCTTGAGCTCCTCGAGCTCCTGCTCGTACTCCGCGCCCATCTGCTCGAGCAGCCGCCGCGTGGCGTGCGCCTCGTCCTCGTCGATGCGCGAGATCGCGAACCCGACGTGGACCAGGACCCAGTCGCCCGGAATGGCCGGGGCGCCGTCTTCGTCGATCAGGCCGACGCTGATCGTGCGCTGCACCCCCGCCACGTCGACCTTGGCCAGCCGGTTGAGCTCGTCGACGATCTCGACGATCTGCCCGGGGATCGCAAGGCACATCGCATGACTTTTGCGCAGTCAAGAGCCCACCGAAAGGGCAGGGTGGATTTCCAACGTTCCCTGGCAACGGCGGTCTCGGCCCGGTAGCGTCGGAGCCACGGACTGGAGGCTCACGTGACGAGGGAGCACCACGGCCACCCGCCCGCGACGGAGGCGTCACTCGCGCCGCAGCCGCTGCGCGACGCAAGCGTCCGGGTGCTGGACTCAGACCCCGAGCTGGGGCTCAGGCTCCCGCCTGACGAGATCGGTGGCGCCCGCGCCGAGCTCGTCGCGGCCGTGCTGCCGCTGGCGCGCGGTCGCTGCGACCTGCCGGCCGACCTGGGTAGCGGGCGGCTGGGCTTCCTCGTACTCGACGGCGTCCTGGCGCGCAACATCATCCTGGCCGGGACGACCTGCACCGAGCTGCTGGGAGAGGGCGACGTGCTGCAGCCCAGCGTCGGCCCGCGCGACGACGCACTGGTCCGCTACCGCGTGCAGTGGCAGGTGCTCGCACCGGCGCGCCTGGCGATGCTCGATCCCGCGTTCATGCGCGTGCTGGGCCGCTGGCCGCCGGTCATGAGCGTCCTGCTCGAGCGCGCGCTGCGCCGCGCCCAGCGCATGGCCATCCACCAGGCGCTCCTCCAGCTCTCGCCCGTGGAGACGCGGCTGCTCGTCCTGTTCTGGCACCTGGCCGAGCGCTGGGGGAAAGTCACGCCCACCGGGATCAACCTGCGGCTGCGCCTGTCGCACGAGGTCCTCGGCCACCTGGTGGGCGCCCAGCGGGCGTCGGTCACCACCGCGCTGCGCCACGTCGGCGAGAGCGGCCGGCTGGCCCGGCGCACCGACGGAACCTGGCTGGTGCGCGGATCGCCGCCCGACGAGCTGGACCGGGTCCGGTGGGGTGCCCCCAACGGCCTGACCGGTGTGGCGTTCGCCGAGGCGGGTACCCAGACCGCATGACCGAGACCGAAGCACCTCAGCCGGGCGGCGACGAAGAGGCCGCGGACATCGATACGGGCGACGAGACGCCGGACTTCGGCGAGCGCCCGGAGTCGCCGGACCCCGGGCACCCGGTCGAGGAGACCGAGCCCGTCGGCGGCCTGCCCGACCAGGGTCACGAGCACCCCGAGAGCGTCGAGCAGCCCGAGGGCCAGGAGGGCGACCAGACCGACACCACGTCTCCGGGCGGCCCGGCCGACCCCGAGAGCGGCGCCGCCTAGCCCGGCCCGGCCGCGGCCTCGTCCTCGGCCAGCGCGCGGCGCAGGGCCTCGTCGAACCCGGCGGGGTCGATCCCGAACGGCGCGGCGCCGGACGGGTCGGTGACGGTGGTCCGCGTGGTCAGCCCCTCGACCAGCGGGCGCGCGACGTTGGTGTCCACGGGAGTGATGAGGCCCAGCCACAGGCTCGACAGCCACGGCGTCAGCAGCGGGACCGGGATCTTCGGCGGCGGGCGCTTGCCCATGACGACCGCCATCCGGTCGAGCATCTCCCCGTAGGACAGGACGTCGGGCCCGCCCAGCTGGACCTCGCGGCCCTCGGACTCGGGGACGTCGGGGGCGCGGCGCAGGTACTCCACGACGTCGTCGACGCCGATCGGCTGCGTGTCGGTCTTCAGCCAGGCCGGCGCCACCATCACCGGCAACCGCGCCACCAGGTAGCGAAGCGTGCGGTAGGACTCGCTGCGCGAGCCGACCACCATCGCGGCCCGGAAGTAGGTCAACGGCGGGCCGTCGGCCTCCAGCACCCGGGCCGTCTCGTGGCGGCTGCGCAGGTGCTCGGACTCGCTCTCGTCGCCCAGCCCGCCCAGGTAGGCGACGCGCCCGACCCCCTCGTCGCGGGCCAGGCGGGCGAAGTTGCGCGCGCCCGCGCGCTCGCGCTCGGCGAACCCGCCGCCCCCGGCCATCGCGTGGATCAGGTAGTACGCCATGTCCACGTCTCGGCCGGCACCCTCCAGGCTTGCCGTGTCGGCGACGTCGCCACGGTGCAGCTCGCAGCCGGCGTGCTCCAGGTGCGTCGCGCGCGCCGGATCGCGGACCAGGCAGCGCACGGAGACCCCGGCGCGGACGAGGGCCAGGCTGAGCCGGCCACCGATGAATCCGGTGGCCCCGGTGACGAGGGCGCGCACGGCGATCGCGCCAGGGTAGGGAAGAGAGTCGCCGCATCACGACCCGGGTATGTGATGCCGATGCTCCTACAGTGGTGTGCGTGAGGCGTCTGGCGGCAACCCCGGTCGTTCTGTGCGGCCTCGGGCTCGCGCTGCTCGGCGCACCCTGTGCCCAGGCGGCCACCTCGCTGTACCCGGACCTCGAGACGCTGGCGCCGCGCCAGCTGCACCTGGACCGTACGGACGTCAGCGTCGATCACTCCGGCGTCATGCACAACGTCCTGCGCTTCACCAACACGACCTGGAACAACGGCCTGGGTGCGGCCGAGGTCCGGGCGCAGATCGACCCGGCGACGAAGCGGGGCCCCGCGCTGGAGCGCGTCTACGACACGGCCGGCAACTACGCCGACTTCCCGGTCGGCGAGCTCTACTACCACCCGGCCCACAACCACTACCACTTCGACAACTGGGGGGCCTACCAGCTGTGGACCCGCGCGGCCTACGACAGCTGGATCGCCAGCGGGCGCAGCCTCGGCGCCGCCCAGTTCATCGGGTCCAAGACGACCAGCTGCATCATGGACGAGGAGTTCGTGCGCGAGCTGTCGGCCTCGCCCTCGTCCTCGCGCTACCCCTTCGTGGGCTGCGGCGCGCCGAACGCCCAGGGGCTGCTGGTGGAGGGGTTGTCCCCCGGCTGGGGCGACACCTACGACTGGTCGCGGGCCGAGCAGTGGATCGACCTCGACCAGCAGGACCTCGCCGACGGCTCCTACGTCCTGCGCTCGGTGGCCGACCCCGACAACCACGTCTACGAGAGCCCGGCCAAGGCCGACGAGTCGCGCGAGGGCCAGGTGGACAACGAGGCGGTGACCGCCTTCACCGTCTCCGGCGGCCAGATCATGGACTCCAATCCGCCCGACGCGCCCACCGTCTCGGTCAACCACGTCGACCCCGAGACGGCGAGCCCGAACGTCACGGTGTCGGTGCTGGGGCGCGACGACGTCAGCGGCGTCGACCAGGTCCGCCTGTCCAACGACGGCAATCAGTGGAAGACGCTGACCTACGACGCCCCCAGCGCCTCGGACCCGGTCGACGTCCCCTGGGACCTGAGCGATCCCGCCTACGGGGGGACCCAGGCCGGCGGCACCCACACCGTCTTCGCCCAGGTCCACGACCGGTCCGGGAACTGGTCGACCTCGGGCACGGACACGATCGTCCTGCACAACGGGAGCGTCCCCGCCTACTCCAGCGCGGTGCTGGCCGACGGGCCCGCCGGCTACTGGCGGCTGGGCGAGACGAGCGGCACGACGGCCGGCGACTCGGCCGGACCGAACCCGGGCCAGTACCGCAACGGCGCCACGCTCGCCGCGCCCAGCCTGCTCACCAGCGACCCGGGCAACGCGGCCGTGAGCCTCGACGGGGTCGACGACCACGTCAGCGTCGCGGACGCGCCCGCCGTCAGCCCGACGGACCGGCTGTCCGTCGAGGCGTGGGTCAAGCCGGACGCGCTGCCCGCGAGCGGGAGCTTCGCCTCGGTCGTCACCAAGCAGAACGCGTACTCGCTTCAGTTCGACGGTTCCACGCTGGAGTGGACGCTGTTCGTCGGCGGCACACCGTTCCGCACGCGCGCGCCCGCGGGCGCGGTGACCGCCGGGGCGCGCCACCACGTCGTCGGGACCTACGACGGGACGTGGGCCCGGCTCTACGTCGACGGCTCCGAGGCCGCCGTCCACTCGCTCAGCGGCGCCGTCGACTCGACCACCCACCCGCTGACGCTCGGCGCGTGGAGCGCCACCGACGAGTTCCTCGACGGGACGCTGGACGAGGTCGCCGTCTACGGGACCGCGCTGCCCGCGACGCGCGTGCAGGCGCACCACAACGCCGGGATCAGCGCTCCGCCCGATCCCGTCACGGCGCCGAGCGATCTGGCCGCCAGTCCGTCGCGGGGGCGGATCGACCTGACCTGGACCGACAACGCCGCCAACGAGACCGGCCTGGTCCTGCAGCGCGACACCGACCCGGGCTTCGCGACTCCCACCGAGGTGACTCTCGGCCCGAACGCCACGAGCTACGCCGACACGAACCTGCCCGACGGGCGACGGTTCTACTACCGGGTGAGCGCCCACAACTCGACGGACACGTCGGGCTGGTCCAACGTCGCCGCCGCCACGACGCCGGACCCCGTCGAGGCGCCCACGCAGCTCACGGCCACGGCGGCGTCGGCGTCGCGGGTGGACCTGAACTGGCTCGACAACGCCACGAACGAGACGTCCTACGTGGTGGAGCGGGCGGCGAGCTCGAGCTTCGCCTCCCCCACCGTCTTCACGCTCGCCGCCAACCAGGCGTCCTACGCCGACACGACCGTCGCGGCGTCCACCACCTACTGGTACCGGGTGCGCGCGGGCAACGCCTCCACCGCGTCGGCATGGTCGAACGCCGCGAGCGCCACGACGCCGGCGCCGGCCGGCCCCGACCAGCCGGCGTCGCCCGGCGCCAACGCCCCGTCCGAGCCGGGCACGCCCGTCCCGAGCTCGCCGGCGTCCCCGGCCGCCCCGGTCCTCACCCCGCCCGCCGGCGCGGCGCGGATCGGCGGCTCCGCCACCCGCACCGTCTCGCGCCTCGGGCGGTTCGGCGCCGGCGTGATCGGCTCGTGCGTGGCGCGCCCCGCCTGCACGCTCGACGTCCGCGCCCTCGCGCCGCTCCCCGGGACCACCCCGCGCTCGTCGGCGCCCGCGGTCACGCTCGTCGCCCGCACGTCGCGGCGCCTCGGCGCCGGCCACGCGGCCGCCGTCGTCCTGCGGCTCTCGGCGCGGGCCCGGCGCGTCCTGGCGTCCCGCGGGCGGCTGCCCGTGCGGATCACGCTGACCGTCCGGGCGCCCGGCCGCCGGGCCACGACGCTCACGCGCCAGATGATCCTGCGAGCGCCCGCGCCCTCGCGGTAGGACACTTACACCGTTTCATGTAACACCGGCCGGGGGTAGGGTATCTCTCGGTCCATGGCCGAGCGAGGCGCCACCCCCCAGGTTTCCCCTGTCCGCAGACGGGCGCTGAACGCCGTACGTTCGCTGTTCAGCCCGCTGCTGCCGGACGACTACCTCGAGCTGATCAACCCGCTGTGGTCGACGCGCGAGCTGCGCGGTCGCATCGAGCAGGTGCGCCGCGAGGCCGACGACGCGGCGACGATCGTCATCCGCCCCGGCCACGAGTGGCCCGGGCACCGGCCGGGCCAGTACCTGCGGGTCGGGGTCGTGGTGGACGGGATCTTCCACTGGCGCGCCTATTCGCTGACCTCGGACCCGGGGCGCGAGGACGGGTGCATCGCGATCACGCCGAAGCTCGTCCAGGAGGGCAAGGTCACCCCCCACCTGGTCCGCCAGGCCAAGCCCGGCCAGATCCTGCGCCTGGGCGGCGTGGAGGGCGACTTCGTCCTCCCCGACCCCGTCCCGGAGAAGCTGCTGTTCGTCAGCGCGGGCAGCGGGATCACGCCGATCATCAGCATGCTGCGCGAGCTCGACCGCGTCGACGCGCTGGGCGACGTGGTGCACCTGCACTCGGCGCGCAGCGACGACGGCGTGATCTTCGGCGAGCACCTGCGCGCGCTGGAGGAGCGCCACGACGGGCTGCGCCTGCACGTCCAGGTCACCGGCCGCGACGGGCGCATGGGCCCGGCCGACCTGGACCGCCTGTGTCCCGACTGGCGCGAGCGCGAGACGTTCGCCTCGGGCCCCGGCGAGATGCTCGACGCGCTGTCCGAGCACTACGAACGGGAGGGAGACCCCGACCGCCTGCACTCCGAGCGCTTCCAGCCCGTCCTGGGCCTGGCCGAGGAGGGCGAGGGCGGCTGCATCGTCTTCACCAAGAGCGCGCGCGAAGTCGAGTCCGACGGGTCCACCCCGATCCTCGTGGCCGGCGAGGAGGCCGGCCTGGAGCTGCCCTTCGGCTGTCGCGAGGGTATCTGCCACACCTGTGTCGGTACGTTGCGCTCCGGGCAGGTACGCGACATGCGCAACGGCAAGGTCTACGGGTCCGAGGGCGAGACCGTCCGGACCTGCATCAACGCCCCCGAAGGACGATTGGAGATAGAGCTGTGACGACCGAAGTCGCCGAAGAAGTAGAGATCCAGAGCCCCCTGGCCCGGCTGTCCGCCGAGCAGCTCGAGGAGCTGGCCCGGGAGTTCGACGCCATCCACGACGAGGTCTACGAGGATCTCGGCGACCGGGACCGCCGCTACATCGTGGCGATGATCGACCTGCACCGGCGACTCGCCGTGCTGGCGCGCGTGCTGCTGCTGGGGGCCCGCTGGCGGCCCGCCTGGGCGGCCGGGATGGCCGCCAATTCGGCGGCCAAGATCCTCGAGAACATGGAGCTGGGCCACAACATCCTCCACGGTCAGTGGGACTGGATGAACGACCCCGCCATCCACTCCACGACGTGGGACTGGGACACCGCGTCGACCTCGGAGGCCTGGAAGCACTCCCACAACTACGTCCACCACACCTACACGAACATCCGCGGCAAGGACAAGGACCTGGGCTACGAGATCATGCGGATCGATCCGCACCAGAAGTGGAACCCGGTCTACCTGGCCCAGCCGTTCTACAACGTGGTGCTGGCGGCGTTCTTCGAGTGGGGCGTCGCCTCGCACGACCTGGACTTCGAGGCGATCCGCACGGGTGAGAAGTCCAAGGAGCAGCTGCGCAAGGAGCTGCGGGGGATGGCGGGCAAGGCGCGCACCCAGATCGTCAAGGACTACATCGCGTGGCCGCTGGTGAGCGCCCTGGCCGCGGGGGCGGCGGCCGCCGGGGCCGAGCACGTGCGGGGCGCCTCGGAGCGCCGCGGGCTCCGGGGCCGGCTGCGCCGCGCGCGCCGGCGCGGCGGACCGGACCCGCGACTGGCCGCCGGCCTGGAGGCGGGCCGCGAGACGTTCCGGGCGGCGGCGAGGGCGAACTTCGCGGCCAACATGGTGCGCAACTTCTGGTCCTACGCGATCATCTTCTGCGGCCACTTCCCCGACCAGACCTACACGTTCAGCCAGAGCGAGGTCGAGGACGAGAGCCGCGGGGGCTGGTACGTGCGCCAGCTCGTGGGCGCGGCCAACATCGAGGGGGGCCCGTTCTTCCACGTGGCCAGCGGCAACCTGGGCTTCCAGGTGGAGCACCACCTGTTCCCCGACATGCCCAGCACGCGCTACGCGGAGATCGCGCCGCGCGTCAAGGACATCTGCGAGCGCTACGGGCTCCCGTACAACACGGGGCCGTTCCTCCAGCAGCTGGGGATGGTCCAGCGCACGATCGCCCGCCTGGCCTTCCCCGGCGGCAAGGTGCGCCCCAAGCCGGGCCCCTACCACCACGACGACGGCCTGCCCCACGCCAACGGCAACGGGGCCGGCCGCCGGCGCGCCGAGCCGACGGGCCCCGACGGGTCGGGCCCCGAGCAGCGCGACGACGGCGTGCGGGTCTCGCTGCCGGACTCCTGATCAGAAGCCGACCCACGCCTGCGGGCTCAGCGTCTCCAGGTCGCTGACCCGCAGGCCGTCGCGCGACACGGTGAGCAGGCGCCCGCCGTGCACGGCGGCGCGGATGACCGGCGAGGGGTGGGCGGCGGAGCCCTGCTGGAAGCGCTCCACCTCTGCTAGCCGCGGCCCGGGGCCGACGCGCAGGCCGACGGCCCCGGCCCACGCCGGGTCCTCGGCGTAGTCGCCGGCCGCCTCGACGCTCAGGGGCAGCACGGCCAGGCGGGTGTCCGGCCAGTACAGGAAGGCGCGGTGATCGTTCTCCACGTCGGAGGACGAGCTTGCGCCCAGCGCGCGATGGGCCACCCGGCGCGGGCGGCTCGGGTCGGACACGTCGAACAGGGACACCTGCGTGCCGCGCAGGCGCCCGTCGCTCGTGACCTCCTGCCCGACGCCGAGCAGCAGGCCGTCGCCCACCGGGTGCAGGTAGGCCGAGTAGCCGGGGATCTTCAGCTCGCCCGCCACGCGCGGGTGCCGGGGATCGCGCAGGTCGATCGAGTAGAGCGGGTCGGTCTCGCGGAACGTGACGACGAAGCCGGCGTCGCCGATGAAGCGCACGGCGTAGATTCGCTCGCCGCGGCCCAGTCCGGTGACGCGTCCCGCCTCCTCCAGGCGGCCGTTGCGCGGCTCGAGCACCGTGACCTGGCTCTGGGACTCGCCCTGTGGCTGCGCGGTGGGCGCGACGTCGCCGGCCCATGACGGCTCGCTGGTCGTGGCCACGCGCAGGAAGCCGGCGTGCTCGGACAGCGAGAACTGGTTGAGCAGGTAGCCGGGCACCGAGCCGCTGCCCGCGTAGGTCGTGACCGGAGCGTCACCGCCGGTCAGCCGGTGCACGAGCGTCGTGCTGTCGGTGGGGATGTCCCCGGCCGGCGTGTCCGGCGCGACCCACTGCTCGGTGGCCACGTACAGGGCGTCGGGCGACCCGTACACGGTCTCGCCGTCGGTCATGATCGCGTCGGAGTCAACGGGGACCAGGCCCACGTCGAGGTCGAAGGTGAGCACGGTGAGCATCCCCAGGCCGCCGAACTTGCTGGGGTGGCGCACGGCGCGGCACGTCGTCAGCGGGCGCTTGACCCGGCTTCCCGTCGCGCGGCTGTAGAACAGGCCGCGCGGGAGCCAGCGCGTCTTGCGGATGGCGTCCGCCGAGTAGACGTCGGGCTCGGGGGCGGCCAGCACGATGCGCGCCGTCGGGCCGTTCTCGCGCGCGTCGACGTAGTAGCCCGGCGCGGTGATGGCCCGGGTCACGCGCAGCGCGCCCGGGTCGCCGGCGTCGACCTCGACCATCCGCACGACGTAGTCGTCCCAGTCCTGGCCGATGACGATCAGGCGGTCGCCGCGCAGCAGGAGCTGGTGATCGTCGCCGGCCAGGTGGAGGCTGGCGGTGACGCGGGGGCGCGGGCCGGTGAGGTCGATCGCCCGCAGCGTGCCGTCCACCACGCTGAACATGCGCGTGTCGTCGAGCTTGACGACGTCGGGCTCATCGACGCCGGCCTCCTGGACGTTGGTCTGCGAGTGCCCGGTGCCGCCGGCGCCGCCGGCCGCGCCGTCGCCCTGCGTGGGCGAGGTCGCGGGCGCTCCGGCCATCGGCATCGGCGCCCCGACCCGGCGGCCGGAGTAGGCGCGCAGCTCGTGGAACGCCTGGCGCCGCGCGTATCCGACGAGCTGCCCGCACGACCCGAACGCGCTCAGGCGCGCCGGAACGCCGGCCGCGACCGGTGCCGGCGCCGCGGCGGGCGCGGCGAGCGCCACGAAGGCGGCGAGCGCCGCGACGAGGTTTCGAGATCGGCGCATGCTGGCTCCTTGGCGGGGGGTGGTCGGGCGGACAGGGGTGATCGGGCGGCGCGCGGTCATGGGTCGTCGCGGGGCCGCCGCGGCGGCAGGTCGTGGGTCGTGCGGGGCGGCGAGGTGTCGTGGCGACGGTGGCGGTGCCGTGGCGCCGGTTGGGACGGGGAGGTCGTCGGGCAGGGAGACGGAGGGGGCGTGGTCTGGCCGGGGGCCGGGGCCGGCGCGGCGCAGCCCGGGGCGGGGCCGGTGACCGGAGCGGGCGTCGCGGGGGTCCGGCCCCCGCCTCCCGGCGCGGTCTGGCTCGGCGGCTGCGTCGAGCCCCGCTCGGAGCCCGACCCTCCACCGCCGGAGCCCGAGCCGGCGCCGGCGGAGCCGCCGGAGCCCGACCCGCCGGAGCCGGCCGGGCTCCCCGGCGCGGCGCCCGTCGCCCCGGCCCCGCCCGCTCCCCCGCCGCCGTCCCGACGCGGCGAGCGGTGGTGCGGGGCGGAGCCGGGGGGCTGGGCTGCCGGCTCGGGGGAGGAGCGCTGGAGGGTGGGCGCGCCCGGGCCGACGGTCTGGTCGCGAAACACGCCGACCGAGACGATCAGCGCCAGGGCCGCGGCGGCTGCGGGCGCCAGCGCCCAGCGCGCGGTGCGCCACCGGGCCGCCGCGCCCTGGCGCGTTCCCGTCCGCGGGCCGGCGGCGGCGATCCGGGCCTCCAGCCGCCGGCGGGCCCGCAGCTCGGACTCCGGGGAGGGCCCGGAGAGGTCCGCCGACGTCGCCCGCAGAAGCTCGACGACGTCCGTCATGAGAGCCGGAGATGGTTGGGGTTGCGCTTCATCGCTCCGTACTTGCCGCTTCGTCGCCGAGGAGTTCCCGGATCCGAGCCCGGGCGCGGTGGGCGCGGGAGCGCACGGTGCCCACCGCCACGTCCAGCGCCGCCGCCGCCTCCTCGTAGGTCAGCTCGCCCCAGGCCAGCAGCGCCAGCACCTCGCGGTCGCGGCGCGGCAGCCGCCGGAACGCCTCGGCGACGCGGGCGCGCGAGCCGAGCTGGGTGGCCCAGCCCAGCTCCTCGTCGGCGCCCGGCGCCGGGCGCCCCGGGTCCAGGCGGGCCAGCGCGCGCAGGCGCGCGGACTCCTGACGGCGCCGCCGGCGCATGAGGTTGGTGGCGATGCCCAGCAGCCACGGCGAGGCGTCCTCGTACTCGCCCCGGTAGCCCGCGCGCCGGTCGAAGGCCACCTCGAAGGTCTGGGCGGCGATCTCGTCGGCCCCCTCGGTCCCGGCGCGCGAGGCGGCGTAGCGCCACACGCGGCGGTAATGGCGTTCGAAGACCAGCCCGAACGAAGCCCCGTCCTCGAGCGAGTCAGCGATCGCCTCGGCGTCCGTGAGGGGCACCGTGGGCAGTGATGCTAGAGCCGTCACCCACCTGTGGTTGCCGCGAGCCCGCGAACCGGTTCCATCACCAAAAGCTCACGCGGGGGCGGCGGCCCGCCGATAGGGTCGTGTGGCCGCCCCGAGGTCGACTTCCCGACGGGTCCGCGACGCGCATCGCGTCGCGCGTCGCCGCGCTGCCGCGCCCCGGTCGCGCCGGTCGGCGCCGCGCAGCGAGCTGCTGGTCCTCGGGGAGCTCAACGACCGCCAGGTCGCGGAGTGGCGCCAGCTCGTCCGCCACGCGGCCGAGCCCAACCCCTTCTTCGACCCCGACTTCGTCCTGCCCGCCGCCGCCGGGCTGCGCGAGCGCGTCGCCCTGCTGGTGGCGCGCGACGACGACGGCTGGTGCGGGGCGCTCCCCGTCCAGAGCCCCGTCCGCGCCCGCGGCTGGGGCCACGCGCCCGTCCGGGGCCTGGTGGCCTGGACGCACCGCTACTGCTTCCTCGGTACGCCGCTCGTGCGCTCCGGAGCGGAGACCCCGGCCACCCGGACCCTGGTCGACGCGGGCCGGCGCGCCGGCTTCCTCGGCCTGGACCTCCTGCGCCCCGAGGGCCCCGTGACGCGCGGATTGCGCGAGGCCGCCGGCCAGACGCCGGCCTTCCCGGTGCTCGAGCGGGCCGCCCTGCTGCGCGGCGAGGACGGCTGGAGCCTGGGCCTGAGCCGCAAGCGCGCCCGCGACCTCGCCCGCCGCCGCCGGCGCCTGTCCGAGGCGGCCGGCGCCGAGCTGCAGACCGTCGACCGGGCGGGCGACCCGGACGCCATCGAGGACTTCCTGGCGCTGGAGGCGTCGGGCTGGAAGGGCGCGCGGGGCACGGCGCTGGCCTCCCGCCCCGCCCACGCCGAGCTCTTCCGCCAGGTCTGCCGCGGGTTCGTCCGCCGCGGGCGCCTCCAGCTCCTCAGCCTCCGGGCGGACGGCCGCAGCTACGCGATGCTGTGCTCGCTGGCCGCCGGCGACACCCTCTTCCAGTTCAAGATCGCCTTCGACGAGGAGCACGCCAGCGCCGGCCCGGGGATCCAGGTCGAGGGTGACCACGTCGCGACCCTGGACGCCGCCTTCCCCGAGGCTCGCGTGGTGGACACCTGCGCCGACCCGTCCAACGAGATGGCCAACAACCTCTTCCCCGACCGCGTCCGGCTGGAGCGCCTCGCCGTGCCCGGGCCCGGACTGCGCGGGCGCGCGGACGCCAAGCTCGTCCGCGCGGCGCTGGGGACCCGAACCGCAATCAGGAGATGCCGATGACCGAGCTGGTTACGCTGGACCGACAGACGCTGCTGGACAACTTCGCCGTCGCGCCGTTCCCGGTGCGCCATGCCCTGAGCGACCACCCGCTGCTGGGCCTGGAGCGAATCGCGCGGCTGGCCGAGTCGCTGCACGCCTCCCAGGTGGAGAGCAACCCGGGCGCGATCCCCGAGGTCGTGCCCGAGGGCGAGGGCGTCGACGCGGTCGAGCTGGCCCCCGGCGACGTCGTGCGCGGCATCGAGTCCAACGGCTGCTGGATCGTCCTCAAGCGCATCGAGACCGACCCGGAGTACCGGGCGCTGCTCGAGGAGTCGCTGGACGCGATCGTCCCCCACGTCGCCCACCGCGAGGGCGGCGCGGTGCGCAAGGAGGCGTTCCTGTTCTGCTCGGCGCCCGGCTCGACGACCCCGTCGCACATCGACCCCGAGCACAACCTGCTGCTCCAGATCCGCGGGCGCAAGGACATGATCGTCGGGGCGTTCCCCGACTCCGAGGCGCGCGAGGCTGAGATCGAGCGCCAGTGCGGCGGCGGGCACCGCAACCTCCCCCAGCCGCCGGTCGACCCGACGACGTTCTCGATGGGGCCCGGCGACGGGGTCTACGTCCCCGTCTACGCGCCCCACATGGTGCGCAACGGCCCCGAGGTCTCGATCTCGTTCTCCATCACGTTCTACACGCGCGAGAGCGAGCGCCTGCGCAGCATCTACGCCATGAACGCCCGCCTGCGGCGGCTGCGGATGAACCCGCGGCGGCCCGGCGCCCACCCGGTCCGCGACGGCGTCAAGGCGGCGACCTGGCGTGCCGCGCACCAGGGCGGCACAGCCGTGCGCCGGCTTCGTGGCGGCGTGTAGGTCTTGGACGGGAGATCCGATGTCGGGTTCGGGCCGGAACCTGCCCAGAAGCCGTGCACCGGAAAAGGCCCCGAGGCCCGCGCGCCGAGAAGGGACCTGGGCCAACAACCGCATAACGCAACTGAGGAGGGCCGGGTACATCACCCGGCCCTCTTCATGTCCGGCTAGAGTCGGCCGGTGGCCGACGAGATCAACCTCCAGTTCACCCAGGCCGAGCCCGCGACCAGCGCGATGGCGGCGTGGCGCACCACCCCGCCCGACCCGATCCGCGAGGCGAAGTTCGAGCTCGTCGACGAGGCCGTCGACACGCTGATGTACGAGCGCCGCTACCAGGACGCGACGGCGCGGATCATGAACATCACCTCGTTCGGGCTGAACCGCCTGTGGGGCGGCAAGACCGAGAACTACTTCCGCGTGTCGGTGAAGTTCGACCCCGACGGCGACTACGCCAGCCACGTCACCATCGTCGGCAACGCGCCCGAGGAGACGCGCGCTGCGCTCGGCCGTTACGCGGCCGACCGCGGCACGGTCCTGCGGGCGGGCGGCGTCCCGCCTACAGGTCCTTGAGGATCTCGGCCTTCTTGGCCTCGTACTCCGTGTCGTCGATGAGGCTCTGCTCGCGCAGCTTGCCGAGCTGGTTGAGCCGCTCGGCCACGTCGCCGTCGCCGCCGGCCGCGGCCGGCTGAGCCGCGGGCGCGCCCGGGACGGCCGGGGCCCCGCCGGTCTGCGCGCGGAACGCCGCGTCGGCGACGCCGCCGTAGGTCTCCTGGAGCCCGGCCGTCACCGCCGCCATGTCGCCGCCGGCCGCCGCGATGGCCGCCTGCTGGGCGTCCCACTGCATGGCGATCCGCTGCGGGTCGTCGGGGAGCACCTTCACCGGGAGCTCCATCCCCACGCTGATCGCCGCCTTCATCCGCGCCGTGGGGAACACGTAGTTCACGGCGTAGGGCGCGCCGCCGCCGGGCGGGTGGACCTCCAGCGGGATCTGCATGGCGAAGCGGTCGTCGGGCACCGGCATGGCGAAGCCCTTGGCGATGGCCTTGGCCGGGACGCCCCTCTCCAGCACCTCCCCCTCGCCGCGGTCGTCGGCCACCGCGCGGATGTCCGACATGGCGCTCTTCATCGAGGGCATGCCGCCGTGGTGATCGCCCAGCTTCTTGAGGTCCTTCATGTCCTTGAAGAAGCCCATGCCATCACCACCCGTAGATCAGCGCTTGGCTGGGGTCGTCGGGGTCGTACTTGACCGTGATCGCCGCGCCCTCGGAGAGGCCCTCGAGCTGCGCGGGCAGCATCGACTGGCGGATCGTCGTCTGGTACGGCGAGCCTCCGGCCGGCGTGATCGTGACGTCGAAGTCGGTCTCCTGGCCACCGCCCAGGTCGGTGGTCCCGGTGGGACGGATCGCGTGGACCTGTCCCGGCGCCTCGATGCCCGCCGCCCCGAGCTTCTGCGCCTTCTGCGCGTAGGCCGCCTGCGCGGCCATGTCCATACCGTCCATTCCGGGCATCCCGCCCGGCGCCGGCGTGGCGCCCGCGCCGGCCATCGCCTGCGACGCCTGCTGTTGGGCGTCCTTCATTCGGTCGAAGAGTCCCATCCTCTGGATTCCTTTCAATCTTGAACTTCCCGTTTGAGCGACCCTATATCGTCAGCCCATGGGCGGCCAGGTCTGCACCAGCTGCTCGACCGAGAACCCCGCCGGCGCGCGCTTCTGCATGGCCTGCGGGGGGGCGCTGGAGCGCCGCTGCGCCCAATGCGCGGAGGCGCTGCCCGAGACGGCGCGCTTCTGCCCCGCGTGCGGGTCCGAGCAGGACCGCGCCGAGTCGCGTCCGGCGCCCGGGCCCGCCTCCGCGCCGGCGCCGGCTCCCGCCGTCCCGGCCGAGGAGCGCCGCCAGGTCACCGTCCTGTTCGCCGACCTGTCCGGCTACACCGCCATGGCGGAGCGGATGGACCCGGAGTCCGTCAAGGCGGTGGTCGAGCGCGCGCTGCGCCGTCTGGGCCAGGAGGTCGAGACCTACGGCGGCACGGTGGACAAGTACATCGGCGACAACGTGATGGCGCTGTTCGGCGCTCCCGTCGCCCACGAGGACGACGCCGAGCGCGCGGTCCGCGCCGGGCTGGGGATGCAGGCCGCCATGGAGGAGGTCAACGCGGACGCCGATCGCGAGTACGGCGTGTCGTTCGCGCTGCGCGTGGGACTGAACACCGGCGAGGTCCTGGCCGGCGCGGTGGGCGAGGCCTACACCGTCACCGGGGACACGGTGAACGTGGCGGCGCGGCTCCAGGCCGCGGGCCGCCCGGGCGCGGTCACCGTGGGCGAGCGGACGTTTCGCGCGACGCGCGAGGCCGTCGACTACGAGGAGATCGGGCCGCTGGAGCTCAAGGGCAAGGCGCAGCCGGTGGCGGCGTGGGAGGCCGTCCGGCTCGTGGCCGCGCAGCCCGCGCGCCGCCGGGCGGCCACCCGCCGCGAGGCTCCATTGGTCGGCCGCGACGACGAGCTGGGGGAGCTGGAGGCCGCCTACGCGCGCGTCGCGCGCGACGGCACCCCGCACCTGGTCACGGTGGTGGGCCAGGCCGGCGTGGGCAAGTCGCGCCTGGCCCGCGAGCTGGCGGCCGCGCTGGAGCGCCGCGATCCGGCGCCGGCCCTGCGCGAGGGCCGCTGCCTGCCCTACGGCTCCGGCATCGTCTACTGGCCGCTCACCGAGGTGCTGCGCGCCGAGTGCCAGGTGTCCGACGGCGACGACGCCGACGTGGCCTGGCGCAAACTGTCCGAGCACCTGGTGGAGCTGCTGGCCCAGGCTCCGGACGAGCCAGGCGAGGAGACCGCCGAGCGCAAGGCGGCGCTGATCGCGCGGCTGCTGGGCATCGGCGCCCCGCCCCCGGAGGCGCCGGGCGAGGCCCAGGACCCTCAGCGCGCCCGCGAGAACTTCTTCTCGGCCGTGCGATCCGTGATCGAGGCGATGGCGCGCGGCCGGGCGCTCGTGCTGGTGTTCGAGGACATCCACTGGGCGGACTCGGGGATGCTCGACCTGGTCGAGTACCTGGCCCAGTGGGTCCGCGCGCCGCTGCTGCTCGTGTGCCTGGCCCGCGACGAGCTGTTGGACCGCCGGCCGTCCTGGGGCGGCGGCCGCCGGCGCGCCACGTCGATCTTCCTCGACCCCCTCTCACGCGAGGAGACCGAGAGCCTGGTGGCCGCACTCCTGCCCCCCGGCGCGGTCGGCCTGCCGCCCGCCGTGGTCGAGCGCGCCGGCGGCAACCCCTTCTTCGCCGAGGAGATCGTGCGGCTGCTCGACGAGGGGACCGGCGGCGCCGAGGAGCTCCCCGACACGGTGCAGGCCCTGCTCGCCGCGCGCCTGGACTCGCTGGAGCCGTTCGAGCGGCGCATCGTCCAGCAGGCGGCCGTCGTGGGACGGACCTTCTGGGAGGAGGCGCTGGAGCCCGTCGCGGCCGAGGAGGGGCGCGACCTGCGCGAGGCGCTGGTCTCGCTGCGGGAGAAGGACATCGTGGTCCCCGAGGCCAGCGGCCGGCTGGCGGGCGAGCCCGAGCTCGCGTTCAAGCACGTGCTGATCCGCGACGTGGCCTACCAGATGCTCCCCAAGTCGGTCCGGGCGCGAAAGCACCTGCAGGTCGGCGGGTTCATCGAGCAGCGCGCGGGCGACCGCTCCGACGAGGTCGTGGCGCTGCTGGCCGAGCACTACGGCCGCGCCGCCTCGCTGGGCGGCGAGGCGCGCCTGCCCGCCGACGAGCTGACGCCGATCCGCGCCAAGGCCGTCCGCTTCCTGGAGGCGGCGGGCGACGCGGCCGCCACCCTGTACTCCAACCGCGAGGCGTTCTCCCACTACGGGTCCGCGCGCGACCTGCTCGGCCCGGCCGGCGGCGAGGCCGACGGCGAGGCGCGGGCGCGCATCGGCGAGAAGCAGGGCGACGTGGCGCTGCGCCTGGGGCGCGTCGACGCGGCGATCGGCGTGTGGGAGGAGTGCCTGGAGCACCACCGCGGGCGCGAGGAGCTCGAGCGCGTGGCCGACCTGCACCGCAAGATCGGCGCGGGGCTGTGGCACAAGGGCGAGCGCAAGCTGGCGATCGAGCACCACCAGAAGGGCATCAACCTGCTCAAGGACGGCCCGCCGGTCATCGAGCTGGTGCGGTTGTACGAGGAGGCGGCCTGGCTGTACATGCAGACGGGCGACAACATGCTCGCCATCTACGCCGCCGAGAAGTCGCTGCGCCTGGCCGAGCGGCTGGGCGAGACGCGGGCGGCCAGCCGGGCACACGGCATCTTCGGCCGCGTGTTCGGCCGCATCGGCGACGCCGCCAAGGCGCGCGAGAACCTGGAGCGGGCGGTGGAGCTGGCCCGGGGCTCGGACGAGTCGGAGACCATCCTGGCGCTGCTGGCCCTGGGCCACCACCTCGAGGTCTTCGAGGCCGACTACCCCGCGGCGCAGGAGGCCTACGCCGACGCGCTGGCCCAGGCCGAGCGCCTGGGCGACGTGCCGGCGGCCGTCGAGCTCCAGTCCGCGCTGGCCCAGCTGGCCGTCTACCGCGCGGACTGGGACGGCGTGGCCGCGGCCAGCGACGCCGCGGCGCAGCTGGCCGAGCGCGAGGGCCTGATCGGCAAGCTCTGCCTGCCCTACGCGCTGCGCGGGCTGCTGCACTGGCGCGAGGGGGCGTGGGACGACGCCGAGCGCCAGTTTCGCCGCTCGCACGAGCTGGCCGAGCAGGTCGGCTGGTCGGAGGTGGCGTTCTCCGCGCTGTTCGGGCTCGCCATCACGCTGCGCGACCGCGGCGACGTCAACGGAGCGGTGACGGCGCTGGGCCAGGCGCTGGACGTCTGCGAGCGCGCGGGCCTGATCGCCCAGTCCATCCAGGCCACCGCGGCGCGCGCCGTGACGCTGTCCCTCGCCGGGCGCGACGCCCCGGCGCGCGAGGCCGCCGACGAGGCCGTGACGCTGTCCGAGCGCCTGCATTACCCCACGGGGCGGGCCTCGGCGCTGGAGGCCGACGGGGCCACCGCGCCCGGCGGCGAGGGCGCGGAGCGCCTGCGCGAGGCCCGCGAAACGTGGACGGTCCTGGGTCGGCCGCTGGACGCGGCGCGCTGCTCGATGCTGCTCGGGCGGGCCCTGCGCGCGTCCGAGCCCGCCGCCGCCGAGGCGGCGCTGGACGCCGCCCGCGACGAGTGGGAGCACCTGGGCGTGCATCACCAGGCGCAGCGCGTGCGCGAGCTCGCCTCCTGAAGCTCAGGCTTTGGCCCGCGCGCGCCGATGAATTGGCATGGCGGACAACTCCGGCTCGCGTTGGCTTGCCGTGGGGCGTTCCGGCGCGAAGGACGGCCGCGAGGCCGGGACCGAGGCGGCGCGCGACGCGCTGACAGGCCCCGACCCGCGTCTGCTTGTCGTCTTCGGCTCGGACACCTACGACCTCGATGCCCTGCTCGCAGGCATCCGCGACGTCGCGGGCGACGTCCCCCTGATCGGCTGCTCGACCGCCGGCGAGATCGCCACGGCGGGCCCGAGCGACGCCGGCGTGGTCGTCACCGCGCTGGGCGGCGCGGGCTTCGCCGTCTCCACGGCGGTCGCGACGGGCGCCTCGTCGCGCCTGCGCGAGGCGGGCGCTGAGGTCGCGGCCTCGGCCGCCGAGGTGGAGGACCGCCCCCACCGGGTCTTGATGCTGCTGACCGACGGCCTGGCCGGCGACCAGCAGGAGATCGTCCGCGGCGCGTACGGGGTGCTCGGCGCCTCGGTCCCCCTGGTCGGCGGCTGCGCGGGAGACGACCTCAAGATGAAGGCCACCCACCAGCTGCACGGCGGCGAGGTGCTGCGCGACGCCGTGGTCGCCGCGACGATCGCCTCCGACGCCCCGCTGGGCATCGGCGTGCGCCACGGCTGGCGGCGCGTCGGCGATCCGATGGTGGTCACCCGCAGCGCCAACAACCGCGTGCACCTGCTGGACAGCCAGCCGGCGCTCGACGTGTACCTGGAGCGCCTGGACGCTCCGGGCGAGGCTCGCGAGGACGCCGCCGCCTTCACCCGCTTCGCCCTCACCCACCCTCTGGGCCTCTCGCGGCGCAGCGGCGAGGACCAGGTGCGCTTCATCGGCGAGGCGGACTTCGAAGACCGCTCGCTGGGCTGCATCGCCGAGGTGCCCCAGGGCGGCCTGGCCTGGTTCATGGAGGGCGACGACGCCTCCGTCCTGTCGGCCACCGACGCGGCCTGCGCCGACGCGCTGGAGCCGCTGAACGGCACCGCGCCCCTCGGCCTGTTCGCCTTCGACTGCATTGCCCGGCGCGGGGTCCTGGGCGACGCCGGGATCCAGGACGAGGTCGACCGCGTCGCCACCAGCGCGGGCGGCGCTCCGGTGGCCGGCTTCTACACGTACGGAGAGATCGCGCGCACCCACGGCGTGAGCGGCTTTCACAATCAGACCCTCGTGGTCCTGGCTTTGGGCTAGCGCGTGCCGCAGACCGCTGAGAGCTGGTCCACTCAGCAGCTCGCCGAGTTCCTCGCGCTCGTCTCGTCCTTCCCGGACGAGGCCTCCGCCGTGCGCGGCGCCGTCGAGCGCGCCGCCGAGGCACTGGACGCCGAGGTCGCCGCGATCGTCTCGTGCGGCGGGCTCGACGCGTCGATCGGCTTCCCCGCTGGGACCGCGCCGGCCGCCGAGCTGGCGGCCATCGGCGCCCGCGACACGGCCGAGACGGATCTCCCCGGCCTCGGCCGGTGCAGCTCCGTCGCCGTGGACCTCGAGGCGGCCGACTCCGGCCGTCTGCTGGTCGCCCGCGTGGGCGGCGGCGGGTTCTCGCGCGAGGAGACCGACCTGCTGCGCGGCATGGCCCGCGTGCTCACTCTGACGCGGCGGATGCTCCAGCGCCAGGCGCTGCTGGAGTGCCTGTCCAACGTCCAGCGCATGATCGCGTCGCGGGCGTCGCGCCACGAGGTGCTGGACGCAGTGGTCGAGGGCGCGTCGCGGCTGGTGGGCGACGAGACCGCCGCGCTGCGCCTGGTGGACCCGCTGGACCCGCGGGCCATGGTGGTCGTGGCCAGCGCGGGGATCGACCCGGAGCTGCTGGAGGAGATCCGCCGCGGTCGTGTCGGCGAGGGCGTCGGCGGCCAGGCGATTGCCGAGGACCGGCTCGTGGAGCTGGAGGGCTACGCCGAGGCGAGCCAGGCGCTGCCCGAGTACGCGTCGCGCGGCTTCCAGGCCGCCGCCGCCGCGCCGGTGCGCGAGGACGGCGTGGTGGTGGGGAGCCTGGTCGTGGCCACGAGCCGCCCCGGGCGCACGTACGACGACGCCGAGCGCGCCGCCCTGCTCGCGCTCGCCGAGTCGGCCTCGCTGGCGCTGACCGACGCCAAGACCGTCGAGGACGCGCTGCACCAGGCGTTCCACGACGCCCTGACCGGGCTGCCCAACCGCGCGCTGCTGGTCGACCGCCTCGACCAGGGACTCAAGCGCGCGCACCGCACCCGCGCGCCGCTCGCCGTCCTGTTCCTCGACCTCGACCGCTTCAAGATGGTCAACGACTCGCTGGGCCACGCCGCGGGCGACGAGCTGCTGGTGGCGGTGGCCGAGCGCCTGAGCGAGTGCATCCGCCCGGGCGATACCGCCTCGCGCTTCGGGGGCGACGAGTTCGCCGTCCTGCTCGAGGACGTGGGCGACCAGGCGTCCGCCGAGCGCGCGGCCATGCGCATCCTCTTCGCGCTGGAGGCGCCGTTCCAAATATCCGGGCGCGAGGTCTTCGTGACCGCGAGCATCGGCATCGCGATGGGCCACTCGACGGTGGATGACCCCATCCGCAACGCCGACCTGGCCATGTACCGGGCCAAGGCGTCGGGGAAGGGCCGCTACGAGGTCTTCGAGCCGGCCATGCACACGGCCGTCATGGAGCGCGTGGAGATGGAGGCCGACCTCCAGCGCGCGGTCGAGCGCGACGAGCTCGTCCTGGACTACCAGCCGATCGTGGACCTGGAGAGCGGCGACGTGCGCTGCGTGGAGGCGCTGGTGCGCTGGCGCCATCCCGAGCGCGGGCTCGTCCCGCCGAATTCCTTCATCCCCCTGGCCGAGGACACCCAGCTGATGCCCCAGCTCGGGCGCTGGGTGCTGCGCGCGGCGTGCGCGCAGGGCGCCGCGTGGCTGGCCGACCGTCCCGGCGACGAGGACTTCGGCGTGTGCGTGAACCTGTCCGGCCGCCAGCTCCAGGCCCCCGGGATGGTGGAGGACGTCAACGCCGCGCTGGAGCGGGCCGGGCTGGACCCCCGGCGGCTGGTGCTCGAGATCACCGAGACGGTCCTGATGCACGACATCGAGGCGACGATCCTCAAGCTCAAGCAGCTCAAGTCGCTGGGCGTGTCGCTGGCCGTGGACGACTTCGGGACCGGCTACAGCTCGCTGCAGTACCTGCGCCGGTTCCCCATCGACATCCTCAAGATCGACAAGGCGTTCGTGGACGACATCGACGGCGCGGACGCCGACTCCACGCTGGCCCGGGCGATCATCGACCTCGGCGAGTCGTTCTCGCTGCGCGTGATCGCCGAGGGGATCGAGCGCGACGAGCAGCGCCGCCGCCTGCTGGAGCTCGGCTGCGGGCTGGGCCAGGGCTTCCTCTTCACGCGGCCGGTGGGCCGTGACGCGATGACGGAGCTGTTGCGCGACCCGGCGCCGTTCCGGTCGCAGGTCGCGTCGCTTCGCTGAGGCCGTCGCTACGGTCCGCGGCGTGCGCGCCGCCGCCTGCCTCCTGTCCCTCGTGCTGCTGGCCGGCTGCGGGTCGTCAAGCGCTCCGCCGCCTCACGCCCGCACCGCCTCGTCTCCAGCCACGGGGACGGCCCCGGCTTCGCCCGCGCGGCGCGCGGCGGTGGACCGCCTCTCCCTGCGCCGGCAGGTGGGAGAGGTGCTGGTGCTCGCCTTCGGCGGGACGACGGCGCCGGAGTACGTGACCCGCGCGCTGCGCGAAGGCCGGGTGGCCGGCGTGATCCTGTTCGGCGGCAACGTGGCCGATCCCGGCCAGCTGCGCGCGCTGACCGCCTCGCTCCAGCGCGCGTCGGGGCGCCGCGCGCTCGTGATGACCGACCAGGAGGGCGGGACGTTCCACATCCTCCCGTGGGCGGCGCCACACGCCGCCGAGTCGGACCAGGTCACGCCGGGCGCGGCCGGGGCGGCGGCCCGCCAGGCCGCGCGCGACCTGCGGGCGGTCGGCGTGAACGTGACGCTCGCGCCCGTGGCCGACCTGCGCCGCCCCGGCTCGGCCCTGGCCGCCCGGACGTTCCCGCCGCCGACCGCCGGGCCGTCGGTCGCCGCGGCCGTGCGGGCGTACGCCGCGGGCGGGGTGGCGGCCACGGCCAAGCACTTCCCCGGGATGGGCGCCGCCCGCGCGAACACCGACGACGCGCCGGCCACCATGCCGCTCACCCGAGGCGACCTGGGCCCCTTCCGCGCGGCCATCGCCGCGAGCGTCCCGCTGATCATGGCCTCGCACGCCACCTATCCCAACGTCGACCCCGGCCACCTGGCGTCGCAGTCGCGACTCCTCCTGCGCGACCTGCTGCGGCGGCGACTGGGGTTCCGCGGCGCGGTCATCACCGACTCGATCGAGGCGCGGGCGGTGCTGGCGCGCTCCAGCGTCGAGACGGCGGCCCAGCGCTCGCTGCTGGCCGGCGCGGACCTGATCCTGATGACCGGCGACGGCTCGTTTCGGCCGATCTCGCGCGCCTTCCTGGCCCGGGCGCGCGGCGACCGGGCGTTTCGCGCGCGCGTGCGCGAGGCGGCGGCCCGCGTGCTCGCGCTCAAGGCGCGGCTGGGGCTCAGCCCGCCGGCAGCGCGTTGACCAGCACGTAGCGCGAGGCGCCGCCCCGGCCGACGGTGTCCTCGCGCGCCATGACCATCGTGTAGTAGGCGTCGGGCCGCGTGCGCAGCTTGTAGAAGGCGAGCCAGGCGTTGCCGCCCAGGGGGATCGGCCGAGCCGACGGGTTGGCCACCAGCTCGCGCCGCAGCGGCACGTCGGAGACCCGGCGGCAGACCTCGGCGTCGGGGCCCACGCCGAGTCCGATGGTCCGCGCGGTCAGGCGCAGGAACGCGTCGCAGTCGCCGGACTGCATCGCCCGCACGACGGCCAGCGCGTTGCGGTCGAACGCGCCCGCGCGCGGGCTGCCCACCGTGGCGCCCGGCACGTCGATCACGAAGTCGATCCGGTACGTGCGGTCGGAGTCCAGGACCATCGCGGCGGTCCGGTGCTGGCCGGCCGTGGTCTCGTAGTCGATCGCCGCGCCGGTCCTGTAGACCGCGCCGTGCGGGCTGCGGAACCCGTCGATCTCGGCTTTGACGGCGTCGCAGGCGTCCTGGGACACGTCGCCGTAGGTGGAGTGCAGCAGCCCCTTGACGGCCTCGCAGCCGCTGGCCGTCGCGGCGCCGTGGATGCGATCGATGACGTCCTTGACCGACTCGCGCGGCGTGGGGTCGACGAGCCGCGACGCCGTTCCCCCGCGGTTGCGCGTGTCGTTCGGCTTGGGCTTGGACGACCCGCCGCACCCGGGCAGGGCGAGCAGGCACGCGAGCAGCAGGACGGAGGCGCGAGGCGGCACGGCGGGCGGGAACGCTATCGGGGCAGGGGCGCGTCGCGACCCTGGGCGACCATCGGCAGACCGCCCCGCGGCGAGAGCGTCGGCATCTGGCGGACGGTCATCGTGTGGCCCGGGACCAGGCCCAGGCGCAGCCGCTGGAGCAGCAGCGTCGCGATGGTGCGGATCTCCATCTGGCCGAAGCGCATCCCGATGCACGTCCGGCTGCCGCCGCCGAACGGGACGTAGGCGCCCTTGGCCAGCTTGGCCTTGTTCTCGGGGCTGAAGCGCTCGGGCACGAACGCCTCGGGCTCGGGGAACACCTCGGGCAGGCGGTGCGAGGCCCAGCTGCAGTAGCTGGCCGGCACGCCGCCGGGGATCCGGTGCCCGGCGAACTCGAAGGCCTCCACCGAGCGCCGCGGACCGACCCAGGCCGGCGGGTACAGCCGCAGGGTCTCCTCGAAGGCCATCTCCAGGCGGGGCAGGGACTCGCCGGTGACATCGGCGGCACCCGGCTCGCGGCCGCCCAGGACGGCGTCCTGCTCCTCCAGCAGCCCGGCCAGCACGCCGGGATGGCGAGCCAGCTCGTAGAACAGGAAGGAGACCGTCGAGGTGGTCGTGTCGTGGCCGGCGAAGAGCAGCGTCATCAGCTGGTCGCGCAGCTCGCGATCGGTGTAGGCGGAGCCGTCGTCGTCGCGGGCCTGAATGAGCAGGCTGAGGATGTCCTCGCCGAAGTCGTCCTGCGCGCGGCGGCGGGCGATCTCGGCGTAGATGACGCGGTCCAGCCGCCGGCGCGACTCGTGCATCCGCGACCACGGGGTGCGCGGGCCGCGCAGCGAGCGCAGCGCGTAGTCGGTGCCGTAGTAGGACAGCGCGCGCTCGAACTCCTCGGCCACGTCGACGTCGGTCCCCGGATCGTGGAAGCCGAACAGCGCGCGCATGGCGATGCGCATGGCCAGTGCGCGGGTCCAGTGGTAGAGGTCGAAGGTGTCGCCGGGGCGCAGGGCCTCGAGCGCGCGCAGCGTCTCCTCCACCATCACGCCCTGGGTCGCGGCGATCCGCTCGCGGTGGAAGGCGGGCAGCATGATGTGGCGGGCGCGGCGGTGGTAGTCGCCGTCGATCGTCAGCAGGCCGTCCCCCAGGAGCGGGATCAGGTCCACGAAGCCGCCGTCGCGCCAGCGGAAGTTCGGCGCGTTCTCCACCAGCATGTAGTGGTTCGCCGCGGGGCCGAGCATGAAGATCCCCGACGCGTGGAGGATTCGCATGCTGAACACGGGCCCGTACTCGCGGTAGGCGTCGAGCAGGATCGGCAGCGGATCGCGGGCGATCCGGTAGGTGCGCTCGACGGAGAAGTTCCTGGGCCCGGGTGGGAGCTCGCCGTCCCAGGAGCGCTCGATGCGCAGGTCGCTGGCCATCCGCCGGAACGGGTTGAACGAGACCGGCTCGGGGGTGGCGACGGTCATGCTCGGGCTAGAAGTTCGCGTCCTTGATCCCGGTGGCGATGAGCAGCAGGATGATCGCGGCGGCGATCAGCCGGTAGACGACGAACACGTCGTAGGAGTTGCGGCGCACGTAGGCCAGCAGCCAGGCGATGGCGAAGTAGGAGGAGATCGCCGCGGCGACGATCCCGGCCAGCATCGGCCCGGCGGCGCCGTGGGGCAGGCCGTCCTTGACGACGCCGGCGCCCTTCAGGACGACGGCCCCGCCCACGGCGGGGACGAGGAGCAGGAAGGAGAAGCGCGCGGCGCTGTCGCGGTCCAGGCCCAGGGCGCGGCCGGCCGTGATGGTGATGCCCGAGCGGCTGACGCCCGGCGCGAGCGCGACGGCCTGTGCGAGGCCGATCTTCAGCGCGTCGCGGGGCTTTATGCCCTCGATGCCGCGGCGCTGGGGCAGGCGGTCGGCCCAGCCGAGCAGCAGTCCGAAGACGGCCAGGAAGATCGCGATCTGCCAGGGCTCGCCCAGGTGGTCGTCGATCCAGTTCTGCCCGATCCCGCCGACGATGATGGCGGGGATGGTGCCGATGGCGATGATCAGCGCGAGCCGCTCGGAGTCGTTGGTGACCGCGCGGTGGCGGGCCAGGCCGGCCAGCCCCTCGATCATCTGGCGGATCTCGACGCGGAAGTAGGCGAAGACCCCGAACAGCGTGCCCAGGTGCAGGGCGACGTCGAAGGTCTTGTTGAAGTGCTCGTGGTCCTGGAGGTAGTGGAAGTTCCCCAGCCACGGGACGAGGATCAGGTGGCCGGACGAGGAGATCGGCAGGAACTCCGTGACCCCCTGTACCACGCCGAGCAGGATGGCTTGCAGCACGCTCACGGCGAGTGGACCCTAGAGGACGGCCCGGGTGCCGGCATGAGAGGGGCCCCGGTCTCCCGGGGCCCCTCCTGATGCGCGTCTGTCGTTTCGCGTGCGACTAGGCGTTGTCGCCGCCGCGGTCGGGGTTCCCGCGCCGCTGGGGCATGGGCTCCGCGCGCCGCGTGCGCTCGCAGTCGCCGGACACGACGTCGACCGTGTCGGCGATGACGACGTCGAACCCGTCGCCGCAGTCGACCGTGTCGGCCTCGCCGTCGCGGACGTGGATCGTGTCGTTGCCGGCCTCGCCGTGGATCGTGTCCCCGGCGGTGTCGCCGGGACCCGACACGTCGCCGCGGGCCAGGGCCCACAGGTCGTCGTTGCCGTCGCCGCCGAACGTCTCGTCGCGGCCCAGGTTGGCGTAGATCCGGTCGTTGCCGGCGCCGCCGTGCTGGACGTCATCGCCCTCGCCGCCGGACATCCGGTCGCGGCCGTCGCCGCCGTTCACGGCGTCGTTGCCCTTGCCGCCCGAGAGCGAGTCGCGGTCGTCGTCGCCGTTGACGGTGTCGTTGCCGTCGCCACCGGAGAGGTGGTCGCGGCCCTGGCCGCCATTGAGCTGGTCCTCGCCGGCGCCGCCGCCCGCGAAGTCGCGGCCGTTCTCGCCGTTGACGGTGTCGTTGCCGTCGCCGCCGAAGCCGACGTCATTGCCGTCGCCGAGGTTGAGCGTGTCGTTCCCCTTCCCGCCCAGGACCCAGTCCCCGCGGGCCAGCGCGTTGACGGTGTCATCCCCGCCCTTCGCGTTGATCAGGTCGCGGTTGGGGGTGCCGGTGAGGGTCTCCCCGTTGTCCGTCCCGACGATCCTCGCGGCCATCGCCACGGAGGCGATCACCGCCAATGAGGCCACCGCCGCGATCACGGTGACGGCCACCCGAGAGAGTCTTGAACCCATAGCGCCTCGCATCCTCCTGCGGTCGTAGTGGCCCCAGAACACGCCGGACGGGAGCGGAGTTGCGGTCCTATACTCCGGAGCCCACGGCGCGGCGGCCACCACCCCGCGCCCCCGGGGGCGTAGCTCAGTTGGTTAGAGCGCCGGCCTGTCACGCCGGAGGTCGCGGGTTCGAGTCCCGTCGCTCCCGCTATTGTCACCCCGGTTCTCGGATCGGGATTCAGCGGTTTGGGCGAGCATCTGGAAGTACCCCGCGAAGGGTCCCTTCGGCTCCACAGCGACGACTACGCCGTCGTCTTGCCAGATCCGCTCGAACTGCGACGATCGACAGGCTCAAGGCGAACATCCGCTCCACGGGTGAGGGCGGCGACCCATCGCCGGATCGTCTGGGTGGACACGCCGAGCTCGCTTGCGCGCCGGGATCGCGGCCGCTCGCGCGCGCCATCCCGACGATCGCGTCTCGATCTACACCAGACGCCTCGGGGTGCGCGACAGACCGTGCTCAACCAGGTTCGCGCGGGCAAACGCGACGCCGTCCAAGTCGTCGACGGCAAGCCGCGAGGACTTCGGATCCACGTCGCAGACGATGAGACGCTCTGCTGAAGTCCGGGCGGCGCTCGTCGCGCGAGCTATGAGGCCGTGCCGGCATCACCGGCCAGGTCGGCCCACCACGCCTCGATCGCTCCGCTGAACTCCGCTGGTGCGTCGGATTGCAGGAAGTGACCGACTCCGTGGAGGACGGTCGTGGTGTGGTTGGGGAAGGTCGCTTGCAGGCGCTCGCGGTACTTGTCGGTGAAGATCGGATCCTTGTCCGCCCACACGATAAGCGTGGGCAACTGCTGCAGCGGGCCAAGGTGATCTGCGAGATCGGTGAAGAACGCGCGAGCACCCACGAGCTCACCGGGAAGCACCGCGCCGGCGAGGCGACGCTCTGGGGTCGGCGTCGACTCGCGATAGTGCGCCATCTCGGCTGCGGACAGCGTGCGGCGCTTGTGCGCTGACGGGATGAAGGCGCTGACGAGCAGGTTGGACTGTCTGAGCAGCGCCCGTCCGATCGGGTTTCCCATTCCGCGGGAGAACACTTCGCTGCTCGGGTCGCCGTTCAAGGGCCATGCCCAGGTGTTGGTCAGGACGAGGCGGTCGAACGTGCCCGGCCGCCGCTGAGCTGCATACAAGCCGAACGGCCCGCCCCAATTGTGGCCGACCAGCGTGAGCTGCGACAGGTCCTGGCGGTCGAGGAAGGACACGAGCAGGTCGGCGTGGTCCCGTGCGCGATACCCATAGCCGGGAGCGCCCGTGGACAGCCCGAAGCCCGGGAAGTCGAGGGCGATGCACCGGAACCGGTCGCGCAGCGCGGCGATCACTTCGCGATACACGAACGACCAGACCGGGTTGCCGTGCAGCATCAGCAGGATCGGCCCCGAACCCTCATCCACATAGTGCACGACGTTCCCGTCCAACTCGACGAAGCGACTCTCGAATGGGAACAGCTCGTCATCGACCCAGGCGGGCCTGCGCGCGTCACGCACCG
This sequence comes from Solirubrobacteraceae bacterium, assembly GCA_033856025.1. Classification (GTDB taxonomy): domain Bacteria; phylum Actinomycetota; class Thermoleophilia; order Solirubrobacterales; family Solirubrobacteraceae; genus AC-38. The sequence goes on along the minus strand of JAWVFQ010000006.1, from coordinate 59,848 downwards.
TCGACCTACAGGAACCGCGGCGCGAGGCGGTCGGCGGTGCGTACGACGAACGCCATCGGTCGCGCGATAACCGCGACGAGCGCGCCCATCGCACGTCCGCGGCGCCGCGCCGAGACGCGTGGCGGCAGCGCCGAGAACAGGGTCGCCACGGCCGGGAGCGGCCGGGCGAAGATCGTCAGGTCGACGATCTGCGCGTCCTTGTTGAACTCCGCGAGCATCATGGCCTCGAGCTCGACGCCGCGCACCTGGGCGCGGAAGGTGAACGATCGCGTGTCGTCACGGGCCAGCGGTTCACCGGTCTGAAGGTCCTCAAGCACGGCGAAGATGTCGCGGTGCATAGCTGTGACCTCGTCGCGGCCGGCGAAGGGCACGCGCTGCGTGAGCGGCGAGTGCAGCGCCACGTCGGGCGCCAGCAGCGCACCGATGGCGTCGGCGTCGCCGCGTTCGCCGGCGGCGCGATAGGCCGCGATCGCAGCGGAGACGGGCGAGGTAGAAGGTGCGGCAGGAGCCGTGGCGGACATCGAGGCCTTTCGAACGGGAGCTACGGAGGGCTTGAGGAAATCAACCAGGCGTGAGAAAGTCAAGTTATGACGTCTCGTTCTTACGGGCAGTACTGCGGGCTTGCGCGGTCGCTGGACACGATCGGCGATCGCTGGAGTCTGTTGATCGTTCGCGAGCTCCTGCTCGGGCCGCTGCGCTACGGCGAACTCAAGGCGACGCTCGACGGGATCGCGACCAATCTGCTTGCCGATCGGCTGCGAAGCCTGGAGGCCTCCGGCGTGATCGAGCGGCAACTCGGCGAGCCGGGCGGTGTCGTCTACGCCCTGACCCCGTGGGGCGCGCAGCTACGCGAGCCCGTCGAGTCGCTGATCCGCTGGAGCACCCCGTCGATGATCAGCGGCCCAGGCACAGACAACTTCTCGCCGCGCTGGCTGGCCGTCGCTCTCCCCGCCTTGCTGCACAAGCGGACATCGCTACGTCCGGCCGAGATCGGAATCGACCTCCCCGGACTGTTCGTGACGCTGCGGATCGACAAGCACGGCCCCCACGTCACCGCCGACCCCGACCAGCGCCCCGACACGATCCTCACCGCAGAACCAGCGGTCGTGTTGGGGCTCGCCGCAGGCGCGCTCACGCTCGAGCAGGCGCTGCCCCTGGCGCGCGTTCAGGGTGACCCGGGAATCCTCAGCGCGGTCTTCGCGGGCGCGCCGGGGTGAGCGCGCTGCTCGGTGAGGTCCTCACCGCACACGGCGGCCTTCAAATGGCGTGACATCGCCGCGATTCACCGCGCACGGCACCTTCAGCGGGCTGCTTCGCTGGCGATTCCCGGGCAACCGCATGGCTGACGCGACGGTGCGGGTCAAGCCAGCGCAGCAGCACACCGTGATTGACAGCTTCCCGCAAGCCGGCCATCGCGCGCTGTTCGATCGAGGCGACGTCCGGATCGAGACCCTCGAGGGCGCTCTCATCGGGAGCCGACGCAACGCTCGCGCCGCCTTCGCCGGCATCAGCGGCCTGCGTCGCAACGTCCGCTGGGACCGCTCGACGCCGGTGAGCGATGGCGCCGCCTCGAGGTCCGCTCGCATCCATACCCACTCTCCGCGCCAGACGTTCTACGTCGATGTTGCAGCTCTCATCCGCCGTCACGACTACACCGCCCAGCCAGCCAGCCGCTGGGCACACGCCGCCCACTACCCCAGCGATGGCCAACCATCGACAGACTCATCTTCGCCGCTCGCCGGCGAGTCCACCCACGCGCACCCGGCGGCCGATCACTCCGCCACCTGACCCTCGTCGCACTCGACATCGACGGCACAATCGCGCCTCGGCAGCAGCCGTCGCGCTGATCCGAAGTGACGCGGTCACCCACCGCCCACCGAGTCTCGATGGGGTGACAAACGGGGGTTCGAGTCCCGTCGCTCCCGCTCGACCTCAGCGGTGCGTCGCTGCTCGATCCCGCTACCCTGCGGCGCTCATGAGCCTGCGCCGCACGAGTGGAGCCGTCTGTGCCCTGGCCGTCCTGGCCGTTGGCGCGACCCCGGCCGACGCCGCCTACGACGGCGTCCGCGTCAAGGGCAGCGGGTTCATCGGTCCGGGTGGGAGCGACGTCCAGCTGCGCCTCGTCTGCCCGCCGCGGACGCAGTCCACGCCCCGTCCCGGCGACTTCAGCTTCTGCACGGGGAGCCTCACCGTCTCGGTCCGCGGCGTCGTGGTGGCTCGCGGGCCGTTCTCGATCCGGACGTTCGACTCGCACCTCGAGCACTTCCCGACCCTGCCGGGCCGGCGCGGCAGGCTCGCCGGGCGCCGCGTCACCGTGCGCTGGCTGGCCCGCAGCCACGATGGCCGGGGCCGCTTCGCCCAGGACGCCGGGACCACGACGGTGAGGCGATGAGGCGCGGAGTCCACGCCGCCGCCGTGCTCCTTGCGCTGGGCCTCGCCGCGCCGGCCTCGGGCGCCTATCGCCAGGTCGACACGTGGGGCCGGCTGGGCAGCGGCCCGGGCGAGTTCGGCAGCGGCGTCCTCGGCGGCGGCGCCAACCGCCAGTACGACGACCCGGCCGGGATCTCGCTGAGCGGCGACGGCAGCACGGTCTTCGTCGTCGACACCAGCAACAACCGTGTCGAGAAGTTCTCGAGGAGCGGTGCCTTCCAGGGGCAGTTCGGCAGTCGCGGCCGCGACAGCGGCGCGATCAATCGCGTGAGTATGAAGGGGCGCTTCTACCAGCCTGCCGGATTCGCGGTCGGCCCGAACGGGCTCGTCTACGTCGTCGACTCCGGCAACGATCGCGTGATGGTCCACGCGCAGGGCGGGGCGTTCGTCAGGCGAATCGGCCACCACGGCTCCAAGCGCGGGGAGTGGGTGCAGCCCTGGGGCGCGACGACGTTCGGATCCACCGTGTTCGTGGTCGACCAGGGCAACTACCGCGTGCAGCGCTGGACGCTCGACGGCGGCTACCTCGGCGCCTGGGGCGGTTTCGGCCGCCGGCGCGGCCAGTTCGTCACGCCCTACGACGTCGCGGTCTCCCCGGGGGGCGACCGCGTGTACGTCACCGACTCCATCCGCCGCAAGGTCATCGTCTTCGGTCCGTCCGGGTCCCTCATCGGCGAGTTCGGCCAGTCCGGGACGGGCGCCGGCCGCTTCCTCAAGCCCGCCGGCGTGGCGGTGGCCCGCGACGGCACCCTGTTCGTCGCCGACCGCTGCAACCGGCGGATCGACCACCTCACCGCCGACGGCGGCTTCATCGAGTCGTTCGGCGGCGGGACGCTCGAGACGCCCACGTTCCTCGCGGTCGACGAGAGCAACCGCGTCTACGTGAGCGACTACCGCCGCGTGGTCGTGTTCGCGCCCACCTCGCAGCTCGCCCGGCCGTCGAGCCTGGGCCGGGCCAGCCAGCGGCGCGGGTTCGACGTGGCCTGCAGCGGCATCCGCCCGTAGGTCCGGCGTCAGCGGCCTGGGTGGCCGGCGAAGGGGGCCTCTTTCACCTCCACGGCGTCGACGACGCCCCCGTCCTGCCAGATGCGCTCGAAAAGGGTCACCGCCGGAGCGCTAGGAGCTGCGAGCGCGGTGCTCGCCGTCTACGCAGAGAAGTTCCGCGATCCCAGCCGTCGGCAGTGTCCGCCGGCTCACGTCAGGACGGTAGCCTCGATCAGGTGCTCCTGACCATTGCGACGACCCATGAGCCGGCGACAGACCTCGGCTTCCTGCTGCACAAGCACCCGGATCGGGTGCAGTCGTTCTCGCTGCCGTTCGGGACGGCATGGGTCTTCTATCCGGAGGCGACCGAGGATCGCTGCACCGCCGCGCTCCTGCTCGACGTCGACCCGGTCGGCCTGGTCCGGCGCGGGCGCGGCGCGAGCAACTTCGCGCTCGCGGAATACGTCAACGACCGCCCTTACGTCGCCTCCTCCTTCCTGGCGGTCGCGCTCGTCAGCGTGTTCAAGAGCGCAATGGCGGGGCGGTGTGAGGGCCACGAGGATCTCGCGGCATCGGCCATTCCGCTGGAGGCGGCCCTGCCGGTCGTGCCGGCGCGCGGCGGCGAGGCAATGGTGCGCCGGGTATTCGAGCCGCTGGGCTACGAGGTCGACGTCTCGCCCCTCCCCCTGGACGGCGCACATCCCGAGTGGGGAGCCGGCCGGCACGTCGGCCTGCGCCTGGCCGCCTCCTGTCGGCTGGCGGACCTGCTCACGCACCTGTACGTGCTGCTCCCGGTGCTCGACGACGAAAAGCACTACTGGGTCGACGAGGCCGAGATCGAAAAGCTGATGCGCCGGGGCGAGGGCTGGCTCGGCGGCCATCCGGAGCGCGACCTAATCGTCCGGCGCTACCTCAAGAAGCAGGCCCGCCTCGTCCACCCGGCCCTCGCCCAGCTCGACGAGGCCGCACCGGCGGTCGAGGAGTCCGACCTGCCCGATCGCGAGGAGCAACTCGAAGAGCGCGTATCGCTGCGCGACCAGCGCCTCGGCACCGTCCAGTCCGTGCTCAAGGCCTCGGGGGCCCGGCGTGTGGTCGACCTGGGTTGCGGGCCCGGCGCGCTGCTGGCGCGACTCCTGCGCGACGACTACGAACGGATCGTTGGGGTGGACGTCTCGATCCGTGCCCTCGAGCAGGCCGCCCGCCGGCTCAAGCTGGACGAGATGCACGAGGCCCAGCGACAGCGGATCGAGCTCCTGCAGAGCCCCCTGACCTATCGCGACAGGCGGCTGGCCGGCTTCGACGCGGCCGCGCTCGTCGAGGTCATCGAGCACCTCGACCCGCCTCGCTTGGCCGCCGCCGAGGAGAACGTCTTCGGGTCGGCCCGCCCGGCGACGGTCGTGGTCACCACACCCAACCGCGAGTACAACGTCCGCTGGGAGACGCTGCCGGCCGGCGAGCTGCGGCATGCCGACCATCGGTTCGAGTGGAGCCGCCCTGAGTTCGACGCCTGGGCCTCGGGAGTGGCGGAGCGCTACGGGTACGCCGTCCGCTACCTCCCGGTGGGCCCGGAGGACGCCGAGGTCGGCCCGCCGACGCAGATGGCCGTGTTCAGCCGGTGAGGATCGAGCTTCCCGACCCCAGCCTCGTCGTGCTCATCGGCCCGAGCGGGTCGGGCAAGAGCACCTTCGCCGGGAGGCATTTCGCTCCCACCGAGGTCATCTCGTCGGACTTTTGTCGAGGGCTCGTCTCCGACGACGCCAACGACCAGAGCGCGACCAAGGACGCCTTCGCGGTCCTCCACTTCATCGCCTCGCGCCGCCTCGCCCAGCCCCGGCTCACCGTGGTCGACGCGACGAGCGTCCAGCGAGAGGCGCGCAAGCCCCTGGTCGGGCTGGCCAGGGAACACGACCTGCTCCCCGTGGCGATCGTCCTCGACGTGCCGGAGGCGGTGTGCCACGAGCGCAACCGCTCGCGCACGGACCGCGACTTCGGCGCCCACGTGATCCGCCAGCAGCGATCGCAGCTGCGGCGCTCCCTGAAGGGACTTCAGCGCGAGGGCTTCCGCCGTGTATGGGTCCTAAGGTCGCCTGAGGAGGTCGAAGCCGCCGAGGTGACCCGGGCCCCGCTATGGAGCGATCGCCGCGCCGAGCCTGGGCCATTCGACATCGTCGGCGACGTTCACGGCTGCCACGCCGAGCTGGTCGAGCTCCTGGTCGAGCTCGGCTACGGCGTCGCGCCCGACGGCATCACGGTCACGCCGCCGAAGGGCCGGCGCGCCGTGTTCGTCGGCGACTACGGCGACCGCGGACCGGACACGCCCCATGTCCTGAAGCTCGTGATGTCCATGGTCGAGGCCGGCACAGCGATCGCGGTACCGGGCAATCACGACATCAAGCTGTCGCGCAAGCTCAGGGGTCGCGACGTGAAGATCGCCCATGGGCTCGGCCAAACCCTCGAGCAGCTCGCGGCCGAGACGGACGGGTTTCGGGCCAGCGTCGGAGATTTCCTGGAGAACCTGGTGAGCCACGCCGTCCTCGACGCGGGCGACCTGGTCGTGGCGCACGCCGGGATGAAGGAGGCTTACCAGGGGCGCGCCTCGGGACGCGTCCGGGAGTTCGCCCTCTTCGGAGAGACGACCGGCGAGACCGATGAGTTCGGCCTGCCCGTTCGGCTGCAGTGGGCCGCCGACTACCGTGGCCGGGCGGCCGTGGTCTATGGCCATACGCCCGTCGCCGAGCCGGAGTGGGTCAACAACACGATCAACATCGACACCGGGTGCGTGTTCGGCGGCCGGCTCACTGCCCTGCGGTGGCCCGAGCGAGAGCTCGTCTCCGTCCCGGCGCACCGCACCTACTACGAGCCGGTCAAGCCGTTCCTGGATCCCGGCGACGCCGCGGCGCGACAGGAAGAGGACCGCGCGCCGTTCCTGCTCGACGTCGACGACGTCCAGGGCAAGCGGATCGTGCCCACGCGTCTGGCCCGGACAGTCACGATCCGCGGGGAGAACGCCGCCGCGGCCCTGGAGGTGATGAGCCGCTTCGCGATCGATCCACGCTGGCTCGTGTACCTGCCGCCGACCATGGCCCCGACGGCCACCTCCCAGCGTCCCGACCTGCTCGAGCACCCGGGCGAGGCGTTCGCCGAGTACCGCGCGGACGGCGTGCCGCGCGTGATCTGCGAGGAGAAGCACATGGGCTCGCGCGCCATCGTCGTCGTCTGCCGGGACGCCGGCGTCGCCCGCGATCGCTTCGGAGTCGACCGCGGCGAGACCGGCGCCGTGTACACCCGCACCGGGCGCCCCTTCCTCGACGATTCGTCGGAGACGGAGGCGATGCTGGGTCGCGTGCGGGGCGCCGTGGAGGCGGCCGGACTGTGGGACGAGCTGGGGACCGGCTGGCTCGTGCTCGACTGCGAGCTCCTGCCGTGGTCGGCCAAGGCGATGGAGCTCATCCGCCGCCAGTACGCCGCCGTGGGCTCCGCCGCGCGCGCCGGCCTGGACGCCACGGTCGCGACGCTTGAGCGCGGGAGCGCGCGCGGGCTCGAGGTGGCCGAGCTGATCGACGCCCAGCAGCGCCGCCGCGAGCACGTGGATCGCTACATAGAGGCCTACCGGCGGTACGTGTGGCCGGTGACCGGGGTCGCCGACCTGCGACTGGCTCCGTTTCACTTGCTGGCCGCGGAAACGGGCGTGTTCGTGGATCGCGACCATTCCTGGCACCTGGACCTCTGCGACCGGCTGGCGAGCGCGGATCCGGAGTGGTTCGTCCGGACCGATCGCCGGGTCGTCGACGTGACGGACGCCGAGAGCGAGTCGGCGGCCGGGGCGTGGTGGGAGGAGCTCACCGGCGCGGGTGGCGAGGGGATGGTCGTCAAGCCGATGAGCTTCGTCGCCCGCGGCCGCAAGGGCATCGTGCAGCCGGGAATCAAGTGCCGCGGGCGGGAGTACCTTCGGATCATCTACGGCCCCGAGTACGCCGACCCGAGCCAGATCGACCGGCTTCGAGGCCGGAGCCTCGGTCGCAAGCGCTCACTTGCCATTCGCGAATTCGGGCTCGGCGTCGAGGCGCTCGAGCGCTTTACCCGCCACGAGCCGCTCTACCGCGTCCACGAGTGCGTGTTCGGGGTGATGGCGCTCGAAAGCGAGCCGGTAGATCCTCGCCTGTAGCGCCTATCGGATCTCAACGGGATAACAAACGCGGGGTCGACCCCCGTCGCTCCCGCTACTCCGTACCCTGTGCCGCCCATGACCTACGTCATCACCGGCAGCTGCATCAAGGACGACTCGTGCATCGAGGTCTGCCCGGCCGACTGCATCTACCCCAAGCCGGGCGATGCGGACTTCGAGACGGCCGAGCAGCTCTACATCGATCCCGCGCTGTGCATCGACTGCGACGCGTGCGTCGAGGCGTGTCCGGTGGACGCGATCTTCGCCGACCACGAGATCCCGGAGAAGTTCGCCTACACGCTGGAGCTCAACCAGGAGTTCTTCGACGGCAACGACACCGTGCAGCGAACCGCCGCGTGATGGCGCCCGCTTCGGCCAGGGTGGCGATCGTGGGCGCGGGGCCCGCGGGCGCGTTTGCCGCCGCCTCGCTGAGGCGCACCCGCGGCGACGTGGACGTCGACCTGTTCGAGCGCCTGCCCACCGCGTGGGGCCTGCTGCGCGGCGGCGTCGCGCCCGATCACCAGGAGATCAAGCGCCTGGACGAGACGTTCGACCGCCTGACCCTGGGGCGCGGCGTGCGGTTCTTCGGGAACGTCGAGGTCGGGACCGACATCTCGCATTCCGAGCTGATGCGCCACTACCGCGCCGTGATCTACGCCACCGGCGCGCAGACCGACAGGTCCCTCGGGATCCCGGGCGAGGACCTCCCCGGGAGCTGGCCCGCCACCGAATTCGTCGCCTGGTACAACGGCCATCCCGACTACCGCGACCGCGAGTTCGATCTCTCCGGGCGGCGGGCGGTGGTCATCGGCAACGGCAACGTCGCGGCGGACGTCACCCGCCTGCTTACCCTCAGCGCCGACGACCTGCAGCGCACCGACGTGGCCGACCACGCGCTGGCCGCGCTGCGGAGCAGCGCCATCGAGGAGGTCGTGGTGCTCGGCCGCCGCGGCCCCGCGCAGGTCGCCTTCACCAGCGCCGAGCTCCGGGAGCTGGGCCACCTTCCGGGCGTGGACATCCGGGTCGAGCCCGAAGACGTGGAGCTCGATCCGGTCTCGGCCGGTTGGCTCGCCGAGGAGGGCACGTTCACGGCGCGAAAGAACGTCCAGCTGCTGGAGGAATTCGCGGCGCGCCCCGAGACGCCGGACGCCGGACGGCGGATCCGGCTGCGCTTCCTGCGCTCCCCCGTCGAGATCCGCGGCGACGGCCGCGTCGAGGCGATCGACGTGGGCCGCAACGAGATCGTCCGCTCCGAGGACGGCGCGCTGAGGCCGCGGGCGGTGGACGAGGCCGTGGAGACGATCGAGTGCGGGCTCGTCCTGCGCTCGGTGGGCTATCAGGCGGTGCCGCTCCCGGACGTGCCGTTCGACGAGCGCAGCTACGTGCTGCCCAACGACCGCGGCCGCGTCCACACGCCGGAGGGCGAACCGCTGCCCGGCGTCTACGCGGTCGGCTGGATCAAGCGCGGCCCGACCGGGATCCTGGGGACCAACAAGCGCGACGCCGAGGAGACGGTGACCCGGCTCGTGGAGGACCTCGACGCCGGCGCTCTGCCGGCGCCGCCCGAGGACCCGGACGCGATCGACGCGCTGCTCACCGAGCGCCAGCCCGACCTGGTGACCGCCGACGGCTGGCGCGCGATCGACGCCCGCGAGATCGAGCGGGGCCGCGAGGCAGACCGCCCGCGCGTCAAGCTCGCCTCGCGCGACGAGCTGCTGGCCGCGGCCGCGGCCAGCCCCGCCCCGCGCGACTGAGCCGGCGGCCTACCGGCGCTTGATCGTGAACGCGATGCGCCGGGCGGTGCCGCCGAGGCCCGCGGCGTCCGTGGGCGTGAGCGTGGCGCGGTAGGCGCCGAGCGCGAGCGCGCGGCGGCCGATGCGGCCGGTGAAGGCCACCGTCCGCCGGCCGGCGGCCAGGTTGCGGCGGGTCAGCAGGCCCGCGCGCGTGTAGCGGGTGCAGCGGGGGCGGTTGCGGTTGCCGCGCGCGACGGCGACGCAGCGCGCGCCGACCCGCCGGCCCGTCCTGCGGCGCTCGACGAGGATCGCCACGGTCGCGGGCTCGGAGAGGGTGAAGCGGAAGGACGAGCCCCGCGGCGTGAGCCGGCGGGCGTCCGTCGCGGTCGGACCGGGGGCGACCGCGAAGGTGCGGCGGAGCATCGACAGACCCGACAGCACAGGCGGCGTGTTCATCGGCAACACGGGCGGGTTCGTGGCCGTGATCGTCACCGATGCCTGGTCGTCCTCCCCCGCCGCGTGGTTGTTGGGCGTCGAGTCGAGGTCGACGAACGACGGGGCGAGCGCGGTGACCTCCACCAACGCGGTCTGCGCCCCGGCGGCCGTGACGTGCGCCACGACGGTGAGCACGGCCGTGGACCCCGGCGCGAGCGAGGGTGCGGTCAGCACCCCGCCGGCGAAGCTCCCGGCCGTCGTGGTGGCGCTGGCGAGCTGCAGCCCGGGGGACAGGCTCAGGGTGGTGACCGCGCCGTCCACAGCGTCCGGTCCTCCCGACGCCAGCGTCGCGGTCAGGGTGACGTCCTGGCCGACCTCACGGGTCGTGGCCCCGGCCGTCAGCGTGAGCGACGCGTCGCCCCGCCCGGAGGTCATCGCGCCGCCGACCTGCACCGGGCCCGCGGTGTCGGGCGTCTCGTTGTCGCCGATCGTGTTCACGTTGCCGTAGCCCAGCGCGCCGAAGCCGCTGAACCCCCAGCACAGCAGGCTCCCGTCGTCGCGCAGCGCGCACGTGACGCTGTTGCCGGAGTTGAGCGCCCGGACGGTGCGCCCGGCGCCGACGTTCACCGGGCCGGCCGCCGCCGGGGTCTCGTTGTCGCCGATGGCGGTCGTGTTGCCGTAGCCGAGCAGGCCGCCGGAGCCCTGCCCCCAGCAGCGAACCGTGTCGTTGTCCAGGATCGCGCAGCTCTGCTGGCCGCCCGCGCTGATGGCCCGGGCGGTGCGCCCGAGCCCGAGGTCGACCGGCCCCACCGGCGTCTCGTCGTCGCCGACGTCGCTCACGTTGGCGTAACCGAGCTTCCCGTTGCTGCCGTTGCCCCAGCAGCGCACCGTGCCGTCGTCCAGGACGGCGCAGCTGTGCGCGCTGCCGGCCGAGATCGCCCGTGCGGTGCGGCCCGACCCGAGGTTGACGGACCCCGCGTCGCGCGGATCCTCGTCGTCGCCGATGTCGCTGGTGTTCCCGTAGCCGAGCCGGCCCTGCGCCCCGGCACCCCAGCAGTAGAGGCGCCCGTCGACCAGGATGGCGCAGGTGAACGTGCCTCCGGCGCTGACGGCCACGGCCGCCGCGGGCAGGACCGCCGGATCGACGCTGCCCGGCGTCTCGTTGTCGCCGACGTCGGCCGTGCCGCCCGGCCCGTTGTCGGGCCCGTACCCGAGCCGCCCGTTGGCCCCGACGCCCCAGCAGCGGATGTTGCCGTCGTCCAGGAGCGCGCAGGTGTGTCCCGCGCCCGCGGTGATGGCGGTCGCGGTGCGCCCGGCGCCGAGATTCACCGGCCCGGCGGCGGCGACGGACTGGCCGACGCCGTCGCCGACGTTGTTCGTGTTGCCGTACCCCAGCCTCCCATTGGCGCCGTTGCCCCAGCAGCGCACGGTCCCGTCGTCGAGCAGCGCGCACGTGTGCTGGTCGCCGGCCGCGACGGAGCGAACCGTGCGCCCCGGGCCGACCGCCACCGGCCCGGCCGTGTCGGGCAGCTCGTTGTCCCCGATGTTGGCCGTGTCGCCGTAGCCCAGCCGCCCGTTCAGCCCGTGTCCCCAGCAGCGCGCCGCGCCGCTCCCGAGCACCGCGCACGCGTGCTCGGCGCCGACGTCGATCAGCCCGGCCTGGAACGGGCGCAGGCCCGAGGAGGCCGTTTCGCCCGACGCGGTGGGAACCCACGCCACGCACGCGACGCAGCACAGCGCTACGACAAGCGGGGCGGCCAGCCCGAAACGCCGCCTGGCGAAAGCTCCGGTCAACAGGTCCTCCGGGCGAGACTCCCACCGGACCGGGCGCGTGTCAACCTGGCGGCGCGCTGGACGGGTAGACGGTCTAGGCTCGTCGTTCCGTCGTTTAGCAGGGGGAGAGCTGTGCGCAGGTGCAATAAGAGAGTGATCCTGGCCGTGGCCGCCGCAGGCGTCGTCGCGGCGCTGCCCGTGGCGCCGGCCGGCGCCGCGGACCCGACCAAGACGGCGCTGAGCTTCGACGTCGTCGTCGGCCCCAACGACGACACGCACTGCACCATCACAGCGAACCTGTTCACGCCGCCCGGCGCGTCGAAGGCCAACCCGGTGGCGGCCGTCATGGGCACGAACGGGTTCGGCGGGAGCAAGAGCGACTTCGACACGCTCGGCCCCTCCTACGCCAAGCACGGCTACGCCTTTTTGGCCTACTCCGGCCTGGGCTTCGGCAACAGCGGCTGCAAGATCACGCTGGACGACCCAGACTGGGACGGCAAGGCGGGCAGCCAGCTCCTGTCGTTCCTCGGCGGGACGAAGGCGGCGAAGGACGGCACGAAGGTCGACTACATCGTCAAGGACGCGCCCGGCGACCCGCGGGCCGGCATGATCGGCGGCTCCTACGGCGGGCAGATCCAGTTCGCCATCACCGGCATCGACCGGCGCCTGGACGCGATCGTCCCGCAGATCACGTGGAACGACCTTTCCTACTCGCTGGGCCCCAACAACACCGACTTCCTGCGCGGCGTGACCTACCGCACGCCGGGCGTCATCAAGAGCGACTGGCCGGCCCTGTTCACCGCGCTGGGCCTGGGCCAGGGCTTCCAGCAGGCGGTCCAGAACAACGACCCCAGCCACCTCGGCGCGTGCCCGAACTTCTCCGACCAGGTGTGCGCGTCGCTGGTCACCTCGGGCGCCACGGGCTACCCCGACGACACGACGCTCGCGTTGCTGCGCCACGCCTCGGTGGCCAGCTACATCTCGAAGATCCGCATCCCGACCCTGCTCGCCCAGGGCCAGAGCGACACGCTGTTCGACGCCCAGGAGGCCGTGGCCACCTACAACGCGCTGCGCGCGCAGAACACGCCGGTGAAGATGCTGTGGCGCTCGGCCGGGCACTCCGGGGGCGGCATCCCGGGCGAGAGCAACTCGGCCAACCTGGAGTCGGCGTACGAGAGCCGCATGGAGCTGGAGTGGCTCGACTTCTACCTGCGCGGCCTCGGCGACCCGCCGGCGTTGGACTTCTCGTTCCTGCGCGACTGGGTCACCTACACCGGCGACGCCGTCACGGCCGTCGGCGCGACGCCGAGCTACCCGGCGAGCGCCAACCAGACGGCCTACCTGTCGGGCGCCGACGGGCTGGTGGACTCGCGCGCAGCGATCAAGCCGGGCACCGCGAGCTTCGCCGCCGCGCCCAACTCCTCGGGCTCGGGCAACGGCTACACGACCGTGCCCAACGTCGACGCCCCCGGGACGTTCGCCGCGTACAGCACGCCGCCGCTCAGCGCCGACTTCGACCTGGTGGGCATCCCCAAGCTGACCGTGCGGGTCGACGCGCCCGCCTTCGCCCAGTCCCAGGGCCAGGGCCCGTCCGGCAAGCTCATCCTGTTCGCCAAGCTCTACGACGTGGATGCCCAGGGCGCCGCGACGCTGCCGCGCAACCTGCTCTCGGCGACCCGCGTGGCGGACGTGACCAAGCCGGTGGAGATCGAGCTGCCCGGGATCGCGCACCGCTTCGCCAAGGGCCACACCATGCGGCTGGTCATCGCGACCAGCAACGCGACGAACCGCGGCAACACCGTCGCCGGCCCGGTGTCGATCGTCGCCGACCCGGCGAACCCGAACACCCTGACGCTGCCCAAGCTCGGGCGTCAGATCGGCACCAGCGCGTCGGGGATAGCGCAGTTCGCCGGTCCGGCCGGAGGCGCCCCGGCGCAGCGCGCCGGACTGGGCGGCCGGCCGCGCGGGCTGCGCGCCTCGTGGATGTCCACCAACCGCGGCTGCGTGAAGCGGCGCTCCATCCGGATCCGGGTCATCCCGCGCTCCGGGCGCAACCGCGCCGTGGCGGCCACGATCTCCGTCAACGGGCGCAGGGTCAAGACGGTGCGCGGCCGCGCCCTGCGCGGCTTCGTGCGGATCTCCAACCTGCCCCGCCGGGGCGTGTACCGGGTCCTCGTCACGGTCCGGACGGCCGGCGGCGGCCGGCTGGGCGCGGCGCGCACCTACCGCGCCTGCTGACTTCCCTGTCGCCCGTGGATCGCGATTGCTGTTAGGGTTCCCTAAGCAATCTAGACGGAGGCGTCACCTTGTCGTTCCTGGAGACCGCGCTGCTGGGCGCGCTGGCCGGATTCACCATCTTCCTGGGACTGCCCGTGGGGCGTCTGCAGCTGCTCGGCGCGCGCGCCCGCGTGGGGCTGGCCATGTTCTCCGTCGGCGTCCTCGTCTTCCTCCTCGTCGACGTGCTCTCGCACGGCTTCGCGATCTCCGAGCACGCCGTCGAGGCGTTCAAGGAAGGCAACGGCAGCTTCGGCCGCGCGGCCGCGCTGTCGCTCCTGCTGCTCGGCGGCTTCGGGGCGGGCTGCGCCGGGCTCGGCCTGCTGGAGCGCCGGCTGCGGCCGGACGCCATCCCGCCGCCGATAGCCGGCGGCGCCACCGACGCGATGGCGCTGGCCGACCACCAGCGCCTCCAGGCCCACGCGGACGCCACGCGCGGGCGCGCCCTGCGCGTCGGCCTGATCGTCGCCATGGCGATCGGCCTGCACAACTTCGCCGAGGGCCTGGCCATCGGGGTCTCCGCCCAGGCCGGCGAGATCGGCCTGGCCACCGTGCTGATCATCGGGTTCGCGCTGCACAACTCGACCGAGGGCTTCGGGATCGTCGGAGCGCTCGGCGACGTCCGCCCGTCCTGGCGCTGGTTGGGACTGGCGGGCCTGATCGGCGGCGGCCCCACCTTCGTTGGCGCGATGGTGGGCTACAACGTCACGTCCGAGCCGCTGGAGCTGCTCTTCTACGGAGTGGCCGGCGGCGCGATCCTCTACGTCATCGGGGAGATCTGGCGCGGGATGGGCCGCTACGGCCACCGCGAGCTCGGCCTCTCCCTGCTCGCCGTCGGCTTCGCCGCCGGGGTCGTCACCGACCTCGTCGTGGTCTACGGCGGCGGCTGAGACGCCCCGCCGCTAGGCGGGGACCGGAGCGGCCGGGACCGCGGCTCGCGCCGGGAGCTCGATCACGAACCGCGCGCCGCCATCGGGGGCGTTCTCGGCCCGAGCGGTCCCCTGGTGCGCGGCCACGATGGCGGCGACGATCGCCAGCCCCAGGCCGGCGCCGGCGCGGCCTCGCTCCCGGCCCGACTCGGCTCGCCAGAAGCGCTCGAACAGCTCGGACGGATCGTCGGTCGGCAGGCCCGGGCCGTGGTCGCGCACCTCGACGCGCACGGTGTGGCTTGGGCCGGCGCACACCGTCACGTCGACCGGTGTGCCCGGCGGCGTGTGGACCAGCGCGTTGCGCATCAGGTTGGCCAGCACCTGGCGCAGCTGGTGGGGATCGCCGCACACCAGCGCCGGGTCGTCGCCGTGCAGGTCGATCCGCCGGCCGGGATCCACGGCGCGGGCATCGTCGACCGCGTCGCCCGCCAGGCGGGCCAGGTCCACGTCGGCGCGCACGGCGTCGGGCAGCTCGTCCAGCCGCGCCAGGGCCAGGAGGTCCTCCACGAGCCCGCCCATGCGACTCGCCTCGTCCTCGATGCGCTGCATGGCGCGGGCGGTCTCCGCGGGCTCACGCGCCGCGCCGGTGCGAAACAGCTCGGCGTAGCCGCGGATCGCCGTGAGCGGGGTGCGCAGCTCGTGCGACGCGTCGGCGATGAAGCGCCGCAGGCGCGCCTCGCTGGCCGCTCGGTCGGCAAAGGCCTCCTCCAGCCGGGCCAGCATCCGGTTCAGGGCGATCCCCAGGCGACCGACCTCGGTGCGCGGGGTGGCCGGGCTGACGCGCCGCGACAGGTCGCCCGCCGCGATCGCGTCCGCCGTGGAGCCGATGCGGTCGAGCGGGCGCAGGCCCAGGCGGACGAGCACCCACGACGCCAGCGCGAGCGCCAGCAGCATCCCGCCGATCACGAGCGCCTCGACGAGGACCAGGCGGTGCAGCGTCTCGTCCAGCGACTTCATCGGCACGGCGACGACGGTCGTGCCGGGCTGTCGCTCGGTCCGGGCGGCCAGGACGCGCCAGCGCAGCCCGGACGAGCCGCGCGAGCGCGCGACGCTCAGGGACCCCACCTTCAGCCGGCGCGGGATCACCGGCGTCGGGAGCGCCTGCCCGCCGTAGGTCAGGTACACGTGGCCGAGGACCCGGCCGCTCGCGTCGCGGCGCTCGCCGTACGTGCCCGGAGGGAGATCGATCGGTCCGCCGTCCCGGCCGCCGCGCCCCGGGCCCCGCGGGCCCTCGCCCCGTCCCGGCTCGTCACCGCCCGGCCCCCTGGTCCGCCGCGGATACCCCGGGACGTTGACGCCGCGCGCCTCAAGCGACGCGGACACCGGGCCGACCGCGGCGCGAGCCTGCTGGTCGATGCGCTGCTGGAGGAAGTGGCGCTGCTCCACGTAGGTCGTCCCGCCCAGCGCCAGCAGGCCCACCGCGGTGACGGCGAGCAGGCCGCCGATCAGGCGGGCGCGCAGCGACAAGTCAGGCCCTCGGCGCGCGCAGGGCGTAGCCCACGCCGCGCGCGGTGTGGATGAGCGGCGCACCGAGGGGGTCCAGCTTTCGCCGCAGGTAGCTCACGTACGTCTCCAGCACTCGCGCGTCCCCGCCGAAGTCGTAGTCCCACACGCTGTCGAGGATCTGCGTGCGGGTGAGGACGCGCCGCGGATTGAGCATCATGAAGCGCAGCAGCCGGTACTCCGTGGCGGTCAGCTCGACCAGCTCGCCTCCGCGGAACACCTCGCGCGTCTCCTCGTCGAGCTCGAGGTCCTCGAACACCAGGCGGCCGGACTCCGGCTCGGCCAGCCCGGCGCGGCGCAGGATCGTGCGGATCCGCGCCACCAGCTCCTCGAGGCTGAAGGGCTTGGTCACGTAGTCGTCGCCGCCCAGCGTCAGCCCGCGGATCTTGTCCTCCGTCGCGTCGCGGGCGGTCAGGAAGAGGATGGGCACGCGGGCGCGCTGGGCTCCCAGGCGCTTGGCCACCTCGAAGCCCTCCATGTCGGGAAGCATGATGTCCAGCACCAGGAGGTGGGGCTGGAAGTCGCGGACCTCGCGCAGAGCGCTCGCGCCGTCGCCCGCGGTCCGCACCTCGAAGCCCTGGAAGCGCAGCGCCATCGAGATCACGTCGGCGATGTTGGGCTCGTCGTCCACGACGAGGATGCGGTGCGGGGCGTCGGGCATGGAAGTCATTGTCGGGTCGATTCCTGTGAGTCTCCTGGGAATCGGCCGCGGCGCGCGAGGAGGCGGCGGCGCCGGGGCGCCGCCGCCTCCCGGGCTCGCCCGGCGCGGCTAGTGCGCGGGCCGGGTCGCGGCCAATGCGGCCTGGACGGTGCTCGCGTCGAGGCCGAGCTGCTTGGCCAGGGCCGCCGCCAGCGCCTTCTCGCGCGCGGCGTGCTCCGCGTCATGCGCCGTGCGCGCCTTCTCCAGCGCCGCCGTGACCTTGGCCTGGTCCAGGTTGAGCGCCTTGGCCAGCCCCGCGGCGAGCGCCGTGGGGTCGGGCCGGCTGCCCGGCTGCGGGCGGCCCGCCGGGCGCAGGGTCTGCAGCGCCGCGGTCACGGCGCTCTTGGACACGCCGAGCTCCTGCGCCAGCGTCGTGGCCAGCCCGTCCCCGTGCCCGGGCCCCTCGGGGCGCGCCCCGCCCGGCGGACGGACCGCGTCGAGCGCCGCCTTGAGCTGGGTCGTCGAGACCCCCAGCTTCGCGGCGAGCGCGCTGAGGTCGGGCCGGTGGGGACCGGGCCGCCCGGCGCGCGCCGAGGACGACGACGTGGACGAGGACGACTTCGCCCCCGCGCTGGACTGCACGCCGACCGCACCGACGCCGAGCAGGGCCACGACGCCGGCCACGGCGCCGGTCCTGCGGATGGAAGGGGACATCTGAGGGGACATGTGAGAGACCTCCTGGTCGCTTGGGTTGCGGCGCATGCTGCGACGCAGGAGTGGGAGGGCGCTGGGCCCGGCCTGGGAGTTCCCTGGGCTCTCCGGAGGACCCTAGGAATCGGCGAACGCGCGCAGCATGGCCTTGCCGCCGCTGGAGACCGGCTCGCCGTGGGCGAAGAGGAGCGCGTCGAAGTCCTCGTCAAGCAGCGGCGCGAGCCCCGCGACGATGTCGGCCTTGACCGCCTCGGGGTCGTCGCCCAGGTACTGGTCGGGCGGATGGCCGAGCCCGCCGTAGTTGATGATCCCGTCGCCGAAGGCCAGGACGCCCGGCCCGGCGGTGATGTGCAGCACCGCGTCGTCGGGGCAGATGCGCCCGAACTCCAGGACGCGCACGCCGGGCGCGAGCTCGTCCCCTGGGCCGTAGCCCTGCACCGGCAGGTCGTCGCCCTCGAACTCGGACAGGCCGGCGCGGTGCACGAGCACCGGCGCGCCGAGGTCGGGTGCGCTGCGGCGGTGGTGGCGGACGGTGAGCACCGCGCGCTGGACGTCGTGGCCGATCCACTCCGGCCCCTCGCCCTCGGGGAGCATCGGGTCCAGCGCCGTCCCGCTGTCCAGCAGCAGGTACGAGCTGACGTCGGCGCCGATGTTGGGATGGCGCGCCCGCCAGTGCAGGATCCCGGGGACGACCTCGTTCACGCCGGCACCGCTTCGCGCGCGCGAGAGAACTCCATGCCCTCGTCGTTCAGCGGGCCCAGGCGCAGCAGGAGGATGTCGCGCGCGTAGTTCTGGTGCAGTCGCCACGGCGTTCGCGAGCCCTGCTTGGGGAACTGGTCGATGGAGCGCAGGACGTAGCCGGAGGTGAAGTCGATGAAGGGCTCGGGCTCCACCGTCGGATCGTGGTTGCGCGGCGTGCAGACGTCCAGTCCCCGCTCGTCCATGTGGTTGAGCAGCCGGCACACGTACTCGCAGGTCAGCTCGCACTTCAGCGTCCAGGAGGCGTTCGTGTAGCCCAGCGCGATGGCCAGGTTCGGGACGCCCTCGAGCATCATCCCCTTGTAGGCCAGCTTCTCGGGGAGCGCGACGGGCTCGCCGTCCACCGTGAGCTCCACCCCGCCCAGGGCGAGCAGGTTCAGCCCGGTGGCGGTGACGAGCAGGTCCGCCTCCAGCGTCTCGCCCGACTCCAGTCGCACGCCCGTCTCGGTGAGCGTCTCGATGCGGTCCGTCACCACCGTGGCGCTGCCGTCGGAGATGACACGGAACAGGTCGCCGTCGGGGACGAGGCACACCCGCTGGTCCCACGGGTCGTAGCGCGGGCGGAAGTGAGGGTCGGTGGGGTAGTCGCGCGGCAGGTGGCGCCGGACGCCGCGGAGCATCATGCCCTTGACGATCCGCGGGCGGCGCCGGCTGAGCTGGAAGTGCAGCGAGGTGAGCAGGACGTTCTTCCAGCGCACGACCGGATAGACGACCCGGTCGGGGAGCACCCGGCGCAACGCGGCGGCCAGGGGGTCCTCGGCGGGGAGCGAGACCACGTAGCTGGGGCTGCGCTGGAGCATCGTCACGTGGGCCGCCCGGTCGGCCATCGCGGGGACCAGCGTCACGGCGGTCGCCCCGCTGCCGATCACCACGACCCGCTGCCCGGACCAGTCCAGGTCCTCGGGCCAGTGCTGGGGATGCACGACGCTCCCGCCGAAGCGCTCGATGCCGGGGAACGCCGGCGTGTAGCCCTCGTCGTAGCGGTAGTAGCCGGTGCAGAAGAACAGGAAGCTGCACGTCAGCTGCAGCGTCTCGCCGTCGTGCTCGGCCTCCACGGTCCAGCGCGCCTCGTCCGAGGACCACTCGGCGCGGACAACCCGGTGGCCGAAGCGCACGGCCTCGTCCACGCCGCGCTCGCGCGCCGTCTCGCGCACGTACTCGCGGATCGACGGGCCGTCGGCGATCGAGCGCGCGTCCGGCCACGGGCGGAAGCGATAGCCGAGCGTGTACATGTCGGAGTCCGAGCGTATCCCCGGGTAGCGGAAGAGGTCCCAGGTCCCGCCGATCGCGTCGCGCGCCTCGAGGATCGCGAAGGACTTGCCGGGGCAGCGGTCCTGCAGGTGGCAGCCGGCAGCGATCCCCGACAGGCCCGCGCCGACGATGAGAACGTCGAGGTGCTCGGACGTCACCCGGGCATCCTTTCACCCGCGCCCGCATAACATCGCCGCATGCCCTCCGCGAAGCCGCAGGCCCGGGTCGTCCTGGCGCTCTTCGCGGCGACGCTGGTCGTCGGGCTCATCCTGCTGGTGGCGTTCGACACCGACGTTCAGTCGGTCGATGCGCGCGAGCTGGTGTCGCGTCGTCACGCGGCGCGCCAGTTCTTCGCCGGCGACTACGTGTTCCTGGCGCTCTACGGCCCGCTGTCCGCGCTCGCGCTGTGGCGGTTCGGCGCGGCGCTGGGCGCGGGGTGGATCCGGCTCGGCGCCGGGCTCCTGCTGCTCGCGTCGGCCTTCGACGCCGCGGAGAACGCGCTGCTGCTCTCCGCGACGGGCTCTGTGTCCCAGGACACCGTGGACGCGGCCCACACGGTGGCCGTCCCCAAGACGATCTTCTTCGTGGCCGGCGCGGCGTTCGCGCTGGCCGCGAACTGGCGCGCCGGGCGCGTGTTGCGCGCGCCGGAGTGATCCGGCGCGCCGTCAACCTCTGAGTTACGCCCCGACGGGGGTGGCGCGGCTCGGTGGGGCGGCGGCCTCGGGGCGGCGGCCCGTGGGTGGGCGGCCGGTTCTGGCGACTCGGGCCAGGCCCCAGGCCAGTGCGCCCAGGAAGGCCAGGGCGATCGCCAGGACCACGAAGGACGCCGCGGCGAACAGCCAGCCGGGCACGTCCTGCTTGCGCTCGCGCTGGAGGTACTTGACCTCCCTCTCGAACGGGCGTGTGAAGTGCGCGCGCGCCGGGACCTCGGGTGCGGGGATCGCCGAGTCGCGCGGCAGGTAGATCGGGACCGCGGCCAGCGTGTTGCCGCCGTGCAGGCGCAGCAGCGCCTTCCAGTCACCGTACACCGGGATCGGCTTGGTCGAGCGGTACTCGCCGGGGCCGGTCCGCTTCAGGCGGTCGACCACGAGGCCGCCGCCCTGCCAGGCCGTGACCTGCACCCAGGCCGCGCCGTCGGCGACCGAGGCGGGCTGGATGCGCACGGTCGCGCGGACCTCGCGATGGGGGGCCGGGCGCGTGTCGGCGAGGTCGACCGTGGCGCGGGTGCCCGACGGTGCGGAGGTCATGAGGCCGTACCCCACGCACGCGCCCACGGCCACGACGGATGCCGCGAACGCGGTGCGGGCCGCGGTGGGCCGCGGCAGCTCGCCGCGCAGCGCCGAGCCGATGAGCGCGCCGATCAGGCCGCCGGCCACGCCGGCGATCGTGGACAGGATCAGGCCCTCGGGGAGCACGTCGGACGTCCAGGGCAGCGGCATGACCGCCTGGCTCCACGCCCACTCGATCCAGAAGCCGGCCGTGCCGACGACCAGGCCCGACGCGGCGCCGAAGGCCAGCGGCCGGGCGCGCGCGGCCACCAGCACGGCCACGCCCTCGACCAGGACGGCCGAGCCCAGGTACAGCGGCATGGCCGGGGTCGTCTCGCCCAGGATCGGACCGACGGCCAGGCTGATGATGCCGCGCACCACCAGGAAGAACAGGGCCGCGCCGATCGCTCCACCCGGCCCGATCCAGATGCGCGCCGCCGCCAGCGCGGTGCCCGCGGCGAGCGCGACGAGCAGCGGGGCGAAGACGAGGCGGAACTGGGGAACGCCGAAGTCGAACTCGGCCTGGAACGTGGACAGGCCGATCAGCAGGCCGCCCATCAGGCCGACTCGGCGCGCGGACGTCACGGCGCGCAGCGAGATGAGCGACTCGTCGATCCCTCGAGCCGTCGAGCCGGACTCGCGGCGCGCGCGCATGCCCTCGGCCAGCAGCACGGCCTGGCCGATCAGGGTCATCCCGGCGCCGCCGATCAGCATCAGGTGGGTGGGGCCCCAGAGGGTCACGTCCTGGCCGAACAGCCGGTGCCACATGTCGTCCAGGGGAAAGCCGATGAGCGCGAACGCGCCGGCCGAGGCGATGAGGATCCCGCCCACGGGGGCCTGGTAGGAGCCGAGCCGCACGGCGGCCGGCCCGGGCTTCTCCCGGGCGGGGAGCGCGATGGCGAGGATCCCGGCGGAGAAGACGCCGAACAGCCCGACCAGGATCAGGTAGTGCGCCGGGTTGGCCAGCGGCCCCGGGTCCCGGCCCTGGTCGATGTGCAGGGAGATGTCCCAGTACATCCCGAGCAGCGCGATGAGCAGCGACACGGCGGCCACGCCCGAGGGGAGCGCGGCCCAGCCGGGCAGCCCCGACACGCGCTCGCTGACCGCGGCCATCCGCCCCAGCGGCGAGTTCTCGCGCGCCCGGTGGCGCAGGACGAGCCACAGGAGCAGCGCCGTGGCCAGCGCGGCGCCGGTGGTGGCGATGATGACCTGGTCGATGGCGGCGCCGCCCGCGGGCTCGCTGGCGGCGACCGGAAGCTGGAAGATCGTGGATGCGCTCATGGGTCCCCCTTACCCTGCCTGCGACCAAGGTTACACCGTTTCATGTCGCATATGACGATGTACAGTTCCGGTGTGACCGATGGCACGGATGACGGCCTGACGATCGACGAGCTCGCGCGCCGCAGCGGCATGACGGTCCGCAACATTCGCGCGCACCAGTCGCGGGGCCTGCTCCCCGCTCCGGAGGTGCGCGGGCGCACCGGGTTCTACGGCCCGGAGCACGTCGCCCGCATCGACCTCATCCGCGAGCTCCAGGACGAGGGCTTCAACCTGGCGGCGATCCGCCGGCTGGTCGACGGGCCGGAGGGCTCGACCGCCGAGGTCCTGCGCTTCGCCCGCGCCGTGCGCGAGCCGTTCGAGGACGAGGCGCCGGAGATCGTCTCCATCGAGGAGCTGGCCGAGCGGTGGGGCGACCGCGCCGGCCCCGGCCTGCTGCGCCGCGTCCGTGAGCTCGGCCTGCTGCGCGACCTCGGCGACGGGCGCTTCGAGGAGATGAGCCCGCGCCTGTCGCGCGCCGGCGTCGAGCTGGCCGACATGGGGATCTCCACCGACACCGCGGTCGACGTGATCGCCGCCGTGCGCGCGCACGCCGAGGGCATCGCCAACCGCTTCGTGAGCCTGTTCCTCGAGGAGGTCTGGGCGCCGTTCGAGGCGGCGGGCCGTCCGCCCGAGCGCTGGAAGGAGGTCTCGGACGCGCTGGAGCGGCTGCGGCCCCTGGCCGCCGAGTCGGTCCTGTCGGTGTTCCAGCTGGCCATGAGCGACGCCGTCGACGCGGCGTTCGGACGAGAGCTCGACCGCATTCGCCGGGAGGCCGAGGCCGAGCAGCGCGGCGCCGCCTGAGGGGCCCGCGGAATCCACCGTCACATTTCCGGGCCGTCACGGATTCTTGGGTTGCGCGACACATATCCCCCTGCTCGCGCAAAACGCGCCCTTCTGAGGCGAGTGACGGAGCTCAGTGGGCGTTCCCTACCGCATGGTGCCGGTGGTGCCGAGGACTTCGTCCAAGGCGCCACCGGCGCAGCGGCGGTGGGTTACGATCGTCACATGGGACTCCTGGCACGCATCCTCGGATTGAGATCCACCCGTGACCGGGGGATGCTGGAGGGCGACGGCGGTCAGAACGACGCCGACGAGAAGACTCCGCACCCGCGGCGCCCGCCCCCCACGCCGACCACGCGCCAGCCCAGCCGGCCCGAGTCGACGCCGACCACCCGGCCGCTCGGCGATCCGGGTGGCACGGCGGGGACCCAGGGCCACGGCGCGCCGCACGGCACGCCGTCCACGCAGCGCCTGCACAACCCCACGCACCTCGGTCGCTAGCCGCCTCCGTCAACGCAGGGCCAGGGGACCGAGCGTCTCGCGCTGGCGCTCCTTCCAGGCCTCGACCGAGTCGGCCAGGCCGCCGTCGACCTCCTCCCGCGACACGGGGCGCGCCCCCGCCGCCGTGACGACGTACATCTGGATCGGCGGGCCGAGGTAGACCGCGGCGACCTCGATCGCGTCGGCGATGGCCTTGTAGGCGACCATCTTCGCCTGCTCGAGACCGAGCTCGGCGGTCCCCAGGTGCGAGACGGCGGCCATCGCGAAGTCGGCGAAGATGTCGCCGGTCCCGATGGCCGAGTAGCGCGAGTGGAACTGATGGTCGCCGCCCGTGCGCGGGATGGAGAGGATCCGCGGCCCGTCGCGGTCGCACCAGCAGAAGATGCACGCGAGGTCGGGCGGCTCGGCCGCCGGATGGGGCACGAAGTCGCGCAGCGCCGCCTGCTGGATGGGGACGACCACCGAGACCAGGCGCCGGCGCACGCTGTCGGCGTCGCCCGCGTGCCCGTTGAGGTCGGCCAGCTCGCGGCGCAGCGTCTGCTGGAGACCGACGCTCCCGGCCGCCCCCCACGCCACGCGCCCGCCGATGTCGAACAGCTTGCGGCCCGGCTGGCGGGTCGGCTGGCCCGCCGCCTCGCTCGTCGCCTGCCCGTCGGAGGCGAGCACGAGCCCCTCGCGACAGCGCACGGCCAGGACGAGGGTCATCGCCGGAACACCGAGCGCGTCGCGTACTCCGGGTAGCTCTCGTAGACGTCGGAGAGCAGATCGCCGAAGCTCTGGCCGGCGATGCGGGCGTGGACCTCGCGCAGGCGCTCGCGCCGGCCCCGCGCGCGGGGACCCAGTCCCGCCTCCAGCTCGGACGCCCGGGCCACGCCGGCCGCGGTCACGGTGTAGCGCCCCCACGGCACGCCGGGCGCGAACCGCCGCTCGACGAGACCCGCCCGCACCAGGTCGCGCAGGCCGCGGTAGAGCCCCCGGCTCATCGGCCCGTAGTTGTAGGCCACGAAGCGGTAGCGCTCGCGCTGCGGAAGGCCGGCCTCCTGCGCCAGCAGGAACATGCCCTTCTGGAGGCGCACGGGATCCAGGCCGCCGGGGGCGGCCTCGCTCGTCAGCAGCAGCAGCCAGTCGCGCGCGCGCACCGGGCCGACGCTACGGGTGGCCCGCGCGCGGGTCAGCCACCGTCCGTAACGAGTCACCGGAAAGCGGCGGCACTCATAAGCTGTAGACCGATACGTGTCGTCCCGGAACCGTCCCGGACGTGGCCCAGCGATCCCAGGCACACGCCGCGCTCGGACGGGCGATCCGCGACTTCCGCGGCCGGCGGCAGATCTCCCAGGAGGACCTCGCGCACCGCGCGGGGATGCACCGCACGTACCTGGGCGGCATCGAGCGCGGGGAGCGCAACCCCAGCTACACCAACCTCCTCAAGGTGGCCGGCGCGCTGGACATCGACGCCTGGCAGCTGATCCGGCGCGCCAACGAACTGGAGAACTGACCGCTACGGTTGGCCCATGCGCCGCGGGCTGGCGTGGTGGATCGCCGGGGCGGGCGCCCTGCTTTGGGCCCTTGCGCTGACCCAGGGCTGGCTGGGCGGAGAGCCGGGCCGCGGGCCGGGCGGCGCGCCACGGCACGCGCGGGCCGGGCAGTTCGACCCGCGCGACGTCCCGATCACCGTCGACGTCTACGAGTACGGCTTCAATCCGACCAACGTCGTGATCAAGGCCGGCCACGCGGTGGCCTGGCGCGACGTCGGCAAGGAGCACCACACGATCGAGCCCAGCACGCGCGCGGCGCGGGGCCCGTTCATCGAGGCGCGCCGGCTCGGCTCGGCCGCGCACGTCTTCCGGCGGCCGGGCGTGTACCCGTACCACTGCTCAATCCATCCCTGGATGAAGGGGACGGTGACGGTGCGCAGGACGCTCTAGGCCGCGCGGACGCGGTGCACGGTCCGCGTGCGCTCGTCCCAGCGGTCAACGCGGCCGTCCGTGAGGCGCAGCGAGGCCTCGACGCGGTCGCGCTGCGGGTTGCGCCCGCGCGGCTGCGGGTGGGCGCTCGATGCTTCCTTCCACACGATCCGCTTCGGATAGACCATCTCGTCCTCCTTGACCCTTGAATCGCCCGTTCGCCCAAACAACCCGGCAGGCGGCGAATCCGTAACGCGCGATTGTGAGGTGCGCTCCGGCGGAACCGCTCAGGCCACGACTTCGACGATCGCCCAGACCAGCCCGGCCCAGATCAGCGCCGAGACGGCGGCGAGCCCGAGCAGCCCCACCGCGCCGGACAGCGAGAAGGGGGGCCCGACCTCGAATTCGGGCAGGGACGGCTCGTCGGACGCGGCCGTGCGGACGGCATGGATCTGCGGCGCCGGGAGTGACATGCGATCTACCGACAAGAAAGCGCCGCGGCGCCGTTGTGTGACGGTGGATCAGACGGGGGCGCCCCAGAGCGGGAACCAGCGCTCCAGCTCGGGCTCGACGGGGAGCTCACCCTCCACCTGCGCCTTCAGGCGCAGCTCGCGCTCGTTGTCGCGCGACTGCTTCCCGCCGCCGGGGACGAAGGGGTAGAACGACCCGCGCTTGTAGTTGTAGATCCAGTACACGCGCCGGCCCTGGGAGTCGTCGAACGGGAAGACGGCGGCGAGGATCCGGTCCCCGTAGCCGCCGGCCGCAAGCTCGCCCCCCACGGCGTTGAGGCCCGCGACGAGATCGTCGAAGTCCGAGTCGATCAGGACCATCCAGCGGTAGCCGAAGTCGTCGTCGCGCGCCTCCACCTTCGTCCCCGACTCCTGCGTGGTGGCGGTGATGAGCTCCTGCATGTCGCGCGCCAGCTGGGCGAAGTCGGCGGTGTCGAGCTGCTGGAAGACGAGCGCCGCCTGCCCGGTGGTCTTCAGCCCCAGGGACTCCTCGAGGGTCACGTACGCCGTGCTCATCGCGAAGAGCCGGTCGGGCGCGGGCTTCTTGAGATCGCGCTTGCCGCGGATGACGTCGAGGAAGCCCACGCGAAGGCGCCCCGGTCAGGCGGCGATGCGCCCCTGGAGCTGGCTCTCCAGCTGGGCGAGCTTCTCGATGCGCTTCTCCAGCGGCGGGTGCGTGGAGAAGATGCTGCCCAGCGCCGACTTCACGCGCGGGGGAAAGATGTAGAAGGCGGCCAGCTCGCTCGACGCGCGCATGTCGCGCTCGGGGATGCGGTCCATCGTGCCGGAGATCTTCATGAGCGCCGAGGAGAGCGCGCTGGGCCGGCCGGTGATGATCCCGGCGCCGCGGTCGGCGGAGAACTCGCGGTAGCGCGAGAGCGCCTGGAGCAGGAAGAACGAGATCGCGTAGACGGCCAGCGAGACGAGCAGGAGCACGAGGAACCCCGCGTTGTCGTCGTCGTCGCCCCCGCCGCCGAAGAAGAACCCGAACTGGACGATGTAGGCGGCGACCGTGGCGAAGAAGGAGGCGATGGTCATCACCAGCACGTCGCGGTTCTGGACGTGGGTGAGCTCGTGGGCCAGGACGCCCTCCAGCTCGGCCGGCGAGAGCAGCTCCATGATCCCCGTCGTCGCGCACACCGTGGCCGTCTTGGGCGAGCGGCCCAGGGCGAAGGCGTTGGGCATCGGCGTGTCGGCGACGGCCACGCGCGGCTTGGGCAGGTCGGCCTGGACGCACAGGCGCTCGACCATCGCGTGCAGCTCGGGCGCCTCCTGGGGCGAGACCTCGCGCGCGCCCATCGCGTGCATCGCCAGCTTGTCCGACGTGAACAGCTGGGCCAGGAGCAGGCCGCCGGCGATCACCCCGACGAAGATGGCGCCCACCCCGGCGGCCAGCATCGCCACGATCAGCACGACGTAGAGCGCGCCCAGCAGGAACAGCGTCAGGGTCATCCGGGCGGTCAGCCCGGGGTCGCGTCCGATCTTGCGCGGGGGAGGCATGGACGACTGATTCTAGGAAACGCGCTTGGCCGGCCCTAAACGCCGAACACGTCGGCCAGGATCGCGTCGATGTCCGCGCCCTCGTAGGCGGCGCGCAGATGGGCGCCCACCTCGGCGCGGCCGCGGCCCGCGACGGCCATCTCCAGGGCCACGAGGCGCGCCTCGTCGATCTCGCTTGCCGGACCCGGCGGACGCTGAGGCGGGGGCGGCGGGGGCGGCGGCGGCGCGACGGCCGTGGCGGGACCGCCTCCGTTGGAGATCTCCCCGCGCAGGCGCTCCACCGCCGCGAGCAGGTCTTCGAGCCCGGCCCGCGCGGCGTCCGCCCTGGCCAGGGCGTCGTCGGCGAGATCCCGCACCCGTTCCGCTTCGGCCACGCCGCGAGGATACCCCGCGACGGGGCGCGACCCGCAGGGTTCCATAACTCTGAGGCTCACGTTGAAGTCGAGGGTAGGCGATCCCTACACTCCGCCGTCGCATGCGCTCGCGCATCGCCCTCTTCGCCGTGCTCGTCCTCGCGCCCGCCGCGCTGTGGGCCGGGCTGCCCCTGGTCTCGACGGGCAAGTCGCTGCAGGACCGCATCAGCGCCAAGCGCAGCAAGGTCGAGCGGCTGAAGTCCAAGGAGGGCGTGCTGACCACCGTCATCCAGGCCCAGTCGACGAAGATCGGCCAGCTGCAGGCGCGCCAGGACGTCATCGAGTCCGACCTCTCCCAGAAGCGCGCCGAGCTCGAGCGCCTCCAGGGCGACCTGCGCCGCACCCGCGCCCGGCTGGCCCGCTTGCGGGCCAAGCTCGCGGAGTCACGCATCGTCCTGTCGCGGCGGATGATCGAGATCTTCGAGGCGGGCCGTCCCGACCTGGTCAGCGTGATCCTGAACTCCAAGGGCTTCGCGGACCTGATCGAGCGCGAGGAGTTCATGCGCCGCATCAACGAGCAGGACGCCAAGGTCATCAGGGCCGTGCGGGTGGCCAGGGCGCAGACCGACACGGCCGTCAAGCGCCTGGCCAAGCTCGAGGACCGTCAGCAGCGCGTCACGGCGGCCGTCCAGGCCCGGCGCAACGAGGTGGCGTCGGTGAAGCTGCGGCTGGCGAGCGCGCGCGCCTCCCGGGCGGCGACGCTCCACGACGTCCGCGGCCAGCGCCAGTCCGCCCAGGAGGACCTCGCGGCGCTGGAGAAGGAGCAGGCGAAGATCCAGGGGACCCTGAACAACGGGTCCAACGGCGGCCCGGTCCAGGGCAACGGTCACTTCATCTGGCCGGTCAACGGGCCGATCACCTCACCGTTCTGCGAGCGCCGGGCCTGGGAGGCCTGCCACCCCGGCATCGACATCGGCGTCGGCTCCGGCACGCCGATCCACGCCGCCGGCAGCGGCACGGTCGCGCTCGCCGGGCCGGCGGGCGGCTACGGCAACTACACCTGCATCAATCACGGCGGTGGGCTCTCGACGTGCTACGGCCACCAGTCGCAGATCAACGTCAGCGTCGGCCAGCACGTCAGCCAGGGGCAGGTCATCGGCCTCTCCGGCTGCACCGGGCTGTGCTTCGGCGCGCACCTGCACTTCGAGGTGCGCATCAACGGCTCGGTCACGAACCCGCTGAACTACCTCTAGCGCGCGCCGCGTAGGCTGCGGCGCGTGCAGCCGGAGATCCACCTCCTCGGCCTGAGCCTCAAGACGTTCGGGCTGATGTTCGCGCTGGCGTTCCTGTCCATCGGGGCGCTGGCGGGGCGGCGCTTTCGCGAGCTCGGGCGCCCGGTCGACTGGGCCTATGAGATCGCCTTCGCCGCGCTGGTCGGGGGCCTGGTGGGAGCGCGGCTCTACTTCATCGTCCAGCACTGGAACGACGTGAGCCACGACCTGCTGGGCAACCTGTTCAGCGGGTCGGGACTGGTCTGGTACGGCGGCGCGGCCGGCGGCGCGCTCGCCGTGGCCGCGTGGGCGTGGTGGCGCGGGTTCTTCGGCCTCCAGCTGCTCGACTTCTGCGCCCCGCTGCTGGCCCTGGGGTACGCGATCGGGCGGATCGGGTGCCAGGTCTCGGGCGACGGGGACTACGGCAAGGCCTGGGACGGGCCATGGGCGATGGCCTATCCCCACGGCGAGGTGCCGACCACCGAGACGGTCCACCCCACGCCGATCTACGAGACGCTCGCCATGGGCGCTGTGGCCGTCTTCCTGTTCCGCCGGCGCGACGCCTACCGGCCCGGCGTGCTGTTCGCGCTCTACCTGGTGCTGTCGGGCACCGAGCGGCTGCTCGTGGAGTTCCTGCGCCGCAACCACCAGGCCGTCCTGGGCCTCACGGGGCCGCAGGTCGAGAGCATCGTGCTGCTGGTCGTGGGTGCGGCGTGGCTGGCGCTGGCCGCCCGCCGCGGCGGCCTCAGAAGCGCCGCGGCAGGTAGTTGAGGGGGTTCAGCGGCGAGCTCCACGCGTCGGGGCCGCGGCGCACCTCGAAGTGCAGGTGCGAGCCCGAGCAGCGGCCGGTGCAGCCCACCTTCCCGATCGTCTGACCCTGCTTCACGAACTGGCCCAGGGAGACCAGGATCTGGCTCTGATGGGCGTAGCAGCTGACCAGCTGGGCGTGGCGCAGGCAGGTGAAGTTGCCGTAGGCGCCTTGCGGGCCGACCAGGATCACGCGCCCCTCGGCCACGGCCCGGATGGGCGTGCCCGTGGGCACGGCCAGATCGACTCCGGTGTGCACGTGGTCGCCGCGATTCTCGCCGAAGTACCCGGTGAGCATCCCGCGCTGCGGGAGCGGCCAGGTGAAGCCCTGCGCGCTGAGGGAGTTCGCGCTGCGCACGACGCGCAGGCGGGCGTGGCTGGGACGCGACCCGTGCCCGGCGGGGTCGAGCAGGACGACCTTCCCCGAGCCGGCCTGCACCGGGACCTTGACGTCCAGGCTGCGCGCCGTGCGCGCCGACGGGCGCACGCCGACGTTGTCGCGCGTGCCGGGGCCGCCCAGGAACAGCACCTGGCCGACGTCGCGGAAGTTGCGCCCACGGATGCGCAGCACGCCCTTCTCCTTGACGCGCACCCAGCCGGCGCCGCTGGAGCGGGCCGTGCGGGCACAGCCGCTGCGGCACTGCAGCGCCGAGATGACCGGCTGCGCGTAGAACTGGGTGCCGCCGTAGGCGGACGAGCCGCCGCCGGCGTTGGCGGCGCCCGCGGCCGGGGGCAGGGCGCATGCGGCGCCCGCGGCGACGGCCACGGCGATGGACAGGCTCTTCGCGTTGCGCGATACGGCGTGAGTCAGCATTCCGCTATCCCTTTCCTTGGGCCTACGGGGTTAGCTGACGGGCTCGCGCTGAAAGGGCAGCGCTACCGCGCGGTGATGCGCGGATTCGCCCCTGGCGACGGGTTCGACCCCGGCGCCCTGGTTCCCCCGTTCCGCGGCGCTCTGGGACGCCGGCGGACTCGGCATTGCTTCCGACGGCGCGGCAGTCTAGCGAACCCTCCCCCGGACCCCTACGATCGTGCGTGAGCCATGGGTCGCCGCAGGGATGCAGCGTTCGCCGCACTGGCCGTGTTCGCCGCGCTCGCGGTGGTGGCGGTCGCGGTACGCGACCCCGCGTCCGGGCCGGTCGGGCTGGGCACCGGCCTGGCGGCCGCGGGACGGCCGGTGCTGCCCGCCGCGCGGGCGCGGACCGACCGCGAGGCGGCCACGGTCGCGCGCGTCCTGCGCCGGCGCACCGTCGTGCGCCGCGGCAGCGCGCGCCGGCGGGCGGTCGCGCTGACCTTCGACGACGGCCCGAGCCCGTTCACCCCGGCGGTCGTGGCGATCCTGCGGCGGATGCGCGTGCCGGCCACGTTCTTCCCGGTCGCCTCGATGTTCGCGCGCTGGCGCGCCGGCCTGGCGGCGGTGCGCCGCGGCGGCTTCACCGTGGGCGACCACACCGTCGACCACGCCATGCTGTCCCAGCTCGGCTTCCGTCAGCAGCTGCGCCAGATCCGGGGCCAGGCGCTGGCGCTGCGCCACCGGGGCATCCCGCGCCCCCACCTCCTGCGCCCGCCCTACGGCGGGTGGGACCGGCGCACCCGCACGATCGCCCGCCGCCTGCGGATGCTGATCGTCATGTGGACCGTGGACAGCCGCGACTACACGCGGCCGGGAATGCGGACGATCGTCCGCAACGTGCTGGGCGCCGCGCGGCCGGGCGCGATCGTCCTGATGCACGACGGCGGGGGCCCGCGCGACCAGACCGTGGCGGCCCTCCCCCGGATCGTGCGCGGGCTGCGGGCCCGCGGCTACCGCCTGGTCACCGTTCCGCAGCTCCTCTCATTAAGTTGAGGAATTGGGCTAAAGGTCTTTGCCCGAGGTGCCGATACCCGTAGCCTGGGGGTGCGTCCCCCGCACGTCATGCGCACCACACGGGCCTTCATCGCCGGAGTCGGGACCACCGGGTCCCTCGTTGCCGCCGCCGCCTGCGTCTTCCTGGTGGCCAGCGCCGTGATCGCCTTCAACGGCTGGCCGAGCACCGGCTTCGCCGACCGCATCGACAGCGTCTTCGTCAACGACGCGCCACCGGTCGCCTGGGACCAGCCCGGCACGCAGGCCGTGGCCACGGGCGCGGGCACCGCCGCCGGCGCCGTGGGCGCGACCGCCGCCGGGCCGACCTTCGGGGCGCCGGGCGTCGTCCTGGGCCCCAACGGCACCGCCGTGCGCGGCGGACCGATCCGGCTCCCCGACGGCACGATCGTCAACCCCGGGCCCATCGCGGCCGCCGGCCCCGGTGGCGTGATCGGCGCCCCCGGCTCCGGTGGCGGCAACCCGATCCAGATCCCTCAGACGGGCGGCCTGCAGCGCACGCTCGGCGACACGGTCCGCCAGACCGGGACCGGCGTGGGCCAGACGGTACGCGACACCACGCGCGGCGTCGGCAACGCCGTCGGCGGCCCGGCGGGCGACACCGTGAACCGGACCGGCAACGCGGTCGGCAACACCGTCGACAACGTCTCGAACACCGCCGGCTCGCTGCTCGGCGGCGGGCGCTAGCTCAGCGCGCGGCGAGCGCGCGCTCGACGAACCGCAGCGACTCCCCCTGGAGCTCGGGGTCGTGCTGGATGGAGCGGTGGTGGCCCCCCGGCAGCGCGATCAGGCGCTTGCGCGGCGAGCCCGCCGCGCGGTGCAGCTCGACGGAGTGCTCGACCGGGACCTGCTCGTCGCCCTCGGCGTGCAGCAGGAGCAGCGGCGCGCGCAGCCGCTCGACCGCCGTGACGAGGTCGTGCTCGAGCAGGAACCCCTCCAGCGCGCGCTCGTCGGCGTCGAACGGCAGCCGCCCGGCGCGCAGCCCGCGCAGCAGCATCTCCGCCCCGGCCGGGGCGATCGCCACCACCGCGGAGGCGTCCAGCGGCTCGGCGGCGAGCAACCCGAAATAGCCGCCCATGCTCGAGCCCCGCAGCGCCAGAGGCCGCGGGACCAATGACGACAATGAGTCCACGTCATTGAGCACCCGGCCGTCCAGCCGCCCGTCGCTCTCCCCGTGCCCGCGCATGTCGAACGCCACCGCCGCGAACCCGGCGGCGCGGGCGTTGCGCGCGAAGTCGAAGTGGCTCTCCTTGCACGACCCGGCGCCGTGCAGGATCACGATCCCGCCGCGCGGCTCCTCCTCGGGCTCGAACAGGGCGTAGGCCAGGCCCGCGTGCTTCCCCACCCGGGCGGGCGGGTCGGGCAGCGGCATGTCGCGGCGGCGGTTGAGCAGGTCGAACAGACGCATGCCGGGATAATGGCGCCGCATGGCGGTCACCGCGCTCTCCCACGTCTATCCCATCGGCAGCCGCGTCAACGAGGCCGGCCGCCTCGAGGTCGGCGGCTGCGACGTCGTCGAGCTGGCCGACCGCTACGGCACGCCCGCCTACGTGGTGGCAGAGGACGACCTGCGCGCCCGCGCCGGGGCCTTCCGCGACGCGCTGCGCGAGCGCCACGGGGACGACGGCGAGGTGCTCTTCGCCTCCAAGGCGCTCCCCTGCACCGCCGCCTACGCGCTGTTCGCCGAGGCGGGCCTGGGCTGCGACGTCGCCTCCGGCGGCGAGCTGGCGCTGGCCCTGCGGGCCGGGTTCCCGGCGGAGCGCGTGTACCTGCACGGCAACGCCAAGTCGCACGAGGAGATCCGTGAGGCGGTGGAGGCCGGCGTGGGGACGATCGTCGTGGACTCCTTCGACGACCTCGACCGCCTGGAGGAGGCCGTCCCCGCGGGCGGGTCCCAGCGGGTGCTCGTCCGCGTGCGGCCCGGCGTGAAGCCCAGCACCCACGACTTCATCTCCACCGGGCAGGTCGACTCCAAGTTCGGGCTGGCCCTGGACGACGCGCGCGCGGCGATCGACCGGCTGCGCGGCTCCGACCGCCTGCAGCTGCTCGGCCTGCACATGCACATCGGCTCGCAGATCTTCGAGCTGGCCTCGTTCCGCAAGGCCATCGAGGCCATCGCCGGGCTGGGCGACTTCCCCGTCTACAACCTGGGCGGCGGCCTGGGCGTGGCCTACACGGCGCAGGACGAGCCGCCCTCGATCGAGGCCTACGTCGACGCGAAGGTGTCCGCGGCGCACGAGATCCTCGGGACGGGCAAGCGCATCGTCATCGAGCCGGGCCGGGCGCTGGTGGCCAACGCGGGCGTGACGCTCTACCGAGTCATGACCGTCAAGCGCGACGTATCCACCTATGTGGCCGTGGACGGCGGGATGTCCGACAACCTGCGCCCGATGCTCTACGGCGCCGTGTACGAGGCCGCGCTGGCCGACCGGCTGGCCCCCGGCGGCGAGCTGGTCAACGTGGCGGGCAAGCACTGCGAGTCCAGCGACGTGATCGTCCGCGACGTGCACCTGCACGACCCGCGCCCCGGCGACGTCCTCGTCACCCCGGTCACCGGCGCCTACGGCCACGCGATGGCCAGCAACTACAACGGCGTCCCGCGCCCGCCGGTGCTCTTCTGCCGCGAGGGACAGGCCCGGGTGGTCGTGCGCCGCGAGACCTACGAGGACCTGGCGGCCCGTGACGTCGTTTAGCGTCGGGCTGCTGGGGCACGGGACGGTGGGCGCCGCGTTCGCCGAGCTGCTCGAGGCGCGCGCGGAGAACATCGCCCGCACGGTGGGGCGGCGACCCGAGCTGGCCGGCGTGCTCACCCGTTCCCAGGGCGACTTCGACGAGATCCTCGAGCGCTCGGACCTGATCGTCGAGCTGATCGGCGGGATCGAGCCCGCGCGCGATTACGTCCTGCGCGCGCTGCGCGCGGGCCGCCACGTGGTCACGGCCAACAAGCAGCTGCTCTCCCAGCACGGCGAGGAGCTATACGCCGCCGCGCAGAAGGCGCAGGTCCAGCTGCGCTTCGAGGCGGCGGTCGCGGGGGTGGTCCCGGTCGTGCGCGTGCTCCAGGAGACGCTGGCCGTGACCCGCATCGAGCGCCTCCACGGGATCGTCAACGGGACGACCAACTACATCCTGTCCGAGATGGCCCGCACCGGCGCCTCCTACGACGACGCGCTGCGCCAGGCCCAGGAGCTGGGCTTCGCCGAGGCCGACCCCACCGAGGACGTGACGGGCAAGGACGCCGCGGCGAAGATGGCCATCCTGGCCCGCCTGGCCTTCGGGATCCCGGTCCACCTCGACGAGGTTCCCTACGAGGGCATCGAGCGCATCACCCCGGACGACCTGGAGTACGCCGCGGACCTCAACCTGGCTCTGAAGCTGGTGGGCACGGCCGAGCGGGTGGACGGCGGGCTGTCGGTCCGCGTCCACCCCGTCTTCCTGTACCCCGGCCACCCGCTCGCGTCGGTGTCGGGCCCGTTCAACGCGGTCACCGTGGAGTCGCCGGCCTTCACCGAGATCACGATGTCCGGCCCCGGCGCCGGCGGCCCGCAGACCGCGACGGCGGTGCTGGGCGACGTGGTGACCGCGATGATCCCGGCGCCGCCGCAGGTGGACTGGACCTACGACCTCGAGGTCGTCTCCGACGTGAAGTCGTCCTTCTACCTGCACCTCGAGGTGGACGACGAGCCCGGCGTGCTGGGCCAGATCGCGCAGATCCTGGGGATGCAGGGCATCTCGGTGAAGTCCGTGGTCCAGAAGGGGCTCGGCGAGCAGGCGCGGCTGGTCATGGTGGTCCACCCGGTCCAGGAGCCGCGGTTCTTCGCCGCGCTGGAGCTGCTGCGCGGCGAGGACTTCGTGCGCTCGGCGCCGCGCGCGATCCGCGTGATCGAGGAGGAGTTCGTCTGAGCGTCCCGCTCATCGAGCGCTACCGCGACCGGCTGCCCTTCGGCCCCGACGACCCGGTGGTGACGCTGCACGAGGGCTCGACTCCGCTGGTCCCGGCGCCGCGGATCTCCGAGGCGGCCGGCGTTGAGGTGTGGCTGAAGCTGGAGGGCGCCAACCCCACGGGCTCCTTCAAGGACCGCGGGATGACGTGCGCCGTGTCCGCCGCCGTGCGCGAGGGCGCGCAGGCGGTGATCTGCGCGTCGACCGGCAACACGGCGGCCAGCGCCGCCGCCTACGCGGCGCGGGCCGGGCTGACCGGGGCGGTGATCGTCCCCGAGGGCAAGATCGCCGCGGGCAAGCTGGCCCAGGCCCTGATGCACGGCGCGCGCGTGATCGCGCTGCGCGGCAACTTCGACCGGGCGCTGGAGCTGGTGCGCGAGCTGGCCCAGCGCCACCCGATCGCGCTGGTCAACTCGGTCAACGCCTTCCGGCTGGAGGGCCAGAAGACCGCGGCGTTCGAGGTCCTCGACGACCTGGGCGAGATCGACGCGCTGGCCATCCCGGTCGGCAACGCGGGCAACGTGACCGCCTACTGGAAGGGCTTCCAGGAGGCCGGCGCGGCGCCGATGATGCTGGGCTTCCAGGCCGAGGGCGCGGCGCCGCTCGTACACGGGAAGGTGGTGGCCGAGCCCGAGACGGTGGCCAGCGCGATCCGCATCGGCAACCCGGCGCGCTGGGAGGAGGCGATGGGCGCGGTGGTCGGCTCCTCGGGCTCCATCCGGGCGGTGAGCGACACCGAGATCCTCTCCGCCTGGAAGTTGCTGGCCACGGCCGAGGGCGTGTTCTGCGAGCCGGCGTCGGCCGCTTCGGTGGCCGGCCTGCTGCGCCACGGCGCCGGGGACGCCCAGCGCGTCGTGTGCGTGCTCACGGGCCACGGGCTCAAGGACCCGCAGACGGCGCTGGACCGGGCCGGCGCGGTGATCCCGTGCGAGCCGGAGATCGCGGCCGTCGAGTCGGCGGTGATCGGATGAACCGGCGCCGCCTCGTCCGGGCGCCGGCCTCGTCGGCCAACCTGGGGCCCGGGTACGACGCGCTGGCGGCGGCGCTCCAGCTGCATCTGGAGCTGGAGGTCGAGGAGACCGGGGAGTTCGGCGTGGAGACCGACCTCGACGTCCCGCGCGACCGCTCCAACCTGGCGGTCCGGGCGTTCGAGCGCCTGCACCCCGCCGACGGGTTCACCTTCCGCATCGCCTCGCCGATCCCCCTGGCCGGAGGGCTGGGGTCCAGCGCGGCCGCCGCCGTGGCGGGGCTGCTGGCCGCGGACCACCTGTTCGAGCTCGACGCCGACGTCCTCTCCCACGCCACCGAGCTCGAGGGCCACCCCGACAACGCGGCCGCCTCCCTGCTCGGCGGGTTCGTGGTGTGCGCGGACGGCACGGCGGCGCGGTTCGACGTCCCGGCCGGGCTGGAGGCGGTCGTGGTGGTGCCCGACGCGCCGCCGGTCCTGACGGCCGACGCGCGGGCTGCGCTGCCGGCGGAGGTCCCGCTGGCCGACGCCACGTTCAACGTGGCCCACGCCGCGCTGCTGACGCTCGGGCTGTCGCGCGGCGAGTGGGACCTGGTCGGGCGCGGGCTGCGCGACCGCCTGCACCAGCCGCGGCGCGGGCACCTGTACCCGCGGTCGCTCGACCTGGTGGCGCGCGCGCCCGGGCTCGGCGCGCTGGGGGCGACGATCTCGGGCGCCGGCCCCGCCGTGCTCGTGTGGACGCACTACGAGCAGACCGGCGGCGTCGTCGAGGCCCTGCGCCGCGAGGCGCCCGGCGCGGAGATCCGGCGGGTGCCGTTCGAGCCCGAGGGCGCCTCCGTCCGCGAGCTCTAGGGCTTCAAGCGCAGCACGGTCCCCAGCGGGACCTGGTGGACGAGCGCGCGCATCACGGCGTTCGTCGCGCGCAGGCAGCCCAGGCTGGCCGCCTGGCCGATCGTCTGCGGGGCCGGGGTGGCGTGGATGGCCAGGCGGTCGCCGCCGCCCCAGCCCTGCGGGACGTTGGGCTGATGTCCCGACAGCGCGAGGACGCAGCAGCCGTAGGGACCGGCGTCGCGGCCGGTGGTCAGCTTGTCCGTCACGGCGTAGCGCCCGGGCGGGGTCGGCGCGCTCGGGCGGCCGACCGCCACCGGCACGCGCCGGACGACCCGCCCCCGGTGGCGCACCACCAGCACGCGCCGGGACAGCGACGCCGTGAGGCTCCAGCTCGTGCGGTACAGCGCGACGCCGGCGCGCCCGTCGATCCAGCCCCGTCGGCCGTTGGCCAGCTCGGGCGCGATGACCCGCACCCAGTCCCCGCGGCGGCCCACCACCGGCACGATGCGCGCGGACCCGAAGTGGGTCCGGCGGGGCAGCTGGGCCAGCGTGCGCCCGCCGGGACGTGCGCGCAGGACCTTGTCCGCGGTGACCCAGGCCGTGAGGGTGCCGGACCCGCCGACGCGATCGGGCAGGCCCGACGGCGGCGCGGCGGGCGCGGCGGCCGGCGGAGCGCCCTCGGCCTCCAGGACCCCGGTGTCTCCCCGCGCGCGGTCCGAGCCGTCGCCGCCGCAGCCCGGCAGGGCGGACGCGAGAGCCGCCGCGGCCAGAGCCGCCGCGGCCCGCCTCACCGCTTGGCGGCCGGCTCGCCCGCGAGCCCGTCCAGGCGCTCGCGCGCCTCGGCGAGCCCGAGGCGGTCCAGCAGCTCGGCCGACAGCGCGAGGTAGTCCGCCCCCAGGTCGGGGCGGTGGTCGAGGATCGACACTCCGCGCTCGGCGGACTCGGCGTAGGCGATGGACTGGCGGATCGTCGTGTCGAACACGCGGTCGCCGAACGCCTCGGCCAGCGAGGCGTGGGCCTCGCGCGAGTGGACCGTGCGCATGTCGGCGAGGTTGAGGACCACGCCGATCCAGGACAGGTCGGGATTCAGGCTCTCGCGCGCCAGCTCGATGACCTCCAGCGCCTGCTCGACGCCCTGCATGGCGAAGTACTGCGCCTCGGCGGTGATCAGCGCGTAGTCGGCGGCGACGAGCGCGTTGACCGTGAGCAGGCCCAGCGAGGGCGGGCAGTCCAGCAGCACGACGTCATATGAGTTGCCGACGTCGCGCAGAGCGCGGCGCAGCGTGAGCTCGCGCCCCATCTTCCCGCTCAGCGCCAGCTCCGCCTCGGCCAGCTGGAGGTTGGCGGGGATGACGTCGTCGTGGATGGCGTCGCCGGCCTGGGCGCGTCCCGTCAGGACGTCGGCCACCGTGGGCTCGGCGTCGGGCGGGACGTCGAAGTAGTCGGAGAGATTTCCCTGCGGGTCCAGGTCCACGGCCAGCGTGTCGAGGCCCAGCCGGCGGAACACGTCGGCCAGCGTGCGCACCGCCGTGGTCTTGCCGGTGCCCCCCTTCTGGGAGAGGACTGCGAGCGTCGCCGCCATCTGGGCGCAGCGTAGCGCCCGCCGTCAGGCGGTGAGCTGCCGGTCCTGCGGGTCCGCCGCGGGCGCCTCGGGGGCGGCCGCGGGGAGCTCCAGGAAGCGCAGGCTGTGGCAGCCGACGAGCACCTCGTCGCCGTCCTGGAGGATGCGCCCCTCCACCCGCTCGCCGTTCACGTAGACCCCGTTGAGGGAGCGGTCGTCGAGGACCTTCACCCCGTCGGGGCCCCGCACCAGCAGGGCGTGGCGGCGCGACACGGTGGGGTCGTCGAAGCGGATGTCGGCGGCCAGGCTGCGACCCACCCGCGTCCACTGGCTGCTCAGGGCGAACAGGCGGGTCTCGCCGGCGCGCTCGTAGGCCAGGTAGTCGCCGGGCCCGTCGAGGCCGTCACGGACCTCCTCCAGCCAGGCCGGGTCGCCCATCTCCTCCTCGGACCACGGACGCCCGTGGAACTGGGAGGCGCCGAACAGCGAGGCGCGAGCGAAGTCGGTGCCGCCACAGCCGGGGCAGCGGGGCAGCGCGTCGTCGTTGGCGAGCGTCATGACGAAACCGCACTCCTCGCACCGGAAGGATCCGATGCCGGCCAGCGTGCCAGCTTCGATTGACGACAACTCGTTCAACTCCTCGACCCCGACGTCCGCCGATTGGCGGAATCACTCCGATCCTACCCGCGCCGTCAAAATCGCTAACCCTGATGGGAAGCCCTTTCCCCGCAGGGCAGGAGGGACCCCTTCGGCGGCGAAGACACGGGACATGGAACATTCCCCTGCACTGGAGCGCGAACTGCTCCGCAAGGGGGTCGGGTTGCGTGTGGAGGCCGACCACCGCTGCGCCGACTGCGGGCGCACGCCCCTGATCGGCGAGACGGTCTACCACTACGCGCGCGGGGCCATGCGCTGCGAGCTGTGCCGGCCGATGAGCCGCCGCGAGCCGCTGCGCTCCGAGCTCGTCCACGGGCCCGAGCACGGCCACTGCGTGGTGCGCGTCACCCGCGTGACGGCGCGGGCCTCCTAGCCGTCTCGCCGCCATAGACTCCCGGGCCGTGGACCCGATCACGGTCACGGTGACGATCGCCCGGCCCCGCGAGGAGGTCTTCGAGTACCTCGCGGACATCGCCAACCACGCGGAGTTCACGGACCACTACCTCAAGGACTGGCATCTCCTGCGCGAGGACTCCTACGGCCGCGGCGCCGGCGCGCGCTTCCGCCTCGCCGCGCCGGGCAACCGCTTTCCCTGGAGCGACACGACGTTCGTCGAGGTCGACCCGCCCTACCGGATCGTCGAGGTGGGCCGCGGCGGGAAGTTCAACCGCATCAAGGTGACGGGCGTCTACACGCTGACGCCGGGCGCGGGCGGGACGACGCACGTCGAGTTCACCAACGAGATCGAGCCGGCCACCCTGGCCGATCGCATCATGGAGTCCTTCGGCGTCCGGGGCTGGCTGCGCCGGCGCAACGCCAAGGCGATGCGCCGCCTGCGCGCGATCCTCGAGGACGGCGAGCAGCGCGGCAAGCGGGCGACCGTGGCGGCCGGCTAGCGGTCCCGACCATGGGTTCGCGCCGCCGTCGGCGAGCGAAAACCGAGGCTGGCCAGGACGCAGGGAGGGTCAAGGCTGGTGGCCTTGACCCTCCCGAGGACGCCGCCAGGCGAAGGTTTGCAGCCGCCGGCGGCGGTGTGAATCCGTGGTCGGGGCCGCTCAAATAGAATCGCGCCGCCGTGACCGCCCGCCGTCCGCGCTCCCTCCTCCTCGCCGTCGCCGCCCTGCTGGGCGTGCTCGCGCTGGCGGGCTGCAACAAGGAGAACCCGCGCACGCACGCCAGCACCGAGGGCCCCTACGTGGACGTGGGACCGCTCCAGTACCAGGTGCAGCTCTCCCGGCTGCTCAACCCGGCCGACACCGAGGACCGCGCGTACTTCATCGGGATCCCGCCCGCCCAGCGCCAGATCCGCGGCGACGAGGCGTGGTTCAGCGTGTGGATGCGGGTGTGGAACCGCACCGACGGCGTCCACACGGCGTCGCGCGAGTTCGAGGTCGAGGACACGACGGGGCGCCGCTACCGGCCCGTCGCGGTGGGGGCGGACAACGTCTTCGCCTACCGCCCGGCCGCCATCCCGTCCGGCGCCACGCTGCCCGCCACCGACAGCGTGGCCGAGCAGGGCGTGATCGGGGGCTCGATGCTGCTCTTCCGCGTCACCGACGAGTCGCTGGCCAACCGCCCGCTCATCCTGCACATCCGCAGCCCGGGCGGCGCGCCCCAGGAGGCCGAGGTCGACCTCGACGTCTGATCAGCGCCCGAGGGCGCTGACCAGGATCTGACGGGCGATCGGCGCGGCCACCTGGCCGCCGGCGCCCGCCCGCAGCCGCCACACCGCCAGCGCGACCTTGGGCCGCCGCGCCGGTGCGAAGGCGATGAACCACGCGTCCGTCTGTCCCGGCCCCAGCCCGAGCTCGGCGGTGCCGGTCTTGCCCGCCACCTGCACGCCCGGGATGTCCGCCGCGGTCCCCGTGCCGAACTTGACCACGGCGATCATCAGGCGGCGCAGCGTCGCGGCGAGGGCCGGCGTCATCACGCGGCGGCGCGGGCTGCGCCGCCGGAACTCCAGCGTCGGCTCCACCCGCAGCCCGTGGTTGCCCACGGTGGCGGCGACGGAGGCCATCTGCAGCGGGGACGCCAGGACCTTGCCCTGGCCGATCGCCGTGGAGCCCAGGTCGAGGTCGTCGCCGATTCCGCTGGGCTGGGGCATCGTGCTCGTCACGGCGCCCGGGATCTGTGGCGGCTCGTTCCAGCCGTAGGCCTCGGCCGTCTGGACCAGGCGCTGCTTGCCCACCTTCACCCCCAGCGGCGCGAACACCGAGTTGCACGAGTGCGCGAAGGACTCCACGAAGGTCCCGCCGCACGACTCCCCGTTGGCGTTGGCCAGCGTCACCCCCGACAGCACCGCGCCCGTCGAGACGGGGAACTGGTCGGTCAGCTTGACCTTGTGGTCCTGGAGCGCCGCGGTGGTCGTCATGACCTTGAAGGTGGAGCCGGGCGGGCCGGTGGTGGAGAAGGCGGTGCCGGCCAGGGCCAGCACCTCGCCCGTGGCGGGCTGGAGCACGGCGACGCCGCCGCTCGCCCCGCCCAGCGCGGAGATCGCCGACTCGGCGATGCGCGGGTCGATCGTCGTGGTCACGGCGCGGGCGGGGACGGGCCGCGAGCGGGCGATCGCCCGTCCACCGGCGAACAGCGTGCCGCCGGGGCGCCCGGCCAGGCGCGGCTGGAGCGCGCGCTCCAGGCCGGAGATGCCCACCCGCGCGTCGGGCGGGTAGCCCAAAGCGCGCAGGCTCGCCGCCTGCTCGGGCGGGATCGGCCCCAGCTCCCCCACCGTCTCCGCGGCCACCGTGGTCAGGTCGCTGCCGCGGTCGTCCCCCTTGGCCAGCGCGCGCCCGTTGCGCGCGACGATGGTGGCGCGACGGGGCAGGCGCGTGGTGCGCGTGAGGCTGCGACCGCGCTCCAGGCCGGGGAACGTCAGCTCGGGCCCCCAGTCGATGCGGGCCTGGTCGCCCTTCCCGGAGAAGGGCAGGCGCAGCGTGCCCTTGACCATCCCGAAGATCCGGGTGCTCATCCGCACCGGCACCTCGACCACCCCGTTCTTGGGGTCCCTGGCGTCGCCGACGCGGATCCGCGTGGCGGTCGCCGTGTCGGCCGTGGCGGCGTAGGCGTCGCGGAAGCGCTGGGCGGGGAAGCGGGCCCGGGCGGCGTCGGTGAGCTGGGCGTGCATGGCGTCGTAGTCGCCCTTGGCCCAGGCGCGGGCGAAGCGATCGGCGGCGCCACGCTCGGCCGGGACGTGCAGCGCGCCGACGACGACGCCGACCACGAACGCGAGGCCAGCCAGGATCGCCACCGGCACGAGGCGGTGGGTGAGCCGGTAGCGGCGATCGTCGTACCTTGTGCGACTTGCCTCCACGATCGCACGCAGGGTAGTTGATGCGATTCGCCGTCCCGCAAGGGCGCGACCGCCCGTGACCTGGCTGGATGCGGCCATCCTGGGCTTCGTGGCGCTGCTGGCGTTCCAGGGCTACGCGCGGGGGTTCGTGGTGGGCGCGCTCTCGCTGGCCGGGTTCGCGGCCGGCGTCTTCCTGGGGACGCGGCTGGGCCCGCGGCTGCTCCCCGAGGGCTCGTCCTCTCCCTACGCGCCGCTGTTCGGGCTGCTGGGCGCGCTGGCGGCGGGCGCGATCCTGGCCTCTGGGCTGGAGGCCGTGGGCTTCGCGGTGCGCCGGCGGCTGGGCAGGCTGCGCGCGCTCAACGTGGTCGACGGCCTGCTCGGCGCGGGCCTGACGGCCTGCGTGGCGCTGGGGATCGCGTGGATCGGCGGGGCCGTAGCGCTCCAGAGCGCGCAGGACCCCGACGTGCGCCGCGCCGTCCAGCGCTCGGCCGTGCTGCGCCGGCTCAACGCCGCGCTGCCGCCGTCGGGCGCCATCCTCAACGCCCTGGCGCGCTTCGACCCGGTGCCGCGGATCTCCGGCCCGCCGGTCACCGTCGGCCCGCCCGACAGCGCGATCGCGCGCGACCCGCAGGTCCGCGCGGCCGGCGCGGGAGTCGTGCGGGTGCTGGGAACGGCGTGCGGGCTCTCGATCTCGGGCTCGGGCTGGGTGGCGCGGCCGGGCATCGTGGTGACCAACGCCCACGTGGTGGCCGGGACGCACGACACCAGCGTGCAGGTGGGCGGCGAGGGCGACCATCTCGGCGCGCGGGCGATCGGCTTCGACCCCACCAACGACGTGGCGGTCCTGGCGGTGGACGGCCTGGGCGCGCGGCCGCTGCCCCTGGCGCCGACCACGAAATCCGGAGTCTCCGGCGCCGTCCTGGGCTATCCGGAGAACGGCCCCTACGACGTCGAGCCCGCGCGCCTGGGCGCCACGCAGACGGTGATCACGCAGGACGCCTACGGGCGCGGACCGGTGCGCCGCAGCATCGTCTCGCTGCGCGCGCGCGTGCGGCCGGGGAACTCCGGCGGCCCGCTGGTCGACGGCGACGGGCGCGTCCTGACCACGGTGTTCGCGGCCACGGTCGGCGGCCCGCGCCGCGGCGGGTACGGCGTCCCCGACGACATCGTGCGCCGCGTCATCTCCCGGGCCGGGCGGACGGTGGGCACCGGGCCCTGCGCCCGCTAGGCCGCGCCTCTCAGCGCGCCGCGAACACCCGCCAGGCGCCCGGCACGCCCTTGAGCTCGTGCTCGCCGCGGTCGTCGAAGTCGATCCCGGAGCCGACGACCAGGTCCTTGACGGTGCTGGAGACCAGCACCTCGCCGGGCCCGGCCATCGAGCCCACGCGCGCGCCGATGTGGACGGCCATCCCGGCCACGTCGTCACCGCGCACCTCGCACTCGCCGGTGTGCAGGCCGGCGCGCACGCGGATCCCCAGCGGCTCGACGGCCTCGGTGATCGCCCGCCCGCAGCGGATCGCCCGGGCCGGGCCGTCGAAGGTGGCCAGGAAGCCGTCGCCGGTCGTCTTGACCTCCCGGCCCTGCCAGCGGTCCAGCTGGCGGCGCACCAGCTCGTCGTGGCGCTCGAGCACCTGGCGCCAGTCCGCGTCGCCCAGCTCGGCCGCGCGCCGCGTGGAGTCGACGATGTCGGTGAACATGACCGTGGCCAGGATGCGGTCGGGCTCGCGCACCGGACGGGTGCCCGTGAAGAACTCGTAGATCTCGTCCATGGCCGCGGTGGAGTCGCCGGCCACGATCAGGCTGTCGTCGCCGGGCAGCTCGACCAGCTTCGCGCCCGGGATGTGCTCGGCCAGGTACTTCGCGTGTCGCGGGTCGATCAGCGCGTCCTCGCCGCGGTGCATGACCAGCGTGGGGACCTGGATGGACGGCAGCACGTCGCGCACGTCGTAGTCGCCGGCCAGCAGCAGCATGTCGAGGACCACCTTGGGCGGCGCGGACAGGCGCTCGAGCTTGGCGTACCACTCGATGAACTCGGGGTCGTCGGCCAGAGCCGGCGCGAGCGCGGCCAGGCGGCCGCCCGTCCCCCAGTGCT
Organism: Solirubrobacteraceae bacterium; assembly: GCA_033856025.1. GTDB lineage: Bacteria > Actinomycetota > Thermoleophilia > Solirubrobacterales > Solirubrobacteraceae > AC-38. The sequence goes on along the minus strand of JAWVFQ010000006.1, from coordinate 14,851 downwards.
CGACGATGTCGCGCACGAACGCGTCGCGTGCCTCGCGCGTGTTCGCCCACGGCGTGTCCTCCGCCCACAGGGTGCGCGCCCAGGTGCCGTAGAGGACGAGCGCGAGCGTCCGCTCGGGGTGGGTGGCGGCGAACAGCGTGGCCATGGGGCCGCCGTCGAGCTGGGCGAACACCGCGGCGTGCTGGGACCCGGCGGCGTCGAGCACGGCGAGCACGTCGTCCATCTGCTCCTCCAGCGTGGGCGGGCTGTCGTAGGGGTCCGACATGCCGGTCCCGCGGCGATCGAACATGATGAGGCGGGCGCGCTCGGCGATCCGCTCGAAGAACCCGCCGACCAGCCGGTGCGCCCACAGGTGCTCGATCTGCGAGAGCCAGGTGGGGACGTAGAGGAAGTCGATCGGCCCGTCGCCGGTGACGGAGTACGCGATGTGCGTGTCGCCCGAGCGCGCGTAACGGGTCGGTCCCGGGCCTGCTGCCATCCCCCCACGCTACCCTCCCGCCGATGTCGAAGACGCTCGTGATCGCGGAGAAGCCCTCGGTGGGCCGCGACCTCGCGCGCGTGCTGCCCGGTCCGTTCCAGAAGCACGAGGGCTGGCTGGAGGGTCCCGAGCACATCATCACCTGGGCCGTGGGCCACCTGGTGCAGCTCGCGGAGCCCGACGAGTACGACCCCAAGTTCAAGAAGTGGCGGATGGACGACCTGCCGATCGTCCCCGACCGCTTCAAGCTCGTGGTGCGCGACGAGCGCTCCAAGAAGCAGATGAACGTGATCCGCCGGCTGCTGGCCAACGACTCCGTGGGCGACGTCGTGAACGCCTGCGACGCCGGGCGCGAGGGCGAGCTGATCTTCGCCTACCTGTACGAGAAAGCCGGGTCCAAGCTCCCGGTGCAGCGGCTGTGGCTGCAGTCCATGACCAAGCAGGCGATCGAGAACGCGTTCGGCGACCTGCGCCCGGGCGCCGACATGTCCAAGCTGGAGGAGGCGGCGCGGTCGCGCTCGGAGGCCGACTGGATCGTGGGGATGAACGCGACGCGAGCGGCGACGATCCGCCTGCGCTCCTCGTTCGACGGCGCCGTGTCGCTCGGCCGCGTGCAGACGCCCACGCTGGCCATCCTGGCCCGGCGCGAGGAGGAGATCCGCGCCTTCGTCCCCGAGCCCTACTGGCTGGTGGACGCGGTGTTCGAGGCGTCGGGCGAGCGCGTCTACGAGGGCCGCTACCACGCGGGCGCCAAGCCGCGGCTGCCCTCGGCCGACGAGGCGGCGGCGATCGTCGACGCCGTCCGCGACGGCACCGGCACGATCACCAAGCTCGACAAGACGCGGCGCAAGGAGCGCGCACCGCTCCTCTACGACCTCACGACGCTCCAGCGCGAGGCCAACAACCGCTACGGGTTCTCCGCGCGGCGCACGCTGGCCGCCGCCCAGCGCCTGTACGAGGAGCACACGGCCCTGACCTATCCCCGTACGAACTCGCGCTTCCTGCCCTCCGACATGAAGGGCGACATCAAGCCGACGGCCGAGCTCGTGGGCCAGAACCCCGCGTACGCGGCGGGAGCCGAGTACGTGACGTCGCTGGACGTCCTGCCGCTGGGCCGCGTGGTCGACGACAAGAAGGTCACCGACCACCACGCGATCATCCCCACCCGGTCCCAGCACCGGACCGAGAAGATGAACGACGACGACAAGAAGGTCTACGACATGGTCGCGCGTCGCTTCCTGGCCGTCTTCCACCCGGACGCGGAGTTCGAGAACACGCGCGTGGAGACGACGGTGGCCGAACACGTCTTCCGCACGCGCGGAAAGGTCCTGCTGGTGCCCGGCTGGCGCGGCGTGTACGGCGAGACCGCCGACGGCGACGGGCGTCCCGCCCGCGACGGCGAGGAGGACGAGGGCCGCGAGCAGCGCCTGCCCAAGCTCGAGTCGGGCGAGGCGGCCGACGTACGCTCGGTGGAGTCGCTGGAGAAGGAGACCCAGCCGCCGCGGCGCTACTCCGACGCGTCGCTGCTGGGCGCGATGGAAACCGCGGGCAAGCTGGTGGACGACGAGGAGATGCGCGAGGCGATGAAGGACTCGGGCATCGGCACGCCGGCCACGCGCGCGGCGATCATCGAGCGCCTGATCACCGTGGGCTACGTGGAGCGCGACGCCCGCGCGCTGGTCTGCACGGAGAAGGGCCTGAACGTGATCCGCCTGCTGGCCGAGCACCCGCTCACCTCGCCGTCGCTGACGGGCGACTGGGAGGCGCGCCTGGCCAAGATCGAGGCCGGCGCCGACACGCGCCGGAAGTTCATGGGCGACATCGCGTCGTTCGCCGAGTCCACCGTCAAGCAGCTCGACGAGACGCTCAAGGACGTGCGGATCCCGCGCGCCAAGCTGGGCCCGTGCCCCGTGTGCGGGCGCGAGATCTCCGAGAACCGCAAGGGCTACTCGTGCTGGGCGCGCGAGGACCCGGGGTGCGGCTTCGTCATCTGGAAGTCCAAGGCGGGCAAGCAGCTGGCCGTGGCGGTGGCCAAGGAGCTGATCGCCACGGGGCGCACGGCCAAGCCGGTGACCGGCTTCAAGGGACGCTCGGGCCGGTCGTTCCGCGCCCGTCTGGCGCTCCAGCAGAACGACGAGGGCAAGTGGCGCGTGGAGTTCGACGAGCCGTGGGCCCGCGAGGGCGCCAAGCCGCCCGAGGCCGAGGCGGAGTCCGAGGGCGGGACCGCCCAGGCCACCGCGGCGACGCCCGAAGCGGCCTGACCCGGGCTTGCTCCGGCCGGTTCGGCGCGCATAGACTGGCCATGTGACGGGATGGAGGCCCCTCTGCGGGGCCCTGTTGCTGGTCCTGACGCTGTGCTCGGTCGCCGCGTGCGGGAGCGGCGACGGCTCGAAGTCCAAGCCCAAGGGCCAGGTGGTGCGCTTCCAGAAGCCGACGGCGCCCGGGCCGGACCCGTTCACCGTGCGCGCCACGGACGTGACCGGGCCGGACAGGGTCCAGGTCGGCTCGGGGCCCTACGGCGGCACCGGATCGGACCTGGTGTGCGACCGCGAGCTGCTGATCCGCTCGCTGAAGGCGCGGCCGGACCGGCTGCGGGCGTGGGCGGAGGTCGTGCATGTGGCGCCGACGTACGAGGCCGTGGCCAAGTACATCCGCGCGCTCAAGCCCGTGACGCTGACGCGCGACACGCGCGTGACCAACCACTCCTTCGTCGGCGGGCGCGCCACGGGCTACCAGGCGATCCTCCAGGCCGGGACCGCGGTGCTGGTCGACCGCTACGGCGTGCCGCGGGCGCGCTGTCGCTGCGGCAACCCGCTCGCGGAGCCGGTCTATGTCCCCGAGGCCACTTGCTACGGCTGCCCGCCGAACTACCACCCGCCGCCGGAGTGCGATCCCTGGAGCGAGTGCTACCAGGTGTACGAGCACCCGCCGCCGGTGCAGGGGACGGCGTCGGGCGCGCCCACCGGAGGTGGTGGGACCCGCCAGCTGAATCCCCAGGCCTCGTTCAGCCCGTCCAGCGGCCAGGTGGGCACGGCTTTCACGCTGTCCATCTCCGGCTTCTCGCCCAACGCGAGCGTGCCCTTCTCGCTCACCCGGCCGGACGGGGTGGTGGAGAACTACTCGATCTCGACGGACGGATCGGGGAGCGGGTCCTACTCGTTCCGGCCGACGGGGTCGGACAACGTCCTGGGGACCTACACGGCGACGGTCCGCGATCCGACGGGAGCGACGGCGTCCGCCACGGCGACGCTGGTCGGCTCGGACAGTGGCGGGGGCGGTGGGGGCGGCGGGAGCGGGTCCCAGCCGCCGGCCACGACGACCACCGACGGCGGCTCCGGTCAGACCACGACGCCGGACGGGCAGTTCCAGCCCTGACGCTCACCCGGTGACGGTCACGCTGACGGTCGGGCTGGCTCCCTGCTCGTAGGGATACGCGGCGTCGCGCTTGACCAGGGCCCGGAACCGGTAGACCACGCGACCGCGGGTGGCGCCGAAGCGGTAGGGGAAGCGCCAGCGCCCGCGCGCGTCGGTGCGCGGCGTGGCGAACGTCCGCCAGGCGCCGCGGTAGTGGGCCTGGAGGTCGACCGTCCGTCCCCCGGGCGGGAGCGGGCGGCCGGCCAGCCGGCCGGAGAACGCCACCCGCGCGCCGTTGCGCACGCGGCGGCGGCTCGCGCGCAGGGTGGCGGCGGCCGGCACGAGGACGCGCTGCTCCAGCGCCGCGGGCAGCAGGATGTCGCCGCCGGGGTACGCCAGGCGGAGCGTGCGCGACGGCCCGGGGGCGAGCGCGAGCCGGAAGGCGCCCGCCGCGTCGGTGGCCGTCGTGCCCAGGGCACGCCAGCTCGTGGCGCCGCGCAAGCGCTCTGACACCTCCAGCGCGACCCCGCCGACGGGGCGCCCCACCACCGTCTCCAGGACGCCGAGGACCGTGGTGGGCTCGCCGAACGCCGCGCGAAGCGGCGCGGGCGTCGCCGAGGGCGTGGCGGCGGGCGTCGTGCGGCAGACGCGGCGGCGGCCCACGCGGCGGCAGCGGCGCAGCGCCGCGCTCCCGGTCCGCACGCGCGTGGCCGTGCGCAGCGGGAGCAGCACGGTCATCGTCCGGCCGGCCCGGTCGGCGTCCACCACGCGCTGGTTGCCCGCGCGGTCGCGCAGCGTGGCGCGCAGGTCGTAGGGACCGTCGGGCAGCTCGGTGTCGGGGATGCGCGCCGAGGCGCGACCGCCGGTGTCCAGCACCGTCGGGAGCGCGCGCCACTCGCCGCCGCGGGGGCGCAGCTCGATGCGCACGTCGGCCAGGCCGCTGTGGCGGTCCTCCACCGCGAGCGCGACCCGGCGCGGGTCGGCGGGGTCGGGGAGGTCGAAGCCGGGCGACTCGGGCGCGACGTCGTCGAGGCGCAGGTGGACGGGATCGGCGGCCAGCGCCTCGTCGGCGTTGCCGGCCTCGTCGCCGACCCAGACCGACAGCGTCCAGTCGCCCGTCCCGGGGACACGGAAGCCCTCCAGGCGGTCGCGGCCGGCGCCGGGCGTCACGTTCGCCCGGCAGTCCGAGCCGTCCGCCCGGCACAGGCGCCAGTGCGCCCGCGCGATCGGCGACACCTGCCCGGGCGGGTTCGTCCATGCCACGTCGAAGCGGTTGGCGGCCCGCCATCCGTCGCCGCCGTCCGGCGCCACGCCGCGCGGCGCCAGCGGCGCGTGGTTGTCCACGCGCAGCGGGTGCTCGCTTGTCGTGAGGTTCCCGGCGGAGTCATAGGCGGCCAGGAGCAGGGAGTGCGCGCCGTCGGTCAGCGTCGCGGTGTCCAGCACGACGCCGGCGTTGAGGTCGGTGCACGGCCGCGGCCGCGCGAAGTCGCAGCGCGCCCAGTCCGGCCAGCCGGGGTCGTTGAAGTCCTGGACCCAGAAGTTCTGCCGGTGGTCGATCTGACCGTGGACCATCCGGATCCCGACGTCGTCGGAGTAGTACGCCCACGCCGACTGCGTGCCCCGGTGCCAGCCCTCGTCCAGCAGGTCGCCGCCGGTGGGCGAGATCGCCGGCTGCGAGTCGTCGCGCACGGTCACGGCGACGTCGGAGAGGCTCAGCCAGGTGGCGACGGGGTGGTTGGTGGCGCACCCACCCGCCGAGTCGCAGCGCACGCCGAAGCGGGCTTTGCGGTGGCCGCGCAGGTCGACGGTGAATGGGCCCATGAAGCGCGCGAAGCCTCCGGGGGTCTGGCTGCAGTCGCCGGGAAAGCCCCAGAGGAAGTCCCCGGGATGGAACGCGTCGCCGTCCCAGCCCCAGATGCCCAGCGCCCAGCAGCCGGACCCCCGCCCGGCGGACTGGTTGAACGACACGGACTGCAGCGACGCCCCCGCGGGCGCCTCGAACACCTGCCACGCCGAGGAGTGCAGGCCGAGCGCGCCGCCGCCGGCGTTCTGGTCGGCACGCGCGACCATCCCCGTCCCCATCCCGTCCTCGGTGGTGGCCGGGCAGTGCGTGAACGCGCGCATCCCGCCGGTCGCGCCGGCGGCGAAGGCGCGGTTGACACCGTCGGCCCCGCACGCGCGGACGACGTACGTCCCGGCCCGCGCGCTCGCGGCGAACGCTCCGGCCAGCACGAGGACGAGGACGAGAACATCGAGGGACCTGCGAGTCATGAGCATCTCCTAGGGGGCGAATTCGGACGAGGACGAGGACGAGGACGGCGAAGCGGATGGGGATGGGACGGGCGAAGCGGACGGTTGCGGAGCCGGGGCGGCGGGCGAAGCGGCGGGTGGGGATTCCGTCCCGGCGGATCCAGTTCGGCGGGACCGGGCGCGATCCGATCGGCGCGGGCCGGCGGCGGAGCGGGACCGCTTCGCGGCGACGGCCGGGCCGGCGGCGTCGCCGCCCGGGCCGAATTCCGCGGCGACCGGTGCGGTGGTCGGCCTGGCCTTGCGGCGGACCGCGGCGGGCGAGGACGCGCGCGGGGTGGCGCGGAGCGGGACGGCCGGCGCCGGCCCAGGCGCGGGCACGTGCGGCGCCGCCTTCACCGGCTCCGCCGGAGCGACCGCCGCGGCGGGCCGCGCCGCGGGCGGGTCGGCGACCTCGGTGAGCGCCGCCGCTCCCCCTCCGGCCAGCGCCGTCGCGGACGCCGCTACGGCCGCGAGCTTGGCCGCCGACGCCGTCTCCAGTGCCGCGTGGGCGCGGTGCGCCGAGAGGACGACGCGCTCGGACCACCCCGCGACCAGCGCGTCGTGAATCCGGCCGAACACGCTCGGCCCATCGTTGGCCGGCGCATCGTGCAGTCGCGCCACCAGCCCGGGACCGTCGCCCGCCGGCCCTCCCGCGGCGGCCGCCAGCAGCGGCGCCGGGGCGAGGGCGGCGACGGCTCGGGGCGCCGCGCGGAACTCGCGCAGCCGGGCGCGGCACGCCGCACAGTGACGCAGGTGCGGACGCGCCGCCGCGAGATCGCCGGCCTGCGCCTCGCCGTCGGCCAGCGCCGACAGCGTCGCGGCCCAGCGGTCGCACTCGCGTCCCGTCTCGATCTCGGCGAAGCGGTCGAGGAAGGCGCGGCGCCCCTCGGTGAGGCAGCGGTTGACCTTGGTGTAGGTCCACCCGGTGATGTCGGCGATCTCGCGGTAGGAGTAGCCCCGCGCCTTGAGGACGAGGGCGCGGACCTCGTGCGGCTTGAGGCGCGAGAGCGCCTCGGCCGAGCGCTCGTCGCGCTCCGACGCCGCCGCGCGCTCGTCGGCGGGGAGCACGTCGCGCGCCTCGGCGCGGTCCATGTCCACCTCCGCCGGCCCGACGATCCGCCGGCGGGAGGCGCGCACCGCCATCGCCTCATGCTTGACCACCGTGCGCAGCCAGGCCGCCGCCGTCGGAGGATCGACCGTGTCGGCCCGGCGCAGGAAGATCTCCAGCGCCCGCTGGTAGGCGTCCTGCGCGTCGTCCGCACACAGGGAGTGCCGCCGCGCCACCGCGAGCAGCGAGGCGGAGTGCGCGCCGACGACGGCGAGCACCAGCTCCCGCCCGGCCTGGGTCGATGTGTCAGTGGTCGCCATGGGGCAAGTCCGAGGCAGGCCGCATCCTCGATTCGCCCCACTCCCCGCCCCATCGCCAACCCGGCCCCACGACCGGCCGAGGAGTTTCGTCGGCCGACCGGGCTACGGGTATCTCCCCCGCCGTGTGGTATTCCTGACCCATGGCCGCGGCCGATACCGTCGCGCTGCTCGGGCACGTTCCGGTGTTCGAGGCGCTGGAGACGGACGATCTGGAGCGGGTCGCGCAGGTCGCCGTGCCGCGGCGCTTCGAGTCGGGGCAGGTGGTGTTCCGCGAGGGCGACGACTCCGACACCTGCTACGTCGTCTCCAGCGGGCATGCGCGGGCGATCCGCAGCCACTCGGACGGGCGCACGATCACGCTGGCCACGTTCGGGCCCGGCGACATCTTCGGCGAGCTGGCCATGTTCGACGACGAGAAGCGCAGTGCGACGGTCGAGGCGGTGGACGAGGTCGAGGCGATCGCGATCCTGGGCAACGACATGCGCCGGCTGCTCAAGGAGCACCCAGAGATGTCGGCCAAACTCGTCACCGCCCTGGGCCGGCGGCTGCGCGCGGCCAACGAGCGGCTGGCCAGCCAGTCGTTCCAGACCGTTCAGAGCCGGGTGGCTCAGGTCGTCCACCAGCTCGTCGTCCAGGCCCACGACGAGGGCGCGCCCGACGGCGACGTCCTGGTCACGATCACCCAGGCCGAGATCGCGCAGCTGGCCGGCTCGTCGCGCGAGTCGGCCTCGCGCTTCCTGGCCGTGCTGGAGCGCGCGGGCCTGATCACCCAGGGCCGCGGGAAGATCACGGTGCACGACCCCGAGGCGCTCCAGCGCTACGTCTTCTGAGCCCGAGGCCCGCAATCGAGCGCGAGTTCTCCGCCGGCGGCGTCGTCGTCAAGGACGGCGAGGTGGCGGTGGTCGTCCCCACCCGGCTGAGCCCGGATGGGCGCAAGGTGCTCGCCCTGCCCAAGGGCCATCCCGACCCCGGGGAGTCGCTCGAGGAGACCGCCGCCCGCGAGGTGCGCGAGGAGACCGGCCTGGCCGCCGAGGTCGTGGACAAGCTCGGCGACGTCACCTACTGGTACCAGCGCGAGGGCCGGCGGATCCTCAAGAAGGTGGCCTTCTACCTGTTCGACCACCGGGGCGGCAGCCTCGACGACCACGACGACGAGATCGAGGAGGCGCGCTGGATGGCGCTGGAGGACGCGGCCCGCGAGCTGTCCTTCAAGGGGGAGCGCGAGATGGTGCAGCGCGCCCTGTCTCGGCTGGGCGAGGACCGATAGGCTCCGGCCCCGGTGCAGGTCCTCAACTTCTACTCGCAGATCTTCGCCGACCAGCTCAAGCGTGGCCGCAAGACGGCCACGATCCGGCTCGGCGACAAGTCGCACAAGTACCGCAAGAACCAGCTCGTGCTGGTCACGGTCGGCTACCAGCACTCGCCCCGCGAGCGGATCTTCGAGGCGGTCATCGACCAGGTCGAGGTCAAGCGGGTCAAGGAGCTCTCACCCCGCGACATCGAGCACGACAACCCCGAGTTCCGCCGCATCGAGGAGATGGTCCACTTCCTCGAGCAGATCTACGGGCGCAAGATCGACGTCGCAGACACCGTCACGGTCGTGCGCTTCTCACAGATCGTCGAGCGCCCCAGCGAGGTCACCGACCGGCTGCGCGGCATCGGCGGCGCCCAGAACTAGCGCGCGACCACGACGAACGTCGCCGTGCGCCCGGGGGACGCGTTGCCGGCAGCGTCGCGCGCCCGCAGCGTGACGGTGTAACGGCCCGGGGAGAGCAGGCGCCCGCCCAGCCGCGACGGGAGCATCACGCTCTTGCGCGGACCGCCGGCGAGCCGCCGGGTCATCAGCCAGCGCAGGATGAAGTGCGGCCGGCGGGGCCGGACCCGGTAGACCCGCACCGCAACCGTCGCGGTCTCCGACAGCGAGAAGCGGGCGTAGGTGGCTCGCCCGAGCTTCAGGCGAGCGTCGCGCAGGGCGACCCGGCCCAGGACGGGCGCGGCGCGGTCGGGCCGCGGGCCGCCCGCGGCGGGCGCCGGCGGCGCGGCGGCCCCCGCCGCCGGCGACGGCCCGGTATCGGGCGCCGGGCGCGGTCGCCGCGGGCCGGGCGGCGGGCAGCCGTGGGCGGGCGCCGCCGGATCGGAGGGCTCGAGGCGGTACACGGCGCCGGACAGCGACGTCGTGTACAGGCGGCACGCGCCGTCCTGCCCGAACGAGGTGAGCCCGCTGACCGCCAGCCCCGTGGCCGCGTCCTGCGTCGCGCCGGCGGCGTCGACACGGGCCGAGCGGATCTCGCCCGCGCAGTAGTCGCCGAAGAGGTAGCGGCCGGCCAGCGCGGGCAGTGCGTCGTCGCGCGCCACGAAGCCGCCCGTCACCACGCAGTGGGAGTTGGCGTGCGAGTACGTCAGCGCCGGCGGCGTGTAGCCGGGGCCGGGAGTGAGCTGACAGGGTGCGTCCGTGACGTTGGGGTCGGGCGGGAAGGCGAGCTCGCCCTCGCAGTCCGGCCAGCCGAAGTCCACCGCGCCGGTCTGTTCGCGCGCGATGAAATCCACCTCCTCGCGGCGCGTCTCGCCCACGTCGCCGAGGACGAGGTCGTCGGTCACCGCGTCGAAGGAGAATCGGTAGGGGTTGCGCAGGCCCTGGGCCACCACGACGGGACGCGGCCGGGCGGCGTCGGGGTCCAGCCGCAGGACCTTCCCGTTCAGCGCGTTGGGGTCGCGCGCCGCGACGCGAGGCGGCCCGCCGTCTCCCGTGCTGACGTAGAGCTGCCCGTCGGACCCGAAGGCCAGCTGGCCGCCCCGGTGGATCGCGTACTCGCCGGTGCGCGGGACGACCAGCAGAGTCCGCATGTCCGGGCCCACGACGTCCGGGTCGGCGGCGGACCGGCGCAGCTCCACCAACCGGTCGTCGCAGTACGCGCCGCCGTACCGGCACAGCGAGCGGTCGGTGAAGAAGGCGTAGAGGCGACCGCTCGACCCGTAGTCGGGCGCGAACGCGATCGAGGACATCCCGTTCTCGCTGCCCGCGGGCGGGCCCGAGGCCGTGCTCTCCACCTGCGACGAGAGGTCCAGGAAGGGCTGGGGCTTCACCGCGCCGTTGTCCACGATCCACACCCGACCGCCACGCTCGACCACGTACACGCGGTCCGGCGACCCCGGCGCGAAGGCGGTCCCGACGGGTGACGAGAAGTTCGTCGAGGCGCTCGGGACGCGCACGAGCTCGAGCCCGGGTGCCGACGTCACGTCGGCCGCGGCGGGCCCGGGAAGGCCGCCGAAGACCGCGGCGGCGAGCAGGAATGACAGGAGCGAGCGGCCGGACACGGCGGGCGATGATAGGGAGCTGGACCGGCGGGTCTGGGGCTACGGCGAGGGCGGCGGGTGATAGCCGTTCGCGTAGCAGGGGCCGAGCCCGCAGGTGTCGGTGACGACGCCGCCGACGCGCAGGAACGCGCTCTTCATCGCTCTGGCCGCCGGTGTGCTGCGAGGGTGCGAATGCGGGTCCGCGCCGGCCCGCGGCGGCGTGTTCGTGGTGGGCGGCGTCGGCGAGCCGCTGTCCCACATCACGATCGCCGAGCCGGCGAAGGGGAAGCTGCCGATCGGCGGCAGGCCCCACGGGGTGTCGGTCGAGTAGGGCGAGCGGCCCGGGTCCAGGTAGGGCTCGCGGACGCTCGCCCCGATCGTCCGCGCCTCCGTCTCGGCGGCCACGTTGGCCACCTGGTGGTCGCCGAAGGCCAGGTGCAGCAGGACCTCGTGGGCGGGCGTGTTGGGCAGCGGGTCCGTCGTCATGTGCTGGGCGTAGCCGTCGGCCTCCGCGCGGTCCCACAACAGCTGCATCAGGGAGAGCAGCAGGGGGCGCTCGAGCTCGTTGGGGTAGTGGTCGTACAGGCCCAGGGGAGTGTCCGGGGAGCCCTGGAACACGCCGTGGGCGTAGGAGTCGAAGTCCACGCTGCGGCGCAGCAGCGTGGAGTAGTTCATCCCCGGGACGCCGAGGGCGGCGCGGTCGTGGTCGACCGCGACGGCCGCCAGCGCGCCGCCGATGATGCCGCCCTGGGAGTTGCCGTCGTAGTACAGGCGCGTCGTGTCGATGACGCTGGAGCCGTCGGTCCGCTGGAACGCCGCGTTCGTCTTGAACCCGTTGGAGTGGATCATCGCCCGCCCCACGTAGAGGAAGTCGAGCATCCCCTGCTGGACGCGGTCGGCCAGCATCGGGAAGTTCGACGCGTCGTGCAGGATCGTGGCGATCGTCGGCAGGTCGCAGTTGGGCGGGCGCCCGGCGGCGACCCACGCCGCGAACGCCGTCGCGAACGACGGCGGGTCGCCCGTGTTCGTGGGCGGGAGCTCGGTGCACGCCATCCCGATCCAGTCCGTCCCGCAGTACATGAACCGGTGCTCGGCGGCCATGGCCCGCTGCGGGCCGGAGTTGGTCTCGGTGCGGCTGCCAAGCAGGCCGTGGCCGTACAGGCTGGGCCGCGCGGCCGGGCCGCCGTCCATGACCGAGCGTGGGATGTTGCACACGTAGCTGGCGTCGAGCGTATTGCCCGGCAGACGCTGCGGCCGCCCCTGAGCGTCGAGCAGGAACGTCGAGCCGGCCGGGCAGCCGGGGAGGTTGAGGTAGCAGGGGACGGTGACCTTGCCCTGCACCCGCCGGGCGATCTGCGAGTCCTGCGCCGGGGTGAAGTCCGTGACCGAGTCGACCGTGAACGTGGGCGAGGCGCCCTGCACCTGGAGGTCGGCCAGGTTGGTGTCGCCCAGCTGCGCGAAGGCGTCGTTGCGGATGGACAGCATCCGGTCGGTCAGGCTCTGGCGGCTGGCCACGGTGAAGTCCCAGGCCAGGTAGAGGTCCTTGCGCGCGATCCCGGCCGCCGCGAGCGAGGCGAACAGGCGCTCCATGTGCGGCCGGCGGTCCTCGACGTTGGGCTGTTCAGTGGCCAGCCGGTCGCGGAAGACCCTGAATGCGTGCTGCGCCTCGATGATCGATCCGTCGGCCCGGCGCAGGTTGCGCAGGGCGACGATGTAGCGGTGCCCCTCCTGCCAGTTCACCGACGGGCGGACGATCAGGTTGCGGTTGGCCGCGTCGGCCGGGTTGGCGTCGATCTCCGACCAGACCGGGTGGCGGGCCTCGGTGGCGGCGTCGATGACCACCACCGGCTGGTCGGGGTCGGCGTAGCGCGCCATGTCGGTTATGGGGACGGCGCCCGTGCGCCGGAAGGCCTCCGGCGTGTCCAGGCCGGGCACGCGCGTGACGAGCAGGTTGCCGGGACTGAAGCCGTCGGCCCGGTTGTGGTCGGTCGGGTCGACGTGCTTGCCCTCGCGGTTGGCCGGCGTCGCCATCGAGTCGATGTTCAGCCGGCGGCCCGTCGGCGTTTGCGAGTCCGTGGTCGTGAACCAGTCGTTGGGCCACGGCTGCAGGCAGACCGCCGGATCGAGGTAGTCGCACGTGCGGTCGCCGGCGCCGTCGACCGTGGTCGGCGGGCCCTGGAGCGGGGGCTCGGTCGTCCCCCCGCCCCCGTTGCCGCCACCTCCGGCGCCGTTGCCGCCCGTTCCGGCGCCGGTGCCGGCCCCTCCGGAGCCGGGGACATTGCCGGAGCCGGTTCCCGGCGATGTCTGGCCCGGGTTCGTCGCCCCGCCGCCCCGCCGAGCGCACGCGGGCAGGTCGATGCGCACGTTGCGGCCGGCCACGGCCACCGAGAGGCGCCCCCACGCCGCCCGCACGACCAGCCGCTGGCCCACGCAGCGCGCCAGCTCGCGGCGCCGCGCCGCGCCCAGCGCCAGCGCGACCACGCGCGTCCCGGCGCGGCGGAAGCGCAGCCGCCGGCGCGGGGAGCCGGGCACCGAGACCCACACCACCCGCGCCGCCGGGGTGCGCACGAGCACGCGCAGCGTGCCCGCGCGCAGGACCGCCCGCTGGGAGACGGACAGGATGTGGACCTGCGTCGGTCCGGACGCGGCACGGCGCGGCGCGGCCACCGCCCACGCGGACCACGCCAGCCACCCGACGAGCAGCGCCACCACGGCGCCACGCACGACACGACCCAACTTCACTCGCCCTCCCCCTGCCGACTTGGACCGACGATACCCCGAAAGGGCTTGGCACTCTCCACTTGAGAGTGCCAACGAGTGTCCTATAGTCTTCGGTGCGGGTTGGCACTCGGGACGGGAGAGTGCCAGCGAATCACGAACTGACTCATCGGAGGTTGTATCGATGAAGCTCAAGCCTCTCGGCGATCGCTTGATCGTCCAGGCGCTGGAGGAGGAGGAGACGACGGCCAGTGGCCTCGTCCTCCCCGACACCGCCAAGGAGAAGCCCCAGAAGGGCAAGGTCCTCGCCGTCGGAGACGGTAAGTGGGACGAAGACGGAGAGAAGCGGATCCCGCTGGACGTCGCCGAGGGCGACGAGGTCCTCTACTCCAAGTACGGCGGCACGGAGATCAAGGTGGACGGCGAGGACCTGCTGGTCCTCCGCGAGTCCGACGTGCTCGCCAAGCTCGAAGGCTAAGGAGAACCCGAAACATGGCTCACAAGGAACTGAAGTACGACGCGGAGGCGCGGCAGGCGCTCGAGGCGGGCGTGGACGCCGTGGCCAACGCGGTCAAGGTCACGCTCGGCCCCAAGGGCCGCTACGTCGTCCTGGACAAGAAGTTCGGCGCCCCGACGATCACCAACGACGGCGTCACCATCGCCCGCGAGATCGACGTCGAGGACGTCTTCGAGAATCAGGGCGCGCAGCTGGTCCGCGAGGTCGCCACGGCGACCAACGACGTGGCCGGCGACGGAACCACGACCGCCACGGTCCTGGCTCAGGCCATCGTGCGCGAGGGCCTCAAGAACGTGGCCGCCGGCGCCAACCCGCTCGGCCTGAAGCGCGGCATCGAGAAGGCCGTCGACCAGGTCGTCGAGAACATCGGCAAGCAGGCCAAGGAGATCTCCGGCAAGGATCAGATCGCCCGCGTGGCGACGATCTCCGCCGGCGACGACGACATCGGCGACGTGATCGCCGACGCCATCGAGAAGGTCGGCAAGGACGGCGTGGTCAACGTCGAGGAGGGCCAGACGTTCGGCATGGACCTCGAGTTCACCGAGGGCATGCAGTTCGACAAGGGCTACATCTCGCCCTACATGGTCACCGATCAGGACCGCATGGAGGCCGTCCTCGAGGATCCCTACATCCTCATCGCCAACCAGAAGATCGGCTCGGTCCGCGACGTGCTGCCGGTCCTCGAGGCCGTCATCCAGTCCGGCAAGCCGATCCTGATCATCGCCGAGGACGTCGAGGGCGAGGCCCTCGCGACCCTGGTCGTGAACAAGCTCCGCGGCACCTTCACCGGTGTGGCGGTCAAGGCCCCGGGCTTCGGCGACCGCCGCAAGCGG
>JAWVFQ010000005.1:0-54321 GCA_033856025.1 Solirubrobacteraceae bacterium | reverse complement strand
GGGCCCGCCGGCGCGCCGGCGCTTGAGGTCGGCCACGATCGCGCGCACGTCGTCGTCGGCGATCGCGTGCACCCGCCGCTGCCCCGACTTCCCCGGGTAGTCGAACACCACCTCGTCCGCCTCGACCGTGGCGTGGCGCTTGAGCATCGTGGCCAGCCCGTAGGACTCGTTGGTCACCGCGTAGTCCTCGGAGCCGATCCGGAAGAACCCCAGGTCGAGCAGCCGGATGGCGCAGGCCAGCACGCGCGTGCGGGTCAGCTCCTGTGACGAGCGCAGGTCGCGCGTCACGCGGCGGCGCATGGCCGGGAGTGCGTTGCCGAACGCGACCATCGAGCCGTACTTCTCGCGGTCGCGCCGCGCGCGCCACTGGTCGTGGTAGCGGTACTGCTTGCGTCCCGCGGCGTCGATCCCGGTGGCCTGCAGGTGACCCAGCGGGTCCAGGCATATCCAGACGTCCCTCCACGCGGGCGGGATCGCCAGCTCGGCGATCCGCTCCAGCGTCTCGGGATCGTCCAGGCGCGCGCCGTCCGGATCGAGGAACTCGAACCCGCGGCCGCGGCGGCGGCGGGCGATGCCCGGAGCCCGGCAGTCGGATCGTCTCAGTCGAGGCACGGCGACCCCTCTTCCCGTTCAGGCGACGGTTCAGACGGGTAGGGGCCGAACATGAGCATCATCGACAAGATCACAGGCAAGGCAAAGCAGGCGGCGGGCGACGTCGCCAACGATCCCTCGCTTCGGCGCGAGGGACTGAAGGAAGAGCGCAAGGGCGAGGCGAAGGACGATCTCGCCCAGGCGGAGGCGAAGGCCGACGAGAAGGCCGACGAGGTCGCCGACCTCGAGCGGCGCACTTGACCGCCGAGGAGTTCGAGCGCGAGCCCGCCCCCCAGGAGGGGGGCGGGTCCGACGCTCGCGACCCCGCGCGACAGGCGGCCGGCGAGGCCGCCGAGAGCGAGGGGCAGACGCGCGGCGGAGAGCGCGCGGCCACGGGCAATCCGGCGAACGCCGGCGACGACTCGCCCGAAGAGGACCCGGCCGGCGACGACGCCGCCTAGGCCGCCGGAGGCAGCGCCGAGGGCGTTCCCTCGGCCGCGGCCGGGGGCACCGCCGTCGGCGTGCTCTCGGCCACCTCACGCAGCTGCGCCAGCGAGCGCCGCAGCAGCCGCGAGACCTGCATCTGCGACACGCCGACGCGCTCGGCGATCTCCGACTGGGTCATGTCCTGCAGGAAGCGCATGTGCAGGATGCGGCGCTCGCGCTGCGGGAGCGTGCGCATCGCGTCGGCCACGGCGCCGCGGTCCTCGACCAGCTCGTAGGCCTCGTCGCGACCGCCGATCGTCTCCGCGTACGAGCGGCCCTCCTGGTCGTCGGCCGGCGCGGGGGCGTCCAGCGAGCGCGCCTCGTAGGCCGACGCCGCCTCCAGCGCCTCGAGCGCGAGCTCCAGCTCCATGTCGGTCGCCTCGGCGATCTCGGCGACGGTGGGCGCGCGGCCGAGCTTCGACGACAGCGCCTTGCTCGCCGACTCCACCTTCAGGACGCGCTCCTGGAGGCTGCGGGGCAGGTGGATCGCCCACCCGGTGTCGCGGAAGTGGCGCTTGATCTCGCCGACCATCGTGGGGACGGCGTAGGTCGAGAACGCGACCTCGCGCGCCGGGTCGAAGCGCTCGACCGCCTTGCACAGGCCCAGGCGGGCGACCTGGAGCAGGTCGTCGAAGGGCTCGCCGCTGCGGTGATAGCGCCGTGCCACCTGGTGGGCCAGCGGCAGCGCGCGCTCGATCAGCTCGTCGCGGATGGCCGTGTCGCCCGTCGCGCGATAGCGCCGGAACGCGTGCGCCTCGTGGAGGACCGTGCTCTTCGAGCGGGCGGGTGAGTGGGGAAGGACGGCAGTGGCGGACATCGAGCCTGCGAATGGATGGCGGTGTTCGATGGTCCGTCCAGCGCCGGCTCCCGGCCCTGCCCACGTCCCCTCAGTGAAAGTCCAAGAACCGTCGCACTCGGTTCCCTGCATATGTCGTACCCGCCGTGCCGGGCGGGGCAAACCCGCGATTGCGCGGGTCGCGCCGGGGTACCGACCGGGCATGCGCGTCGTCGTCATCGGAGCCACCGGCAACGTCGGCACCAGCCTGCTGGCGGCGCTGGCCGACGACCCCGCGATCGACGAGATCGTGGGCGTCGCGCGCCGCGCTCCCGCGGGCGAGTGGCGCAAGACGACGTGGGCCACGGCGGACATCCGCGGTGCCGACCTGGTGCCGGTGCTGCGCGGAGCCGACGCCGTGGTCCACCTCGGCTGGGTGATCCAGCCGTCGCGCGACCGCGCCGAGACCCGCTCGATCAACTTCGACGGCACCCTGCGCGTGTTCCGCGCCGTCGCGGACGCGGGCGTGCCCGCGCTCGTGTACGCCTCCTCGGTGGGCGCGTACTCGCCGGGCCCCAAGGACCGCGCCGTCGACGAGTCCTGGCCCACCGGCGGGGTGCCCACGTCCTTCTACTCGCGCGACAAGGCCGACACCGAGCGCGCGCTGGACCGCTTCGAGGCCGAGCATCCCGAGGTCCGCGTCGTGCGCCTGCGCCCGGGCCTGATCTTCAAGCGCGAGGCGGCGGCCGAGATCCGCCGCTACTTCGCGGGCCCGCTGCTGCCCTCGGCGCTCGTGCGACGCAGCCTGATCCCGGTCGTGCCGCGCATCCCGCGCCTGCGCTTCCAGGCGGTGCACAGCGACGACGTGGCCCAGGCCTACCGCCGCGCGATCCTCGACGCGGACGCGCACGGCGCCTACAACGTGGCCGCCGAGCCCGTCCTGGACCCCGAGACGCTGGCCCGCCTGCTCGGTGCGCGCCTGGTGCCGGTCCCCGCCGGCGTCGTGCGGGCCGCCGCGGCGGTCACGTGGCGCCTGCGGCTCCAGCCGACGCCGCCCGGGTGGCTGGACATGGCGCTCGGGGTGCCCATCATGGACACGTCGCGGGCGCGAGAGCAGCTCGGCTGGGCGCCCCGGCGTACCTCCGGCCAGGCGCTGCTCGAGCTCATCGGGGGGCTGCGCGAGGACGCCGGCGCACCGACCCCGCCGCTCGACGGCGACGCCGGCGGGCCGCTGCGCTCGCGCGAGTTCCTGTCGGGCGTCGGCGCCCGAAACGACTAGCCGGCGGCGTCAGCCCGGCAGCGCCTGGCGCAGCGTCAGCACCTCGGCCATCAGGTCGCCGTGGCGGCGCACGCGCTCGATCACGTCGGGCGCCTCGAAGCGCAGCGCGTCCGGGTCGCCCGCGTCCAGGGCGGCCTCGACCTCGTCCCAGGTCACCGGCGTGGACACCGTCGGGCGCTCGCGGGCCCGCAGCGAGTAGGCGCCCACGGTCGTCTTGTGCTCGTCGTTCTGGCTCCAGTCGACCAGGACGCGACCCTCGCGCAGGCGCTTGGTCATCCGCGAGACGACGCGGTCGCCGTGGTGCTTCTCCATCAGCTCGGCCACCGCCTTGGCGAAGGGCTTGGTCTGCTCGTACGTGGCGCCGGAGTTCAGCGGGACGTAGGCGTGCAGGCCCTTGCTGCCCGACGTCTTCACGAACGAGCGCAGCTCCAGGGAGGCGAAGGCGTCGCGGACCCACAGCGCGACCTCGCAGCAGTCCAGCATCGTCGTCCCCGGCCCGGGGTCGAGGTCGAACACGATCATGGTCGGCGAGCCGATCGCCTCGGCGCGCGACAGCGACGTGTGCAGCTCCAGCGCCGCCAGGTTGGCCAGCCACAGCAGCGACGGCTCGTCGTCGACGACGCAGAACTCGATCGTCTTGTCGCTGGCCTGGATCGGGACGGTGCGCACCCACTCCGGCCGGTGCGACGGGCACTGCTTCTCGTAGAAGAACTTCCCCTCGACGCCGTTGGGGTAGCGCTTGAGCGTCACGGGCCGGCCCTCCAGGTGGGGGACCAGCACCGGCGCGATCGCCGCGCAGTAGTCGATGACGTCGCGCTTCGTGAAGGCCGCGGCCGGATAGAGGACCTTGTCGAGGTTGGAGAACTTCACCGTCCGGTCCTCGCGCAGGCCCTTGAACGACGGCGCGCGCAATGTGGCGGTCCGCGTGCGCTCGCGGTACTCGACGTCCGCGTGCAGCACGGGCTCGACGAAGACGGCTCCCTTGGGCGGCTTGGGCCCGGCGTCGAACGGGCTGTCGGGACGCTCGAGCGCGACCAGCCGGCTCGACAGGTCCTCCAGCGTCGCCTCGGTGAACCCCGTCCCGACCTTGCCGACGTAGCGCAGTCGGGCGCGCTCGTCGCGCTCGCCGACCAGCAGCGCGCCGATGCGCTCGCGGCGGCGGCCCTCGCCCGGCGCCCACCCGCCGATGACGAAGGTCTCGCGGTGGACGTTCTTGACCTTGATCCAGCCCGAGCTGCGGCGTCCCGGCTCGTAGGGGCAGTCCAGCCGCTTGGCCACGATGCCCTCCAGGCCCTGCTCCAGCGTCGCGTCCAGCAGCGCGCGCCCCCCGGCGCGGTGGTAGCCGGGCACCTGCCAGGCCGGGCCCGCCAGGTCGAGGCCCTCCAGGCGCGCGCGGCGCTCCTCGTAGGGCAGGGCCATCAGGGAGCGTCCCTCCAGGTGGAGCAGGTCGAAGATCACGTAGACGACGGGGATGGCCGAGGCCAGCCGCTTGACTCGGGCATCGGACGTCACGTGCATGCGCTGCTGGAGGCGCCCGAAGTCCGGGCGGCCGTCGTCTGCGAAGGCCACGACCTCTCCGTCGAGCACCGCCGCGCGCGAGCCCAGCTGCTCAGAGAGCCCGCGCACCTCGGGGTAGCGGGACGTGATGTCGTTGAGGTTTCGCCCCTGGAGGCGCAGGCGGCCGGGCTCGGCGAAGGCGATCGCCCGCACGCCGTCCCACTTGACCTCGAACCCCCAGCCCGTCTCGTCGCGGGGGAGCTCGCCCAGGCGCGCGAGCATGGGCGCGACCTTCTCCGGGATGGGCTCGCGGCCGGGGTCGGCCGGCGGGTCCATGCGGTGGATCATCCAGTCCTTGGGGTCCGAGCCGGCCCGGAACAGCACGTAGCGCCCGGTGAGGCGCTCGCCGTGGAAGACCACCATGACCTCGTCGTCGCGGAACTTCTCGCACTCGTAGGTCCCGCGGTCCCACACGGTCATCGTGCCCGCGCCGTACTCGCCGGCGGGGATCTCGCCGTGGAACTCCAGGTACTCCAGCGGGTGGTCCTCCGTGCGCACGGCCTTGCGGTTCTCGGCCGGGTCCTCGGGGATCCCGTTGGGCACCGCCCACGACGCCAGGGCCCCGTCGCGCTCCAGGCGCAGGTCCCAGTGCAGCCGCCGCGCGTGGTGCTCCTGCACGACGAACCGCGGCCGGTCGCCCGCCGCGCCCGCGCCATCGGGTCCGGGCTCGGGCGTCATGCCGAAGTCGCGCTTGGCGCGGTACTCCTTCAGAGGGTCGCGGGCCATGCCCGCAGTATTCCCGGCGCTCAGGCTCGGCGGCGGTCGAACCAGGAGCGCGGGTCTACGTCCCACATGCGCTGCAGGCGCGACGGACCGCGGCGGTCCTCGCCGGCGCGGCGGTCCGCGATGGTCTCCAGGACCTCGCGGCGCCCGTGGCAGTCCGGGCACGGCGCGCCGGACGCCAGCGTGCTCGCGAACGACTCGCCGCCGCAACGGCAGCAGCGCAGCCGGACGACGGTTAGGCCTCCCTCGACCGTCATACCGGCACTGTAGCGATGAACCTCATTCCTGTCAGCCTCGGTTGAAGTGTTGCGGGGGCGGCGATCAAACATCGGGCTCGGCGGGTAGGGGAACGAGATGCCCGAGCCCGAGCCCAAGCCGCTGGCCGAGTACGGCCTGCTGATCGCGACGTTCGCGACCGTCTTCTCCGTGGGGGCCGCGGCGGCGCGCCGGCAGGGACGCCTGCCCGAGCGCGTGCGCGCCGGCGACGTGATCCTCGGCGGGATGGCGACGCAGAAGCTGTCGCGCCTGGTGACCAAGGACCGGGTCGGCGCGCCGGTGCGCGCGCCGTTCACCGAGTCCGAACGCACGCCCGCCGGCGACGTGGAGGAGCGCCCGGCCCGCGGCGGCCTGCGCCAGGCCGTGGGCGAGCTGCTGACCTGCCCGTTCTGCCTGGCCCAGTGGATCGCCGCGGGCCTGACGCTCGGGCTCCTCTACGCCCCGCGGTTCACCCGGCTGGTCATGGCGATGAACGCCACGGCCGGCGCATCGGACTTCCTCCAGATCGCCTACAAGGCGGCCGAGAACCGCCGCGAGGCACCCGCGGGGTAGCCGGCGAACAGCTCGCGGATCAGCCCGGGAGCGTCTCGCCGCCGATGGGCGCCAGGACCTCTCCCGAGTAGTAGCTCGAGAGCTCCGACGACGCGAAGAACACGTAGGACGGCGCGATCTCGTCGGGCTGGGCTGCACGCTGCATCGGGACCTCGGCGCCGAACTTCTCCACCTTCTCCGGCGGGAAGGTGGAGGGGATGAGCGGGGTCCACACGGGGCCGGGCGCGACGGCGTTGACGCGGATCTCGCGCTCGACCAGCGCCTGGGCCAGCGCGTAGGTGAAGGCGTTGATCGCGCCCTTGGTGGCGGAGTAGTCGATCAGCGTCTTGTTCCCCCGCAGGCCGTTGATCGAGCTGGTGTTGACGATGGCCGAGCCGTCGGGCATGTGCTCCAGCGCGGCCTTCGTCGTCCAGAAGAACGAGTGGACGTTGGTGGCGAAGGTGCGCTCCCACTGCTCGCTGGAGATCTCCAGGAACTCCTCGGTGGGCGCCTGGTAGGCGATGTTGTTGACCAGCAGGTCGAGCTTGCCCAGGCCGTCGACGGTCTCCTGGACCGCGCGGCGGCAGTTCTCCTCCTGGGAAAGATCGCCCTTGACGGCCACTGCCCTGCGGCCCTCGGCCTCGACCAGCCCCGTGGTGTGGTTCGCGTCCTCGTCCTCGGACAGGTAGGCGATGGCCACGTCGGCGCCCTCCTTGGCGAAGGCCACCGCCACCGCGCGGCCGATGCCCGAGTCCCCACCGGTGATGAGCGCGCTGCGGCCGTCCAGCTTGCCGCTGCCCACGTATCCGCGCATCTCGTCCTGGGGCTCGGGGTCCATCTCGGCCGTGGTGCCCGGCCGGTCCTGCTGCTGGGGCGGGAACTCTCGCTCTTCGTCGCTCATGCGCGGGGGTTTACCCCCGGGACCGACGGGCAAGCACACGCCGCCGGCGCCGGGTTGCGTTTCTCCCACGGCTCTGTTTGGGTTGGCCGCGGATGGGCGTGCTGTGCACCGACGGGAGGGGTCCCGCGGCGATCGTGCCCCTGGTGATCGCCGCGCTCGTCGCTCTGGGTGCGACGCCGGGCGCCGCGCGGGCCGCGCCGGACACGACGATCGACTTCGACGACCTTCCGGCGGGTACGACGGTCTCCGACCAGTACGCCTCGCGCGGAGTCGAGTTCGGGCGCGCCCGGCCGGGCGGGCTCGCCGGCAAGCTTCCCTCGACCCGGGCCGTCCAGCCGGGCCACCCGGGTTCCGGGAACGAGCTCGCTCTGTTCGAGGCGTGCGGTGAGTTCTGCGATTTCGACAGCAACTTCCTCGCGGCGAAGTTCTCCGCTGGGCACAGCCGTGTGTCCGTCCTCGTCACCAACCCGGTCGCCTCGACCGCGCCGAACGGGCATCCGCCGCCGCCGGTCCTGAGCGGGTTCGACTCGGACGGCCATCGGATCGCACAGGTGAGCGGCTCGGCGCCCGGTCAGACGCTGACGATCTCCACGCCCGGCCCGGACATCGCCTACATCGAGTTGGAGGGCCTGCGGGCGATCGACGACCTCGGCTTCGACAATCCGACCAACCTCCCTCCCGACTTCAGCCTCGTGCCGCGGTTCGATCCGACCGACGATCCGCAGACGGTGACGGTGGTGGCCGGCGAGACGGCAACGCTCCCGATCGCCGTCGGACGCTTCAACGGCTCCACCGGACCGCTGAACCTCCACGTGGAGGGACTGCCCGCGCACGTGACGGCGCCGGGGCTGCCGGCCGACGTCGACCCGTCCGACGGCAAGACCGTCGACGTCCACCTGGCCGCCGAGAAGACGTCGCCGGCCGTCGAGGGCGCCGTGACCGTCGTGGCGACGCCGTCGCCGGCGGCGGGCACGCAGCCGCACTCCACGCAGTTCAAGGTCCGCGTCCGCGAGCGCCCTGACCTGCGCCTGATCGGCATGGAGGTGACGCAGGGCATCCAGGCCGAGTTCGTGAACTGCTTCGACGCGGACTCCTGCGGCGCGAACGCGTCCCTCCCGTTCGTCAAGGCGAACACCTCGAACCGCACGCTTCCCTACGGACCGCCGATGGTGAGCCTGGTCCGGGGCAAGCGGACGATCGTGCGGGTGTTCGCCAACATCGCGCGGGCCACGGACACGTTCGGCTTCGGAGAGCCCAGCGTCGCCGGCGCGTCGGTGCGGCTCGTCGCGCGCGGCGCCGACGGGAAGATCCTGCCGGGCAGCCCGCTGGTCCCGGAGGGCTATACGTCCCCGCTGACGCTTGGCCCGCTCTACGTCACCTACGTGGAGCGCAGCAGCCCGTTCGCGCCGTACACGTTCACCCTGCCACCGCAATGGACCGAGCGCGGACCGCTCAAGCTCACGGCCACGCTCATCCCGCCGGGCGAGTCGTTCAACGTCCCGGAATGCCCGGAGCTCGAGTGCTCGGTGAACAACGGGCTGACCCTGACCGGCGTCGCCTTCAGCCGCTCGACGTCCGTCGGCGTGCTGCCCCTGCGGGCCGACGTCCCGGGCCACGAGCCGGGCTCGCCCGCCGGGCCCTACCAGGGCGCGGTTCGGATCGCCCCGGTCGCCGACGGCGACTTCCACACCCCGCTCCAGTGGGCCGGGACGGTGCAGGCGGGCGACATCTTCCTGCAGACGAAGCCCGACGACGACGACGCCGCGGCCGACCTCGGCGTGGGACGCGAGCTCGGCCTGGAGAAGACGGCCAAGGTCATCGACCGGGTCGACGAATGGCTCGACGACCGGGACTCGCCCGAGAACCTGCGTCACTGCTGCGGCGAGCTGATCGCCGCCGTCGGCTCCGGCGACACCGTGGCCAACTCGGGCAACGGCCTCGGCCCGGGGGCCACGCGCCACGGCGGCGGGATCCTCGGCCAGTTCAACGACGACGACGAGGACTACCCCACCGCCTTCGTCTCCTTCCTCCAGCCGTTCAAGTCCACGGCCCACGAGACGTACCACGAGCTCGGCCTCAAGCACGCCTCGTCCGCCTGCGGTGCGGGGGGGACGGCGGAGCACCCCCAGCAGTACGAGAACTGGCCGATCGACCAGCGCGGCTACATGCAGGGCATCGGGATCGACCCGACCCCGCTCCCGCCGGCGCCTCCCGGCAGCAAGCAGCCCGCGCCCGCCTACCGGGTCCTCGCCGCCAAGGACTTCGGGGCCGGCTTCTCGGGTTCGCCGTTCGCACCGGGGCAGCCGGGCCAGTGGTTCGACCTCATGGGCTACTGCGCCGGTGAGAAGAGCTCCTGGATCTCGCCGCGCCACTGGCAGGAGGTCCTGAGCCAGCTTCAGCAGTACGCGAATGCGATCCACCGGCCGCTGCACCCCCTGCGCGTGGCCCGGGCCGCCGCGGTCGCGGTCCTGCACGTGACGGCCCACGTCGGGCCGACCGGGAACGTGCGCATCGCGCTCGTCGATCCCACCACGGGGACGCCTTCGCCCTCGGTCCCGAACGCGCAGTACACGCTCGTGACCCGCGACGCGGCGGGCCGCGTCCTCACCCAGACCGGCCTGGAGCTGGGTGAGACGGAGGTCCACAGCGACCCTCGCGCCGAGTTGCGCGCCGACGTCGCGGCGGCGAGCGTCGCCCGCGTCGAGGTGGTCCGCGCGGGCGCGGTCGTGGCGGCGCGCACCCGCAGCGCCCATGCGCCGACGATCTCCATACTCGCCCCCCGGCCCGGTCAGCGCGTCGGGCGCCGCGCGACCGTCGACGTGCGCTGGCGGGCGGCAGACGCCGACCGAGACGCGACCACGGTCGTGATCGCGTACTCGGCCGACGACGGGCGCAGCTGGCGCCCGCTGTCGATCGGCCCGGGCGGTCCGGGGCACGTACGCCTTCCCAGCCGGCTGTTCGCCGGCTCGCGCCGCGCGCGACTGCGCGCGAGCGTCTCGGACGGCTTCCAGGTCACTCGTGTCGTCTCGGAACGCTTCGTCGCGGCGGCGCACGGACCGCTGGTCGCGATCTCCTCGCCCGTGCGGGGGCAGACCGTGCGCGCTGATGCGCCGCTGTATCTCGTGGGGACGGCCGACGACGAGCTGGGCCGCGCGCTCCGGGGCCGGCGGTTGACGTGGTTCGTCGGCCGGCGACGCGCCGGCTCCGGGAACGCGGCGAGCGTGTTGGGCCTGCACCCGGGCAACGTGACCATCCGGCTCGTGGCGCGTGACTCCCGCGGCCGGCACGGGGTCCGGTCGGTCCGTGTACGGGTCCTGGCCGTGACGCCGCGTCTGCTCGCCGCAGGCGCTCCACGCCGGATCTCCCCCCGGGCGCGCAGCGTGACGCTGCGCATCCTGGCCTCCGTGCCCAGCCGCCTCACCATCGGTCGTCGGCACTTCGCCGTCGGGCGTCGCGCGCGGCGGGTCCGCGTCGCCGTCCGGCCTGGCGCCGGCGCGCTCCAGCTGACCCTGCGCCTGAGCGCCGGCCGTCGCGCCAGCGTCGCGCGGATCGTCATCCCCCGGGCGTAACCCGGGTTTCGCGCCGGTTGCAACGGGCAACGAGTGCCACGTGGCACGAAACGAGATCACGACCACGGCCTCGCCCCAGGACGTCTGGGACGTGCTCATGGACCCCGAGTCCTACGCCTACTGGGTGGTGGGCGCCAGCCACATCCGCGGGGTGGACCCCGACTGGCCGGCGCCCGGCAGTCGCTTCCACCACAGCCAGGGGATCTGGCCGCTCACGCTCAACGACCACTCCACGGTGCTGGAGATCGACCCGCCCCGGCGCCTGGTGCTCAAGGTCAAGATCCGCCCGCTGGGAACGGCCCGCGTGGACCTGCGCCTGCGTGCGCTGGACGCGGGCGGCACGCACGTCACGATGATCGAGGTGCCGGGCGACGTCCCGAGTCGCTTCGTGTTCGGCAACCCGCTGAGCCAGCGCCTGCTGCACCTGCGCAACGAGGAGTCGTTGCGCCGCCTGCGCCGGCTGGCCGAGGAGCGCGCGTTCAAGCGCGAGCGCTCGGCCGCGGCCGCGGCCTGAGCCGGACGCGCCGCAGCGCCACGCGGGCGGCGTTCCAGCCCGGCCCGCCGTGGACGCCTCCGCCCGGGTGGGCGGACGCCGACCCCAGGTAGAGGCCGGGGACCGGCGTCTCGGGGCGGCCGAGGTTGGGGAGGGGCCGGAAGATCACCTGCTGGTAGAGCTGCGCCGTCCCGCCGTTGATGGCACCGTCGACCAGGTTGGGGTTGCGCGCCTGCATCCGCGGCGGGTCCAGGACGTGGCGCGCGCGGATCAGCTTGCGGAAGCCGGGGGCGCGGCGCTCCACCTGCTCCTCCATGCGGTCGGCGAGCGCCTCGGCCTCGCCGTCCTCCCAGGAGTGGCCCTTCGGGACGTGGGTGTAGGCCCACGCCGTGTCGCATCCCGCGGGCGCGCGCGTGGGGTCGAAGACCGCGTACTGGCCCATCACCAGGAACGGCTCCTCGGGCAGGCGGCCCAGGGTGATCTGCGCCACGTTCTCGGTGAGCGTGTCCACGCCCTCGGCGACGTGGATGGTCCCCGCGCGGCGCGCCTCGTCCGCGCTCCAGGGGATCGGGGCGTCCAGCGCCCAGTCCACCTTCGCGACGCCGGCGTCGTAGTCGAAGCGGCGAACGTCATCGTGGAACTGCGGCGGGAGCGCGTCCGCCGGCAGCAGGTCGCGGTACAGGGCGGGCGCGCCCGTGTCGGCGATCACCGCCCGTGTCGCGGGGACCCGCTCGCCCGAGGCCGTCACCACACCGGCGGCGCGCCCGCCGCTCAGCTCGATGCGCTCCACGCGGGCGTCGCAGCGCAGCTCGCCGCCGCGCGAGCGCAGCCGCGCCACCAGCGCATCGGCCAGGCGGCCGGCGCCGCCCTCGGGCGCCGGGAAGCCGAGCTGCTGGCCCAGCCCGCACAGCAGCCAGCCGAACAGCCCGCCGCCGAGCGCCTCCGGGGACAGGTCGGAGTGCAGCGCGTTGCCGGCGATCAGCAGGGGGCCGCCCTCGCCGGAGAACTCCTCCTCGCCCAGGCGCCGTGCGGGCAGCACGCCGAAGCGCGCGAAGCGCGGGAGACCGGCGGGCCCGAGCAGCCGCGCCATGCGCAGCGCGGGCACGATGGGCGGAAAGGGCCGCAGCAGCGCGTCGACGAGATGGCCGCCGAGGCGCTCCCAGCGCGCGTACAGCCGCCGCCAGGCCGCCCCGTCGCCCGGCGCGAAGACGTCCAGCGAAGCCGCGGTCGCGTCGAGGTCGAGGTGCAGGGCGGCGCAGCGCCCGTCCTCCAGCGGGTTGGCCACGGCCACGTCGGCGCGGCGCCAGCGCAGCCCGTGCTCCTCCAGGTGCAGGTCGCGCAGCCGCGGGGACGCCGCGGCCAGCGGGTAGAAGGCGCTGAACACGTCGTGGTGGAAGCCGGGCTCGGTCAGCTCCTCCGTGCGGACGGCGCCACCAGGGGTGGGCGCGGCCTCGAGGACCACCACGTCCCAGCCCGCGTCCGCCAGCACGTTCGCGGCCACGAGCCCGTTGGGGCCGCTTCCGATCACGACGGCGTCGGCCACGCCTGCGGCCTACCCGGGGACCCGGTTTCCAAGCGGTCGGTGCGAGGGTAGGGAGCCGAGGTGCCCGAACTGCCCGGCGAATCGCTGTCCCTGTGGATCGCCACGGCGCCCGCACCGGAGCGTCCGCGTCTGGCCGGCCGGGAACGCGCCGACGTGGCGGTCCTCGGCGCGGGGATCACCGGACTGCTGACCGCGCTGGCCCTGAGCCAGGACGGGCTCGACGTCGCCGTGGTGGAGGCGGGACGCGTGGGCGGCGGGGTGACCGGCCACACCACCGCCAAGGTCTCGTCGCTGCACGCCCTGCAGTACGCGACCCTGGCGCGCCGCCACGGCGAGGCGGTGGCCCGCACGCACGGCGAGGCGAACGAGGCCGGGCTCGCCGCGATCTTCGACCTCGCCGAGCGCCACGGGATCGAGTGCGACCTTCGCCGCCGCGACAACTACACCTACGCGCCGCTCGGCGAGGACGTGTCCGAGGTGCGCGAGGAGGCGCGGGCCGCCGCCGGCCTCGGGCTGCCGGCCGACTTCGTCGCCGACCTCCCGCTCCCGTTCCCCGTGGCCGGCGCCGTGCGGTTCCGCGACCAGGCCGAGCTCCACCCGCGCCGCTTCCTGCTCGGCGTCGCCGAGGCCCTCGCGGCGCGCGGGGTGCGCATCTGGGAGCGCTCGCCCGTGCTCTCGGTCGACGACGGGACCCCCGTGCGGGTCCGCGCGGACGGCGGCGAGCTCGAGGCCGGCCGCGTCGTCGTGGCCACCGGCATGCCGATCCTCGACCGCGGGCTGTGGTGGGCGCGCATGCATCCGGAGCGCTCCTACATCGTGGCCATGGAGCCGGGGGAGGCGCGGCCCGAGGGCATGTTCATCTCCACGGAGGACCCGGCCCATTCCGTCCGCCTGGCGCCGGGACCCGACGGCCGCGAGCTGCTGCTGGTGGGTGGACAGGGGCACAAGGTCGGCCAGGGCGGCGACACCCTGGCCCGCTACCGCGAGCTGGCGGCGTTCGGACGTGAGCGCCTCGGCGCCGGCCAGGTGCGCTACCGCTGGTCCAGCCAGGACAACATGCCCGCGGACGGACTGCCGTCGATCGGGCGGCTGTGGCCCTTCAGCGACCGCCTCCTCACCGCCACGGGCTACAAGAAGTGGGGGCTGGCCCAGGCCGCGGCGGCCGCCGAGATCCTGCGCGAGCTGGTCCAGGGCCGTGACCACAGCTGGGCGTCCGCCTACGACCCGCACCGCGTGCGCCTGGCCACGGCGGGCCTGACCGACCTGGTCAAGGAGAACGCCGACGCCGGCCTGCACTTCTTCGGCGACCGGCTGCGCCGGCGCGGGCGCGCGTCCAGCCCGCCCGGACCGGGGGAGGGGCGGGTGGTCTCGCAGCGCGGGCGCCAGGTCGCCGTGTCGCGTGACCCCGACGGGACTCTGCGGGCGGTGTCGGCGCGCTGCACCCACCTGGGCTGCATCGTGGACTGGAACCCGGCCGAGCGCTCCTGGGACTGCCCGTGCCACGGCTCGCGCTTCGCGCCCGACGGCGAGGTCCTCCAGGGACCCGCCGTGCGCGCGCTGGAGCGGCGCGACCCGCCCGGCGGCTGAGCGGCTAGCCGCGCCGCGCCCGGCTGGGCACGGTGCGGAACACGTGGTCCCAGAACGGCGCGCTGATGCCGAAGCCGCTCGTGTCGTCCTGGAAGTGGTGGCGCATATGCAGCTCGCGCAGCCAGCGACCCAGGCGCGAGCGGGGCACGTGATGGTGCAGGTGGAAGTGCAGCATGTCGTAGACCAGGTAGCCCGAGAGGAACCCGGCGCCCATGGCGAGCGCGGCGGGCGCGCCGACCACGATCACGAACGCCGCCACGAAGAGGCTGGCCAGGGGAACGCTCACCGACGGCGGCATGACCAGGCGCATCGGGTCGTTGGGATGGTCGTGGTGGACGCCGTGGATGATCCAGTGCAGGCGCGCGCCGAGGCCGGACTCCGGTTCGAAGTGGAAGACCAGCCGGTGCATCCAGTACTCGGTCAGGGTCCAGAACAGCCACCCCGCCGCGAACCACAGGCCCACGTCGAGCGTGGGGATCCGCCGGAACCCGACCACGAGCAGCGCGGTGATCGCGGGCAGGAAGATGAACAGCGGGACGGTGTGGTGGACGCGCGAGAGCTTGTCCAGCCAGGCGCGCTCGAACATGGGCGGCGACGCCCGTAGGGCATCCGCGCGCGAGATCTGAGCCTGCTCCCGGTCCATCGCTCGTTAGCGTAGCGCGAGGACCCCCGGTTTCCAGGGGCCCGGGGCGGGGGGCTCAGTGCCGGTCGGAGATGACCAGGCGAAGCTCCTCGTGACCGTCGCGGGACTCGGCGGTCACGTCGTCGGCCAGGCGCTCCAGCACCGGTGCGAGGCCGCCCACGGCGGAGGCGGCGACGAGGGTGTCGCTCCCGCCGTCCACCAGCGGCCCCAGTCGCAGCTCGAGCTGGTGGGGCGTGGTGTCGATGCCGGCGTGGACGTGGGGGCCGACGAAGGCGGATCCCGCGTGGGCGGCGATGGCGTCGGTCACCAGCTGCGCCTCGGACAGGCGCTCGACCGAGAACCCGGCGCGCGCGGCCAGCACCGCGATGACGCTGCTCAGGACGGGCGCGACCAGCGGGTCTGAGGCCGACACGACGGTCTCGCCCTGCGGCGGCGCCGGGACGGCCGCATCGCCGTCGTCGTCGGATTCGGGCACGTCCAGTGGCGCCTCGGAGTGGAACTCCATCCGCACCTCGGTCCCCTCGCCGTCTCCGCCGCCGAACTCGACCGAGCGGGTGAGGGCCTGGATGAGGGAGAGACCGACGCCCTGCATCGCGGCGTCCGGGTCGGGCGCCCGGGGCTGGATCCCGGTGCCCTGGTCCTTGACCACCACGGCCACCTCGTGACCGCTCGGGCACACGTACACGTCCAGCGGGCCGACCCCGCCGTTGTCGTAGGCGTGCAGGACGACGTTGTTGCAGGCCTCGCTGACGGCCGTCTTGATGTCCGCGAGCAGCGAATCGTCGATCCCGATCGAGCCGGCCAGCCCGGTGAGCGCCTGCCGGACCAGAGCCACGTTCTCCGGCAGATTGGGGAGCCGCAAGCGCACGTCTGGCGTGCCGCTCATGCTCGCGGGCCGCAGGTGTCGCTCATCGTCAGAAGCCATATGCACCGCACCCGGGGTAACGAAACCCTCGGGTGGCAGCTTGCGCAAGGCTATCGGCCGGGCAGGGCCCCCACGAAGTCGGCCAGGCGGCCGGGATCGCGCAGCGGCGGCCCGTGGCCGAAGAGCGCGAGCGCGGGGCGCAGCTCGGCGATCCGCCGGGCCGACTCGCGGTTGCGCGGCGCGTCGCTGGTGAACGCGGCCGGCGGCTCGTGCAGGCCGGTGAGCCCCGTGGCGAAGCTCATGTTGATCAGCACGTCGCCGGCGATGAGCGTGCGGTCGGACTCGCGCCAGTAGGCGATCTGGCCCTTCGAGTGCCCGGGGACGTCCAGGACGGTGAACCCGGCGACGTCATCCCCCTCGCGCAGGGGACGCTCGACGGGGTGGGGAGGGCCGGTCATGAGGCGGTCGTTGATCCGGTTGATCAGCCGGTCGGGCATCCGCGCCAGCACGTCGCCGTCCTCCATCACGTCGACCTCGCCGGCCGGGCACCACAGCGGGACGCCGAGCGTCTCGCAGATGCGGTGCGCCGAGCCCTGGTGGTCGAGGTGAACGTGGGTCAGGGCCACTGCCGACAGCGTCCGGCCGCCCAGCTGGCGCAGGATCCGCCGGTGGCCGTGCCGGGTCGACGTGTCCACCAGCACGTCGCCGATCAAGTACACGTTGAACGCGTTCGGCGGCAGCCCCGCGATCTGCCAGACCCCGTCCGCGAGCGGTCTCACGCCGCCAGCCTAACCGGCGAACGGCGTCTAGCATCGCCGGTCGTGGAGGTTCGTGGGCCAACGCTGACGCTGCGCTACGCCGGGCCGGACGACGCCCCGGCGATGTTCGAGATGGCGCGCGATCCCGACGTGACGCGCTTCTTCGCCTGGAGCTACGAGCGCCCGCGCGACGCCGAGGAGTGGGTGGCCGGGCTGCCCGCGCGCCGCGACGCCGGCGTGCTGCTGGAATTCCTGGTCGAGCACCGCGACCTGGGGCCGGTCGGGGCGACCGGCCTGTCCGAGCTGTCGCGCCGCGACCGTCGCGCCACGGTCGGGACCTGGCTGGGCCGCCCGCACTGGGGGACCGGCGTCAACCGTGAGAGCAAGGCGCTCATCGCCGCGCTGGCCTTCGGCCCGCTCGGCCTGGAGCGCCTGACCGCGTACACGAGCACGGAGAACCCGCGCTCCCAGGCCGCGCTCAGTGCGGCGGGGTTCGCGCGCGAGGGCGTCCTGCGCGCCTTCCACCGCCACCCGTCCGGCGTGCACGACGTGGTCGTGTTCGGCCTGCTGCGCACCGGCTGGGAGAGCTCGGTCCTGCGCGAGGTCCCCGCCGAGATCGCCGGCGACCCACCGCCGTCCTTCGTCGTCTCATGAACCTGCATACGCCGCTCTGCGACCGCCTGGGGATCCGCCACCCGCTGATGCTCGCCCCGATGGCCGGCGGCGTGGCCACGCC
Source organism: Solirubrobacteraceae bacterium (assembly GCA_033856025.1). Classification (GTDB taxonomy): domain Bacteria; phylum Actinomycetota; class Thermoleophilia; order Solirubrobacterales; family Solirubrobacteraceae; genus AC-38. The sequence goes on along the minus strand of JAWVFQ010000005.1, from coordinate 37,008 downwards.
GGAGCTGGCCGCGGCGGTCGCGCGCGCCGGCGGCCTGGGCTCGCTGGGGCTGGCCGGGATGACCGCGGACGCGGCCGGCGCGGTCGTGGCCCGCGCCGTCGAACTGAGCGGCGGCGGCCCGATCGCCGTGAACGTCCTGCTGGCTCCCGGCGAGTCCCGCGCCGCCGGTGCCGGCCCGATCCACGACGTCCTCGCGCCGTTTCGCGAGGAGCTCGGCCTGTCGCGCCCGGACGACGTGCCCGTTCCACCCGCCGCCCCGCCGGCGGAGCTCGTCGCCGCGGGGCTGGACGCGGGCGCGGCGGCGGTCAGCGTCGGGATCGGCGATCCCTCGGAGGTCGCGCCGGCCGCGCGCGAGGCGGGCGTCCCGCTGCTCGCCGGGGCGGCGACCGTGGAGGAGGCGGAGCGCTGGGCCGCGGCGGGCGCCGACGTCGTCGTCGCCCAGGGCGCCGAGGCCGGTGGCCACCGCATGACCCCGACTCCGGGCGCGCAGGCTCCGCCGCTGGTCGGCACCTTCGTGCTGGTGCCCCAGGTGGTCGACGCCGTCGACGTGCCGGTCGTCGCGGGCGGCGGGATCATGGACGGCCGCGGTGTCGCCGCCGCGCTGGCGCTCGGCGCGCAGGCCGCCGCGCTGGGGACGCGCTTCCTGCTGGCCGGCGAGTCCGCCGTCCCGCCGGCGGTCCGCGAGCGGATGCTCTCGCTCTCCGCGGCCGACACGATCGTCACCGACCGTGTGACCGGCCGCCCGGCGCGCTGGGTGCGCTCCCGGCTGGTCGACGCGCTGGCCGCCGGGCCCGAGCCGCTCGGCTGGCCCGCCCAGCGTCACGTCCTGGGCGACGTGCGCGCGGCCGCGGCCCGCGCCGGCGATCCGGAGCTGTTCCCCCAGCTCACCGGGCAGGGCGCGGCGCTGGCCGGGCGCGTCATGCCGGCCGAGGAGATCGTGGCCGAGGTGGTCGCCGGCGCGGAGCGGACTCTCGCCGAGCTCGCCGGCCGGGGATGAGTCTCAGCTTCGCCGGCCGTCCCAGCTGAACCCGCGCACGGCGAGCACGATCCCGGCGGCCGACCACAGCCCGATCACGGCCAGCGACTCCCAGTTGTCCCCCAGCCCGCGGCCGGTGACCAGGGCACCGGACAGGCCGTCGATCACGTGCTTGAGCGGGAGCGCCTCGGCGATGTCCTTGATGAACGCCGGGGCGTCGGCCACGTCGTAGAACACGCCCGAGATGAAGATGACCGGCAGGAAGATCGCGTTGATGTAGGCGCCGGCCGAGTCGAAGTTGGGAATGGCGTGCGACAGCGCGACGCCCAGCGAGGCGAAGCAGACCACCCCGGCCGCGGTGAACACGGCCAGCTCGGCCCAGTCGTGGGGCCACCCCGTGCCGAAGAACACACGGCCGGCCAGGATGACCAGGGCCAGCTGGAGGACCGCGTTGGTCAGCGCGTTGAGGCCGATGCCCAGCAGGTAGACGCCGGCGGGCAGCGGGGTTCCGCGCATGCGCTTCAGCACGCCCTGCTCGCGCAGGAAGGTGACGTTCCAGGCCAGCGCGGTGAAGGTGGTCGCCATGATCGACATGCCGGCGATCCCGGGGACGATCACGTCCAGCGCCTTGCGGTCCCCCGAGAACACGGCGCCGAACAGCGCCAGCAGCAGCAGCGGGAAGAGGAAGTTGAAGAACGCCGCGCTGGGGTTGCGCCAGAACATCCGGCGCTCCAGCCGGTACTGGCGCCAGGTCAAGGCCACGTCATGCATCGATCTGTCGTGCTTCTGGCGCTTCGTAGTGCCCGGTGAGCTCCAGGTAGACCTCTTCCAGAGAGGGACGGGTCACGGCCAGGTCCTCCAGCGCCTCGCCTCGGGCCAGGGCGTCGCCGGTCAGCTCGTGCAGCAGCGCGGTGGGGTCGTCGGTCACGTGGTCGTGGGCCTCGCCGTGCGCGTCGCGCCAGGTGACGCGGTAGCGGGTGGAGCTCCCCGCGCCCAGCTCCGAGGGCGGCCCCTGGGCCAGGATCCGCCCGTCCTTGACGATCGCCACGCGGTCGGCCAGCGCCTGGGCCTCCTCGAGGTAGTGCGTGGTCAGCACCACCGTCTTGCCCAGGTCGCGCAGCGAGCGCACCGTGTCCCAGGCCTGGCGGCGCGCCGCCGGGTCGAAGCCGGTGGTCGGCTCGTCGAGGAAGATCAGCTCGGGGTCGCCGACCAGCGCGAGCGCGAAGTCCAGCCGCCGCAGCTGGCCGCCCGACAGCCGGCCGGTGCGCACGCCGGCCGACTCGGTCAGCCCGGCCAGCTCGACCACCTCGTCTACTCCGCGCGGGCGCGGGTAGAAGCCGCCCCAGTGCGCCACCGCCTCGCGCACGGTGACGTGGCGGTACATGCCGCTGCTCTGGAGCACGATCCCCACGCGCTCGCGCAGGGCGCGCTCGCGCAGCTCGGGATCGTGGCCGAGGACCGACACCTCCCCGGCCGTCCGCTCGCGGTGGCCCTCGAGGATCTCCACCGTCGTCGTCTTGCCCGCGCCGTTGGGCCCGAGCAGCCCGAACACCTCGCCCCGCGCCACCGCGAAGTCCAGGCCGCGCACGGCCTCGACCTCCCCGTAGCGCTTGACCAGGCCCCGTACCTCGATCGCCGCGCTCATGTGAAAGCCCATCATGGCAAGCTCCTCCGCAAGCCCGTGGCCCTCTACGCGTGCATCGACATCGGCTCGAACACGACCCGCCTCCTCGTGGCCGAGCCCGGGGAGGACGGGCTGCGCGAGATCGTCGGCCAGCGGGCGTTCACGCGCATCGGGCGCGGGCTGAAGCGCGACGCGCCCATTCCGATGGCCAAGTTCGACGAGGTGGCCGAGGTCGTGGCCACGCACCGGCGCCTGACCGAGGTGATGGGCGTGGAGCGCCTGCGCGCCGTGGCCACCGCGGTCATCCGGCGGGCACCCAACGGTCCCGAGCTGTGCCGGATGGTGCGCGAGCGCACGGGGGTGGAGGTCGAGGTGCTCGACGGCGAGGAGGAGGCGCGGCTGGCCTTCGTGGGCGCGACGCGCACGCTCGGGCACCCCGTGGACGGCGAGGTCGCGGTGGCCGACGTGGGGGGCGGTTCGTCGGAGCTGGCGCTGGGAACCGTGGAGGGCGGGGTGCGCTGGTCGGCGTCTTTTCGCGTCGGCTCGGGGTTCTTGGCCGACGCCTACCTGCGCTCGGACCCGCCGTCCATCGATGAGCTGCACGCCGTCCGCGAGCACGCGGCCGGCGCGTTCGAGGGCGTCGAGACCGGCCCGCCCGCGCTGGCGGTCGCCGTGGGCGGTTCCGCCACGTCGCTGCGCCGCCTGGTCGGCGCGCGCCTGGAGCACGAGACGCTGGAGCGCGGGGTCCGCGTCCTGGCCACCACGCCGATCGCCGAGGTGGCCCGGCGCTTCGAGCTCGAGCCCGAGCGCGTCCGGCTGCTGCCCGCGGGCATCCTCATCCTCGAGGCCATCTCCGACCGCCTGGGCTGCCCGCTCCAGGTCGGGCGCGGCGGCCTGCGCGAGGGTGTGATCCTCGAGATGGCCGCCGCCAACGGGACGGCCGCCTGATGGCCAAGGCACGGCCCGTCGAGGGGCTGGACCCGGACGTGTCGTTCGCCGAGGCGGCGGCCCGGGTGCTGGAGGTCCGCGCCGCCGAGGTGTGGGAGCACGCCCCCGGCATCCTGGACGTCGATGACATCGAGCGCGTGCACGACATGCGCGTGGCCACGCGGCGCCTGCGCGCGGTCCTGGAGATCTTCGCCCCGGCGTTCCCGCGCCGGGCCCGCAAGCGCGTGCTGCGCGACGTCAAGGCGCTGGCCGACGCGCTGGGGGAGCGCCGCGACCCCGACGTGCAGATCGCCGCGCTGCGCGACTACGCGAAGACCGCGCCGGCCGGCGATGGCGCGGGAGTGCGCTTGCTCGTCGACGACCTGCGCGCCGAGCAGGCGACCGGCAACGGCACCCTCGCGGCGACCGTGGCGGAGATGGAGCGGCGCGACCTTCGCGGCCGGCTCGCCGAGCTCGTCGCGGCCGCGCGTGAAGCGGCTCCGCCCGGACATCGCGAAGCGGCTCCGGCGGAGCCCGGCGAGGCCGCGCCGGGATGAAGGCCCGCGCCGTCAAGGGCCTGCGCCCGGACATGGCGCTCGGCGAGGCCGCGCGGCGCAGCGCACGCCTGCGCGAGGGCGAGCTGCGCTCCTTCGTCCCGCGCGCGCTGGACCCCGACGAGGTGGAGGCGCTGCACGACATGCGCATCGCGGCCAAGCGGCTGCGCTACCTGCTCGAGGTGATGGAGCCGGCGCTGGGGCCCGGCGCCAAGCCGGGCGCCCGCCGCGCCCGCGAGCTCCAGGACCTGCTCGGCGAGATCCACGACGCCGACGTGATGCTGCCGCGGGTCGAGGCCCGGCTGGCGGGCCTGGGCGCGGGCCCGGACGACCCCGCCTACCGGGCGCTGGCCGTCCTGGCCGCCGACCTGCGCGCCCGGCGCGCGGCGGGGTTCGAGCGCTTCCGCGCGCTGTGGGCGGACATGGAGCGCGAGGGGTTCGGCGCCTGACATACGCTGCCGGGGTGCGCACGCCGCGGGTCGCGCTCCTCCTCGCAGTCCTCCTCGCCACCGCGCCGGCCACGGCCGGCGCCGGCGACGCTCCGCCGATCGCCTCCTTCCCGCGCTCGGCCGGCGCGCCGCCGCGGGCTCCGCTGGCCTTCGCCGTCCAGGACGACTCGGAGTTCCTCAGCCACCCCGAGCGCCTCCAGCGCACCATGGCCGAGCTGCACGCGCTCGGCTTCACCCACGTGCGCCTGAGCGCCCACTGGGACCAGCTCACCCGCACGCCGCACTCCCGCCGCCGGCCCCGCTTCGCCGCGGCCAGCCCAGGGGGCTATGAGCAGTGGAAGTGGATCGCGCTGGACCGCGCCGTGCGGGCGGCCTCCGACCACGGTCTCCAGGTGATGGTCGACGTCGCGTTCTTCGCGCCGCTGTGGGCGACGTCCGGCGACGCGGCCGGCGAGCCGCGGCCGCGCAACCGCGTCGACCCGCGCGCCTTCGCCGACTTCGCGGTCGCGGTGGCCCAGCGCTACTCCGGGCGCTTCGCGCCCAGCCCCAGCGGGCCGAGCGCGCTGCCGCGCATCGAGACGCTGACGCTGTGGAACGAGCCCAACCTCGCCGTCTTCTGGGGGCCCCAGCGGCGCGTCCTGCCCGGCGGGCGCATCGCGCTGGACAGTCCCCACGCCTACCGCCGGCTGGCCACGCGCGCGTACGCCGCGGTGAAGCGCAACCGGCCCGAGCTGCGCGTGCTCGTGGGCGGCCTGGCCTCGGGCCCCGCGTGGGCGCCCACCGCGCGCAGGGCGGGGATCCCCGCCCTGCGCTTCCTGCGCGAGATGGCCTGCGTGGACGCCGCGCTGCGTCCCCTGCGCACCCCGGACTGCCGCGACTTCAGCCCCGTGCCGGGCGACGGCCTGGCCGTGCATCCCTACGTGCTGGGCCACGCACCCGACTTCCGCCCCCGGGGCGACCGCGCCGACACGCTGACGATGGGCAACCTGGACACGCTCAGCGCGCTGCTGCGGGCGCTGGTGGAGCGCGGTCGCATCGCCCCCGCGCTCCAGGACGTCTACCTGACCGAGTTCGGCTACCTCACCGACAGCCCGACGCTGGACGGCCGCGGGCTGCGCAACGCGTTCCCCAAGGTCGGACTGGACGCGCAGGCGACCTTCGAGACGCGGGCGCACGAGCTGGCCTGGGACCACCCCCAGGTGCGGATGTTCGCCCACTTCCTCGTGCGCGACACCCTCTGCGCGGACGACTCGGGGCCGGAGTGCATCGACTGGCCCAGCGGCCTGCGCTTCGCCGACGGCACGAGCAAACCCGTCGAGGCCGCGCTCGAGGCGTCCCTGTACCGCCACCCGCGGCGCGACGGCGACGTCGACCTGTGGGGGCGCCTGGGGTCCGACTTATGGCGCCGGCGCGGGATCCTGGAGTACGAGCTCGACGGGCAGTGGCAGCCGGTGCGCGCCGACCAGGTGCGGCGCTTCGCCGGCGGCGGGGCCGACGGCATCTTCGAGGTGCGCGTGCGCGGCCTGTCGACCAGCGAGTTCCGCATCAACGTGCGTTGAGCCGGCTTCGGGCGCGTTAACAACGCGCGGGTACGATGGATCTGACGATGAGCACCCCCCAAGTCGCCTCCCGCCCGGAGGCCCCGACCCCCGAGCCCGCCGAGGACCGGCCCCCCTTCTTCAACCGCGAGCTGTCGTGGATCGACTTCAACGAGCGCGTGCTGGAGCTGGCGCAGGACCCGTCGGTCGCGCTCCTGGAGCGCGTGAAGTTCGCCGCGATCTACACGTCCAACCTGGACGAGTTCTTCATGGTCCGCGTGGCGGGCCTGCACGACCAGGTCGACGCGGGCGTCAACGTCCCGGGCAACGACGGCCGCACGCCGAGCGAGGCGCTGGACGCCGTGCGCGAGCGCGTGACCGAGCTCGACGCGCGGCTGTGTCGCTGCATGTCGCATGAGGTGATGCCCGCGCTGGCCGAGCACGGGATCCGCATCGTCGGCTGGGACGACGTGACCGACGACGAGCGCGCGGCGCTCTCCGAGCGCTTCCACCGCCAGATCTTCCCCGTCCTCACGCCGCTGGCCGTGGGGCTGGGCCGCCCGTTCCCCTACATCTCCAACCTCTCCCTGTCGCTGGTCGTGCGGCTGCACGACCCCGTCGACGACGTGCGCACCTTCGCGCGCGTGAAGGTGCCCAAGGAGATGCTCCCGCGCTTCGTCCCGGTGGGGGAGGGCGCGACGACGTTCGTGCCGCTCGAGGACGTGATCGCGCACCACCTCGACCGCCTGTTCCCCGGGATGGAGGTGCTCGACTTCGACTTCTTCCGAGTCACCCGCGACGCCGACTTCACGGTGTCCGACGAGGCCGACGACCTGCTGCGCGCGGTCGAGCACGAGCTGCGCCGGCGGCGCTTCGGCGAGGTGGTGCGCGTCGAGGTCGGCGGGGGGATGAACCCGCAGCTGCGCGACGAGCTGACCCTGGCGCTGGAGGTCGAGCCGCGCGACGTCTACGCGGTGGACGGCCCCCTCGACCTCAACGACCTGTGGCAGATCGTGAACCTCCCCGGGTTCGCCGAGCTGCGCGAGCCGCCGTGGACACCGGTCACCCACCCGCGACTGCGCGACGAGGACGGCGAGGCGCCCGACGTGATGGCCGAGATGCGCCGCGGCGACATCCTGGTCCACCATCCCTACGACTCGTTCGCCACGTCGGTCGAGCGCTTCGTGGAGCAGGCGGTCGAGGACCCCGACGTCCTGGCGATCAAGCAGACGGTCTATCGCACGAGCGACGACTCGCCGCTGGTGCCGGCGCTCATCCGGGCGACGGAGCGCGGCAAGCAGGCGGTGTGCCTGGTCGAGCTCAAGGCGCGCTTCGACGAGCGCGCCAACATCGGCTGGGCGCGGGCGCTGGAGGAGGCGGGCGTCCACGTGGTCTACGGCCACCCGGCGCTCAAGACGCACGCCAAGTGCGTCCTGGTCGTGCGCCGCGAGGGCGACGGCGTGCGCAACTACGTGCACGTGGGAACGGGCAACTACCACCCGACCACCGCGCGCCTGTACACCGACTTCGGCCTGTTCACGTGCGACGAGAAGCTCGGGGCCGACGTGGCCGACATGTTCAACTTCCTCACGGGCTACGCGCGCCCGCGGCGCTACCGCAAGGTCCTCGTGGCGCCGAACTTCCTGCGCGAGGGGATCCTGGCCGAGATCGAGCGGACGATCGAAGCGCACTCCGAGGAGCACCCCAGCCGCATCGCGCTGAAGATGAACGCGCTGGTCGACCCCGCGTGCATCGAGGCGCTGTACCGCGCGTCGCGGGCGGGAGTGCGGGTGGACCTCAACGTGCGCGGCATCTGTTGCCTGGTGCCCGGAGTGCCGGGATTGTCCGAGAACGTCCGCGTCGTCTCCGTCGTCGGGCGCTTCCTCGAGCACTCGCGGATCTGCGCGTTCACGCGCAACGGGGACGAGCCGACGGTCTGGATAGGTTCGGCCGACCTCATGCAGCGCAACCTGGACACCCGCGTGGAGCTCGTGGCGCCGGTGGAGGACGCCGCGCTGCGCGACGAGCTGCTCGACACGCTGGAGCGCTGCCTGGCCGACGAGGCCAACGCCTGGGAGCTGCGGCCCGACGGGACCTGGGAGCGGCGCACGCCCCAGCACGATCCGCCGCGCAGCGTCCAGCGGGAGCTCATGGCGGCCCACGCCGCGTGAGCCCCACTCCGCGCGAGTCCCTCGAAGAGGTCCGCATCGACGTCCCCACCCGCGGCAACCGCCGCCTGGAGCGGCTGCTCGCCGCGGTCAACGAGGACGACCAGCTCAAGGCGTGGTGGTACATGCAGGGACTCAACGCCGAGCGCCTGCACATGTCCGACCACTCGTGGGTGCACGTGCGGATCGTGCTCAACATCGCGCTGCGCCTGGCGCGGCTGCTGTTCCGCAAGGGCGTGACGCCGGTGATGGTGGCCGACCACGGGATGACGGAGCGCGACGCCGAGGTGGTCATCGCGGCGGCGGCGCTGCTGCACGACTCCGGCATGCAGGCCCACCGCACCGACCACGAGGCGTTCAGCCTGTTCCTGGCCGCGGACAAGCTGCCCGAGCTGCTGGCCGGCGTGTACGACGAGCCCGAGCGCTCCATCGTCGTCGCCGAGGCGCTGCACGCCATCATCGGGCACCGCCGCCGCGGCGAGCCGTTCACCGTCGAGGCGTCGATCCTGCGCGTGGCCGATGCCCTGGACATGGCGCGCGGGCGCTCGCGCGTCCCGTTCGAGGCCGGCCACCAGAACATCCACTCGCTGTCCGCCTACGCCATCGAGGAGGTCAAGATCGCCGCGGGCCGCGAGAAGGCCGTACGGGTGGAGATCCTCATGTCGAACTCCGCGGGCATCTTCCAGGTCGACGAGCTGCTGGCCACCAAGCTGCGCGGGTCCGGCCTGGAGGAGCACGTCGAGGTGATCGCCCGCATCGACGCCGAGCACGAGAAGCGCCTGATCCGGGTATTCGAGATCTAGTCGTGGTCCTGCGCGAGCTGCAAAAGCCCAAGGGGGCGGTGGTGTGCATCGCCCAGCCGGCCCACGCGCTGCTGGCCGGGCGGCTGGCCCGAGCGTGGGGGAACGGCGTCTTCCCGGCGCCGTGGCCGCACGACGAGGTCGTCCTGGCCGCCGAGCAGCACGACGTGGGGATGGCGGGCTGGGAGGCGGAGCCGGCGCTGAACCCGGAGACAGGTCTCCCGCAGTCGTTCCTGGAGATGCCGCTGGAGACGCACCTGGCGCTGTGGGGCCGCGCGCCGTGGCTGGCGCTGTCGCAGTCGCGCTGGGCGGCCCTGCTGGTCTCCATGCACGGCGCGTACCTCTACGAGCGCCGCGACGGCGAGCCCGGCGTGCGCGGGTTCCTCCACGCCCAGCGCGCGCTGCAGGCCACGCTGATCGAGTCCCTGGGGATCACGGCCGAGCAGGCCGCGCGCAACCAGCGCCTGCTCGCGGCCTGGGACTGGCTCTCGCTCGCCCTGTGCCGGGACGACCTGCCCGCGACGGTCACGGGGGACCAGCCCATCGAGGTCTCGCGCGGCGCCAGGGAGGGCGAGGTCGTCGTGGCGCCCTGGCCCTTCTCCACCGAGCACGTCGAGGTGTCCGTCGAGGGGCGCCTGCTCACCGAGCGCTTCGACGACGAGACGGCCATGCGCACGGCGCTCTACGCGGCGCCGTGGCGGACCGTCACCTGGTCACTGCGGCCGTTCTAGGCGCGCGGCGATCCCGTCGAGCAGCTGGGCGAGCCCGAACTCGAACTGGTCGTCCCCGCTCAGCGTCCGCGCCATCTCCTCGACGCTCGCGTGCAGCACCGGGAACTCCTCCGGCGGCAGGTGGGCGAGGGCTCCGCGCGCCTGACCGCGCAGCTCGTCCGGCGAGCCGCCCGCGCTGAAGGCGACGAAGCCGAACGTGTAGAGGAACAGCGACCGGAACGCGCGGGCCGCGTCCAGGCGCGAGAGCCCGGCCTCCAGCAGCGCGCCCATGGCCAGCTCGGTGCCGCGCAGCGCCGCGGGGGTGAGGATCGGCCGGCGCAGGCGCAGCTGGACGAGGCTCGGGTGGCGCTCCAGGCCATCGCGCAGCGCGTGCGCCAGCCGGGCGAGCTGGGCCCGCCAGTCACCGCCGCGCTCCTCCCACTCCGGGCTGTCGCCGGCCGCCGCGTCGACCACGGCCGCCAGCAGGTCGTCCTTGTCGCGGAAGTAGCCGTAGAGGGTCATCGTGCCGACGCCCAGCCGCCCGGCGAGCCGGCGCATCGAGAGCGCGTTCAGCCCCTCGGCGTCCACCAGGCCCAGCGCCGCCTCGGCGACCTGGTCACGGGAGAGCGCGGGCGTGCGGTTCGGCGTAGACATTGGGGGGACCATGCCGTACGGTGTACCGTACAGCGTACGAGGAGGGATTGCGATGGGGTTCTCGGGCAGGGTCATCTTGGCGGTCGTGGCGGCGGCTGCGCTGGTGGAGAGCGCCGCGGCCGCACCGCGGGAGGAGCTGGAGCTTCGCTTCTCCACCCAGGCGCCCGCTGCCGTGGCGCCATTTCGCGTCGGGGTCCTCTACCGCGGTCCCGGTCAGCCCGAGGGCAAGCCCTCGCCGATCCGCTCCGCGGTCATCGAGGCGCCGCCGGGCACGTCGTTCGGAGGCGGTGCGGCGATCGCCGCGTGCCAGGCGACGGACGAGGAGATCCAGGCCCGCGGGCGCGATGCGTGCCCGGCCGGGAGTCGCGTGGCCGGTGGCTTCCTCACGGCGATCACCGGTTTCGGTCCCCCGATCGACCCCTTCCGGACGGACGCGTGGGTCTACAAGACGCCCGACGGCTTCGTGGAGCTGGTCCAGCAGGCCGGCACGAACACCACGCTGGGCTTCGACCGCGCACACGTCGCGGGGGCGACGATCACGCTGCACCCCCCGGCCACGCCGGGCGGCCCGCCCGATGGCCAGACGGCGGTCCGCGAGGCGCGCTTCGACTTCCCGGCCACCGGCTTCGTGGTCTCCCCGCCGCGCTGCCCGGCCGACGGGCTGTGGCGCTCGCGCGCCCGCTACGCGTTCGCCGACGGCCGCGCCGTCGTCGTGACCGATGCGAGCCCGTGCCGCCCGGACGCGCCGGCGCCGCGCCCGCTCGCGCCCGTGCGTTTGCGGATGGCGGTCTCGCCGCGCAGTGTCCCCCCGGGGAGGGCTCTGCGCTACCGCTTCCACGTGCGCGCGAGCCGCGCCGCGTGCGCGGCGCACGCCGCCGTCCGTTTCGCCGGCCGGCGGCTGCGGACGGATTCGCGCGGGCGGGCGAGCGCCGTCGCGCGGCTGACCCGGCGCGGACCCCGGCGCGTGACCGCGACCAAGCGCGGCTGCGGGACGGCGCGCGCGACGATCGTCGTCCGCCGCCGCTAGCTCAGGTCGAAGGCGCGGTCCACGTTGGGCGCGCGCTTGAGGATCCCGAAGCGCACGTCCCAGGCGGCCCAGGCCGCCAGAGTCCCGCGGCTCAGCCGTCCGACGGGGCTGAGCGCCGGGCGCAGGGCGTCGAGCTCGGCGCGCATCAGACGGGCGTCCAGGCCCCGGTTGGCGGCCACCAGGTGCTTCACCGTGCCGGCCGGCCGGTGGTAGGCCTCGACGTAGCCGCGCGTCAGCGCCCGGCGCAGCCGGCCCACGACCTCGGGCCGGCCGTCGAGGGTGGCGCGGGTGGTCGCCACGACCAGCTCGGGGTACGCGGGCGCGCCGTAGTCGTCCACGCGGAACTCGCGGAAACCGGGCCGCCGGCGGCGCAGCGCCACGCCCTCGGCGTTCCAGAACGCGGTCGCCCCGTCCACCCGGCCCGTGAGCAGCGAGGGGACCGCGTTGAACCCGATCGTCACCTTCTTCACGCGCTTGGGGTCGCCGCCCGCGCCGCGCACCACCGAGCTCAGCACGGCGTCGTCGCTGGGCAGGCCGGTCACGCCGACGCGCCTGCCCTCCAGGGCGCGCGGCGAGCGGGTCCCGGGCCGGGCGATGACGGCCGCGAGCGGGCGCTGCACCAGCGGGAACACGCCGACGAGGTCCGCGCCCTTCTCGCGCGCCAGCCCCAGGTCGTGGATGTCCAGGACCGCGAAATCGGTGCGGCCCGCGACCAGCAGCTTGACCGCGTCCGTCGACGACCCCGGCGTGCGCACGCGCAGCCGCAGGCCCTCGTCGCGGTCCAGCCCGCCCTGGGTGGCGTTGTAGATCCCGCCGTGGACGGCGTTGGGCGTGAAGTCCAGCAGCAGGGTCGCCGTCCGGCGCCCGTCGCCCGACGAACCGCATCCGGCGAGCAGCGCGGCCGCGAGCAGTGCGGCCGCGACCCGGGCTACCAGTGAACGCCGCGCATCAGGTGCGCGAGCGCGACCGCCTCGGTGGAGGCGCCCTTCTCCTCGCCGTCGCCCTCGCCGCCCTTCTTCCCCTTGGCCGCGGCAGAGTCGGGGAAGACCTTGTAGGCCATGTGCAGGACCTGGTCCACGGCCTTCGGCGCCAGCGCGTAGGCCACCTCGCCGAAGGTGCCCAGGCGGGTGTTGATCGTCTTGGGCTTGGCCCGGATCGCCTCGCAGATCAGGTCGCCGGCCTCGTCGGGGCTGATCGTGGGGAAGGAGTCGTAGATCTTGGTCGGCGCGATCATCGGCGTGCGCACGAGCGGCATGTGGATCGTCGTGAACGTGATCCCGTCGCCGATCAGCTCCGAGGCGACGACGCGCGTCCAGGCGTCCAGCGCCGCCTTGGAGGCCACGTAGGCCGAGAAGCGCGGCGGGTTGGTCTGCGCCCCGATCGACGAGACGTTGACGACGTGGCCGAAGCGGCGCTCCTGCATGTGCGGCAGCAGCGCCATGACCATCTTGATCGCCCCGAAGTAGTTGAGCTGCATCGTGCGCTCGTAGTCGTGGAAGCGGTCCAGCGCCTGCTTGATGGAGCGCCGGATCGAGCGCCCGGCGTTGTTGACCAGCATGTCGATGGCGGGATGCTCGGAGAGCATCTCCTCGACCACGCGATCGATGGCGTCCATGTCGGAGAGGTCGGCCGAGTAGGCGTAGGCGGTGCCGCCCGCGTCCTCGATCTCCTTCTTGGCCTCCTCCAGCTTGTCCATCGAGCGGGCGACCAGCAGCGGGATCCCGCCCGCCGCGGCGATCTTGTGCGCGGCGGCCTTGCCGATGCCGCTCGACGCGCCGGTGATGACGACGGTCTTGCCGTTCACGGCGCCCTCGAACGAGCGGTCCTTGAACAGGTCGGGGTCGAGGTTGCGCTCCCAGTAGTCCCACAGGCGCTCGGCGTAGTCCTCCAGTGGCGGCACCTCGATGCCGCTCCCGGCCAGGGCGCGCTCGGTGTCGCGCGTGTCGAACTCGGCCGTCAACGCGATGTTGTCCATGACGTCGTCGGGGATCCCGTAGTCGGCCAGCACGGCGCGGCGGACGTTCTTGGCGGCCGGGAGCTTCATCGCCATCCCGATCGCGCCGGTGGGCAGCGCCTGGAGGATGCGCGAGTCGATGCGCAGGGCGAGCTGCGGCGCGTGGGCCGCCTTGGCGAACTCGTTCATGACCTCGCCGGAGCGCTGGCGGCGCGGGTTGGTGAGGTGGAAGGCCTGGCCGTCCAGCCCGTCCTGATGGGCGATGTGGTCCATGGCGTCGGCCACGAAGTCGACGGGGACGATGTTGGTGTGGCCGAGCTCCGGGCCGACCAGCGGCACCCACTCCGGCAGGAAGTGGCGCAGCTTCTGGATCGCCTTGAAGAAGTAGTAGGGCCCGTCGATCTTGTCCATCTCGCCGGTCCTGGAGTCGCCGACGACGATCGCGGGGCGGTACACGCGCCAGGGCGCCTTGACCTGGGTGCGCACGAGCTTCTCGGACTCGAACTTGGTCTTGAAGTACGGGTGGTCGAGCTTCTGGCCCTCGTCGAACATGTCCTCGCGGAACAGGCCCTTGTGCTTGCCCGCGGCGGCGATGGAGGAGACGTGATGGAAGTGGGCCGGCTCGATGGCGTTGGCCAGGTCGACGGCGTTGCGCGTGCCGCCGACGTTCAGCGTCATGTTCGCGTCGGCGTCGGCGGCCATGTCGTAGACGGCGGCGAGGTGGAAGAAGTGGTCGACGTTGCCCCGCAGCTCGGCGATCTTCTCGTCGGAGACGCCGAGGTTGGGCTGCGTGAGGTCGCCCAGGACGGGCACGATGCGATCCGGCTGGCCCCAGCGCTCGATGAGCGCCTGGAGGCGGTCCATCGACCCCTCGCGGACGAGGACGTGGATCTGGCCCTCGCGGTTCTCCAGCAGGCGCTCCACCAGGTTGCGCCCGATGAAGCCGGTGCCGCCGGTCACGAAGTAGGTCATGCGATCTCCCTCACTGCCGATTGCGGGCAAGCCTATTAGAGCCTGGCTCGCAACCCCGCACGTCCCGGACGCGGCGCGCGGGGCCGCGAGACAGGCTCATATCCCAGCACCCGATCCGCCGCGCCCCTCGCCGCCGGCGAAGCGGGCGGCGCCGGCCTGGGCGACCTGGAGCGTGGCCAGGCCGGACTGGGCCTCGATGGCCAGCCCTGCCGCCAACGGCAGCCCGAGGCCTTCGATGGCCGCCCGCCGGTCGGCCAGCATCGTCTCCTGCGGAAACCCCGCGAGCGCTTGCGCCCATTCCAACGCCCGGCTCAGGTGCTCTCCCGGGTCGACCACCTCCGTCACCAAACCCATCGCGAGGGCCTCCTCGGTCTCGACGATGCGCCCGGAGAGGATCAGGTCCAGGCCGCGGCCCAGGCCGACGATGCGAGGCAGGCGCTGCGTGCCGCCGTCGATCAGCGGGACGCCCCAGCGACGCTCGGGGAAGCCGAGCTTGGAGCCCTCGGCGGCGATCCGCAGGTCGCACCACAGCGCGAGCTCCAGGCCGCCGGCCAGACACCAGCCGCTGATCGCCGCGATGGTCGGCTTGGAGGCGGTGAGCCGGGTGAAGCCGAGGGGGCCGTCGGGGTCCGCCAGGCGCGGCGCCAGGGTGTCGATCGCCTTGAGGTCGGCGCCGGCGCAGAAGGCGACGTCGCCGCCGCCGGTGATGACGAGCGCGCGCGCGTCGTCATCGGCCTCGAAGCGGGCGTAGCCCGCCTTCAGCTCCTCGGCGGTCTTCCCGTCCACGGCGTTGCGGCGCTCGGGGCGGTCGATGGTGAGGACGGCCGCCGCGCCCGTCCGCTCGTAGCGGACCTCGTCGGTCACCAGCCCGCGCGCACGTCGCCGCGGGCGGCGGTGACCTTGGCGGCCCGCTTGCGGGCCTCCTTGCGCTTGTCCAGCCGCCACTGGGCCAGGCTGAGGAGCAGGCAGAGCAACGGGAACGCGGCGATCAGGATGAAGCCGGCGTTGGTGACGACCTTGTCGTCGGTCTCCCCGTAGAGGCCCTCGCCGCCGTCCACCCGGTGGATGGCGAGCGCCGTGGGCGCGACGACGAGCATGACGAACAGCGCGAAGGAGAGGGCGAGGACGAGCCGGCGGGACATGCGCCCGGAAATCTACCCTGAGTCCCACATGACCGCCGTGTGCATCGCCTCGGACCTGGCCAAGGACATGGCCGGGTCGCCCCTGCTCCGGGGCGTGTCGTTCAAGCTCGAGCGCCGGGAGCGGATGACCGTCGCGGGCGCCAACGGCTCGGGCAAGACGACGCTGCTGCGGATGCTGGCGGGCGAGGCCTCGGTTGACGGCGGGGAGCTGACCTTCGCCAAGGGGACGCGCGTGGCGCTGCACGACCAGCGCCCGCCGCGCGAGCGAGGTCTCTCGTTGCGCGAGTACGTGCTGTCCGGCGCCGCCCATCTCGTCTCCCTCGAAGCCCGCCTCTCCCAGCTCGAGGCGACGATGGCCGCGGGGGAAGCCTCCGCCGAGGTGCTCGACCGCTACGCCGAGGCCCAGGGTCAGCTGGAGCACGCGGGCGGCTACCGCTGGCGCGACCGGGTGGAGGCCGTGCTCCGGGGCCTCGGCTTCTCCGACGCCGATCTCGACCGTTCGCTGCGGACGTTCTCCGGCGGCGAGCTCACGCGCGGGTCCCTGGCGCGGGCGCTGGCCGGCGACCCGGATCTGCTCCTGCTCGACGAGCCGACCAACCACCTGGACGTGGACGCGCTGGAGTGGCTGGAGGGCCATCTCACCGGGCTCGACGCCGCCGTGGTCCTGGTCGCCCACGACCGGTGGTTCCTGGAGGCCGTGGGGACGTCGGTGCTGGAGCTGGAGGCGGGGCGCGCGCGGTTCTTCGCCGGGCCGTGGCACGCCTGGCGGCGCGAGCGCGCGGCGCGCGAGCTGGCCCTGGGCCGGGCGGCGGCGCGCCAGGAGGCCGAGATCGCGCGCCTGGAGCGCTTCGTCGAGCGCTTCCGCGCGGGGACGCGGGCGCGCCAGGCGCAGTCTCGCTCCAAGCGCCTGTCGCGGTTGGAGCCGGTCGCGGCCGCCGCGGGGGCGGGCCGCTCGCTGGACTTCGACTTCGGGGCACCCGAGCGAAGTGGGCGGGTCGTGTTCGAGGTGGACGACGCGGTGATAGCCGTCGGCGGCCGGAACGACGGCATCGAGGGGGAGCCCGAGGGGGAGCCGCGGGTCCTGCTTCGCGGCGCCGCTCTGTGGCTCGAGCGGGGCGAGCATGTCTCCCTCGTCGGGCCGAACGGGTCGGGGAAGACGACGCTGCTCGACGTCCTCACCGGGGCCCGCGAGCCCGCGTCCGGGCTCGTGCGGCGCGGGCACAACGTCACGATCGGCTTCCTCTCCCAGCACGCCGACGAGCTGGGCGAGGCGGGGACCGTGCTGGCGGCCGCCCAGCGCGCGACCGGTCTGACGCCGAACAAGGCCCGTGCGCTCCTCGGCCGGTTCCTGTTCCCCGGCGACGACGCCGAGAAGCCGCTCGCCGGGCTGTCGGGCGGCGAGCGCCGCCGGCTCTCGCTGGCGATCCTCGTCCACTCCGGCGCGAACGTGCTCGTGCTCGACGAGCCGACGAACCATCTCGACCTCGACAGCCGCGAGGCGCTGGAGGACGCGCTGCGCGGCTTTGAGGGCTCGGTCCTCCTGGTCTCGCACGACCGCGCGCTCCTCGACGCGGTCGGGACCCGGACGGTGGCCATCGAGGACGGCACGCTGCGCTCGTACGCCGGAGGCTGGGCGGAGTACCTCCGCGTGCGGGCGGCACGGCGCGAGGAGGCGGCGGCATCCGGGCGGGCTCGCGGCGCGAGCCGGCCCGCTTCCGGGGACCGTTCCGCCGCCGGTTCCGCTCCCCGCCGCGCCCGGTCCGCCGGCGGGCCGTCCAAGAACGAGCTTCGCCGGCGCGAGGCGCTCGAACAACGCATCGAGGAGGCGGAGTCCGCGCTGTCGACGCTGGAGGATGAGCTGGGCGATCCCTCCGCGTGGGCCGATCCGGACCGGGCGGCCGAGTCGACCGCGCGCCACGAGTCCGCGCGCCGTGTCGTCGAGGAGCTCTACTCCGAGTGGGAGCGGACGGGCTGATCCGTCACAGACTCTTTACGAAGTCGCAACCGTAGATACACATCCTCTTACACGGGACCGTCGAACCTTGCCGCATGTTCGGAACGGGAGAGCGCGAGAGGCTGGACGGGCGGTTGGGTGTCGACATGCCGCGCGGGTGGTGGCCGACGGCGCCGGCGCTCAAGGCGCTGGAGGCGGCGGGGTTCGACTGGGTCCAGGTCCGCACGCCGCCGCGTTCGATGCTGTGCGACCGCGAGCGCCTGCTGCGCCACGCCGCCGCACTGCGGCGGACGCTGGAGACCTGTGGACTGCGGCTCGTCCTGCACGGTCCCGACGACCTCGTCGCCGGCGATCCCGCGCACGACCGGGCGCTGGACGGCGTCCTGGACTACGCGGCCGCGACCGGCGCGCGCTACGTCGTCTACCACCCCGCCGGCGCTCCGGAGGCCGGCGCCGCCGAGGAGGCGTCCCTGCGCGCGCGGCTCCCGCGGCTCGAGCGCCTCGGCGTGACGCTGGCGGTCGAGAACCTGGCGCCCGTCTACCCGGGCCCGGCGCGGCTGTGCCACGACCCGCGGCACGTGCGCGACCTCGTGCTGCGCCTGGGGTCTCCCCGGGTGGGCATGCTCTTCGACGTCGGGCACGCGAACATCGTGGCGGGGCTCCGGGGCACCGACGTGCGGAGCCTGCTGGAGCCAGTCCTCGATGCGGTGGTCCTCTTCCACCTGCACGACAACCTCGGGGCGCGTCGCACCGGAGTCACGGCCCCGGCCGTGGACCCGCTGCGCCTCGATCTGCACCTCGCGCCCGGAGCCGGGCGGCTGGGCTGGGGGGCCGTCGCTCCCCTCGTCCTCGGCCGCTCCGTCCCCGCGGTGCTCGAGGTGCATCCGCCGCACCGGCCCGACCCCCTTTCCCTCTACGGGGTCACGGCCGCGCTGCTGCTGCGGGACCGCCCCGCTGTGGACGGCACCCGCCCGGCGCTCCCCCCGCGCCGGGCGGGAGCGGTCCCAGCGGTCCCCCCGGGCTAGCACCCCGCTGTCGAGGTCCGCGGCTGTCGCCGTTCTCTCCGACACCGCGCGGCCGGTCCGAGGAGCCGTCCAGGTCCGCCGGCCGAGCCGTTGCCACCGGAGAAAGGCGGCCGGTCAGAGGCGGCCCGGCGGCGGGCCCCTCGTCGGACGAGGCGGTCCAGGTCCGTGGCATGGCGGTCCGATTAGTCAGAGGAGGTGGTCCAGGTCCGTGGCGAGGCGGTCGGCGTCCGCGTGGAGCTGGCGCCATGTGATTCTGACGGTGCGCCATCCCGCGGCCTGGAGCGTGCGGTCGCGGCGGCGGTCGGTCTCGAAGGCCGTGCGCGAGGCGTGGTGGGCAGCGCCGTCCAGCTCGACGATGACGCGCCGGTCCGGCCACGCGCAGTCGACCTCGAAGACCTCGTCGCCCGCGGCCACGGCGACTTGACCGCCGGCCGCGGCAGGCCGCGCTCCTCGAGGAAGGCCAGGAACCTTCGCTCCAGCTCGCTCCGGGTGACCGTCGCATCGATCCGCCCCTCGGCCACGATCGCCGCGAGGTTCGCCACGCCGACGCGGCCGCGATGGCGTTCGAGCACGGCACCCAGGGGCAGCGGGTCGGCCAGCCTCATCACCTCCGCCTGCTCCACCGCGCGCCTGAGCTGCGCCGGCCGCACCACGCTCGCGAGGTCGACGAGCGTCCGCGGGACGGTGGTGACCGGAATGCCGTGGCGCACGGTGACCTCGTCGGCTGGCAGCGGCGCCTCGTGCACCTGGATGTCGGCGCGGGATCGCACGCCGCGGCCGACGGTCACCTCGGGCCGAAGGCGGCTCGTCGGTCGAAGCGCCCAGATCGCCGCCGCGGAGCGGTGGCTCAACACCGCGTCCTCGCCGACCGCGAGAACGGCCGCCAACCACCGAGCCTCTCGCAACAGCGCTCCGTGGCCCACGGCATACACCCCGCGGTGCAGGCGCAGCAGCCGCCCGCCTCGATCCGGCGCGCGAGCGCACCCCGCCCCAGTCCCAGGCCGACGAGCTGCGCACGTGACACGACGCCGTGCTGGCGCGTCGCCAGCGCCGCGATCGCGGCATCCATCGAAATCACCTGCAGTTCTGCACCTATGCGGTGCTTAACGTCGCGCGATCCGGCCACCGGGCCATCGTGGCGCGGCGATTGTGGCGCGGGGCGCGGGGAACGTTCAGAGTTCGTGGAGGAGTGCGGCGGTGCGGCGGGCTATCTCGTCGCGGGTGGCGCGGACCTCGGCGAGCGGGCGGCCGCGCGGGTCGTCGAGGTCCCAGTCGAGGTAGCGCCGGCCGGGGACGTAGGGGCACTCGTCGCGGCAGCCCATCGTCACGACCACGTCGGCCCACTCGGCGTCCGCCCGGGTCAGCGCGCGCGGGACGCGGTCCGACACGTCGATGCCGAGCTCGGCCATCGCCTCGACGACCTCGGGATGCACGCGGTCGCCGGGCGTCGTGCCGGCCGACCGCGCCGCGTGCCGCTCGCCCGCGGCACGCTCGAACAGCGCCTGGCTCATCTGCGAGCGCCCGGCGTTGTGGAGGCACACGAAGAGGACGTTGGCCATCGCCGGACGCAAGCTACTCCATCGACAATCGTCTATGCAATGATTCGCGCCATGCCGGTCGACCTGCCGCTCGCCCCGCGCCAGAAGCGCGCTCCCGGCGAGCCGTGCTGCGAGCCGGTCGTCCACCCCGAGGTCGACCGCGCCGGCGCCGAGCGCATCGCGGCGCGCGCCAAGGCGCTGAGCGACCCGATCCGCGTTC
Source organism: Solirubrobacteraceae bacterium (assembly GCA_033856025.1). Classification (GTDB taxonomy): domain Bacteria; phylum Actinomycetota; class Thermoleophilia; order Solirubrobacterales; family Solirubrobacteraceae; genus AC-38. The sequence continues at coordinate 16,776 of JAWVFQ010000005.1, read as the reverse complement.
AGCTCGTCGACGTCCTGCGCCGGCACCCCGGCCGGGCGTGCGTGTGCGAGCTCGTGCCGCTGTTCGACGTCAGCCAGCCCACCCTGTCGCACCACCTGAAGGTCCTGCGCGACGCGGGTCTGGTCGACTCCGAGCGCATCGGCCTGTGGGCCTTCTACTACGTGATCCCCGGCGCCCTGGAGGAGCTCACCGAATGGCTGCGCTGAGCGAGCTCTTCTCACCCCAGGAGCTGTTCCTGGCCTGGGAGCGCGAGCCGTGGTCGTCGCAGGAGATCGACCTGACCGGCGACCCGGCCTCGTGGGCCGCGCTGGACCCGGCCGAACGCGACGCGGTCCTGTGGGCGCTGTCCAGCCTGATCGTGGCGGAGGAGCGGATCACCACGCAGTTCACCGGCCTGGTCCTGGCCGCCGACGACGAGGAGGAGACCAGCTACCTCGCGTCCCAGCAGGTCGACGAGGCGCGCCACCTCCAGTTCTACGCGCGCTTCCAGAACGAGGTCGTGGCCGATCCCGACGCCATCGCCGCCCACGTGACCCGTGCGCGCGAGCACCTGGGCGACCCCTTCCGCAGGATCTTCGACGAGGCGCTGGTCCAGGCGCACGAGAAGCTCGTCGCCGACCCGCGCGACCGCGCGGCCAAGGTGGAGTTCGTGACGACCTACCACCAGGTCATCGAGGGGACGCTCGGCACGACCGCCTTCCGCTTCATCACGCAGTACCTCAACGAGCACGGCATGGTCCCCGGCTTCGTCGACGGCTACCGCCGGATCGCCCGCGACGAGCAGCGCCACATCGCCTACGGGACCGGCTTCCTCAAGCGCGCGGTGGAGGAGGACGCGGACAACGCCGGCCGGATCCGCGCGACCCTGCACGCCCTCCTCCCAGCCGTGGCGGAGGCGCTCGAGCCGCCGCCGAACGCCGACGGCGACGGCCCCGCCTTCGGCATCGACCCCGCCGAGGTCCGCGCCTTCGCCCTCGACGGCCTGACCCGCCGCCTGACCGTGATCGGGGCGGCGCTGTGAGCGACTTCCCGGCCTGCACCCTCCCCCAAGCTGCGCTGAACGACCGCATCGAGGAGATCAGGGCCATCGGGGCCGCCTCCCTCGTCGCCGCCGTCTCCGAGACCGAGCTGCGCTTCCGAGCGGACGGCGAGACGAGACGACGCCTCGAAGACCTCATCCGGGCCGAGGCGGAATGCTGCGAAGGCGTCAGCATGCGCCTGGAGGCGGCCGGCGACCACCTGGCCCTGCACGTCACCGGGCCCGGTTCACAGGCCTTTCACAGGGCCTTCACCTCCGCGTAACCGCCGCCCGCCCCCCGGCCGCCAGCCTTCCCCGGGATGGAAGCGGCGAGCGAGCTGGAGGTCCTGCGGGCCGGTCCGCTGGAGATAAGGCCCGCCGAGGCAATGGCCTCGGCCGAGGGCCGGCCGCTGACCCTCTCGCGCCGCGAGTTCGACGTGCTGGTGGCGCTGGCGCGCCGCGCGGCGCGGATCGTCACCCGCGAGGCGCTGTTCGAGCTCGCCTGGGGCGACCACATGCGCGCCGGCGACCGCTCGGTGGACGTCTACGTCCACAAGCTGCGGGCCAAGCTCGAGGCGGCCCTGCCCCGGTGGACCTTCATCCACACGCACGTCGGCTTCGGCTACCGCCTGTTCGCCGAGCCTTCACACGGTTTTCACACGCTGCCCGAGGAAGGGCCGCACACTCACGACAAGGAGACACCGATCAGATGAGACGCACCCGCACGATCACCGCCCTCGCCGCCGCCGGAGCGCTCGCTCTGGGCGCCGCCGCGTGCGGCAGCAGCGACAAGGGCGGCGGAGGCTCGTCCACCACCGGCCCCAAGGGCGGGACCATCAGCGGCGCGGGCGCCACCTTCCCGCAGCCGGTCTACGAGGAGTGGGCCAGCCGCTTCAAGGACCAGTTCGGGACGACGGTCAACTACAACCCGATCGGCTCGGGCGGCGGCATCGCCCAGTTCACGGCCGGGACCGTCGACTTCGGCGCCACCGACTCGGCCATGAAGCCCGAGGAGCTGGCGGCCGCCACGAAGGGCAAGCCCGTCCACGTCCCGACCGTCTTCGGCGCGATCACCGTGTCCTACAACGTGTCCGGCCTGGACAAGGGCCTCAAGCTGGACGGCAAGACGATCGCCGACCTGTTCCTCGGCAAGATCAAGAAGTGGGACGACCCGGCGATCAAGGCGTTGAACCCGGGCACGAAGCTCCCCGGCTCCAACGTCACGATCGTCCACCGCTCCGACGAGTCGGGGACGACCAAGCTCTTCACGTCCTTTTTGGAGGAGTCCAACCCGGAGTGGAAGAGCAAGGTCGGCTCGGACAAGACCGTGAAGTGGCCGACGGGCACCGGCGCCAAGGGCAACGACGGCGTCGCCGGGGCCGTGAAGCAGACCGACGGCGCGGTGGGCTACGTGGAGGAGGCCTACGCGCTGCAGAACAACTTCGCCACCGCGGACGTGAAGAACAAGGCCGGCCAGTTCGTGGCGCCCACGCTTCAGTCCACGAGCGCCGCGGGCGAGGGGCTGCAGATCCCGCCGGACCTGCGGTTCAGCGCGATCAATGCGTCGGCGAACCCGAAGGCCTACCCGATCGCGTCGGCCACGTTCCTCCTCGTCTACCAGGACATGTGCAAGGCCGGCGTGTCCAAGGACAAGGCGCAGCGCGTCGTCAACTGGCTCAACTACGCCGAGGGCGACGGGCAGAAGGTGGCGCCCGAGCTCCAGTACGCGCCGCTGCCGGCCCAGCTGCACCAGCTGGCGCAGGCCAAGGTCGACGGGCTGGTGTGCAACGGCGCGCCGCTGAAGGGCGCGTAGGAACTCGCAGGTGGAAGCCGGAGCCGTAACGGCAACGGGTGGCGGCCGCTCGATCCTCGAGCGGCCGCCGCTCTCCCGGCTCCCGGACCGGCTGCTGCGCTGGGGGCTGACCGCGCTGGCGGCCGGCGTCCTGGCGCTGATCGCCTACTTCTTCCTGCGCCTCTACAACGACGCCCACCCCGCCTTCGCCCGGTTCGGCGTCCTGGACTTCGTCTTCCGCAACAACTGGGACGTGTCGCAGGAGGTGTTCCACGCGCTGCCGCTCGTCGTGGGCACGCTCATCACGTCGGTCATCGCCCTGGCCATCGGCGTGCCCGTGGCCGTGGCCACCGCGCTCTACGTCACCGAGCTGTGCCCGCCGCGCTTCCGTGGACCGCTCACGCTCATGGTCGAGCTGCTCGCCGCCGTGCCCTCGGTCGTCTACGGCCTGTGGGGCTTCTTCTTCCTCGTCCCCAAGCTGCGCCCGGCCGAGCAGTGGTTCTCGGACAACCTCGGCTTCCTGCCCTTCGTGGGCGGACCCGTGGCCGGGCCCAGCTACTTCATCGCCGGGCTGATCCTGGCGATCATGATCCTGCCGATCGTCTCGGCGATCTCGCGCGAGGTCATGGCCACGGTCCCGGCCGAGCACAGGGAGGCCGCGCTGGCCCTCGGCGCGACGCGCTGGGAGATGATCCGCATGGCGGTGCTGCCCTACTCGCGCGCCGGGATCGCGGGCGCCGCCATGCTGGGGCTGGGCCGTGCGATCGGCGAGACGATCGCCGTGACGATCGTGATCGGCAACGCGCCCACGATCGGACATCAGATCTTCGACCAGGGCTACACGCTGGCCGCCGTCATCGCCAACGAGTTCGGCGAGGCCGCCTCGGTCCCGATCCACCGCGCCGCGCTGATCGCCGCGGCGCTCGTGCTGTTCGTCCTCACGCTGGTCGTGAACCTGGCGGCCCGGTACTTCGTGCGCCGGGGGGAGCGGATCGGATGACGATGCTCGTTCCCCTCTCCGCCCGCCGCCGGCGCACCGACCGCATCGCCCGCGCCACCCTCGCCGCCGCGACCGGGCTGGCGCTCGTCCCGCTGGCGCTGATCCTCTACTACCTGCTCAAGAAGGGGCTGGGGGCGTGGAGCGTCTCGTTCTTCACCGAGGACCCGTCCGGGCGCTTCTTCGGCAGCGCCGGCGGCATCCGCAGCGCCATCCTGGGCACGGTCGAGATGGTGGCGCTGGCCACGGCGGTCGCGGTGCCGGTGGGGATCGGCATCGCGCTCTATCTCGTGGAGTACGGCGGCGGGTCGCGCTTCGCCCAGGTCGTGCGCTACTTCGTCGACGTGATGACGGGGGTCCCGTCGATCGTCTTCGGCCTGTTCGTCTACATCACGCTGGTGCTGGCCGGGACCGGCGGCGGGTCGTTCGCCGGCTGGAAGGGGTCGATCGCACTGGCGCTGCTCATGCTCCCGATCGTCACGCGCTCGGCCGAGGTCGTGCTCAACCTCGTCCCCAACTCGCTGCGCGAGGCCGCGCTGGCCCTCGGCGCCCCGCGGTGGCGCGTCATGGCGCGCGTGGTCCTGCCCACGGCCCTGCCGGGCCTGATGACCGGGACGCTGCTGGCCGTCGCGCGCGCCGCCGGCGAGACCGCGCCGCTGCTGTTCACCGCCACCGTGGTGCAGGGCATGACCCTCAACCTCAACGCACCGATGAACTCGCTGCCCGCCCAGATCTTCAAGGACGTGGGCCAGGCGCAGGACCGCCTGGTCCAGCGCGCCTGGGGAGCCGCACTGACCCTCGTGCTGATGATCCTCGTCCTGACCACCATCGCCCGCCTCGTCCAGCGAAGGAGCCGTCTGGCATGAACCTGACCACCACCATCGCGTCGCCGCCCACCGAGCGCCCGGCGCCGACCCCGCGGGGCGAGGGCCGCCGCGTCCAGCTCGACGGCCTCGACGCCTGGTACGGCGACACGCACGCCGTCAGGTCGCTCTCCATCGACTTCGCGCCCAACCAGGTGACGGCGATCATCGGCCCGTCGGGCTGCGGCAAGTCCACGATGGTGCGCTGCATCAACCGCATGCACGAGGAGATTCCCGGCGCCCGCGCCTCGGGGTCCGTCCGCCTCGACGAGCTCGATCTCTACGGCCCGGGCGTCGACGTGGTGGCGGTGCGCCGCGCGGTGGGGATGGTCTTCCAGAAGCCCAACCCGTTCCCGACCATGTCGATCTACGAGAACGTCGCCGCCGGCCTGCGCCTGAGCGGCCAGGGCCGCGGGGACATGCGCGGGCGCGTCGAGCAGTCGCTCCGCGGGGCCGGCCTGTGGGAGGAGGTCAAGGACCGCCTGGACAAGCCGGGGATGAGCCTGTCCGGCGGCCAGCAGCAGCGCCTGTGCATCGCCCGCACGATCGCGGTCGAGCCCGAGGTCGTCCTGATGGACGAGCCCGCGTCGGCGCTGGACCCGGTGGCCACGCTGCGCATCGAGGAGCTGATCGACGAGCTCAAGCAGCGCTACACGATCGTCATCGTCACGCACAACATGCAGCAGGCTGGCCGCGTGGCGGACTCGACGGCGTTCATGCTCGACGGCGAGCTCGTCGAGCACGGGCCGACGGACAAGATCTTCACCACGCCGCGGGACAGCCGCACCGAGGACTACGTCACGGGGAAGTTCGGCTGATGCCCGAGTCGAGGTCGGCTTTCCAGGAGGAGCTGCGGCGGCTGGAGGAGATGGCCCTGGGCGGGCTGGACATGGTCGTGACGGCGCTGGACCGCGCGGTCGAGGCACTGGACCACCGCGACGTGGAGCTGGCCGAGCTGGTCATCGCCGATGACGACCGCATCGACGGGCGCTACATGGAGGTCCACCAGGGGATCCTCACGCTGCTGGCCACGCAGGCGCCGGTGGCGGGCGACCTGCGCCTCGTCGCCGCCCTGCTGCACGTCATCAAGCACATCGAGCGCATGGGCGACCAGTGCGTGAACATCGCGAAGATGGTCCCGCTCGACGGCACGGACCCGCCGGTCAACGACGAGATCCTGGCGCGCCTGGACCAGATGGGCCGCTGCGTGCGCTCCCAGGTCTCCCAGGCCAAGCAGTGCTTCGTCCTGCGCGATGCCGACCTCGCCGAGGACCTCGTGCGCCAGGACGCCGCGGTGAACCGGATGAACCGCGAGATCTTCCAGATCGCCCTGGACATCGGCGACGACGCCGACCGGCGCGAGTGGGCGATGCACATGATCCTGGTGGCTCGGTCGCTGGAGCGGATCGGGGACAACGCGGTGGACATCGGCGAGCAGACGGCGTTCGTCGTGACGGGCCTGTTCCGGGAGTTCTCGGACGCGTCGCACACGGCGCCTCGCTAGAACTCCACGGGTGCAGACGGACGAGTTCCAGGCCCTCGTCGGCTACGACGAGCACCACTGGTGGTACTCCGGGCGCCGGCGCGTCCTGCACGCCGCGCTCGGCCGGCTCGGCCTGCCGCCGGACGCGGAGGTCCTCGACGCCGGCTGCGGGTCGGGGCGCACGATGGACGACCTGCGCCGCTATGGGACGGTCCGGGGCTTCGACCTCAACCCGCTGGGCGTGGAGCACGCGCGCGATCGCGGCCACGCCGACGTCGCCGTCGCGCGGGTGGAGGAGATTCCGCATCCCGACGCCGAGTTCGACCTCGTCACCTGCCTGGACGTCCTCGAGCACACGCCCGACGACCTCGTCTCGCTGCGCGAGCTGCTGCGGGTCACCCGGCCGGGGGGCTGGCTCGTGCTCACCGTCCCGGCCTACCAGGCGCTGTGGTCCTCCCATGACGTGGCCAACCACCACTACCGCCGCTACCGGCGCTCGGCGCTGCGGCGGGCGGGCGTGGCCGCGGGGTGGGAGCCGGGGCCGTGGACCTACTTCAACAGCGTCCTGTTCCTGCCGGGGGCCGCGGTGCGGGTGGGCGAACGGATGCGCCGCCCGCACAAGCGTCGCGGGCGGACCAACGTCGCGCTCACCCCGCGTGCGCTGGACCCGGTCCTGGAGTGGCCGATGCGCTTCGAGGCGGCGCTGATCGGCCGGGGTGTCCGCCTGCCTGTGGGCATGTCGCTGCTGATGGCGCTGCGGCGCCCCGGGGAGCCCGGCGGGGCGGCGAAAACACCGGAGCTTGCGGGAGCGGGTGTGAACGACCTGTAATTGCGGGGGTGAGGGCGTCGCGCCCGTCCTGCGACCGCTCTATCCTGCGGGCACGATGTCGACCAGTCCATCGGGTGGGGCCGCGCCGGTTCGCCTCGCCGTCATCGACTCCGACTCCGGCTTCCTCCAGGTCCTGACCCGCCGCCTCGACGCGGTGGGCTGGCAGTACCGCGTGCTCTCCAGCGCGATTCCGCTGGAGGACGTCGTGGCGATGCGCCTCAACGCGGTCGTGGTCGATCCGATGGTGCTGGGCGGTGACGGCGCGGCGTGGCTGGAGCGCCTCTGCTCCTCGCTGCCGGCACTGGGCGTGGTCGTGTGCACGGGCCCGTCCTCGGTGTCCCAGCGCGTGCGCGGGCTGCGGCTGGGGGCGGACGACTGGCTGACCAAGCCCTGCCATCCCGAGGAGCTGATCGCTCGCGTGCAGGCCGTGGTGCGGCGTCGCCGGCGCGCGTCCGCGCCGGCGGAGGCGGGCCCGATCGTGGCCGGCGAGCTGGAGATCCGCCCGGACCAGTTCCAGGCGTTCGTCGCGGGTGACTCGATCGATCTCACCCGCCGCGAGTTCGAGCTGATCCGCCTGCTGTCGGACGCCGCCGGGACCGTGCTCGAGCGCGAGGAGATCTACTCGCGGGTGTGGGGCTACGCGATGGTTCACGGCGACCGCTCCGTCGACGTGTTCGTGCGCAAGCTGCGCCAGAAGCTCGAGAAGCACTCGGCGGGGTGGAAGTACATCCACACCCACTTCGGGATCGGCTACCGGTTCGCGCCGGAGCCGGCGGTGGACGAGGCGGCCGGCGCATCGATGGACCCCGCGCCGGACTCCGCCGCCGCGTCCGAGCGCGTTGCCGCCGCGTCCGAGCGCGTTCCCGCCCGCCACTAGGCTGGTCCCATGCGGACCGCCGTCAACGTCGCGATCGTCCTCGCGCTGGCCGCGCTGATCGCGTTCCTGCCCGGGGCGGGGGTCGCCGCGGGGCTGTTCGTGTGGCTCGTGGGGATCGTGTTCTGGGGCGCGCTGGCCTGGTTCGTGGCGCGGCTGTACCGGGAGTACCGCGACGAGATCTACGGCCTGGGCGACGGCATGCGCGCGGTCCTGTACCTGTCGGTGGGGATCATCGTGCTCACGGTGTCCGCCACCCAGCGGATGTGGGCGACGCCGTCCGGCCTGATCGCCTGGTTCGCCCTGGTGGCCGCCGCGTGTTACGGCATCTACGCCGCCTGGCGCCAGCACAGCACCTACTGAGTCTGCGCGCGGTGTTGCCACGCTCGCGCGTGGTTCCGTAACACCTCGCCCGGCATCCTCGCGGGCGTGCCCGCACGTCCATCCGAGTCGGGGCAGGCCTCGGTCGAGCTCGTCGCCGTGTTGCCCCTCGTCGCGCTCATCGCGCTCGCGCTGTGGCAGCTCGCGGTGGCGGGTCAGGCCGCCTGGCTCTCCGGGGCGGCGGCCCGGGCGGCGGCGCGCGCCCACGCCGTCTCGGGCGACGAGGCCGCGGCCGCGCGAGGCGCGCTGCCGTCGCGGCTGGAGGCCGGCCTGCGGGTGCGGGCGCGCGAGGACGGCTCAGTCGACGTCCGCATCGCCGTCCCGTCCGTCGTCGGCGCGCACCGGCTGACGACGATCCACTCCCGCGCGCGGTTCGAGCCGCAGACGCCGTGAGGGGAGCCGGGGGCGAGCGGGGCCAGGCCACCGTGGAGGTCGTGGGGATGCTGCCGCTGCTCGCCGCGGCCGGGATGGCGATCCTCCAGCTCCTCGCGGCGGGAGCGGCGCACGAGTACGCGGGCCACGCCGCGGAGGCCGGCGCGATCGCCCTGGCCGACGGGCGCGACGCGCGCGCCGCGGCCCGCGAAGCGATCCCCGGGTGGTCGCGCCGCCGCCTCACGGTCGGCGTGGACGGCCGCCGCGTGGAGGTCCAGCTGCGCCCCCCGGCGATCCTGCACTCCGTCGGCGACCTCCTGGCCGCGGAGGCCACCGCCGACGCGGGCCCGGCGTCGTGACGCCCGAGCCGCCTGAGCTCTCGTGACCCTTCTGCCCGGCGCGGCTTCGCTCGTCCGCGACTTCTTCCTCGCGCCGGCGGGGACCGTGGATATGGACCGGGTGGCGCCGGTTCCGCCGGTGTTCGTCGTCCTGGGGGACCGGACTGGCGCGGCGACGGTCGGGTGCGCGGCCGCGCTGGCGCTCGCACGCCACGGGGATTGCTCGCATGCCGTGGCGGCGGTGTGGCCGGCGGCCGCGGCTCATTCCCCGCAGCTGCCCGCAACCCGCGCGGCGCGTCGCGCGGCCGGCCGCCTGGCGGAGCGCGGCTGCGCGACCGATGCGACGGGCCGGCTGGTTCGCGTCCGCCTGCCCGACGGGCCGGTGGAGGCGGTCGCCGCGGCGCAGCGGGTCGTGGCCGTGGCGGACGCTCCGGTGGCCATCGCTCTGGCCGGGGCCCGGACGGCCGAGCTCGACGCTCTCCTCACGGTCGGCGACGCGGCGCTCCTCGTCCGCCGAGCCGGCGCCGAGCCGGCCCTGACCCGGCTGGCCGAGGCGGGTCTGGTGCGTCTCGGCGTACCGGTCTTCATCTGTGAGGCAAGACCGACCGGCGTGGGACGCCTGCTCGCCGTGACCGGGATCGGCGTGGCCTCACCGATCAGGCGGGCGCTGGCTCCCGCGCTGGCCGCCGTCGCGTGACTTGGCGCATTCGCGCGTAGTTCCGTGACTCGCCCCCGGAGATGGTGGGTGCCATGGCGTGGGCGAGGCAGGGGGGCGCGAGACGGGAGGGCGGGCAGGCGATGCTGCTGCTGGTCGGCGCCCTGGCGGCGGTGCTCCTCGGGGCGTTCGTGCTGGGAGCGATCGCGCGCGGGATCGGTGCGCAGGGTGGGGACCAGCGGGCGGCGGACCTGGCCGCGCTCGCGGGCGGGCGCGCGATGCGCGCCGAGTACTACCGGTTGTTCGAGCCCGCGGCGATCGCGGGGCGGCCCAATCCGGGTCACCTGAGCCGCGCCGAGTACCTGCGCGACGGCAGGGAGGCGGCCCTGCGGACGGCCCGGCGCAACGGTGCGCAGCGCGTCGAGATCCGCTTCCCGGACGGCGACGAGATCGGCCCCGTCCGGATCCGGGTGCTGGTCACGGACCCGGTCAGCGTGCCCGCGGGGCGGCGGGCGGACGGCCGGCCGCGGGGACCGGCCCTCCAGGCCGACGTGAAGGCCTCCGCCGAGGCCGAGCTGGCGCCGCCCGGCGGCGGGCTCGCGCAGTTCGCCTCGGGCGGGGGCTACAGCGGGCCGCTGTCCTACCGCCAGGGCAAGCCGATGCGTCCGGACGTGGCGCTGGCCTTCGACCACATGGCGGCGGGTGCGGCGCGCGACGGGATCGCGCTGACAATCACCAGCGCCTTCCGCAGCGACGCCGAGCAGGCCGCCCTGTTCGCGCGTCATCCGGACCCGCGGTGGGTGGCCCCACCGGGCCACTCGCTGCACCGCAACGCGACCGAGCTCGACCTCGGCCCGCCCGGGGCGTACGGCTGGCTGGCGGCGCACGCGACCCGTTACGGGTTCCTCAAGCGCTACAGCTGGGAGGCCTGGCACTTCGGCTACACGCGCAACCCGGGCTCCGTGTCCGTCGGCTTCGACGTCGCGAGTGGGGGAAGCAGCGGCGGCGGAGGGGGCGGCTCGGGCGGCGACGGCCGGCTGGGCCGCGGGGTGCCGTCGTTCGTCCCCGCGCGCTTCGCGCCCGCGATCAACCATGCGGCGATGCGCTGGAGCGTCTCGGCGGCGCTGCTCTCCGCGCAGCTCTACGCCGAGTCCGGCTTCAATCCCTTCGCGCAGAGCTCCGCCGGGGCACAGGGCATCGCCCAGTTCATGCCGGGCACCGCGCGCTCCTACGGCCTGGCCAACCCGTTCGACGCCCGCGCGGCGATCGACGCCCAGGCGCACATGATGCGCGACCTCCTCCAGCGCTTCGGCAGCGTCCCCCTCGCCCTGGCCGCCTACAACGCCGGACCAGGAGCGGTCGCCCGCTGCGGCTGCATCCCGCCCTACCCCGAGACCCGCGGCTACGTCGCCCGAATCCTCGGCCTCCTCGCCGGAACCGGAGACCCCACAGCCCTCACCGGCCTGGCCGTCCGGCTGGTGAAGTGAGCGGCCCGTACTCCGACCTCGGGTCTCTGCTGGCTGACGCCGGAGCGGTCGTGAGCGGCAGCGCCGCGCTCGGGGCCACCGTTCTGTTCGTCGGCGCCATCGTCGCGCGTGAGCTGGGGCTTGACGTCGAGCCTCTACGGGTGGCGGAGTACGGCGCCGCGGCGGGCGTCGTCGGTCTTGCGACTGTGAGGTCTCGTGCCCTCGGCGTATGATGAGACTTATGAGAGGCATTGCCCTGATCGTTCTGGGCGCGGTGTTCGGGACCGCCTACACCCTCATGAGCCGGGCCCTGGGGACCGATGGCCTCGCCGATGTCGCGCTGTACGTCGGCACCTGCCTGGTTGCGTCCCTGGTGGCCTTCGCGGTCTACGTCGCGACGATCCCGCAGAATCGCAAGCGCTAGGCCTCAGGCGACGGCGGGCTCGGTCGCGCGGACCGGGGCGACCTCGACGGGGATCCCGTTGAGGACCGCGTTGCCGGAGACCGCGTCGACGAGTGACTCGTCGGCCAGGGCGTTGGAGTTGCTGCCCGGGTGGGCGGTGGCGACCTCCATCGAGACGCCTTCGACGTCGTGGCCCCAGCCGTGGGGGATGCTCACGACGCCCGGCATCACGGCGTCGGTGACCTCCACGGGAACGGACACCTCGCCGGCCGCCGAGGACACGCGGGCCAGGCCGCCGTCCTGGAGGCCGAACCGTGCCGCGTCGTCGGGGTGGACGTGCATCGTGCAGCGCGTCTTGCCCTTCACCAGCGGCTCGAGGTTGTGCATCCACGAGTTGTTCGAGCGCAGCTGGCGGCGGCCCACCAGGACCATGGATCCGTTCACGTGGCGGCCCAGCGACTCCCGCAGGCGCGCCACGTCGGCGACGATCGGCTCCGGCGCGAGCTCGATGCGCCCGCTCGGCGTGCGCAGCACGCCCGGCAGGCGCGGCTCCAGCGCCTCCAGGTCGATCCCATGCGGCGCGGCCTCCAGAGCGTCCAGCGAGAGACCTGCGGCGCGGCGCCGCTCCGAGGACGAGTCAGGGTCGTCCGCGGCTCGCGGCTCCTCATCGAGCCCGAACCCGTCCCCGTACGGCCCGCCGCGGAGCATGACGTCGAGGATCCGCTCGGGGCCGCGGCGCGGGGCGCAGGCGGCGAGCAGGGCGGCGGGGTCCTGACCGGACGCCGGCGATCCGGGCTCGGTCGTCTGGCGGCGGGCGACCTCCAGCGCGACCATGTCGTCGATGGCGTCCACGTCGGCGTCCGGGCCCTGGCCCGCGAACACGCCGGCCAGGCGCAGGAGTGTCCGCCACTCGGGCTGCATCCCCTCCGGCACGGGCAGGGTCGCGGGCGAGAAGTTCGCCACGTTGCGCACGGACAGCTGATAGAGCGCCAGGTCGTAGTGCGCCTTCTCCAGCGGCGACACGCCCGGCAGCACCACGTCGGCGAAGCGCGTGGTCTCGTTGAGGTAGATGTCGACGCTGACCATGAAGTCCAGCGACTCCAGCGCCCGCTCCAGCCGCCCCGAGTTCGGCGTCGAGCGCGCCGGGTTCCCGGCCAGCGTGACGAGCGCCCGGACCTGACCCTCGCCCGGCGTGTCGATCTCCTCGGCCAGGCACGCCACCGGCAGCTCGCCCAGCGTCTCCGGCAGTCCCCGCACGCGCGAGGTCCAGCGCCCGTGCGCCAGTCCGCGCCCCCGGCCGTCGCCGTCGAAGGCCGTCCGCGACCCCGCCGCTGCGCGCGTGAACATCGCGCCGCCGGGACGGTCGAGGTTGCCGGTCAGCACGTTCAGGACGTCCACCAGCCAGGACGCGAGCGTCCCGAACTCCTGGGTGCACGTGCCGATCCGCCCGTAGACCGCCGCGGGTGAGGCCGCCGCCAGCTCGCGGGCGATGCGGCGGATCTCCGCGGCGTCGATGCCGCACGCCGGCCCCACCGCCTCGGGCGTGAAGGAGGCGGCGAGCGGCTCGAGGGCGTCGAAGCCCTCGCACCGCGAGGCGAGCTCGGAGGAGACCAGTCCCTCCTCGAAGAGGACCCGGACCAGGGCGAACAGCAGCAGCGCGTCCGTGCCCGGCCGGATGAAGTGGTGCTCGGACGCCTCCTCCGCCGTCCGCGAGCGGCGCGGGTCGAACACCACCACCTTGCCGCCGCGCGCCCGGATCGCCCCCAGCCGCCCCCGCATGTCCGGCGCCGTGAGCAGCGAGCCGTTCGAGGCCAGGGGGTTCGCGCCCAGGATCAGCAGGTGGTGGCACCGGTCCACGTCCGGGACCGGGATGCTCAGCGCCGAGCCGAACATCGTCCCCGCCGAGACGTGCTTGGGCATCTGGTCTACGGTGGTGGCCGAGAACACGTTGCGCGAGCCCAGCGCCCGAAGCACCGCCGGCCCGTAGACCATCGCGTCGAGGTTGTGCGCGTTGGGGTTGCCGAGGTACGCGGCCACGGCGTTGCGGTCGTCGGCCAGCACCCGCCCGATGCCCTCGTCCACCGCCGCGAACGCCTCGTCCCACGTCGCCGGCTCGCCGGCCACGAGCGGCGTGCGCAGCCGGTCGGGGTCCTCGTGCAACGTCTTCAGGCCGGTCCCCTTGGGACACAGGAAGCCGTGGGAGTGGACGTCGTCGGCGTCGCCGCGCACGCGCGTCACGCGATCGCCGTCCAGCGTCACCTCCAGCCCGCACGTCGCCTCGCAGAACGGGCAGGTGCGGTAGGCCGTCGAGACCGTCACGCCGGGGAGACTACGCCCCCAGCGCGGCGCGGACCACGTCCAGCGCGCGCTCGCAGCCGGCCCGGTCCACATCCAGGTGCGTGACCATCCGGACCCGGTCTCGCCCCGCCCGCGAGACCTCCACGCCCTCCGCCGCCAGCGCCCCCACCAGCGCGTCCGGATCGGCCACGGAGAAGATCACGATGTTGGTCTCGACCCGCGCGGCGTCAAGCGACACGCCGGGGACCGAGGCCAGCGCGTCCGCCAGGAACCGCGCGTTCTCGTGGTCCTGCGCCAGGCGCTCCACGTGGTGGTCCAGCGCGTACAGGCCCGCCGCGGCCAGCACGCCGGCCTGGCGCAGCGCGCCGCCCCACATCTGCTTGTAGCGCCAGGCCTCGTCGATCAGCTCGCGCGACCCGGCCAGGCACGCCCCGACCGGCGCCCCCAGGCCCTTGGTGAAGTCCAGCCACGCGGTGTCGAAGCCCGAGGCCCAGTCCGCGGCGGGCACCCCCGACGCGACGACCGCGTTCATCAGCCGCGCGCCGTCCAGGTGCGCCCGCAGACCGGCCGGCCGCGCGACGTCCAGCACCGACCGAACCGTCTCCAGCGGCCACACCCGGCCCCCGCCCATGTTCGTCGTCTGCTCGACCGAGACCAGGCGCGTGCGCGGGCCGTAGCGGTCGCCGGCCGGGTGGATGGCGGCGGCGAGCTGATCCGGCGTGAACACACCTCCGTCGCCGTCCAGCAGCGTCAGCTGCGCGCCCGAGATCGAGCCCGGCCCGCCCGCCTCCGCCACCCGCGGGTGCGCCGTGCGGTCCAGCAGGACCTCGTCGCCCCCCGGACGCAGGTGCACCCGGAACGCGATCGCGTTGCACATCGTCCCCGACGGCAGGAACAGCGCCGCCTCGTGCCCCAGCAGCGAGGCCACCCGCTCCTGCAGCCGATTGACCGTCGGGTCCAGCCCGCGCTGCTCGTCGCCGACCTCCGCCTCGTACATGGCCCGGCGCATGCCGTCGGTGGGCCGCGTCTGGGTGTCCGAGTAGAGGTTGACGGCCACCGCGGCACCCTATCCTCGAAGCATGGCCACGAAGGCGACAGATCGGCTCACCGAGCAGCGCCGCGCGCTGCCCGACCAGCCGGGCGTCTACCTGTTCCGAGACGGCAAGGGGCGGATCATCTACGTGGGCAAGGCGCGCAGTATCCGCAAGCGCGTGGCCTCCCACTTCTCCGGCCGCACGCGCTACGGGCCCACCGAGCTCCCGCCGCTGATCGAGAGCATCGAGGCCACGGTCACCGCGACCGAGGCGGAGGCGCTGCTGCTCGAGCAGAACTTCATCAAGCAGTACAAGCCGCGCTTCAACATCCGGCTGCGCGACGACAAGTCCTACCCCTACATCGCGATCAGCCTGGACGAGGACTTCCCGCGCGTCTACTTCACGCGCGAGCGCCACCGTCGCAATCGCGCCTACTTCGGGCCCTACTCCAACGCCAAGAAGGTCCGCGGCACGCTGGACCTGCTCCAGAAGGTCTTCCTGTTCCGCTCCTGCGACGGGGCGGAGCCGGGCCGGCGCAGCGGCTCGCCTTGCCTGGACTACTACATCAAGCGCTGCGAGGCGCCCTGCGTCGGCTACGTGGACAGCGAGCGCTACCGCGAGAGCATCGACGGCGTCATCGCGTTCCTGTCCGGCCGCTACAAGGAGATCGAGCGCGAGCTCCAGGCCCGGATGGACGCGGCCTCCGAGGCGCAGGAGTTCGAGCAGGCGGCGGTCTTCCGCAACCGGCTCAAGGCGGTCCGCTCGCTGCTGGAGCGCCAGCGCGTGGCCAACGAGTCGGTGGGCACGCTGGACGCCGTGGCGCTCTCGGTGGAGGGGGTGGACGCCAACGCCCAGGTGTTCCAGGTCCGCGACGGCGTCCTCTCCGACCGGCAGTCCTTCTACCTTGCCAACGAGGGCGAGCGCCCACTGCCCGAGGTCGTCGAGCAGTTCGCGCTCCAGTACTACGGCGACTCCATGGCCATCCCCCCGCAGATCGTGGTCCAGCGCGAGGCCGGGCCCATGCCGGCCCTGGCCGAGGCGCTGGCGAAACGGCGCGGGGGGCCGGTGGAGATTCGCGTCGCCGAGCGCGGCGACAAGCGGCGCATCCTGGAGCTGGCCGAGCGCAACGCCGCGCTGGCACTGGACCAGGAGCGTCTCAAGGACGAGCGCCGCCGCCAGCGCCGGATCGAAGGGCTGGAGGGCCTCCAGCAGGCGTTCGGCCTCGATGTGCCGCCGGTCCGGATCGAGTGCTTCGACGTGTCCAACCTGATGGGGACGCACAACGTCGCCTCGATGGTCGTGTTCGAGGGCGGCGCGCCGAAGAAGTCCGACTACCGGCGCTTCCGCATCCGGGGCCTGGAGGAGGGCGTGTCCGACGACTTCGCGGCGCTCAACGAGGTCCTGGGCCGCCGGCTGGCCCGCTTCGAGGACCAGCACGACCGCTCGCCCCACGACCCCGAGCGCGACGAGTCGTTCGCGGCGCTGCCCAACCTGATCGTGATCGACGGGGGACGGGGCCAGCTGGCGGCCGGGCTGGCCGCGTTGCGGGGCTTTCGCGAGCGCGGCGTGACGATCGTGTCGCTGGCCAAGCGCATCGAGGAGGTCTTCGTCCCCGGCCGCGCGGCCCCGCTCGTCCTCGACCACGAGACGTCCGAGCTCCAGCTCCTCCAGCGCGTGCGCGACGAGGCCCACCGCTTCGCGGTCACCCACCACCGCTCGCGCCGCGACAAGGCGATGACCACGTCGATCCTCGACGAGCTGCCCGGCGTCGGGCCCGTGCGCAAGCGCGTGCTGCTGCGCCACTTCGGCTCCCCCGAGGCGGTCGTGTCGGCCACGCGCGAGGAGCTCGAGGCGACGCCCGGCCTGCCCGGCAAGGTGGCCCGCGACCTCTACGCCCTGCTCAACAAGACGGGGCGATGAGCGCGCCGGCGCGCACCACCTCCCAGCTCGCCGACCTCGTCGTCATCACGGGG
>JAWVFQ010000004.1:0-267395 GCA_033856025.1 Solirubrobacteraceae bacterium | reverse complement strand
CAAGACCGGACGATGAGCACGCCGACCCGCACCACGGCGCAGCTGGCCGACCTCGTCGTGATCACCGGCTTCTCCGGCGCCGGCAAGTCCACCGCCATGGCGGTGTTCGAGGACGCCGGCTACTTCTGCGTGGACAACCTCCCGCCGGAGATGATGGCGTCGCTGGCCGAGCTGTTCGCCCACCAGGGGTCGTCGGTGGAGCGCGCGGCGATCGTGTCCGACGTGCGCGGCGGCGCCTACTTCGAGGACCTGCTGAGCGTCCTGGACGATCTCGACGCCCGCGGCGTCGCGCACCGCGTGATCTTCCTGGAGTGCGACGACCAGACGCTGCTCAACCGCTATCAGGAGACCCGCCGGCGCCACCCGCTGGCGCCCGAGGGGACGGTGGAGGAGGGGATCGCCGCCGAGCGCGCGATGCTGGGCCCGATCCAGGAGCGCGCCGACCTGGTCATGGACACGAGCGGCCTGACCACGGCGATGCTGCGGCGCAAGCTGGCCGACGAGCTGCTGCCGGCCGAGGCCCCGACGCGCCTGGCCGTCACCTTCACCTCGTTCGGCCACAAGCACGGGCCGCCGCGCGACGCCGACCTGGCCTTCGACGTGCGCTTCCTCCCGAACCCGCACTACGAGGAGAAGCTGCGGCTCAAGACCGGGCTGGACGCCGACGTCGTCGACTACATCGACCGCGACGGCGGGCTGCGCGAGCTCTACGGGCACCTCATCCCGTTCCTGGACTACCTGCTGCCGAAGTTCCTGCGCGAGGGCAAGGCCCACCTGCTGGTGTCGATCGGCTGCACGGGCGGGCGCCACCGCTCCGTCGCCATCGCGGAGCACCTCCTCCAGCACTACGAGGCCGACCCCGACTACGTCGTGACCGTGGCACACCGCGACATCAACAAGCCCCCGCGCGAGGCCGCGCCGTGATCGACCACGTGCTGCTGAGCGTGTCGGACCTGGAGCGCTCCGCGGCGTTCTACGACGCCGTGTTCTTCGCGCTCGGCGCGCGGCGGATGCCCGCGGCCCAGGGCGACCTGGGCTGGGGCGTGGACGGCCCGGTGCTGGAGATCGCCGCCGGCGAGGCCCGGCCCGCGGGCGCCGGGCACGTCGCGCTGCGGGCCGCGGGCAAGGCCGCGGTGGACGCCGCGCACGCCGCCGGGCTGGAGGCCGGCGGGGGGGAGGGGGCGCCTCCCGGAGGGCGGCCCCAGTACGGACCGCGCGGCTACGGCGCCACCCTGCGCGACCCCGACGGGCAGCACGTCGAGCTGATCGGCCGCTGATAGGGTTCGGCGCCCGCCGCCCGGATGTTCCCGCGGCGGTCTTTCCTTTTCACGTCACGTCGCAGGAGGCCCTTCTCAGACATGCCCGTACGCGTCGGGATCAACGGCTTCGGCCGCATCGGCCGCAACGTGTTCCGCGCCGCCCAGGAGCGGGGCGTCGACATCGACTGGGTGGCGGTCAACGATCTGACCGACTCCAAGACGCTGGGCCACCTCCTGAAGTACGACTCCATCCTTGGCCCGTACCCGGGCAGCGTCGAGGTCACCGACACCGGCCTCGTGGTGGACGGCGACGAGTTGCGCGTCCTGGCCGAGCGCGACCCGGCGGCGCTGCCCTGGGGCGAGCTGGGCGCCGACGTCGTGATCGAGTCGACGGGCCTGTTCACGGACCGCGAGAACGCGGCCAAGCACCTGGACGGCGGCGCCAAGAAGGTCGTCATCACGGCGCCCGCCAAGGGCCCCGACGTCACGGTGGTCCTGGGCGTGAACTTCGAAGAGGCCTACGACCGCGAGGCCCACCAGGTCGTCTCAAACGCCTCCTGCACCACCAACTGCCTGGCCCCCGTGGCCAAGGTCCTGGGCGACACCGTGGGGATCAAGCACGGACTGATGACGACGATCCACGCCTACACGGCCGACCAGCGCCTCCAGGACCTCCCGCACTCCGACCTGCGTCGCGCCCGCGCCGCCGCCATCAACCTGATCCCGACCTCGACCGGCGCGGCCAAGGCCATCGGCGCGGTCGTCCCCGAGCTCGACGGCAAGCTGCACGGCGTCGCCATCCGCGCCCCCATCGCCACCGGCTCACTGGTCGACCTGACCATCGAGGCCGAGCGCGAGACCTCCGCGGAGGAGATCAACGCGGCCTTCCGCGAGCGCGCCGACGCCGGGCCGCTCACCGGGATCCTCTCCTACACCGAGGATCCGATCGTCTCCTCGGACATCGAGCGTTCGCCGTTCTCGTCCATCTTCGACTCGCAGCTGACGTCGGTCATGGGCGGCACGCAGGTCAAGGTGTTCGCCTGGTACGACAATGAGTGGGGCTATTCCAACCGGGTCGTGGACCTGGTCCAGAAGCTGCTGTGAGGACCGTCGACGACGTGGAGGTCGAGGGCCGCCGCGTCCTCGTCCGCGTCGACTTCAACGTGCCGCTGGAGGACGGCCGCGTGGCCGACGACACCCGCATCCGCGCCGCCCTGCCCACGCTGGAGAGCCTGCGCGCCCGCGGGGCGCGGACCGTCCTGGTCTCCCACCTCGGCCGTCCGCGGGACCGCGAGCCCGAGCTCTCGCTGCGCCCGGTGGCCGAGCACCTGGCGGGACAGCTCGGCGTCCCGGTGCCGGTCGCGCCGGCCGTCGTGGGCCCGGAGGTCGAGGCGCTGGTCGAGGCCCTGAAGCCGGGAGAGCTGCTGATGCTGGAGAACGTGCGCTTCGAGCCGGGCGAGACGCAGAACGACCCGGAGCTGGCGCGCGCGCTGGGGCGCCTGGCCGACGTCTACGTCGACGACGCGTTCGGCGCCGCCCACCGCGCTCACGCCAGCACCGACGGGGTGGCGCACGAGGTCGAGGTGGCCGTGGCCGGGCGCCTGCTGGCCCAGGAGGTGGCGACGCTCACGCGCCTTCTCAAAGCCCCGGCGCGGCCGATGGTGGCCGTGCTCGGCGGCGCCAAGGTCTCGGACAAGCTCGGCGTCATCGATCGCTTCCTGGACGTCGCCGACGCCATCCTGATCGGGGGCGCGATGTGCTTTCCCTTCCTCCACGCCCTGGGCCACGAGGTGGGCGACTCGCTGTGCGCGGAGGAGGACCTCGACCCCGCCCGCCGCGCGCTGAACGCCGCCGACCGCAAGGACTGCTCGCTCGTCCTGCCCGTGGACCTGATCGTGGCCGACCGCTTCGCCGCCGACGCCGAGGTCCGCGAGCTGGAGGGCGTCGACGTGGAGCCCGGCTGGATGGGGCTGGACATCGGCCCGCACACCGTCCAGCGCTACCGCGACGACATCGAGCGCGCCGGGATGGTCTTCTGGAACGGGCCGATGGGCGCCTTCGAGCTGGAGCCCTTCTCCCAGGGCACGCGCGCCATCGCCGAGGCGGTGGTCGAGGCGCCGGGCACCACCGTGGTGGGGGGCGGCGACTCCGCCGCCGCGCTCCAGCGCTTCGGCCTGGCCGACCGCGTCGACCACCTGTCCACCGGCGGCGGCGCGGCGCTGGAGTTCATCGAGGGGCGCAGGCTGCCCGGACTGGAGGTCCTGAGTTGAGTCGCACCCCGCTGATCGCCGGGAACTGGAAGATGCACAAGACGGTGGCCGAGGCGGAGGCGTTCGTCGCCGCGCTGCTGCCGCGCGTGGCCGCCGCCCGGGCCGACGTGGCGATCTGCCCGGCGTTCACCGCCCTGGCGCCGATGGTCGACAGCACGCGCGGCTCGGGCGTCGACGTCTACGCCCAGAACGTCCACGAGGCCGACTCCGGCCCGTTCACCGGCGAGGTCTCACCGCCGATGCTGGTGGAGCTCGACGTCCACGGCGCGATCGTCGGCCACTCCGAGCGCCGGCAGCTGTTCGGCGAGACCGACCGTGCGCTCCAGGCCAAGGTCCCCGTCCTGCTGGCCGCCGGCCTGGTCCCGATCCTGTGCGTGGGCGAGACGGAGGAGGAGCGCGCCGCGGGCGACACCCAGCGCAAGCTGCGCAACCAGGTCCAGGAGGACCTGGCCAGGGTCGACGATTCGCGTCTGGCCGACGTGGTCATCGCCTACGAGCCGATCTGGGCCATCGGGACCGGCCAGGTGGCCACGCCGGAGCAGGCGCAGGAGGCCGTCGCCTTCGTCCGCGCGCTCGTCAACGACCGCTCGCCGGACGCGGCCGCCGCCGTCCGCATCCTCTACGGCGGCAGCGTCAAGCCCGACAACGCCGCCGAGCTGCTGGCGCTGCCCGACGTGGACGGCGCGCTGGTCGGCGGGGCCAGCCTGGAGGCGGAGTCCTTCGCCGCCATCGTCGCCGCGGCATGACCGTCCCCGGCGTGTGCCTGGTCGTGCTGGACGGCTGGGGGCTCGCCGCGCCCGGCCCGGGCAACGCCGTGTCCCTGGCCGACACGCCCACCTTCGACGGCCTGTGGGACCGCTTCGCGCACACGCGGCTGCGCGCGGGCGGCCGCGCCGTGGGTCTGCCCGAGGGGCAGATGGGCAACTCCGAGGTGGGCCACCTGAACCTGGGAGCCGGTGCCGTCCTGGTTCAGGACCTGTCCCGGATCGACGACGCCGTGGAGCGCGGCGAGCTGGAGCGCAACGAGGTGCTGCGGGAGCTCTATGGGTCCGGCGAGCGCGTCCACCTGATCGGCCTGGTCTCCGACGGCGGCGTGCACTCGGGCTGGAAGCACCTGGAGGCGCTGATCGACCTCGGGGCGCGGCTCGGCGTGCCCGAGCTGATCGTCCACGCCTTCACCGACGGGCGCGACACCCTGCCCACCTCGGGCGCCGGTCACCTGGAGACGGTGGAGGGTTGGTGCGCCGCGGCGGGCAACGCGCGCGTGGGCAGCGTCGTCGGCCGCTACTGGGCGATGGACCGCGACAACCGCTGGGAGCGCACGCAGCGCGCCTACGACCTGCTGGTCCACGGCGACGCCCCCCACCACGCGGACACCGCCCCCGAGGCCGCGCGGGCCGGTTACGAGCGCGGCGAGACCGACGAGTTCCTCGAGCCCACCACGGTGGCGCAGGAGGCGCGAATCCGGCCCGACCGCGACGCGGTGCTGGGCTTCAACTTCCGTCCCGACCGCATGCGCCAGATCACGCGCGCGCTGGCCGATCCGGAGTGCGAGCAGATCGACCGTCGCGGCGCGCCGCCCGTCGCGCGCTACGCCACCATGACGGAGTACGAGGAGGGCTGGCCGTATCCGGTCGCGTTCCCCCCGGCCCGTCCCGAGGTCACGCTCGCGCAGGTGCTGGCCGAGCGCGGCCTGCGCCAGCTGCACGTCGCCGAGACCGAGAAGTACGCGCACGTCACGTACTTCTTCAACGGCGGGCGCGAGGACCCGTGGGAGGGCGAGCGCCGCGAGCTCATCCCCTCGCCGCGCGACGTCGCGACCTATGACCTGCGGCCCGAGATGAGCGCGCCCGAGGTCGCGGCCACCGTCGCGTCGGCCTGGGCGCAGGACGAGCCCGCCTTCTGCATCGTCAACTTCGCCAACGCCGACATGGTCGGCCACACCGGGGTGATCCCGGCGGCGGTCCGCGCCGTCGAGACGGTGGACGCCGGCCTGCGCCAGGTGGTCGACGCCGTCCATGCCACCGGCGGCGTGTGCGTCGTCACCGCCGACCACGGCAACGCCGACAACATGCTCGAGCCCGACGGCAGCCCCAACACGGCGCACTCCCTGAACCCCGTTCCCCTGATCGTGACCGCCGAGGGCGGCGAGCTGCGCGACGGGGGCGTGCTCGCGGACGTCGCGCCCACGGTGCTCGAGCTTTTGGGGATCGACCCGCCGCCGGCCATGACCGGCCGGTCGCTGCTGTCAGGCGCCTGACGAGTTCGGTGCGCGGTCGATCGTCGCGCCCAGCCACTGGCTGAGCTCGGGGATGACGCGCGGGTCGATCGTGTGCGGCATGGGCGACTCGCGGTAGAGGACGTCGGCGCCCGCGGCGGTCAGGCGGTCGCGCGCGTCGCGGCCCCACTCGACGCCGATGATGTCGTCGAGCTCGCCGTGGGCGATCGCGACGGGGAAGCCCCGGCGGTCCTCCAGGTCCAGCTCGAAGCCCTCGACGGTGGGCATGAAGCCGCTCAGCGCCATGATCCCCGCGGGGGCGGGACGGCCCGCCCCGAGGCCCACCGCGTAGGACATGACCGCGCCCTGCGAGAACCCGCCGACGACCGTGCGGTCGACGGGCACGCCGAGCGCCTCGGGCAGGGCGTCGAACCAGCGCGTCAGCCGCTCGTAGGTCGGCAGGAACGTGTCGGGGGGCGGGGCGCCGACGCGGCGGATCGCGTACCAGTGACGGCCGCCCGGCGGGAGCGAGAGCGGACCGCCCGGCGTCACGCCGACGAGCCGGCGGTCGGGGTCGAACACGTCGAGCAGGGGGAAGAGGTCCTGCTCGCTGGTCCCGCGGCCGTGGAGCAGCACCAAAGCCCCCTCGGGATCGCCGGCCGCCGGGCGGACCAGGTGGTCGAGCAGGTCGAGGCTCACAGGGGCGTCAGCGTCCGCTCGAGGCGCTCGCGCAGCGGCTCGTGCTGCGCCGGGAGCTTGAGCGCCTGGCCGAGCGTCTCCAGCGGCTCGTCGACGTCGAAGCCGATGTCGCGCGTCGCCAGCTCGAACAGCACGCCGTTGGGCTCGCGGAAGTAGACCGAGTGGAAGTACTGGCGGTCGATGATCGGCGTGGGGTGCGCGGCGGCCGCGGCGACCCGCTCGCGCCACTCCCCGAGCTCGGCGTCGTCCGCCGCCGACCAGGCGATGTGGTGGACGGTGCCGGCGCCCTGGACTCCCGGTTCGGGCGGCGGCGCGTCCAGCGCGTAGCGCGCGCCGCGCTCCTGCCCGGCCACGCGCCACACGTCCCCGTCCCCCTCCGCGCGCTGGAAGCCCAGGGCGTCGAAGAGTCGCTCGCCGCGGGCCGGGTCGGCGGCGTAGGCGCGCGCGTCCGCGAACCCCAGCAGCGCATGCTCCTCGGGGACGCCGTCGCGTGCGGCGCGCAGCGGCGCGTCGCCGGACCCGTCGACGGTGAGCGCCAGGTGCAGTCCCTCGGGATCCGCGAAGTCCAGCCGGTCCGCCTCGCGGGTCACGTCCACGCCCTCCGCCTCGAGCCGCTGGGCCCAGAACTCCAGCGCCTCCGGGGAGGCGACCCGCCAGGCGATCGCGTGGACCATGCCGGCGCCGGCGCGGCCCCGCGCGGCGCCGGGGAACTCGAAGAAGGTCAGGATCGAGCCGGGGTGGCCGCGCTCGTCGCCGTAGTACAGGTGGTAGACGTCGGGCGCGTCGAAGTTGACGGTCTTCTTGACCATCCGCAGGCCGAGGGCGCGTGTGTAGAAGTCGACGTTGCGCGGCGCGTCGCCGGTGATCGCCGTTACGTGGTGGATTCCCTCGAGCGACATTGGTTGTATAGACAACTATACTCCCCTCATGGCCGACCGCTTCGACGACGCCGAGCTGCGGGCCTGGCGCGGGTTCCTGGAGACGCATACCCGTTTGGTGCGCGAGCTCGACGAGGAGTTGCGCGCGGCCCACGACCTGCCGCTCTCGTCCTACGACGTCCTGACGACGCTGGAGTCCGCGCCGGAACGCCGCCTGCGGATGCGCCAACTGGCCGACGCGATCCTCCTCAGCCGCAGCGGGCTCACGCGGCTGGTCGATCGGCTGGAGCGCGACGGCCTGGTGGCGCGCGAGGAGTGCGCGGACGACGCGCGCGGATCCTTCGCCCACCTGACCGAGGCCGGACTGGATGCCCTGCGCGAGGCCCGTACGACGCACCATGCGGGCGTGCGCCGGCGGTTCCTGGACGGGCTCGAGCCGGCGCAGCGCGACGCCCTCGGCGAGCTCTGGGACCGCCTCCGGGCCCGATGAGCTTCTCCATCGACGCCCGCGACGCCGGCTCGCGGGCGCGCGCCGGCGTCCTGCGCCTGGCGCACGGCGAGGTGCGCACGCCGGCCTTCGTTCCGCTGGCCACGAAGGGCGCCGTGCGCACGCTGCTGCCCGCCGAGGTGGCCGGCCTGGGCTTCGACATGGTGCTGGGCAACACGTTCCACCTGATGCTCGAGCCGGGCCAGGAGATCGTGGCCGCCCACGGCGGCCTGCACGAGTTCATGGGCTGGGACGGGCCGATCGTCACCGACTCCGGCGGCTTCCAGGTGTTCTCCATGGGCCACGGGACCGTGGCCGACGAGGTCAAGGGACGCGCGGCGCAGGGGGGCAAGGGCGACGGCGCGATCCTGTCCATCGAGGAGGGCGGCGTGCGCTTCCGCTCCTACGTGGACGGTGACGTGCGTTTCCTGTCCCCCGAGGTGTCCATGGAGGTCCAGGCCGCGCTGCGCTCGGACATCGCGCTGGCCTTCGACGAGTGCACGCCGTTCCACGTCTCGCGCGAGTACACCGAGGCGTCCACCGAGCGCACGCACCGCTGGCTGCGCCGCTGCCTGGACTGGCACGCCGAGCACGGGCCGGACGGCCAGATCGTCTACGGGATCGTCCAGGGCGGCGTCCACGAGGACCTGCGCCGCGCCTCGGCGCGCGAGGTGGCGGCCAGCGGTTGCGCCGGTATCGCGATCGGCGGCTCGCTGGGGGAGGACAAGGCGCAGATGTACGAGGTCGTCGGCTGGGCGACGGAGGAGCTGCCCGAGGCGCGCCCCCGCCACCTGCTGGGGATCGGCGACGTCGACGATCTGGTCCGTGGCGTGGAGCTGGGGGTCGACACGTTCGACTGCGCCATGCCGACGCGCATCGCCCGCCACGGGATGGCGCTGGTGCCCGAGCCCGACGCGCGCTGGCGGATCAACCTGATCAACGGCGCCTTCCGCGAGGACCGCGCGCCGCTCCTCGAGGGCTGCCCCTGTCCCGCGTGCGCGGGCGGGCGCTCGCGCGCCTACCTGCGCCACCTGGTCAAGCAGCGCGAGCCGGGGGGCCTGCGGCTGCTCACGCTGCACAACCTGACCTTCGTGGCCGGGGTGATGCGCTCGCTGCGCCAGGCGATCCTCGACGGGCGACTGGCGGACGAGGCCGCCGCGTTGCGAGCCGGAGCGACGCCCGTCTAGCGGGTGTTCTCCCGGATGAAGTCCTTGACGTCCTCGATCGCGCCCTTGGGGTCGGGGTTGGCGATGCGGCGCAGATGCGGCTGCGTGCTCGTCTGGTCGGCGACGTAGATGCCGGCCACCGCGCCGAGGCCCAGCAGCAGGGCGAGGATGAGCAGCGCCCGGCTCAGCCGCGCTCCGCGCCCGCGGCGGCGCGCCGGCTGTGGCTGCGCGGCCGCCTCGGCCTCGCGCTGGCGCTGGCTGCCCCGGCGCGCCGGGATCGGCCGCGCCGGCGTCACCGGCTCGTGCGGCAGCATCCGGGTCGCCTCGGTGGAGTCGCGCCGGAGCAGCTGGGTGGACTCGGTCGCGCGGTCCTCCACGTGCGGCGCGGGCGGTTCGATGCCGCGCGCCCCGGCGCGCAGCGCCTCGCCGAACGCCACCGCGCTGTCGTAGCGCGCCTCCGGGTCCAGGGCCAGCCCGCGGGCCACGGCGTGCGCGAGCGCGGGCGGGATCTCGGAGTTGACCGCGTCCAGCGGCGTCGGCGCCTCGCGCTGCTGCTTGAGCGTCAGCTCGGACAGCGAGCTGGCCTCGTAGGGCAGTCGTCCGGCCAGCAGCTGGTAGGTGACGACGGCCAGGGCGTAGATGTCGGCCGGCGGCCCGGCCTCCTCGCCGCGCGCCTGCTCGGGCGCCAGGTAGGCCGCCGTTCCGAGCACCGAGCCGACCTGGGTGATGCTCGACTGCTCGGTGGCGCGCGCGATCCCGAAGTCGGCCAGCTTGACCACCCCGTCCACGCCGAGCAGGAGGTTTCCCGGCTTGACGTCGCGGTGCACGACGCCGTTGCGGTGCGCGTGGTCCAGGCCCCGCGCCGCCTGGCCCACGATGTCCAGCGCCTCGTCGACGGCCAGCGTGCGCCGGTCGCGCAGCACCTGGGCGCATGACGGGCCGTCGACCAGCTCCATGACGATGTAGTGCTGGCCGGTGGGCTCGTCCAGGCCGAAGTCGAAGACCTGGACGATGTTGAGGTGCACCAGGCGCGCGGCGGCCAGGGCCTCGCGGCGGAAGCGCGACACGAACGTCTCGTCCTCGGCCAGGTGCTCGGCCAGCAGCTTGATCGCCACCTCGCGCTCCAGGCGCTCGTCGAAGGCGCGGTGGACGGTGGACATCCCGCCGATGCCCAGGCGGCCGTCGATGCGGTAGCGGTCGGCGATCACGGCGTGCCCTTCGAGGGCGTGCCGCCGCTCTCGCCCGGGGTGGTCGGCTCGGGCACGGTTTGGGTGGTTGTCGGCGGCTCGGTCGTGGTCTCGGTCGCCGTCGTCTCCGTCGTGGTCTGCGTGGTCTCCGTCGCGGTCGTCGCGGTCTGGGTCTGGGTCGGCGTGGTCGTGGTGGTGGTCTTGCCGCACCTGTCGACGATCCGCGCGAGCACGGTGTCCAGGTTGTCCTGGAGGGTGGAGCGCAGGCCGGCGTCGACCCCGGAGGGCAGCCGCTCGGCCCGTCCCCGGGCCTGGCGCACGGCCGCCTGGGCCCGTCGGCACTCCTGCTGGCCGTAGAGGGTCTCGGCCCGGTCGAGGTCGGACTGCATCGCCGACGCGTCCCCCTTGGGGATCAGCGAGTTGCGATCGCCGCAGGCGACCAGGAAGGCGCTCGACACGCCGAGCGCCGCGGCGAGGAGGACTGCCACCACAGAGCGCATCGGCCGCCGCATGCTACTGGCCGTACTCCAGGCGCTCGGCCAGGGATTCCGGCAGCCGGGCGGCGCGGATCGCCGCGGCCGCGCCGGCCACGTCGTAGCTGGTGCGCCGCCAGGTGGCCGAGGGGGCGTTGGTGTCCAGGACCAGCCACGCGGCGCGCGGGTCGCCGTCGCGCGGCTGGCCCACGCTGCCCGGGTTCAGCAGCCACTCGTGCTCGGAGAGCTCGACCGTGTCGCCGTCGCGGCGCGTCTCGCCGGTCGCCGGCTCGCCCTCCTCGCGGCGGAACGAGAGCGCCACGTGGGAGTGCCCGATCAGGCAGACGCGGTGGGGCTGCACGTCCAGGCACATGTCGGCCAGCAGCGTGGAGAGGACGTACTCCCATACCGGGTCGCGCGGGCTGGCGTGGTAGAGGCCGACGTCCTCGCGGTCCAGCAGCTGGGGCTCCAACGCGCGCAGGAAGTCGAGGTGGCGCGGCGCGATGACCTCCTGCGTCCACTCCGCCGCCACGCGAGCTCCGGTCGAGAACTCGTCCAGCGGGATGTCGCCGCGGACCGCGAGGTCGTGGTTGCCCGCCAGGCACAGGTCGCACTCGCGGGCCGCCAGCTCGCAGCAGGGATCGGGGTCCGCGCCGTAGCCCACCACGTCGCCCAGGCACCACACCGCGTCCACGCTCTCGCCGCCCACCGCGGCCAGGACGGCCTCGAAGGCGTGGCGGTTCCCGTGTATGTCGGACAGGACGGCGATGCGCATCGGTACCGTGAGTACGTGGACCGCGGGCGCCTGCGACTGCCGATCGCGCTGGTCGCCGCCGTCGTCGTGGCGGAGGCGGCGGTGCTGCTGCTCCGCCCGCGCGACGGTGTTATCGATCCGGCGCCCGTGAGCGCCCGATCGTACTTCAGCCACGCCCAGATCGACCGGGCCCGCGACTACCGGCGCCCCCAGCTGGCGCTCTACGGGGCCGCGCTGCTCATCGAGGGCGGCGTGCTGGTCTGGCTGGTCGTCCGGCCGCCACGGGCCCTGCGGCGCGAGTGGCGCCGGCCCGTGCTGGCCGGCGCGGCCGCCGCCGCGGCGCTGTCCGTGACGCTGACCGTGGCCACCCTGCCGGTCTCGGCGTTGAGCCGCCAGCGCTCGGTGGACTACGGCCTGACCACGCAGTCCTGGGCCGGCTGGGCCGGGGACGTGGGCAAGTCCGTGGGGATCGGGGCGGTCCTGGCGGGGCTGGGCGGAATGGCGCTCCTGGGGCTCCAGCGCCGGTTCCCGCGCCACTGGTGGGCGCCGGGGAGCGTGGCGGTGGTGGCCATCGGCGCGGCCTTCGCCTACGCCGGGCCGGTGGTGCTGGACCCGGTGTTCAACCGCTTCAAGGCGCTGCCGCCCGGCCAGGCGCGCTCCGACGTGCTCGACCTGGCGCGCCGCGCCGGGGTCAAGGTGGGCCAGGTCTACGAGGTCGACGCCAGCCGGCGCACCACCGCCGCGAACGCCTACGTCACGGGGCTGGGCTCGACCAAGCGCGTCGTGCTCTACGACACGCTGCTGGAGAACTTCCCGCGCGACGAGGTGCGCCTGGTCGTGGCGCACGAGCTCTCCCACGTCCACCACCGCGACGTGCCCAACGGGATCCTCTACCTGGCGCTGGTCGCGCCCCTCGGCGTGCTGGCCATCCAGCGGCTGACCGAGCGGCTCGCGCCCGGGCGGTCGGGCACGGCGGCGGGGCTCCCGGCCACGGTGCTGTCCCTGGCCCTCGTGGCGGGGACGATCGGGGCGGTCTCCAACCAGCTCTCGCGGCGCATCGAGGCGCGGGCCGACAGCTTCGCGCTGCACCTGACCAATCAGCCCAAGCCGTTCATCGGCTTCGAGAAGCGCATCGCCGTGCGCAACCTCTCCGACCCGGACCCGCCGCGCTGGCAGGTCGCGCTGCTGTCCACCCATCCGCCGACGATCGAGCGGATCGGGATCGGCGTGGCGTTCGAGCGGGGCGCCCGCTAGGCTGCGGGCTCTTCGCCGCCCGGCCCGCCGCCGAACTCCGGGAGGTTCTTGATGCCCTCCCGGGTGCGCCACTTGGAGTAGTTGTCCTCCATGGCGTCGATCAGCTCGCGCATGAAGCGCGGGGAGAGGTTGACGCGCGACACGACGACGCCGGGGATCTCCTCGTCCTCGACCTCGTGGTCGACGCGGGCGAAGGTGATCGTGAACTCGTAGTCGGAGTGCGAGACGTTCGCGAAGTTCGCGTACGCGCCCGCCATCATCTCCGGCGCGAAGTGGATGTTGATGTGGCGTTCCTGCGCCTCGTCGTGCTCGTCCATCGGTCTAGTATCGCACCGGTGCGGATCCTCGTCCTGGCCGTCGGCCGCCTGCGTCCGCCGTTCGCCGACGACGTCCAGCACTACCAGAAGCTCCTGGCCGGGCACGTACGGGTGGAGATGGTCGAGGTCCGCGAGGACGACCGGGTGACGCGGCGCATTCCCAACCGCGCGTTCGTGTCGCTGCTGGACCCCGGCGGCGACACGATCTCCTCCGAGGACTTCGCCCGCTGGATGGAGGACCGCCGCCAGGGCGGGCGCGACGTGTGCTTCGTGCTCGGCGGCCCCAAGGGCCTCGACCTCGACGACGTCGACCACCGGCTGTCGCTGGGCCCGATGACCCTGCCCCATCAGCTGGCGCGGGTGGTGCTCCTGGAGCAGGTGTACCGCGCCCACAAGATCCTCGCCGGCGAGCCGTATCACTATTAGGGGCATGAGCACCCCCGTCGAAGAGCTGCGCTCGGCGGTCGAGCGCGCCTCGGGCGCCTCGCCCACGCTGGAGCGTCCGAAGACGGCGCGGTTCGGCGACTTCTCCACCAACGCCGCGCTGCTCCTGGCGCCGCGGCTGGGCGAGCCGCCGCGCGACGTGGCCGAGCGGTTGGGGGAGACGCTGCGCGAGGAGCTGGGCGACCGGCTGGACCGCGTGGAGGTCGCCGGGCCGGGGTTCCTGAACCTCTTCCTCGCGGACGCGTGGTTTCGCGACGCGCTGGAGCGCATCCTGGCCGACGAGTCGTTCGGCGCCGGGGCTCCGGAGGTGGCGGAGCGGGTCCTGATCGAGTTCGTGTCCGCGAACCCGACGGGGCCCCTGACCGCGGCCGGCGGGCGCCACGCGGCGTATGGGGACTCGCTGGCGCGGATCCTCTCGCTCGCCGGCCACTCCGTGGAGCGCGAGTACTACTTCAACGACGCGGGGGCGCAGATCCGGCTGCTGGGCGAGTCGATCCGGGCCCGTGCCCGCGGGGAGGCGGTGCCGGAGGGGGGATACGAGGGCGAGTACGTGGCCGAGCTCGTGGACGCGCTGCCCGACGCGGCCGGGGCCGACGTCGACGAGCTCTCTCGGGCCGGAGTCGCCGTCCTCATCGGCCAGATCCAGGCCACGCTCTCGCGGTTCGGGGTGGAGTTCGACACGTGGTTTCGCGAGGCGTCGCTGCACGAGGGCGACCCGTCGCAGGTGGACGTGGCGCTGTCACGGCTGCGCGAGAGCGGGGCCGTCTACGAGTCCGACGGCGCGGTGTGGCTGCGCACGACCGACTTCGGGGACGACAAGGACCGGGTGCTCGTCCGGTCCTCGGGCGAGGGCACGTACTTCGCCGCCGACGTGGCGTACCACCTGAACAAGCTGTCGCGCGAGTTCGACCGCCTCGTGAACGTGCTGGGGGCCGACCACCACGGCTACATCGGGCGGATGAAGGGGCTGTTCGCGGCCCTGGGCGCGGACCCCGAGATGCTCGAGGTCCTGATCATGCAGTTCGTGCACATCGTGGAGGGCGGGCGGCGCGCGTCGATGTCCAAGCGGCGGGGAGAATTCGTGACCCTGGACGAGCTGCTGGACGAGATCGGCGTCGACGCGACGCGGTTCTTCATGCTCCAGCGCTCGCACGACACGACGATCGACCTCGACCTGGACCTGGCCCGCGAGGAGAGCGCCGAGAACCCGGTCTACTACGTCCAGTACGCGCACGCGCGGATCGCGTCGATCCTGGAGAAGGCGGGAACGCGCTCGCCGTCGGCCTCCGTGGACGTGTCGCTGGAGCCCGCCGAGCGCGCCCTGGTGTTGAAGCTCCTGGCCTTCCCCGGTGAAGTGGGAGAGGCGGCCGAGCGCCGCGCGCCCCACCGGATCGCCACCTACGCGCTCGAGCTGGCGCAGGAGTTCACCGCGTTCTACCGCGACTGCAAGGTGGTCGGGGTGGAGGAGGACGTCGAAGCGTTCCGCCTCGCTCTGTGCGTGGCGTCGCGGCGCACGATCGCGCGGGCCCTGGAGCTGCTGGGGGTTTCCGCGCCGGAGTCGATGTAGGCGGGTCCGCTCGCGGCCGGCGTCGCGGTCATGTCCGGCCGCCGACTCGCTCCCGGCCGGCGGCGGTCAGTCGTAGCGGCGCAGGTCCTCGTCCAGGCGCCGGGAGTCGGCGGCCGAGACGCCTCCGGCGGCGGCCACCGGCTCGGGCGCGGGCGGCTTGCGCCGCCACATCGCCGCGGCGAGCAGGAGGAAGGCCAGCGCGACCGCCACGACGGCCAGCGGCACGGCCCAGGAGGCGGCATCGAAGCCGTGGCTGCGCGGCTCGGCCAGGACGGCGCGCCCGTACTGGGCAACGAGCGCGTCCTTGATCTCGCGCTTGCTCCTGCCCTCGGCGATCAGGCGGCGGATGAAGGCGCGCTCGCGCTGGGCGAAGGGAGCGTCCTGCGGGGAGAGGTTGAGCGGCGTCCCGCAGACGGTGCACATGACCTCGTCCTCGACGTCGGTGAAGGAGACGGCCGCGCCGGCGGGCGCCGGCGCGGTGGCGGTCACCAGCGCCACGAGGGCCAGGAGGAGGGCCGATCGCACGTCCCCTACGGTACAGCGGGTGTCGCGCCACACGACCGGTTCGCTGCTGATCGCCGGGTGCGCGCTGACGTGGGGGCTCGTGGGGATCGTCGTGCGCGAGGTGGACCTCCCGGCGCTGTCGATCGTGTTCTTCCGGGTGGCCCTGTCGTCGGGGTTCATCGCGCTGCTGTTGTTGGTGTCCGGGCGCCGCGACCTCCTGCGCCCACCCCCACGCGCGGTGATGTGGCTGGGAGTCCTGCTGGCGATCCATTGGGGGCTCTACTTCACGGCGATCAAGCAGACCAGCGTGGCCAGCGCGGTGCTGATCACCTACGCGGCGCCGATTTTCATGGCGCTCCTCGCGCCCGTGTTGATCCGCGAGCACGTCCCGCGGGTGTCCGTGCTCGCGCTGGCGATATCGGTCGCGGGAATCGTGGCCATCTCCCTGTCCGGCGGGAGCGGGGGAGAGGAGGTACGGTTGCCGGGCGCGGCGCTGGCCTTCTGCGCCGCGGTGACCTACGCGCTGCTCATCGTGCTGCTGAAGCGCTGGGCGGCGGAGGTCCATCCCATGACGCTGGTGGCATGGCAGGAGGGGACGGCGGCCTTGGTCCTCTCGCCCGCGCTCGTGTTCACGTCGTTCGGCGGCGTCGGCAGGACCGACGTCGCCTACCTGGCCCTCATGGGGATCGTCTTGACGGGCGCGACCGGAGTCATCTACCTCGGAGCGCTGAAGCGCGTCCCCGCCACCACGGCGGGAATCCTGGCCTACATGGAGCCGGTGTCCGCCGCCGGGCTGGCGGCGCTGCTCTTGGGCGAGGCCCTGACCCCGGCGATCTTGGTTGGCGGCGGCGCGATCGTCGCGGCCGGGGTGGCGGTGGCGCTGCGAACGCCGCCGGGGGCGGGGTCGGTGGAGGAGCCGATCCCGTCCCCGCCAATCCGCACCACGGCTTAGGTATCTTGGCCGCCGGACCGACAAGGTCCCTGCGGACGTAGCTCAGCTGGTAGAGCGTCGGCTTCCCAAGCCGAAGGTCGCGGGTTCGAGACCCGTCGTCCGCTTTGGGTGAAGCGGTGCGGGCTGCGGCAAATCCCTGCAAAGCGGCCATTTCCACGCCGGTTGCACATATCAAGCGTCATCGCCAGATATGCGAGGAAACGCGGAATCCTGCACCTCGGGCGACCTTCTTGGTCTTTTTTTGGTCTCTTTTTGGACCGGCGAAGTCGGCCGACAGAGGGCGCACGCTTGACCGGATGAGGCCGTCACGCTGCCGAGCGAGCCCCCATTGTTTTCGTGGGGCCCCCAAAGGCGATCCCGGGGCCGTCTTCCCACTTGGGCCCCGGGGTCGCTTGCTTAGAGGCCGTTCCCTTTCCGGGCTGCCGTGGCATCTGCTCGCGCGGCGTCTAGCCCGGAGCTGAACGACACGCGGATTATGATTCCCCGCCGCGTGCCTCGTGATCCTCGATACCCACGGGGCTTTCGACCCTTCCACATGCCCCGGGGCCCATGTCGGGGCCCATGGCTGTCGCAAGTAATGCGCCGGGTCGGTCGCTAACACTCGATGGTTCCGCCAGCTCGAACCAGATCCGAAGCGTCGGCGTGAAGCGGTTTGGCCGACGCTAGGCCGCTACGCGCGGAGGTAGCCGGTGGGCGCGACTCCGCCGAAGGGCTTGAACCATTCCTCGATGCGCTGGTCAGCGATGCCGAGCTGCTGGTTTCTCGGCGAGCCGAGGGCCACCGAAGCGTCGGAAGGCTCCCGCATTTGAAACATGTCGAGCACGTCATCGTCCTGAAAGAAGTCGAAGAGGCCGCCGTGAACTTCGCCAGCCGCGCTGGTGGCCGCCTCAGCATCTAGGTGGCCGGCCTCGGCTTGCGTCTCAAGCCATGCTTGGGCCCCACCAATCAGGGTCACGGCTAGGACCTCCTCAGCCACGCAACCCGCTGGCTCTTCGGCTGACAGTCGGGCCATGAGTGCAACGGCTGCTGAGAACAGATCGAGGGCCCGGCTCTCGTCGATCGCTTCGACAAAACCCTCGGGCACCAGCTCTTGGGCATGGGCCACGCCGCGGCCCTGCAGGACGGCCACCCGGAACTCATCGACCAGTACCGTGCCGGCGTGCAACATGGCTTGGCGGGCGTGCAGGTCGTCGATCTGGCGGGGAAGGAAGTCGAGGGCCTCGGAGGCGACCCTGCCCTCCAGTGCCAAGTATTGGCGGCCGGCGTTGAGCAGCATGGGCGGTCCTTCGAACTCGAGGCCGCTGAAGGCGAGCCCGCGCGCGTCGATTTCCTGCAGGCGCATTTCGAGCTCGGTCTCGCTGAGGTCGAGTTCGGCGGCCATTGACGCCAGGTCGAGCATCTCCTTCTTGGCTTGCGCCATTCCCAGCGCGTGCAGGATGGGGGCGAAGTGTTCGTAGGTCATGAGCGCTTGCTGTTGGGAGGGAGGTTTTCGAGCAAGGGAATGGCGTCCTCGTCGGGCATGGAGGCGATCAGCACGCCCACGCGCCGGCTGGCCATACGGGCCAGGGAAACAGGTGTCTGTGAGCCCCAGGCTTCGGCGCCTCGTTCGGAGAATCGCCGGGCCTTGCCTTCGGCTTGGATGGCGTCGGCCAGAGTCTTGAGTATGTGCCAGCGAAAGTACCGGTCATCGGCTTTGTCGTCGGGCAGGGCCCGAGCCTCGTGGCTGGCCTCGTTAGCGTCGGCTCGAAGCAACCGGATCAGTTCGGCCTCTGGCAACGCCCGATTCTGCCTGAGAAAATCGCCCACATCAGGAAAGAACGTGGGTGCAACCGCGTTCCGCGCCCACGTCGTAGCAGCGTCGCCGTCGGCACCGCGTCGGTCGGCCATCCCTCTCTCCTCGTGGCCGCGAGCACTGCCGTGCCCTTGGGTTCGGTCACGCGCCCGACGGCGCTCCGCCAGGCCTGCAAGACCGCGTCTGCGGCTCCGATGCCGTCGTCGGGCGCCTTCGGCGCACGGGTGTGGCCAAAGACCTCGGCTGGCTGTGGCCCTGCCAGGTCGCGTAGGGCCGCAGAGAGACTCTGGACCTGCGCGGGCGATGGGTCTTCAGGGGACAGGTCCGAAGCGAAGCCTGCGCGCCGAAAGACGATCGCCGCCCGACGCGGGCCCAGGCCCATCGGGGCCCCAACCAGTCTTTCGAGCGTGACACCCCCAAGCGATTCCTCGAGAGCGAGGCCCCGCTCTACCGCGGCCTGCAGGAATTCGGCCAGCAGCGGAAAGGCCGATCGCCGTGGTAGTCCGCGCAGCACGGGAAGCAGCATCTCGGCATCCAAGTCGCCCTGTGTCAGGCGGGCCTTCAGCGCCTTGAATGTGACCTGCGCCTGGCTCGGCTCGCCGGCCACTCCGGCTTGGTCGACCGCCTCGGCGGCCGTAGTGAAGACCTTCACGCGGCTGATCAGGCGTCGGGCTTCCGCTTCGGGCAGGCCGTCGTCTCGGCGTGCCGCCACCAGGTGGCGCTGGAGCAGCGTCAGCTCGGTGTAGAGCTCGTCGAAGGACTCGGCCGCAGCCCTGAGCTCGTCTGCCAGGTTCTCATGACCAGGCGCCCGACGACTCGTCGGATCTGGATGCATCGGGACAAGCGTAAGCCGCCGCAGAGTTCGCGTGCACGCGTCTTCGAACCCCACGATGCTCGGCCGCTACTCGCATGCCCTCGGTCAGTCGTTCGATGCGATTCGGCGCGTGATCGGCTAGGCGTGGTGCCCGCTGCTTGCGGCCGCGGCCGCAAAGGTCGGGCGTCGCCTGCCAAGGCCGTGATGTAGCGGGTGCCAGTAGGCGACACGACCGTCACAGTCGGCCCGGTGCCAGCGTTCTTCGACTGCATGAACGCCCGGAAGATAAAACCCGCGTGGGTGTCGGCGCGGTATCCACGACGCGCCGGACTCGCTACGCGTCGTTGGGCGGGGGTATGCGCATCGGTCACCGTCGTTGCGGCGCTTGCCGCGCCCAACTCCATAGCGGTCGCGGACGATCCGGCCCCGGTCGCTGGATATGACCTTTTGGCACCCCAGCAGCAAGAGCCATACGTAAGCGTCCCGCAGCCTGGCGCGACCGACCCCTCGCCGGTCTACGACAGCGCCCACCCGCCCGTGGGGAGCTTTCCGACCGATCGGGGCACGCTGAGCCCCTCCGTCGCCGTTGCTGATGGCAAAGTCTTTGTTGCCTCACAGGAAGGTATCCAAGCACGCGACGCCTCCACGCTGGCGTTGTTGCAGACGTTCCCGAGCCCGCCCGGCGGCTCCATTCGAACTGCTCAGGGGCTGGCCTACTATCGGGGAGAGCTCTTTGTCTCGGATCCCGGTTGGAACAGCGTCGGACGGGTGGTTGTCTACGACGAGAGCGGCAATTACAAGCGCACGCTTCCGGGGCAGTACGCCGGCATCGATGTTGCTTGGGGCGAGATCTGGGGGCGTCCGCCGAACTACCCCGCTCGCTTAGAGGCTCGAGAGATTCAAACCGGCGCCGTGCGCGCAGAGGTGCCGTTGGGGAACCAGCCGCCGTACGCAAACTGCCCTCCGGACGACAACACCTCGA
Source organism: Solirubrobacteraceae bacterium (assembly GCA_033856025.1). Classification (GTDB taxonomy): domain Bacteria; phylum Actinomycetota; class Thermoleophilia; order Solirubrobacterales; family Solirubrobacteraceae; genus AC-38. The sequence goes on along the minus strand of JAWVFQ010000004.1, from coordinate 247,378 downwards.
GCGCCTTGGGGTGCTCGCCCACGGCATGGCAGGCCGGCACTCCGCCGTCGCAGGATGTCTCGGTGGCTGCCGATTCCAATGGCATATTCACCGGTCCCTACTCCGCCTCGCGCGGACTGGCATCCGACTTTCTTTCGTTCTCTACGTCGCCGCTCACCGGTACCAATGGGATCGACCTCACCTGTCCAAACGGCCATATCCAGCCAGATGCCCCGCTGCGCCAGCGCAGTGGTTCGGGTAGTTCGGCCGTGTGGGGGATGCAGTGGTTCATCACGACCACGAACTGCGGGTCGGACGCCACGAACCCTGGCCCCAGGGTGGCGGAGTACGCCATCACCAACGACGCGATCGGTAAGCCGACTCTTACCTATGCGAGGGGTTGGATCCCGGGTACCGGTACGAGCACCGAGGTCGCCGGCGCGTTCTCTGACGTTGCCTACCAGGCGCATCGGCCGAGAATCGATTGGGTCGCAGGCAACCTAGCCGACCCTATCCACTGGATGCAGGGCTCGCAGTGCGTCCGCTACGTCGTCAGCGACGGTGACTACTACGTCGCCGCGGACGCCCTCGCCCACTATCTACGCCCCGCCCCCGGCTTCAGTCCACCCGTCCGGCTCTACCTCGATGACATGGACCCGGGCCATACCACTCCGGTGAGCTTGATCTCGGGGGATCCCACCCAGGCCACCGGCACCCTCTGTTTCGACACCATGCGCCCCTTCGGGTCCACCGGTCCCACGAGCACCAGCGGCAGCCACGCAGTCACGATGACGGCGACGGTCAGCAGCCAACAAGTCGCGCGAACCAATCCCACCCTGCACATCGATCACGACCCGCCCGCCGGGACCATCGACGCCCTGCCCTACGCCACCAACGCGACCGTCAACGCCATGGGCACCATTGCCGACACGCACTCCGGCCCCAGGAGTTGGCAACTACAGGTCAGCGGCCCAGGCACGGGCGGCTGGCAGACCGCCTGCACAACCACCGCCCCCGACCCCGGCACCGGGAAGTGGGGCTGCGCGTGGGACTCCACCACCTATCCGGAGAGCACCTATCAAACTCGCGCGCTCCTGACCGACCAGGTGCAGGCGGGCTACGGCGGCGCCAACACTTCCGTCCTCACCGGACCGCAGGTGATCGTTGACCGGACTCCGCCGGCTGTGGACAACACCGCCCCCGACATCAGCGAGGCCATGCACGAGGCCGCGACGCGGGACAACGCGCTGGTTCGATGGACACAGAGCGACGGGGCATCCGGGGTCGCATCCACCACAGTCGATGTGAACGCAGCGTCCGACGGAAGTGCTGACGGCCAGTGGGCCCCCGTCGGAACGTCGGGCGCGTCGGGCGAGGCGTCGACCGCCTGGGACGTGAGCGGCCTTGAGGGCGGCCTGTATCGCCTTCGCGCCCGGGCCTGCGATAGAGCGAGCAACTGCGGGACCACCGCATGGCAAGCCATTGTTGTGAGCAAGGCAGCGCGCAGACTCCGCCACGCTTGTCCCGGACAGTACGTGCACTGCTACGCGGGTGAGTCGCTCGGCGGCCCGAACGATGCGGCCTATGGGCTACAGGCCGACCTTCGCACTCCGGCGGCGATTCCGCATCAAGAGCCGGGGAAGTACGCCCAAGAGTTCAGCGTGGACTACGTCAACATGGGAAATCCCAACTATGGGGGCGGTAGTACGCTCCAAACTGGGCTCTCGACAGCCTCGACGGATCCCAGCAAGGGCCACGCGGAAAGTTGCGGCCATGCCACGAAGGGTCCGACGGACCCTTGGTACCAATACGAAGAGCTGGTCAGTCCTAGCGTGGGAGGAGTGATCGACTGCCCTCGTCGGCCCGCAACCGGAAGTACCCACACCTACAGGGTTTTGGTCGGTGTCGGAGATTCGGGAGACGCCTTTGCCCGCGCGTACATCGACGGACGCGTCCAGATGATCCGCCGGCTGAGGAACCGCCGCGTGTTTCGCCTTGTCGGCTCGGGTGCCGAGGGCGCTGATGTGGAGGGAGAGGTCAGCAACACGACGCGCCAGATGGCGGGGTTTTACTCCAACGTGCTAGTCAACATCGATGGCAACGGACTCTTTTCGCCCGACGACGACAATCACAATTTGGGATATCCGCCACGGCCGAGCGCGGACACGGGATACGTGTTCTTCGGCTCGCACACGAAATTTTGCGTGTCCGACAAGGCCCATGCCACCGCACGAGGCTGTACAGCCGCCTACAGGTAGATGCGCGCTGACACGCACAAGCGCCGGTTCGGCCGAGTGAAGTACGCGCCGCTCGCTGCTCTCATCGCGCTGACTCTCGGCGTCGGCTTTGGTGCCGCGGCGGCGACGCAGCGAGTCCCGACTGTGTTTCCGGCCGCGGGCGGCGCCTCAACTGCATTTAGCGTGCGCTTCGTGGTTCCCATCGATCTCCGCGGTCACGGGGCGGAGATCCCGACCTACCAGGCAGCGGTACGAGGGCCGGCACGCTTCTCATGTCGCCGGGAGCGAACGCTCGTGGTTGGCGAGCTGGCTGCGCTCAGGGCGCGGGGGTCCCGCGCCGAGATCGGTCTGCGGCCACGCCCCTTGGTTGGTTGGTGCGGAGGCCATTTTCGAGTGGTTATCCGTCTCGTGGAAACGAAGCCGACGCGTGCATGTCTTCGTCGTCAAGAGTTTCCGCCAGCTCCTGATTGCAGCGTGGTCCGCTTTATCGGCCGCACGGCATTCACGGTGGCGCGCCCCGTGCCACACGGACCGACGCGGGTGCCCGCCGTTGTCGGTCTGAAGGCGTGTGGCGCCGAGTTCGAGCTAGCAGTCCACGACCTACGGTGGCGCTATGCGGGGAGCACGCCCATTCGCGACGACACGGATGGCTGTTCACACCGGTTCCGAGGACCACGCATTACGGGCCAAAGTACGCCCCCAGGCCGCTTGGTTCCGCGGCGCAGTGTAATCGTGCTCACCAGCGCACCGGACGGGGAGTAGAAAGGACATCCGATGACAAAGGGCACAAGAAGCGGCGCACTTTGCGCGCTCGCCATTGCGATCTGCCTGGGACTTGCCGCTCCGGCTGAAGCCGACCTAGCGACTGACATGAGCGCAGACCTCCAGCAGGCTGCGAGCGCCGTGCCGGGTGCCCAGGTGTCAATCGGGCCGGCGGTAGGTACGGAAACGGAACTCGGTCCGACCACGACGGTCGTCGCTCACGTCACCTGGACGTCGCCTGTAGGTGCCCCGCTGAGTTGGGCGCTGGACGACCCTAGCGAGCCGCTCTTCACCACTAGCGCATCGCAGCGCCCGGTGTGGGAGCTGGCCGTCATGCAAGCTGCCAAGCATGCGCTAACCGCAGGTAAGCAAGTCGACGCGATCAGCATCAACGAACTCACCTCCGGTCAGCCGGCACCGCCCAGCCCAGACCTCGTGGTCTCAACACAGAACCGCGAAATCACGACTCAGCCAGGTCCCACCATGGCGATATCCGATGTTCAGAAGAACGTGCAGTCCGCACTCCCATCTTGGGCCGCGGGCACATCCATTAGCGTCGTTGAAGACGCGGCTCGGGAGCGCGTCGTTAGCGCCCAACTGGCGCTCCCACGTGACGCGCTCCGCGTCCTGCCCGTGCCGAGCCTCCTCGGCACGCTCCTCAATCAACAGGACGCACTGGGAGCATCCGGAGCCGATATTGGTCGGGTGGTCGTCAGCGTTGCCGACGCGACGACTCATGAGCCGCTGTATGTGGCCGGCGCAGACGGGCTAATCGGGTTCGGCACTTCCTGGGTTTCACCCTCCGTCCAGGGACTGCTTGGTCAGGCGCCACCACCGGACTCCGTGACCCAGACCGCCACAGTCGTTGGCAACGATCCGACGGCCCTGGGGTCATCGGTGCCGTAGGTAGTGATCGGGGTCGTGGGACTGGTCGTCTTCCGGTCCCACGGATCCGCGGCACCGGCCCCCGATCTGTCGCGTCGGGTAGCGGTGTGAGCGCTTAGGCGAACTCTTGGCCGCGCGAAGCGCAATGTCGGGGGCTCGAAGTGTCTCATCCGGGCGGTGATCCGATACGACTCACTGGGTCCTGCGGGTCACCCGCGTTGGGGTTGCGGTCGAGCCGGGCGGGCGCTCACGCCGCTCGCCCTCCAGCACGTGGTCTGAGAGCAGCGACGTGCAGCGCAGGCAGGCCGAGTCGGGGAGGACGGCGATGTCCTGCCCGGAGGACGTATCAGGCACCATCGTCAGGCAGGGCCGAAGTCATGCGCTCGATCGATAGTTCGAGAGCCGGGAGGACCTGACGATAGGGCTGAGCAGACACCGGCACGAGCGTATTGCGAGCGCATCGCCGTAGATATGCCACCGCCCTCCTAGCGGACGTTCACCGGGCGTCGCCCGCCACGGCGCACCCTTCTTGGTCTCTTTCGGGTCTCTTCCCGGCTTAGACCCCTGTGCCTGAGCCATCCACCCTCGGCTTCCCAAGCCGAAGGTCGCGGGTTCGAGACCCGTCGTCCGCTTTGGGCGAATCTGTGCGGGGTGCGGCGAATCCCTGCAACTCGGCGATTCCCGCGCCGGATGGGTCCACGGGGCGTCATCGGGAATATGTGAGGAACGGCAGGGTCCTGCACCTCGGGCGACCTCCTTGGTCTCTTTTTGGTCTCTTTTCTCGGTTCGACGACAGCGGCCCTCGAGGTACTGACGCTTCGGCGTCTGGGATGCGTAGGGTGCCACTGGTGAGCCTGCACCGGGTGGCGCGCCAAGTCGCACCGCACCGCCGGAACCCCCCACTACGACACCTACGAGAACTGCGACAAGCACTACGTGGCCCCGTCACCGCGCTACGCGATGCCCTACGGCGGATTCGGAAGCGGATTCGATTCGGCTCGAGAAGTCATGCGCAAGCGCTACATCGACTCCTCGACGCGACGACACCATGTAATCGACGATGTGTACTGGGGAGACAACTACCCGAGCGCTCAATGCCACGGCCGGTACTACTCAGACAGCAACGGCTACGTGCTCGTGATCACCGTCGGGAATCACTAACGCCGATGACGCCTCGCGCGATCGCCAGCTGCCTCGGCGCGTTTTTCTGCTTGCTGATCCTTGGCTGTGGCGATGGCCAGGCGGAGCGGATTCCCTCGCCCACGCACGACCTCGGGCCGGCAAAGCGGTTCAAGGACTTCTCGCTGTACTACCTCGGCCCCGCGTATCGCGGCCTACCGATGACGACCGACGGAGCTGTCGCCCTGCGCGAGTATGCACCGGGTCTCTTCATCCCGTTCACCTACGGCCAATGCACTCCGGACCCAGGCGAGGACGGGGGAAGCTGCCACCCACCGGTGGAGATACTCAATTACCCCGCATGCAGTCCTCGGCTGAAGGGTCCGCCGTTCGCTACGCGGCTGGTGCAAATTCGTGGCGTCAAGGCCGGCATCTTTTACGACGCCAGCGTGTTCTCGGGGATTCGAGTCGCGACCGGACGGACCGTAGTGGTCATCCACGCGGCCACGCCGGCCCGAGCACTCGCAATCGCCCGGCGCCTTCGCTCGATAGACGGTCGTGTCTCGACCAACGCGCGGCTGCCCGGGCCGGAAAAGCTCGCTGGCAGCACACGCGTGCGCCTGTGCGGCTCGGGCGCTTGAGTCTCCGAGCGCATTCGTGCGTTACGTCGTCGCGTCCTCGTTTGAGCAGGGCTGCTTGACGCGGCCGCCGCGGAGACAGGTCGGGCCGATATCCAGTTCGGCGTCTCCGTCCCCGAGGAGGCCGGGAAGGCGACCTGCGGGAGCTGTTGGTTCGACTGGTGCGTACCCACCGGGGTGGCCCTTCAGGCGGGTCGGCCGACGTCTCAGCCGATGGAGGACTTGCAGGCGGACCGCGCCCGGGCGCGGTCAGTGGTTCGAGAGCTGCGCGAGCGTCGAGCGGCCCTTGTCCAGCTCGACCGTCGACCGCGGCGATCACCCCGCTGCCGTTCAGACCCAGCTGGCGGGAACGCGCCAGGGCCGACGCGCCAGACCACCACGCTGCCGGTGGGCGTCAGCAGGTCCCACCGCGCCACGCCCGGCGACATGGGCGCGGCCCGCTCTCCGAGCGCGCTCGGTCTCTTCCTGGTCTCGGACGCGGACCCGGGCGCCGTCGACAGACAGGACCTCCACGCGGTGCAGACCTATCGGATTCGGTCGGTGGGGGGAGCGGGTGCTGAAGACTCCCTGCTGCGGTCGCGACGCGTCTCCGCGCGGGTGCACGCGCAGGACGGAACGGCGCGCGCGGTCCAGCCAGGTGAGGAGGATCACCTCGTCGCCGGCCCGCACGCCCTCCAGCCCGGCCACCACCGCCGGCTCGAAGACAAGCCAGGCGTCCGGCGCTCCCTCGTCGCCCTGCCTTGGCGCCGCCGCCGGGTCGCTCAGCGGGGACTCGACCCATCCGATCGGCGTCAGCTCGATCGGCTCCGTCACGCCAGCTCCGCCACGCGTCGCTCCAGCAGGCGCCGCTCGGCGTCGTCGTGGACCAGCGCGAGGGCTCGGAGGTAGGCGTCGCGGGACTCGGTCGTGCGGCCGAGGCGGCGCAGCAGCTCTCCGCGCGTCGAGTGCAGGTAGTGGTAGTCCTCGAGCGCCAGGCGGTCGACGATGTCCAGCGCGGCCTCGGGCCCGTCCGTCTCGGCCACCGCCACCGCCCGCGTCAGCTCGACGACCGGCGAGTCGGTGAGGCGGACCAGCGCGCCGTACAGAGCGGCGATCTCGCCCCAGTCGCGCGGCTCGTCGGCGTGCAGCGAAGCGATCGCGGCCTGCACGACGTAGGGACCGGCGCCGCCCAGCGCGAGCGCGCGGTCGAGCACGAAACGCCCCGCGGCGATCTGGTCGCCGTCCCAGAGCGAGCGGTCCTGGTCGGCGAGCAGCACGAGATCGCCGTCGCGAAACCGCGCCGCCCGGCGCGCGTCCAGCAGCAGCATCATCGCCTGGAGGCCGTGCACCTCGGGCTCGTCGGGCATCAGCTCGACGAGCGCGGAGCCGAGCCGCAGGGCCTCGGCGGCCAGCTCGCCGCGGCCCCCGTACCCCTCGTTGAAGATCAGGTAGACGACCGCGAGCACGGCGGCGAGCCGGTCCGGCAGCAGGTGGTCGGGCGGCACCCGGAACGGGATTCCCGCCGCTCGGAGCTTGTGCTTCGCCCGCACCAGCCGCTTGGCCATCGTCGGCTCGGGGACGAGGAACGCGCGGGCGATCTCGTCGGTCGCGAGTCCTCCCAGCGTCCGCAGCGTCAGCGCGACCTGGGCCTCCAGCGCGAGCGCCGGATGGCAGCATGTGAAGATCAGCTCGAGTCGCTCGTCGGGGATCGTCGTCTCGGCGTCCACGTCGTCCTCCGTCGCCTCCGGCACGTCGAGCTGGCGCGTCTTCTCCGCCAGGTTGCGGTTGCGGCGGAGGCGGTCGATCGCGCGGTTGCGGGCGGTCGTCACCAGCCAGGCGCGCGGATTGTCGGGAGCGCCCTCGCGCGGCCAGCGCTCCGCGGCGATCGCGAAGGCCTCCTGGGCGGCCTCCTCGGCGAGGTCGAAGTCGCCGAGGAAGCCGATCAGGCTCGCGAGGACGTATCCCCACTCGTCGCGGAAGGCTCGGTCGAGGATCGTCAGCGCTCCACGAGCGGACGCACCTCGATCGCTCCGCCCAGCTTCGCGGCCGGGATGCGCCCCGCCAGCTCGATCGCGGCGTCGAGGTCGTCGGCCTCGAAGAAGCAGTAGCCGCCGACCGCCTCCTTGAGCTCGACGAACGGTCCGTCGGTGGTCAGCGTCCGGCCGTCCTGGACCCGCACGGTCGTCGCGGTCTCCGGCGGCTCCATCTGGACGCCGGGGGTGAAGCCCGGCGTCTGGTTGAGCGCGCCGTACGCCGCGTAGACCTCGTTCTTCTCCTCCTCGGCCAGGCCCTCCCACGCGTCGGTCCCGGGGAGCGGGGTGGTGCCCTGGTAGATCAGCAGCATGTACTTCATGGTCGCCTCCTGTATCGAGATGGTCTCCTCACAGACGAACGGCGACGCGGGAAATGGACAGCGCGTCCTCAGACGATCAGGCGGGTCGCGATCCCCGGGTAGTCGAGGACGAGTCCGGACTCGTCGTAGCCCAGCTGGCAGCGGAAGTCGAACGTCGCGGACGCGTAGTCGTAGCGCTGGTGCTCCTCGCCGGCGTCGATCCGGGCGTAGCGCTGCTCCAGGCGCCCGACGCCCAGGTCCAGCGCGCGGACGTAGGCCGCCGGCGCCTCGGCGGCCTCGCCGGGCGCCAACCCGAGGCGGCGCATGGGAAAGGCGTTGGTCAGCGCCGACGACTCGAGATCGACGTCGAGGCAGCCGTCCAGCTCGGGCACGGCGACGCCGTCGATCGACCAGCGGCCCTCCCCGTCGCCGGCGAGGACGACGGTGCGCTCCCCGTCCGCGCCGCGCCCCCAGACCCGTGCGGTGCGCGTGTGCCAGGCGCCGTCGAGCTCGATCGCATACCCGACCGAGAACGGCCGGCCCTCCTCCACCGCCACGGTGTGGCCGCCCACGAGGACGCCGCCGTCCAGCACCTCGAAGAACGCGACCTCGAAGCCATCCCGCGCGCCCTGGTGACGCCAGGCGGCAAAGGGCGGCAGGTCCGGTCGCGAGGGCACGGTCACGGACGAACGGGGGGTGGGGAGATGGACAGCACCACTGACTCCTGCACCTGGCGCTCGGGGATGTTCCAGTGGCGCCGCAGCAGCGCGGCGGCGCGGTCGGCGGGCAGGAGCTCGAAGCCGTGGCGGCGGTAGAACGCGATCGCCCAGACCGCCGCGGCCCAGGTCCCCACGAGCAGCGGGCGGGTGCAGTCGCCGGTGAAGCGCTCGAGCAGCGCGCCGCCGACCCCGCGGCGCTGGCTCCCCGGCGCGACGTAGGCGTGGCGGATGAGGTCGACGTCCCCGACCGGCTGGATGCCCATCACGCCGAGCAGCTCGCCGTCACCCGACTCGAATCCCCAGAACGCCACGCCCGCGGCGATCTCGCGGTCGAGCTCGTCGCGGGACATGTACGGCTCGTGCCAGCGGTCCGGCGGGATGGTGTCGCGGTAGGCCTCCGCCGCCGCGTTGACGATCGCAAACATCGCGGGCCGCTCGTCGTCGCGGCAGGGACGGATCGGATCCATGGCGGCAATCTAGGGCCACAGAGCCGGTCATGGCCGAACTGCGTACCGTGCGGTCCATGGCGGAAACGCAGTCCATCGAGGCTCGGGCGCTGGGCCGCACCTTCAAGGACGGCGACGTCGTGGCCGTTCGCGGCATCGACCTCGACGTCGCCGCGGGCGAGGTGTTCGGCTTCCTCGGTCCCAACGGCGCCGGCAAGACGACGACCGTGCGGATGCTGTGCACGCTGCTTCCTCCCAGCACGGGCCGCGCGACCGTCGCGGGCGCGGACGTCGTGGCGGACGCCGCCGCGGTGCGCCGCCGGATCGGCGTGGCCCTGCAGGAGATCGGCCTCGACCCCGTCCAGACCGGGCGCGAGCTGCTCGAGCTCCAGTGCGGGCTGTACGGCATCCGCGGGCAGGCGGCTCGCGACCGGGCCGAGGAGCTGCTCCAGCTGCTCGGCCTCACCGACGCCGCCGACCGCCGCACCAAGACGTACTCCGGCGGGATGAAGCGCCGGCTGGACCTGGCCAGCGCGCTCGTCCACTCGCCCCAGGTGCTCTTCCTCGACGAGCCGACCACCGGCCTGGACCCGGCCTCGCGGCTCACCGTGTGGGCGGAGGTCCGCCGGATCAACCAGTCGGGGACCACGATCTTCCTCACCACCCAGTACCTCGAGGAGGCCGACCAGCTGTGCGACCGCGTCGCGATCATCGACGCCGGCGACATCGTGGCCGAGGGCACTCCCGAGCGGCTGAAGGCGGAGATGGGGCACGACGTGGTCACGCTCACCCTCGACGGCGCGGACCCGGCGACCACCGAGAGCGCCCTGGGCGACCTCCCGGGCCTGGAGCGCGTCGTCGCCGAGCCCGACCAGCTCGCGCTCTACCTCCAGGACGGCGCGGGCTCGATCGCCGAGATCGTGCGCCGCCTGGACCGGGCGGGGACCCGCGTCGGCGCCATCTCGGTGGCGCGGCCCACGCTGGACGACGTGTTCCTCCAGGCCACCGGGCGCCGGCTCGAGGGAGCCACGGAGACCGAGGCCGAGGAGGCCGCCGCGTGACCGAGCTGCTGCTCCTCGGCCGGCGCTCCGTGCGCGAGATCGTCCGCTACCCCGAGGCGACGATCCCGTCGCTGTTCATCCCGCTCTTCTTCCTCGCGGTGAACGTGGGGCAGGTCTCCAAGACGTTCCCGAGCAACACGCCCTTCCTGCACGGCCAGGGCTACGTAGCCTTCCAGCTCCCGGTCTCGCTGATGTTCGCCGTGGCGACCGCGAGCTCGGGCCTGGCGCTGGTGACGGACATCGACCTCGGCTACTTCGACAAGCTGCTCGCCGCGCCGATCCGGCGCTCGTCGATCATCTTCGGCCGCCTGGCCGCGGACCTGGTGCGCGGGCTGATGGGCTCGACCGTCGTCCTGCTGGCCGGCCTGGGGCTCGGGGCCAACATGGAGAGCGGGGTCGCCGGGGCCGTGGTGCTCGTGGTCCTGTCCGCGCTGTTCGGAGTGGGCTACGCCGGGTTCGGGATCCTGGTCGCGCTGCGCACCCGCAACGTGCAGGCCACGAACACGAGCTTCCTGCTGTTCTTCCCGCTGCTCTTCCTCACCCCCAACTTCGTCCCCTTCGACCGCCTGTCGCCGCTCATGGAGACGCTGGCCCGCCTGAACCCGGTCAGCTACGTGATCGAGGGCCTGCGGTCCCTGGTCATCAACGGCTGGGACCTGGGAAAGCTCGCGGCCTGCGCGGGGGTCACCGCCGCGCTGATCGCCGTCCTCACCGGGCTCTCGCTGCGGGCGATCGCGACGTACGACCGCTAGCCGGCTGCGCCCGGCGCGGCGAGGGTGGCCACCAGCTCCTTGCGCGTGCGCGTGCCGACCTTGGCGTAGATCGACTTCAGGTGGTCGTTGACCGTGTGGGGCGAGACGACGAGGCGCTCGGAGATCGCGCGGATGTCGCTCCCCTCCAGCACGATCGTCGCGACCTCGCGCTCGCGGTCCGTGAGGTCATAGGCGAGCAGGCGCAGGTCGAGCACGTCCCGGGCGGCGGCTGGGCGGATCGTCACGGCGACGGTGCCCTCCATCGGGTCGAGGCGGTCGGCCTCCACGACGGCCCACGCACCGGCGAAGGTGCGCACGCGGGCGCGAGCCGCCCGGACGCCGGCGCCCGCGAGGACACGGCTGGCGACGTTGAACGCCACGGCCGACGCCGCGATGTCGGCGAACGGCACCGACGGCGGGACCATCCGGGCGAGCCAGGCGCGCGCGCCCGGCGTGGAGGCGCGGACGGTCAGGTCGGAGTCGACGACCAGCACCCCCGCCGGCGGGATCGGTTCGGCCTCGTGGGCCGGAGCGGCCGCCAGCGCTGCGGCGCTGCGCCGGGTGGCCGCGCAGAGCGTCGGCGCGAGCTCGTCGAGGAACTCGCGGTCGGTCTCCGAGAACGGGCGCTCGTCGGACGAGCGCATGAGGTCCAGACAGCCCCACAGGCCGTGGCGGTCGCGCAGGGGGACGCGCAGCTCGTCGCCGATCCCCACCGGCCCCAGCACGTCGAGGAAGCGCAGGCCGCCGGGGCGCGGCCCCAGCGCCCGCGGGCCCGGAAGGCTCGGCAATGCGTTCGGTTCCTGCGGGCGCTGGTCGAGGAGCAGCAGACGCGGCAGCGCGCTCCAGTAGTCGTGCTCTCCGATTCCCGTCGTCCCGAGCTCGGATCCCGGGTCGCACATGGGCCAGCACCAGCGCTCGAACCCGACCACGGGGCGCAGCAGCTCGATGATCCGGAAGCGCAGCTCGAAGGGATCGGCGGGGCGCCGGGTCAGCGATTCGACGCGCTCCCGGCATCGCTCCCGTGCCCGATCCGTCGCCATGCGGGCGAGTGTACGGCCGCACGCGCGCTTGGAAAACCCCTAAACCTGGGGATGGCGCACCGAAAACGGGTGGGCGAACGTTGCGCCCATGTCAAACACCCACCTCACCACCACGCCGGTCTTCCACCAGGCCGGAGAGGGCGATCACGTCCTCCAGATGCGAGCCTGCGTCACGGTCAAGCTGGCCGGCGCCGCCGCCGAGGGATCCCGGGTCGGCGCCGCCGAGTTCAATGCGCCGCCGCGGTTCGGACCGCCGCTGCACGTGCACAGCATCGAGGACGAGCTGCTGCAGGTCCTCGAGGGCGATGTGCGAGTCGTCTGTGGCGACTGCGACGTCGTCGTCGGGCCGGGCGGGTTCGCCTACCTGCCGCGCGGCGTGCCGCACACCTTCCGGGTGCTCGACCGCCCCGCACGGATGCTCGCCGTCTTCACCCCGGGTGGCCTGGAGGAGATGTTCGCGCGCTCGGGCGTCCCGAGCGAGGTCGAGCGGCTGCCCGAGGAGGGTGAGGCGCCCCCGGCGTCGCTGGAGGCCCTGACCGCCGAGTACGGCGTGGAGCACGTCGGTCCGCCGTTGGAGGGATGACCAGGGCTCTCAGCCCTCCCCCAGGTCAGCGGGTGAGGAAGCGAACGTGACTCAATCGTGGGACCCGCTCGCCTCGCGCTCGGCCGTCCGCTGGCGCGCCTGCGCCGCCTCCGACTCCGTCTCCAGCCGCCGCAGGCGCGCCGGGCTGGTCTCGCGCGGGCCGTAGGACTTGGCGCGGTAGAGCTCGAGGCGCTCGCGCCGGTAGCGGGCCTCCTCGCGCAGGTCGTCGATGCGGTCGCGCGGACTCATGCCGCCCGGCAGCTCGCGCACAGGCCGGTCGCCTCGAGGCGATGGCCGGTGGCCACGAATCCCTCGGCGGCGGCGGCGCCGGCCAGCCAGTCCGTGACGTGGCAGTCCGACAGCTCGACGACGCGGTGGCAGTCCGTGCACACGAGATGGTGGTGGTGGCCCTCGGCGCACAGGCGGTAGCAGCTCTCGCCGGCGTGGTGGGGGAGGGAGTCCACGACGCCGGCCTCGGCGAACGACCCCAGCGCGCGGTACACGGTCGCCAGCCCGACGCCGCGCCCGGCGTCGGCCAGGCGCCGGTGGATCGTCTGCGCCGTCGCGTCGTCGGGCTCGCGGGCCAGCTCCTCCAGCACGGCGAGCCGGGCCGGCGTGGCGCCGACGCCGGCGCGCTCCAGGCGCGCGGCGAGGCGCGAGGAGTCGGCCTTCGTGACACGGCGGGAGGCCATCGCGCTGTACGATAGCGCCGTGAGAATGAGAATCGTTCTCAGTCTCGGCGCGCTGGCGCTCGTCGCGGCGGTCGTGGCCGCGCTGACGACCGGCGGGGGCGACGGGAGGCGCAACGGCCGCGAGGTCGCCGCGAGCTTCTACCCGCTGGCCTACGCCGCCCAGCGGGCCGGCGGCCCGGGTCTCGTCGTCCGCAACCTCACGCCGCCCGGCGCGGAGCCCCACGACCTCGAGGTCTCGGCCGACGACGTGCGCACGCTGCACGCGGCCCACCTCGTCCTGCTCCTCGGCCACGGCTTCCAGCCCCAGCTCGAGCGCGCCGCCGGCCACGGCCCGCGGGTGCTCCGGCTCCTCGACACGCCCGGTCTGCGCCGCCGCGGCCACAACGATCCTCACGTGTGGCTGGACCCCGTGCGCTACGCGCTCGTCGCGCGCCGGGTCGCGAGCGCGCTGAACCGGCCCGCCGCCGCGGCCGGGCTCCAGACCCGGCTGGCCGAGCTGGACGGCGCCTACCGCCGCGGCCTGGCGCGCTGCGCCCGGCGCGAGATCGTCACCAGCCACGAGGCCTTCGGCTATCTGGCCCAGCGCTACGGGCTGCGCCAGGTCGCCATCACCGGCCTCTCGCCCGAGGCCGAGCCCACGCCGCGGCAGCTGAGCCGGGTGGTCGGCGCGATCCGCCTGACCGGCGCGACGACCGTCTTCACCGAGACGCTCGTCTCGCCGCGCCTGGCGCGCACCGTGGCGCGCGAGACCGGCGCGAGGACCGCGGTCCTGAACCCCGTCGAGGGACTCACCGGGCGCGAGCAGCGCCGCGGCGAGGACTACTTCTCCCTCATGCGCCGCAACCTGGCGGTCCTGCGCAGGGGGCTGGGATGCCGGTAGTCGAGCTGCGGCACGTCTCGTTCGCCTACGGCGGCGCGCCGCCGGTCCTCACCGACGTCGACCTCGCGGTGGAGCCGGGGGAGTTCGTGGGGATCGCCGGCCCCAACGGCGGCGGCAAGACGACGCTGATCCGCCTCGTCGTCGGGCTGGAGCGGCCGTCGAGCGGCACGGTGCGCGCCCCCGACCGCATCGGCTACCTGCCCCAGCGCGCGCGCGCGGCGCTCGACGCCCCCATCACGGTGGAGGAGCTGGTGAGCGCCGGCCGCGTGTCCGTGCGCGGGGTCCTGCGCTCGCTGCGAGCCGACGACCGCGCCGCGGTGGACAACGCCATCGCCCGCGTCGGGCTCACCGAGCAGCGCGACCGCGCCATCTCCCGGCTCTCCGGCGGCCAGGAGCAGCGCGCCTTCATCGCCAAGGCGCTCGCGGGCGAGCCCGAGCTGCTCGTCCTGGACGAGCCGACCAGCGGCGTGGACGCCGACGCGCAGGAGGCGCTGGCCGGGCTGCTGGCCGAGCTGCACCGCGACACCGGCCTGACGATCCTCTACGTGTCCCACGAGTTCGGCGCGATCGAGCCGCACGTGCAGCGGCTGGTCCTCGTCCGGGGCGGCATCGAGTTCGACGGCCCGCCCGGCGAGCTGTCCCACCACTGGCATGACCCCTCGCATGTCCATCCTTGACGCCGAGTTCATGCGTCTGGCGCTGGCCGCCGGCGCGGTCGTCGGCGTGCTCGCGCCGGCAGTCGGGTTCTTCCTGGTCCAGCGCCGGATGAGCCTGATCGGGGACGGGATCGGCCACGCCGCGTTCGCCGGGGTGGCGGCGGGCTACCTGCTCGGCGTCTCGCCGGTCGCCGCGGCGCTGGTGACCTCGGTCGCGGGGGCCGTGGGGATCGAGGAGCTGCGCAGCCGCGGCCGCGCCGCCGGCGACCAGGCGCTGGCGCTGTTCTTCTACATCGGGATCGCGAGCGGGGTCGTGCTCATCTCGGCCGCCGACGCGCTCAACGCCAACCTGTTCGCGTTCCTCTTCGGCTCCATCCTCACCGTCACCCGCGGCGACCTCGTGCTCGTGGCCGTCCTGGGCGCCGCCGGGCTCGGGCTGATCGCGCTGCTCTACCGGGGGCTGGTGGCCGCGGCCATCGACGAGGAGGCGGCCCGGGTGGCGGGCGTCCCGGTCCGCGCGCTCAACGTCACCCTGGCCGCCCTGGCCGGGACGACGATCGCCATCTCGATGCGGATCGTGGGCATCCTGCTCATCGCCGCGCTGATGGTGCTGCCGGTGATGACGGCGGCGCGGATCGCGCCCAGCCTGCGCTCCACGCTGGTCACCGCGATGGGCCTCGGGCTCACGGCGGTGCTGGCCGGCCTCGCCGCCGCGTACTACCTCGACCTCGCGCCGGGCGGCGCGATCGTGCTGATCTCGGCGGCCCTCTACGTCGCGGTCAGCGCGGTCCAGGCGCTGCGCGCCTAGGTCGCTCCGCGGTACGTCAGGTAGGGGTGGTCCGGACGCGGCACCCGCTGGACGCGGGCCGCGCGGACGACCAGGTGGCCGTCGTCGCGAGCCAGCGTCCCCGCCACCTTCACCCACTGGTCGCGCGGCAGCGACGGCACCGGGACGACCGGCTCGACGCGCGTGCGCAGCGGGATCGAATCGGCGACGCAGCACGTGATGTACAGGCGCGCCACGTCGAACGACGCGCCGCCGCCGGCGCTGCGCTTCATGACGAAGCCGTCGACCGCGATCGGGCGTCCCGGGAGCAGGCCGTTCTGCGCCGCGAAGTCGTCGTCGTGGTCGGCGATGTTCACCGCCAGGACCGACGAGCGCGACGCGCCGTCCGCCAGGCTGTCGGCGAGCCGGCTCACGTCGATCCCGCGCGAGGTCAGCTTGCGCGAGGCCGCCAGCGAGCCCAGGGCGGCGTCGGCGAACGCGAACCCGATGAGCACGGGAACGAGCAGCCAGACCAGCCCCAGTGCCTCGGCCGGCGACAGCGCGCGCAGCGCGTCCGCGGACTGCGCTCCCAGCCGCGCGTAGGCCACCGTGGCCGCGATCAGGACGACCGCGCCGAACGGCACGACCCACTCCGTGCGCGGACCCAGGTAGCGCGCCACTTCGTTTTGCACGTACAGCCAGGCGAGGAATGCGCTCCACGTCGCCAGGACGATCAGCCGTCCGGTGCGCACGCTCAGCGTCACCACGCCACCGTCGCATAGGCGACCGACCCCGCCAGGACCAGGGGGACGGCGAGCGCGAGCAGCCGCACCACGAAGCCGCGCCGGAACGTCCCCTCGTACATCGCCGCCAGCTTCACGTCGGCCAGCGGCCCCAGCACCAGGAAGCCGAGCTGGGCGCCCAGCGGGAACGCCGTGAACGACGTGGCGACGAAGGCATCGGCCTCCGAGCAGAGCGAGAGGATGAACGCCAGCCCCATGAGGGCCAGCGTCCCCAGCACGAGGCTCCCGGCCAGGCCGGAGAGGATCGTCTGGGGCACGACGGTCTGGAGCAGCGCCGAGAGCGCCGCGCCCAGCGCCAGGAACCGCGCCATGTACAGGAAGTCGCCGGCCAGGTGGGTCACGAAGGACCCGCGCCGCTCCGCCGGGTGCTCGTGGGAGGTGTCCTCGGGGCGGCTCGACACGCGGGCGTGCGGGCCCAGCCGCCACCCGGCCACGACGGAGGCGAGGAGCCCGAGCCCGCATCGACCGGCCACCATCCGCGTGCCCTGGGTGCCGCCGCCGTAGGCCACCCAGGTCGAGGCCACCACGATCGGGTTGACGATCGGCGCGGCCAGCATGAACGTGACCCCGGCCGCGGGATGCAGGCCGCGCAGCAGCAGCCGCCGCGCCACCGGCACCGATCCGCACTCGCATACGGGGAAGGCCAGCCCCGCGGCGGCGGCGCCGGGCACCTGAAGCGCGGGCGGCAGGCGGGAGAGACGCGCGAACGCGCGGTCGGGGACGTACACGGCGACCGCCGCGGACACCAGCGCCCCGATCAGGACGAACGGGATCGCCTCGACCATGATCGAGGTGAAGATCACGCAGAAGGTCGCCAGGCCGTCCACCTGAGCCAGCCCGCCCGCCCGCGCGGCCAGCACGGCCGCGACCGTCGTCCACAGCGCCGCCCCGGCGGCCCACAGTGGGACGCGCCTCGGTGGCGACGGAACGGGGGCCGCCGTCTGCGTGGCCATGGCGCAAGGCTACGCCCGGCAGGTGGCGCGGGCGCCGGGGCGAAAGCAGCCTCGATGCACTTCGGCATCGGTCACTCCGCCCTGGGTCGCGCCTTCGCCGCGCTGGCCGTGCTTCTGGCCCTCGGCGCGGTCGTCGGCATGGCGCTGCTCTGGCCCACCGGTGAGCGCAATCGAGGTCCGAATCCCCAGGGGAAGGCGCCACCGGTCCAGCGCGCGAAGATCTACCGCGTCGAGGACCTCCCCTGCACGACGCCGCAGGCGAGCCACTGCCGCCGCATCACGGCGCGCCTGCTCGAGGGTCCGGCCAAGGGCGGCGACGCGGTCCTGGAGTTCGGGAACGGCGGGCGCGCCCCGAAGGTGCAGGTCGGTGACGTCATCCGCGTCGTGCGCAACGAGGTCCCGGCCGGGACGCCGGCCGGCGCCACGCCGCCGTACTCCTTCCAGGACTTCGAGCGCCGCGCGCCGATGCTGTGGCTCGCCCTGGCGTTCGCCGCGCTGGTGATCGTGTTCGGACGCCTGCGCGGCCTGATGTCGCTCGTCGGCCTGGGGATCTCGCTGGCCGTCGTCGTGGTGTTCATCCTGCCGGCGATCCTGGACGGCCGATCGCCCGTGCCCGTCGCGGTGGCGGGCGCGCTGGCGATCATGGTGGCGACGATCGCGCTGGCCCATGGGGTGGGCCCGAAGAGCATCGCGGCCATCCTCGGGACGGCGGTGAGCCTCGCGGTCACCTTGGGCCTGGCCGAGGCCTTCAGCCACCTCGCCCACCTGACCGGACTGTCCTCGGAGGAGTCCAACCTGCTGCTGGTCGGGCGGACCGACCTCGACCTGCGAGGGCTCGTCCTGGCCGGGATGGTGATCGGGGCCCTCGGAGTGCTCGACGACGTGACGGTCAGCCAGGCCTCCACGGTGATGGCGCTGCGCCGGGCCAACCCCGCCCAGCGGGCGCTGGAGCTCTACCGCGGCGCGCTGTCCGTGGGCCGCGATCACGTCGCGGCGACGGTCAACACGCTCGTGCTGGCCTACGTCGGCGCGTCTCTGCCCATCCTGCTCGTGTTCACCGTCGGGCACACGCCGTTCTCGGACGCCATCAACGTCGAGTCCGTGGCCACGCAGGTGGTGGCGACGCTGGTCGGGTCGATCGGGCTGATCACGGCCGTCCCGGTCACGACGGCCCTGGCGGCGCTGCTGGCCAGCCGGCTGCGCCCCGACGAGGTGGGCGACGTGGACCATGCCCACGCCCACTGAGGCGCGGAAGCGGCTAGCGGCGCGGGAGGAAGCCGACCGGGTCCATCGGTGTCGACCAGGCGTCGGGGCCCTTGCGCACCTCGAAGTGCACGTGTGGGCCCGAGCAGTTGCCCGTGCAGCCGACGCGGCCGATCGTCTGCCCCTGCTTGACGTACGCGCCGAACGACGTGGCATAGGACGACTGGTGGGCGTAGCAGGTGACCAGGCTCGCGTGGCGCAGGCAGGTGAAGTTCCCGTAGCCGCCCTGCCAGCCGATGAGGATGACCTGACCATCGGCCGCGGCCTTGATGGGGGTGCCCGACGGGACCGCGATGTCCAGGCCGGTGTGCCGGTGGTCGCCTCGCCACTCGCCGAACACGCCGGTGATCGTGCCCCGCACGGGCCAGATCAGGGCCTGGGTCGCGAGCGGCTTCTGCACGCGGACGATCTTGATTTGCGCGCGGCTCGGCTCCGAGCTGTGGCCGGCCGGGTCGAGTAGGACGACCTTGCCGTTGTTGGCCAGCCGGGGGACCTTCACGTCCAGCGAGCGGCCGGTCTGCGCGGAGGGCACGACGCCTACGTTGTCGGCGGTCCCCGAGGCGCCCACGAACAGGACCTTGCCCACGCTGTCCATGTTGTCGCCGCGGATCCGCAGCACGCCGAGCTCCTTGACGGCGACGGAGCCCGCGGCCGAGCCGCGGGCGGAGTCGGCGCAGCCCGAGGCGCACTCCAGACGGGCGATCGTCGGTACCGCGTAGAAGGCGGTTCCGCCGCTGGCCGGGGGGACGTCGGTCCCGCCCTGCGCCGCGGAGGCGCCGGCCGGCACGGCGAGCGCGCAGGCGCCGACCGCGGCGGCGGCGGCCACGGTTGCCCTGGTCCTCGGGTTGCACAGGAACGTGCGAATCAGCGTTTGTCTCCCTGACTGGCGCCTACGGGGTTAGCTGACGGGCTCGCGCTGTCGGCGCTACCAGGCGGCAATGCCTGGATTCGCCCCGGCGACCGGAAACGTCCCGGTCACCTTGGGTCCCCCGTTCCGCATCCCTGGGCGGGAGGCGGATTCGGCAAGGCTAAGACGGGGCGCACTGTAGCGCACCGGGTGCACGGAACGGTGCATTGCGGTCAGGCGAAGGCGTCGATGACCGCGTGCACGCCCTCTGGGCCGGTGAAGGCCGGCGGCCAGAGCAGCGGGCGCTCGTAGACGCCGGCCCAGCGCGACTCGAAGCGCTCGCGGACCTCGTCCGGGGTTCCCGCGAGCGCGATCGCGTCGATCATCTCGTCGCTGACCGCGGCGGCCATCCCGGGGAAGTCGCCGCGGCTCCACGCCTCGCGCACGGCGTCCGCGCGGTCGGCGAAGCCGCTGACCTCGTTCACGGTGCGGTACGTCTTCACCGTGGAGTTGAAGGCGATGATCGCCGCGGCGTTCCGTCGCGCGGCCTCGCGGTCGTCGGAGACCGACGTCGTGATGTAGCCGGCGATGGGCGGGGCGGCGTCGCGTCCGGCCCGCTCGGCGCCGCGGGCCAGCGCCGGGCGCACGACCTGGCTCACGTACTCGGGCGTGAACAGGGGATGGCCCACGAGGCCGTCGCCGACGGCGCCCGCCGCCTCCACCATCCGCGCGTTCACACCGGCCATGAAGATGGGGATGGTCTCGCGCACCGGCGGCCGGGGCGGCGCCGTGGGCTGCACGTCGACGCGGTAGAAGCGGCCCTCGTGCGTCACCGGCCCCTCGTGCAGGCGCCAGAGGCGGCGCAGCAGCGGCACTAGCTCCTCCATCCGCCCGGCGGGGTGCTGGCCGTCCAGGCCGTGCCAGTCGCGCTGCATCCGCCGGGTGCCGGTCCCCAGGCCGAGCGTCATCCGCCCGCCCGAGAGCTCGTCGAGGTCGCGCGCCTCGGCCGCCTGGACGACCGGCGTGCGCCCGAAGGCGTAGGCGATCGCGCTGCCCAGCTCGACAGTCGTCGTCGCCTGGGCCATGGCGGCGAGCGCGATGGTGGCGGAGCGGTCGTAGAACTCGGTGGCCCAGACCGA
This sequence comes from Solirubrobacteraceae bacterium, assembly GCA_033856025.1. Lineage (GTDB taxonomy): Bacteria > Actinomycetota > Thermoleophilia > Solirubrobacterales > Solirubrobacteraceae > AC-38. The sequence goes on along the minus strand of JAWVFQ010000004.1, from coordinate 226,847 downwards.
CTCGAAGCCCGCCGCCTCGGCCCGCCGTGCGGCGTCGGCCAGGTCGGCGGGCCCGCCGGTGCTGGTCACGAGGGACGGCCGCGCCACGGCGGCGATCCTAGTCGCGGGCGGCTACCAGGAGTCGCGGCGGCGCTTGTCCGCGTTGGCCTTCTCGCGCGGGTCGGTGCGGGCGCGATCGGCCTTGTGCGCGGCCTCGTTGCGGGCCGCGATCTCCTTCTTGATCTTCGACACGGCGTCCTCCGCCGTCGACACCCCGGGACCCGGGGGGTTTTCTCGCTTCGCCATCTACGACCTCCGTTTTCGCGCTGCGTGGACCCCCGACGGTACTCGGTCCGGCCGTTCCGACACGACGATCGCTAACTTGGAAGGCCAGACATGACGACCCAACGAAACCGCTGGCTGGCCCTGTACGTCCTGTGCACGGGGGTCCTGATGATCGTGCTCGACGTCACCGTCGTGAACGTCGCGCTGCCCTCGATCCAGGACGACCTCGGCTTCTCGCAGTCCAGCCTGGCCTGGGTGGTCAACGGCTACCTGATCTCCTTCGGCGGGCTGCTGCTGCTGTCCGGGCGCCTGGGCGACCTGATCGGCCGCCGCTCGATCTTCCTGGCCGGACTGGGGATCTTCACCGCCGCCTCGCTGCTGTGCGGGCTGGCCCAGACCCAGGAGGTCCTGGTCGGCGCGCGGTTCCTCCAGGGCATCGGGGGCGCGATGACCACGGCCGTGACGCTGGGGATGATCGTGACGATGTTCTCCGAGCCTCGGGAGCAGGCCAAGGCCCTGGGCGTCTACGCCTTCGTCGCCTCGGCCGGAGGCTCGGTCGGCCTGCTGGCCGGCGGCATCCTCACGCAGTCGATCAGCTGGCACTGGATCTTCTTCATCAACCTCCCGATCGGGATCGCGACGGCGATCCTCGCCCACCGGCTGATCGAGCCCGACGAGGGCATCGGCTTCGGTCAGGGCGCCGACGTGCTCGGCGCCGTGCTCATCACGACGTCGCTGATGCTCGGCGTCTACACGATCGTCAAGCCGGCGGCGGAGCATGGCTGGAGCTCGACGACCGCGCTCGGGCTGGGGGCCGTGTCGCTCGTGCTGCTCGTGGCGTTCTTGGTGCGCCAGGCGCGGGCCGAGAACCCGCTCATGCCGCTGCGGATCTTCCGCTCGCGCAACCTGTCCGGCGCCAACGCGGTCCAGGCGCTGTCCGTGGCCGGGATGTTCGGCATGTTCTTCATGGGCTCCCTCTACCTGCAGCGGGTGCTGGGCTACGACGCGCTGCAGATCGGCTTCGCCTTCCTGCCCTGCACGCTGATCATGGGCGTGATGTCGATCCGCTACTCCGAGCGCCTGGTCATGCGGTTCGGTGCGCGGACGACGCTGATCCCGGGGATGGCCCTCGTGGCGATCGGGATCGCGCTGCTGGGCCTGGCCCCGGTGGACGGCAGCTACCCGCTCCACGTCCTGCCGGCCATGATCCTGTTCGGCTTCGGCGGCGGCACGTCCTTCCCCGCCCTGATGAAGATCGCCATGTCCAGCGCCACGCCGCAGGACGCGGGGCTGGCCTCGGGCCTGGTCAACACGTCGGCCGAGGTGGGCGGCGCGCTGGGCCTGGCCGTGCTGGCCACGCTCTCGGCCACACGCAGCGACGGGCTCATCGCGGCCGGGCACTCCACGGCGTCGGCGCTGACCAGCGGCTACCACCTGGCGTTCCTGATCGGCGCGGGGCTGATCGTGGCGGCGATCGCCGTCGCCGTCGTGGTCATCGAGCCCGACGTGCCCGAGGCGGCCCAGGCGCAGGCGCACGGGGGCCCGGGGCAGCCGGCGCTCGAGGAAGCCGCCTAGCTGGGCAGCGGCGAGCCGGCCAGGAACACGAACCACAGCAGCAGCACCAGCCCGGCCACGGCCACCGTCCCGACCATGATCGCGTCCAGGACGCTGATCTCACGGGGCCGCTCGCGCTCGCCGCGCATGGACTTCAGCCACGGCAGCTGGACGCGCACCGGGCCGCCGCTGCCCATCACGCGCTCGTAGCGGCGGTTCAGGCGGGAGATGATCATCGCGTCGACGACGACCGAGGCGATGATCCCCGCCACGACGACCATGTAGGGCCCCATCGAGGGCTGGGAGGAGTCGACCAGCTGGGAGCCGATCCACAGCCAGCCCAGCGGGATCCCCACCCACAGCGTGAAGGCCGCGACGGTCATGGCCGCGACGATGATGGCGGCGGTCGCCTTGCGGGTCATGCCGGGCGAGGATACCCGCCGACCGCCCGCGCTACCGGCTACCAGGCCTGGGACTCGCCGCAGTGCGGGCAGCCGACCGACGCCGTCACCGGCGCCTGGAACGACGCGCCGCAACGGCAGGCGTACAGCGCGCTGTCCTGCGGGCCGCCGGCGCCGCGCTCACGCTCCTCGGGCCGGCGCGGGGCGGTTCCGCCCCGGCGGCGGGGGGCCGTGGGGGCCGGGCGCGGCCGCGTTGTCTTGGCGATGGTGGCTCGCATGTCGTCTACGGATATAGAACGCAGGTTCGACTCCGAAGTTTCCATTCCCTTCGGCACCTGGGCGAAGACCTGCAAACCCGCTCTGGGATACTGGACGCCCGATGGACCCCCGCCGCAAGCGCACTCTCCGGCTCGTCACCGCGCTCACGGCCGCCTTCCTGCTGGCCGGGGCGCTGGCCTACACCAGCTTCAGCGCCTCCAGCGAGGCGACCGAGCCCAGCAAGCTGGCCCGTGACGCCAAGCCCGGCCGCTCCTACCAGCTCACCGGCAAGGTGGTGGCCGGCTACCGCCACGAGGGATCGACGCTGGTCTTCCGCGTGCGCGACCGCGACGGGACGGCGTCGGTGCCGGTCCGCTACTCGGGCGCGGTGCCCGATCCCTTCCGGGCGGGCCGCGAGGTGATCGTCGACGTGCGCAAGCGGGGCGCGGTCTTCGTGGGCGAGAAGGACTCGCTGGTCACGAAGTGCCCGTCGAAGTTCTCGAAGTCCGAGCAGCGCTCCTAGCCGCGATGGCCACGCTGGGTCGCGCCTGCCTCATCCTGGCGCTCGCCATCTGCCTGTACGGCATCGTCGCGTCGGTCTACGGGGCGCGCACCGGCCGGCGCGAGTGGGTGGCGTCGGGACGGCGCTCGGTCTACGCCCTGGCCGGCGTGCTGACCGTCGCGTTCGCCGTCCTCGAGGCCGCGTTCCTGCGCTCGGACTTCGCCTTCGACGTCGTGGCCTCGCACTCCAGCACGACGACGCCGAACTTCTACAAGGCCACCGCCGCCTGGTCCTCGCAGGAGGGCTCGCTGCTGCTGTGGGTGTGGCTGCTGTCGCTGTGGTCCAGCCTCGTGCTCTTCGCCGTGCGCCGCCGGGCCCGTCAGGTCCAGCCCTGGGCCACCGCGATCCTGCTCGCCTTCGGCGCCTTCTTCGCCGGGCTGACGCTCTTCCTCGCCGACCCGTTCGCGGTGTCCAGCCCCGCCCCCCTGGAGGGCTCGGGCCTGAACCCGCTGTTGCGCCATCCGAGCATGATGGTCCACCCCCCGATGCTCTACTCGGGGTACACGCTGTTCACGATTCCCTTCGCCTTCGCCGCCGGGGCGCTGATCGCCCGGCGGCTGGACGCCGAGTGGATCGCGGTGACGCGGCGCTTCAGCCTAGCCGCCTGGTTCTGCCTGGGCGTGGGGATCCTGCTGGGCGCGCGCTGGTCCTACGTGGAGCTGGGCTGGGGCGGCTACTGGGGCTGGGACCCCGTGGAGAACGCCTCCCTGCTGCCCTGGCTCACCGGCACGGCGTTCCTGCACTCGGTGATGATCCAGGAGAAGCGCGGGATGCTGAAGGTATGGAACGTCTCGCTGGTGCTGGCCACCGGGATCCTGGCCATCCTGGGCACGTTCCTCGTGCGCTCGGGGATCCTGGACTCCATCCATGCCTTCGGCGCCTCCACGCTGGGGCGGCCGTTCCTGGTCCTGATCGCGCTGCTCGTCGCCGGCTCGATCGGGCTGGTGGTGTCGCGCCGGCGCGAGCTGCGCTCCGAGCACCGCCTGGACTCGCTGATGTCGCGCGAGGCGGTCTTCCTCCTGAACAACCTGGTCCTGGTCGGTCTGGCCTTCGTCGTGTTCTGGGGGACCTTCTTCCCGCTGATCTCCGAGGCCCTGACGGGGACCAAGGCGTCGGTCGGGCCGCCGTGGTTCGACCGCTACACGGTGCCGCTGGCGCTGGTGCTCGTCCTGCTGGCGGGAATCGGGCCGGTGATCGCGTGGCGGGCCGCCAGCCCGGCCCACCTGTGGCGCCAGTTCCGCCTGCCGCTGGCCGCGCCCCTCGTGGTCGTGGGCGCCGGGCTGGCCGGCGGCCTCGGCGAGCACCCGGCCGCGCTGGTCATGTTCGCCCTGGCCGCGTTCGTGCTGGCCGCGGTGGGCCAGGAGTTTTGGCGCGGGACCCTGGCCCGGCGCGCGATGACCCGGGAGCCCGTCCCGGTGGCGCTGCTCTCCCTCGTGCGCCGCAACCGCCGGCGCTACGGCGGCTACCTCGTCCACGCGGGGATGGCGGTGCTGTTCGTCGGCGTGGCCGCGTCCTCGGCCTTCCAGGCCAACCGCGACGTCCGGATGAGGCCGGGACAGAGCGCGCGGGTGAACGGCTACGACGTGCGCTACGTGCGCGCGACCACCGGTCTGGCCGGCGAGAAGATCTCGCTGGGCGCCGTCCTGGACGTCTCGCGCGGCGGGCGCCACGTGACCACGCTGCGCCCCACGCGCGGGTACTACCCATCCACCGATCCCAGCCTGGGCCCGGTGGCGCGCTACTTCGACGGGCAGGCGACCAGCGAGGTGGGCCTGCGGGCGGGTCTGCGCCGGGACCTGTGGATGGCCGTCGAGCCCGACGTCCAGGCGCTGGAGCCGTTCGTCCGCGACGCCGACCGGCGCTTCGGGCGGGCGCCGCCCCAGCTCCAGGGGCTGCTGATCGCGGCGATCGCGGAGCGCTACCGGCGCCACCCGGCGCCGGCGACGTTCCGCATCATCGTGTCGCCGCTGGTCAGCTGGATCTGGCTGGGCGCGCTGATCGTCGTGCTCGGCGCGCTCGTCGCGCTGTGGCCGGCGCCCGCCGCCGTGCGGCGCCGCGCGACCTCCGCCTACGCCCGGCGCGTGGCGCGCGAGGTCGCGTAGCCCGTTGGACCTCGTCCAGTTCCTGCTGGTGCTCGTCGTGCTCGCCGCGGTGGTCGCCGTCGTGTCCGCGCCGCTGCGCTCCGGGCGGGCGGCGGAGGCGGCGCCGGACGAGGACCTGGGCGCGCTGGAGGCGGCCAAGGAGGCCAAGTACCGCGAGATTCGCGACGCCGAGCTCGACCACCGCACGGGCAAGCTGTCCGAGGCCGACTGGCGCGCGCTGGACGCGCGGCTGCGCGCCGATGCGGTGGAGATCCTGCGCCGGCTCGACGAGGCGCGGGGCTAGCGCAGGACCGCGGAGCGCGCCACGCCGTCGTGGTCCCATCCGACTCGAGTGGCCGACACGCCCGACAGCGAGCCGGTGCCGATCCCCTCACCGGCGTCCAGGCGCGCGCGGCCGCCCGCGTCCAGGCGCCACACCGACGTCTCGCCCTCCACCTGCTGGACCCACGCGATGGCGCCGCTCTGGCGGACCACCAGGTCGGTCACGCGGACCGCCGACGGCTCGGCGGACACCGACGGCGCCACGATGGCGCGCCGGCGAAAGCGGGCCAGGCGCATGTCCAGCGACTGGACGTAGACCGCGGGCAGGCCGGGGTCCACCCACGTGAAGCCCAGCACGCGCCCGGTCGTCCGCAGCTGTCCCAGGTGGGCGTCGCGCGGCGCGTAGAAGCGGTCGACGAACGTGTCCAGCGCCACCCGGCGGCCCGTGATCCGGTAGCAGGAGTACGGGCGCCAGGCGGGCGTGTAGTAGATGCGCGCGGCCGGGGTGCTCAGGACGTCGCGCGAGCCGGTGTACGCGCACGAGGCCGCGTCCGCGCGCGCGGGTGCGAGCAGCGCCCCGGCCGCGAGCGCCACGCAGATCGCTGCCTTGCCGGGCCGCACCGCGCGGAGTGTAGGCGGGCGCTATCCCGGCGCGGTCCACACGACCTCGTGGCCGAGCACGTCAGGCCCCATCGCGCCCCAGACCGCCTCCAGGGCCGGGACCTGGGTGCGATAGGAGCGCACCGCCTCGGCCTTGGCGTCCAGCGCCGGGCCGTCGAGCCGGTGGACGGCGGGTGTGCACCGCGACAGGGGGATCCCGCAGTCGCGCGTCACGTGCTCCCAATACATCTCGGGGCGCAGGAGCGGGTCGGGCTCGGCGCCCGTCACCCAGGCGGGCCAACCGTAGGTCAGGCAGTGGGGGACGTCGGCGTACAGCGCCACCTCGCGGCCGGCGCGCAGGGACACCGCGGCGTCGCGGACCAGGCGATGGTCGCGGTGGGCGTCGAGGGCGGCGGGGGCGAGCAGGCGGGCGCCGGGCGGCGCCGCGGCTTCGATCCGCGCGGCGATCTCGGCCACGCCGGGCGGCTGGCGCCGGTACTGGCCGTCCAGGAAGCCCAGGTTGGTGGGCTCGCGCCCGGCGCGGGCCAGCGCGGCGCGGTCCTCGGCGTGGCGCTCGGCCATCCGCGCGACGGAGTCCTCGGCGCCCGTCAGGCGGTCCCACCACCCGTCGCCGTCGTGGCCCTCGGGCGAGCCGCCGAACACGTTGACCACGGTCACCTCGCCGGGACCGGTGAGGGCGTGCCACAGCGACAGGACGGCGTCGTCGGGGTGCGGGGAGAGGATCGCCACGGCGGCCATCGCAGGGGGCGGACCCTAGTGGCGCGCGCCCCCGCGTTCCACGTAAAAGGACGCGCAATGCCCGCGCCGGGCGGGGCTAGACTCGCCGCGTGAGCACGTGCGCGAGCTGCGGTCGGGAGCTGGCGCCCGACCACCGGTTCTGCCCCGGGTGCGGCGCCGCCCGCGACGCGCCGGGACCGGCCGGGGGAACCGAGCGCGAGGCGCGCAAGGTGGTCAGCGCGCTGTTCTGCGACGTCGTCGGCTCCACCGCCCTCGGCGAGCGCCTGGACCCGGAGGACTTCACGACGGTCGTCGGCGGCGCCGTGGCGCGGATGGCGCGCGCGGTGGAGGAGTTCGGCGGCTCGGTCGTGGAGCTGGCCGGAGACGGGTTGCTGGCGCTGTTCGGCGCCCCGGCGGCGCACGAGGACGACGCCGAGCGCGCCGTCCGCGCCGGGCTGCGCATCGTCGAGCGGATCGAGGCCTACCGTCCCGAGCTGGCGCGCCGGTGGGGCGTGGACGACTTCGCCGTGCGCGTGGGCATCGAGACCGGCCTCGTGGTGCTCGGCCCGCTGGGCGCGGGGCGCAAGGTGGAGTACTCGGCGATGGGGGACGCGCTGAACACCGCGGCGCGCCTCCAGGCGGCGGCGGACCCGGGGACGGTCCTGGCCGGGGAGCGCACCCAGCGCGACGCGGCCGGCGCGTTCCGCTGGGGCCCTGCGCGCGAGCTCGACCTCAAGGGCAAGGCGGGGACCGTGACGGCATACCCGGTGGAGGGCGTCTCCGAGGCGCCGGCCGCGGCGGCGCCGGTGGAGGCGCCGCTCGTGGGCCGCGCCGGCGAGCTGGCCGCGGGCGACGAGGCCCTGGCCGCGGTGCGCCGGGGAACGGGCGGCGCGCTGTTCGTGGTGGGGGAGGGCGGGATCGGCAAGTCGCGGCTGGTGCGCGAGCTGCGCGAGCGCTTCGCTTCACCGGGGGCCGGCGGGCGCTGGCTCCAGGCGCGCTGCGCGTCCTACGGCCAGGACGTCCCCTACGACGCGGTCCGCTCGCTGCTGCTGGACTGGCTGCGCCCCGGGGGCGACGGCGAGCCGGCGCAGCGCCTGCGCGCGGCCGCGCGGGAGCTGCTCGGCGATGCGGCGGCCGAAGCCGAGCCCTTCCTCCTGGCGCTGCTGGACGAGCCGGGCGCCGGCGGCCCCGACCTGGCGCCCGAGGGCGTGCAGGCGCGCACCCAGGAGGCCGTGACGGCGCTCGTGTTCGCCCTGGCGGCGCGCGGGCCGCTGGTCGTCGCCGTCGACGACCTGCACTGGGCCGATCCGTCGACGCTGGACGTCCTGGACGCGCTGCTCGAGCTCACCGACGAGTCGGCGCTGCTGCTGGTGCTCTCGGCGCGTCCCGAGCGCGATCACGGCGCGTGGGCGCTGCGCGAGCGCGCGCTGCGCGACCTCCCGCACCGCGCGCGCGAGGTGCGCCTCGACGTCCTCGCGGGCGACGACGACCGCGCGCTGCTGGAGGCGCTCGTCGGCCGCGGCGCCCTGCCCGCGGACCTGGAGCGGCGCATCCTCGACCGCGCGGAGGGCAACCCCTTCTACCTCGAGGAGACCGTGCGTGCGCTCCTGGACGCCGGCGCGCTCGAGCGCACGGCGCGCGGGTGGCGGCTGGCCGACGGCGCGCAGGTCGAGGTCCCCGAGACGGTGGAGAAGCTCGTCCTCTCGCGCATCGACCGGCTCGACCCCGCGGCGCACGACGTCGTCTCGGCGGCGGCGGTGCTGGGGCGCCAGTTCGAGCTCCCGGTGCTCGAGCGCCTGGCCGACGGCGCCGACGTCCGGCCGTCCCTGCGCGCGCTGCAGCGGCTGGAGCTGGTGCGCGAGGGACGGCGCTGGCCGGTCCCCGAGTACAGCTTCCGCCACTCGCTCATCCAGGAGGCGGCCTATGGCGCGCTGCTGCGCCGCCACCGCCAGGAGCTGCACCGGCGCGCCGCGGCGGCGATCGTCGAGGTCCACGGCGAGGACGCCGAGGACCAGGCCGGGGTGCTCGCGCGCCACCACCACGAGGCCGGCGACCTCGAGGCGGCCTACGCGCTGCACGGGCGCGCGGCCGAGGCGGCGCTGCGCATCCACGCCCAGGAGGAGGCGCTGGAGCACCTCGACGGCGCGCTGTCGGCCGCGGCCGCGCTGGGCCGCGGGCCCGAGGACGCCGAGGTCCGGCGGCTGTTCGGACGGCGCGGCGGGGTGCGCCACGTCGCGCTGGGCGACGTCGAGGGCGCGGCGGCGGACTGGAGCACCGCCGCCCGGGGCGCGCGGGCAGCGGGCGACCGCCGCCTGGAGGTCGAGGCCCTGCTGCACCTGGCCGGAGCCCAGCGGATGTGGGACTGGGCCGAGGCGAGCGCGACCATGGCGCAGGGGGTGGCCGTCGCACGCGAGTCGGGCGAGGCGACGGTGCTCGTCGACGCCCTGGGGCGCCAGTGCATCGCGCAGTCCAACCTGCTGCGGCTCGACACGGCGCTGGAGCTGGGGGAGGAGGCCCTGCGCGTGGCTTCCGCGAGCGGCGGACCGTCGGAGCGGGTGGTCGCGCTGGACGGTCTCAAGCTCGCCGCGCTGATGCTCGGGGACCTGCCGCGGCTCGACGCCCACTGCCGCGAGCTCCTCGGTCTCCTCGACCAGTTGGAGGCCGACTCGTCGCTGGGGCGCTACGAGCCGCTGTTCTACCGCGCGTGGACGCTGCAGGAGTGGTCCTACGTGGCCGCGGGCGCCGAGCGCTGGGACGAGGCGCTGGCGCGGATCGCGGAGGGCGGCGAGATCGTGGAGCGGCTGGGCAGCGTGACGTTCATGGCGATGTTCCTGGAGAGCCGCGCCCGGGTCCGCCGGGCGCGCGGGGACGTGGCCGGCGCCCTGGCCGACGCCGACGCGGCGGTCGAGCACGCGCGCCGGCGGGCCAACCACGAGTGGCAGTCCTGGGCCGAGGCGACGGCGGGGTGGGCGCTGCTGGACGCCGGGCGCGAGGACGAGGCCGTTGTCCGGCTCCAGCGGGCGCTGGACATGGGGCGCCGCGCGGCGTCGCCCGTCCCCGAGGTGCGCGCGCTGGGGCTGCTGGCCGGCGCGCACGCCCGCCGCGGCGACCGCGAAGCGGCGCGCGCCGCCGCCGAGGGGACCGAGGCGCGGCTGGCCGAGGCGAGCTTCCCGCCGGGGGGCGCCTTCCTGTTCGGCGCGCACGCGATAGCCGGGGCCGCGCGCGCGTTCGCCGCCCTCGGTGAGCCCGACCGCGCCCGCGCGCTCGCCGAGCCCGCGCTGGCCGCCGCCGAGCGGACCGGCTGGGCCGAGGCCAAGACCGACCTCGCCGCCGCGCTCGCGACGGCCGGCGCCGCCCCCGCCTAGAGCATCTCCGCCAGGCGGCCGGCGGCGCGGCGGGCGCCGTCGGTCTCGACCGGGCGGTAGTCCACGTCGCGGCCGATCTCCTCGGCGATCGCGCCGGCGATGGCCTCGGGCGGCGACTCGTCGTACTCCATCCGCCGGCCCGCGCCGTAGCGGTCGAGGCGGTGGGTGACGTGGACGCGCTGCTCGAAGTGGTGCTTGAGCGGGAAGTACAGGAACGGCCGCCGGTTGGCCGTGAGCTCCATCGCCGTGGTCAGCCCGCCCTGGACGACGGCCACGTCGCACGCCGCCAGGTGGCGGTACAGGTCGGGGACGAACGCGCGGACCTCCAGGCCCTCGGCCGAGGGCAGCGTCCCCGGGTCGATCCGGGGCCCCGCCACGACGATCGTGCGCAGGCCCGGCACCGCCGCGCGCGCCTCCGGGTGCGCCGCGATGACGCGCCGCAGCAGGTCCGCGCCCACGCCCGACCCGCCGACGGTCACGACGCACACCTTCTCGGTCTCGCCGTACCCCAGCGCCGCCCGGGCCGCCTCGCGGTCGAGCGGGTCGAACCCCGTCACGTAGCCGGAGAAGTCGAAGTGCTCCTGCGTCCAGTCGCGCGTCCCCGGGAGCCCCGGCCCCAGCGGCGTCGTGACCACGTCGTCGGGATGGCCCACGAACAGCGCGCGGTCGCGCACTCCCGGATGGCGCGCGATGTGGTCGACCATCTGGCCGTTGTGGTCGGCGGCCAGGTGGGCCTCGCGCTCGCCGCCGTCCTCCATCGGCATCATCCCGACGAAGTCGGTGAGCCAGGCGTACGGCGCCCGCTTGAGCTCGGGGTGCTCGTGCAGGAAGAAGTCGACGTCCCAGCCCTCGTCGGCGATCACGAGGTCGAAGCGCTCGGACTCCATCAGCTCGTGGAAGACCATGAAGTTCGAGGCCAGGACCTCGCTCATGCGCCGGAAGCTCCCGAAGCAGTGCAGGTCGTGCCCAAAGGACTCCGACTCCAGATGGGCGGACTCGTTGGCCAGGTGCTGGCCCGCGGGATGCACCGACTCGCCCTCGTCGCGCAGCATCCGGGTCACCGGGTCCTGGGTCAGCCACTGCACGTCGAGGCCCGGGACCAGGGTGCGCAGCTCGCGCGCGATGGCCAGGTCGCGCCGCGCGTGCCCCAGGCCGATCGGCGAGCACACGTACAGCGCGCGCGGATGTCCGTTGGGGGCGTGCGCCGTGCGGGCGGGCCGCGCCGGCGTGCCCTCCACGAACTCGCGCAGCAGGAGGTTGACCTCGGCGGGCCAGCGCGACTGCGGGACGTGACCCGCGCGCTCCAGGGTGACCAGGCGCGTCCCGAGCTCCTCGGCCAGCGCCTCGCCCCACTCGGGCGGGGTGATCGCGTCGCGGGCGCCGTTGACCACCAGCGTCTCGCACTCGATCTGGCGCGCCCACTGCTGGAGCAGGGGCGCCGACGCGCGCAGGAAGTCCTCCATCGTGGCCATGCCCTCGGGCAGCGCGAGGGTGTGGCAGACCGCGTCTGGAGTGGACATCAGTGCGCGGCCCACGCCGAAGTCCACGCCGACCGACGAGAACGGCTCGGGCATGCACATCTGGGCCCACCACGCCCCGAAGCCGGCCAGGTCCTCCTGGATCGCGTTGACGTTGTAGCGGTGCCAGCCCTCGTAGGAGCCGCGCTCCTCGGTCACGTCCACCCGGCTCCAGCCGGGGAACGGCTCGGCCACCGGGTAGAGCGCGCCCATGAACACCGCCTTCTCCACCCGCTCCGGCTGCTCGGCGCACAGCGCCAGGTTGGGGACGGTCCCGGCGGAGAGCGAGACCGTGCACGCGCGCTCGACGCCGTTCGCGTCCAGGATGGCCAGCGCGTCGTCGCGCTGGTGCAGGGGGGAGTAGGCGAACGGGTCGTCGGGCCGGTCGGAGCCGCCGTTGCCCACCGGGTCGAACGTGATCACCCGGTTGCGCCGGGCCAGGAAGGCGATCTGGTTCTGCCACAGCCGCGACGTGCTCAGCGCCCACGCCGGGAACAGCAGGATCGTCCGCTCGCCCTCGCCGTAGCGCTCCCAGAACACGCGCACGCCGTCGCGCTCCACCTGCCCGGTGGCGTCCGGGTACCGGGCCCGTGTGGGGTCCTGGAACAGCCTGGCCTCCTCCGCGCTGGGCGTGGGATAGACGAACTCGGTCGCGGTGCTCATGGGTCCCGTTCCTCCCGGTCCTCGACGTTAGTAGGGTCGCAGGCGCGATGCCAGCGCAGCCGACGGCGTTTCTCGACGCGCTCACCGCGGCGGAGCGCGAGGCGCTCGCCGGCCGGGCCGCGGGGCGGGAGTTCGAGCGCGGCGCGACGCTGTTCCACCAGCACGACGGGTCCGACCGCGTGGTGGTCGTGCGCTCGGGTCGGGTCAAGATCTCCACCGTGACGGGGGACGGCCGGGAGGTGGTCCTGGCGTTCCGCGGACCGGGCGAGCTGCTCGGCGAGCAGTCGGCGATCGACGGCGAGCCGCGCTCGGCCACCGTGACCGCGCTGGAGCCCGTCGAGGCGCTGGTGCTCGCCGCGTCGGACTTCCGCGCCTTCCTGGAGGCCCACCCCCGGGTCGCGCTGGACCTGCTCGCGATGCTGTCGCGCCGGCTGCGCGACGCCGACCGCAAGCGCGTGGACTTCGCGGGTCGCGACACCGTGGGCCGCGTGGCGGCCAGGCTCGTCGAGCTGGCCGCCGAGCACGGCGAGGCGGGCGCGGATGGCCTCGAGATCACCCTGCCGCTGTCCCAGGACGAGCTGGCCGGATGGACCGGCTCCTCGCGCGAGGCGGTGGGCAAGGCCCTCCACCAGATGCGCTCCCTTGGCTGGATCCAGACGCGCCGCCGGCGCATCACGGTGGTCGACCTCGAGGCCCTGCGCTCCCGTGCCGTGCTGTGAGGGCATCGCGGGCAGCCTGATCGCGCGGGCCCGCGCCCACAACGTAAAACTACGCGTTCGCTAGCCTCCCCGCCCATGCAGGTCGTTCTCGGCGTCGTCCAGGTCGCGCTCTCGGTTGTCCTGATCTTCCTCGTGCTCATGCACTCGGGGAAGGACTCGGGGCTCTCCGGCGCCTTCGGCGTGGGCACGGGCGCGGGGCCGCTCGGCGGCGGCTCCCTCGTCGAGCGCAACCTGAACATCTGGACCGTAGTGGTGGCGATCGCGTTCGCGCTGAACACGATCGTTCTCCTCAAGATCTAGGCAAAACCTGCCGAAGACTGGGGAATCGCCGCACGGGATTCCCATATCTCGCGGTGGCCCAGGTCGGGATGGGTGGACACGGTCACGCGCCGCGCGCGCGAGCTGCTGCCGCGCGGGCAGACGCTGCCCGACGCGGAGTGGGAGCGCCGCCACCGCGCCCTGCTGTGGCTGCTGTGGATCCAGGCCGCCGGCCTGGGCCTGTACGGGCTGACCCGCGGCTACGGCCTCGGGCACACAGCGCTGCACGTGGCCGGAGTGGCCGGCGCGGCGGTGCTCGGCGCGCACGGCAAGAGCCGGCGCTGGCGCAGCGCGCTCGTCTCGCTGGGCTTCATGACCGCCGCCTCGCTGGCCGTCCACATCTCGGGCGGCGTCACCGAGGCGCACTTCTACTTCTTCGTGGCCATCGTGGCGCTCACGCTCTACGAGGACTGGCTGCCCTTCCTGTTGGCCGTCGTGTTCGTCGTCCTGCACCACGGCGTGATGGGGACGCTGGACCCCGGGGCCGTCTACGGCCACGCCAGCGCGACGCAGCACCCGTGGCGCTGGGCGTTCATCCACGGCGCGTTCGTGCTGGCCGCCGGCATCACCGCGGTCGTGGCGTGGCGCCTGAACGAGCAGTCGCGCAGCCAGCTCAACGAATCGCTCTCGCTGTTGGAGGCCACCCTCCAGTCCACCGCCGACGGGATCCTCGTGGTCGACCCCGAGGGCCGCATCGTCAGCTCCAACGACGAGTTCGCGCGCATGTGGCGGATCCCCGACGAGCTGATCGCGGCGGGCGACGACGACGCCGTGCTCGGCTACGCCGTGTCGCAGGTCGCCGACCAGCCGGCGTTCCTGGCCAAGGTGCGCGAGCTCTACGGCGACCCCGCGGCGGAGAGCTTCGACGTCGTCGAGTTCAGCGATGGGCGCGTGTTCGAGCGCTACTCGCGACCCCAGCGGGTGGAGGGTCGCTCCGTCGGGCGCGTGTGGAGCTTCCACGACGCCACCGAGCGCCGTCGCTTCGAGGACCGCCTCCAGCACCTGGCCGACCACGACGCCCTCACCGGGCTGTTCAACCGCCGCCGGTTCGAGGAGGAGCTGGAGCGCGAGCTGGCCCGGGCGGTGCGCTTCCAGGAGGCCGGGGCAGTGCTCATGCTCGATGTGGACAACTTCAAGTACATCAACGACACGCTCGGGCACGCCGGCGGCGACCAGGTCGTCATCGGGGTGTCCACGATGCTCGACCGCCGGCTGCGCGACACTGACGTGGTCGCGCGGCTGGGCGGTGACGAGTTCGCGCTGCTGCTGCCCCGGACCAGCCAGAACGAGGCCCAGCGGCTGGCCGGGCACCTGCTCCAGGCGATTCGCGAGCTCGCCGTCCCCGTGGCCGGGCGCTCCGTCCAGGTCACCGCCAGCATCGGCGTCGCCGTCTTCGACGCGGTCCGGCAGACCGCCGGCGAGGTCCTGGCCGCCGCCGACCTGGCCATGTACGAGGCCAAGGACTCCGGCCGCGACCGCGTCGTCGCCTACACGGCGAGCACCGGCGAGGAGGCCCGCCAGCGCGCCCAGGTGTCCTGGATCGAGCGCATCCGCGCCGCGCTGGAGGAGGAGCGCTTCGTCCTCTACGCGCAGCCCATACTCGACCTGCGCACGAACGAGATCGCCCAGCACGAGCTGCTGGTGCGGATGATCAGCGAGGACGGCGACGTGATCGCGCCCGGCGCCTTCCTGGGGACGGCCGAGCGCTTCGGCATGGTCCAGTCGCTCGACCGCTGGGTCGTGCGCAACGCCATCGCGCTGATGGACGAGCAGCTGCGCGCCGGGCGGCGCCTGCGCCTCGAGGTCAACCTGTCCGGGCGCTCCGTCGACGACCCCGAGCTGCCGGCCCTCATCCAGCGCGAGCTGGCCGCCACGGACGTCGACCCGGACCACCTGGTCTTCGAGATCACCGAGACCGCCCTGATCAGCAACATGGAGGACGCGCGCCGCTTCGCCGAGACCCTGACGCGGATCGGATGCCGGTTCGCGCTGGACGACTTCGGCACCGGCTTCGGCTCCTACTACTACCTCAAGCACCTGCCGCTGCACTACCTCAAGATCGACGGCGACTTCATCCGCAACCTGCCCCACAGCCCAACCGACCAGCTCATGGTCCGCGCGATGGTGCAGGTGGCGCAGGGCCTGGGCATGCGCACGATCGCCGAGTTCGTGGAGGACGAGGCGATCGTCGACTTCCTGCGCGAGTACGGCGTCGACTTCGCCCAGGGCTACCACGTGGGGCGCCCGGTGTCGGTGGAGGAGGCGTGGCCGCTGCCCGCGGATCAGGCCGGCGTGGCGCCGGTCACCCTGAACCCGCGCGCGCGCAGCGCGGGGCAGACGGCGCCGGTGGCGTAGCGCCGGCCGTAGTGCTCGGCCTCGGAGACGAGCCGCGGCCGCGCGGCGAGCTCCTCCGTCGCCTCCAGGATCCGCAGCACCTCGTCGGTGAAGCGCACGTCGCGGACCGGCCGTGAGATCCGCCCGTCCTCGATCAGGAACGTGCCGTCGCGGGTCATCCCCGTGAGCAGCGTGCGCTGGGGATGGACGGCGTTGACGTACCACAGGCGCGTCACGTAGATCCCGCGCTCGATGGGGGCGGCCAGCTCGTCGACGTCGCGCGCGCCGCCGCCCACCAGCACGAGGTTCGCGGGCACGGGGCCCTCCGGCGTACCGCCCGGCGCCAGCGCGTGGCCCGTCGTGCGCGCGCCCCGGCCGGCCACCACGGCCGAGCGCGTGTCGTGGACCACCCGGTGGGCCACGCCATCCTGAATCAAGGGCAGCGGGCGCTTGGACACGCCCTCGGCATCGAAGCCGCGAGGGAGGGCGGAGGGGTAGAACGGGGAGTCGGAGAGATTGATGCGGGGGGCCGCCACCCGCATCCCCAATCGGCCGGCCAGCGCGCCGCGGCCCTCGGCATGCGCGAGCCCGTTGAAGGCCAGCCCGCCGAGGAACTCCAGGAGCAGCCCGACGGCGTCGGCGTCCAGCACCACCGGGTACTCGCCGGGCGGCAGGGCGGCGCGCTCGCCGGGCGCGGCGCGGCGCGCGGCCGCCCCGGCGATGGCCCCGGCGTCGAGGTTGCCCGCCGCGCGCGACGTGCCCGCCGCGTAGCCGCTGCGCGCGCCCGTCGTGTCGCGGCAGATGACCTTGAGATGGGCGTCGGTCACCGCGCCGAGGACGTGCATCCCGGTCGTGCCGGCGATCGCGGTGCGCACCTCGCCGCCCGTCCACATCCCGTACGCCTCCAGGCCGTGCTCGGCGGCGACGTCGAAGGCGCGGCGCAGGGCCGTCCCGGCGACGCCCGGGTCCAGCCGCGCCGTCTCGTGGTCCCAGCCGTCGTGGGGGGAGGGGGGAGCGCCGGGCCGGGGCAGGCCCGGGTAGTCGCCGGGCCCACCCCGGGCGGCGGCGGCCGCCGCCTCGGCCGCCCGCCCGGCGGCGTCGCGCAGCGCGTCGTCGTCCGTCCCGCGCGCGGTCGCCGTGGCCACTCGCCCGTCGCGCACCGCGGCGAACTCCACGGACACGTCGTCCACGGCCGTGGCCTGGGTGGGGCGCGAGGCCGCGAAGCGGGTGGTCAGGGAGCGCTCGTGGCTGACCGTGACCAGGGCCTCGCCGCCCCGGGCGTGGCCCAGCGCGCGCTCGGCGAGCTCGGCGACGCCGCTCATGCGGCCCCGACCTGCACGTCGCGAAAGCGCGCGGGGGAGGTGCCGTGCGAGACGTGCATGATCTGCCCGGGCTCGCCCTTGCCGCAGTTCAGCACGCCCCACATCCGCCAGTCCCCGGGGCCGCCGACGGCATCCAGCGAGCCCCAGAACTCCGGGGTCAGGCCGGAGTAGGAGGCGTTGCGCAGCACGCGACCCAGCCGGCCGTCGCGGATCTCGCGCGCCAGCTCGACGCCGAACTGGAAGTGCAGGCGCCGGTCGTCGATGGACCACGAGCGGTTGGTCTCCAGGTACAGGCCGTCGCCGGTGTCGGCGACCAGGTCGTCCAGCGACCCGGCGTCGCCGGGCTCGATGGAGACGTTGGTCATCCGGACGATCGGCTGGCGCGTGTGGCCGTCGGCGCGCGCGCACCCGCCCGAGGCGTCCAGCCCGATCGCCGCCGCCGACTCCCGCGAGGACAGCACGCCGACCAGGCGCCCCTCGGCGACCAACGGGTACGACTGGCCCGGCACGCCCTCGTCGTCCCAGCCGAACGTCCCGAGCCCGCCGGGGCGGGTGGCGTCGGCGGTGACGTTGAGCAGCTCGGACCCGTAGGTCAGGCGGCCCAGGTCGGCCGGCGACACCCAGCTCGTGCCGGCGTAGGACGCCTCTCCGCCGAGCATCCGGTCCAGCTCCAGCGCGTGGCCGATCGACTCGTGCAGCTGGAGGGCCAGCTGCTCGCCGTGGAGGACGATCGTCCGCATCCCGCTCGGGCACTCGGGGGCCATCAGCAGCTCCACGGCCTCCTGCGCCACCCGCGGCGCCTGGCCGGCCAGGTCCAGGCCCTCCACATGCTCCCAGCCGGCCGCGGCCGAGCCGCCCTCGTGGTTGCCCGGGAACGAGCGCGTCTGCACCTCGCCGCCGCCCACCGCGGTGGCGCCGATCCCCGCGCCGCATTCCGTGAGCGTCTGGGTGCACGCCGCGCCGTCGGTAGACGCGAGCGCCCGGGTCGTGCGCATGGCCAAGCAGCTGGCCTGGACGACCGCGATCCGGCGGTCGCCGCGCATCGCCTCGCCCGCGTCCAGCAGCAGCGCCACCTTGCGCTCCAGCGGCACCGCGAACGGGTCGGTCTCGCAGGGCCCCTCCCAGTGGCCGCGCGCGGGGTCCACCGGCGCCAGGGGGGCGGCGGGCGCGGCCGGCAGGGCGTCGGCCACCTCCAGCGCGCGGCGCAGGGCGGCCTCGGCGCCGGCCGCGGTGGGCTCTCGCGCCGAGGCGAAGCCCCAGGCGCCGCCGCGGCGCACGCGCACGCCGATGCCGTCGGACTCGTGGACGTCGACGGTCTCCACCTCGCCGTTGCGCGTCACCACGTGCTCGGCGGCCCGGTCCACGCGCCGGGCCTCGGCGTAGTCGCAGTGCCCCTCGGCGAGGGCGACGGTCTCCAGCAGGACGTCGAGCATCGACGCGGCAGGCTAGCCCGGCGGCGCGGCCGACCCCCTCAAGCCCGGCGGCCGGGATGCCGATGGGGGTCGCAGGGCTCTTCCCGGTCGCCCACCCGTGCCCGACTCCGACGCCACCAAGGTCTCACCCCACGTCGTCCCGGACGATCTGACGCTCCTGGGGAGGATCACGGCGCTGGCCGCGGCCGGCGGCATCGTGGGCTGCGGCGTCCTGTGGATCTTCGAGCCCGGCCGCATCCAGTCCGGTCCGATGGTCGTGGTGGGCATGGTGTTCGCCGCCACCGTCGCGGTGGCCTCGCTCACCCTGCCCTGGCGGCGGATGTCGCGGCGCTGGGTCGCCTTCCCGGTGGTCACCGGCGCGCTGCTCACCGCGCTGGCCTGCTGGAACACGGGCGGCGTGGGCAGCCCGTTCGCGCTGTTCTACCTCTACGTGGCCACGCTGGCCGCCTACTTCGCCTCGCGGCGCCAGACGCTCTTCGCGGCGGGCACGGTGGCGGTGTGTGCCGGCCTGCCGCTGGTCTACGACCGCGGCACGTCGCTGACCGACCGGCTGTTCGAGTGGGTGCTGGTCACCTCGATGGCCACCGCCCTGGCGCTCGTGCTCCAGCACCAGCGCGAGCGCGTGCGCCGCGCCGCCGACCAGGCGCACGCCCTCGCGCTGCAGGACCCGCTCACCGGCGTGGCCAACCGCCGCGGCTTCGAGATGCGCGCCGGCGCCGAGCTGGCGCGCGCCCGCCGCCACGGCCAGGCCTTCAGCCTCCTGTATCTGGACCTCGACGGGTTCAAGCGCGTCAACGACGTGGCCGGGCACGCGGCGGGCGACGACCTGCTGCGCCGCGTGGCACTGGCCATCGGCGTCGCGGTGCGCGGCGAGGACTTCGTGGCGCGCCACGGGGGCGACGAGTTCGCCGTGCTGCTGCCCGCCACCGAGGAGCAGGAGGCCCGCCGCGTGGCCGCGCGCATCGTCGCCGCGGTCGAGCGCACCGCCGCCGACGACCCCCGGCTGCGCGGGTTGAGCGCCAGCGTGGGCGGCGCCACCTTCCCCGGCGACGGCGAGAGCGTGGGCGCGCTGCTGGAGACCGCGGACGGCGAGCTGCTGCGCATCAAGGCCGAGCGCACGTTCGACGCACGTCGCGCGTCGCGGGACTACGCGATCCCCACGGCGCCGCGCAGCGCCGAGACCGACGTCTTCGCCGGCCTGCAGTCCGGCCCGGCCGCCGGGCGCGCCGCCACCGCCGGATGGCGCCTGCGCGGCGGGCTGGCCGTGACCGCGGCGCTGGCCGCCGCCGTGAGCGGCGCCTGGGTGCTCGGCCCGCTCACGGGCCACGCGGACACCGTGCGGGCCGGGATCACCGTGGCCACCGTCGCAATGCTTCTCGTCGCGCTGTTGGCCGCCGCCCGCCGGGCGCGCGGCCGCGAGCGCCTGGGCTGGTCGCTGTTCGCGGCCGGGACGGTCCTGGGCTGGGCGCCCTACCTCGGCGCCCCGCGCGGCCTGGGCTACGGCCTCGCGATCCTGCTGCTCGGCGCGATCGCCTGGCCGCCGTCGCGCCGCGAGCTGCTCGACCTCGCCGACATGGTGGTCACCCTGTCGGGCTTCGCGATCGCGTTCGTGCTCCCGGTCCTCACCGACCACGCCCACCGCCACGACTTCGCGGGTCCGTCGCCGTACGGGACCGCCGTGCTCGCCGTGGTGGGGATGGCCTGCGTCCTCATCGTCGTCACGCGCACGCGCCCGCGGGCGCGTCCGGACCTCTGGCTCGTGGCCGCCGGCGTGGGCGTCTCGGCCGGCGTCGGCGTGTCGTCCACGCTGGCGCTGCACGGGCAGACCGGCATCCCCGGCGCCGGGTGGGAGGTGCTCTACCCGCTGGCCGCGGTCCTGGGCGCGGGCGGCGCCCTGCTGCGGGCGCGCTACCGCGCCGTGGAGCTGCCCGACGCCATGCACGCCCGCGACCTCGTCCCGGTCGTCGTGGGCAACCTGCTGCTCGGCGGGCTCCTGGCGTCCGTGATCGTCTTCCGCGGGTCGATGCCGGCAGGGGTCGTCGCGGTCCTGTTGGTCACTCTGATCGTGCGCCACGTGCGCTCGCGCACCATGGACGACGAGAACGTCCGCCTGGCCGACGTCGCCCACCGCACCGAGCGCGACCTGGCCGCGCAGTACCGCGCCAGCCTCGTGGCCCTGGGCGCGGCGCTCGACGCTCGCGACGGCTACACGGGCGGTCACGGCGAGGAGACCGTGGCGCTGGCGCGCCGCGTGGCCGAGCGACTGGGGCTGGCCGACACGGCGCTGGCCGAGGTCGAGGCCGTCGCGCTGCTGCACGACGTGGGCAAGATAGGGATGCCCGACGCCATCCTGCGCAAGCCGGGGCGCCTGGACGAGCACGAGTGGCAGGTGGTCCGCGAGCATCCGCTGATCGGCGAGCGCATCCTGCGCCAGGTTCCGGGCCTGGACCGGGTGGCGCGCGGCGTGCGCCACGAGCACGAGCGCTGGGACGGCGGCGGTTACCCGGACCGGCTGGAGGGCGAGCGCATCCCGCTGCCCAGCCGGATCACGCTGGTCTGCGACGCCTACCACGCCATGACGTCCGACCGGCCCTATCGCCAGGCGATGACGCACGACGCCGCCGCGCGCGAGCTGCGCGAGGGGGCGGGGACGCAGTTCGACCCGGCCGTGGTCCGCGCGCTGCTCGAGGCGCTGGACGACGGGGCGCGGCCCAACGGCCACCGGCCCCCAGCCGCGGCTCACCAGGCGGCTTCGTAGAGCTCCGGCGCCGCGGTCAGGCTCACCACGCGGCCTCGTAGAGGGCGAGCAGCTCGTCGCGCGACGCCGGAGGCGGCGTGAGATGCAACTCCGCCCGCTCGGCCGCGGCGTCCGCGCACGCGGCCAGCGCGGCCCGGTCGACGCCGAGGTCGCGGATCCCCGCGATCCCGGCCCGGTCGCGCAGGCGCTCCGGCGCGTCGCCGATCGCCTCGCGCACCGGGAGCATGCGCTCGGGCAGGCGCTCCTCCAGCGCGGCCATCGCGACCGGTAGGACGGCGGCGTTGGCCGGCCCGTGCGCGGCGCCGCCGATCCGCACGAGGGTCTGCGACATGACGTGGCTGAGCCCGTACAGGGCCGAGTCGCTCGCGTAGCCGGCCAGCAGCGCTCCGAGCGCCAGCTCGTCGCGGTCCGGCTCTTCCCCCGCCTCGACCCCGGCCACCAACCGGCGGGCGCCGTCCAGAGCGGCCAGCGTGGCCACGGGGTGGGCCAGGACCGTGGCCGGCGCCTCGACCGCGTGGGCCAGCGCATTGGCCACCGACGCGACGAGCTCGACCGCCGGCTGGGACGCCGACAGGGCCGGGTCGTTGAGGACGATCGCCGCCCGCACGCGCGGCGTGGCGGCATCGACGCCGGCGGCGTGGCGGTGCAGCGTCGTCATCTCCGCCGCGCTGAGCGTGGTGGGGACCGCGGCCGCGCGCACGGGCGGCCCCGCCGCGGCGGCCAGCGCCTTGGCCACGTCGACCACGCGCCCACCGCCCAGCCCGACCAGCAGCTCTCCCCCGACCTTCCCGCGCAGCGCCTCGGCCACCTCGTCCACCCGCCCCGGCGCCACGTGGTGGACCGCGGCGGCGGCCTCGCCCAGCGCCGGCGCCGCGGCCAGCGCGCGCTCAGTGGTCAGCAGGGTGTAGCCCTCGCCGAGCAGGTCGGGCGCATCGGCCAGCGCGCCGCGGCCGAACCGGATCACGCGGTCGCCGTCCTGCCAGCGGAAGTCCTCTGCCATCGCCCGCGACTCTACGCGGCGGGCTCGGTCTCCCGCCCCGTCCCCTCCTGGCGCATGGTCAGGGCGACCGAGGCCACGATGATCGCGGTCGCGGCCACGGTGATCGTGCTCACCGGCTCCGACAGGATCGCCCAGCCCAGGAACACCGCGATGACGGGGTTGACGTAGGCGTAGGTGGAGACCGTCGAGATGGGCACGTTGCGCAGCAGCCACGCGTAGGCGGTGAAGGCGACGATCGACCCCACGACGACCAGGTAGGCGAACGCCAGCCAAGAGTCGCCGGAGATCGCGCCGGGGTGCAGGTCCCACGGCTCGCCGGCCACCACCGCGACCGCCGCCATCGCGCCGCCGCCCAGCAGCATCTGGAGCGCCGTGGCGTGCAGCGGGTCCGCGGGCAGGCGCAGCCGGCTGCCCGCGAAGGAGCCCGACGCCCAGCACATCGCCGCGAAGACGACGAGCAGGCACGCGGCCAGGCTGGTCCCCGCCGGGCGCTGGCCGGGGGAGAGAAGGAGCGCCACGCCGGCGAATCCCGCCAGCACGCCGAGCGCGGAGAGCCGCCCCGGGCGCTCGCGCCACAGCGCCCGCAGGATGATGATCCACAGCGGCTCGGAGGCGATCAGCAGCGCGGCCAGCCCGGACGGCACGTCGCGCTCGGCCACCGTGACCAGCCCGTTGCCGCCGAACATCAGCAGCACGCCGACCAGCGCGCAGCCCAGCAACTCCGCGCGCGTGACGCGCGCGCGGGGCGCCCGGCGCCAGCGCACCCAGGCGTACATCAGGGCGCCGGCGAGCAGGAATCGCACGCCGGCGCCCAGGAGGGGAGGGACGGTCTCGACCATCACGCGGATGGCCAGGTAGGTGGAGCCCCAGACGAGATAGATGACGGCGAGGGCCCCCGCCACCCGCGAGAGCGGCGGGGGCGCTCGTCTAGAAGGCACGCAGCAGTGCCCGAGGGGAGAGGGCCTGCGCCACGTGCGCGAGCCGGTTCTCCCGGCCCGTCTCGGCGAGCTGCGCCGCGTGGACGCGAAGGAGCTCGACAAGGTCGGCGGTGGGGTGGAAGGGGTCGGCGACGCTGGACCCGTCCACCAGCGAGAGCGCGGCGCGCGCGACGCCGCCGGCCTCGGCGATCAGGACGGGCTCGGCGGGCGGCTCGGCGCTGTCGAGCTGGGCGAGGGAGCGCAGGACAGCCGCATCCCTGTGATCGGCGCGTCGGACTGTGATGGCGGTCTGCATGTCGGCTCCTCGCGTTGGACTCTGATGCAACGACGCTCACGATGCCACCGCCGTGAGATAAGAGCAAATGACATTCCCATGGGTCTGGTATAAGCTCAACTGATGCTCGACGTCCGCCGCCTGCGCGTCCTGCGCGAGGTCGCGCAGCAGGGCTCTTTCTCCGCCGCCGGCGAGGAGCTCGGTTACACCCAGTCGGCGATCTCCCAGCAGATCGCGGCACTGGAGCGCGAGACAGGCTCCGTCCTGGTGGAGCGAAACGCCCGCGGCGTCCGGCTCACCGACGCCGGGCGCACGCTGGTGGAGCACGCCGAGGGGATCCTGGCCCGCCTGGCCGCCGCCGAGTCCGAGCTGGAGGCCCTGGCGGGCCTGAAGGGCGGGCGGCTGCGGCTCGCCTCCTTCCCCAGCGCCGGCGCGACGCTGCTGCCGCTGGCCATCGCGGAGTTCTCCCGCCGCCATCCCGCCGTCGAGCTCTCGCTCGTGGAGGCCGAGCCCGAGGACGCCGTCCCGCAGCTCAAGGCCGGCGACCTCGACGTCGCGCTGGTCTACGAGTACGCCGGTCTCAACGCGGCGCAGCCGGGCATCGACGAGGCCGACGTCGACCTCGTCCACCTCATCGACGATCCGATGCACCTGGCGCTGCCGCCCGACCACCCGTTGGCCCGCCGGCGCAGCGTCAAGCTCGAGGACCTGTCCGAGGACCTGTGGGTCCAGAGCGACTGCACCAACTCGTGCGGGCAGATGCACATCGCGGCCTGCCAGTCGGCCGGCTTCACGCCGCGGGTCGGCTTCGAGACCAACGACTACAACGTCGTCCAGGGGCTGGTGGCCGCGGGCGTCGCGGTGTCGCTGATCGCCGAGCTGGCGATGGCGAACCTGCGCGACGACATCGTGGTTCGCCCGCTGGGCAAGCGCGCGCCGATCCGCCACGTGTGGGCGGCCACGGCGGCGGGCGCGTACCGCTCACCGGCGGTCGAGGCCATGCTCGAGGTGCTCCAGGGCGCGGCGCGCGAGTACGAGTCCCGCGGGCGCCCGCGCGTCCTCGCGGCCTAGGCCCGCATCATCCGCGCCATCAGGGCGTCGAAGGCGCGGTCGGGGAGCAGCCCGGAGGCGCGGATCCGCTGCTTGGCGTCGCTGCCCACGGGATAGCGGGCGCGCGGCTTCTCCGCGGTGACGGCGTGCACCACGGCCTTGGCGACCTCCTCCGGCGGGATGGCCTCGCGCACCGCGCGCTCGACCTGCCTGCGGATCGCGGCGATGGTCGGGCCGTAGATCTGCTCGGCCTCCGGCGGCGCGTTGGCCAGCGTCTCGTCGGCCGCGGCGGTGCCCTTCTCCCAGATGCGGGTGGCCACGGCGCCGGGCTCGACGATCGAGACGCCGACCTTCAGCGGGGCCAGCTCGCGGCGCAGGCTGTCGGCGATCCCCTCCAGCGCGAACTTCGACGCGTTGTAGGGGCCCAGGAGAGGGGCGGCGACCTTGCCGCCCACCGAGCCGATGAAGACGATGCGCCCGTGGGCGCCGCGCAGGGCTGGGAGGAGCGCCTGGGTGACGGCGACCTGTCCGACGACGTTGACCTCGAGCTGGCGGCGCCACTCGTCAATCGGGACGAACTCCAGCGGCCCGCTGACCGAGATGCCGGCGTTGTTGATCAGGCCGGCCAGGGGGGCGTCGCCGACGGCTCCGGGCAGGGCCTCGACGCTGGCCCGGTCGGACACGTCGACGCGGACGGGCCGGATGCGCTCGTGCAGGGCGGACACCCGCTCGGCGTCGGCGTCCTGGCGCACGCCGGCCAGGACGTCGAAGCCGCGCTCGGCCAGGGCGCGGGCGGTCGCCTCCCCGATCCCGCTCGACGCTCCGGTCACCACCACGCTCGGCACGGCGCGCAACGCTACCGGTCGCGCACATGCATGTGACCGGGGTGATAGAAAGGGCGTTCGTGTCCGTCCGCGCCCTCGCCCTCGCCGTCGCCCTGGTGGCGCTCCTCGCCCCGGCCGCCGGCGCCGCACCCGGTCCGAAGGCGCCCACCACCGCCGCCGCGCCCGCTCCTCTCCAGCTGCCGGGCGACGCGCGCGCCGCGAGCGTGCGCCAGGCGCCGGGCACGTGGATCGTCGGCGGCCGGCCCGGTGCCGCCACCGCCCGCATCGCCGCCCGCTACGGCGCCCGCCCGGTCGTGCCCAGCGCCGGGATCTACGTCGTGTCCAAGCGCCGCGCTCGCGAGCTCGCGGGCGCGCTGCAGCTGGCGGGCCGTCTGGCCATGGCCGAGCCCGACGCGCTGGCCACCAAGGAGGGGATGCCCTCCGACCCCCTGACCCCGCAGCAGTGGTGGCTGCCGTCGGTGGTCGACCTCAACCTGACCCCGCCGCCCGTCACGGCGCAGAGCCCCGTGCTCGGGATCATCGAGGAGGAGTGGGACCCCAACCATCCCGACATGCAGGGGATGGTCCAGACCGGCACCCGGACCCCCCCGGACGAGCACGGGACCGCGGTGGCCGGCGCGGCCGGCGCCCCCGCCAACGGCGTGGGCATAGTCGGCATCTGGCCGGGGATGCGCATCTTCGCGCCCAGCTACGCGGGCGTGGCCTGCAGCACGATCACGGGCAGCGTGAACCGGGCGACCGCCGCGCACGTGTCGGTCATCAACATGAGCTACGGGTTCCCGACCGCCTCGTGCTTCGCCCACCTGGTCGCCACGCAGCGCGCGTTCGGCGCGGGCATCGCCCTGGTGGCGGCCGCGGGCAACGAGTTCAACGAGGGCAACCCGCTCTCGCGCCCGGCCACCGACCCGCACGTCATCACGGCCGCGGCGCTCAAGCAGGACAACACGTCCGCGGACTTCTCCAACGAGAACGGCGCGATCGACGTGTCGGCGCCGGGCGACACGGTCCTGCTGCCGGTCCCGGTGCAGTTCGACACCGACGGGACGAAGGACGGGTACACGAACCTCGACGGCACCAGCTTCTCCTCGCCGATCGTGGCGGCGGTGGCCACGTGGCTGCGCGCCGTGCGGCCCGAGCTCTCGGCCGGGCAGGTCCAGTCCGTGCTGCAGGAGTCGGCCGACGACCTCGGACGGCGCGGCTGGGACCAGCGCTTCGGCTACGGCCGCGTGAACCTGCGCGACGCGCTGGCCAACCGCGTCCCGCCAACCGACCCGCTGGAGCCCAACGACGACGCCGAATGGGTCAACGGCCGGCGCTTCCCCAAGGCCGACCCGCCGATCTTCGGCCGCGCCGACCGCTCGAAGTCGCTCGTCGCGACCCTGGACCGCTTCGAGGACCCGGCCGACGTCTACCGCGTCGTCCTCGCGCCGCGCAGCACGACGAGCTTCCGCATGACGGTCAGCGCCGGCGACCCGGACCTCGACCTGTACAGCGGCGCGGTGCGGTCCGTCGCGGGCACGCGCGGACGCCTGCGTCACTCCGAGCGCAGCGGCCAGCGCGCCGAGAGCTTCACCTTCCGCAACAACAACCGCAGCGGGCGAACGGTCCTCGTCAACCCGTACATCGCCTCAGGCGCCCCGCTCGACGCGGCCTACCGCCTGACGATCACCCGGATCAGGTAGCGCAGGCCGCGCCGCGGCCTGCGCGGCTTGTAAGGCCCACCGAGTTCCGACACCGCGGCGCTGAGCGGCATCCGCGGTGGGCGCGGGGGAGGACGGTCGGCGTGCGGTGATCCGGTGGCCACGATCACGCGATCGTACCGGTGACCAGGGCCGTCATAGCCAAGATCTGAACCAGCAGAGCTGCGGCCGTCCAGCGGTAGACGCGTCCGACCTGCCGGACCTCGACGTGGTTGGCGGACCTGTAGTCGTCGAGCTCGTACGCCAGCCGGACGTAAATCTCGGAAGGCTCGTCGCGGTACCCGAAGAGCGTCTCGTAAACCACCGGGCCCGACTGGGAGAACACCAGGCTGTCTCGCGGCGCAAGCACGTACAGGCTGCCCGCCAACGTGATGACGAACGCGCCGAGCGCCAGGCCGGCGAGCGCGAGAGGGGGTCGCCGGAACGCCGACTGGCCGAGGAAGGAGGTCGCCAGCGAGGAGACGGCGACGAGCACCCCGGCGCGGGACCGCAGGTCGTCCAGCAGCCGCTCCTGCTTGTCCAGCGCCCGCTGCGCCGTCTCGTAGGCCAGGCGCTCGAGCTCGAAGGTCATCGCGCCGACGGTAGCCGCGGGCATGTGACGGGTCTGGCCGCCATCGTCGCGAATCCGTCGCGACACGGCGAAGCATGCGCCTGGGGTGACTCGAACACCCACCGGCCTTACGGCCGACAAGGCCCTCAACCTTGCGCGTCTACCAATTCCGCCACAGGCGCTGGGGGCGGCCAGTATAGGCGGGGGGACGGGGGCGGCGGACGGAACGCTTGTTTCCGTCCACGACCCCCGCTATCTTCCCGAACACATGTTCGTTTTGACGGCTCGAACCGGCGGCTAGAGGAGACCTATCGATGGTGGACCTGGACCTCACGAAGCGTCAGCAGGAGATCTTCGACTTCATCAAGAAGTACTCGGCCAAGTACGGGTATCCGCCGACCGTCCGGGACATCGGCAAGGCCGTCGGGCTGGCCTCCTCCTCCACGGTGCACGCGCACCTCGCGAACCTGGAGAAGATCGGCCTGCTGCGCCGCGACCCGTCCAAGCCCCGCGCGATCGAGCTGTTCGACCGTGCCGCGGACAGCGTCAAGAGCCTCGTCAAGCCCAGCGGCCTGCCGCTCGTCGGTCAGGTCGCCGCGGGCCAGCCCGTGCTCGCCGAAGAGAACATCGAGGACTACGTGGACGTCCCCGGCGTGGCCGGGGGCGAGGCGGGGGAGTACCTCCTGCGCGTCCGCGGCGACTCGATGAAGGATGCCGGCATCCTCGAGGCCGACTACGTGGTGGTCCAGCCCCAGGACACCGCCCAGGACGGCGAGATCGTCGTCGCGCTGGTGGGAGAGGAGGCGACGGTCAAGCGCTTCTTCCGCGAAGCCGACCACGTGCGCCTGCAGCCGGAGAACACGTCGATGGAGCCCATCCGCTCCAAGGAGGTCCGCGTCCTCGGGAGGGTCGTGGGCCTGCTCAGGAGGGTCTGATGACCACAGCCATGGCTACAACCGCAGCGCCGCTGTTCACGCTTCCGAGCGCGGATCCCGCGCCGGAACGGCGCGGTCCCTTCCGCGACTCCGCGCGCGTCGCGGTCGCCTCAGAGGCCGCGCCCGTCCGGCACCCGGTCGCGCCGGCCGCAGAGCCCCGGCCCGCCCGCGTCCACCGGCTCGCGCACGGTCGCCTCACGCTCGACGAGCTCGTCTCCGGCGCCTGGGCCGCGATCGGTGCCGGCGCGCCCGCGGCGTGCCCGGTGTGCGACGGAGCCCTGCGCGCCCGCGCCGGCGGAGCCGTCGAGGCCCAGTGCGCGCGCTGCGGCTCCGAGCTGGCCTGACGCTCCGGGCGCCGGTTAGTGTTCGGCGCCCAGCCACCGAAAGAGGATCGATGACGCGTCACCGCCTCCTCCTGCCCCTGTTCGCCGTCGCCGCGCTCGCCGTGGCCGGGTGTGGGGACAAGAAGCTCGACACCGGCAAGCTCGAGGGCAAGATCAAGCAGGGCATCGAGAAGCAGACGGGCGTCAAGGTCAAGAAGGTCGACTGCCCGAGCAACGTCAAGGTCAAGAAGGGCAACACCTTCACGTGCAAGGCCACCACGGTCACCGGCCAGGTCGCGACCGTGCGCGTCACGCAGCAGGATGACAAGGGCAACGTGAACTACCAAGTAGGCGGCTGACGGCCTCAGCGCGCGCCTGGCGGCGTCCTCGGGAGGGGGCCGTGCCGGGAGCACTGTCCCCCTCCCTGCGTCCTGGCCAGCCACCCGCTGAGGCTCGTCAGCCGGCGGCTGGCGGGACGAGCTTCAGCCGCGCTCGCCGGTGGGGAACCCGGCTGCAGTTCTTGGTGGTGCGGCCTCCGGGCGCTACGCTGGAGGGGCGAGTCAAGCAGTCGCGGAGGTATTGCCTTCGAGGAAAGTCCGGACATCACAGGGCAAGGTGGTCGGTAACGCCGACCCGGGGAAACCCGCGGGAAAGTGCCACAGAAACACACCGCCTACGTCCGGGGACGCACGTGCCCCCGGGCCGGTAAGGGTGAAATGGTGCGGTAAGAGCGCACCGGCGTCGCGGCGACGCGGCGCGTCCAGGCAAACCCCACCCGATGCAAGGCCGAGCAGGACCGCTACGAGGCTGCCCGCCCAGGTCCAGGTAGGCCGCAAAGATGGATGGCTGCTCTAGACAGAATCCGGCTTACAGGCTCGCTAAGGAAAGGCCCCGCTCCGGCGGGGCTTTTCTATGGGCCGGGAAGCCGGGAACCCGTCAC
The DNA here is from genome assembly GCA_033856025.1 of Solirubrobacteraceae bacterium. Classification (GTDB taxonomy): domain Bacteria; phylum Actinomycetota; class Thermoleophilia; order Solirubrobacterales; family Solirubrobacteraceae; genus AC-38. The sequence goes on along the minus strand of JAWVFQ010000004.1, from coordinate 197,123 downwards.
GTTGCTGGTTCTACCCAGCGTCGCGCAGCGGGCTCGGGAATCACGTTCTACCGTGGTTGCGCGACCTGCCGTAGGCGGCCTAGGCGAGTTGGACGGAGCCTGAGCGCCGCAGGCCGTTAGCGCCGGGGGGTCGCCGGTGCCGGGCCAGGCCGAAGATGGGCGCGACGTAGCGGGTAGGGCGGGATGCACCAACGGGCCATAGCGTCGGGGCCGGCGTAGTTGGCCGCTGAGCACTGCGCCCTGGATTTCATACAAATAAAATGCCACAAAACGGTGAGCAACAGTAGTCTGCTCAGGATTCGTAAAAGGCTTCTCTTGCCTTCTCTATCGCTCTCCGGTGGCACAGCACATCGGTCAGCCGGACTTAGGAGGTCCACATGTACGTGAATTTCAAAAACAGCGCCCACTGTGTCTCTTCATTCGCGCTCGAATGGAACGGAGGAGAGACCGACCGCACAAAAGAGGTCAAGGAGGGCGACACGGCCACGATCGACCTGTCGAATTACGCGAAGCTCGCAGACGGAACTTCGTGCTGGGCTCGGGCCTACGTCGTCGCCGGCACCAATCATGACTCAGAGGACAACTTCAACTACGACCTGCACAGTCAACTCACGGCCTACTATGAGCTCGTTGGGTCGGCCGCACACCCTCGGTTCAAGTTCAACGGAATCCATTGACGACGCCTCCGCGCCGGCAAGGCCGTCAAGGGCCGCCGGCGCGCACGCCTACGGCGGCGCGTCGGTCCTGGTCGCCTCCCGCTAGCCGCCGGCCCCGGCGACCGCTCCCCCGCTAAGCCGTCTGCCCCGACTTCGCGCGCTCGAACTCCGCCACCAGGCCCTTGGCGTCCGCCGTGGCGTTCGCCTCGAGCGCGAACGGGGTTCCGCGGACGGTCACCGTCACCGTCTTCCCGGCGGCCAGGCGCTTGATCTCGATGGAGTCGACGTCCGCCAGCGGCGCGGAGCCGGCGAGCTGCTTGACCTTGCCGCCGATCCCCAGGCCTATCGGCGACCCGATCTCGATCGAGAGCAGGCGCGAGCCCGTCACCGCCAGCGCCATGGGGCTGGCCAGCGCAAAGCCGGCGTCGTCGGCCGCGGCCACGTTGCCGGCCTGCTTGCGCCGGCCCATAGAGGCGGCCACGTTGCCCGGGCCGGCATGCCCGGCCACCGACGCGGTCCAGCCGCGCGGGCGCGCGACGATGGCCGCCAGCACCTCCTCGCCGTCCTCCAGGAAGGGCCTCGCGCCCTCCTTGATCTTCGCCTCGTAACGCGAGCCCATCGCTGCCCTCCCGTCTCGGATCCAGAATCCGGCTGATCCTAATGCGCGCGCGCAACCCCGCGCTCACGCCGGGCGGGCCGGCCAACCCGGCCCGGCCCGGCCCTAGAGCCCGACCTCCAGCAGCTCCTCGAACGTCCCGCGGTCGAAGAACGGCAGCGGCGGGGGCTGGGCGCCGGCCAGGCCGTTGAAGTCGAACATCCGCCGCGGCTCGCGCCAGCGGGCCGGATCAGAGGACCCGAAGCGCTTCACCAGGGCGTCGAAGGCGCGCTCGGCCGCCGCGCGGTAGCCGGCGGTCGTCTCGGTGCGCAGGCCGTACGACTCCAGGTGCGTCGCGTCGAAGTAGTGATACGGCGCGCCCTGGTGGTAGCCCGCGTTGTTGAACTGCAGCGCGCCCTCGTTGGCCAGCCAGCCCGCCGCGGCGCTCCCGATGCGCGTCCGCGCGTTCGTGGCGATCTCCGCGCGGAACGCGTCCCACGTGGCCACGCCCGGGTCCACGGTCCGCTGGGAGTCGGCCCGGTCGTAGGACCCGTCCCAGCTCAGGAGCGTCCGCAGCACCGTCAGCGCCCGGCCGCTCGTCAGCCCGCGCCGCGCCACGACGAGGCGCCGGCGCGCGCTGGGGTACTGCTGGGCCGTCGTCCCCACCCGGCGCACCACGGCCCTCAGCCCGTCCCAGGACGGCCGGCGCGCCAGGGCGCTGACGGCCGGGAACAGGAGACCGCCGCGGAAGAACGCCCCGTCCATCCGCTTGCGCGCCGTCCCGTCGCCCGACGTCCAGCCCGCCGAGGGCACGTTGTTCCAGTTGGCCAGCCACCCCTGTCGCGGATTGATGACGGACGGGATCGTGTCGCGCGAGCGCAGGCCCCGCCACTCCGCCTCGCCGGTCCCCGGATAGGGGAGGCGCTCGTCCCAGCCGGTCGGGCGCAGGGGATGCAGCCCGGGGTGCCAGAAGCCGATGTTGCCCGCGCTGTCGACCGCCAGGACGTTCTCGTTCCACGTGACGCGGCGCACCGCGGCGTCGACCTCGCGGATGTCGCGCGCGCGGTTGAGCGCGTCCAGCCCGACCACGCTCTCGAGCTCGCGCATCCAGATCGAGTGGCGCCGCGCGTAGGCGATCCCGCCCGCGCGCGCCTCCACCGGACCGTGGACCGTCCGGCAGACCCGCACGCTCTGCGTGCCGGACTCCGGTGGCGGCGGCACGCGGCCGCTGGCCAGGCCGATCAGCGAGGACGGCGGGCTGCGGTAGGCGATCGCCTCGTCGCGGCAGTCCATCCGGCGCACCTGGCCGCGGAACGTGTACGCCTCGGGATCGCCGGGCATGAGCCGCTCGGCGTAGAGGTCGTCCAGGTCCGACGCGCCGCTGGTTATGCCCCACGCGATGTGGCCGTTATGGCCCGCGCCGATGATGGGCGCCCCGGGCGCGGTGAGCCCGCGGGCGTCGAAGCCGGGCGCGTGCAGCTCGAGCTCGACGATCTTCTCGGGCGCGCTGAACCCCAGCTGCGGGCCGTTGTAGAGCCAAGCCCGGTGCGCCGCCCGGTTGCGCACGGCGAACATCCACGAGCCGCCGGGGCCCAGGATCCGGGCGGCCGGGGAGCGGGCGCGCAGGGCGGTGGGGTCGGCGGGCGCGCCCGACGGGAAGGGCAGCCCGCGCGCGAAGGCGACGGACCGGGTCAGGGCGCGGCGCTCCTGGCGCAGCGTGCGCCCGGGCTGGGAGGGGAAGCGTCCGTTCGCAGCCGGGATCGTCGGCAACGCACCGGGCGTACGCAGCGGCACGAGCGCCTGGAGCGCGCGCACCCCCCCGAGTTGCAGCCCGCGCAGGTTGGCCAGCTCGAGCCCCTCGGGATCGGCGTTCGTCGGGATCGTCCGGGCCAGGTAGACGCCGATGGCCACGGAGTCGCGCACGGTCCACGGATCGGGCGCGGCCTCGCCCACCGCGGCGAACTCCCCCGGCATGTCGCCCGGCGACGACTTCACGTGGTCGATCCAGTCGTTGATCCCGTCGCGGTAGGCCTCGAAGCGCGCGCGGATGGCCGCCGGCAGCGCGGCGAACTGCTGGTCGAGCTCGGCCGGCGTGTAGAAGTCCTGGCGCACGATCTTGTCGTCGGGCACGCGCTCGCGGCCCGCGATCGAGGCCAGCGTCCCCGTCGTCGCCCGGCGGAACAGCTCCAACTCGAAGAGCCGGTCCTGCGCGATCGCGTAGCCGGCGCCGCGCCACATCTGCTCCTCGGTGGCGCCGGTCACCGCCGGGACGCCGTAGGCGTCGCGCACGATCCGGATCCCGGGCCGCGGCGTCTCCACCGAGCCGGGCAGGTTGAACGTCGCCGGCTTCCAGTGGAAGTCGATGTAGGGCTGGAGCTGGTCGTAGAGGTGCGGCGAGCCGGTCCCGTCGGCCAGCCCCGGAGCCGAGACGAAGCCGCTCTGGCCGGGCGGCAGCAGGCTCTCGGAGCGCACGATCCGCGCGCTCGCCGGCGCCGCCGCCGCCAGCAGCGCCGCGCACGCGGTCGTGGCCAGGACCCCCCTCACGCCGGGGACATTAGCCCCGATTACCATTGCGGCGGTGCGGTTCGGGATCTTCTACGAGCACCAGCTCCCCCGACCCTGGGACGAAGGCGCCGAGCAGCAGCTGATCGCCGACGCGCTGGACCAGGTCGAGCTGGCCGACCGGCTGGGCTTCGACCACGTCTGGGAGGTCGAGCACCACTTCCTCGAGGAGTACTCGCACTCCTCGGCCTCGGAGGTCTTCCTGGCGGCGGCGTCCCAGCGGACGAAGAACATCCGTCTGGGATTCGGGATCGTGGCCATGCCGCCCGGCTACCAGCACCCCGCGCGCGTGGCCGAGAAGGTGGCGATGCTCGACCTGGTGTCCGGCGGGCGCTGCGACTTCGGCTCGGGCGAGACGTCGTCGGGAGCCGAGCTGGAGGGATTCGGCGTGGAGCGCGACTCCAAGCGCGCGCAGTGGGAGGAGGCCCTGGACGTGACCACGCGCATGTTCGTGGAGGAGCCGTTCGCCGGCTGGGACGGGCGCTTCGTGAAGATGCCGCCGCGCAACGTCGTGCCCAAGCCGGTGCAGAAGCCACACCCGCCGCTGTGGCTGGCGTGCTCGCGGCGCGACACGATCAAGCTGGCCGCGGAGAAGGGGATCGGCGCGCTGTCGTTCTCCTTCGTCGAGCCCGAGGCGGCGAAGGAATGGGTGGACGAGTACTACGCGATCCTGCAGTCCGAGCGCTGCGTGCCCGCCGGCTTCGCGGTCAACCCCAACTTCGCCGTGGTCGTGCCGATGATGTGCCATCCCGACGAGGCCACGGCCATCGAGCGGGGGATCGACGGGGCGCACTTCTTCGGCTACTCGCTGGCCCACTACTACGTGTTCGGCGACCACCATCCCGGCCGCACGAGCATCTGGGAGGAGTTCCAGCGCAACCGCTCCGAGCGCGGGTTCGCGCGGGAGATCGTGACGCCCGAACAAGCGCCGCTGGGCGTGAAGATCATGCAGGAGGGCCTGGGCTCCCTGCGCGGCGCGATCGGCACGCCCGAGCAGGTTCGCGACCTGTGCCGGCGCTACGAGGCGGCCGGGGTGGACCAGGTCATCTTCGTCTCCCAGGCCGGGAACAACCGCCACGACCACATCTGCGAGTCCCTCGAGGTGTTCGGGCAGGAGGTGATGCCCGAATTCGCACAGCGCGCGGACGAGCGCGAAACGGCCAAGCGCGAGCGCCTGGAGGCCGCGACGCGCGCCGCGCTGGCCCGGCGGCCGGGACCGCGCAAGGCCGACCCGTCCTACGTGATCGCGCCGCTGGCCTCGGGCCCGCCCGCGGCCGGGAATGCGGGCGGTTCCGAGGGCAACGGAGCGCCGGGCGCGCCCGCCCTCGGCCACCTCGTGGCCGGCCTGGCGAGGCGCGGCGAGGCGGCCTTCGGGGCGTTCATCCGCCGCTCGGACGACCGCACGCTGGAGCGCACCATCGGCTCCGAGGCCGGCCTGCGGCTCGTCTTCGCCGGGATGACGCGGCGCTTTCGCCCCGACCGCGCCGGCGACTTCGAGGGCGACATCCAGTACGAGCTGCGGCCCGCGGCCGGCGCGCTGCGCAGCTGGATCGTGTCGATCGGCGACGGCCGCGCCACCGCGCGGCCCGGCCGTGCGGTCGACCCGCGGGTGACGATCGGGATGGACATGGCGGACTTCGCGCGGCTGATCGGCCGCGAGCTGGACCCCGGCCGCGCGCTGATGGACGGCCGGCTTCGCCTCCAGGGCGACGTGATGGCGGCGTCGCGCCTGGGCGAGATGTTCGGAGAGCCGGGCTACTGATGCGCCCACTCCTCCTCGCCGCCGCGGCGGCGCTCGCGGCCGCCGTCCCGGCGGGCGCCGCGACGCAGCCGGCGTTTCGCGACCGCGTCTTCGCCGGGTCGGCGCCGCACAAGCTCCAGAGCGCCGGGCCCGAGACCGGCTACCGCACCCAGGACGGCCAGGTCGTCTACGTGCGCGTGTCCTTCGCCGTGTCCAACGGGCCGGCGGTGGCCCAGCAGATCGTGAACTTCCTGGGTACCCGGCTGCACGGGCTGGAGCTGGGCCGCCTGCGCGTCCTGATCGGCACGCCGGCGGAGATCCAGGCGGCGTGCGGGGGCGACGAGCGCGTGCTGGCCTGCTACGCCGCGGGCGAGCGGCGGATGTACATCCCCGACCGCGACCCGTCGGCGGGCAGCCGCGTCGGGTTCACCCGCGACTACGCGGTGACCCACGAGTACGGCCACCACATCGCCAACTACCGCGCCAACACCCCGTGGCCGGCGCTGGACTGGGGCGCCAAGTACTGGTCCTCGTACAAGTTCGTGTGCGCGGGCGTGGACGCCGGGCGCTACTACCCGGGCAACCAGGGCGAGCACTACCTCGACGACCCGGGGGAGGGGTTCGCCGACGCCTACGCGCACCTGCACTACCCCGACGTCCCGTGGCAGTTCAACGACGGCCTGCGCCCCGACGCGGGAGCGTTCGCGGCCATCCGCCGCGACGTGCTCAGCCCGTGGAGCAAGCCGGCGCTGCGCACCCTGCGCGGGACGTTGAGCGGTGCGCACACGGCCAGCGCCACGTCGTTCACGACCACGCTGGACGGGTCGGTGGACGTCCGCCTGGCCGGGCCGCGGGGGGCGAACTACGACGTCGGCGTCTACGAGGGGACGCGGCTGATCGATCGCACCCGCGCGCCGGGCAGCCGCGACCGCCTGCGCCTGACGCTGTGCCGCGACAGCAGCCCCTCGGTGGGCGTCCGCGTACGCGTCCTGCGGCGCTCCGGTTCCGGGCGCTTCACGCTCACCGCGCGGTTCCCCGGCTAGTCCCCCGCCGGGGTGGCCGGCTCGCCCGGTCTATGCGAACATGTGTTCGTGTCCGTCGTCGCCGTCCTGCTCCCCCGCTTCGAGCTCTCGGTGGCGGCGGGCGGCAGCGCGGCGCTGCTGCGCGGGCCCTCCGCGCTGGCGCCCATGCCCGGCACCACGCAGGGAATCGGGGAGGTCTCGGCGGCGGCCGAGGCGCACGGCGTGCGCCGGGGGATGCCGATGGGCGAGGCGCTGGCCCGCTGCCCGAGGCTGGTCCTGGTCCCGCCCGATCCGGCGGGGGTGGCCGAGGCGTGGGAGGAGGTGCTGGCCCGGTTGGAGGGGATCGGCGCGGCCGTCGCGCCCGGCCGTCCCGGCGAGGCGTGCTTCGACGCGGGCGGGCTGCGCGGGCTGCATGGGGGCGGGGTGCGCGGAGTGCTCGGGGCGGCCGCGCGGGCGCTGCGCCGCCCGGCCCGGCTGGGCGCGGCGCCGGGCGCCTTCTGCGCGCTGGCCGCCGCCACCCGCGCGCGCGTGGTGCGTCCCGTGGTGGTGGACGGCGGCGCCGAGCAGGCGCGCGCCCACCTGGCGCCGCTGGAGGTCGGCCTGCTCGCCCTGCGGGCCTCGGTGGCCGGGCTGGTGGAGCCTCTGGAGCGGCTGGGGATCGCCACGCTCGGCGCGCTGGCCGCCCTGCCGCGCGACGCGGTGGCCGACCGCTTCGGCCGTCCCGGCCTTCACGCCCACGACCTGGCGCACGGGCGCGACGAGCCGCTGCGCCCCCGCCGTCCGTTCGAGGTCCTGCGCGAGTCGCTGGAGCTGCCCGAGGCGGTGTCGGGCCCGCAGCTCGAGCACGCGCTGGGACTGCTCGTCGACCGGCTGCTGGCGCGCCGCGAGCGCCGCGGGCGCACGCTGCGCGCCGTCGTCCTGAGCGCGGTCCTGGTGGAGGGGGGGACATGGCGGGAGCGCGTGACGTTCCGCCAGGCGCTGGCGGACCCGCGGCGGATGCGCCTGACCCTGGCGGCGCGGCTGGCGCTGCTGCCCGCCCCCGCCGAGGCGCTGCGCCTGTCCGTCGAGTGCTTCGGCCCGCCGGTGACCGACCAGCGTCCGCTGCTCGACGAGGCGGCGGCCGTCCGCGAGGCGCGCCTGCGCGATGCGGTGCGCCAGACGCGCGCGCTGGCCGGCCCCGACGCCGCGCTGCGCGTGGTCGACGTCGACCCCGGCTCGCGCGTCCCCGAGCGCCGCTCGATCCTCGCCCCGTTCGAGGGCCGCGAGGACGGAGAGAGCCGCTCGTGATCGGGCGGTCTCGGAGCGGGCGGTGACCGGCCCGCGGCGGCTCGGGGTCCCGCGGGCGGCCGCCGTGCGCCCGGCGCCCGACGGCCGGCCCGTCGTCGTGGACCGGCGCTACGTCGATGCGGTCCGCGAGTCCTGGCTGGTCGAGGACCGCTGGTGGACCGAGCGCCCCGTCCGCCGCCGCTACTGGGAGGTGGTGACCACCTGCGGGCGCGACGTGGTGGTGTTCCACGACCTGGCCGGCGGCGGGTGGTTCGTGCAGCGCTGACGGTTTACCGGGGCCTGAGGAGCCCCCCGTTACCCTCGGTGAGATGCCCGCTCGACGCATGACCCCCGCCCTGCTGGCCGCCGCCGGCAGCGTCCTCGCGCTGCTCGCGGTGTGGGGCGCCGCCTTCGACTCGGCGACCGCGCGCTGGCTGGACACCGCCGGCCTCCGGGGCTTCGTCGGGCTCGCGCGCCCCGCCGTCGAGCCGATCGCCGGCCGGGTCGCCCATCTGGCGGATCCGCTGGAGCTGGCGCTCATCGGCGGCGCGCTGGTCCTGGTGGCGCTGGCGCGCGGGCGTCCCCGGGTGGCGCTCGCGGTGCCGGCGGTCCTGGTGTCGGCCAACGCCACGACGCAGATCCTCAAGCCGCTGCTGGCCGATCCGCGCGTGTGCGCCTGCATCGAGCACACCCACGTCGCCGCGGCCTCGTGGCCCAGCGGCCACGCCACCGCGGCGATGAGCCTGGCGCTGTGTGCGGTGCTCGTCGCCCCGGCCCGGCTGCGCCCCACCGCCGCGGTGGCCGGAGCGGCGTTCGCCATCGGCGTGTCCTTCGGCCTGCTCATCCTGGGCTGGCACTTCCCCAGCGACGTCCTGGCCGGCTATCTGGTCGCCGCGCTGTTCACCCTGCTCGCCGTCGCCGCCCTGCGCGGCGCGGCCGCGCGCTGGCCCGAGCGCACCGGGCGCGAGGCCGCCGCCCGCTGGGGCGCCCTCGCCGGCCCCACCGTCGCCGCGACGGTGCTGGCGGCGATCCCGGCCGCGGCGGTCGTCCTGGCTCGTCCCCACGACGTCGCGGGCTACGCCGCCGGGCACACGGCGTTCGTGTTCGTGGCCGGCGCGCTCGCCGTCACGGCCGTCGCCGTGGCCGGGGCGTTCGCGGCCTCGCTGACGCGCCGCTAGCCCTGGCTGGCGCCGGGCCGCCACAGCGGCTCGTCGCCGCCGGCGTTGGCGCCGCGGGCGAGGATGAAGAGGAGGTCGCTGAGCCGGTTGAGGTAGCGCACGACCTCGGGGTTGGCGTCCGGCACGTCCAGCGCCCGGCGCTCGGCGCGGCGGGCCACCGTGCGGCAGACGTGCAGGTGGGCGGCGGCCGGCGTCCCGCCGGGGAGCAGGAACGAGCGCAGCGGCTCCAGCTCGGCGTTGACCTCGTCGCACGCGCGCTCCAGCCACTCCGTCTGCTCGGGGCGCACGCGCAGGCGCTCGCGCCCGCCCTCGCCGCCTTCCGGGACCGAGAGGTCGGCGCCCACGTCGAACAGGTCGTTCTGGACGGTGCGCAGCCAGTCCGCGAAGCGCTCCGGCAGGCCCTCGACCGTCAGCGCGACGCCGAGCAGCGCGTTGAGCTCGTCCACCGTGCCGTAGGCCTCGATGCGCGGATGGGTCTTGGGGACGCGGCTCATGTCACCCAGGTGCGTCTCGCCGCCGTCGCCGAGCTTGGTGTAGATCCGCGTCAGGTTCACCGTCATTGCGGTCCAGGATACGATGCCTCCGTTCAGACCGGTTGGCGAAGGGAAGTCCGGTGAGATTCCGGCGCGGACCCGCCACTGTGACCGGGGAACGCCCACCGCACGCGCGTCCCGTAGGGGAGCGCAGCCACTGAGCCGCCACCGGCGGCCTGGGAAGGCGCGGAGGGGTCGCCTCCCGGGAGCCAGGAGACCTGCCACCGGTCCAAGCCCGACAGCCCTCGTGGAAAGGGGTGGCTCATATGCAGGTGCTTCGCAGATTCGCGGTCCTCGCGGCCGCAACCGTTCTGGCCGCGCTCGGCGCGGCCGCGCCCGCGGCCCTGGCCGCGCCGGTCACCGTCAACCTCCGGATCGAGGGGAAGACCTCGACGATCTTCGAGGGCCCGGTGACCACGGACGCCAAGACGCTCACCAAGGACGCCAGCGGCCCGCACGCGTGCGACGGCACGAACGGCGGCGCCAACCCGACGCCCGGCCCGACGATGACGTCGGCGCTGGACGACGGCGCCATCGCCGGCGGCTTCACCTGGGACGGCACGTGGTTCTCGTTCGGCGACTTCGGGATCGACCGGATCGGCCCGGACGCGAGCACGAGCAGCGAGTTCTGGGGCTACGCCTACAACTGGCAGTCCTCGAACGTCGGCGGCTGCCAGCAGCAGGTGACCAACGGCGACGACGTGCTGTTCGGCTACGACTACTTCTCCAAGACGGCGCTGCTGCGGCTGTCAGGCCCGGCCGTCGCGGAGGCGGACCAGCCCGTCACCGTGACGGTGGTCGACGGGCAGAGCGGGTCGCCGGCGCCGGGCGCCTCGGTGGGCGGGACGCTCACGGGGGCGGACGGCAAGGCGACGGTCACGTTCCCCGCCACCGGCGTCCAGCGCCTGAAGGCCGACCGCGCCGACGCGCTGCGCTCCAACGCGCTCGCGGTGTGCGTGCACCGCGGCAACGACGGCACCTGCGGGACCCCGGGCCCGGGCGGCACGGCCACCTCGCCGCCCCCGGCCGTCACCGACACCCGGCCGGCGGTCGTCGCGATCGCGGGGATCCGGGACGGCCAGCGCTTCGCTCGCCGGCGGGCTCCGCGGCTGCTGAAGGGGACGGTCGACCCGGGCGCCGCGGGCGTCCACGTGGTGCGCTTCCGGCTGCGGCGCTCGACGGATGGGCACTGCTTCTTCTACAGCGCGAAGAGCGAGCGCTTCCGCCGCGGGCACTGCGATGCCGGGTACTTCCTGTACCGGGTCTCGACCGGACCGGCCTGGGAGTACCTGCTGCCGTCGCGCCTGGCGCCGGGGCGCTACGTCCTCACGGTCCGCGTGATGGATCGCTGGGGCCGGGAGTCCGAGCGCCCCGTGCGCTTCACCGTCCTGGGGGGCGCGAGTTGAGGTTCGCCCTCGCGGCCGGTCTCGCGGTGACCGCCGCCGCCGGTCTCGCACCGGCGGCGGGCGGCGCCGCAGCGGCCCGCTCGGCGGGCACGGCCGCTCCGCGGCTGCAGCTCATGGTCGTCGGGCGGTCCAAGGTGCTCCGCGGGCCGCTCGACGTCGTCGCGCGGGCGCGCGTCGTGACCGCGAGCGGGCATCGCTGCGCGGTCGCGGCGGGGACGCCGCTGGCCGCGCTGGCCGCGCTGCGCACGCCGTCGTTCGCGGTGCGCGACTTCGGCGCGTGCTCGGCGCGCGACCCGCGGGCCTCCGAGCTCCTCTACGTCAGCCGGGTGGCCGGCGACGCGGCGCGCGGCTCGGACGGCTGGGTCTACAAGGTGGGCCGCCGCGCGCTGGGCATCGGCGGCGCCAACCCCCGCGCGCGGGTGCGCGAGGGCGGGCGCGTTCTGTGGTTCTACTGCCGGATGGGAGCGCGGGGCTGCCAGCGCACGCTCGAGGTCAGCGGTCCGGCGCGGGTGACGGCCGGCGCCCCGGCGACCTTCACCGTGCGCGCGTACGACGATCGGGGTAGCGGCGTGCCCGCCGCGGGCGCCCGGCTCGCGCTCGCCGGCCGGACCGCCACGACGGCTGCCGACGGCACGGCGACGGTGCCCGCGCCCGCCTCGGCCGGGACGTATCGCGCGACCGCCGACGCGTCCGGCCTCGTCCCGTCCTTCCCCGTGGAGGTCCGCGTCGGGTGAGCCGGGGCCGCGCACTCGCGGTCCTCGCCCTGGCCGTCGCCCTGCCGGGGTGCGGCGTCGGGGCGGGGAAGGGGGCGAGCGGGGTGGACGTCGTCGTCACGCGCGACTTCGGGGCGCGGACGCTGGGCGACGCCCGGGCCGACCACGCGCCCGGCGGCGAGACCGTGATGCGCTTCCTCGAGCGCCGGTTCCACGTGCGCACCCGCTACGGCGGCGGATTCGTGCAGGCCATCGAAGGCGTGGCGGGCGGCCGCGAGGGCGGCCGGCCGGTCGACTGGTTCTACTACGTGAACGGGATCGAGGCGGGGGAGGGGGCGGCGGCCACCCGCCTGCGCGCGGGCGACCGGGTGTGGTGGGACCACCACGACTGGGGCGCCGCGATGCGCGTCCCCGCCGTGGTGGGGTCGTTCCCCGAGCCGTTTCGCTCGGGAACCGGCGGCAAGCGCTTCCCGGTGCAGGTGGTGTGCGCGCCGGGCGCCGGCGCGGCCTGCGGCGCCGCCAAGGACCGGCTGACCGCCGCCGGCGTCGACTTCGGCTCGGCGGCGTACGGGTCGCCGCCCGGAGAGGTCACGCTGCGGGTGGTCGTCGGACCGTGGCGGGCGCTGCGCGGCGATCTCGTGGCCGGCGACCTCGCCCGGGGCCCCGGTGCGAGCGGTGTGTTCGCCCGTCCCTCCGCCGGCGCGCTGACGCTGCTCGACGCCCGCGGCCGGGCGGCACGCACGCTCACCGCGGGGGCCGGCCTGGTCGCCGCCACGCGCCTGCGCGAGCGCTCGCCCACCTGGGTCGTCACCGGCACCGACGCCGCCGGAACCCTCGCCGCGGCGCGCGCCCTCACGGCGGGCACCCTGCGCCACCGCTTCGCGCTCGCCCTCGACCACGGCCGCCCCGTCTCGCTGCCGCTGGGGGCCGGCGGGTGATCTACCGGCGGCGCGACACCCCTCTCCACGCCACGAGGGCGGCGGTCGGGATCGCCTACTGCGGCGCCCTGGCCCTCGTCGCCCTGGTCAGCGACAACCCGATCGTGCTCGGGGCGGCGCTCGCCGCCGTCGGCGCGGCGGGCCTGGCGGCCGGCGTGGGCAGGCAGCTGCGCCGGATGGCGTGGATCGCCGTACCGCTGGGCCTGACCATCGCGGCGATCAACCCGCTGGTCACGCGGGACGGGCTCACCGTCATCGCGCGCCTCGGTCACTTCCTGAGCCTGGGCGAGGTCGACGTCACGCTGGAGGCCACGGTCTACGGGCTGGTCCTCGGCCTGCGGGCGATCGTCCTCATCCTGGCCTTCGCGCTCTACTCCGCCGCCGTCGACCCCGACGACGTCCTGCGCCTGTTCCGCCGCGTGTCGTTTCGCTCCGCGCTCACCGCGACGCTGGCCACGCGGATGGTCCCGGTGCTGGCGCGCGACGCGCGGCGGCTGGCCGACGCCCAGCGCTGCCGTCCCGCCCGGCCGGCGCCGCGCCTGGCGCTGGTCCGCGCGGTGGCCGGCGGGGCGCTGGACCGCTCGCTGGACATCGCGGCGACGCTCGAGGTCCGCGGCTACGGCGTGGCCCGGCGCCCGCCGCGCGCCCGGCGTCCGTGGTCGCGCCACGACCTGGCCTTCGCCGCGTCGGCCGGGGCGATGGTCGCCCTGGTCGTGGCCGCGCAGGTCTGGGGCCGCGCCGGCCTGACGCCGTACCCCGCGCTGCACGTGGACGCCGGCCCGGCCCCGATCGCGCTGGCCGTCGCGCTCCTCGCGCTGGCGCTGCTCCCGTTCGCCGACCGGCGAGGAGTCGCCCGGTGAGCGTGCTCGAGATCGAGCGCCTCACCTACCGCTATCCGGACGCGGCCGAGCCGGCGCTGCGCGACGTCTCGCTGGCCGTCGAGGAGGGCGAGCTCGTCGTGGCGTGCGGACTCTCCGGATCGGGCAAGTCGACGCTCCTGCACGCCGCGTCGGGGCTGGTCCCGCACTTCCACGGCGGCGAGGTCAGAGGCCGCGTCGTGACGGCCGGGCTGGACATCCGCGAGCACGGTCCCGGCGCCGTCGCGGCCCGCTGCGGCGCCCTGTTCCAGGACCCCGAGACGCAGGTCGTGATGGGCACGGTGCGCGCCGAGCTGGCGTTCCCGCTGGAGAACCGCGGCGAGTCGCCGGCCGCCACCGCCCGCGGGGTGGAGGAGGCGGCGCTCGCGCTCGGCATCGCCGACCTGCTGGACCGCCCGACGCACGAGCTCTCGGGAGGCGAGCTCCAGCGCGTCGCGCTCGGCGCCGCGCTGGCCGGGCGCCCCGATCTGGTCGTCCTCGACGAGCCCACGTCGCAGCTGGACCCGGTGGCGGGGGACGAGCTCGTCTGGCTGCTGCGGCGCCTCAACGAGGAGTGGGGCACGTCGATCCTGGTGGCCGAGCACCGCCTGGAGCGCTGCCTGCCCGCCGCCGACCGCGTGATCGCGCTGGACGGCGGCGCTGTGGTGTGCGACGCCGCGCCGCGCGAGTTCCTGGAGTGGGCGGCGACGCACTCGCCGGCGCTGCAGACCCCCGGCGCGCTGATGTTCCAGCGCGCCGGCCTGCGCCCGCCGCCCACGGGCGTCAAGTCCGCGCGCGCCACCCTGCGCGCCCACGGCCTGCTCCCCGCGCGCGGGGAGAGAGGGGCGCCGGCGCCGGTCGACGAGCCGCGCGAATCGAGACTCGGACCGGCCCGCGCCGCGCCGCGCCGCGCCGCGCCGGCCCTCTCCCTCGACCGCGTGTGGCTGGAGTGGCCGGAGGGGCGCGCCGCGCTGCGCGGGCTCACCCTCGCCGTGGCGCCCGGGGAGCGCGTCGCGCTCATGGGACGCAACGGCGCCGGGAAGTCGACGCTGCTGCGGATCGCCGCCGGCCTGACCGAGCCGACCCGGGGTCGCGTGGCCCGGGCCGGGCGCGTCGGCCTGCTCCTCCAGACGCCGGGCGACTACCTGGTCCGCGAGCGGGTGGGGGAGGAGCTGCCCGCCGAGGCGCTGGGACGTGCCGGCCTGGCGCACCTCGCCGAGCGCCACCCGCGCGACCTCTCCGGCGGCGAGCGCCAGCGCCTGGCGCTGGCCATCGTCCTGGAGGAGGGCGATCCCCCCGCCGCGGTGTGCCTCGACGAGCCCACCCGCGGGATGGACCGCGCGCACAAGGGGGCGCTCGCCTCGCACCTGCGCGACCTCGCCACGGCGAACGTGGCCACGATCGTCGCCACCCACGACGCGGAGCTCGTCGCCGCGTTCGCCGACCGGGTGGTCCTGCTGGGCGACGGCGAGGTCGTGGCCGACGGTCCGCCCGCCGAGATCCTCACCGGCGGCTGGTACTTCGCCACGGAGACGGCGCGCATCCTCGGCGGGGCCGGCGGCGCGCTGGACCCCGCGGCCGGCGCCGACCTGCTCAAGCGCCGCATGACGGTGGAGGTGGCGCCGTGAGCTGGCAGCTCGCGTCCTTCTCCATCCTGGCGCTGGCGCTGGCGGCGGGATTCGCCTGGTACGAGCGGGCTCACCCCTCCGCGCGCACGCTCGCCCTGGTGGCCACCATGGCCGCGCTCGCCGCGCTGGGCCGCGTCGCCTTCGCGCCGCTGCCCAACGTCAAGCCGACCACCGACATCGTCCTGATCGCCGGCGTCGCGCTGGGCGGCGCGCCGGGCTTCGCGGTGGGCGCGCTCGCCGCGCTGACGTCGAACCTGTTCTTCGGCCAGGGCCCCTGGACCCCGTGGCAGATGGCGGCCTGGGGCGGCGTGGGGATCGCCGGGGCGCTGCTGGGCCGCGTCGCCGGCCGCCGGCTGGGCCGCATCCCGCTGGCGGCGGCGTGCGCGCTGGCCGGCCTGGCCTTCGGCGCGGTGATGAACTTCTCCACCTGGGTCACCTACACCGGGGACCACTCCCTGGCCGCCTACGGGACCATCGCCGCCACCGCCGTCCCCTTCGACGTCGCGCACGCCGTCGGGAACGTGCTCTTCGCGCTGGCCTTCGGACCGGCCCTGCTGCGCGCGCTGGAGCGCTACCGCGCGCGCCTGGACTTCACGTGGCGTCCGGCCCCCGCCGCCACGCTCGCCCTGGCCGCGCTCGCGGCGGCGCTCGTGCTGGTCGCGCCCGCCGCCGCGGCCACGCCGGCCTCCTACCTGCGCGGTGCGCAGAACGCCGACGGCGGCTGGGGGGGCGCGGCCGGCCAGCCGTCCGCCCAGCTCTACACGGGGTGGGCGGCCCTCGGCCTGGCCGCGTCCGGCGCCAATCCGGGCGACGTGCGCCGCGGCGGGAAGTCCCCGCTGGACTTCATGCGCGCGCACGCCGCCGAGCTCAACGACACCGGGGAGCTGGAGCGCACGATCCTCGTGCTGGCGGCGTCCGGCGCGAGCACGCGCAGCTTCGCGGGCCGCGACCTCGTGGCGGCGCTGGAGAGCCGCCGCCGCGCCGACGGCTCCTTCGCCGGGGGCACCGTGCTGACCGCGTTCAGCGTCATGGCCCTCCGGGCGGCCGGGCGCGGGGGGACCGCGGCATCCGTGCGCTGGCTCGAGCGCCAGCAGAACTCCGACGGCGGCTGGAGCGTGGGCGGACGCGGGATCCAGAGCACGGTCGACGACACCGCCTCGGTCGTCGAGGGGCTGGTGGCGGGCGGGCGCCGGGGCGCGCGCTCCGTCCGGCGGGGCGCCGCCTTCCTCACCCGCGTGCAGAACCCGGACGGCGGCTTCGCCCTGAACGTCGGCGACGCCTCCAACGCGCAGTCGACCGCCTACGTCGTGCAGGCGCTGCTGGCCGCGGGACGCAACCCGGACCGCGTCCACCGGGCCGGCTCGCGCTCGCCGCTGGCCTACCTGCGCTCGCTGACCCAGTCCAACGGCCTCGTGCGCTTCTCACGGACGAGCACCCAGACGTCGGTCTGGGTCACCGGGCAGGCGGCGATGGCGCTGGCGCGCAAGCCGCTCCCCCTGGCTCGCGTGCCCCGGAAGGCCGGCGGCGCGGCGGCGACCGGGACCGCCGCGCCCGGCGCCGCCGGCGCCCCCGGAGCCGCCCCGGCGAGCGGCTCGGCGGCCGGCGTCTCGCCCTCCCTGCTGGTGGCCGCCCGCACCGCGGGGATGGCCTTCGGGCTGCTCCTGGCGCCGCTGGCCGGAGGACCGCCCGCCCCATGAGGAATCGCTAGGGTTCCCGCCCCTCATGCGAGTAGGAGTGCCGAAGGAGACCGCCGAGCGGGAGAAGCGGGTCGCCCTCGTCCCGGAGGTCGTGCGCAAGCTGACCGGCCAGGGGCACGAGGTGACGATCGAGCCCGATGCCGGCCAGGCGGCCCTGATTCCCGACCACCTGTTCGAGGAGGCCGGGGCGACCCTCGGCACGGACGTCTGGAGCGCCGACGTGATCGCCAAGGTCGCGCCGCCCAGCGCGGAGGAGATCGGCCGCCTGAACTCCGACAGCGTGCTGATCGGCTTCCTCCAGCCCCTCACCGCGTCCGACACCGTCCGCTCCCTGGCCGGCTCGGGCGCCACCGCCTTCGCGCTGGAGGCCGTGCCGCGCATCAGCCGCGCCCAGTCCATGGACGCGCTGTCGTCGCAGTCCAACGTGGCCGGCTACCGCGCCGCGCTGATGGGCGCCGACCTGATGGGGCGCTTCTACCCGATGCTCATGACCGCGGCGGGCACCATCCGCCCGGCCAAGGTCCTGGTGCTGGGCGCCGGCGTGGCCGGGCTGCAGGCCATCGCCACGGCCCGGCGCCTGGGTGCGGCCGTCACCGGCTACGACGTGCGCAGCGCGGTGGCCGAGCAGGTCCAGTCGCTGGGCGCGACGTTCCTCGAGCTCGAGGCGGGCCAGGGCGCCGAGGGCGAGGGCGGCTACGCGCGCGAGCTGACCGACGAGGAGAAGGCGGCCCAGCAGCAGGAGCTCACCGACGCGATCACCGAGTTCGACGTGGTCATCACGACCGCGCTGGTCCCGGGGCGCCCCGCGCCCAAGCTCGTCACGGCGTCGGCCGTCGAGCGCATGAAGCCCGGCGCCGTGGTCGTCGACCTGGCCGGCGAGGCGGGCGGCAACTGCGAGCTCAGCGAGCCGGGGGAGATCGTGGTCCGCCACGACGTGACGATCACCGCGCCGCTGAACGTGCCGTCCACCATGGCCGAGCACGCCTCGCAGCTCTACGCGCGCAACATCCAGTCGCTGCTGGGCCTGATGACGGCGGAGGACGGCACGCTGAGCCTCGACTTCGACGACGAGATCATCGCGGGCGCCTGCGTCACGCGCGGCGGCCAGATCGTCCACGAGGGCGCCAAGCAGGCGGCGGGGGTGGGTGCCTAGTGCTGGTCACCAACCTGGCGATCCTCGTCCTGGCCGGCTTCGTCGGCTTCGTGGTCATCTCCAAGGTCCCGAACACGCTGCACACGCCGCTGATGTCGGGCACGAACGCGATCCACGGCATCGTGATCCTGGGCGGGCTGATCGTCCTCGGCCTGTCCGGCGAGGGCACGCTGAACAAGATCCTGCTCGTCATCGCGATCGTGTTCGGGACGATCAACGTGGTCGGTGGCTTCCTGGTCACCGACCGCATGCTCGGGATGTTCAAGAGCAAGCCCGAGCCGCCCAAGAAGGACGCGGGCGCCGAGTGATCACCGCGTCGTTCCTCCAGGACCCGAACTTCATCCGGTCCGCCTACATCCTCGCCTTCGCGCTGTTCATCGTCGGGCTGATGGGCCTGCGCCATCCGCGCAGCGCCGTGCGCGGCAACTGGATCGCCGCCGTGGGGATGGGGATCGCCGTCGTGGCGACCCTGCTCATCCACGGCATGGGGAACTGGGGCCTGATCGCGCTGGGCATCGCGCTCGGCACGGTCATCGGCGTCCCCGCCGCCCGCACGGTGAAGATGACCGCGATGCCGCAGATGGTGGCGCTGTTCAACGGCGTCGGCGGCGGGGCGATCGCGCTGATTGCCTGGGTCGAGTTCCGCGAGAGCCACGGGTTCGACGGCGACCCTCTGTACATCGCGATCGCGTCCCTGTTCGCCGCGATCGTGGGATCCGTCTCCTTCTGGGGATCGAACATCGCCTTCGGCAAGCTCCAGGAGATCCTGCCCGGGCGCCCGATCACCCTGGGCCGGGCCCAGCAGGCGGTCAACGCGGCGCTGCTGCTGGCGTGCATCGCCTGCGGCGTGGCGATCGCCACGGGGAGCGACAGCGAGCTGCTGATGATCGGCCTCCTCGTGGCGGCGGCGCTGCTGGGCAACTTCGTCGTGCTGCCGATCGGCGGCGCCGACTTGCCCGTCGTGATCTCGCTGCTCAACGCCTTCACCGGCCTGTCCGCCGCCGCGGCCGGGATCGCGCTGAACAACACGGCGATGATCGTGGCCGGGATGCTGGTCGGCGCGTCGGGCTCGATCCTGACCAAGCTCATGGCCGACGCCATGAACCGCTCGATCCCCAACATCGTGGCCGGCGGGTTCGGGGGCGGGGGCGCGGTGCCCGGCGGCGGCGGCGCGGCCGACCTGGAGGGCAAGACCGTCAAGTCGACCACCGCGGCCGATACGGCGATCCAGCTGTCCTACGCCCGCCAGGTGGTGATCGTCCCCGGGTACGGGATGGCCGTCGCCCAGGCCCAGCACGCCGTGCGCGAGCTGGCCAAGGAGCTGGAGAAGCGCGGCATCGAGGTCAAGTACGCGATCCACCCGGTCGCCGGCCGGATGCCCGGGCACATGAACGTCCTGCTGGCCGAGGCCGACGTGCCCTACGACCAGCTCAAGGAGATGGACGAGATCAACCCGGAGTTCTCCCGCACCGACGTCTCGCTCGTCATCGGCGCCAACGACGTCACCAACCCCGCGGCGAACACCAACCCGGAGTCGCCCATCTACGGCATGCCGATCCTCAACGTGAACGAGTCCGAGTCGGTGATCGTCATCAAGCGCTCGATGAACCCCGGCTTCGCCGGGATCGACAACGAGCTCTACTACGACGAGGGAACCCAGATGCTCTTCGGCGACGCCAAGACCGCCGTCGCCGAGATCACCGAAGAGGTCAAGGGGCTCTAGGGCTCGGCCCGTCGCCGGCGCCGAAACACGTCGCGGCTGAGGGAGTCCACGCGGTCGAGGAAGAGGACTCCGTCGAGGTGGTCGACCTCGTGGAGCAGGCAGCGGGCCTCGAAGCCGGACGTGCCGATGTAGCGGCGGGCTCCGGTCAGGTCGGTGGCCTCGATGACGACGTCGGTGGCGCGGCGGACGTTCGCGGTGAGCTCGGGGATCGACAGGCAGCCCTCGCGCGCCACCTCGCCGCCGCGGGCGAAGGCGACTCGGGGGTTCAGGAGGACCAGCTCGCCGTGGGAGCGCCGGACGCGGCGGTGGCCGGACACGTCGACGACGATCACCCGCACGGGCTCGCCGACCTGCGGCGCGGCGAGGCCGACGCAGCCGGGATGCGAGCGCATCGTCGCCAGCAGGTCCGCCGCCACGGCCGCGGCCTCTTCGGGCTCGACGTCGCGCGCGATGCGCTTGAGCGCCGGATCGGGGTAGCGCAGGACCTCTCGGACTACAGCTCGTCGCGCTCCAGCTCGCGTATGGAGACCTCGACGCCCTGGTCGGTGCGCGTGGACTCCAGCGCGCCCTCCAGGTCGTCCGCGCCGGCTCCCGGCGGCAGCGCCACCTCGAGCATCATCGCGTAGAGGTCCTCCCCCTCGGCGTCCGAGACCAGCCGGGTCTCCAGGTCGGTGATGTTCACCCGCGCCGCGGCCAGCGCCGCCGTGACGGCGGACACGATCCCGGGATGGTCGACGCCGTAGACGGTGACGATGTGCGACGGCTCGGAGGACTGCGCCTCGGCCGCCTCGCCCACGGGCTCCAGCGAGATCGCGTCCAGCTCCAGGCCGCGCCCCGCCGCGTCCAGCTCCCCGCGCAGCCCGGCCTCGTCCACGTCCTCCGGCGCGGCCAGGAGCAGCGTCATCGTGAAGCGCCCGCGCAGGATGGTCATCTGCGAGTCCTCGACGTTGACGTCGTGGTCGAGGAGCACGCGGGTCACGGCCGCCACGATCCCCGGCCGGTCGCGTCCGATGGCGGAGACGGCGTACTGCGGCATCCGGCCTATCCTCGCATGCATGGCCGGACGCATCGTCGTGGGGACGTCCAGTTGGGCCGACCCCGGGTTCGTCGCCGAGTGGTACCCGAAGGGGATGGCGGCCCGGGACCGCCTGGCCTGGTACGCGGAGCGCTTCGAGATGGTCGAGCTCAACTCGTCCTTCTACGCGATCCCCGACCCCGCGACGGTGGAGCGCTGGGCGCAGGTCACACCGGCCGGCTTCACCTTCCACGTCAAGCTGCACCGCCTGCTCTCGCGCCACGCCGCGCCGGCCGACTCGCTGCCGCCCGAGCTGCGCGCCCAGGCCGAGGTGGACCGGCGCGGCCGGGTCCGGCTCACGCCGGAGATCGAGGCCGCCACCCTGGACGCGACCCTGGCCGCGGTCGAGCCGCTTCAGCGCGCGGGCAAGCTGGGCGCGTTCCTGCTCCAGCTCACCCCGGGCTTCAGCCCCAAGCAGCACTCGCTGGAGGAGCTCGATCCGGTCATCGACCGCCTGGCTCCCCACCCGGTCGCGGTCGAGCTGCGCAACCGCAACTGGACGCGCGAGGACGTGCTGCCCGAGGCGCTCGCGCACCTGTCCGAGCACGACGCCGCGTGGGTCGGCGTGGACGCGCCGCGCGCGGAGCACTTCACGATCATGCCGCCGGTCGATGCGGTCACCGACGACCGCCTGGCCTACCTGCGCGCGCACGGGCGCAACGCGGACGGCTACCTGTCCGGCCGGTCGGTGGCCGAGCGCTTCGGCTGGGAGTACTCCGACGAGGAGCTCGAGGAGATCGCGGGCCGCGCGCGCGAGCTGGCGGGGACGGCCTCCATCGTGAACATCGCCTTCAACAACAACCGCGGCGCCGACGCGCCCACCAGCGCCCGGCGCATGCGCGAGCTGCTCGGGCAGGACGCGGGACCGCCGCCGGGGGCGACCGCGGGCCAGATGACACTGGGCTGATTGTTCGGAACAATCTGGTACGGTCGGTGGCGTGGCGGCGCGGGCTCCCCTGGTCTCCGAGCACGTCTTCGGGCAGCTGCTCGAGGCGCTGCTGAGCGGCCGTTACGCGCCCGGCGAGCGGTTGCCCACCCAACGGGTGCTGGCCGCCGACCTCGGCGTGACGATGTCCTCGCTGCGCGAGGCGCTCAAGCGCCTGGAGCAGATGGGACTGGTGGAGAGCCGGCAGGGCGACGGGATGCGCGTGCGCGACTGGCGCGAGCACGGGGGCCTGGACGTCGTGGCCCACCTGCTGTTCCGCGCCGGCGGCGTGGACGCTCGCGTGCTGGCCGACGTGCTGGAGGCCCGCTCGCTGATGCTGGCGGAGCTGGCCGCCCTGGCGGCGGCGCGCCGCTCGCCCGAGGCGGCGCGTCGCCTGCGCGACCTGGCCGCCGAGTTCGCGCACGCCCCCGACGACGCGGCGGCGCAGCGCGTCGACTTCGCCTGGGCGACCGAGCTGGCGGCGGCCGCGGGGAACCTCGTGTTCGTCCTCGTCCTGAACTCCATCCGCGAGCTCTACTTCGCCCACGCCGAGCAGGTGCCGGTCACGGACCGCCCGGGGGAGCTGGCGCCGCTGTACGCGACCGCGGCCGAGGCGATCGCGGCCGGCGACCCGCGCGCCGCCCGCGCCGCGGTGGCCGAGCTGGCCGCCCGCCAGCGCGAGCGGGTCGAGAGGGCGCTCGTCCCATGACCCGCGAGGCGCGGGTCTCCGCGCGCCGCGTCACCCGCGAGGCGGACATCTTCGCCTGCCTCACCGACGCGGTGGTCGCGCCCGGGCGCGGGCTGCCCACGCTCGGCGAGACCGACACGCGCGAGTTCCTGGCGGGGTGGCTGGCCGCCTCCCCACGGCTGGTCCGGGTCGGCCTGCGGGCGATGCTGCTGGCCGTCGAGGTCGGGCCGCTCGCCCTCGGGTTCGGCGCGCGCCTGCGCCGCCTGGAGCCCGCGGCGCGGTTGGCCTACCTCGCGCGGATCCAGCGCGGCCCCACCGCCCCGCTGTCCCAGGCCCTGGAGGCCCTGGCCAAGCTCGGCTACTACGGCGACGAGGGTGTGATGCGCTCGCTCGGCTACGACCCCGTCGCGGTCGTCGAGCGCGGCCGCGCCCTGCGCCGCGAGGAGGCCCGGTGGTGACGCGCGACACGGGCGAGGCGGCCTACCGCGACGGGACCGGCACCTTCCATCCCGCCGAGCGGCGGATCGTGCGCGGCGCCGACGTCCGCGGCGAGCGGCGCATCCGCGTCGACGCCTGCGTCATCGGGTCCGGTGCCGGCGGCGCCGTCGCGGCCAAGGAGCTCGCCGAGGGAGGCATGGACGTGGCCATCCTGGAGGAGGGCGAGTGGCACGACACCGACGAGTTCACCGCTCGGCCCCGCGAGATGACGCAGCTCCTCTACCGCGACGCCGGCCAGGTGACGACCCTGGGCGATCCCCCGATCATCCTGCCCATGGGCCGCGCGGTGGGCGGCACGACCGTCGTGAACTCCGGGACCTGCTTTCGCACGCCGCCGCGGATCCTCGCCCGCTGGCGCGCCGACCTCGGCCTCGACGGGCTCACCGAGGACGCGCTGGAGCCGTTCTTCCGTCGCGTCGAGCGGATCCTCAACGTCTCCCAGGTCCCGCCCGACCTGGCCGGCCCGAACACCGCGATCGTCCGCCGCGGCGCCGAGGCCCTGGGCTGGTCGGGCGACTACCTGTACCGCAACGCCCGCGGGTGCGTGGGGTCGGGCGTGTGCGCGTTCGGGTGCCCCTCGGGGGCCAAGCAGCACGTGGGGATCACCTACATCCCGCGGGCCTGGGAGGCCGGCGCGACCACCTACACCGGCGCCCGCGCGCGACGCATCGAGATCGCGGGAGGGCGCGCCCGCGCCGTCGTGGCCAGCACCGCCGGCGGCGGCGCGCTGCACGTGGCGTGCGAGCACGTCGTCGTGGCCTGCGGCGCCGTCCACACGCCCGTCCTCCTGCGCCGCCAGGCGATCCCGAACGCCTCCGGGCGCCTGGGCCGCAACCTCGCCATCCACCCGGCGACGGGAGTGCGGGCGTTCATGGACGAGGACGTGGAGATGTGGCGCGGGGTGCCGCAGAGCTACTACGTCGACGAGTTCGCCGGCGAGGGGCTGATGCTCGAGGGCGCCGCGGGCCCGCCGGACTACATCGCGATGGCGATGCCCGGCCGCGGTCCCGAGCACCGGGCCCGCATGGACCGCTACCGGCGCCTGTCCACCTTCGGGGTCATGGTGTCGGACTCCTCGCGCGGCGAGGTGCGCGACGTGGCCGGGGCCCCGCGCATCCGCTACGACCTCGACGCCACCGACACCGCGCGCTTCAAGCGCGGACTGGAGCTCCTGGCCGAGCTCTACTTCGCCGCGGGCGCGCGCGAGGTGCTGGTGCCCGCGCGCGGCGTGCCCCCGCTGCGCGACGGCGACCTGCGCCCCCTGCGCGACGCCCACGTCCGCCCGCGCGACCTCGAGCTCATGGCCTTCCACCCGCTGGGCACGGCGGCCATGGGAGCCGACCCGCGCGCCTCCGTGGTCGATCCGGACGGCCAGGTCCACGGGGTGGCCGGGCTCCACGTGGCCGACGCCGCCGCCGTTCCCAGCTCCCTGGGCGTCAACCCCCAGATCACGATCATGACGCTGGCCACGCGGCTCGCGTTCCACCTGCTCGGCGCGCCCGCACCGGCCGGCGAGCCCGCCCCGGAGCGGCTACCGGCGCTCGCGTAGGCTCCAGCGGGTGGACGTCGAGGAGGCAATCCGCACCCGGCGCACCCTGAAGGCGTTCGGGCAGGACCCGGTTCCGCGGGAGACCGTGGAGGCGCTGCTCGAGCTCGCCCGCTGGGCGCCGAACCACCACATCACGCAGCCGTGGCGCTTCCGCGTGGTCGGGCCGGCCGCGCTGGGCGCCCTCAAGGAGGCGGCCGGGCCGGAGGCGGGGGGCAAGCTCGACCGCGCGCCCACGCTGATCGTCTCCAGCGCCGTCCTGACCGGCGATCCGGAGTGCGACGAGGAGGACCTCCATGCCGTCGGCGTGGCCACCTACATCGTCCTGCTCGCCGCGCACTCCCGCGGCCTGGCGGGTTACTGGCGCACGCCGGCCGTCCTGCGCACGCCCGCGGGGCGCGCCGCGGTGGGCCTGGGCGACGACGAGCGCTTCGTCGGCCTCATCCACCTCGGCGCGCCGCGCGAGGGCAAGCGGCCGCCGCCGCGCGGGGACGTGGCCGACTTCGCCACCTGGCTCCCATGATCCCGCGCGCGGACGCCATCGCGGCGCTGCAGTCCGACCCGTTCGACGTGGTGGTGGTCGGAGGCGGGATCACCGGCGCGGGCGTGGCGCTGGACGCGGCCAGCCGTGGCTACTCGGTCGCGCTGGTGGAGAAGGCCGACTTCGCGTCGGGCACCTCCAGCCGCTCGAGCAAGCTGGTCCACGGCGGGCTGCGCTACCTCCAGCAGTTCGACCTCGGGCTGGTGCGCGAGGCGCTGCTCGAGCGCCAGCTGCTGGCCGCCCTGGCGCCGCACCTCGTCCGCCCGCTGCCCCTCGTCGTGGCGGCGTTCGAGGGCCAGCGCCCCGACCGCCTGCTGGGCATGGGGCTGAACATGTACGACGTGATGTCGCGCGAGTCGCTGCGCCGCCGCCGGCGCGACGTCAACCGCGACGGCGAGCCCGACTGGAGCCCTGACCGCCATCGAATCATCGACGGCGAGGAGGTGCTGCGCCTGATCCCCGCCCTGGGCCCGCGCGAGCCGACCTCCGGCTACCTGTTCTACGACTGCCAGACGGACGATTCGCGCCTCGTGCTCACCGTGCTGGGCGAGGCCGAGCGCTTCGGCGCGGTGTGCGCGAACTGGCTCGAGGTGACCGAGCTGGTCGAGGAGGGCGGCCGGGCCGCGGGCGTGCGCGTACGCGACGGGGCCAGCGGCGAGGAGTTCACCGTCCGCGCCGAGAACGTCGTCAACGCCACCGGCGTGTGGGCCGACCGCATCCGCCCCGAGGAGCTGCACGACGAGGCCGAGGTCCCCACCATCCGCCCCAGCCGCGGGACCCACCTGACCCTGCACCCGGGCGACCTGCCGCTGGAGGGCGCCGGCGCAATCGTGCCCGGCGGCGGCGGGCGCACGGTCTTCGTCCTGCCCTGGCTGGGCCGCGTGCTGGTGGGCACGACCGACAACGACTACGAGGGCGACGTGGACCACGTGCGTCCGGCCGAAGAGGACGTGGCGTACCTGCTGGACGCGGTCAACGAGTACTTCGGCTCGTCGCTGGACCTGGGCAACGTGACCGGCGCCTACGCCGGCGTGCGCCCGCTGATCTCCACCGGGGATCCCAAGAAGTCGGTGGACATCTCGCGCAAGGCCGCGCTGTACGAGACCTCCAGCGGGATGATCACGATCACCGGCGGCAAGCTCACGACGTGGCGGCGCATGGCCAAGATGACCGTCGACCGCCTGGTGGAGCGCGACCTGCGCGACGCCCCCTGCCGCACCCACGAGATCCCCCTGGGGATGGCCGTCGACCCGGCGTCGCTGCCGCGCGTCGAGGGCGTCCCCGAGGAGTCCTACGAGGCGCTGGCCGGGCGCTACGGCCACGCCGCGCACGACGTGCTCGCGGTGGCGGGGGAGCGCGGGGAGCTGGCCCAGCCGATCGTCGAGGGGCTGCCCGACCTGCTGGCCGAGGCGGTGTTCGCGGCGCGCCGCGAACAGGCGCGCGGCGCCGCCGACGTGCTGCTGCGCCGCACCCGCCTGGGCCTGCTCGACGCGCGCGCCGTCTGCGACCCCGAGTCCCGGGTGCCCGAGCGGGTCGCCGGCGCGCTGGCGGGCGAGCTGGGCCACGACGACGCCTGGGCCGGCGCCGAGGCCGACCGGTTCCGCGAGAACGCGCGGGCCGAGGGGATCCTGCCCGGGTGAGCGCCCCGCCGCGGACGCTGCTGGCGCGCGGGCGCACGCTGCAGCTCGGCGGGCGGCCGTGGCTCATGGGGATCGTCAACGCCTCGCCGGACTCCTTCTCGGGCGCCGGCGAGGACGTGTCCGGCGCGGACGTCGTGGACGTGGGCGGCGAGTCCGCGCGCACGGATCGCCCGGCGGTGGACGCCGACGAGGAGATCGCGCGCGTCGTCCCGGTCGTGGAGCGCCTGGCGGCGGCGGGCGCGCTGGTCTCCGTGGACACCTACAAGCCCGCGGTCGCGCGCGCGGCGATCGAGGCGGGCGCCGTCCTGGTCAACGACGTCAGCGGGCTGCGCGACCCCGGTCTGGCGGGCGTGTGCGCCGAGACGGGCGCCGCACTGGTGCTCATGCACACGGTCGGCGCGCCCAAGGAGAAGGTGCTCGACCACCCCTACGGCGACGTGGCCGCCGACGTGACCGCGTTCCTGCGCGAGCGCATCGACACCGCGACGGCCGCGGGCGTGCCGTTCGAGTCGCTAGTCCTGGACCCCGGTCCCGACTTCGGCAAGTCCCCCGCCCAGACCGTGACGGCGCTGGGTGCCCTGCGCGAGTTGCACGCCCTGGAGCGCCCGCTGCTGGCGGCGGTATCGCGCAAGGACTTCGTGGGCGCGCTGACCGGGCGCGCCCCGCGCGACCGGGGCGCGGGCACGCTGGCGGCCGTGGGCTACGCCGCCGACGCCGGCGCCCACCTGCTGCGGGTCCACGACGTGGCCGCGACGCGCGACTACCTGGCCGTAAGGGACGCCCTGCGGGGCGACGCAGAGGTGCAGGACGACCTGCGCCTCGCCGAGGCGCTGCGACGCCAGGAGTAGCGTCCGCCGCACGGGGCACACTCGAAACGAGCGACGAAAGGACGATCAATGAGGCTGTTCATCGACACGGGAGCGGTCGCCGAGGTGGAGGAGATCGCCGCCTGGGGCGTCCTGTCGGGCGCCACCACCAACCCGTCCCTGCTGGCCAAGGCCGAGGGCGACCCCGGCGAGGCCATCCAGCGCATCTGCGAGCTGGTCGACGGGCCCACTTCCGCCGAGGTCGTGTCCGACGACCCGCAGCGGATGGTCGCCGAGGGCCGCGCGCTGCGCACGCTGCACGAGCACGTGGTCGTGAAGGTCCCGTTCGGCGCCGCCGGCCTCCAGGCCACGCGCGTGCTCGCCGACGACGGCATCCCGGTCAACATGACCCTCGTCTTCTCGCCCACCCAGGCGATCCTGTCCGCCGAGGCGGGCGCCACCTACGTCTCGTGCTTCATGGGCCGGCTGGACGACATCTCCGTCGACTCGGCCGAGGTCGTCGCGTCCATCGTGGCGGCGCTGCGCCCGGCCGGCGGCGCCGTGCAGGTGCTGGCGGCGTCGATCCGCCATCCCGAGCACGTGGTCACGGCCGCGACGCTGGGCTGCGAGGTCGCCACGCTGCCGGCCAAGGTGCTCAAGCAGATGCTCAACCACCCGCTCACCACCGAGGGGATCGAGAAGTTCACGGCGGACTGGCAGTCGCGGCCCGAGTTCGCGCAGTGGCTCTCCGGGCTGGTCGACAGCGCCCATACGGCCGCCTGACCGGGTGGCCCGCTAGCCTTCGTCGCACGGTCGCCGTCCGCTGACGCCAACGCGGACGGTCGCCCACCGACCAACCGAACGAAGGGAACTTCATGTCAGTGCTCGACCGCTCCGCTCTGGAGTCCAGCCCGCTCGCCGATCTGCACGCGATCGCGTCCGAGCTGGGACTCGACGGCTTCCGCCGACTGCGCAAGGCCGATTTGATCGACCAGATCCTCGCCCGCCAGGGCGGGGAGGAGGCGCCCGCCGCCACCGACGAGGACGACGGCGGTGACGCCCGCCCGGCCCGGCGGCCGCGCAGCCGGTCGCGCTCGCGCGCCAGGGAGGAGTCCGGCTCTCCGGACGACTCCGGCGACGCGCCCGAGGAGTCCGGCGCCACCGACGAGGACGCCGGCGACCGTCCGGCCCGGGCGCGGCGCTCGCGCGGCGGGCGGGGCCGCGGCGGAGGCGGCGGCGGGGGCGGTGGTGGCCGCGGCCGGGGAGCCGGCGCGCGCGACCGCGACCGCGACGACGAGCGCGACGAGGACGACGACACCGCCGCCGAGGACCGCGTCGTGGAGGGCACCGTGGAGCTGCTGGGCAACGGGTCCGGCTTCGTCCGCGTCTCGCCGCCCGAGCCGTCCGACGACGACGTCTACGTGTCGGCCGCCCAGGTCCGCCGCTGCGAGCTGGTGGCCGGGGACCAGGTGTCCGGGCCCGTGCGCAAGCCGCGGCGCTCCGAGCGCTTCCCGTCCCTGATCCGGGTGGACACCATCAACGGCCGCCCGGCCGACGAGGTCGCGGAGGGCACGCGCTACGACGACCTGCCCGCGACGTTCCCCACCGAGCGCTTCGTCCTGCCCGACGACGAGCCGACGCTCCAGGCGATCGCCTGGCTGACGCCGATCGGCAAGGGCTCGCGGGTCACGATCGCCGGGGGCGCGCGCGCCGGCAAGACCGAGGCGCTGCGGCGCCTGGCCGGGGCCCTGTCGGCGACGGACGGCCTGACGGTCACCGTGGTGCTGGCCGGCGTTCGCCCCGAGGAGGTCCCGGAGTGGGAGAGCGGCCCCGTCGCGCCCACCTCCACGACCACGATGGGGGCGTCCGGCGACGCCCAGGCCCAGGCCGTCGAGCACGCGGTCGAGCAGGCGCGCCGCCTGGCCGCCCGCGGCGGCGACGCCGTCGTGCTCATCGACTCGCTGGACGGCCTGTCGCCCGCCGCCGCCCGTCGCTCCCTGGCCGCCGCGCGCAACCTGGTCGATGGCGGGTCGCTGACGGTCATCGCGACCGCGACCGAGCCGCTGGGCGGCGAGACCACCACGATCGTCCTGCACCCCGCGCTCGCCGCGGCCCGGCGCTTCCCCGCCCTGGACCTGGCGTCCAGCGGGACCACGCGTCCCGAGCTGCTCGTCGGCGAGGAGGGCGTGGAGGCCATCGCGAGAGCCCGCTCCGAAACCCTGGGCTAGTGTGTTGACGTAGTGGGAATGAGAAGCTCCATCACCGCCTCCTCCCACCGCAACGAGCGCAGCACCGGGCTCGACGGCATCCGCGGCCTCGCCGCGTTGACCGTCTTCGGCTTCCATGTCTGGCTCTACGGGGCCAAGGCCAGCTCGCCGCGGTTCGTGGCGGACGTGTTCAACGAGCTGCGGATCGGACTGATCTGCTTCTTCGTGCTGTCCGGCTACCTGCTCTACGGGGCCTTCGTCCGCGCCGCGCGCCGGCAGGGCGACGAGGTCTCGCTGCCCCGCTACGTCGCCCGCCGGGCGGCGCGGATCCTGCCCGCCTACTACGTGTCGCTGCTGGGGGCGATCGTGCTGCTGGGCCACGTCGCGGGCTCGCCCGGCGTGCGCGTCCCGGACGGCGACAACCTTCCCCTGTTCGTCTTCTTCGCCCAGAACTACTCGGCGGACACGATCATGCAGCTCAACCCGGTGACGTGGACGCTGTGCCTGGAGGTCGCCTTCTACGCGCTGCTGCCGGTCCTCGGCCTGTTCGCCTACCACCTGGCCAAGGGCCGCGCACGCCCCCAGGTGATGCTGCTCGTCGCGCTGATCGCGCTGGGCGTGGGCTGGAACGTGGCCGGCCACCTGCTCCACTGGCAGCAGCCGGCGACCAAGGCGCTGCCCGCCTACCTCCCGTACTTCGCGGTGGGGATGCTCGTGGCCCTGGCGCTGGAGTCGCGCCGCGCCGACGACCGGCCGCTGCGACTGTCCGCGCGGTCGACGTGGCTGGTCACCCTGAGCGGCCTGGCGCTGGTCGTGGGCAACGCCTGGTGGCACATCTCCTCGCCCGGCCCCACGCGTGACGTGGTGATGATGGCGCTGCACGACATCCCGGCCGGCGCCGGCTTCGCGCTGCTCATCCTCGCGGTGGCGGCGGGATGCGGCGCGGCGACCGGCTGGCTGCGTGCCCGCTGGCTGGCCGGGCTGGGCGTCATCTCCTACGGCTTCTACCTCTGGCATGTGCCGCTGATCCTGTTCGTCAAGGAGACCTCGGCGCATCAGCCCGGCGCGTTCGCGCTGGCGGCGGTCGTCACTCCGCTCGCGCTGGCCGCCGGCGCCGCGAGCTGGCTGTGGATCGAGCGGCCGCTGCTCAACGCCGTATCGGGCCGTCTGGCCCGCTCCGCCCGCGCCCGGGCATGACGGGGGGCGACCGGGGCCTGACCCGCGGCGTCGCCGCCGCATTGGTCGTCGCCGCCATGGCGGCCGGCGCGGGCGGGGTGGCGCTGGGCGCCGCGGCCGATCCCAAGCCCGTCGACGCGAAGGCCTCACCCGTGGCCGGACCGGCCAGCTCGAGCGCGATCCTCACCCGCGCGCGGCTGCAGTCGCCGCAGGCCTACCGCGCGGCGCGAGCGGCCGGCGCGCGGGTCGCGCCCACGCCCGACGGGCGCTCCTTCTACGTCCAGTCGCGGCCGGGCGCGCGCGGCGGCAACGCGATCGTGACCTTCCACGGCTACCTGAGCACCGCGTTCGACGGGTTCTCGCAGTTCCAGGCCGAGGCGGCGCGCCGCGGCTACACGCTGATCGCGATCCACTGGCGCCTGGGCCGTACGAGCCGTGACTCCTACACGCCCGGACAGATGTACGCGCAGGCGCGGACGCTGCTGCGCCGCGCCGGGATCGCGCCGGGAGACGCCGTGCTGCACGGCTACTCGAGCGCCGCCCCGCGCATCTACGGGGTGGCCGCGCTGGACCGCCGCGCCTCGCGCGTGTTCGCGCTGTCGATCGGCGACGCGGGCGGCGCGCGGCCGCCGCTGCCGATGTACCGGGCGGTGTTCGGCGGCGGCCTGGGCCCGCGGCCGCTGGCCGGGACCCACTGGGTCCTGTTCTGCGGGGGGCGCGACCCCGATCCCACCCTCACGGGCTGCCCGATCATGCGCCGCACGCGCACGCTGATCCGGGCGCGCGGGGGGACGGTCGACCGCTTCATCGCCGACCCGCGCTCCTCCCACGGCGGCTTCCACCAGCACCCGGAGAACCAGCGCGCGGCGCTGGACGTCTTCGCGCGGCTGTCGCCCTGACTAGGCGCTGACGATGGCGTCGCGGCGGCTGAACGCGGCGTTCTCGACCTGGGAGAGCATGAAGTCGGCCAGGTCGGCGCGGCTCACCTTCGGTACGCCGCGCAGGTGCAGGTCGTCGCCCGTCCGCAGCCGGCCGGTGCGCGGACCGTCGGTCAGCGCCGGCGGGTAGACGATCGTCCAGTCCACGGCGCTGGCCCGGATCGCCTCCTCGGACGCCGCCTTGTCGCGCCCCACCGTCCGCAGCAGCGTGCGGAAGGCCAGGCGCAGCGGTCGTGGCGCGACCGCGGCGCTGCGGCCGGCCCCCAGCGCGGAGAGCAGGACGAGGCGCCGCGCGCCCCGGCGCTCCATGGCGGGGAGCAGGGCATCCATCGAGTCGCGCATGAGGCGGCAGCGCAGGAGGGCGGCGGGGGAGCGCGGGCCCAGCGCGCAGAGCACCGCGTCGCGGCCTTCCAGCGCGTCGTCCAGCGCGGCCGGGTCGGCCAGGCCGCCGGTGACCACGCGGACACCGGAGGGGGCCGGGTCGAGCCTTCCCGGGTCGCGGACCAGGACCGTCACGTCGTGCCCGCGCTCGCGCGCCTGAGCGACGAGCTCGCGGCCCGTTCGCCCGGTGGCGCCCAGGACGAGCAGTCGCGCGCTCACCGGCGAGCGCCCCGGCGGCACGCGCGGTGACGTCCGCGCCCGTGGCGCCGGTTGGCGCGGCGGCACACGCGGCGGCGCGCCCGCGACGGCCGGTTCGCCGCCGGGCGCGTGCAGGGCGTCGTCGCGCGTGCCGTGTCCGAACCGCCCGCGGCGTACGTGAGGACGACCCGGGCCGTCCAGGTACCGCCGGCGGGGCAGCCGGCCGGAGTCGTCAGCCAGGACCGCGCGCCGGAACGCCGGTCGAGCGTGAAGCGCGCCTCCAGCGGCAGCGACCTCCCGTCGGGCGGCGGGAAGCCGGCCGGGGGCGGAGGGAACTCATCGCGTACCCAGAGGCCCTCGTAGCGCTGCCGCGTCCGCCAGACCGCGGGCGCGGCCAGTCCCGGCGGGGTGAAGACGTTGACCGTGCCGCTCCGCGTGTTGAACGTGTGCGCGTCCGAGGGGAAAGGGTCGACCGGCGCTCCGAACCCCGTGGCGGCGGTTGCCTCCCCGTGGCCCACCTGCGTGGCGGCCGGGCAGGCGCCGGCTCCCGACCGGTCGATCTCGTCGTCGGTCGCGCCGCACACCGGCGCGACGCCGCGGTCGATCTCCGTCCCCACCGGGAACTTGAAGTCCAGGCCCGCGAGCCGACGCGGGCGCCCCTGCGCGTCGGTGGGGAACACCACGTGGACCTGGCCGGTGGTGGCCCGGCCCGGCGCCGTGTCGGCGAAGGCGAACTCGAAGCGCGGGCCCGCGGCGGACGCGCCGGGCGCGAGGGTCCCCGCGGCCACCGCCGCCGCCACCATCAGACTGCCGAGCGTGCGCCTCATCCCAGCCTTCCCGTCTTCCGTCTGTCAGAGCAGCTACTCTAAACAGAGTGCCTGCTCCAATTAGTACCAGCGGCCGGGAACGCCGTCAAGGCGCCACCCGCGCCGAGAAGCGCGCCGCCAACCGCCGCCGGCTGCTCGACGCGGCGCTGAAGGTGTTCTCGGAGCGCGGCTACCACGGCGCGACCGTGGAGGAGATCGCCGCCGAGTCCGGGCTCTCCAACGGCGCGCTCTACTACAACTTCCGCAACAAGGAGGACCTGTTCCTCGCGCTGTTCGACCAGCGCATCGAGGCGCGGATAGCCGCCGTGGAGGCGTCCTTCGGCGGGAGCGACCCGGGCCGGGGGGAGGACCAGGTGCGGGCTGTCGCCCGCGAGGGTGTCCGCGACATCGACGACCCGCGCGAGTGGGCCATGTTCTTCGAGTTCGTGGCCCACGCGGCGCGCACGCCCGGCTTCCGCCGCGAGTTCCGCAAGCGCTCCCGCCGCCTGCGGCGCGCGTTTGGCGAGGCACTGGTGCGCCAGGGGACCGAGCTGGAGCTCCCGCCCCAGGAGGCGGCGCTCGCCATCACCGCGCTGACGCACGGCCTCGCCGTCCAGCGCATCACCGATCCCGCCGCCGTCTCGGACGAGCTGCTCGGGCAGCTGGTCGTCTACCTGTTGCGGGGGATGGACGCCGCGCGCGGCGGCTAGCGTGGCACGTACGCGACCCGGTCCCAGGAGGGCTCGGGCGCCAGCTCGATCGGCTCGCCGTCGCGATCGGGCTGGATGTAGGCGAAGCTGAGCGTGTCGTGGTCGTAGGCGACGTCGAGCTCGCCCTCCTTGACGCGCTGGTCGAGCCAGGCGCTGCGGAAGACCAGGCGGCGCAGCCAGTGGACGAGCGAGCGCTCCGCCGGGCCGACGAGGTCGGGCCAGCAGTCGTTGACGTGCTCGCCCAGGGGAGACGCCGGATCGTGGACCTCGCCGTTGACGACGAGATTGACCAGGTCCTCCATCTCCGGCTCGGCCAGGCGCCCGTCGACGAAGCCCAGCTTCAGCGCCGCCTGCTCGCAGCGCTCGCCGAAGTCGCGCTCGTTGAACGTGAAGCGAAGCTCCCCGTACTCGAGCACGAAGTCCTGTCCGGAGTCGTAGTTGCCGCGACGCGCAGTGTCCATTTCGATGCCGGCCGCCCTCCCAGGCGAAGCGTCGCGATCATATGCCCGAACCCTGCCCGGGCGCGCGGGCTGAATACGAAGTTGCAGTAGGCTCGAAAGAGCATGGACTTCGACCTCTCGGGCAAGGTGGCGGCGATCACGGGGGCGACCTCGGGCATCGGCGAGGCGACCGCCCTGGCGCTGGCCGGAGCGGGGGCCAGCGTGGCGCTGGCGGGTCGCCGGGAGGACCGGCTGGAGGACCTGGCCGGGCGGATCTCCGGTCGCGCGCTGGCCGTCCCGACCGACGTCACGCAGGAGGACCAGGCGCGCGCGTTCGTCGAGCGCACGCGAGATGAGCTCGGTGGCCTGGACATCCTGGTCAACAACGCGGGCGTGATGCTGCTCGGGCCGGTCCAGGGCGCGGACCTCGACGAGTGGCGCCAGATGGTCGAGGTCAACCTCCTCGGCCTCCTCTACTGCACGCACGCGGCGCTCCCGATCATGCGCGACACCGGAGGCGGCGACATCGTGAACATCTCGTCGGTGGCCGGGCGGGTCGCCTCGCTGGGCTCGGCCGTCTACAACCTGACGAAGTGGGGCGTCAACGGGTTCAGCGAGGGGCTGCGCCAGGAGGCGCTTCACGTCGGCGTGCGCGTGTCGGTCGTCGAACCGGGGATGGTGGAGACCGAGCTGCTCGACCACAACAAGAACCCCGTGGTCATCGAGTCGGCCGAGAAGATGAAGGAGCAGGTCGGCACGCCGCTGGCCGCCGACGACATCGCCCGCGCGATCCTCTACGTCGTCGGGCAGCCGGAGCACGTGGCCATCAACGAGGTCCTCGTGCGTCCTTCTCGTCAGCAGCGCTGACCTTCCTGCGCGCCGCGATCTCCAGCAGCTGACGCCGGTTCAGCCCCGCCACCACGCGCCGGTGCCGCGCGTTGGCGCGAGCGATGAGGGCGCGTTCGAGTGCGGCCTGGGAGCGTGACATCTCAGGGGTAGGAACGCGCCCCCGTGGCGGAGGTTGGAGGGTGGAGGGGGGCGAGGTTGTGCGGTCGTCCGGATAGGCACGGGCATGAACGAGGAACGCTCGACGATCCTGGTGGTGGAGGACGATGCCGCGACGCGGCGGTTCCTCGCCGACAACCTGACCGCGGACGGCTACGAGGTGCTCGTCGCCGACTGCGCGCGTGACGGGTTGCGGCTGCTGGAGCGCAAGTACCCCGACCTCGCGCTGATCGACCTCGGGCTTCCGGACGCGGACGGGCTGGCGCTGGTAGACCGCGTTCGGGCGGCCGACGGGGTGGCGACGCGGCTGAACCCGGAGGTGCCGCTGCTCGTCCTGTCGGGGCGAGGCAGCGAGCTCGACCGCGTCCGCGGCTTCGAGCGCGGGGCGGACGACTACGTGGTCAAGCCCTTCGGATATCCCGAGCTGCGGCTGCGCATCGCCGCGCTGTTGAAGCGCACCGCGCGCCGGCCGCGGCGGGGACGGTTCCGGGTGGGCGACCTCGAGGTGGACCCCGCCTCGCGCGAGGTGCTCCTGCGCGGCCGGCGGATCGAGCTGTCGCAAAAGGAATTCGCGCTGCTGCGGGCCCTGGCCAGCGACCCGACGCGCGTCTTCACCAAGGAGGAGCTGCTTCGAACCGTCTGGGGCTTTCGGTCGATGGGGTCGACGCGCACCCTGGACAGCCACGCCTGCCGCCTGCGCCACAAGCTCGCGCGCGACGGCGACCGGTTCATCCTCAACGTGTGGGGCGTCGGGTACCGCCTGGTCGACGGGCTGATGATGGACGAGCTCCCGCTGGAGGCCGCGGCGTCGTGACCGCGCTCGCGCTCACCGGGTGGCTCGGGGCGGCGGCCGGTGTCGCGGCCCTCGTCGTGATGCGGCGGGAGTCCGCGCGCCGGGCCGAACTGGTGGCGCGGGCCTGCCACGAGGTCCGCGGCCCGCTGCAGGCCGCGCGGCTCGCCCTGCACCTGGTCGGCCAGCCCGGGACGCGGGCGCGGGTGACGGCGATCGATCTCGAGCTGCGCCGCGCCGGCCTGGCGCTGGAGGACCTGCACGCCGCGCGGGTGGGCCGCCGGGCCCGCGACCGCCGCGAGCCGGTGGACGTCGCGGCGCTCATGCGCGAGGCGGCGGCGGCGTGGGCGCCGGCGGCCGTGGCGGCCGGGGTCGCCCTGCGCCTGGACCCTCCCGGCGAGCGGGCGCTGGTGCGCGGCGACCGGGTCCGGCTCGCCCAGGCCTGCGGGAACCTGGTGGCCAACGCCATCGAGCACGGCGGGCGGACGGTCGACGTGGTCGCGCGCAGCGACGCCCGGCGGGTCCGGATCGAGGTCTCCGACGACGGCCCCGGCCTGCCGGCCCCCGTCCCCGACCTGGCCCGCCGCGCTCGCGGCGGACAGGGCCGGCGGGGGAGAGGTCTCGCGATAGCCGCGGACATCGCGGCGCGCCACGGCGGCCGGCTCAGCTCCGCCCCCTCGCCCGGTGGAGCCCGCCTCGCGCTGGAGCTGCCCCGGGCCGATCCGGCCGCGGGGTCCAACGGGCAAGCGGTCTGAGGCCGCTTCAGCGTGGGTCCGAGAGGCCGATGAGCCGGCGGCGCAGGGGAGTGCTGCTGCTGGGCCTGGCGCTGGTGCTCGGCGGCCTCGCGGCGGCTGATGTGGGACGGCGGGAGGCGGCGCTGGAGCGCCGGCTGGGGCGACCCGTTCCTGTCGTCATGGCCCGCCGGGCGGTCAGGGCGGGGGCCCAGCTGGGACCGCGGGACATCGCGGTGCGCCTCGTGCCCGCCCGTTTCGCGCCGGCCGCCGGGTTCGCCGCGCCGCGCGAGGTCCTGGGCCTGCGCGTGGCGGTCGCCATCGCGGCCGGCCAGGACCTCCAACCCGGAGCCGTGGGGAGCGAGACCGCCGGCCCGGCGCTGCGCCGGGGCGAGCGGGTCGCCGACGTGGTCGCCGTCGGCTCGCCGGACGCGGTCGTCCCCGGCAGCCGCGTCGACGTGGTGGTGACCCGCGAGGGCGAGAGCGGCGGCCCCGGCCGGACCGAGCTGGCGCTGGAGGACGTCGAGGTGCTCGCCGCCGCGCCGGTCTCCGAGGACGCGGGCAGCGCCGGCGACCGCGCCGGGCCGCCCGGCGCCGCTCGGGTCGCCGCGTCGCTGCGGGTGACCGTCCGCCAGGCGGTCTTCCTGGCCGCCGCGCAGAGCTTCGCCCGCGAGGTCCGCCTGCTGCCCCGGGCGGCCGACGACCGCGAACGCGCTCCCGCGGACGTGGCCGTGGGGCAGGGCCTGGGCTGAGAAATCCGGTCCAGACCGCCCACCGGCGCTCAAGGTTTTCCCCCCGACACCCGATGTGCGTGTCGAGGCTCCATGACTCGTCGCGTTCTCGTCTTCGCCTGTGCCATCGTCGCCGCCCTGCTCCTGCTGCCGGCGTCGGGCCTCGCTGCGCGCGCCAAGGCGCCGGTCGTCACCTCGATCGCGCCCAAGAAGCTCGGCGTCGGAGAGATCCTCACCATCAAGGGCCGCAACTTCGTCCCGGGCAAGTTCAAGAACGTCGTCGTCTTCCAGCGCGCCCGCTCGCGCGCCGTGTTCATGAGCGCCGACACGGCGACCGCCAAGAAGATCAAGATCACGATCACCGCCAAGCTTCAGCCGTTCCTCTCCCAGCGCGGCGGCCAGGTCGAGTTCACCCGCTTCAAGATCCGCGTGCTCGCCCGCCGCCTCGGCGCCGCCTTCACGCCCAACCGGCTCTCCCCGCTGATCGGCCCCTCCACCGGCAACGGCAGCGCTCCGACCCCCTCCGGGGACTGCGACCACGACGGCATTCCCAACTCCGTCGAGGAGGACGACGACGGCGACCTCGTCCCGGACTCCGAGGAGATCCGGCTCAAGATGAACCCCTGCAACCCCGACTCCGACGGGGACGGGATGGAGGACGGCTGGGAGTACTACTCCGCGCTGGACCTCAACTCGCGCGCCGTGCCCTACCCGGGCAAGCGGCCCTACCCCAACCCGCTCGACGGCACCGACGCCAAGCTCGACCACGACGGCGACGGCCTGACCCAGACGCAGGAGTACACCGCGTGGGTCCGCTACGGCAACCACCGCCTGCTCACGCCCGAGGAGTCCACCGCGTCGCGCCTGCTCTACAGCGACGGCGAGCAGACCAGCTTCAACGAGGACGCGCAGATCGCCGCTCACCCGTGGCTCGACATCGACGGCGACGGGCACCTCAGCGACGACGAGCGCGACGCCGACAAGGACGGCCTGGGCAACTGGGTCGAGGCCAACGGCCCCGGCGTCCTGGCCTGGTGGACCACGATCTACCAGGACGAGAAGCCCTACACCACGCCCTACCCCGAGCTGGACTGGCTGGACGCCGACACGGACGGCGACGGCGTGCTGGACGGCGACGACGACCAGGACCACGACGACTTCAGCAACATCCAGGAGACCGTCGGCGTGCGCGCCGGCCCCAGCCCCCTCGGCTTCTTCGGCCTGCGCGGCAACGACTGGTGGATCCAGCCCTACAACCCCTGCCTGCCGAACTACCGCTCGCGGACCTGCGCCAAGCATCCGCCGATGCCCACCGACTCCTACCCGCCCTTCGACGACAAGACGCCTCACCCGCTGCCGTCGCTCCCCTACGGCGGGGACAGCCTGCCGGCCCTGCACTGGAAGATCGACTGGTAGCCCAGCCCCACTTCGCTCCCACACCGCAGTCCCCTGAACCGCCCGCGTCCTCCGCGGGCGGTTCTCGTGCGTGAGGGGCGCTAGACTACTTACTCCAAGTAAGCAACTGACGAGGCGCCAGCATGACGACCATCCTTCCTCTGATACCGCTCGACGACGTGGTCGTGTTCCCCACGATGGACGTCACGCTGCCCATCGATCCGGGCGACGACGAGCAGGTCCTGCTCGTCCCGCGCCGCGGGAGCGAGTTCGCCAGCGTCGGGACCGTGGCCGAGGTCACAGACCGCGTCCGGCTGCCCGGCGGCGGCCGGGCCGTGTCCCTCTCCGGCCAGCACCGCGGCGTGATCGGCGCCGCTCAGTCGACCACCGACGGCACACTGCGGGTCGAGGTGACCGAGCGCATCGACGACGTGCCGGTGGACGGCAAGACGCGCGACGCCGAGCGCGAGTACCGCGCCGTGGTCGAGGAGATCCTCGAGCACCGCGGCGACGACGGCCGCGTCTCGGCCTTCCTGCGCTCGATCACCGAGCCGGGCGCCCTGGCCGACACGTCCGGCTACTCGCCGGACATCAACTACGAGCAGAAGGTCGAGCTGCTCGAGACCCTCGACGTCACCGAGCGTCTGCAGCTGGCGCTGAAGCTCCAGCGCGAGCGGCTGGCCGAGCTGCAGATCCGTCGCAGGATCCGCGACGACGTCCAGGACGGCGCCGAGCGCCAGCAGCGCGAGTACCTCCTGCGCAAGCAGATGGAGTCGATCCGCAAGGAGCTGGGCGACGACGACGCCTCGGTCGTGGAGGAGTACCGGACCAAGATCGAGGACGCCGGCATGCCCGACGAGGTGCGCGAGCAGGCCGAACGCGAGCTGGGCCGCCTGGAGCGCATGGGCGAGCAGTCCGGCGAGGCCTCCACGATCCGCACCTACCTGGACTGGCTGATCGCCGTGCCCTGGAAGGAGCGCTCGGAGGAGCGCCTCGACCCCGTGCACGCGCGGGAGGTCCTGGATGCGGACCATGCCGGGCTGGAGGACGTCAAGGACCGCATCACCGAGTACATCGCGGTGCGCAAGCTGCGCCAGGAGCGGGGCATCCAGGAGGACCGGCGTTCCGGCGCGATCCTCACCCTGATCGGCCCTCCGGGGACCGGCAAGACGTCCATCGGCGAGTCGATCGCCCGCGCCACCGGCCGGGAGTTCGTGCGCATGTCCCTGGGCGGCGTGCGCGACGAGGCCGAGATCCGCGGTCACCGGCGCACCTACGTCGGCGCGCTGCCGGGCCGCCTGGTCCGGGCCCTGCGCGACGCCGGGACGATGAACCCGGTGATCATGCTCGACGAGGTCGACAAGGTCGGCGCCGACTGGCGCGGCGACCCCAGCGCGGCGCTGCTCGAGGTCCTGGACCCCGCGCAGAACCACGCCTTCCGCGACCACTACCTGGACGTGGAGATCGACCTGAGCAACGTGCTCTTCCTCGCCACGGCCAACGTGGCGGAGACCATCCCCGGTCCGCTGCTGGACCGCATGGAGGTCATCCGCTTCGATGGCTACACCGTCGAGGAGAAGGTGGCCATCGCCCGGGACTACCTGTGGCCGCGGCAGCGCGAGCGCAACGGCCTGCGCGACGACGAGGTCGCGGTGAGCGACGAAGTCCTGCGCACGGTCGTGTCCGAGTACACCCGCGAGGCGGGCGTGCGCCAGCTCGAGCGCGAGCTCGGGACGGTGCTGCGCAAGACCGCGACGAACATCGCGTCAGCCAAGCTGACGGCGCCGGTCGACGTGGACGTCGACACGGTCCGCGACGCCCTGGGCAAGCAGCGCTTCTTCCAGGAGTCGGCGGTGCGCACGGCGGTGCCGGGCGTCTCCACCGGCCTGGCGGTCACGGGCACGGGCGGCGACGTCCTGTTCGTGGAGGCCAGCGCCATGCCGGGCAAGTCCGGGCTGGTCCTGACCGGCCAGCTGGGCGACGTGATGAAGGAGTCGGCGCGGATCGCCCTGTCCTACGTGCGCGCGCATGCCGACGAGCTCGGCATTCCCGACGCCGCGTTCGAGGATCGCGAGTTCCACGTCCACGTGCCCGCGGGGGCCATCCCCAAGGACGGCCCGAGCGCCGGGATCACCATGGCCACGGCGCTGGCGTCGCTGCTGTCCGGCCGGCCGGTCAAGCACACGGTGGGCATGACCGGCGAGGTCACGCTCCAGGGCCGCGTGCTTCCGATCGGGGGCCTGAAGCAGAAGGTGCTGGCGGCCCACGCGGCCGGGCTGACCGACGTGGTCCTGCCCGAGCGCAACCGCCCGGACATCGACGACGTGCCCCAGGACGTGCGCGAGCAGCTCACGTTCCACCCGGTGATGACGGTCGGCGAGGTGCTCGAGCAGGCGCTCGAGCCCGAGCGTCAGACCGCCGTCGCCTGATAGAGCGTCTGGTTGGGGATCGAGCGCACGCGGACCCTCCGCGGGCGCTCGAACCCCGCCTCGCTCAGCCAGTCGGCCAGCTCGGCGGGGGAGTACGTCTCCGCGCCGGACGTCAGGTGGAAGAAGAGGCCCAGATAGGCCGACGCGTCGGGGCGCTTGCCCGCCGGCCGCGTGAACAGGTCGAGCACGGCGACGCTGCCGCCCGGCTCGAGCACCTCCCGGGCGCGCTTGAGCAGCCGCACGTTGTCCTGGGGCGACAGGTGGTGGACGATGTTGAAGGCCAGCGCGAGGTCGTAGGGGCCGCCCAGGTCGGAGGAGAGGATGTCGCCCTCCACGTGGCTCACGCGGTCGGCGAACCCGTGGTCGCGGATGATCTCGCGTCCCACCGCCGCGCTGCCCGGCAGGTCGACCACGGTGGCGTGCAGGCCCTCGTGGCGCTCGCACAGCTGCGCCGAGAACCAGCCGTGGGCGCCGGCCAGATCGACCATCCGGGTGGCGCCGTCCGGGAGCCTGAGGCCCTTCGCCACCTCCGGCGCGCTCAGTCGCGCCAGCTCGAACTGGCCGCGGATGTAGGTGCGCCAGTAGGGGTCGTCGGGCGCGCGGTCGTGCAGCTCGACGTTGCGCCCGTCGCGCACCAGGTCCTCCAGCTGCGCCCACCACGCCCAGTACTCGGCGTTGTCGGTGATGAAGCCGACGACCGAGGTGTCGGACTCCGGGTCCAGCCACTTGCGCGCCGTGCGCTCGAACTCGTAGGTGCCGCCCGACTCGCGCACGATCTCGCTCGTGGCCAGGCAGTCGAGCAGGAGCCGGGTCCCGGTCTCCTGCAGGCCGAGGCGCGCGGCCAGGCTGCCGGCCGTGACCGGGCCGTCGGCGAGAGCTCCGAACACGCCGGTGCGGGCGGCCACCTGGAGGACCCGTCCCAGCGGCGGGGCGAACATCGAGTGCACGACCGGCCAGGGCGCGAGGTTGGCGCGCAGCGCGACGCGCTCCAGCAGGTTCTCGGGCTCGGCGCCGACGCGGGGCACCGGCGCGATGCTATCCACCGGGGGACCGTATCCACTCGACGGCATACGCTTGCGCCGTGCGCGAGGAGCTCGACGTCGCGCTCGCGCCGTTCACCACCCTGCGCCTGGGCGGGCCCGCGCGGCGGCTGGTGACGGCCGAGACCGACGAGGACCTGATGCAGGCGGCGGCCGACCCGGATGCCCTCCTGCTGGCTGGAGGCAGCAACGTCGTGATCGCCGACGCCGGGGTGCCCGGCACCGTCGTGCGCGTGGCCACGCGCGGGGTGGAGGCGCGCGAGGACGACCTGCGCGCCCAGCTCGACGTGGCGGCCGGCGAGGACTGGGACGGCCTGGTGGCCTGGACGGTGGAGGAGGGGCTGTCGGGGTTCGAGTGCATGTCGGGCATCCCGGGCAGCGTGGGCGCCACGCCGATCCAGAACGTCGGCGCCTACGGCCAGGAGGTGGCCGAGACGATCGTGTCGGTGCGCGCGCTGGACCGCGCGAGCGGCGAGCTGGTCGAGCTGGCGCCGGCCGACTGCGGTTTCGGCTATCGCACCAGCCGCTTCAAGCACGCCGACCGCGGGCGGTTCGCGATCCTGCGCGTGCGCTACGCGCTCCCGCGCTCCGGCCGGTCCGCGCGGATCGGCTACGCCGAGCTGGCGGACGTGCTCGAGGTGGAGATGGGGGACCGCGCACCGCTGGAGCGGGTCCGCGAGGCGGTGCTGGAGCTGCGCCGCGGGAAGGGGATGGTGGTGGACCCCGAGGATCCGGACTCGGTCAGCGCGGGGTCGTTCTTCACGAACCCGATCCTGTCGGCGGACGAGTTCGCGGCGCTGCGCGAGCGGGCCGGCGCGGAGCCGCCCGGGTGGCCCGAGCCGGACGGCCGCGTCAAGACGTCCGCGGGCTGGCTGATCCGGCGCGCCGGGTTCGACCGCGGCCACGGGGACGGATCCATCGGCCTGTCCGCCAAGCACGCGCTGGCCATCGTGAACCGGGGCGGGGGGACGACGGCGGAGCTGGTCGCGTTCGCCCGCGAGCTGCGCGACGGCGTGTGCGGACGGCTGGGCGTGGCCCTGGAGCCCGAGCCGGTGCTGGTCGGGGTCGAGCTCTAGTCGCTGAAGGCGAAGCGGTAGGCGCGCGTGCCCTTCGCGCAGCGCCATGTCCCCGAGGTGGACGTGCCGCTGGAGCGGGTGCACACGAAGCCGCCCGGCGTGGTGAAGCGGTAGCGGATCGAGCCGCGGTAGCGCTTCATGTCGAACTTCGCGGCGCCGCAGGTCATGTTGCGCGCCGACGTGATCCGCAGGTTGAAGTCCACCGCGGCCGAGCAGCTGCGCACGGCGGCCGGAGCCGAGGCGGGCACGAGCGCCAACCCCAGGGCGGCCAGTCCGATCACGATTGCCTTGCGCATGCCTGCCGACCGTACACGACCGCGCGGCGCGTGAAAAGGTGCGAATCCGATGGCCGCCACCGCGATCCTGTTTCCCGGCCAGGGCAGTCACGAGCCCGGGATGGACGAGCCCCACCGGCGTTCGGCGCTGCTCGCGCGCGGCCTGGAGCGGCTGGGGGACGACCCGTTCGCTCGCCTGGACGAGGGCACGCGCTGGCAGCAGCCGGCTCTGTTCCTGGCCTGCGCGGCGGCCTGGGACGCCGCCCGGCCGGACGCGATGGGCGCGGCGGGCCACTCCCTCGGCGAGTACGCGGCGCTGTTCGCCGCCGGCGCGCTGAGCTTCGACGACGCGCTGGAGCTGGTCGACGTGCGCGCCCGGGCGATGGCCGCCGCCGGCCAGGCCCAGCCCGGCGGCATGGTCGCGATGCTGGGCGGGGAGGAGGCCGCGGTTCGCGAGCTGGCCGAGGCGCACGGGCTGACCGTGGCCAACGACAACGCCCCCGGGCAGCTCGTGCTCTCCGGGCGGATCGAGGCGGTGCGCGGCGCCGAGGCGGCGGCGCGCGACGCCGGGACCCGCGCGCGGGTGCTGCCGGTGTCCGGCGCCTTCCACTCGCCGCTGATGGAGCCCGCGGCCGACGCCCTGCGCGCGGCGCTGGCGGACGTGGAGGTCGGCGAGCCGGACTTCCCCGTGTGGTCCAACGGGACCGCCGCGCCGTTCGCCGACGTGCGCGAGGAGCTGGCGGCCAACCTCCTGCGCCCGGTGCGCTGGCGCGAGACGGTCCTGGCGCTGCGCGACGCCGGGGCGACCGACTTCCAGGAGCTGGGCCCG
Source organism: Solirubrobacteraceae bacterium (assembly GCA_033856025.1). Lineage (GTDB taxonomy): Bacteria > Actinomycetota > Thermoleophilia > Solirubrobacterales > Solirubrobacteraceae > AC-38. Next base: position 152,579 of record JAWVFQ010000004.1, on the reverse strand, counting down.
GGCCGGGTCCTGACCGGGATGGTCAAGCGAACGGTGCGAGGATGAGCGCCATGGCTCGCCCGGCTCGACGCGAGGGATGCGCGCTGGTGACCGGCGGCACGCGCGGCATCGGCGCGGCCGTGGCCGCGCGCCTGCGCGCCGACGGCTGGCCCGTGGTCACGCTGGCCCGCAGCGGCGGCGACGTGGACGCCGACGTGGCCGACCCCGCGGCCGTGGACGCCGCCTTCGAGGCCGCCGAGGCCCGGCACGGCCCGGTCCTGGTCCTGGTCAACAACGCGGGGCAGCGCCGCGACGGCCTGGCGATGCGCATGTCCGCGGAGGACTGGCAGGCGGTGCTCGACGTCAACCTCAACGGCGCGTTCCACTGCACGCGCCGGGCGCTGAGCGCGATGCTCCGGGCGCGCTGGGGGCGCATCGTCAACGTGTCCTCGGTGGTCGCCCTGCACGCCAATCCCGGCCAGGCCAACTACGCGGCCTCCAAGGCTGGCCTGCTCGCGCTGACCCGGACGATCGCCCGCGAGATGGGCAAGAAGGGCATCACGTGCAACGCTGTCACCCCGGGGATCGTCGAGACCGACATGACCCGGGACGTGGTCGACGACCTCATCGGGATGGTGCCCGCCGGACGGGCGGGCACACCCGAGGACGTCGCCGCGGCGGTCGGCTTCCTCTGCTCGGAGGAGGCCGCCTACGTAAACGGGGCCACGCTCGCCGTGGACGGCGCGCTGGCCGCATAGAGGAATGGAGGTCGGTATGGAGGAAGGCCAGGTTCTGGAGCTGGTGCGGTCAAAGCTCGACGAGATCAAGGTCGAGAACGCCGCGTCGGCCACGATGGACACCACCTGGGAGGAGCTGGACGTCGACTCGCTCGACCTGGTCGAGCTCGTGCAGTCGCTCGAGGACGAGTACGGCGTTCGGATCGAGGACGAGCAGCTCAAGGAGGTCAAGTCGGTGGGCGACGCGGTGCGGCTGGTGATCGCGCAGTCGGGCGCGACTGCGTGAACCGCGGCATCGTTGTCACCGGACGGGGGATCGTGTCCTCGATCGGCGAGAGCGCGGACGCCTTCGTCGACGCGCTGATGAAGCGCCGGTCGGGGATCGTCGACGGCGTCGGCCGGGCCGGCGCGTTCGACCCGGAGTCGACGATGACGCCCAAGGAGGCGCGGCGCTCGGACCGCTTCTCCCAGTTCGCGCTGGCCGCGGCCGACCAGGCGATGGCCGAGGCGGCGCTGCCCGAGGAGCTCGAACGCGAGCGCCTCGGCGTGCTCATGGGCACCGGCGTCGGGGGCCTGGAGACGCTCGAGCGCGAGGTGCGCAACTACGTGGAGGGCGGCGACCGGGCGGTGTCCCCGCTCTTCGTCCCGATGATGATGCCCAACGCCGCGGCCGCCCACATCGCCATGCGCTACGACGCCCATGGCCCCGGGTTCTCGATCGCCTCGGCCTGCGCCACCGGGGGGCACGCGATCGGCGAGGCCGCGCGCATGATCGACCGCGGCGAGGCCGACGTGATCGTCGCGGGCGGCACCGAGGCGCCGGTCACCGACATCACGCTGGCCGCGTTCCGGCGGATGGGCGCGCTGTCGCGCGAGGGCGTGTCGCGTCCGTTCGACGCGCGGCGCGACGGGTTCGTGATGGGGGAGGGGGCCGGCGTTCTCGTCCTGGAGTCCGAGGAGCACGCGCGGGCGCGCGGGGCCGCGATCCGGGCGCGAGTGGTCGGCTACGGCGCCTCCAACGACGCCTTTCACATCACGGCTCCCGACGAGGACGGGCGCGGCGCGACGGCGGCGATGCGCTCGGCGCTGGAGGACGCGGGCGCGGCGCCGGGAGACGTGGGCTACATCAACGCGCACGGGACGTCGACGCCGTTCAACGACCGCATCGAGTCGCTGGCCGCGCGCACGGTGTTCGGCGAGGGCTCCGTGCCGCCCATCTCCTCGACCAAGAGCGCGATCGGCCATCTGCTGGGCGCCGCGGGCGCGGTGGAGGCCGTCGCGGTGGTCGGCGCCCTGGAGCGCGGCCTGCTCCCGCCCACCTTGAACTACGAGGAGCCCGATCCCGAGTGCGACGTGGACTGCGTCCCCGACGGTCCCCGCGAGGCGCCGGGCCTGGAGCTGGCCCTGTCCAACTCCTTCGGGTTCGGCGGGCAGAACGCCTGCCTGGCGTTCGCCCGCGCCTAGCCGTCTTGGGATGGCGGCGCCAGCGGGGCGCCGAGGGCGTGGTAGCCACCGTCCACGTGCAGGATCTCGCCGGTGATCGCGCGGGCGCGGTCGGAGAGCAGGAACAGGGCGGCGTCAGCGACGGGGGTGGCGTCGCGGGGGTCCCAGGCCAGCGGGGCCTGTGCGGCCCAGGCGTCCGCCAGGACCTGGAAGCCCGGGATGCTCCCGGCCGCCAGGCTGCGGATGGGGCCCGCCGCGACGAGGTTGCAGCGCACCTTGCGCGGGCCCAGGTCGCGGGCCAGGTAGCGGTTGACCGACTCCAGCGCCGCCTTGGCCACGCCCATCCAGTCGTAGGCCGGCCAGGCGACGGTGGCGTCGAAGTCCAGGCCGACGACGGCGCCGCCGCCGTCCTCCTCCAGCAGCGGCAGCAGTCCGGCCGTCAGGGCCTTGAGCGAGTACGCGCTCGTGCGGAACGCGAGCTCGGCCGACTCCGGCGGCGTGTCGAGGAAGCCGCCGCCCAGCGCGTCCTCGGGGGCGAAGGCGACGGCGTGGACCAGGCCGTCGACGGTCCCCCAGCGCTCGGTCAGGCTCGCGGCCAGCGCCTCGATGTCCTTCGGCTGGTTGACGTCGAGCTCGAGGACCGGCGGCGGGTCGTCGACCGGGAGGCGCTTGGCGGTGCGCTCGGTGATCCGGTGGGCGCGGCCGAAGCTCGTGAGGACGATCTCGGCTCCCTCCGCCAGCGCGCGCTCGGCCACCGCGAAGCCGATGGAAGCGTCGGTCAGGACGCCCGTGACGACGAGGCGCTTGCCCTTGAGCAGCATCGACTCAGCCTACGGGGCGGGCAGGGACGGCGCGCGCTCCGGCGAAGCTCTCCAGCGCCCGCAACCGCATCTCGGAGGTCCTCGCATGCCCAACGGAACGCCCCCGGCCACGCCCGTCCCGCCCGAGCCGCGCCGGGGCGGGAATCGCGTCGCGCTGATCGTCGGGGTGCTGCTGGCGCTCGCGGCCGTCGGGGCGGGCGCGTACTTCCTGGGCAAGGAGGGGGCGGACGCGAAGGGCGCCAGGCGCGACGGCGAGCTCAAGGGCCGCCTCGCCGCGACGGCCGCCTATGCGCCGGGGACGTCGAAGTACCAGGCGATCTACCGCCGGGGCCTGGCCGCGGGCACGACCGCGGGACGCCGGGCGGGCGAGCGCCAGGGCGCCGAGCGCGGGCGCAAGATCGGCTTCGACCGCGGCAAGCGGGTGGGTGACCTCCAGGGCGCGCGCCAGGGGATCGTGTCCGGCTCCAACGCGGCGCTGGGCGGGTTCACCGACTGGACGCCGGGCGCCTACTACATCGTGAAGTTCGGGACCGGGGCCAACGGCGTGGCCTACGCGGTCGACTCCCGCAAGCAGATGACCCAGGCCGACCGCTACGCCATCTGCGCGAACAACCCCGGCGACATCTGCACGCAGCCCATCGGCGGCGGCGGGTAGGCGGTCAGGCCGCGCGCGCGATCCGCGACGCGGCCCGCTCGACGCGGCGGCGCCACTTGTCCGGCAGGTCCGGTGCGGCCGGGGCCAGCCGGGCCATGCGGGCCGCGTCCTGGCGCAGGCGCGCGTCCATCATCTGGGCCACGGTGACGCCGTGCCCGGGGCGCTCGACCACGTCGATGGCGTCGCCGGCGCCGAGGTCGCCCTCCTCGACGATGCGCAGGTAGGCGCCGGGGCGCCCGGCGCCGCCGAACTGCTTGACGAACCGAGGGTCCTCCATGCGGATCCCCAGCTTGGCGCAGGGGAGGCGGGGCTCGGAGACCTCGAGCAGCGTGGTGCCGACGCGCCAGCGCTCGCCGGGCCGCGCGTTGGAGACGTCCAGTCCCTCGGTCGTGAGGTTCTCCCCGAAGGTGCCGGGCGCGAGGTGGCGGCCCAGCTTCGCCTCCCACCACGCGTAGTCCTCGCGCGCGTACGCATAGACGGCCTTGTCATAGCCGCCGTGGACGCGCCCGTCGGACTGCCGATCGCCCTCCAGCCGGTTCCCGGCCGCCACGACGCGTCCCTGCACCGGGTCCTTCCAGATCGCCGTCCGCACCTCGCGATCGCCGTGCCGGACCCGGCGGGTCCGACCGACGTTGACGGAGATCACGCGGGGGGCGGGCACGGGTCTCAGTATGGCGTGGGGCGAATCGGGGTCGGGCGGGGGCTCCCTGGATCATGGACCAGGCGCGGGCGCTGGACGAGCTGGCGGGGTCGCTGCGCGAGCGGCTGCTGCGTGAGGCCGGGGTGGGGGATGGGGGTGGGGACCTCCATGCTCGGATAGGGGAGCTCGTCGAGCGCGAGTGCGGGTTGCTGGACGCCGAGGCGCGGGCCGAGCTCGTGGCCACGGTGGCCGAGCGGTCGTTCGGGCTCGGGCCGCTGGAGCCGTTGCTGCGCGACCCCTCCGTGGACGAGGTGATGGTCAACGGTCCCGGGTCGGTGTGGGTCGAGCGAGGAGGTCGGCTCGAGGCGGCCGAGGTGGCGTTCGCGTCCGAGGAGGAGCTGCGCCACGCGATCGAGCGGATCCTGGCTCCGCTGGGCCGGCGCGTGGACGAGGCGTGCCCGCTGGTGGACGCACGGCTGCCCGACGGATCGCGCGTCAACGTGGTGATCGGACCGCTGGCGCTGGACGGGTCGGTGCTGACGATCCGCCGTTTCCGGCGGCGTGGGTTCTCGTGCGACGAGCTGGTCGCGGCCGGGACCCTCGCTCCGGCGCTGCGCGACTTCCTCGCCCGCTGCGTGCGCGCGCGGCTGAACCTCCTGGTCAGCGGCGGCACGGGCTCGGGGAAGACGACGACGCTCAACGCGCTGTCGGAGTGGATCCCGGCCGGCGAGCGCGTGGTGACGATCGAGGACGCGGCCGAGCTGCGGCTGCGCCAGCCTCACGTCGTGCGCCTGGAGGCGCGGCCGGCCAACCTGGAGGGGCGCGGCGAGGTGACGATCCGCGGCCTGGTCCGCAACGCGCTGCGGATGCGACCGGACCGGATCGTCGTGGGGGAGGTCCGAGGACCGGAGGCGCTGGACATGCTCTCGGCGATGACGACGGGGCACGACGGCTCGCTGTGCACCGTCCACGCGGGCTCGCCCGAGGAGGCCGTGCGGCGCGTCGAGACCCTGGCCCTGATGGCCGGCGTCGGACTCCCGCACGCGGCGGTGCGCGAGCAGGTGGCCGATGCGATCGACGTGGTCGTCCACCAGGCGCGCCTGCGCGACGGCGGGCGGCGGGTGACCTGCGTCGCCGAGGTCGTGCGCGTGGCCGGCGGGGTCGGGGTCCGCGAGGTCTACTCCCACCGCGACGACCGCCCGCGCTGGCGGGCCGCTTTGAGCGAGCGGCTGCTGGCGCGGCTGGAGGAGGCGGGTCCGGGAACGGCCTTCGAGGGGATCGTGGGTGGGGCTTCGTGAGTGCCGCGGTGCTCCTGGCGGGCCTTGCCGGCGCCGTGGGTGTGTTCGCGGCGTGGGACCTGATCGCGGCCGTCGAGGGTGCGGTGGTGGTGCGTGAGGCGGGTCGCCTGGTGGCGCCGTTGCGCCGGGCGGCGGGGGAGGGGCGGGAGCCGACGCGGCCGGAGCGCCGGCGGCTCGGGCTCCTCGCGGCGGCGGCCCTGCTCGGCGCGGGATGGATCGTCGCCGGGCCCTGGGCCGGGATGGCGCTCGCGGCGGGCGGGCCGTGGGCGGCGGTGGCCGTGGTCCGGGCGCGGCGGCGCCGCTGGCGCGAGGCGCTCGCGGCCGATGCGCCCGTGGCCGCGCGGGCGCTGGCCGACGCGCTGGCCGGCGGCCACTCCCTGCGCGGCGCCCTGGCCGCGGTGGCGCGCGACGGCGGCGTGCCCGACCCGGCCGGGGCGCAGCTTCGCGCGGTCGCCCGCGCGCTCGCGCTCGGCGAGCCGACCGAGGCGACGCTCGAGCGCCTGCGCGCGCGGGCCGGGGCCGGGCCGTGGGAGACGATCGTGGCGGCGCTCCTCCTCCAGCGCGAGGCCGGCGGTGACCTCGCCGCGCTGCTGCGCGGGACGGCCGAGGCGCTGGAGGACGCCTCGCGACTGGAGCGCGACGCCCGAACCGCCACCGCCCAGGCCCGCTTCACCGGCCTGCTCGTCTGCGCGCTGCCGCTCGGCACCGCCGTCCTCGCCGAGCTGGCGCGCCCCGGCTACCTCGCGTCGCTCCTAGCCTCACCCCTCACCGCCTGGCTCGCCGGCTGCGCATTGGTGTTCCAGCTCGCCGCGCTCCTGCTCATCTCCCGGATGTCGCGCGTCCGTGACTGACCGCGAGACGGATCACCTGCACTTCTGCACCCATACGGTGCATAACTGCAGGCGATTCGGTCCGGCCCCTCGGTGGCCGAAGTGACCCTCGCGGTGGTCCTGGCGGCCGCGGCCGGGGCGTCGGCCGCGGCCGGCCTGGTCGACGTCGCGACCGCGCCCCGGCGGCGCGGTGCGCGGCGCCGGGGTGAGCGCGCGGTCCGGGCGCTGGCGGCGTTCGGGCGCAGGGTGGGAGCGCCGCTGCCGAGCCGCGACCTCGACGCGCGCCTCGACGCGGCGGGGCGGCCGCTGGGGCTGGAGCCGGCGGACGTCACGGCCCTCAAGGGCGGCGTCGCGGTGGTGACGCTCATAGCGGGCGCGCCGATGGCGGGCGCGCTGCCCGGCCGCCTGCCGCTCCTGGCCGCGCTGGCCCTTCCCGTCGCGGGCTTCCTGGCGCCCGACGCGCTCCTCGCCCGGCGGGCCGCCCGGCGCGGCCGGGCCATGGAGGCCGAGCTGCCGGACCTCCTCGACCTCCTGCGCGTGTCCGTCGAGGCGGGGCTGCCCACGGCTCGGGCGCTCGGGGAGGTGGGCCGCCGCCACACCGGGCTGCTGGCGCGCGAATGGCGCCGGGCGGCCGACGAGCTCGCCCTCGGCGTCCCGCGCGACGAGGCCCTTCACCGCCTGGCGCGCCGCTGCCCGCCCCCGGCGCTGGCCACGCTGACCGCCGCGCTGCGCCGCGCCGAGCGCCACGGCGCCCCGCTCTCCGGCACCCTGGCCGCGCAGGCCGGCGAGGCTCGCGCCGCCCGGGCCAGGCGCATCCGCGAGCACGCCGCCAAGGCCGCGCCGAAGATCCAGCTCGTCGTGGCCCTCCTGCTCGTCCCCAGCGTCCTGCTGCTCGTCGCCGCCGCCCTGGTCGCCTCGTTCGTGCGCTGACCCCGTTCGACACCGTCACGACCCACCGTTCCGCCGCGTTGTCATGGCATGGCCGACCAACCGCGGGCCCCGGACGACCACACCCCCGCCGCGGACCCGCTGGTCCCGCCCCGCGTCGCGCGCGGGCTCTACGCGGCCGTGGCGCTCACGTGCGCCGTCCTGCTCGTCATCGACGTCGGCGCGCCGTTCGGGTGGGAGGTCAGCTCGAACTCGCTGGGCCTCGTCGCGATCCTGCTCGCGATACCCCTCGCCGACCAGCTGCGAAAGCTCCGCGTGGGCGCGGTCGAAGCCGAATTCGCCGAGCGCTTCGGGCAGGAGCTCGACAATGTCCAGCGCTTCGTGCTCGATCGGACGGCGGAGCCGGACGCGGAGCCCGACGAGCCCGGGGACTCCGACGACCCGTCCGCGGCGCTCCGCGAGACACGTCCGCTCGGCCATGTCGTACGGCGGGTCGTGTGGGTGGACGACCGGCCCGAGTCGAACACGCTCGAGGCGGCCGAGCTGCGCCGCCGCTTCGACGTCGTGCAGGTGACGTCGACGGACGAGGGCATCGCCGAGGTGGCCAAGGACCCGAGCTCCACGGCCGTGATCACCGACGCGGTGCGCGGCGCCGACCTGAACGCCGGGGGCGCATTGATCGAGGCCCTGGCGCGCCGCTTTCCCCAGGTGCCCGTGTACGTCTACTGCGGTCCGGGCTCGGTGGCGCAGCAGGCCGACGACCTGATCGCGCGGGGCGCTCGGATGGTGACCGCCTCGTGGTCGGAGCTCGCGCAGAGGCTGCGCCGCGACGCCGCCGTCGGGTTCGAGGCGGCGGTCGGCGACACCCTGCGGCAGGTGGCCGACGAGGTCGAGCGCCAGCGGCACGGGGTCGACTTCGTCGCGACGATGGGAGAGGTGCGGATCGCCGTGGAGGCCAAGGACTGGCGACGCACGCCCAAGGCCGAGTTCTTCGACCGCGCCCTGGCCCAGGTGGCCGGCGCGATCGAGTCCGGAGACGCGACGGCCGGCGTGATCGTGTCCCCGGTGCCCGCGGCCGGCCGCGCGCAGCTCGAGCGGCTGCCGCAAAACGTCGAGGCCACCGATCTGGCCGGCCTGCCCGACGCGCTGTCGCGCCTGGCAGGCCGGTGACCGCTGCGAGCCCTACTTCAGGCTCAGCACGAAGCGCCCGACCTGCTGGTTGCCCTGGACGCGCGAGCCCGCGGCGAGGGTCGTGAAGGCGCTGAGGTACTGGCGCGCCCTGGCTCCGTTGGCGCCGCCCGTCGCCGAGACCAGGTTGGCCAGCGGCGCGAACGCCAGGTAGAGCGCCGGCTGGGCGCCGCCGAGTGACTGGCTGGCCTGCTGGAACGACGGCGCGTTGCTCAGCGTCTGGCGGGGGGCCAGCGCGGCGCGCGTGGAGGCGTCGGTGTAGGCGATCACCATCCGGTTGCCCCGGAGCACGGCGTTGATCGCACCGGGGATCCGCGCGGTGGAGAACCGCAGGCCCGTGGCGCCCGCCACGCTGGCGCGGCCCACGCGGACCGAGCCGCGCGACTGGCGCGCGATCAGCGGACCGATCTTCGACAGCAGCCGCCGTGCCGCCGCCGGGTCGGGCGTCTGGATCATGACGCCGCCGCCCACGGTGAGGATGCTCGAGCCCTGTCCGAACACCGCGACCTCGCCGAGCGAGGCCAGGATGTCGCGGTTGAGGTCGAGCCCGGTCGCCGCGCGGATCTGCTGCTGCGCGGTCTCGATCAGCCCGGCGCCCACGCCGCTGCCGATCTGGTCCAGCGTCTGGCGGATCGTCTGGCCCAGGTTGGGCAGGCCGACCGCCAGCCACGCGTCGCCGGGCAGGTCGGGCACCAGCGAGTTCGGCTTGCCCGATTGCGCCTGCCGCGTGACGCCGGAGATGGCCTCGACGGTGAGCTGGCGCGCCGCGGCCGCCAGGGTCATCGTGATCGGCTGGTTGGCCGCCCCGATCAGTCCCTGGAGCGCCGCGCCGCCGCCGGGGATCTGCCCCGAGGCGCCGAGCGCGCCGACGATCGCCTTCGTGTCGATCCACGCCGACCCGAGCTTGTCGTTGCCGGCCGGCTTGTACTGCGAGTTCTGCGTGAGGTTGGCGCCCTTGGACGCGTCGACGACGGCCTTGAACGCGGGCAGGGTGCCGAGCACGACGTAGTCCTTGACGACGCCCGCGACCGAGTTGTCGTTCGGGCTCACCCAGTACTTCGTGCCCTGGTAGTCGCGCTCCGTCGCCTTGCGGCCGTTCTCCGCGGCCAGCTTGGGCAGCGCCTGCTTCGCCTTGCCGGTGTCCTTGGCGGCGACGATCAGGGCGGCCTGGGAGCTCCCGCCGGCGCCCAGCGTCGTCACGGCCACGCCGGCGCGCCTACCCAGCCACGGCTCGATGTCGTCCTTGAAGCTCGCCTTGGTGCCCGAGTCGCGGATGGACTTGTCCAGCAGCTGCGCGATGCGCGCGCCCGGGTCGGACACGCCGAGCACCTTCTTGGCGATCGACTCCACCGCCGTCTTCCGTCCGCCCTCCGGCCGCACCTGGCCGGTCACCCAGACGAGCGTGTTCTTCGGCGCGATCTTGGCCGGGTCGGCGCTCTCGTTGCCGCCACCGCCGCCGCCGCCGCAACCCGCGGCGACAAGCGCGATGAGCGCTACGAGAAGGGCGACGACCGCCGGGGGTCGCAGGGATGAGCGGTGCAAGGGGGAGCCTCCTGATGGGGGGAGCGGGGAGGCGCGTGATGGTACGGGCTGGGCTGCTCCGGCGGCGCCCACGGCGGGGCGCTTGGTGGAGGGCCGCTAAAGCTCTGTGGGACAAATGACGAAGAAAGGGTTGCAGAGTGGGGGAAAGTGGGATAAGTTCCCCTCGGCAAGCGTCTTGGACCGGGGTGGCGGGGCTCCTCCCACTCCGCCACCTCGGTCCTCGAAGCCCCCCCGCCACCAGGGACGACAGTGGCTTTCCGCGGCACCTTCGACTTCACCCTCGACGCCAAGAACCGTCTCACGGTTCCCTCGCGCTTCCGCGCCGCCCTCTCCGACGGAGTGGTCCTCGCCAAGGGGATCGAGCGCAACGTCTCGCTGTGGACGCCGGGCGCCTATGACGCTCAGGTCCAGGCCGCGCTGGCCGGACGCAACCCCGCGTCGCCGCAAGCCCGCGAGCTGCGCCGCTTCTTCTCCGCCAACGCCCACGACACCGAGCTGGACTCGGCCGGCCGCGTGATGGTCCCCGCCTTCCTGATCGAGCACGCCGCGCTGGACCGCGACGTCGTGGTCACCGGCGCCGGGGAGTGCCTCGAGGTCTGGGACCGCGACGCCTGGCGCGACTACAACGACGGCCTGACCGGCCGCATCACCGACATCACGGCGAGCCTTGACACTTCTCCTTGACATGAGCGCGATCCACGTCCCGGTGCTGGCGGGGGAGCTGATCGACCTGCTCCAGCCGCGGCCCGGGCAGGTCGCCGTCGACGCCACGGTCGGCGGCGGTGGACACGCCCGCCTGCTCGCCGAGCGCGTGGGCCCGGCGGGGACGCTGATCGGGATCGACCGCGACCCCGTGGCGCAGGAGCGCTTCGCCGAGCTGGCCGCCGAGGTCGCGTGCGAGACCCGGTTCATCCGCGCGCCGTTCGCCGAGGGGCTGGAGCTGCTGCGCGACGAGGGCGTGCGCGCCGACATGGTCACGCTGGACCTGGGGATGTCCTCGCTGCAGGTCGACACGCGCGACCGCGGTTTCTCCTATTCCTACGACGCGCCGCTGGACATGCGGATGGACCCGTCGCAGGAGCTCACGGCCGCCGAGGTCGTCAACACCTGGGACGAGCGCCGCCTCGCGCGCGTCCTGCGCGAGTACGGCGAGGAGCGCTACGCGCCGCGCATCGCGCGCGCCATCGCGCGCCGCCGTGGCGAGGCGCCGCTGGAGACCACGCAGGAGCTCGTCGACGCCGTGAAGTCCGCCGTGCCGGTCCCGGCGCAGTTCGCCGGGGGCCATCCGGCCAAGCGGACCTTCCAGGCCATCCGCATCGCCGTCAACGACGAGCTCGACCAGCTCGACCGCGCGCTGCCGCTGGCCTGGGCCGTCCTGCGCGAGGGCGGGCGGATCGGCGCCATCTCCTTCCACTCGCTGGAGGACCGGCGCGTCAAGCGCTTCCTGGCCGACCGGGCGCGCGGGTGCGTGTGCCCGCCCGAGTTCCCCGTGTGCGTATGCGGGCGCGAGCCCGAGGGCGAGCTGGTGACGCGGCGCTCCGTCGTGCCCACGGCCGGCGAGATCGCGAACAACCCGCGCTCGAAGTCCGCCCGCCTGCGGGCGGCGCGCAAGCTCCGCGAGGTGGGGGCATGACTCCGCCCGCCGCGACCGCCGCCGGGCGGGAGAAGCGAGCCGCCGCGAAGCGCACCGCTTCGGGCGGGGGCGCGTCCGCCAAGCGGACCGGTTCGGGCAAGGGCTCGTCCGCGAAGCGGGGCGCTTCGGGCAAGGCCGGCTCCGGACGCGTTCCGCGCGCCAAGGGCGGGCTGGCCAAGCCTCCGCGCGCGTCGGCGCGCACGAGTGGTCGCGCCACCGCGCGGCATGCCACCCGGACCGTTCGCCGTAGCGCCGCGCCGCGGACCGCGCGGCGGGTGTCCGGGCCGTCGGGTGGGCGCCTGGCCGCCGGGCTGGCCATCGCGCTGCCGCGCCCGCAGGTCGCGCCGCTCGGCCCGCGCCTCGTCGCCTTCGCCTCGACGCTGCCCGACCGCTCGGTCGTGGACCGGATGGTCCGGGGCCGGGTGTGGATCGGCGTGCTGGCGTTCCTGCTGATCGGCCTGGTCGCGATGCAGGTGTCGCTGCTCAAGCTCAACGCGGGCATCGGGAGTGCCGTGGAGCGCTCCTCCGCCCTGGAGCGCGCCAACGGCGAGCTGCGCGCGCAGGTCTCCCAGCTGGAGTCCGGCGAGCGCATCCAGGAGGGCGCTGCCGCGCTGGGCATGGTCATGCCGCCGGCCGGGCAGATCAGCTACCTCCAGTCGGGCGGCGGCGTGGCCGCGGCCGTGGCCGCGCTGCGCGACGGGCGCTTCGGCGACCCGTCGCGGGCGATCCCGCTGCCCGGCGCGGACAACCCGCCGGACCCGCTCTCGGCCGCCCTGACGCAGAGCCAGGACCCCACGGCCGCGGACGGGTCCACCGACACGACCTCCGGCGATACGACTTCGGGCGACACGTCCGGGTCGGGGACCGGCACCTCCGCCGACGGGACCTCGTCCGGAAGCGGGACCTCGTCCGCGGACACGGCATCGTCGGGCGCCTCGTCCGGCGGGGGGGCCTCCCCGGGCGACGGCTCGTCCGGCGACGGGTCGGGAACCTCGACCGGCGACGCCGCGGGCGGCGCGACCGGCCAGTAGCCCATGGCGCACGGACGCGGCCAGCGGGGGAAGCGCCCGGCGCCCGGCGTCCAGCTCATCGAGCGGCGGATCTCGCTGCTCATGGCCATCTTCTTCGCGCTGCTCGCCCTGGCCGGCGTGCGCGCCGCCTGGCTGGGCACCATCCAGTCCGGCAAGCTCAAGCACGCCGCGGTGTCCCAGCAGGTGGCCACCGTCGAAGTCCCGGCCCGGCGCGGGACGATCACCGATCGCCACGGCGTCGAGCTCGCGGTCTCCGAGCCCGCCGACGACGTCGCCGCCAACCCGATGCTGATCAAGGACCCGGTCAGGGTGGCGAACCAGATCGGGCCGATCATCGGCGTCCCGGCGCAGGAGATGCTCCAGAAGCTGGCCGACCGCAAGCGCGGCTTCATCTACCTCAAGCGCCTGGTCCCCGCCTCGCGCACCCGCCGAATCGAGAAGCTGGAGATCGAGGGCATCGACCTGCTCCCCAGCAGCCGGCGCATCTACCCGCAGAAGTTCCTGGCCTCGCAGCTGCTGGGCACCGTGGGGATCGACGGCGACGGCCTCGGCGGCCTGGAGTACGCCCACGACAAGCTGCTGCGCGGCCGCCCGGGCGAGCGGCGGATCGTCCGCGACGCCCTGGGCCAGCCGATCTCGCTGCGCGACGAGCGCGCCATGCGGGCGGGCCGCAACGTGCGCCTCACGCTCGACTCCGCCATCCAGGACCGCGCCGAGAAGGTGCTGGGCGAGGTGGGTCAGGCGTTCAGCCCCAAGGGCGCGACCGCGATCGTCATGGACCCCCGCACCGGCGAGCTGCTCGCGGTGGCCAACTGGCCGCGCGTGGACGCCAACGAGGTCGGCCGCGCGCCCGACTACGCGCGCATGGACCGCGCCGCGCAGTTCGCGTACGAGCCCGGCTCCACGTTCAAGCCCTTCACCGTCGCCGGCGCGCTGACCGAGGGGCTGGTCACCCCGCACACCCAGTTCAACCTCCCATCCTCGATCCAGGTGGCCGACCGGACGATCGAGGAGGCGCACGGCGGCCTGGGCACCCTCGACACCGCCGGGATCCTGGCCCAGTCCAGCAACGTCGGGACGGTGACGATCGGCCTCAAGCTCGGCCCCCAGCACTTCGACCGCTGGGTCCGGCGCTTCGGATTCGGGCGCACCACGGGCGTCGACCTCCCGGGCGAGGGGACGGGCATCGTTCCGCGACCCGCCGAGTACTCCGGCTCCTCCATGGGGAACCTGCCGATCGGCCAGGGCCTGGCGGTCACTCCCCTCCAGATGGCCACGGCCTACGCGGCGATCGCCAACGGGGGAGTCCTGCGGCCCGCGCGGATCGTCAAGGCGCTGGACGGCGAGGACACGGGCGCGCCGCGCGGACGCCGGATCATCTCGGCCCGGATCGCCGCGAGCATCCGCCAGATGCTCGAGGGCGTGCTGGCGGCGGGCGGCACGGCGAGCGAGGTGTCCATCCCCGGCTATCGCCTGGCCGGCAAGACCGGCACCGCCCAGAAGCCCGACCCGATCAACGGCGGCTACAGCGACACGAACTACGTCGCGTCCTTCGTCGGGTTCGCGCCCGCGCGCGCCCCGCGCGTGCTCGTCGCCGTGATGGTGGACGAGCCCCAGGGGATCCACCTCGGCGGCATGGTCGCCGCGCCGGCCTTCCAGCGCATCATGGAGTTCGCGCTGCCCTACCTGCGCATCGCGCCCGACGATCCGTCCGCGATGACGCCGGGCCTCTAGAGCGGCGGCTCGAGGCCGGCCATGAGGCGGGGATGGCGCTCCATGAGCGCCGCGAAGGCGTCGGTGTTGGAGATCTCGGTCACCGAGCGCAGCATGGACTTCGGCGACACGCGGTAGCGCGCCACCACCTCCGGCACCCAGGCACCGCGGGCCCCGCGCTCGGCCATCGCGCACCACAGGTCGTAGTCCTCCCAGCCGTGTAGCCGCAGGTCGTCGGTGTAGCCCTCCAGCTCGCGCAGCGCCTCGACGCGGATGAGCGCCAGGGCGTCCACGTAGTTGATGGTCCGCAGGTAGGCGGGGTCCCAGGGGCCGACGTTGCCCAGGCCCAGCGGTCCCTCGTCGCTGAAGCGCTCGAGCAGCCCGTAGGCGAACGCCGCCCCCGGGTCGGCGTCCAGCGCCGCCACGAGGCGCTCCAGGCCCCGCGGGTACAGCGCGTTGTCCGCGTCGAGGATCAGCGCCAGCTCGCCGCGGGCCAGCGCCAGGGCGGCGTTGCGGGCGCTCGCCACGCCGCGGTTGTCGGTATGGCCGATCAGCAGCGCGGGGACGTCGGGATGGTCACCCATCCAGTCGTGTGTGCGCTCCAGCGAGGCGTCGCCCGACGCGTCGTCGACGACGACCAGCTCGAACCCGGCGAACGTGCTCGCGGCCACGGAGTCCAGCGCGGTGGCGATGCGGTCGGCGTAGTCGTAGAGGCTGGTCAGAATCGACACGCGCGGGGCGGCGTCGTCCCAGGCCGGGGAGCGATGGCGCTCCACCACCTCGCCGGCGGCGTCCCGGCGCGCCGCCGCGACGTCGTGCAGGACCGCGCGCTTGCGCTCCAGAAGCGTCCGCGACTCGCGCGGATCGTCGGTCACCGACAGCGGCGGCGGGGGCGCGGGGTCGCGCCCGGGGACCGAGAACAGGCGGTCGCCGGGCCGGAAGCCGGCGGGCTGCGAGCTCCACTGGCGTCGCGCCACGTCCTGCGCCGCCTGCGCGAGCGTGCCGGCCGCCTCGGCGAGCGTGGGCAGCGCGTCCAGCCGGTCGCGGGCGGCGGCGCACAGGGTCGCGCGGGCGTCGGGGTCCTCGAGCAGGGCGACCGCGCGCGGGCCCAGCTCGCCGGGCGCGGCGGCGGCGAAGTGCGTGCCCGGCGTCCAGTCGCCCGAGCCGGCGGTCCCCTGGCACAGCAGCGCCGCGCCGGCGTGCGCGGCCTGGACGGCGAGCAGGTCGTCCCAGGCGTCCGCCTCGGCGTAGGGGAGCGACAGCGCGACGCGGGCGCGGGCCAGGCGCTCGACGCGCGGGCGCGCGGCCAGCTCCGTCGCGCCCGGCGAGTACGGCAGGCGCCACTGGTCCCACACCTCCAGCTCGCAGCGATATCCGCTGAGGGCCCCGGCGGCGCGCGCGAGCACCTCGGAGCGGTGCGGCGACACGGCGCCGGCGAACGACACGTCGACGTCGCGCCCGGCGCCCGGGGGCGGCTCCCAGTCCGGGACCCGTCCCAGCGCCAGGTGGCGGGCCGGGACGCCGCGGCGCCGCAGCTCACGGGCGCTGAGCGCGCTCGTCGCGAAGACCGCGCCCGCGGCCCGGGCGCTCGCCGCCTCGTTCTCCCAGCCCGGCGACCCGGGCGGCTCGGTGCACACCAGGACGGTTCGGTGCAGGAGGAAGTCGGGCGGATGCCCCGGCCGGCGCTCGAAGTACTCGGACGGGCTCACGAGGACGTAGGCCAGCCCATCGCGCGGCAGGGGGAACCCATCGGTGCAGCGTTGAACCGCCACCCCATTCCCCGCCAGCCCCCCGGCGAGAGCCCCCACAAGCTCGGCCCCGACGTGGCTCTGTGCGGGCGCCTCGACGAACGCCGCGCTGAGCACGCGCTAATCGTAGCCCCGGTCCATTACCTTTGAGCCATGCGAGAGGAGGGCAACGGTCGCGTCGCGGACGCCGAGGAGGTGCTGCGGCTGCGCGAGCGGGTCCGTGAGCTCGAGGTGGCGCTGGAGGCCGTCCGCCGCGACCGCGAGTACGTCACGCACCGGTTGCACGAGACCGAGGCCCGGGCCGCGGAGGAGCTGCACGCGCTGCGCGGCTCCACTTCGTGGCGCATCACGGCGCCGCTGCGCGGCCTGCGCCGGGCGACCGGCCCGCGGGGCTGACCCGCCGCATCGTGCGCCGGACCGGGGAGAGCGCGTCGGCCCGCGTGCGCCGCACGTTGTGGCTGGAGACCGAGCTGGAACGCGAGCGTGCCGAGGCGGCCCGGCTGCGGGCCGAGCTGGAGCGGCTGGACGAGTCGGTCGCCTGGGGCCTGTTCCAGGGCGCGCGCCGGCGGCTGTACGACCGCGTCGCGCCGGAGTCGCGCGGCGCCCGCGCGCTCCAGGCCGGCCTGCGGGCGCTGGGGAGCCTGCGCCGAGTGGGGGTGGCCGTTCCGGCGGCGCCCGTCGCGTTTCCCGATGCCGACGAACCGCTCGTCTCTCTCGTCGTGGCCGTGGCGGGTCGCGCCGAGGTCGTCGACCGCACGCTGCGCGCCGTCGCGGCGCACACCACGGGCGCGCCGTACGAGGTGATCCTGGTCGACGACGCGTCAGATCCGGCCACGCGCGCCGTGGTGGACGCGGCCCGCCACGCGCGGGTGCTGCGCCACCCCGAGCGGCTGGGGTACCTGGAGACGACCAACCACGGCGCGGAGGCGGCGCGGGGTCGGTGGATCGTCCTGCTCAACGACGACGTCGAGCCGCTCCCGGGCTGGCTGGAGGCGCTGCTGGACTGCGCCGAGTCCGCGCCGCGCGTCGGGGCTGTGGCGCCCCGCTACCTGGACGGCGAGGGCCGCCTGCTGGAGGCGGGTGCGATCGTGTGGAGCAACGGGGAGGCGTGGAACTACGGCCGCGGCGACGTCCCCTACCGCGCGCGCTACGAGCACCGGCGCGAGATCGACTACGGGAGCGCGGCCGCGCTGCTCGTGCGGGCCGAGGCGTGGCGCGAGCTGGGCGGGTTCGACCGCCGCTACCTGCCGATGTACTGGGAGGACGCCGACCTGGCCTTCCGCCTGCGCGAGGCGGGCTGGCGCGTCCTGTACGAGCCCCGGTCGCTGGTCATCCATCACGAGGGCAGCTCCTCCGGCACCGACGAGGCGGCGGGCATGAAGCGCCACCAGGCGATCAACCGGCCGCGCTTCGCGGCGCGCTGGAGCGAGCAGCTGGCCGAGCAGCCGGAGTTCGACCCGGAGGGCGCGCGCCGTGCCGCCGACCGCCGCGCGGGGCCGCACGTGCTGGTGGCCGACCACCGCGTGCCGTCACCGGACCGGGACTCCGGCTCCCAGCGAATGGAGCGGATCCTCGGCGCGCTGCTCGACCTGGGCTGCCGCGTCTCGTTCCTCCCTCTGGAGCTGGGGCGCACGCCGCCCCACACCCGCGCGCTGGAGGATCGCGGCGTTGAGGTCCTCGACGGCGGGATCTGGCCCAAAGACGACCTGGCCGAGCTCGGCCCCGAAATCGACCTGGCGATCCTCAGCCGTCCGGCGGTGGCCGCGACGTACCTTCCGATGGTGCGCGAGCACGCGCCCGGGGCCCGCGTGGCCTACGACGCCGTCGACCTGCACTTCGTGCGCGAGGAGCGCCGCGGCGAGCTGGAGGGACCGGCGGTCGCGGCGGCCGCCGCCGCCGTGCGCGAGCTCGAGCTGGCGGTGGCGCGGGCCTGCGACCTGACGCTGTGCGTCAGCGAGGCCGAGGCCGACGCGCTGTCCGTCGAGGTGCCGGGTGCGCAGACGCACGTCGTCTCCAACGCGCACGACATCGCCGAGTCGCCACCGCCTCGGGCCGGGCGTCAGGGGCTGTTGTTCGTGGGCGGCTACGAGCACGGACCGAACGTCGACGCCGCGCGCCACCTGGTGCGCGACGTGATGCCGCTGGTGTGGGAGACCCTCGGCGATGACGTGACCCTCACGCTGGCCGGCGCCGGCCCGCCCGAAGAGGTGCTCGAGCTGGCGGACGCGCGCGTGCGCGTCCCCGGGTGGGTGGCGGACGTCGGGCCACTGCTCGACGACGCCGTCGCCCTGGTCGCGCCCCTGCGCTACGGGGCGGGAGTCAAGGGCAAGGTCACTCAGAGCCTGGCCCGCGGCCTGCCGGTCGTCACGACGCCCGTGGGCGCCGAGGGGACCGGCGCGGTCGACGGCGAGCATCTCCTCGTGGCCCGCGACGAGGCGGGGCTGGCCGCCGCGACGGCGCGCCTGTATCGCGACGAGGACCTCTGGCGGGCGCTGTCGGAGAACGGGCGCGAGCTGGCCCGCGCCAACTGGTCGGACGACGAGATGCGCGACCGGTTGACCGCGGTGCTCGGCCTGAGTCCCGCCGCGGTGGCCCGGCCGTAGGTCCCCAGCCATGGCCGGGACCTCCGTCGTGGTCGTAACGTTGAAGCCCGAGCCGTACCTGGGTCGCTGCCTGGCCAGCGTGGCCGCGCAGGCGGCCGAGGTCATCGTGGTCGACAACGGGTCGGGCACTCCGCGCGCCGCCCAGATCGCCGCCGAGCACGGCGCGCGGGTGGTCTCGCTGTCCGAGAACGCCGGCTTCGCGCGCGGCGTCAACGAGGGCGTGCGCGCGGCGCGCCACGAGCATGTCGCGCTGCTCAACGACGACGCGTTCGCCGAGCCGGGCTGGCTGCCCGGCAGCGAGGCGGCGCTGCGCGATCCCACCGTCGGCGCGGTGGTCCCCAAGCTGCTGTTCGCCTGGCGCCGCGGCGTGGTGCGCCTCGACGACCCGGTCGGATTCCACGGCACCGACTGGCGGCCCTACGGGCGCCGCGTCGATGCGATCACCGTCGGTCCGCACGACGTGACGCACGACGCGCTGCCGCTCGGGGTCAAACACGAGGACGGCGCGGGGTTCTGGACACACGCCGCCAGCACCGTGGTGTTTCCCCTCCCCGATAACCTCGACGAGGAAGTTCGGGTGGACGGGCGCCCTGTCGAGCTGGAGGCGACTTTCGACATGGTCAACAACGCGGGGCAGTACCTGCACGCCGGAGGGTGGTGCGGCGACATCGGATACGCCGCGCGCGACGACGGCTCCTTCGACGCGCCGGCCGACCGCTTCGGCGCCTGCGGCGCGGCCCTGGTGACCCGCCGCGAGACGTGGGAGCGCGTCGGCGGGCTCGCGGAGGAGTTCTTCGCCTACTACGAGGACACCGACTGGAGCTGGCGCCTCCAGGCCGCCGGGCTGGGCGTGCGCTACGAGCCCTCGCTGGTGGTGCGCCACGTGCACGCGCACACCAGCCAGGAGGGGTCGCAATGGTGGAACTTCTTCGTCGCGCGCAACCGCGTCCTGTGCTTCGCGCGCAACGCCCCCGCGCGCGTGGTGGCGCGCATCCTGGGCAACCTGCCCCCGCTGCCGGACGGGGTGGCGCGATCGCTGACGGCGCGGGTCCCGCAGGCGCTGGTGGCGCGCCGCCGCGGCCACGCGGACCGGGTCCACAGCCCGGAGGCCGTGTGGACGCGCTGGGCGGGGGTGAACGCGCCGCGATGAGGATCGCCGTCTACCAGCAGCACCTCGAGCAGATGGGAGGCGGCGAGCGCTACGCCCTGGACGCGGCGCGGCACCTGCGGCGGCTGGGCCATGACGTGGACGTGGTCGGCCCGGTGGGCGTGCCGCTGGACGCGGTGGGCGAGCGGCTGGGAATCGACGTCTCCGGGCTCGGCCTGGTCCACGTCCCCTCCGGCGACGCGGGGGAGCTCATGGCGTCCGAGGTCTCGGCCGGCTACGACACGTTCGTCAACTGCACCCACATGTCGCGGGCGGTAAACCGCTCGCCGCGCAGCGTGTACGTGTCGCACTTCCCCAGCCCGCCGCGGCTGGGGCGCCCGCTGGGCGCGGCCGTGGCCCCCGAGGGGGACGGGCGCCTGGCCCACGCCCAGGTGAGCGCCTCGGCGGGCGTCACGGCGGACCCGTCGCGCGGCTGGTGGACCGACGGGCACGGCTGGCTCGACGTCAGGCGCGCGGGACACGCCGACTGGTCGCTGCGCCTGTGGGTCGGCGCGCGCCACCGCGCGTGGCGTGGAGGCGACGGGGACCTCGAGGTGCGCCTGGACGGGCAGGTCCTCCGACGGGTGCGCGTCCCCCGCGTGGGGGTGCGACGGGTGACCATTCCCCTGCCCATGGCGCCCGTCCACGGCGAGCACCACGTGGAGCTGGTCTCCGGCGCCGGGCATCCCGCGCTCGCGCCCCACCCCCTCGGCGTCTGGGTTCGCTCGGCGGGGCTGCGCGCGCGCGGCGCGACGGACGCCGGCGCCACCGGCCACCTGCGGACCTACGAGCGCGTCGTGGCCACGAGCGACTACGCCGCGGGCTGGGTGCGTCGCTGGTGGAAAGCCGACGCCGACGTGGTGCACCCGCCGGTCCGCCCTCCGCCGACGCCGGCCGACGCGGGACCGCGCCGCTCGATCGTCGTCGTGGGGCGCTTCTTCACCGGCGGGCACTCCAAGCGCCAGCTCGAGCTGGTGGAGGCGTTCGGGCGGATGTGCCGGGCGGGCCTGCGCGGCTGGAGACTGCATGTCGTCGGCGGGGTGGAGGCCCCGACCGGGGAGCGCTACGTGGAGCTCGTGCGGCGCGCGGCGCGCGACCTCCCGGTCGAGGTCGAGGTCGACGTGACGCGCGAGCACCTCGGCCGCCGCCTGGCCGAGGCGGCTGTGCTGTGGCAGGCCACGGGCTGGGGCGAGGATCCGCAGCGCCACCCCGAGCGCTTCGAGCACTTCGGCATCTCGTGCGTGGAGGGCATGGCGTTGGGCGCGGTGCCGGTGGCGCTGGGCGTCGGCGGCGTGCGCGAGATCGTGCGCGACGGCGTGGACGGGGTGCTGTGGACCGGGGGTCCCGAGCGCGACACCCTGGCCCTCCTGGCGGACGCGGAGCGCCTGGCGCGCATGTCCACCGCGGCTCGGGAGCGCGCGCGCGACTTCGCCGCCGCGCCCTTCGAGGCCGGCCTGGAGCGGGCGCTGGCCCGCGAGGCCGGGCCCCGTTGAAGCTGATCGTCCAGATCCCGTGCTTCGACGAGGCGCCGACGCTGCCCCGGACCCTGGCCGCTCTGCCGCGCGAGCTGCCCGGCTTCGACGTCGTGGAGTGGCTGGTCATCGACGACGGCTCGACCGACGGGACGGCGGAGGTGGCGCGCCGCCACGGCGTGGACCACCTGGTTCGCCTGACGGCCAACAAGGGGCTGGCCAATGCCTTCCAGGCCGGCCTGGACGCGGCGCTGAAGCTCGGCGCCGACGTGATCGTCAACACCGACGGCGACAACCAGTACGCCGGGGAGGACGTGGCCAAGCTCGTCGCGCCGATCCTCGACGGGCGCGCCGACATGGTCGTCGGCGACCGGGGTCCCCTGGCCGGCGCGGCGGGACCGGCGTCCAAGCGGCGGCTCCAGCGGCTGGGCGGGATCGTCGTGCGCTCGGCGTCCGGGACCGACATCGCGGACCCCGCCTCCGGCTTTCGCGCCTACAACCGCGAGGCGGCCCTCCAGCTTCAGGTCGTGACCGCCTTCACCTACACCCTGGAGTCGCTCATCCAGGCGGGCAAGCTGCTGGTGGCGATGGACCAGGTGCCCGTGCGGACCAATCCGGTCACGCGGCCCTCGCGCCTGTTCCCGTCGGTCTGGATCTACGTGCGCCGCAACGCGCTGGCCATCTTCCGCGTGTACTCGCACTACGAGCCGCTGCGCGTGTTCTGGGGCGCGGCGCTGCTGCTCGGGCTGGCGGCCGCGGCGATCTGGGGGCGGTTCCTGTACTTCCTCGTGGTGGACGGCACGAGCCGCGGGCACATCCAGTCGCTGCTGCTGGGTGCGGTGCTGTTCAACGCCGCGATGGTGCTGGGCGCGCTGGGGGTGCTCGGCGACCTCCTCTACGCCCAGCGGGTGCTGGCCCAGCGCACCCTGGAGCGGGTGCGGCGCATCGAGCTCGCGGTCGGGGTCGCCCCGTCGCATTACGAGCGTGGCGACTCCGGCGAGGCGCGGGCGGCGAGCCCCGCCAGCAGGGGGATGGAGAGCAGCACCACCAGCGCCGGATAGAGCTGCACCCGGTACGCGCTGACGCGCAGCTGTCCCTCGAGCTCGAGGGGCGTCGCGACGTAGACGAAGGCCAGCCCGGCCAGCGACGCCGCGACGGTCCCCGCCAGGAGGACCACCAGGCGGGCGTGTCCGGCGCGCGCCCCGAGGGCGCCGGCGACCGCCGCCGCGACGAGCGCCCACAGCGCGGTCGGCCAGGCGCCGCTCATCCCGCTCCAGATGGCTCCGAGCCGGTCGAGCTCGTCCAGCAGCCGCGACGGCCGCAGGGTCGCGCGGTTGAGCACGTCGCTGTGGATGCCGTGCGCCCGCGTCCACAGCGCCCACGGCGCGTAGGCGAGCGCGGCCGCCGCCGCGGCCAGCGCCACCGGCCGCCGGCGCCGCGCCACGAGCGCCGCGGCGGCGAACGTCGCGAGCCCGTAGAGCGCCCCCTCGTTCTTGGTGTACACCGCGCCGGCCGCGGTGATCGCCGCCACGCGCAGGAGCCGGTCGTCCTCCTCGTCCCGCAGCCACACGGCGACCAGGAGCAGGGTCGCGACGGCGAAGGCGGCGGCGGGCACGTCGGCGTGCACCCGCTGCGTCATCTCGGCGAACCGGGTGGGAGCCACGGCGAGCAGCACGGCCGCGGCCGCCGCCAGGGGACCCGCCAGGCGGGCCACGGCCCAGCCGACGACCAGCAGCATCGCCCCGGCGAGCAGCGCGACCTGGACGTGGGCGGGCCCTTCGGGCGCGCCGGACGACCAGCGGTCGGCCCACCCGACCAGCGCGGGCACGAGCAGCGGGTAGTCGAGGTGCTGGTACTGGGCGGCGGCGTCGGTGAAGACCGGCGATCCCAGGCCGTCAGCCAGCGACAGCGCCCGGCCGCGCAGGGCCCAGATCGCGTACTCGTCGTTGAGCACGACCCGCCCCGAGGCGGCGGCGATCGCCAGCCACGCGCCCAGCGCGCCCGCCGCCACGCCCGCCAGGCCGGCCGTGCGGCCACCGTCCGGGAGGGGGCGCCCGCGCCGGAGTCCCGCCGCCGCCAGGCCGCCGAGGGCGAGCACCACGGGCCACAGCGGGAGACCGGCGACGCCCAGCAGCGTCGTGGCCAGCGCGAGCGCGACCGAGCCGCACAGGAACCCCAGGCCCAGTCCGCCGGCGACGCCGAAGGGCCACGGCCCGGGACAGGCGAGCCGCAGCAGGCCGAGGCCCCCCGCCAGCAGCAGCAGGTCGCCGGCGACGATCACGGGGCGCCCACGAGGATGAGGTCGCGGCCGAACCGCGCCACCGTGGCGCGGGGGGCCGAGGGGGCCGGCGGGACGCCGACGTAGAGTGTCCAACGCGCGTGCGGCGAGCAGGTCAGCGTGTGGGGCAGGAGGCGGTACTGGAGCCAGTACAGGAGGCCCTGCCCCTGGAGGACCGGGATGCGCCGGCACACGCCACCCGAGTTTACGACGCGGATGCGCGAGTCGCGCGGCAGGTGCCGGCGCACGTACTGCACGAGCCGAGGCGTCTGCGCGGCTTGGGGCCCGCCGATCACCGGGATGCCGTAGACGACCGCTACGTCGGACGCTCGGCGCCCGTCGCGCAGCTCGCGGCGCGCGCGCGGCAACCCCAGCAGCCCGCCGACGAGCGCGACGAGGACGAGGACCGTCGCGGCCGTGTCCCGGCCCCGCCGGGACCGGGCCTCGACCGTGCGCCTCACGCCCGGCGTCCCCACGCGATGAGGCCGGGGCCCACACCCGGCGTCGCCCGCTGGAGGAGCCGGAACGGATAGGTGGCGCCGGCGGTCAGCGGCGCCATGGCGGCGGGGGGCTGGAGGTAGCGCCCGCTCGCGTCGGTCCGCGTCTCCCGCCCGGTGGGGCCACCGCCGCGCAGGCGGCGGCGCGCGACGCGGTTGCGCATCGCCTCGAGGGCGAGTCCGAGGGGGCCGCCGTACCGGCGCCCGACAACTCGCTCGAGCCCGGCGGCCCCGAGCGCGGCGGCCAGTTCGGCGGGCGTGTAGCGCCTCACGTGACCGACGAGCTCGTCGGCCGCTCCCCAGCGAAGCGGGTCGCCCGGCACCGTGACCAGCACGGCGCCCCCGCTTCGCGCCCGCTCGCTCCAGGCGGTGAGCTCGCCGTGATCGTCTGCGCAGTGCTCGAGCACCTCGAGCGCCAGGACGAGGTCGAAGCGCTCGTCGCCGGCCAGTTCGCCCAGCGACGCGACGACGCGGGGCAGTTGCCGCGCGGCCACGCGTCGCGACGCTGGGTCCGGCTCGACGCCGACGTAGGTCGCGCCTTCTGCGACGAGCCGCACCCCCAGCGCTCCCAGTCCGCATCCGAGCTCGAGGACACGATCGGCCGGCGGCAGCTCGCGCCGGGCGCGACGCAGCGCGTCGTAGCGCAGCCAGCCATTGGGCGTCAGCGGGGGCAGCAAGCCTGCAACGCCTCCGCGAGCTCTGCGACCACGGCGGCCGGATGAAACGCGGCCCGCGCCCGCGCCCGCGCCGCGGCGCGAATCTCCTCCACGCGCGCGGGGTCTTCGGCCAGCCGCGCGAGCGCACTTGCGAGCGCCTCCGCGTCACCGGGGGGAACGTAGATCCCCGCTTCGCCGAGGGCTGCACGCTGCTCGGGGGTGTCCGAAGTCACGATGGCGCAGCCGGCCGCCGCGCCCTGGTAGAGCTTGTTGGGGACGACCTCGAGTGCCTTGCGGCCGGTGCCGAAGATCCCGAGGCACACGTGATGCCGGGCCACCAGCTCGGGCAGCGCGTCAGGCGAGACGCGGCCGAGCCACTCCACGTGCCGGTTGGCACCGGCGCGCCGCCGCGCCTCTTCGCTCTCCTGTCCCTCTCCGACGATCGTGAATCTCACGTCCCCGCGGTCACGCAGGCGCGCGATGGCGTCTCCGATCGTCGGGCCGCCCTGGAGCGGAGCGAACAGGCCGAAGAAGATGACGCGCAGCGGCGGCGGGGGGTCGGGCGGCGTGGCGACCTCGAACCACGGGGACGGCGCGCCGATCGGCACGACGACGGCACCCTTGCGCCATCTGGATGGGACGAGCTCCAGGCGTGTCGGGGTGTCCACTACGCACAGCGTCGCCGCTCGGAGGGCGAGGTGGTCGAGCCGTCGCAGCCATCCAACGGTGCACGACCCGGGGTCGAGCCCGCGGTCTACCGCGGTCTCGGCCCCGCCCACGAAGTGGTCGAGAAGCACCGGGGTCCGCGGGAACATGCACCTGGCGAGCAGGACGTCGAAGTGGCCGAGGTAGCCGACGACCACGGCGTCGGCTGCCCGGAGCCCGCGACGCACCCGCGCCAGGGTGACCCAGCGGCGCACGATGCGCCACACGAGGCGATGGGCGGTGAGGGGACGCCGCAGCATCGCCACGCGCGCCGCGGTGTCCAGGTCCAGCGGGGCATTGCATTCCACGACCTCGACCCGACGGGCGCGGAGCCCCTCCATGAGGACGCCGACCCGCGGATGCGCCCGGGCGTCGTACGTGCCGAAGAAGACCACCCGGAGCGGGGCCTCCTCAGGGTCTGGGCGCTCCACGGGGACGCAGCCTATCCCCGGCCCCGACGGCGGTGAGGGTGGCCACGCCGGCGCAGAGCACGTCGGCGGCCACCAGCAGCAGCCGCGAGGCCACGGCCAGCGTGGTCGCGCCGGCCGATCCCAGAGACGCGCTGAGCAGCGCGACCAGCACGGCCTCGCGGACGCCCACCCCCGCCGGGGCGAAGACCACGATCAGGCCCAAGGCCCAGGAGAGCGCGAACGCGCCGGTCCCCAGAGCCGGCAGCTCGTCGGCGGTCCCGCCGAGGTGGCGCGCGAGGACCCACGTGTGCGCGCCGTAGAGCGCCCAGGCCGCCACCAGCCACCCCGCCGCACTGAGGACGCCGCGCCAGGTCGGGACGCGCTCGAGCGACTCGCGTCCGAGGCGCCGCAGCGTCCAGTCGAGCACGCGCTGCACCGTCCGCGGGCGCAAGCTCAGCGCGAGCACGGGCACGGCGAGGAGCAGCGGTGCGTAGTCGCGCGCGCGGTCGCCGCCGACCAGCGAGAGCGTGGCCGCGGCCACGAGCAGCGCTGTGAGCAGGCTGAGCCCGAGGGTGAGGGCGAGCGCCGTTGCCGTGCGGTGACGCGGCAGGCGCAGTTCCCGCCCCAGCTCCATGTGGGTGAGAAATGGCCACACGCCACCCGGGAGGTACTTCCCGAGCTGGGCTACGAAGAAGAACCGCGCCGCCGGACGCGTCCGCAGCGGCGAGCCGAGGTCGGCGAGGACGGCCCGCCAGGCCAGCATCGTCGCGGCGGTGCCCGCGGCGGCCAGCGCCAGCGCTGCCGCAACGGGACCGGCGTGCAGCCCCCGTGCACCCTCGCGGAGGTCGCCCCACCGCCCGGCCAGCGCTATCGCCGTCGCCACGAGGACCGCGCCGGCGAGGACGCGCCGGAGGGCCGGGCTCATGGCGGCCAGCTTATCCGCGGCACCGCGAGCGGCCGAATGCTCAAATCCGCCGTCCGGAGAGGCGGCCGGGCAGCACGTTGGCGGCTGGGTGGCGGTAACCGGTGCGCCCGGCGGCATCGTGGCCGTAGACGACGCGGCGGACGCGTGCGATGGCCGACCGGACACGCGGATCCTCAACCAGGACGGAGCCGTGGGCCCGGTTCCCTTCGATGTCGACGTCAACCAGTTCCCCTCGGGCGACTCCTGGGTGTGCGTGTCGGCGAACGGAAATTCGCTCGCCAAGCGCATCCTGATTGACGGAACCGCGGTATCGGTTGCAAGCTTCGCTTCTGATACGTCGACGCCGTATCCGCTCAATGCGGAGCGGGCGCCGACGGGCTCTGCGTCGAGCGCTTGCCAGAACGCGTCGAGCGGCAAGACCCGCGTCGTGAACGCCGATGTCGGACCGACGCACGTCTGGCTTTACACGTGGACGGAGTCGTCGACCCGGACGCACGCGTGTGTTCGCGTCGACGGGTCCCTCGGCGCAGAAGGTGGCCGCCTCACCGTGGATGGGAACAACGGCCCGACGTTTGCGAACGTGGATTCGAGCGCGGACTTCAGTCCGTGCGAGACGAACGTACTCACGCTGGGAACGCCGCCGATCGCCGTCAAGACGCACTCTGGGGCGACGCCGGCCTGGGTGTGCCTGCGCGCCGACTCGACGTATCGCAGGGTCAAGATCGACGCCGGCAACGGGCAGTCGGTGGTGTCGTTCACCCCGGACACCTAGCGCCTGCCTACTGCGCCGCGGGGAGGCCGCTCCCCGCGGCGCGGCGCCCCGCTCACGCATCGGGCACGCGGAAGACGCGCAGCTCGTAGCCGGTCCGGCGCGCGTGGTCGGGCCGGTGGGTGTCGCTCTCCTCCCAGAAGGGGAGCTCGCCCCTCAGGTGCTCCACCTGAGTCAGGCCCAGCCGGGCGCCCCAGGGCGGCGACCCCGCCCCGTTCCACACCACGAACAGCGGCTGGCTCGAAAAGCGCCGGCGGTAGGCGGCCACGTAGGCCGGCTGGCGCTCCGGCGCCGGGGGAAGGAGCACGCTCAGCTGGCCCTCGGCCAGCCAGACCGGCGCCGCCCAGAGCTGGGTGGGCTCGAAGCAGCAGTGCGCCGGCTTCTGCCAGAGGAAGACCCCGCGGTTCGCGCCCGCGACCTGCGCGACGCGCCGGGACACGGCGAACGAGCCGTGCCACTCGTCGTGGTGGCGCAGCGGGAGCGACTGGGAGAGGAAGACCGCGGCCAGCCCGGCGGTCACGGCCAGGGCGGGCAGGGCGAGGACGCGCCGTCCCCGGTGGCGCCAGGCCAGCGCGAACCCGAGCGCGAGCGCGATCAGCACGATCAGCTCGGGCGCGACGTTGGACACGAAGCGCCGCGTCCACCACATCAGCCGGCTGGCCACGTGCGCGTGGTAGGCGAAGGCCGGCGCCAGCACCAGCGCGGGCGCCACGGCGATCCAGGCCGAGGCCCGCCAGCGCCGCAGCGCGACGACGGCCACCCCGGCCCACGCCAGCAGGATGCCGGGCAGCGTGAAGAACCAGGTCAGCCGCGCCAGGTTCTCCTCGTCGTAGGAGCGCAGGTGGTCGCCGCTCGCGTCGAGGCGGCCCTCGCCGAACAGCCAGGGCCGCAGGTAGCCGACGGCCACGAGCGCGGCGGCCGCCGCGCACACGGCCGCGCCGGCGATGCGCTGGCCGCGCGGCGCCGAGAGAGCGCCCACGACGCGCCGGACCGCGTTCGCGCCGAGGTGGCGCGCGGCGACCGCGGCGATGGCGATCAGGCCCAGCAGGATCAGGAGCTGGGCCAGGCTCGGCATGGCGTTGGACGTCGTGTAGGGCTCGGCGGCGGAGTACGCCTGCCACAGCGCGAAGGGCAGCGAGAGCGACAGCCCGGCCGCGCCCCAGGCGACGAGCCGGTCGGCGCCGCGCACGGCGTGGAGGGCCGCGAGCGCCGCGGCGCCGAGCGCCACGACGAGCCAGCCGTCGGGGCGCGCGAGGAAGCCGGTGCCCGCGAGAAGTCCGGCCACCAGCGCGAAGGGCGGCCATCGCTCGCGCGCCGCGAGCGCCGCGGCGAGGACGGTCCCCGTGAACAGGACCTCCGCCAGCGCCTCGGTCCCCGGGAACTTCGCCCCCCACACCTGGAGCATGTTGGTCGAGAGCAGCAGCCCGCCCACGGCCCCGGCGCCCACGCCGCCGAGGCGCAGCAGCAGCGCGACCACGGCGAGGACGGCGAGCATCCCCAGGACGGGCGTCGTCGCGCGCAGCGCGCCCAGCCCGCCGGCGTCGTAGGAGGTCGCCAGCAGGGCCGGCCACAGGTGGTAGAACTGAGGAACGATCCGTCCGCTCGCCCGGTCGCGCACCCAGATGCCGGCGAAGCGCGCGCCGGGGCTCGCCTCCTGCACGGGCAGGCCCGGCGCGGCCAGGGCGGGGTCGGTGAACGAGATCGAGGCGTCGCGGGCGATCTCGCGTGCGTGAGCCACGTACACCCCGGGGTCCTTGTCCGCCACGCCGTAGGAGAACCCGGGCAGGAACATGAACGCCGCCAGGGCGCCGGAGGCGAGCATCACCGCGACGTCGGCGCGGTCGACGGTCACGCGCGGGCGCCCGCCCAGCCGCAGCGCGACGCCGACCAGCGCGACCACCCCGAGCGACGTGCCCAGCAGCACGCCATGCAGCGAGTGGTGGTGAAGGTGGGCCAGCGCGAGCGAGGCCGTGGCGGCCAGCGCCAGGACCGCTATCGGCCCGAGCGCGATGAGGTCGGTGACGGCGACCGCGGGCGCGCTCCCGCTCCCCGCGCGCGGCTGCGTCATCCGGCTCCGGCGGTGCCCGCGTAGAGCCCGCCGTTGCGCGCGGCGGCCGCCTCGCGGCGCTCCTCCTCGTCGGACCAGCGCGCCAGCGCCCCCGCGTCGTCCAGCGCCGACTTGTCCGGCCGCGCGATCGCGAAGGCGAACAGCGTCGTCTCCGGGTGCGCCTCGGTGTAGGCGTCGTCGGCGGCCACGACGCGCTCGATCCACGGGTCGCGCTCGGCGGGCGGCGCGTCGTGGATGCCGTCGTTGAAGCACAGCAGCGGGTAGGCCAGCGCCCCACCCAGCGGGGCGAACCAGTCCACGCGGAAGTAGCGGTGCAGCACCTCCACGATCAGCTCCGAGTGGATCGCCTCGGTGGGGTCCGTCGCGAGCATGGTCGGCAGGTGGGGGTAGCCCATGTCGGCGCGGAAGCGCTCGGGAAGCCGGTCGTTGAGCGCGTGCGCGGCCCGCCAGGTCTCGGACGGGTACTGGTTGCGGTGCGGGCCGACGTAGTCCCAGCTGACGAACACGCCGTCGGCCGGCAGCAGCTCGCAGATGCGCCGGAAGACCCGGTTGAGGTAGGCGACGTGGTGGGCGGCGGAGTAGTTGACGACCAGGTCGTAGGGACCCTCCGGGAAGTCGGCGCCGTTCGCGTCGCACTCCACGTAGCGCAGGGGCAGGGCCTCGGCCCGCGCCTGCGCGTCGGCCTGGGCGAGCAGGTCGGGAGCGATGTCGATGCCCACCGCCTCGGCCACCACGCCGCGCTGGGCCAGCTCGCGCTCCACCCACCCGTTTCCGCAGTTGAGGACCAGCGCCCGCTCGAACCGCTCGCGGCCGGTGTGACCGCGCAGGTGCTCGAACCACCGCGTGCCCACGGTCCCGGTGGCCCGGCGCTGAAGGTAGTCCCGGACCTGGGGCAGGTCGTTCCAGTAGCGCCCGGTGTAGTAGACGGACGAGTCGAGGTTCGTCGTGTGCTCCGAGATGCGGCGCAAGATATCGCCGGTTCCCCCGGCCGCGACGGCGCGGGTGCTCAGGGCCGGGCGTCCGCGGTGCAGACGCCCAGGCGCCGGACGTCGGCCGTGTCCACGGCCGCCGGCCCGGGCGCCAAGCCGATCGTGGCCCAGTACGCGCCGGGCGGCGCCGTCCCGGCGACGCGGCTGCGCCGCCCCGACGCCAGGGGCGCCCAGGAGTGCCCGGAGTACGGGTCGGGATCGTCGAAGTCGATCTGGGCCGCCGCACCTTCTCCGTGCACCGTGAAGTCGGCCAGGATCGTCTGGCCCGGGCAGACGCGCAGCCGCGCGGTCACGCCGGGCACCTCGCCCGCGCGCAGCCCCGGTCGCGCGTCGAGCGGGCCCGCCCAGCAGCCGCCGGCGCGCAGTCCGCGCCGGCACCCGGGCTCGGGCCGGCCGGAGGTCGGCGCGGCGACCAGCCGGTAGACGCTCCAGCCGTTGTCGGCGAACACCAGCCGGCCGCGCCGGCGCACGAGGTCCGCCAGCTCACCGGGGCTCGTCCAGGCCAGCTGCGCCGGATCGAGGATCGCCCAGCCGATCCCGAGCCGGGCCAGCCGCACCCGGCCGGCGTCCGGGTCCGCGGGCCATGGGCCGGCCAGCTCCAGGCGTCGCCGCGCCTCCCAGACGGGGGTCAGGTCGTGCCCGGCCCGCAGCCAGTAGTCGCGCTCCGGTGCGGCGTCGAACTGCTGGCCGGCGTCGAGCAGGCGTCCCACCTGTGCGCCCTCCCAGACCAGGAACGCAGCCAGGACGGCCCCGAGGAGCGCGGGTGCGACGTGACGGGACGGCGCTCCCGACGCCGGACGGTTCATGGCGCGGCGGGACGATATCGGCGCGACTGGGTCCGCGGGCGCCCCGCTTAGACTCCGCCGGGCATGGACCTGCGCGACGTGATGGGGCCCGAGGCGCCGGCCGGAGTCGACGTCACGAGCCTGGCCTACGACTCCCGCGACGTGGTGGCGGGGACGCTCTTCTTCTGCGTCCCGGGCTTTCGCGCCGACGGGCACGACTTCGCGCCCGCCGCGGTCCAGGCCGGAGCGTCCGCGCTGGTGGTCGAGCGTCCCCTGGGCCTCGGGGTCCCGGAGGTGCGGGTTCGCTCGGTGCGGGCGGCGATGGCGCCGGCCGCGGCGCGCTTCCACGGCGACCCGACGGCGCGCCTGGCGGTCGTCGGGATCACGGGGACCAACGGCAAGACGACGACGGCCTGGCTCGTGCGCCACCTGCTCGCGAGCGCCGGGACCCCCACGGGGCTGCTCGGCACGGTCGCCTCGGTGGTCGGCGGTCGCGAGGAGGCCGTGGAGCGCACCACGCCCGAGGCGATCGACCTCCAGGCCACCTTCGCCCGCATGGTCGACGCCGGCGACCGCGCCTGCGCGTTGGAGGTCTCGTCGCACGCGCTCGAGCTCGGGCGCGCCGACGCGATCCACTGGGCGGCGGCCGTCTTCACCAACCTGAGCCGCGACCACCTGGACTTCCACGACTCCATGGAGGACTACTACCTGGCCAAGCGCCGCCTCTTCCAGGCGCGGCCGCGGGCCGCGGTGGTCAACGCCGACGACGCGCACGGCCGCCGGCTGGCCGCCGAGACCGGCGCAGTCACCTACGCCGTCCACGGCGACGCGGACTGGCGCGCCCTCGACGTCCGGGGGGAGCTGACCGGGTCCACCTTTCGCGTGGTCTCGCCGGCGGGCGAAGCGGACGTGCGCACCCCGCTCCCCGGCGCGTTCAACGTCTACAACGCCCTGGGCGCCCTGGCTGCGGCGAGCGCGCTGGGCGTGGGGCTGGAGGCGGCGGCGGCCGCGCTGGGCGGCTTCAGCGCGGTGCCGGGGCGCTTCGAGCCGGTGGACGAGGGTCAGGAGTTCGCGGTCCTCGTGGACTACGCGCACACGCCCGACTCGCTGGAGAACGTCCTGGCGGCCGCCCGCGAGCTGACCGCCGGCCGCGTCGTGGTCGTGTTCGGAGCCGGCGGCGACCGCGACCGCGGCAAGCGCCCGCTGATGGGCGAGATCGCCACGCGGCTGGCCGACCTGGCGATCGTCACGTCGGACAACCCGCGCTCGGAGGACCCCGAGGCGATCGTCGCCGAGATCGTCGCGGGCGCCGGACCGTCCGCCGAGACGGTCATCGACCGCCGCGCCGCGATCGCCCGGGCGGTGGAGGCCGCGCGCCCCGGCGACGTCGTCGTGGTCGCCGGCAAGGGCCACGAGCAGGGCCAGGAGTTCGCGGACGGGCGCAAGGAGCCCTTCGACGACGTCACGGTCGCGCGCGAGGCGCTGCGCGGCGTGACGACGGCCGGCCGATGATCGACTGGTCCCCCGAGCGCATCGCGCGGGCGGCCGGCGCGCGCCTCGTCTCGCCGCCGCCCGCCGGGGGCGAGGGTCCGCGGCGCGCGGTCATCGACTCGCGGGAGGCCGGCCCGGGCGACCTGTTCGTGGGCCTGCCTGGCGAGCGCGTGAACGGCGGGCGGTTCGCCGCGCTGGCCCTGGCCGCGGGCGCCTGGGGGACGCTCACCGACGACGAGTCGGCCGAGGCGGCGCGCTGCGCGGCGCCCGGCGTGCTGCTGGCGGCCGGCGATCCGCTGGCCGCGCTGCAGCGCCTGGCCCGCGAGTGGCGCCGGGAGCTGGGGGCGCGGACGATCGGCGTCACCGGCTCCACCGGCAAGACCTCGACCAAGGACATCCTGGCCGCCCTGCTCTCGCCCCACGTGTCCACGGTGGCCAGCCCGGCCAACCTCAACACGGAGATCGGTCTGCCGCTGGCCATCCTGGGCGCGCCGCCGGGCACGGAGGCGCTCGTCCTGGAGATGGCCATGCGCGGGCCCGGGCAGATCGCCGAGCTGACCGCCATCGCGCGGCCCGACGTCGGGGTGATCGTCAACGTCGGGCCCGTCCACCTGGAGATCCTCGGCACGCTGGAGGCGGTCGCCGCCGCCAAGGCCGAGCTCCTGCGCGATCTGCCCGCCGGCGCCACCGCCGTGGTCCCCGCCGCGGAGCCGCTGCTGGAGCCTCACCTGCGCGACGACCTGGACGTCGTGACCTTCGGCGACGGCGGCGACGTGCGCCTGGTCCAGGCCGACGGCGAGCGGGTGGTCATCGATGCCCGGGGCGAGCGCGTCGAGCTCGAGCTGTCCTACGCGCAGGCCCACAACCGCCTCAACACGCTCGCCGCGGTGGCCGCCGCCCTGGCCGTCGGGGTGCGGCCGCGGGGCCGCGTGGACGTCGAGTTCTCGGGCGGCCGGGGGGACCGGATCGACCTCCCGGGAGGCGTCGCCGTCGTGGACGACTGCTACAACGCCAATCCGATGTCGATGCGCGCGGCTCTCGAGGAGCTGGCCGTCACCGCGTCCGGGCGCCGCGTCGCGGTCCTGGGCGACATGCTGGAGCTGGGCGACGGCGAGGTGGAGTTCCACCGCGAGGTCGGCGCCCACGCGGCGCGGCGCGGTGTGGACCTGCTGATCACCGTCGGCCCCCGGGCCGCGGCGATGCTCGACGCCTACGACGGCGAGGGCCACGCCGTGGCCGACGCCGGCGAGGCGGCGGCGCTGCTGCCCGAGCTGGTGGAGCCGGGGGACACCGTCCTGGTCAAGGCGTCGCGGGGCGTGGGGCTGGAGGTCGTGGCGCAGGCGCTGGCCGGCGACGATCCCGGCGAGGCGGGCGGGGACTGATGGGCCGCATCCTGATCGCGGGGACCGCCTCCCTGCTCATCTGCATCTTCCTGTCGCCGAAGTTCATCTCGTTCCTGCGCGAGCGCGAGTTCGGTCAGAACATCCGGCCCGAGGGGCCCGAGGGGCACCACGAGAAGGCGGGCACGCCGACGATGGGCGGGATCATCATCGTCATCGCGATCGCGGCGCCGTTCCTGATCCTGTCCACCCACACGGCGCAGGCGCTCGGGGTCTTCGGCGTGGCCGTGGCGTGCGCGCTGCTGGGCTTCTTCGACGACTACACGAAGATCGTCAAGCGCCGCTCGCTGGGCCTGCGGGCGCGCACGAAGCTGATCGTCACCGTCGCCATCTCCATCGGCCTGTGGCTCGTGGCCACCAAGGCGGCGGACCTGCCCAACACGCTGCGCCTGCGCATCGTCGACTACCAGGTGGACCTGGGGATCTTCTATCCCGTCCTGATCTACCTGGTCGTGGCCGGGACCACCTCGGCGGTCAACCTGACCGACGGGCTCGACGGCCTGGCCGCCGGCTGCGCGGCGATCGTCCTGCTCGCCTACATCGGGATCACGTTCATCACCACGGGCCAGCGCGACCTGGCGCTGCTCTCGGCGTGCCTGGTCGGCGGCTGCATCGGCTTTCTGTGGTTCAACTCGTTCCCCGCGCAGATATTCATGGGGGACACGGGATCGCTGGCGCTGGGCGGCGCGATCGCCGCCGTTGCCGTGATGACCAAGACGGAGATCCTGCTCATCGTCCTGGGTGGGATCTTCGTCATCGAGGCCCTGTCCGTGGCGATCCAGGTCTTCTCCTTCCAGGCGTTTCGCAAGCGCGTGTTCCTGATGGCGCCGATCCACCACCACTTCGAGCTGCAGGCCTGGTCGGAGACGAAGATCATCCTGCGCTTCTGGATCGTCGCCGCCGCCTGCAGCGCGATCGGGTTCACGCTCTACCAGAACTCGATCTCGTGACGGAGGGCCTCCCGCCGCCGCCGGGCTGGTACCCGGATCCCGGCGGGTCGGGCGGCACGCGGTGGTGGGACGGGTCGCGCTGGACCGAGCAGGTCGCCGCGCCCGGCGCCGCCGCGCCCCGGCCGGTCCGGCGCCGCTACGAGCAGAAGTGGTGGCACCTGCCGCTGCTGGTCGGCCTGGCCGTGCTCTCGACGGTCGTGTCGATCCTCATCCAGTTCCTGCACTAGTCCGTCCCGCGCCCCTGGCACGCTCCCGGCGTGAAGCCGCGCCCCGACCTGCCCGGCGGCCCGTACCTCGTCGTCGGCCTGGCCCGCTCGGGGCAGGCGGCCGCGCTCGCGCTGCGCGCGCGGGGGGAGGAGGTGATCGGCGTCGACGCCGCCGCCCCCGAGGGGGCGGGGAGGCTCGCGGACGCGGGCGTCGAAGTGCAGTTGGACACGCCAGGAGGCGACCTGGTCACCCGTGCCCGGACTCTGGTCAAGAGCCCCGGGGTGCCGGCCGACGCGCCGGCGATCGTCGCGGCCCGCGAGCGCGGGCTCACGGTGATCGGGGAGCTCGAGCTGGCGTGGCGCCTCATCCCCAACGAGTTCATCGCGGTGACCGGAACCAACGGAAAGACGACGACGACGGAGCTGCTCGGGCACATCCACCGCGAGGCCGGACTGCCCGTGGCCGTGGCCGGCAACGTCGGGACCGCGGCCGCCTCGCTGGCCGGGGCGCTGGACCCCGGCGCGGTCGTCGTCTGCGAGGCCTCCTCCTTCCAGCTGGAGGACACCGAGCTGTTCAGCCCCGAGGCGGCCGTGCTGCTCAACGTGTCCGAGGACCATCTCGACCGCCACGGCACGCTGGACGCGTACCTCGCCGCCAAGCTGCGCGCGTTCGCCAACCAGGGCAACGACGACGTGGCGGTCCTGCCCGACGACCTCGTGATCGAGGACGCGGGCGGCTGTGCGCGGCGGGTATGCGTGGGGGAGACGGGGAAGGCCGAGCTCGCGCTGCGCGCCGGCGAGCTGTGGTGGGCCGAGGAGCCGCTGCTGGCGGCGGACGAAGTCCGCCTGCGCGGCCCGCACAACCTGCGCAACGCCATGGCGGGCGCCGCGGTGGCGCTGGCGCGCGGGGTGGACCGCGACGCGGTCCGGGCCGCGCTGCGCACGTTCGCCGGGGTGCCGCACCGCCTGGAGGAGGTGGCCGAGCGCGACGGCGTGCTCTACGTCAACGACTCCAAGGCGACCAACGTCGCGTCCACGCTGGTGGCGCTGCGCTCGTTCGAGGCGGGCGGCGTGCACCTGATCGCCGGCGGGCGGGCCAAGGGGAGCGGGTTCGAGGCGCTGCGCGAGCCGGTGGCGCGGGCCTGCGCCGCCGTCCACCTGATCGGCGAGGCGGCGGACGACCTGGCCGTCGCGCTGGAGGGCGCCGCGCCGCTGCACCGCTCCGGCGACCTGGAGACCGCCGTGGCCCAGGCGCGCCGCGCCGCCCGGCCCGGCGAGGTGGTCCTGCTCTCGCCCGCCTGCACCTCCTTCGACCAGTTCCCCGACTTCGAGGCGCGCGGCGAGCGCTTCCGCGCGCTGGTGGGCGACTGATGGCCGCCGCCCGCCGGCGCCCCGCGCGCAAGCCGCCGCCGATCGAGCACGGGATCCTCCTCACGGCCACCCTGTGCCTGCTCGCCGCGGGCGCGGTGATGGTCTACAGCGCGTCGTCCGCACGCGACCTGCTGGCCGGCGGCGGCGACGGGACGGCGTACCTGATCCGCTACGTCATCTACGC
Organism: Solirubrobacteraceae bacterium; assembly: GCA_033856025.1. Taxonomy (GTDB): domain Bacteria; phylum Actinomycetota; class Thermoleophilia; order Solirubrobacterales; family Solirubrobacteraceae; genus AC-38. Next base: position 115,527 of record JAWVFQ010000004.1, on the reverse strand, counting down.
CTCGCTGGGCCTGCTGGCCATGCGCTTCCTCTCGCGCCACGGCCTGGAGGCGGTGCGCCAGGCCACGCCGATCATCCTCCTGGTCGCCTTCGCCGGGCTGCTGGCCGTGATGCTTCCGGGCATCGGCGTGTCGGTGAACGGTGCGCGGCGCTGGGTGGGCGCGGGGCCGCTCCAGTTCCAGCCGTCGGAGTTGATGAAGCTGGCGCTGGTCCTGTACTCGGTCCAGCTGCTGGCCGCCCAGCCGCGGCGCGTGCACTCGCTGCGGGAGATGATCAACCCGCTGCTGCTCATCGTCGGCGCGGCGTGCGCGCTCGTCGCCGTGCAGCCGGACCTGGGGACGGCGCTGGTCATCGCCTTCACCACCGGCTCGGTCCTGATCGCCGCGGGCGTGCCGCTGCGCTACCTGGGGCTGATCGCGGGCGCCGCCGCCTTCGTGGTCGTGGTGTTCGCGATCATGGAGCCCTACCGGCGGGCGCGGCTCACCGCGTTCCTGAACCCGTGGGCGGACGCGTCGGGGAGCGGGTTCCAATCCGTCCAGGGGCAGATCGCGCTGGGGTCCGGCGGACTGCTGGGGCAGGGGCTGGGGCAGTCCGTCCAGAAGGTGTTCTACCTGCCCGAGGCGCACACGGACTTCGTCCTCGCGGTCATCGGGGAGGAGCTGGGCGTGGTCGGGATCTGCGGCCTGCTGTTCCTCTACGGGATGATCGCCTACGCCGGCTTCCGGGTCGCGCGGACCGCTCGCAGCGCCTACGAGAAGCTGCTGGCGGCCGGGATCACGTCGCTGATCGTCTCCCAGGCGGCCCTGAACACGTTCACCGTGCTCGGCCTGGCGCCCCTCACCGGGGTGCCGCTGCCCTTCATCTCGTACGGTTCGAGCAACCTCCTCGTGCTGCTGGGCGGCATGGGGCTGCTGCTCAACGTCGCCGCCGGAGGCCAGGCCAAGCTGCGCGCGGTGCCAACCAGGACCTCCTCTGATGCCGACTCGAGTCGTGATCGCCGCCGGCGGGACAGCCGGGCACGTCGTGCCCGCGCTGGCGGTCGCCGACGCGCTGCGGGCTGACGGCGCCGACGTCGTCTTCATCGGCGGCGAGCGCGCCGAGGCGCAGTCCGTCCCGGCCGCCGGCTACGAGTTCCACCCGCTGCGGGTGGAGGGCATGAGCCGGCGCAACCCCGTGCGCGCCGCGCGAGCGCTGGCCCGCGCCGCCTCGGCCACGCGCCGGGCGCGGCGGCTGCTGCGCGAGCTCGGCGCCGACGTGGTCGTGGGCGCCGGGGGCTACGTGGCCGGGCCCGTGGGCCTGGCGGCGCGGCTGGAGCGCATCCCCCTCGTCCTCACCGAGGCCGACTCCCACCTGGGACTCACGAACCGCCTGCTGGCGCCGTTCGCCGTGCGGATCTGCCTGGCGTTCCCGATCGAGGGCCGCACGGGCGCGAAGTTCCGCGTCACCGGGCGGCCGGTCCCGCCGCCGGCCACCGACCGCGCCGCCGCCCGGGCGCGCTTCGACATCCCGCGCGACGAGGCCCTGATCCTGGTGTTCGGCGGCTCGCAGGGCGCGCGCTCGATCAACCAGGCGGCGCTGACGGCGTTCGCCGAGCCGCACTTCTACGTGCTGCACGCGGCCGGGGAGCGCGACTTCCCCGAGATGACCGCGCCCGGCGACCACTACGACCTGCGCCCCTACATCGAGGACTTCGGCGAGGCGCTGCTGGCCTCCGACCTCGTGGTGGCCCGGGCCGGCGGCTCGGTGTTCGAGATCGCGGCACACGGGCGCCCGGCCGTCCTGATCCCCTATCCCCACGCCACGGCGGACCACCAGACGACCAACGCCGAGTGGATGGCGGCGGCGGGCGCCGCGGTGGTGCTGGCCGACGACGAGCTCCTGCCCATGCGCCTGCGCGAGACGGTGTACGCGCTGCTCGACGACCCGGACCGCCTGGCCGAGATGCGCGCGGCGTCGGACTCGCTGGCGCGCCCCGCCGCGGCCCGGGCCGTGGCGGCGCAGGTGCTGGCGGCGGCGGACGGCGTCGATGGGTGAGTGGGACGGCCGCCGGCTGCACTTCGTCGGCATCGCCGGGGCGGGGATGAGCGGGTTGGCCGTGGTGTCCGCCGCCCTGGGCGCCTCCGTCACCGGCTCCGACCAGGCCGAGTCGTCGTACCTGGAGCGGGTGCGGGAGGCGGGGATCCCGGTGGCGATCGGGCATGCCCCTTCCAATCTCCCCCCTGACGCCGAGGTGGTGCTCTCAACCGCGATCTCCGAGGAGAACCCGGAGCGGGTCGCGGGGCGGGCGCGCGGGCTGCGGGAGGTCCACCGCGGCGAGCTGCTCGGGGAGGTGTCCACTTTGCGCCGCTGCATCGCCGTCACCGGCACGCACGGCAAGTCGACGACCTCGGCGATGCTCGTGCGGATCCTGCGCGAGGCCGGGCTGGACCCGTCCTACCTGGTGGGCGCCTCGCTCACCGAGACCGGCACGAACGCGGAGTGGGGCGCCGGCGAGTGGATCGTCGTCGAGGCCGACGAGTCCGACCGCTCGCTCCTGCACCTGCGCCCCGAGATCGCCGTCGTGACGAATTTGGAGCTCGACCACCACTCCACGTACTCGTCCCGGCTCGACCTCGACTCGACCATCCGGGAGTTCCTCGGCGGGGCGGAGCGGGTGGTGGTGGGGGACGCGCCGGACCTCGTCGCCCTGGCGCCGTCCGCATCCGTGTTCGCGCTCGATTCCGTCTCCCTGGATGCCGAAGGGTCCCGTTTCGTGTGGAAGACGGGCATCGGGGGCGGGTCCGCTTCGCGGGGCGTCGAGGTACGGCTTCCGGTTCCGGGGCTGCACAACGCGCTCAATGCGGCGGCCGCGCTGTCGGCGGCGGCTCTCGCGGGCGTGGACCCGGCCGTCGCGGCGGGCGCTCTGGCCGGGTTCCGGCCGGCGGGGCGCCGGTTCGAGCGGGTGGGGGAGACGGAGTCCGGCGCGGTGGTCTACGACGACTACGCGCACCATCCCACCGAGGTCGCGGCCACGCTCGCCGCCGCCCGCACGCTCGAGCCGCGCCGGGTCGTCGCCGTGTTCCAGCCGCACCTCTACTCGCGCACGGCGGCGCTATGGCGCGAGTTCGGCGTCGCGCTGGCCGCCGCCGACGTCTCCGTGGTCCTCGACGTCTACCGCGCCCGCGAGGACCCCGCGGACTGGCCGGGGATCTCCGGCCGCCTCGTCGCCGCGGCGGCCGCCGACGCCGCGGGCGGCCGGACCGTGGCATGGCTCCCCGACCGCGACGCCGCCGAGGGCTTCCTGCGCTCCACCCTGCGCCCCGGCGACCTCCTGGTCACCCTCGGCGCCGGCGACGTCGACGAGCTCGCCCACTGCCTCGTCGCCTAGCGGTTGCAGTTCACCGTCGAATGGGCGGCTAAGTGCAACCGGGTCTGGCGCCGGTGGGCTGGGTGGCGGGTTTTCGGCCGTGGCTTCGCACATTTGTCCACGCTGGAAGGGGGCCCGGGCGGGGGCGTCGAAGTCTCCTCGCGCGTGTCCAGACCGCCGGCCATCGCCCTTCCCGCCCCGCTCCGCGCCCTCGGGCGGGGGCGCTCGCGTCGGCGGACGTCGGCGCACGCGCGGCGGCGGATGGTCCTGGCCGCGCTGGTGGCGCTCCTGGCCGCCGGCGCCTGGATGTGGGTGCGGGACTCGCCGCTGGTCGCCGTCAGCGACGTGACGATCACCGGCCTGAGCGCCGGCCCCGAGTCGGCCGCGGTGCGCAACGCGCTGACCCGCGCCGCACGGGACATGAGCACGCTGCACGTCCGGCCCGAGCGGCTGCGCACGGCGGTGACCCCGTACCCGATCGTCAAGGACATCCGGGTCACCACGAACTTCCCGCACGGCATGACGATCCAGGTGATCGAGCACGACGCCGTCGCGGCGGTGGACATCGACGGCCGGCGCATCCCCGTGTCCTCGGACGGCACCCTCCTGCGCGGGCGCCCGGCCGGGACCGACCTGATCACCCTGTCGATTCCCACGGCCAACGGCGGCGGGCGCCTGACCAGCCGCCGGGGGCTGGACGCCGTGGCCGTCATGGGCGCGGCGCCCAAGGCCCTGAGGACGTATGTGACCGACGTGGCCCGCGGCCCGGACGGCCTGCGCGTCACCCTGCGCGACGGCCCCCTGGTCCAGTTCGGCGACGCCCACCGGGCCCGCGCCAAGTGGATCGCCGTGGCGCGCGTGCTGGGCGACCCCCGCGCCGCCGGAGCGACCTACCTCGACGTTCGCGTCCCCGAGCGCCCCGTGGCCGGCCGCTTCGACGACCCGACCGCGGCCCCCGCCCTGGACGGGACGGCCCCCGACGGCACGACCGACCCATCGGCCGCGGCCGCCACGGCCGCAGACCCCACCGCGGGAGCGGCCTCGGCCGACACCGCCTCCGCGGACGGGACCTCGACCGACGGCGCCTCGACCGACGGGACCGCGACCAGCGGCACGTCTTCCGACGGCACCTCCTCCAGCGGCACCGCCGACGGCACCTCCACCGACAGCACCTCGTCGGGCGCCACGACGGACGGAGCCCCACCCGACACGACGAACTGACCCTCAGCCCGCCGGAGCCGCCGCCACCGACCAACACTCAACCCCAGGTCGAGAGAAGCGATACTCTCGACCAACGCTCGAAGGTTGAGGCCCGCCAGGGCGTCCGGGGGCGGGATATGCAACGCTTGTTGCGTCATTGACGTGCGCCCGGGTTCACCGTAACGTGCGCAAATCTCGCAGTACGTCGCACCGGACCCAAACGCTGAACGCTAGCCTCAGGGTCGGACAAATGGAGAGCGGTAGCTACCTAGCAGTCATCAAGGTCGTCGGAGTCGGCGGCGGGGGGACGAACGCCGTCAACCGGATGGTCGACGCCGGTCTGCGCGGGGTCGAGTTCATCGCGGCGAACACCGACGCCCAGGCGCTGCAGATGTGCGACGCCGACATCAAGCTGAACATCGGCCACGAGCTGACCAAGGGGCTCGGCGCCGGCGCCAACCCCGACGTGGGCCTCGGCGCGGCCAGCGAATCGCGCGACGAGATCAAGGAGGCGCTCAAGGGCGCGGACATGGTCTTCGTCACGGCCGGCGAGGGCGGCGGCACCGGCACGGGCGCCGCCCCGGTCATCGCCGACATCGCCAAGAACGAGATCGGCGCGCTGACCGTCGGCGTGGTCACGCGGCCCTTCGAGTTCGAGGGCCAGAAGCGCGCCGACCAGGCCCAGGACGGGATCGAGCGCCTCCGCGAGGAGGTCGACACCCTCATCGTCATCCCCAACGAGAAGCTGCTGGCCGTCGTCGAGCGCCGCACCAGCATCCTCGACGCCTTCCGCGAGGCCGACAACGTCCTGCGCCAGGGCGTCCAGGGGATCACCGACCTGATCACGATCCCCGGCCTGATCAACCTCGACTTCGCCGACGTGCGCACGGTCATGAGCGACGCCGGCACCGCGCTCATCGGCATCGGCGCCGCGGGCGGCGAGAGCCGCGCGGCCGAGGCGGCCAAGCAGGCCATCTCCAGCCCGCTGCTCGAGGAGTCCGTCGAGGGCGCCTCGGGGATCCTGCTCAACGTCACCGGCGGCCGCGACCTCGGCCTGTTCGAGGTCAACGAGGCGGCCGAGATCATCTCCAGCGCCGCCGACGCCAACGCCAACATCATCTTCGGCGCCGTGATCGACGAGAACATGCAGGACGAGGTCCGGGTGACGGTCATCGCGACCGGCTTTCATCATCTGACCGGCCGGGGGGCCCGCTCCACCCGTCAGGTGCGCGACCGCGCGCCCGACCGCCGCCCGCGTGTGGACGATCGCCAGCGCAGCTCGCTGGAGATCTCCGACGACGACATCGACATCCCGTCGTTCCTGCGGGACACCTAGAAGCCGCCCGAACGGGCTAGGCCGGCACGGCGGCGGAGGCCAGCGTGCGCGCGCGGCGCTCGGCCATCACGGCCACGAACTGCGAGACGATCGCGGGGTCGAACTGCCCGCCCGCGCAGCGGTTGAGCTCGCCCAGCGCCTCCACCGGCGACTTCGCGTCGGGGCGGTAGGGCCGGGGCGACACCATGGCGTCGTAGGCGTCGCAGACGGAGATGATGCGCGCGCCCAGAGGGATGTCGGCGCCGGCCAGCTTGTCGGGGTAGCCGGTGCCGTCCCACCACTCGTGCGACGACCGGACCAGGCGCGCCACGGAGGCCAGCGCGGGCGCGGCGCCCACGATGCGCTCCCCGATCACCGTGTGGCGCTCGATGAACGCGCGCTCGGACGGGTCCAGGCCGCCCGGCTTGAGCAGGATGGCGTCGGGGATGGCGACCTTGCCGATGTCGTGCAGCTCGGCGGCCTGGCGGACCTGGATGATCTCGAGGTCCTCGAGCTCCATCCGGCGCGCCACCGCCTCGCTCCAGTCGGCCACGCCGTCGAGGTGCTCGCCGAGCTCGGGATGGCGCTCCTCCAGCGCGCGCAGCAGCGCGTCGCCCACCTGGCGTCCCGCGGACGGGCGCCCGCCCGTCTTGCGCACGTACATGCGCCGGTCGGCCAGGTGCAGGGCCTCCTCGGTGTCGGCCGTCTCGGCGGGCAGCGCGACGGCGCCGTGCGAGCAGCCGATGGAGAAGCCCTCGCCGTGCTCGGACAGCGCCGCCACGGCGCCGGCCAGGAAGCGGTCGGGGTCCAGGCCCTCCAGCGGGGACAGCACGCAGAATTCGTCGCCGCCCAGGCGGTAGGCCCGCGCCGGCGCGGCGGCGCTCTGGCACAGCCGCCCGCCCAGCCGCGTCAGCAGCGCGTCGCCGGCCGCGTGGCCGAAGGTGTCGTTGTAGGCCTTGAACCCGTCGAGGTCGAACATACCCAGCAGGACCGGGGCGCCCTCGCGGTCGCCGTCGATGTCGGCCAGGTCGGCCATGAGCTGGCGGCGGTTGGCCAGCCCCGTGAGGCTGTCGACCATCGCGGCGTCCTCCAGCAGCGCCTGGGCGGCGCGCATGCGGTCGCGGACGTTCTCGTTGAGCCGCCACGCGGTCAGCGCGGCGGCGCCGGCGCCCGCCACGAACAGCGCGTGGATCCCCGCCCACAGCCAGGGCCGCGCCCACTCGGCGGGACGGTTGAAGACGTCGTGCGGGGCCAGCATCCCCATGACGCCGTGGTGCACCAGCACGTAGGCCACGGCGAGAAGGAAGGGCTTCCAGTCCTCGTAGAGCGTGAGCGCCACGATCACGACGAAGAAGTAGAAGTGGGCCTCGATCAGGCCGTGCGTGACGTGGACCAGCAGCGCGGCGGCGGTCAGCAGCCCCAGCGACACGCACAGGCTCCGGGCCAGCCGGCTCAGACGGGCCGTGCGCGCCAGCAGGGCGAAGCCGAACAGACCGGACGCGTGCAGCAGGCTGTGGAGCACGCCATAGCCGCTCAGCACCCCGTACAGCGGCAGGGCGACGGCGTTGGCCCAGAGGAAGGCGAGCAGGGCGCGGTGGCGCTGGTCCCACTCCTCCACGGGGAGCGTGCCCCCGCGCGGAAGCAGGTCCCGGATATGTCCGCCCAACGCTCCGATGGGTGGAGCATCGGCAGGCGAGCGGGACGGCTTTACCCCGGTTAGGCTGGCGCGCGATGAGCGGGCGGCGCGGCGTCGGCGGGTTCTTCACGATCGCGGGGATCGTCCTGACGGTCGTCGGGATCGCGCTCCTCGGGGGCTCGGTGGCCACCGGGCTCGGGCCGGGCGGCGTCATCACGGGCGGGACGCTGCTCATGATCGGCGTCATCTGGGCCGCCGTGGGCCTCGGCCTGGGCGTGTATTACGACCGGATGAAGGGCCGCATGGACGCGGAGAAGCAGCTCTTCGAGACGGGCGAGCGCGCGACGGGCGTCATCGAGTCGGTGCAGACGACGGGGATGGTCGTCAACGACGTCAACGCGCAGACCCGGATCGCCGTCCGCGTGAAGCCGGCGTACGGCGAGGAGTTCACGGTCACGCGCAAGCTCCTGGTCCCGTTCAGCGCGATGCCGCGGACGGGCGACCTCATCGAGGTGGCCATCGACCCCTCCAACCGCCAGAACGTCGCCCTGGAGACCGACTGGCGGATGGACACGGCGGGGCGCCACGCGCTGGTCACGCGGCGTCCGGAGGGCGCGGCGCCCGCCCCGGCCGCGGGCCCGGCGCCCGGGACCGACACGCTGGCGCGCCTCGAGCGCCTCCAGAAGCTGCGCGAGGCCGGCGCGCTCACCGACGAGGAGTTCTCGGCCCAGAAGGCCAGGCTGCTGGCGGGCGGGTAGCCTGAGTCGGGTGCCCGCCGCCGACACGCTGAGGCGAACTCCGCTCCACGATCGCCATGCCGCGGCGGGGGCCCGGCTGGCCCCGTTCGCCGGCTGGGAGATGCCGGTTCAGTACGAGGGGATCCGCGCCGAGCACGTCGCCGTGCGCCGCCACGCGGGGGTGTTCGACGTCTCGCACATGGGCCAGATCGAGACCGGCGGGCCGCAGGCCCACGACCTCCTCCAGCGCCTGCTCTCCAACGACGTGCGCCGCATCCCCGAGGGCGGCGCCCAGTACGCGCTGCTGTGCGGCGAGGACGGCGGGATCCTCGACGACGTCTTCACCTATCGCCTGGCCGACGACCACTTCCTCACCGTGACCAACGCGTCCAACCACGAGAAGGACCTGGCCTGGTTTCGCCGGCACGCGGCCGATTTCGACGCCGACGTCCGGGACTGCATCGACGAGTGGGCGATGCTCGCCGTCCAGGGCCCCGCCGCCCGCGACCGCGTGGCGAGCCTGACCGACGGGCGTCTGCCGCCGCGGATGCACTGCTGCCAGCGCACCGTGGCCGGCGTCCCCATGCTCGTGGCCGGGACCGGATACACCGGAGAGGACGGCGTCGAACTGCTGCTCGCGCCCGACGGTGCGCCGCCGGTGTGGGACGCGCTCGTCGCGGCCGGCGCGCAGCCCACGGGCCTGGGCGCCCGCGACACGCTGCGCCTGGAGGCCTGCTTCCACCTGTACGGCAACGACATGGACGAGACGCGCAACCCCGTCGAGGCCGGCCTGGGCTGGGCGTGCCGGGAGGACACGGGGTTCATCGGCGCCGACGCCGTGCGCGCCGCCCGCGAGGCCGGTCCGGCCGAGAGGCTCGTCCCGTTCGCGCTGACCGGCGAAGGTATCCCGCGCCAGGGCAACCCCGTCGTGGGCGGCGGCGTGGTGACCAGCGGGACGCTGTCCCCCTGCCTGGGCATCGGGATCGGGATGGGCTACCTCCCGGCGCAGCGCGCCCGTCCCGGCGAGACCTTCGAGATCGACGTCCGCGGCCGCACGCGCCCCGCCGAGGTCCGCGAGAAGCCCCTCTATCCCCCGAAGCCGAAGGAGACCGCGTAGTGGCCGACGAGTCCTACCCCGACGACCTGCTCTACCACCCCGACCACGACTGGGCGCGCATCGAGGGCGACACCGCCACGTTCGGGATCACCTGGTACGCCCAGGACCAGCTGGGCGAGGTCGTGTTCTTCGAACCGCCCGAGGTGGGCAAGACGGTGGAGGCGGGAGAGCCCTACACCGAGGTGGAGTCGGTCAAGGCGGTCTCCGACGTGATGGCGCCGCTGTCCGGCGAGGTCGTGGAGTCCAACGACGCCCTCAAGGACGGCCCGGAGGCCATCAACGACGACCCGTACGGCGCCGGGTGGATGGTCAAGGTCCGCCTCAGCGAGCCGGGCCAGCGCGACGGGCTGATGGACGCCGAGGCCTACCGAAGCTCGCTGGGCTGACGGCTACCCTCCCGGTGTGAGCCGCTACACCTCCGTCACGGACTCCGACCGCGCCGCCATGCTCGACGCCATCGGCGTCGATTCCGTGGAGGCGCTGTTCGCGGACATCCCCGAGGGCGTCCGGCTGGGCCGCGCGCTCGACCTCCCGCCGGGCGCCGCCGAGCAGGAGGTCTTCGCCGAGCTGCGCCGGCTGGCCGCGCGCAACGTCTCGGCCGACGACGAGGTGTCGTTCCTGGGCGGCGGGATGTACGACCACTACGTCCCGGCGCTGGTCGACTCGATCGTCCAGCGCTCCGAGTTCCTCACGCCCTACACGCCCTACCAGCCGGAGATCTCCCAGGGCGGCCTGCAGGTGATGTTCGAGTACCAGACCGCGATGAGCGAGCTCACGGGCCTGCCCGTGTCCAACGCCTCGGTCTACGAGGGGCCATCCGCCGTGGCCGCCGCCGGGTACATGGCCAAGCTGCACAACGGGCGCCGGCGCTTCGTCGTGTCCGAGGGCGTCCACCCGCACTCGCGCGAGACGCTGGAGACGACCGCCGCCGGCTGGGGCGCGGAGATCGTCACGGTGGCGCTGCGCGACGGCGCCACCGACGCGGCCGCGCTCGCCGAGGCGATCGACGAGGACACCAGCGCCGTGTTCCTCCAGCAGCCGAACTTCCTGGGCGCCGTGGAGGACCTGACCGCGCTGAGCGCCCCGGGCCGCGAGGCGGGCGCCGTCGTCGTGTGCGCCTGCGACCCGATCGCGCTGGGGATCCTGCGGCCCCCGGGCGAGTGCGGGGTCGACGTGGCCGTGGGCGAGGGCCAGCCGCTGGGCAACCGGCTGGACTTCGGCGGCCCGTCGTTCGGGTTCTTCTGCGCCGGCGAGGCCTTCCTGCGCAAGATGCCGGGGCGCATCGCGGGCGAGACGCGCGACGTCGACGGCAAGCGCGGGTTCGTGCTTACGCTCCAGACGCGCGAGCAGCACATCCGCCGCGAGCGCGCGACGTCGAACATCTGCACGGCCCAGGCGCTCAACGCGCTGGCCGGGGTCATCTACATGAGCTGGCTGGGCCGCCGCGGCCTGGTCGAGCTGGGCGAGCTGCTGGCCCGGCGCACGGCCTACGCACGCGAGACGCTGGCCGGGCTGCCGGGCGTGTCCCTGGCCCACGAGCGGCCGGTGGTGCGCGAGTTCGCGCTGACCCTGGACGCGCCCGTGGCCGCCGTGGTCGAGCGCTGCGCCGCCGAGGGCGTCAATCCCGGGCTGCCGCTGGGCGAGGACGGCCTGCTCGTCGCGCTGACCGAGCAGCGCTCGCGCGCCGACATCGACCGCCTGGCCGACGTGCTGGGCCGCGCGGTGGCGGCCGAGCGGACGGGCGTCGCCACGGAGGTCCCGGCGTGAGCGACCCGAGGACCATCTTCGAGGTCTCCCAGGAGGGCCGGCGCGCCTTTACGTCGCCGGAGACCGACGTCCCCGAGCGCCCGCTGGAGGAGCTGATCCCGGCCGCGCTGCTGCGCGACGAGCCCGCCCGCCTGCCCGAGGTGGCCGAGCCCGAGATCGTGCGCCACTACGTGCGGCTGTCCAACCGCAACTTCCACCTGGACGAGGGCTTCTACCCGCTCGGCTCGTGCACGATGAAGCACAACCCCAAGCTGCACGAGCGCGTGGCCGCGCTGCCCGGCAACTCCCGGCTGCACCCGCTCCAGGACCCCAAGCGCGCCCAGGGCGCGCTCGAGCTGATGTGGCGCCTGCAGGGCTCCCTGGCCGAGATCGCCGGGCTGCCGCACGTCTCCCTGCAGCCGTCCGCCGGCTCGCACGGCGAGCTGGCCGGCGTGCTCCTGACGCGGGCCTACCACGAGGACCGCGGCGAGCGCCGCCACAAGGTCCTCACGCCCGACACCGCGCACGGGACCAATCCGGCGACGGTGACGATGGCGGGATACGATCTGGTCAAGCTGGCGTCCAACCAGGAAGGCGGGATCGACCTCGACGACCTGCGCGCCAAGGCCGACGAGGACGTGGCCTGCCTCATGCTCACCAACCCCAACACGCTGGGGCTGTTCGACCCCAACATCGAGGAGATCGCTCGGATCGTCCACGACGTCGGCGCGACGCTCTACTACGACGGGGCCAACCTCAACGCGATCGTGGGTGTCTGCCGTCCCGGCGACATGGGCTTCGACATCGTCCACTTCAACCTGCACAAGACGTTCACGCAGCCGCACGGCGGCGGCGGGCCCGGCGCCGGCCCGATCGCGGTGTCCGACCGCATCGAGCCCTACCTGCCGCGGCCCCAGGTCGTCCGCCGGGCGCCGCAGAACGGCGGCGAGCCGACGTTCGATCTCGACCATGACCGGCCGAAGTCGATCGGGCGCCTGCGCGGGTTCCAGGGCAACTACGGCGTCTTCGTGCGGTCCTACGCCTACATCCGCTCCCTGGGCGCCGAGGGCCTGCGGGAGATGAGCGAGACGGCCGTGCTCAACGCCAACTACCTGCTGGCGCGGCTGCGGGAGAAGGGCGTCGCGGAGTACCTCCCCGTCGCCTACGACCGCCTGTGCATGCACGAGTTCGTCCTGTCCGGCGCGCCGATGAAGCGGGACCTGAAGATCAAGACGCTGGACCTGGCCAAGCGGCTGCTCGACCACGGCGTGCACCCGCCGACCGTCTACTTCCCGCTGCTGGTCGACGAGGCGCTGCTGATCGAGCCGACCGAGACCGAGACGAAGGAGACTCTGGACTCCTTCGCCGACACCGTCGCCGAGGTCCTGCGCGAGGCGCGCGAGGATCCGACGATCGCGCAGACCGCGCCGCACACCACGCCGGTCCGCCGCCTCGACGAGGCGGCGGCCGCCAAGCGGCCGGTGATCCGACAGCCGCTGTAGATATCTCCGCAGCCTGACTCCTCGGGTGTATGGTCGCTCCGAGGAGTCGACGAAAGCGTGAAACGGATTTCACCGGTCCCGGTCGTGGCGGTCGTGGCGCTCGTGCTGGCGCTGCCGGCGTCAGCGTCCGGGCAGGCCCGGACGCTGGGCAGCCCGCTGGCCAACCCGCCCAACATCCAGCTGGGCTGCGAGACGCACCCGGCGCTGGGCGACGACGGCGGAACCGGCACCTACTACGCGAACCCGTCCAACACCCCGGACTGCACGTGGCGCCAGACGGGGGTGGTCGGGGTGACCGACTACAACCAGGACCCGCGCACGAGCTCGGTTCCGGGCACTGGGCGCATCACCAACATCCGCGTGCGGTCGGGGCCCAACCCGGGCCTGATCCGGTTCGTGATCCTGCGTCAGCTCTCGTGTGCCCAGTCGACGTGCAACGTGGGGGGCCCGGGCAGCGTCGGCGGCGGCTCGGGCGGCACGTACTGCTGCTACTTCATCGAGGAGGGCCCGGTCGTCCGGCCCAACCCGCCGAGCGCGGCCAACCCGAACGGGCTCACCGACTTCGCGACCAACTTCTTCGTCGCCCGCAACGTCGACAGCAACGGGGTGCTGGCGGCCGACCACGTGGCGGTCAGCGGCGTCTCCGGGACGGGGAGCCTCCCGCTGCACTCGACCGGGCGCAACAACTTCTTCCAGTCCACCGAGCAGGGCTCGGTCAACGTGAGCTTCTGGTACCCGCGGATGGGGGGCCAGCCCAACGACGCCAGCGCGGGGCGCCGCGAGGACGGCATGCCGGGGATGGAGATCCTCATGCAGTGGACGTGGTGCCCGGCCGGGCAGACCTGCGCCCCCACCGCCCAACCGGTGCCTCCCACGGCCGGGCCCGGTGCGGGGACGCCGCCGGCCGCCACGAGCCTGACCGGGCTGGGGCTCACGCCGTCGCGCCTGCGCGCGCGCCGGCCGCCGGGCAGCCGCGCGGCGCTCGGGACGACCGTGCGCTTCCGGCTTTCCCAGGCCGCCACGGTGTCCTTCACTGTGGAGCGCCTGACGGCGGGCCGGCGGCTGGCCAACCGGCGCTGCGTCGTGCCCACACGGGCGAACCGCACCCGCCCCCGGTGCACCCGGATGGTCACGGTGGGGACGTTCACCCGCGCGGGCCGCGCCGGGGCCAACACGACGCGCTTCGACGGGCGCATCGGCGGGCGGCCGCTGCCGCCCGGGGCCTACCGCCTGACGGCCAGCGCGGGCGCCGGCGCGACGTCGACGGCCCGGAGCGCGTTCACCGTGCTCAGCTGACCGCGCGCTCTAGCGCACGCGCAGGGTGAACACGCGCGTGCGGGCGACCGCGCCGGACTTCGCGCGCAGCGTGACCACGTAGAAGCCGCGGCGCAGCCCACCCGTGCCCACGGCGATGCGTCCGTTGGGCTTGTTCGCCGGGTGGCTGAAGCGCTTGCGCGCGAGGATGCGGGTGGTCCCCGCCCGGCGGACCGTGATCTCCACGGTCGCCGCCCGGTTGACCCGGTAGCGCAGCGTGGCCGCGCGGCCCAGGACGACGCTGCGCGGGACGAGCGACACCCGGGTCAGCGTGAACGCGGGGACGGGCGGCGGCGGGCAGTTGGTGATCGTGACCGACGACGTCGAGGTGGCGGTGGCCCCGCCCTTGCCGACGAACTGGCCCACGAAGGGGAACTGACCGCAGCGCGTGGGCGCGTTGAGGATGGACTTCGGCGGCCCGTCGAGCGCGAGCTCGAAGCGCGTCGCCGTGAAGTCCGTGGGCAGCTCGTCCAGCACGGTGTCGGTCCCGCCACCGGGGCGGAACTCGATGCGCGCGGTGATCGGCTTGGGCTCCTGGCCCAGCAGCCGCAGCGTCGCGTTCTCGAGGAAGATGTAGATGGTCGTGTTCACGCCCAGGTGGACGCCGCCGGTGAGCGTCTGGCCGAGCGCCATCGCGGTGGCCGTGCCGAGGCGGCTCGCCGCCGGGCACGCGCGCGCGTCGCGCTGGGCCGGGGTGCAGGCCGCGACGTTCTGGAGCGCGCGCAGGTCGAGCCCGAAGCCGATCGGGAACTTCACGCGCGCGGACTTCGTCGGGTCCTCGTCGCCGGCCTGGGTGACCACGGTGGACAGCGCGATCCGCGAGCCCGGCTGGTCCGTGGGCTTGACCGTCACCGAGAGCTTCGGCGCGTAGGCGCCCTGGGCGGCGGGTGCCGCGACGAGCAGCGCGGTTGCGGCGGTCAGGGCGAGCGTGAGGCGGCGGGCATCCATGCGTCTCAGAGCATACGGGGCGGGCCGCTCCGGCCCGCGACGAGCCTGGCGTGCGCCTAGCCCGGGCGCGGCAGGACGCGCAGCGCGACGGTCCGGACCGCCGTACCGGCGGCGTTGCCGGCCCGCACCGTGACCAGCCACAGGCCCGGTGTCAGGTGGCGGGCCAGGCCGCGCAGCACGACTCTCCCCGCGGCGCGGTGGGTGCGCAGCAGCGTGCGCACCGCCCGGGTCCCGGAGCGCCGGGCCGTGATCCGCAGGGCGGCCGGCTCGGACAGGCGCAGCGCGAGCGCGCCCGCGGACCCGGTCCGCACGCGCGCGGGCGCCATCCGCACGCCCGACAGCCTCGGCGGGTCGCCCGCGCAGCCGGCGATGGTCACTGGGGCCGTGCGCTGGACGGTCTGCCCGCCGTGGCTGGTGAGCTCGGCCGCGAGGGAGTAGGTGGCACAGCGCGCCGGCGCGGTGACCACGGCGCGGTCGCCGCCCTCCAGCGCGACGCGCAGCTTCGTCGCCGTCGCCCCCGGCAGGCCGTCCAGCGTCAGCTCACGGCCGCCCGCCACCGGCGCGACCCGTCCGCTGAAGTGCTGGTCGAGCAGGAGCGGGACCGCGGGGTTGGAGAGGACGCCCGCGAGTGTGGTGGCGTCGCCCTCGGCCCCGGCGAAGAACACCCCACCCGTGAAGGAGCCGAACGACGTCGTCGAGGCCGCCGAGCCGACGCGGCTGTCGTCGGGACACGTCGCGCCGCCCGGGCAGGCCGCCCGGGCCCGCGCGCCGGTGGCCGGGCCGAAGCCCGGCAGGGTCAGGCGCACGGTCCGCGTGGCCTCGTCCGCGGCGTCCTGGTCGACCTCGACTGTGATCGCGACGGGAGCGCCGGCGGTGGCGGGAGCGACCGAGACGGACACCCGGGGGGCGTAGGCGGCCTGGGCGGGCGCCGCCGCGAGGGCGCATCCCGCGCACGCCGCGAGGGCGGCGAGGCCGGTCCGGCGCGTGGGTGTGGTGAACGAGCTCATCCCTGGCTCCCTCGGCGCCTCCCGGCCCACCAAGGATAGACCTGGTTCCGGGCGCCGCAAGCGGTGCCGGACGGATGGCGGATACCCTGCCCGGCCGGTGCGCATCTTCTCCGGGATCCAGCCCACGGGCCGCAAGCACCTGGGCAACCAGATCGGCGCGATCGCGCAGTACGTCGCGGGGCAGGACCGCGGCGAGGCGATCTACTGCATCGTGGACCTGCACGCGACGACCGTGCCCTACGAGCCGATCGAGCTGCGCGAGCGCCTCTACGACACCACGGCGCTGCTGCTGGCCGCCGGGCTGGACCCCGAGCGCTGCATCCTCTTCCGCCAGGGCGACCTGCCCGAGCACACCGAGCTGTGCTGGCTGCTGTGCTCGGTGACCGCCTACGGCGACCTGAACCGCATGACCCAGTTCAAGGACAAGGCGGGCTCGCAGCGTGAGCTGGTCTCGGCCGGGCTGTTCTTCTATCCCGTGCTCCAGGCGGCCGACGTCCTGCTCTACCGGGCCGAGGAGGTGCCCGTGGGCGACGACCAGCGTCAGCACGTCGAGCTGATGCGCGACATCGCGGAGCGGTTCAACGCGCGCTTCGGAGAGGTGCTGACGGTCCCGCGTCACCGCATCCCCGAGGTCGGGGCCCGGATCATGGACCTGCAGGAGCCCGAGCGGAAGATGTCCACCACGGTCGGCGGCGACGCCGGCCGGGTGTACGTCCTCGAGGAGCCGGCGGCGATCGAGAAGAAGTTCCGCAGCGCGGTGACGGACTCCGGCGCGGAGGTCGTGCGCGCGCCGGACAAGCCCGGCATCTCGAACCTGGTGGAGATCCTGGCCGTGGTGCGCGACGCGACTCCGGAGGCGGTGGAGGCCGAGTTCGCCGGACAGGGCTACGGGGCGTTCAAGGGCGCGGTGGCCGAGGCGGTCGTGGAGTACCTGCGCCCCGTTCGCGAGCGCTACGCGCAGCTGCGCCCCGACGAGGCGGCGCTGGAGGCGGTCCTGGCCGCGGGCGCGGAGAAGGCGCGGGCCATCGCGGCCCCCACGCTGGCCGACGTGCGCGAGGTCATGGGAGTGGGGGCTCCGCGCGGCTGATCGCCGTCGGGGGCTCCCGCTAGCCTGCGCCCATGCCGGACCCCGTGCGCGCCGCGGAGCTCGAGCTGGACCTCGACGTCTTCGCCGGCCCCTTCGACCTGCTCCTCACGCTGATCCTGCGCGAGGAGGTCGACCTGCTCGAGGTCGACCTGGCCGACGTGGTCCTCGCCTACCTGGACCACCTGGAGTCCCGGGGGGAGCTCGACCTCGAGGTGGCGACCGAGTTCCTCGTGCTCATCGCCGCGCTGCTCGAGCTCAAGTCGCGGCTGATGCTGCCGCGCGACGAGGACGACGAGTGGCTGGACCTTGAGCCCGGCGAGGCGGCCGAGGAGCTGCTGCGCCGCATGCTGGACAACCGTCGCTACCGCCGCGCGGCCTCGGAGCTGGAGGCGCGGCTGGAGGCCGAGTCGGGCTACCGCTATCGCAGCGCGCCGCCGCCCCCGCACCTCAAGCGCGCCTCGCTGGAGGCGGCCGAGGCGGTCTACGAGCCGGCGCGGCTGGGCGTGGCAATGGGCGACCTGCTCGCGCACCCGCCGCCGATCGACGTGGACCACATGCACGTCGTGCACCCGCGGGTGTCCGTGGCGGCGCGGCTGGCCCATCTGCGCAAGCTGCTGCGGCGAGGCTCCTTCGACTTCGAGGAGGCGGTCCGCGACGCCGACCGCGTCACGATCGCCACCACGCTGTTCGCGCTGCTGGAGCTGCACAAGCAGGGCGAGGCCGTGTGGTCGCAGCTCGAGCCGTTCGGGGAGATCACGGTGTCGGCGCGCGTTCGCGAGGCCGGCTCGGGCGCCGGGGAGCGGGCCGCGTGAGGGACCTCGACCGCACGGTGGAGGCCCTGCTGTTCCTCTCCAACGACCCGGTCACGGTGCCCGAGCTGGCCGAGGCGGCGCGGGCGGGCGAGGGCGAGGTGGTGGAGTCGCTGGCGCGCCTGCGCGAGAACTACGCCGAGGGCTTCCGCGGGATCGTGCTGCGCGAGGTGGCCGGCGGGTTCACCCTGGCCACCGACCCGTCCACCGAACCGGCCGCCCGGCGGCTGCTGGCCAAGCCGCGCACGCCGCCGCTCACGCCCGCCCAGGCCGAGACGCTGGCCATCGTGGCCTACCTCCAGCCCGTGTCGCGTCCGGAGATCGCCCGCATCCGCGGCGTGGCGTCGGACTCCGCCACCTCCACGCTGCACGACCGCGGCCTGATCGAGGAGCGCGGCCGCTCGCAGTTCGGCGCGGTGCTCTACCGCACCACCGACCTCTTCCTGCGCCTGTTCGGCCTGCGCACGCTCGACGACCTCCCCGATCCCGGCCAGTGGGACCCCACTCCGGAGGAGGAGGGCGAGCTGCGCGACCGCCTCATCCGCGCGGGCGAAGCCCGGGCGGGCCACGCCGAGACACCCGCGCACACCTAACCGGTCTCTCGATATGCTGGTCCGGTGCGGGGGACGCGCGCCGGGACGGGTTTCGCAACGCTGCTGCTTTCGCTGCTGACGGCCGCGTGCGTGCCGGCGAGCGCGCCGGCGCAGAGCCCGCCCGGCTGGGCGGACTTCGAGGCCCTGGCGCCGGGCACGAAGGTCACCAACCAGTACGCCAACGCCGACCAGTACGGCGGCGCCGAGTTCGGGACGACGCCGGACGGTCAGTCCGGCCCCGCGCCCGTCGTGGCGGCGCGGACGGAGGCCGAGGCGGGGACCGGGACGCACACCGCGGAGCTGCCGCCGAACTGTCGCGCACTGCCCAAGGCCCGGCCCCGCAAGGCCGACGTCGTGTGCGAGCCGACGCCGTTCTGGGTGCACTTCCCCACGTCGCGGCGGTCCTACAACGCGTCCTTCGGCTCTCCCCGCGGCGGCGCGGTGAGCGTGGCGGTCACGGCGTATGCGCTGGACGGCGCCAACGGCCTGCGCGAGCTGTCGACCAACGGCCGCGACATAGCGGCCGGCGCGCCGGTCGAGGGGATCGTGAACTTCTACTCGGCGGCCGACGACATCGCATTCCTGAAGATCACGGCCACCAAGGGCGACTTCCAGGGCCTGGAGATGGACGACCTGTCGTGGCAGGTCCCCGACACCCCGCCGCCCCCCGACTTCGGGATGGTCCTGTTCGACCCCAACCAGCTCCTGCGGCCCGCGCTGGTGCCCGGGGACTCGATCTCGCTCAAGCTGGTGATCCGGCGTGCCAACCGGTCGACCGGGCCGATCGACCTGCGCGCGGAGGGCCTGCCACGCGGCGTCACGGCGTCGTTCAGCCCGCCCCAGTCCGATGGACCGGACGGGGCGACGGTGGACGTGACCGTGCACGCCGACAGCACGGCGAAGTCGAGCGAGGCGCCGTTCACCGTCGTGGGGACCCCAGCGGTGGCGACCGCGGGCGCGGCCGAGCGTCGCGTGCAGCTCCCGCTGAAGGTGGTCGAGCGCTTCGACCTGCGCACGAACGGGCTGGAGGTCTTCCAGGCCGTGCAGCGCGACGGGCTGTTCGCCCCGTCCGGCAACAACCGCGACGGCAACTACAACGGAGAGCCGCTGGTCCGCGGCGGGAAGACGGTGGCGCGGTTCTACGTCGACTCCGAGGGCGGGAACCCGGGCGAGGCCAGCGCGGTGCTGCGCGGCTACGACGCCGGCGGGCGGCCGTTGCCGGGTTCCCCGCTCATGGCGGAGTACGGCACGGTCCTCACTAACAACGTCTTCCCGTTCGTGCTCGACGGGGTGCGAGGCGAGGCGCGGCCGTTCACCTTCACGCTGCCGCACTCGTGGACGGACCGCGACCGGATCGGGCGGCTGGAGGCGGAGGTTCGCCCGCCCGCGTACTCGTTCATCGACGACCCCCGCGTCGAGTGCTCGACCGCCGCCTGCCGCCAGAACAACGTCACCAAGCTGCACGACGTCGACTTCGTGCGCACGCGGGCGGTCGAGGTCTACCCGGTGGCCGTCCTCGACGACCACACCTCACGCTGGACGGACGGGCCCAGCGACCGGGTCCCACCGCCGATCGACGTCTTCGCCAAGGCGATCGCCGCGGCGCCGGTGGCCGAGGGCGACTTCCACCTGCACGGCTACCGCGACGTCATCGACGCCACCCAGGTCAGCCAGCAGGACCTCGACGAGGGCGAGCGGACCAAGGCCGAGCAGCGCGCTCTCGGGCAGAACCTCGATGACCCGGTCGTCTTCAAGCGCCTCCAGGACGAGGGCAAGATCCACGGCAACGACCTCAACGGCCAGTTGACGCGCCTCGTGGCGGACTGGGACAACGCCCATGGGCATCCCGGCAACGCCGTGGTCGGCGTGCACAGCGGGATCAGCCTGTCCCAGTACCGCGGAGACCACCGGGTCTCGCACGTGCAGACCCAGCGACCGCTCACGGCGGTGGCGCACGAGCTCTTCCACTCCTTCGGGCGTCCCCACGCCGACCGGTCGGACAAGGACGGAGGCTGCAACGGCGGCGGCGACGGCGAGGGCTACTTCGACCCCCGCGGTCATCTCTTCGGCATCGGGCTCGATCGCTCCCAGGACTTCCCCTACCGGACGATCGTGCAGGGAGCCGAGATCGCGCCGACCCTGCCCACCCGCGACAAGAACACGCTGGGCGAGGTCTACGACTTCATGTCGTACTGCATCGGCGGCAACGAGACCGCCTCGTGGATCTCCCCGCACAACTGGGAGAAGACGATCGACTACCTCCAGGGCCGCGGCCTGCGCGCCGGCGGAGGCGGGGGCGCGCCCGCATCCGTGGCCGCCGCGCCCGCCGGGCGGATCCTGCACGTCGAGGCCCGCCTCGAGTCCAGCGGCGTCGCCGCCGTGGACAGCGTTCGACACGTCAGCCGCGCCGTCACGACGCCGGGCGCGGTCGCGACCGACACCCATCTCGTGGGCCGCGACGCGGCGGGCAACGTACTGGGCGACGTGGCGATGACCGGGCTGGTGTCCGACAACCACCCGACCCCCGCCTTCCTCGAGCTCGCGGGCGAGCTGCCCGCGGCCAACCTGGCCCGTGTGGACGTGGTCCGCGCCGGCTCCGTCATCGCGACGCGCTCGCGCAGCGCCAACGCGCCCACGGTCCGGCTCACCGCGCCGCGCCAGGGCGCGGTGGTCGGCCGGGGGGCCCAGGTGACCGTGAGCTGGCGCTCCGCGGACGCCGAGGGCGACGCCCGCACCGCCGAGGTCGACTACTCCGGCAACGGCGGCAGGACCTGGGCCAACGTCTACGCCGGCGGCGACGCGGGGCGCGCGCGCGTGCCGTCGCGGCTGCTGTTCGGCTCGCGCGCGGCGCGGGTGCGCGTGCGGCTCGGGGACGGCTTCAACGAGACAGAGGCGATCTCCGGCGTCTTCCGCGCCCGCGGCGCTCCGCCGGTCGTGGGCATCCTGTCGCCGCTGGGCGGCGCCACGCTGCGCGCCGACGCCACGCTGTCGATGACCGGCAGCGGCGAGGACGACCGCGGGCGCTTCCTGGCCGGCGGCTCCCTGCGCTGGTTCCTGGGTGCGCGGCGCATCGGGACCGGCCGGACGGCCAGCGCGTCCGGGCTGCCGGCCGGCGTGCGGCGCCTGCGCCTGGTGGCGCGCGACTCGACCGGTCGCACCGCGGCGACCTCGGTCCGTGTGCGCGTCCTCGCCGTGCGGCCGCTGCCGCTGCGACTCGTGGTGCCGCGGAGCCTGTCGCGCCGCGCCCGTGCCCTGACACTGCGCATCGCGCCCACGATCCCGAGCCGGCTGACCGGCGCGGGCGTGAACCGGCAGCTCGCGGCGCGCGTGCTGCGCAGCGTCCGGATCGCGGTCACGCCGGGGCGCCGCGCGCTCGTCGTGCGGCTGCGCCTGCGCGCCGGCCGGCTGTCCACCCCGCTGCGCATCGTCGTCCCCCGCCGCTGAGACCCAGAGGAGAGTCATGAGAAACCGGATCACCTACGCCAACGTGACCGCCACGCTCGCGCTGATCGCCGCCACGGCGGGGGGCGCGCACGCCTTCGGCGCCGACGACGGGCCCACGGCGCGCGTGGCCGCGATCCCGGACGCCGCCGGCGTCTACCGGGCGTGCGTGCGGCGGTCGACGGGCACTCTTCGGCTGGTCAACAGCGTGGCGAGATGCCGTCGCACCGGCCGCGTGCGCCTGCGCGAGTTCGCGGTCTCGTGGAGCCAGACGGGTCCCGCGGGCCGAGATGGCCGGGCGGGGACCGCGGGCCCGCCGGGCAGCCCGGGCCAGCCCGGCGCGCCCGGGGCGACGAAGGTGACCGTGAAGTCCGACGTCTCCAGGGACGTGAGCTGTCCCCAGGGCCAGGTCGCGGTGGGCGGGGGCGCCACCCCGGACGGCGCGGCGATCACCGACTCGCATCCCACGCCGACGAGCGGCACGCCGACCGGCTGGCACTCCGACCAGGGCGCCAAGAACCCCGGTCCGCAGTTCAACCCGACGACCTACGTGATCTGCGCCTCGCCCTGAGGCGGCGCGCCTAGGGCGCCTGCGGCCAGCTGGCCGCAGGCGGCGGCGATGTCCTGGCCCCGTGTGAGGCGGACGGTGGCGCGGAGGCCGTGCTCCTCCAGGACGGCCTGGAAGGCGTCGATGGCGCCGCGGCTGGACCCGGCGTAGGGCGCGTCGGTGGGGTTGTAGGGGATGAGGTTGACCTTGTAGATCCGGGGGTCCAGGCGCTGCGCCAGGGCGACGGCCTGCTCGTAGCGATCGTTGATCCCGGCGAGCATCACGTACTCGACGAAGACCTCGCGGCGCTTGCGCTCGTGGAAGCGCTCGCAGGCGGCGAGCACCTCGTCGAGCGGGTAGCGGTCGTTGACGGGCATGATCTGGGAGCGCAGGTCGTCGTCCGCGGCGTGCAGGGAGAGGGCGAGGCGCAGCGGCAGCGGCGACTCGGCCAGGCGGTCGATGCCCGGGATCCAGCCCACCGTCGACACGCCCGTGCGCCGGTGGGTGATCCCGGTGTCGGGCAGGCGCCCTGCCGCGTCCAGGACCGCGTCGACGTTCATCAGGGGCTCGCCCATTCCCATGAACACGAGGTGGTTGACGTCGTCGGTGCGGCGGAAGTGCAGGACCTGGTCGAGGATCTCGCTCGCGGTCAGGTTGCGTCCGAACCGCATGGCCCCCGTGGCGCAGAACGTGCAGGTCAGCGGGCACCCGGACTGCGACGACACGCAGACGCTGCGCCGCCCGTCCCGGTAGCGCATGAGCACGGCCTCCACGGGGCGGGCGTCGTGGGTGTGGAACAGGACCTTGACGGTGCCGTCGCGCGCCGTGGCCTCGTGCTGGGGCGTGAGCGAGGAGAACGGCACCCGCGCGGCGAGCGTCTCGCGCAGCTCCAGCGGCAGGTTGGTCATCTCGTCGTAGTGCGCCGCGCCGTGCGCCGCCCACTCCCACACCTGCTTGGCGCGGAAGGCCGGCTCGCCCAGCTCGGCGAGGGTCGCGTCGAGGCGCTCCAGGTCCATGTCCCCATGGTGGCACCCGGCCGCCGATACTTCGGGACCGATGCGTCTCGGCAAGTACCTGGCCCACGCGGGCGTCGCCTCCCGGCGCGCCGCCGAGGACGTGATCCGGGCCGGGCGTGTGACCGTCGCCGGCGAGGTCGTGACCGATCCGGCGCGCGACGTGGACTCCAGCAGCGGCGTGGCGGTGGACGGGCGGCCGCTGGAGGGGCCGGAGCAGCGGGTCACCTACCTCCTGCACAAGCCCGCCGGCGTGGTGTCGACCGCGCGGGACACCCACGGCCGGCGGACGGTGATCGATTTCGTGGCCGACCAGGCGCGCCTGTATCCCGTGGGGCGCCTGGACGCCGACTCCACCGGCCTGATCCTGCTCACCAACGACGGCGAGCTGGCCGAGCTGCTCACGCACCCGCGCCACGAGGTGCCCAAGACCTACGAGGCGACGGTGGCCGGCGCCCCCGTCAGCGAGCGCGCGCTGCGCGCCCTGCGCGAGGGGGTCGAGCTGGACGACGGGCGCACGGCTCCGGCCCGCGCCCGGCGCCTGGCCCCCGACCGCATCGAGCTCACGATCCACGAGGGCCGCAACCGCCAGGTCAAGCGGATGTGCGAGGCCGTCGGCCACCGCGTCCGCGCCCTGCACCGCACGCGGCTGGGACCGCTGCGGCTGGGGGACCTGGCGGTCGGCGGCGTCCGGCGCCTGTCGGGGGCAGAGGTGGAGCGGCTGAGGAAGGCCGCCGGCTAGACGGGGTCGCTCTCGGGTCGAAGTGTCCAGGCGGTCAGGGGCGACGTGCGGCCGCGGATCGCCAGGTCTCCGACGGCGCGCAGCTCGGGCGCCGGCGATTGCAGCGCCGCCCGCGTCGCATCGGAGATCAGCACCGGCACGCCCGCCTCCTTGGTCATCGCCTCCAGCCGCGACGCCGTGTTCGTGGTGTCCCCGACCGCCGTGTACTCCAGGCGCCGGGCCGAGCCGACGTTGCCCGACATGACCGGCCCGCTGCAGATCCCGATCCCCATCTCGAAGCCCTCCGACAACCCGAAGTCGCGCGCCCAGGCGTTGAAGCCGGGCAGGCGGCGGTCGAGCATCTCGCGGGCGGCGCGCAGGGCGCGGTCGGCGTGGTCGGCCTGCTCCAGCGGCGCGCCCCAGACGGCCATGATCCCGTCGCCCATGTAGGAGACGACCGTCCCGCCGGAGTCGAGGATCGCCTCGCTCATCTCGGTCAGGTAGCGGTTGAGCAGCTCGATCACCTGCTCGGCGGCGAGCTTCTCGGCGCACGAGGTGAACCCGCGCAGGTCGCAGAACAGCACCGTCCCCTCGCGCCGGGTCCCGACCAGCCGCAGGTCGTCGTCGGCCTGTGCGACGACGTCGTCGACCACCGACGGCGGGACGAAGCGCCCGAACGCCGCGCGCAGGCGGCGGCGGTCGCGCAGCTCGGTGGCGTAGGCGACGGCGACGGTGCCCAGGGCCCCGGCCGCCAGCGCGATCGACGCCGGGACGACCGGCAGGACCGTCCCCCCGTCGAACGCGAGCTGGACGGCGACGAGGTAGACGCCGAGCGCCACCAGCGGAACGGGCAGCCAGCGCAGCCCGCGCAGCGGCAGCGCCGCCGCGGGAACCGCCAGGCCGAGCAGCGCCACGACCAGCAGCGACAGCACGTCACCCGCCTCCCCGAGCGGGAACCCGCCCAGCGCCGTGGCGATCGCGTTGGCGTTGAGCTCGGGGCCCGGCATGTTGTCGCCCGTGGGCACGTTGACCAGGTCCTTGAGGATCAGCGCCGTCGACCCGACCACGACGACCCTCCCGCGGAACGTCCCGGGCGCGAACCGCCCGCGCAGCACTCGCGAGAACGACAGCGCCGGATATGTGCCGGGCGGGCCGGCGTAGTCGATCCACGCCTCACCGTCGTGGAAGTCGCCCGCGCCCGGCGACCGGCCGGCGCGTCGCACCGCGGCGACGGGGAACGAGGGCAGCCGGGCATCGGCCGCGCGCATCCGGTACACCCGCCCGGCCACCGAGCCGAAGTTCGTGCTCCCGACGGTCCCTCGGGCGAAGGCGACGCCCTCCGGCCCGCCGAAGACGTCCGCGTCGCCGTGCGGTCCGACCCGAGAGGTGGCGAAGACCACGTTCCCCGCGCGCCGGGACGCCAGGATCAGCGCGTTGTCCTGCGCCGGGTCGGTCTCCTCCGTGAACTGGACGTCGTAGGCGATCACGCGCGCGCCGTCGCGGCGCAGCCGGTCGATGACCTGGCCGTGCAGGGAACGGGGCAGCGGCGGCCGGCGGCGCAGGTCGGCCAGCGTCTGCTCGTCGATCCCCACCACGGCGACCCGTGACGATGGCTTCTCCTTCCCGCGCACGTCGAACCGCGCGTCCACGGTGCGCATCTCCAGCGACCGGAACGCGTCGGTGGCCCAGGCCGCCACGCCGAGCGCGGCGGCGGTCAGAGCGGTCGCCGCGAGAAGTCCCGTCCGCAGGCGCTGGCGGCGCGCGGGCATGTCGCGACTCTGACACAACGAACGTCACGCACGTGACGGAATCCGCCCGCCCGCGCATCTACGGTGCGCTGCGAGAGTTATGACGACGATGAGACGAAACGTCCTGGTGTCCCTGCTCGCGCTCCTGGCCGCGGCGCCCGCCGCGCACGCTCAGCGCCGGGCCAACGGAACAATCGCCAACTTCGCCGGCACGCCCGGCCAGCCCGGCTTCGCCGGCGACGGCGGCCCGGCCGGCCAGGCGCGGCTGGACACGCCCGGTGACGTCGCGCTGCTGGCCAGCGGACGCGTCCTGATCGCCGACGAGCTCAACCAACGCGTGCGTGGCGTCACGCCCGGCGGCACGATGCTCACCACCGCGGGCGGCGGCTCCTGCGGCGGCCCGGGCTGCGGCGACGGCGGGCCGGCCACGGACGCCGAGCTCAACCGCCCGCGGGGCGTCACCGCGCTCCCCGACGGCGGCTACCTGATCGCCGACACCTTCGACCACCGGGTGCGGCGCGTGCGGCCCGACGGCCGGATCGTGCTCCTGGCGGGGAGCACCCAGGGCCTGTCCGGCGACAACGGCCCGGCCACGCAGGCGCGGCTGTCGTTCCCCAGCGACACGGCGGTCCTGCCGGACGGCTCGGTCCTGATCGCCGACACCGGCAACCACCGCATCCGCCACGTCACGCTGGACGGGCGCATCCACACGATCGCCGGAACGTCGCAGGGGGGCTCCGGCGACGGCGGCCCGGCCACCTCGGCCCAGCTCAACGCGCCCCGCGACGTGGACATCGACACGGCCGGCGGCTTCGACATCGCGGACAGCGGCAACGACCGGATCCGCCACGTCGACCTGTCGGGGACCATCACCACGCTGGCCGGGACGGTCCCCGGCCTGGCCGGCGACGGGGACCCGGCGCGCCAGGCCCAGCTGCGCCAGCCCTTCGCGGTGACCGCCCTGCCCAACGGGGGCGTCCTGGTCTCCGACACCTCCAACGATCGCGTCCGCCGCGTCACGCCGATGGGCGCGATCGTCGGGGTGGCCGGCACGTCGGCCGGCAACGCGGGGAACGGCGGCCCGGCCAACCAGGCCCGGCTCTCGCACCCGGCCGGGACCGTCCTGGCGCCCGCCGGCGGCTTCCTGGTGACGGACGCGGGCAACGCGACCGTGCGCCGCGTCACCGCCCTCGGCGCGATCCCGCCGGCGGTGCGCCAGCGCTCGCTGTTCGTGGAGCCGGCGGCGGGCGGTGTCGCGGTGCTCCCGTCGGGCGACCCGGGCGGCTTCCGGGCGCTGCGCGAGGAGGACATCGTCCCCAACGGCTCGCGCGTGGACGCCACGGGCGGGACGCTGCGCCTGGCCGTGGCCGAGGACTCCGCCGGGACCCAGCGCGAGGTCGAGGTCTACTCCGGCGCCTTCACCATGCGCCAGCTGGCCGGAGAGCGCCCGTTCACCGAGTTCCGCCTGGACTCGCTGGCCGGCTGCCCGGCCGGGGGCGGCGCGCTGCGCCGGGCCACGGGGGCGAAGGCGTTCGTCGCCAAGGCGGCCCGTCGCCGGCGGCGCCTCTGGGTGCGCGACCGCGGCGGGCGCTGGCGGACCCGGACCGGCTCGATCACCGCCTCGTCCATCGGGACCCGCTGGCTGACCACCCTGCGCTGCGACGGGACCTCGGTCACCGTCCGCGAGGGCCGCGTCCGCGTGTTCGACCGCATCCGCAAGCGCACTCGCATCCTGCGCGCGGGCCAGACGTACCTCGCCCGCAACCGGCGCTAGCCGGGCGCCGCTAGGCCGGCTGCGCCAATCGCGTCTGCGCCGCGCGGCCGCGCAGGCGCACCGTGTCGCCGAGGCGCCAGTGGGTGGCTTCGCCGGCGCCGTCGGCCGCCGCGACCAGCGCCTCGGAGGCCAGGACGGGGACGCCGCGCTCCTTGGCCAGGTCGCTCAGGCGGGCCGCCTCGTTGACCGGATCGCCGATCACCGTGTACTCGTAGCGCTCCGCCGCGCCCACGTTCCCGGCCACCGCCGTGCCCCACGACACGCCGACGGCCGCCGAGACCTCCGGGACCTCCTCGCGCAGCGCGCCCGCCAGCTCGCGCGCCGCCGCCAGCGCGCGGGCCGGGGCGCCGCCCGGATCCTCGGGCGCCCCGAAGACGCACAGCGCGGCGTCGCCCTCGAACTTGTTCACCCACCCGCCGTGCGCCCCCGCCACGCGCACGACGACGGAGAAGAAGCGGTTGAGGATCTCGACCACCTCGTCCGCCGGGCGCTCCGCGGCCATTCGAGTCGAGCCCTCGAGGTCCACGAACAGCGCCGCGCACTCGCGCACCTCGCCGCCCAGCTCCACGCCGCGCTCCAGCGCGCGCTGGGCCACCTCGCGGCCGACGTGGCGCCCGAACAGGTCGCGCAGGCGCTCGCGCTCGCGCAGGCCCGCGGCCATCCGGTTGAACCCGGCCTGCAGCAGCCCCACCTCGCTGCCGTCGAACACCGTCACGTGAGCGTCCAGGTCCCCGGCCTCCACGTCGCGCACGGCCGCGCGCACCGCCTCCAGCGGATCGGCCACCGACCGCGCCGCGATCCGCACCGCCACGAACCCCAGGGCCAGCCCGAACGCGCCCAGGAAGGCGACCGTGCGGGCCACCTGGTCGGCCGACGCGCCGCTGCCCAGCAGCACCGCGACGCCCAGGATGATCCCGCCGAACAGCGGGATCCCGGCCGACAGCGCCGAGGCCAGCAGCACGCGGGCCTCCACGCCCGGGCCGGCCGGCTCCTCCGGCACGCCGCCCGCCAGCGCGGCGGCGGTGACGTCGCGGGCCAGCCGCTCGGCCAGCAGGTAGGTCAGCGCGCACGAGCACAGCCCGCCGAGCAGCGCGGTCGCGGCCACGATCGCCGCCAGGCCCGGGTCGATGAACGCGTTGACCGCGGTCAGGGCCAGGCCGCCGCCGGCCCACACGACCGCCGACACCCCCATGTGCGCCCAGGGCTGGCGCAGCGTCGCCTCCCGCTCCGCCGCGTCGGGCTCGCGGCCGGAGACGTACCAGCGCCCGACCGGGTCCGCCACGCGCTTGCCCAGGACGTTCGCCGTCACGGTGGCGACGGCGATGAGCGGGACGAAGGCGATCAGGTTCGTCCGGAACACCGACCAGTTCTCCGCCACGTCGTCGGGCGTGGGGACGATCCAGGTGATGAACGCGAAGGCGAGGATCGCGCCCGCGACGTTGGCCGTGGTGAAGACCACGCCCATGCGCCGCACCAGGCGGTCCCACGCCTCCTGGCGCGCCGCGACGTCCGTCACGGCGGCGACCCCTCACCGCCCGCGCCGGGCCAGGGCCTCGGCGTCGAGCACGGTGGTGCGCCCGCGGCCCAGCTTCACGCTGCCGCGCTCCTCCTCCTCGCGCAGCACGCGGTTCACCGTGGCCCGGGAGGTCCCGGCCAGGCCGGCCAGGTCCTCCTGCGTCAGCGGGATCGTCGCGTCGTCGTAGACCTCGGCGACCTCGGCCAGGCGGCGCAGGACGCGCTTGTCGGCCGGCACGTAGAGCGCCTCGAGCAGGTGCCGCGAGAGACGGCGCACCTGGCCGGAGAGGATGACGATGAGCACACCGCCGGTCCCCGGGTGCTCGCGGCACAGGCGGTCGAAGTCCAGGCGGTGCACCGAGCGCGTCTCGCAGCCGGCCTCCAGCGCCGCCACGGTCGCGCTGCGCCGTCCCTCCTCGTCGCCCAGCAGCGCCAGCTCGCCGAACATCTCTCCCGGTCCCAGCACCGAGAGGATCGCCGTGTCGCCCAGGGAGGTCTGCACGCGCACCGCGAAGCGGCCCTTGTCCACCAGGTGCAGCGTGTCCGCCGGGTCGTCCTGGTGGAAGACGACCTCGCCGCGCCCGAACTGGCGGCGGCGCGCGATGCTCAACAGCGCGCGCACGTCGTCCTCCGGGACCCCGTCGAGAAGCGCCCACTTCATGGCGCCAGCCTAATCAGTGTCGCGGGCGTGACACAGCGCGTGTCGCCTGGGCGCGCGACCGGAGGCCCCCGCGCGAAGACCATCCTCACATGGTCTATCCCAAGCAGATCCAGTGGAACGGCAAGTGCAGCGCCCATCCCGCGCGCACCGGCAGCTCCCAGCGCGAGCTCGTCGCGGCGTCGCTGCTCTGCGTCCCGGCGGAGCAGGTCCGCTGGGACGAGCGCACGCGCACGGAGTACCGCTCCGCTGCGCGCTAGCGCCCGCCGCTACAGTCGCGCCCCATGCGACTGTTCGCGCTGCGCGGCGCCGTCGACGTCGAGGCCAACGAGGCCGCGGCGATCCTGGAGCGCACGGAGGAGCTCGTCCGCGAGGTCATCGAGCGCAACGGGCTGCGGCCCGAGGCCATGGTGAGCTGCATCTTCACGGCCACGCCCGACCTCGACGCGGAGTTCCCCGCCGTGGCCGCGCGCAACCTGGGCCTGGGCCGCGTGCCGCTCCTGTGCGCCCGCGAGATCGACCGCCCCGGCGCGCTCCCGCGCGTCATCCGCCTGCTGCTGCACTACCACGCCGAGGACGATCACGAGCCCCGTCACGTCTATCTCGGCGAGGCTCGCAACCTGCGCACCGACCTGGAGGCCGCCCAATGAGCCAGATCACCACGGGCGACGGCTACGCCGTCGGCCACGTCGACGACATGGGGGACCAGTACGGGTTCCGCAAGGTCCGTCGCGCCCTCGACGTCACCGCCTTCGGGGTGAACGCCATCGCGATGCCGCCCGGCCTCGAGACCGGCAGCCACTTCCACGACGAGCAGGAGGAGCTCTACTTCGTGCACCGCGGCGAGCTGGAGATGGAGTTCGGCGACGGCACGACGCACCGCATGCCGGCCGGCACCTTCGCCCGCGTCGATCCGGCGACGACGCGCAAGGTCCGCAGCGTGGGCGACGAGGACGCGCTCTACGTGATCGTCGGCGGCAAGGACGGATACGTGGGCCGCGACGGCCGCCTGCCCGAGGGCGAGACCCGCATGGGCACCGGCCCGCCCGGCGCCCCGCCACAATAGGCGGGTCATGAGCCCCGAGTTCGCCCAGCGCATCGCGCGCATCCCGGTCTACCCGGCGGCGGACGGCTACGCGCTGGAGGACGACGTGGCGATGCTGGCGTCCAACGAGACGCCGTTCGGTCCGCTGCCCGGCGTGCTGGAGGCGGCGCAGCGCGCGCTGCAGGGCGTCAACCGCTACCCCGACCCTGAGAACGGCGAGCTGCGGGCCGCGCTGTCGGAGCGCTACGGCGTGCCGCGCAACCGGATCGCCATCGGCAACGGCTCCTGCGACGTGCTGCTGGCCGCCGGCGAGGCGCTGCTGGAGCCCGGCGCGGAGGTCGTCTACTCCTGGCCCAGCTTCTCGATGTACCCGCACCTCGCCGCGGCCTCCGGCGCCCGGGCCGTGACGGTCGCGCTGGACGAGGCGGACCGCCACGACCTGGACGCGATGGCCGGCGCGGTCACGGCGGCCACGCGCCTGCTGATCGTCTGCAATCCCAACAACCCGACCGGCACCGCGGTGCGCGCGGACGCCATCGCCGCGCTGCTGGACACCGTCCCGGCGCACGTCATGGTGGTCGTGGACGAGGCCTACTGCGAGTTCAACGTGCTCGACGACCCCGACATCACGGTCGACCTTCTGGAGCGCCGTCCCAACCTGGCGCTGCTGCGGACCTTCTCCAAGGTCTACGGCCTGGCCGGGCTGCGCGTGGGCTACGCGCTGTGCGGCTCGGAGGCCTTCCGGACGGCCGTCGACCAGGTGCGCCAGCCCTTCTTCGCCAACGTGGCCGCCCAGGCCGCGGCGCGCGAGGCGCTGCGCCACCAGGACGAGGTGGCCCGCCGCGCCGAGCAGACGATCGCCGCGCGCCTGGGGCTGGAGGAGGGCCTGCGCGCGCTGGGCCTGCAGCCCGCCGAGTCCCAGGCCAACTTCGTCTGGTTCGCGTTGCCCGAGGAGGCCGAGGAGGGCGACGTCGTCGGCGCCCTGGGCGAGCGCAAGGTGCTCGTGCGCGCCGGCGGGGCGCTGGGGCGCGAGCGCCACCTGCGGGTCACCTGCGGCACCGCCGAGGAGAACGCAAGGTTCCTGGCGGCCCTGCGCGAAGCCTTGTAGGCGCCCGAGCCGGTCTGCTATCCCGTACTTCGCGTGAACCACCGCCTCCCCCGAACCGAAGAGAACGTCCGCGACCAGCGCATCGAGCAGGTCGTGCCGCTGCTGACGCCGGCGCTCATCCTGCACCAGCAGCCGCTGTCCGAGGACCAGGCGAACACGGTCCTGCGCGGCCGGGCGGAGATCGCCGCCGTCCTGGACGGCGCCGACGATCGCCTGTTCGTCGTGGTCGGCCCGTGCAGCGTCCACGACCTAGACGCCGCGCGCGAGTACGCCAGCCTGTTGAGCGCCCGGGCGGCCGAGCTCGACGCGGACCTGTGCGTGGCGATGCGCGTGTACTTCGAGAAGCCCCGGACCACGATCGGCTGGAAGGGGATGATCAACGACCCCCACCTGGACGAGTCCGGCGACGTGAACGGCGGCCTGCGCGTGGCTCGCACCCTGCTGCTCGACGTGCTGTCGCTCGGCCTGCCGATCGGGTGCGAGTTCCTGGACCCGATCATGCCGCAGTACATCTCCGACGCCGTGTCGTGGGCGGCCATCGGCGCGCGCACGACCGAGAGCCAGATCCACCGCCAGCTGGCGTCCGGCCTCTCCATGCCGGTCGGCTTCAAGAACCGCACCGACGGCAACGTCGACGTGGCGGTGGACGCCGTGCGCGCGGCCCGCGCGCAGCACGTGTTCCCGGGCGTGGACGTCACCGGCACGCCGGCCATCCTGCACACCAGCGGCAACGCCGACAGCCACGTGATCCTGCGCGGCGGGCGCGGCGCCCCCAACCACACCGAGGCGGGGATCGAGGCGGCGCTGACGCGCCTGCGCGCGGCGGGCCTGCCCGAGCGCCTCGTCGTCGACGCCTCGCACGACAACAGCGGCAAGGACCACGCGCGCCAGCCCATCGCCGGGGCGGAGATCGCCCGCCAGGTGGCCGGCGGCAGCCGCGCCATCGTGGGGGTCATGCTCGAGTCGTTCCTCGTCGAGGGCCGCCAGGACCTGCGGACCGACCTGCCGCTCACCTACGGCCAGTCCATCACCGACGCCTGCATGTCCTGGGACATGACGGTCGACGTGCTCGACGAGCTGGCGGGCGCGGTCCGGGCCCGGCGGGCGGCGAGCTAGGCCCTGAGCACCGTCGCCGTCATCGGCGTGGGCCTGATCGGAGGGTCCATCGGCCTGGCCGCGCGTGAGCGCGGCGGCGCGCAGGTGCGCGGGTACGACCCGGGCCGCGGCGTCCTGGACCGCGCGCTGGAGCTCGGCGCGCTGGACTCCGCCCACGCCTCGACGGCCGACGCCGTGCAGGGTGCGGACACGGTGTTCGTCGCCGCGCCGGTGGGCGTGCTGGCGGGCGCGCTGGACGAGACCCTGACCGCGGCAGGCGAGGACTGCGTGGTCACCGACGTCGGCTCGACCAAGCGCTCGGTCGTGGAGAGCGTGGACGATCCGCGCTTCGTGGGTGGCCACCCGCTGGCCGGGGCCGAGACCGCGGGCGTCGAGCACGCCCGCGCCGACCTGTTCGCGGGCGCCACGTGGTACCTGACCCCGACCGAGACGACCTCCGGGCTGCTCTTCGAGCGCCTGCACCGCACGATCGCGGGCTTCGGCGCCCAGCCCGCCGCCATCGACGCCGCCGCCCACGACCGGCTGATGGCCAGCGTGTCGCACCTGCCGCACGTGCTGGCCAACGTCCTGGTCGGCCAGGCGGCGGCCGCGCTGTCCGACGACGACGAGCGGCTGCCCGCCGCCGGCCCGAGCTTCCGCGACGCCACCCGCGTGGCCGGCGCCAACGACGCGATCTGGACGGACATCTACCTGGCCAACCGCGACGCCGTGATGGAGCGAATCGACGAGTCCGTGCGGCGGCTGGAGGAGGTCCGCGCCGCGCTGGCGGCGGGCGACGCCGAGGCGATCACGCGCTGGAACGCCGGCGCGCGCGAGGCGCGCCGCGAGCTGCTGGAGGGCGAGCTGGCCGGCGGCTCCGTGCACGAGCTTCGCGTCGCCGTCCCCAACGAGCCGGGAGTGGTGGCGCGACTGGCGTTGGAGCTGGGCCGCGCCGGGATAAACATCACGGACATGGCCCTCTATCCCTCCAGCGACATGCGCGACGGCGTGGTCGCGCTGTGGATCGCCGGGGACGAGGCGGCCGACCGCGCGCAGGCCCTGGTCGGCGAGCTCGGCCACCCCGTGGCGCGCCCGTGAGGACGCGCTTCGAGCCGGCGGCGCGCCTGCGCGGCGACCTCGTGGCGCCGCCGGACAAGTCGATCTCGCACCGCTCGGCGCTGCTGGGCGCCATGTGCTCCGAGCCCGTGCACATCCGCAACTACCTCGACGCGGGGGACACCAACTCCACGCTGAACGCGCTGCGTGCGGTGGGCGCGATCGTGGAGGAGCGTCCCGACGAGGTGCTGATCCGCGGCGGCGGGCTGCGCGACGTGTCGCTGTGCGACGGGCCGATCGACGTGGGCAACTCCGGGACGCTGATGCGCCTGCTCCCCGGGTGGCTGGCCGGCCAGGACGGGTCGTGGACGCTGGACGGCGACGAGTCGATCCGCCGGCGGCCGATCGACCGCATCGCCGAGCCGCTGCGGATGATGGGCGCGCGCATCGACGCCACGGAGGGCCGCTACCCGCCGTTCACCGTCCACGGCGCGCGCCTCCAGGGCTTGGACTACGAGCTGCCGGTGGCCAGCGCGCAGGTGAAGTCGTGCGTCCTGCTGGCCGGCCTCACGGCCTTCGGCGACGTGTCGGTGTCCGAGCCCACGCCCAGCCGCGACCACACCGAGCGGCTGCTGGCGCGCGCCGGGGTCGGCGTGCACCGCGACGGCTCACGCGTCGTCGTGACCCACGTGGACGAGCTCGAGCTCGACGAGCTGACGGTCCCCGGCGACCTGTCCTCGGCGGCGTTCCTGCTGGCGGCGGGCGTGCTGGTCTCCGGCTCGCGGCTGGTCGTGCGCGACGTCGGCGTCAACTGGACGCGCGCCGGCTTCCTGCGGATCCTGGAGCGGATGGGCGGCGTGGTGGTCGGCGAGTGGGAGCCGCGGCCCGCGCCCGACGTCATCCCCGTGGAGGAGCCGGTGACCGACATCGACGTGCGCGCGGCGCCGCTGGTGGGCACGGTCGTCGAGGCCGAGGAGGTCCCGCTGGCCATCGACGAGCTGCCGCTGGTGGCGCTGCTGGGCTGCTTCGCCGAGGGCGAGACGATCGTGCGCGGCGCGGGCGAGCTGCGCCTCAAGGAGTCCGACCGGATCACCGCGGTCGTGGAGGGGCTGCGCGGCCTGGGCGCGGCGATCGAGCAGACCCAGGACGGCTTCGCCGTCACCGGCACCGGGGGCCTGGAGGGCGGGGTCATCGACTCCCACGGCGACCACCGCCTGGCGATGATGGGCGCGGTGGCCGGCCTCGCGTCACGCGACGGCGTGGAGGTCCTCGGCATGGACGCCGCCGCGATCTCCTACCCGCTGTTCCTAGAGCATTTGGGAACTTTGGCTTAGCCGCCGGCGATCGTGGGCTGCACCGAGCCCTCGTCGCCGGCGCCGAACGGGTTGTTCGCGAGGAACTGCTCGATCAGCAGCGGCTGGTCGCGGCCGCGCTCGACGACCGTCAGGAGGTCGCTCATCGTGGCGACCTCCTCGACCTGCTCCTTGAGGAACCACTGGAGGAAGTTGGCGCCCTTGTGGTCCTTCTCGGCGAGCGCGGTCTCGGCCAGGGCGTCGAACTGGTCGGACACCTGGCGCTCCTGCTCCAGGGCCAGGGCGATGGGCTCGGCCAGGTCGGCGAAGTCGATCTTGGGCGGGTCGATCCCCGGCGTCACGACCTTGGCGTCGATGTCGATCAGGTACTGGACGATCATCATCGCGTGGGTGCGCTCCTCCAGCGCCTGCGCGTAGAAGAACGCCGCCAGGTTGGGCATCGCCTCGGTGTCGTAGTAGACGGCGGCCGCGACGTACTGCTGGTGGGCCGCGTACTCGTGCGCGATCTGCTCGTTGAGCTGCTCGATGAGGCGCGAGGAGGGCATCGGGACGCGAACGTAACAGACCGGCCTCCCTCTACGCTCACGGGCATGATCGTGGCCATAGACGGACCCGCCGGGGCCGGAAAGTCGACCGTCGCACGCGGCGTCGCCGAGGCGCTCGGCTTCACCTACCTGGACTCGGGCGCCATGTACCGCGCGGTCGGGCTGGCCGCGCTGGAGCGCCCGGACGCCGAGCCGGCCGCCCTGGCCGCGGCGCTCGATCTGCGGCTCGGCGAGCGCGTGTCGGTGGACGGCCGCGACGTGACCGAGGCGATCCGCACCCCCGAGGTCTCCGAGGCCGCCTCGCGCGTGGCCGGGGACCCCGGCGTTCGGGAGGCGCTGGTGCGAAAGCAGCGCGAGCTCATGTCCCACGGAGACTGGGTCGCGGAGGGCCGGGACATCGGCACCGTGGTCGCCCCCGACGCCGAGCTGAAGGTCTTCCTCACCGCGAGCCCCGAGGAGCGCGCCCGGCGGCGCGCCGAGGAGCTCGGCACCGACCCCCAGACCGTCCTGGCCGACCAGACGCTGCGCGACCAGCGCGACCGCACGCGCGAGCACAGTCCGCTGGCCGCCGCGCCCGGCTCGGTCGAGCTGGACACCACGGGACTGGACCGCGACGAGGTGGTCCGGCGCGTGGTCGAGCTGGCGGGGCGATGAAGGTCGCGGTCGTCGGCTACCCCAACGTGGGGAAGTCGTCGCTGGTCAACCGCCTGGCGGGCAGCCGCGAGGCCGTGGTCCACGAGCGCCCGGGCGTCACCCGCGATCGCAAGGAGCTGCCGGCGGAGTGGAACGGGCGCACGTTCGCGCTGGTCGACACGGGCGGCGTGGACCTGGAGGACCGCGACGAGATGGCGGCGTCCATCCGCGAGCAGGCCCAGGCGGCACTGGCCGACGCGGCGGTGGTGGTGCTGGTGGTCGACGCGCGGGCCGGGCGGCGGCCCGGCGACGAGGAGCTGGCCGACATGCTGCGCCGCGGCGGCGTGCCCACCGTGGTCGCGGCGAACAAGACCGACAACGTGGCCGACGTGCCGCTGGCGGCCGACTTCCACAGCCTGGGACTGGGCGAGCCGATCCCCGTCTCCGCCATGCACGGCCTGGGGACGGGCGACCTGCTGGACCGGGTGACGGCGCAGCTCCCGCCCGAGCCGGACGGCCCCGAGCCCGACGCCGACGCCGTGCGCCTGGCCGTGATCGGGCGGCCCAACGTGGGCAAGTCGTCCCTGGTCAACCGCATCCTCGGCCGCGACCGCGTGATCGTCTCGCAGCGCGCCGGGACCACCCGCGACGCCATCGACGAGCGCGTGGAGATCGAAGGTCGCCCGGTGGTGCTGGTGGACACGGCGGGCATCCGCCGCCAGTCGAAGGTGGCCAACTCGGGGGACAACGTCGAGTACTACACGACCCTGCGCTCGCGCCGGGCGGCCGAGCGCGCGGACGTGGCGATCGTCGTCTGCGACGCCGCGGACGGGGTGACGGCCCAGGACATGCGCATCGCCGAGCTGGCGATGACCAGCGGCTGCGCGACCCTGCTGGTGCTCAACAAGTGGGATTTGGCCCCGCAGGATCACGATCTGGAGCACGAGCGGGCTCGGGTGGCGCAGAAGCTGCGCCTGCGCCCCCGCGTCATGACGGCGAGCGCCAAGACGGGCCGCCACGTGGAGCGCGTGATCGCCGAGGCGCTGGCCCTGGCCGACCGCCGGCGCGGCCGCATCCCCACGCCCGAGCTCAACCGCTTCGTGGCCGACGTCGTGGCCACGCGCCAGCCGCCGCAGCGCCAGGGCCGCCGGCTCAAGCTGCTCTACATGGCCCAGACGGGCGACCGTCCGCCGCGCTTCAGCGTCCAGATCAACGCGCGCGCGCTGATCACCCGCGACTGGGCGTACTGGTTCGAGAACCGGCTGCGCGAGCGCTACCGCCTGGAGGGCGTCCCGCTGGTGATCGACTTCGTGGAGCGCAAGGCGAAGCCTCGGCGGCGCTCGGCCTGACCCCGGCCTGCTTCACTGCACCGCCATGCCGCCCCGCTACGAGTTCACCGGACGCCGCGCCGCCGCGGTCGCCGGCGCCCTGCTGGTGCTCGTCGCGTTCGTCCTCGCCGTGCGCTCGTGCGGCGGCGACGGGGGCGGCGCCGCGCCCCCGAGCGCCGCGGCGCGGATGGTCCCGGCCGACACGCTCGTCTACGCCCACTTCTCCACGGACGGCTCGCGCCCCGCGGTGCGCCGGGCGCTGGCGCTCGCCGGGCGCTTCCCCAGCTTCCCGAGGCTGCGCGACGCGGTGCTCGGCCGCCTCTCGCGGGCGGGCGCCGGCCTCTCGTTCGACCGCGACGTGCGGCCCTGGCTGGGCCGGGAGGCGGCCCTGGCGCTGCTAAACACCCCCGGCCAGACCGCCGGGTCGCTGATCGTGCTCGACGTGACCGACCGCAAGAAGGCGGACGCGTTCCTCACCCGGGTCGCGGGCACGCCCAAGCGCACGACGTATCGCGGCACGACGATCCAGTCCTACGGCAACGCCTCGGCCGCCTACA
Organism: Solirubrobacteraceae bacterium; assembly: GCA_033856025.1. GTDB lineage: Bacteria > Actinomycetota > Thermoleophilia > Solirubrobacterales > Solirubrobacteraceae > AC-38. The sequence goes on along the minus strand of JAWVFQ010000004.1, from coordinate 77,074 downwards.
TCGACGGCGACCTGGCCATCGGCCAGCCGCCCGGCCTCCAGTCGGCCATCGACGCCGAGGCGGGGCGCGTGCCGTCCCTGGCCAGGTCGAAGGTGTTCCGGCGAGCCAGCGGGGGCCTGCCGTCCGGCCGCGTGGCCGACGTCTTCGCCTCGCCCGCCGGCGTGGCGCGCGTGCTGGCCTCCCAGGGCGGCGGCCTGGGCGCCGCGGGTGCGCTGCTCGACCAGCCGACGCTCCAGGGCGTGTCCCTGGCGGTCACGCCGCAGGACAAGGGCGTGCGCCTGACGATCCACTCCGCGCTGGACGCGGCGGCCGGGCGCAGGCTGCCGCGCGCCAAGCCGTTCCAGCCCAAGCTCGTCGGCTCCGTCCCCCCGACCGCGATGGCCTACCTCGGCGTGACGCGCCTGGACCGCGCGGCCGGCCGGCTGCTGGCCGCGGGCCTGGCCGGGGGCGGAGGGGGGCGGCGGATCACCCAGCTGCTCGCGCGCCTGCGCGGCGACCTGGGCCGCCGGGCCGGCGTGAACCTGCAACGCGACGTGCTGCCGCTGTTCCAGGGCGAGGTGGCGCTGTGGCTGGCGCCGTCGGTCCCCGCGCCCGTCCTCACGATCATCGCCGCCACCGACAACGAGGGCCGCACCCGCGAGGCCTTCGCGCGCCTCCAGCCGGCGCTGGCCCGCCTGCTGGCCCCGTCCGGCGGCGGGCAGGTCCCGACGTTCACCGAGCGCCAGGTCGACGGGGTCCCGGCTTTCCAGCTGCGCATCGGCCCCGGGATCGAGCTGGACTACGCCGTGTTCGACGGCAAGCTCGTCGTGTCGACCTCGCTGGCGGGCGTGCGCGCGGTCAAGCGCCACGACGGCTCGCTGGCCGACGCCGAGTCGTTCAAGACGGCGCTCGGCGGCCGCCCCAAGGAGGTGACGTCGCTAGTCTTCCTCGACTTCAGCGAGCTGCTGAGGCTGGCCGAGCGCACGGGGCTCAACGACAGTCGCGCGTACCTGGCGATCCGCGAGGATCTGCGCAAGGTGCGGGCGCTGGGCGCCGCGGCCTCGGGCGACACCGGCGAATCGACCACGGAGCTGTTCATCGAGATCCCATGACCCCGCTGTCCGACAACGAGTACCTCTTCACGTCCGAGTCCGTCACCGAGGGCCACCCGGACAAGATGGCCGACCAGATCTCCGACGGCGTCCTGGACGCGGTCCTGACCGACGATCCGTACGGCCGTGTGGCCTGCGAGACGCTGGTCAACACCGGCCTCGTCGTGGTGTCCGGCGAGATCTCGACCACGACCTACGTCGACATCCAGGACATCGCGCGCGAGACGATCCGCAAGATCGGCTACACCGACGCGGACCTGGGCTTCTCGGCCGACTCCTGCGCGGTCATCAACGCCATCGACAAGCAGTCGCCGGACATCGCCCAGGGCGTCAACACGGCGCTGGAGGCGCGCACCGACCCGGCCGACGACGACGAGCTCGACGTGGCCGGCGCGGGCGACCAGGGGATGATGTTCGGCTACGCCACGCGCGAGACGCCCGAGCTCATGCCCATGCCGATCTCGCTGGCCCACCGCCTGGCGCAGCGCCTGGCCGAGGTGCGCCGGGCCGAGGTCGTGCCCTACCTGCGCCCGGACGGCAAGACGCAGGTCACAGTGCGCTACGAGAACGGGCAGCCGATCGAGATCGAGAAGGTCCTGATCTCCACCCAGCACCGCGACGGCGTCGACGCCGACACGCTGATTCGCCCCGACCTGTGGGAGCACGTGGTGCGCCCGATCCTGCCGGGCGAGCTCTACGACGAGCGCAAGCTCAACACCCGCGGCAACTTCCTGGTCAACCCGACCGGGCGCTTCGTGATCGGCGGCCCGGTGGGCGACGCCGGGCTGACCGGGCGCAAGATCATCGTCGACACCTACGGCGGCATGGCCCGGCACGGCGGCGGCGCCTTCTCCGGCAAGGACCCGTCCAAGGTCGACCGCTCGGCCGCCTACGCGGCGCGCTGGGTGGCCAAGAACGTGGTGGCGGCCGGCCTGGCCGACCGCTGCGAGGTCCAGGTGGCCTACGCGATCGGCGTGGCGCATCCGGTGTCGGTGATGGTGGAGACGTTCGGGACCGAGAAGGTCGCGCGCTCGCAGATCGCCCAGCTCGTCGACGAGCACTTCGACCTGCGGCCCGGCGCGTTTCGCGAGGAGCTGCGCCTGCACCGCCCGATCTACCAGAAGACTGCGGCCTACGGCCACTTCGGCCGCGAGGACGCCGACTTCACGTGGGAGAAGACGGACAAGGCCGACGCGCTGCGCAGCGCCGCCGGCCTGGGCGACCGCGAGGGCGCGGTCTCCTGACAGGCCAGGCCTAGCCGGCCGGCGGGGGCGCCTGGGGCGCCTGGGGCGCCGCGGGCGGCGCGCCGAGCCCGTCGTCGCCGCCCGGTGACGAGGCGGCCTCGTGCTGGGCGGCCTCGACCGCCTGCATGACCTCCTCGGGCTGCGAGACGCCCGTGAAGCTGAAGTCCGAGTCGTCGGTCCCGGCCGTATCGAAGTCGACCTTGCCGATCTGGAGCAGGCGCTGCAGGACGGACTGGTTGATGTTCACGTTCTGCACCCGCTCGATCCGGGTCTGCTGGATCTTGCGCGCGATGATGCCGCGGCGGATGTGCAGGCGCTGGTTGGTGATCGTGTAGGTGGTGGCCACGCGCTTGACGAAGCCCACGACCAGCACGATGACGAAGGCGGCGGCCGCGACGGCGGCGACGACGCCCCACTTCAGGTTGCCCCCGATGACGGTCACCAGGGCGGCGATGCCCGCCGCGACCGCGGTGAAGATGAGGCCCTGGATGTAGAAGCCCAGGACCGACCGCCAGGAGGGGTGGCCCTGGAAGATCACGCGTTCTCCGCTGCGAAGGTCCATGGGCGCGGAGCCTACCCGGCGGGTCGGCGCGCCGTCCGCGTCGTTGCCTACCTTGGCTCCCATCGCCGAGATCGCGCAAGTGGAGCCGCTCACGACCGCCCGCTCCCTGCGCGGGCCGTTCGACTACCGCCTGCCCGCGGCCCTGGCCGGGGTGGAGGTGGGGTCGCTGCTCGTCGTGCCGTTCGGCCGCCGCCGCGTCCTCGGCGTGGTCACCGGGCTGGCCGAGACGACCGACGTCCCGCCGGAGCGCCTGGTCGCGCCCCTGGAGGCGCTGTCGTCGGGGGTTCCAGCCGACCTCGTGCGCCTCGCCGAGTGGATGGCCGCGGAGTACTGCTCCACCCCCGCCCGGGCCCTGTCGCTGGTCCTGCCCCCGGGGACGGGCGCGGGAATGCGCGAGAAGCGCGCGCTGGTCGCGGAGCTGACCGAGGCGGACTCGTCCGGCCTGCGGCTGGGCTCGCGGCAGCGGGCGGCGCTGGCGGCGCTCTCCGGCGGTCCGCTTGCGGCGGCCGAGGTTCCCGGGGGCCACGGCACCCTGCGGCGGCTGGAGGCGCGCGGGCTGGTGCGGCTGGGCAACGAGGTGCGCGGCCGCCGGCCCGTCCACGTCCGCGTCGGGTCGGCGCCGGCCTCGGCGCCGCCGCTCACCGCCGACCAGGCGGCGGCGCTGGAGCCGGTGGCCGGGGCCGTGCGGGCCGGACGGGCCGAGCGGTTCCTGCTGCACGGCGTGACCGGCTCGGGCAAGACCGAGATCTACCTCCGTGCCACCGAGGCGGCGCTGGAGCGGGGGAGGGGGGCGATCGTGCTCGTGCCCGAGATCGCGCTCACCCCGCAGATCGTCGCCCGCTTCGAGGCCCGCTTCGGCCCGACCGTCGCGGTCCTGCACTCCAACCTCGGCGAGGGCGAGCGCCACGATGAGTGGCTGCGCCTGCGCCGCGGCGAGGCGCGCGTGTGCGTCGGTCCGCGATCCGCGGTCTTCGCCCCCGTCGCCGACCTCGGCCTGATCGTCGTCGACGAGGAGCACGAGCCCTCCTACAAGCACGAGGGCGACCCCCGCTACGACGCCCGCCGCGTCGCGCAGCGCCGCGCCGCCGACGCGGGCGCCGTCCTGGTGGCGGGCTCCGCGACGCCGCGGCCGGAGACCGCGCTGGACGCGGCGGGGCCCGGGAACGGCGGCATCGAAGGGGGACCGGAGGTGGGCGACCCGCCGTTCCGGCGCCTGCGCCTCCCCGAGCGGGTGGACGGTCGTCCGCTGCCTCCGGTCGAGCTGCTGGACATGCGCGAGGTGCGCGGAGCGCTGCATCCCCGGGCTCACGCGGCGCTGGAAGGGGTCCGCCGTGACGGGGGCAAGGCGATCGTCCTGCTCAACCGCCGCGGCTGGTCGAACTTCCTGTCCTGCCGCTCGTGCGGGCGCGTGTGGGAGTGCCCGGACTGCGACGTCGCCCTGGTCCTGCACCGCGCGCAGGGCACGATGGACTGCCATCACTGCGGGCATCGCGAGCGCGCGCCCGCGTCCTGCGACGCCTGCGGCTCGACCTCCGTGGCCCGCCACGGCGTGGGGACCGAGCGCCTGGAGGCCGAGCTGGGGGCCGCCTTCGAGGGCTTCCCGGTCTTCCGGCTGGACGCCGACGCCGCGGCGGGGAAGGGCGCGGCGGGCGGCGTCCTGGCCGCGTTCGAGGCGGCGTCCGCCGGCGTCCTCGTCGGCACTCAGATGGTGGCCAAGGGCCACGACTTCCCCGACGTGACCCTGGGCCTCGTACTCGACGCCGACGCGACGCTGCGGTTCCCGGACTTCCGCGCCGAGGAGCGGACGTTCGCCCTCGTCACCCAGCTGGCCGGACGCGCCGGGCGCGGGCCCCGGGGCGGCGTGGTGCTCGTCCAGACGCTGGCGCCCGACACCCCCGCGCTGATCCGCGCGGCGCGCCATGACGCCGACGGGTTCCTGGCCGAGGAGCTGGCGCGCCGGGAGGCCCTGAGCTATCCGCCGTTCGCCGACCTGATCCGCGTCGTCTGCGCCTCGGCCGAGCCCGGCGCGGCCGGCCGCGCCGCCGCGGCCGTGCGCGCGCGGCTCGACGTCCCGGGCGGCGCGATCCTCGGTCCCGCCCCGCTCTTCCGCCTGCGCGGCCGCGAGCGCGCCCAGGTCGTCGTCAAGGCGCGCGACCGCGCCGGCGCCGTGCGCGCCGTCGGCGCCGCCGTCGACGCCGTCGCGGCGGACCGCGCGCACCGCGCAGCCGCGTTCAGCGTCGACGTCGACCCCCAGTAAGGCCACCCGGGTGCACTTCACCGCGATATAGGCGGCTAAGTGCAACCGAAGCGGCGTGGGGGCGCCTGAGTACACTCGAATTCGATGGCCGAGACCGCCGAAGACGTCGAGCGCGAGGAGCTCCCGGACGAGGGCGAGGAGCGCCCCGAGCCGCCGCAGCTGGACCCCGAGACCGCCGCGCGGCGCTCGGCCGCGCTCGCCCACGTGCGCAAGTTCGGGGACCCGGTCCTCAAGAGCCGCGCGCTGCCCGTCGAGCGCTTCGACGACGCCCTGCGCGAGGAGATCGGCCGGATGTCGCTGATCATGCGCGACGCGCTGGGGATCGGGCTCGCCGCCACGCAGCTGGGCGTCATGCATCGCGTCCTCGTGTACCGGATCGGCCAGGACGCGCCGCTGGCTCCCCTGGTCAATCCGACGATCGAGTGGTCGGGCAAGGAGAGCGAGATACTGGAGGAGGGCTGCCTGAGCCTCCCCGGCGTCCACGTCGACGTCGAGCGCCCGCTGCACGTCCGCGTCCGGGCCCAGGACGAGTTGGGCGACGACGTGGAGATCGAGGCCACCGGCCTGGAGGCCCGCGTGATCCAGCACGAGATCGACCACCTCGACGGCGTGCTCATGCTCGACCGCACCACGCGCGAGCAGCGCAAGCAGGCGATGCGGGCGCTGCGCGAGGCCGCCGAGGCCGCGCGCGCGGCCTGAGATGGCGGGCGCGGGCCGGCCGCCGGCCGGAAAGCCGGCGGGCTGACCGGTGCGCACGGTCTTCCTCGGGACCTCGGCCTTCGCGGCCGCCGTCCTGCGCCGGCTGGCCGACTCGCAGCACCGCCCGGCCCTCGTCGTGACCCGCCCGGACGCGCCGCGCGGGCGCGGTCGCAGGCTCGCGGCGCCGCCCGTGGCGGACGCCGCCCGCGAGCTGGGCCTCGACCTCGATCAGCCGGAGAGCGTCAACTCCGACGAGGCCCGCGCGCGCATCGAGGTCGCCGACCCCGAGGCCGTCTGCGTGTGCGCGTTCGGGGCGCTGATCCGCGAGCCGCTGCTCTCCGCGTATCCGATGCTCAACGTCCACCCGTCCCTGCTCCCGCGCTGGCGCGGAGCGGCGCCCGTCGAGCGCTCGATCATGGCCGGCGACGCCGAGACCGGCGTGTCGATCATGGAGCTCGTGGAGGCGCTGGACGCCGGCCCGGTGGCGCTCCGGGCGGCCGAGCCGATCCGCCCGGACGACACCTACGGCTCGCTGGCACCCCGCCTGGAGCGAATCGGCGGCGACCTGCTCGTGGAGGCGCTGGACCGCTGGCCCGTCGAGCTCTCCGCGCAGGACGAGTCCGGCGTCACCTACGCCGAGAAGATCGGCCCGGCCGACCACACGCTGGACCCGTCGCGCCCCGCGGCCGAGCTCGAGCGCACCGTCCGCGCGTTGACTCCCCACATCGGCGCCCGGCTGGAGCTCGCGGGCGGAGAGTTCCTGCGCGTGCACGAGGCGGCGCCGGCCGCCGAGGGGCCGGCCCCAGACGGCGGCGTGGGCGTCTCGGCGCCGCCCCGCCTCTTCACCCGCGACGGCCGCCTGTTCGTCGCCACGGCCGACGGCGCGCTGGAGCTGCGCGTCGTGCAGCCGCCCGGCGGCCGGCCGATGGCGGCCGAGGACTTCCTGCGCGGCCATGACGTCCCCGCCGGCTAGCCGGGCGACCCCGGCGCGGCGCTGCGCCTTCTCGGTGGTGCGCCGCACCTTCGAGGCGGGGGCGTACACCGACCGGGCCTTCGCCGTCGAGGCCGGCCGCCTGGACCTCGATCCGCGCGAGCGTGGGCAGGCCAAGCGGCTGGCCTACGGGACCGTCCAGCGCCGGCTCACGCTCGACCACGTCATCGAAGGCCTGGCGGGCCGTCCCCCCGAGCGGCTGGACCCGCCGGTCCTGGCGGCCCTGCGGCTGGGCGTCTACGAGCTGGCGTTCTCGGAGGCGGCCGGCCACGCCGCCGTCGACCAGGGCGTCGAGCTGGCCAAGGCGGCCGGCGCGGGGAGCGCGGCCGGACTCGTCAACGCCGTCCTGCGCCGCGCCGCGCGCGAGGCGCCGGCGATCGTCGCCGGGCTCCGCGACGACACGCCCGAGCGGGCCGCGATCCGCCACTCCCACCCCGAGTGGATCGCCCGCCTGTGGTGGGACGCCCTGGGCCCCGAGGGGGCCCGCGCGCTCATGGCGGCGAACAACGAGCCCGCCGAGACCGCCGTCCGGGTCAACACGCTTCGCGCCGAGCCGGAGGCGGTCGCGGCGGACCCCGAGCTCCGGGCGCGGCCCGCGCGCGAGGCCGAGCCCGCCGGCGCCGTCGAGCTTCCCGAGGGCCTCCTCCTGACCGCCGCCGTGGACGTCGCCGGCACGGACCTCTTCGCGAACGGCCACGTCAGCCCGCAGTCGCGGGCCTCGATGGCGGTGGCCCGGCTGCTCGGCCCGCGACCCGGCGAGCGGATCCTCGACCTGTGCTCCGCCCCCGGCACCAAGGCGACGCACGTCGCCGCCCTGGCCGGCAACGAGGCCCACATCGTCGCCGTGGAGGCCAACGCAAACCGCGCGGAGGAGCTCCGCGACAACGCGACCCGGCTCGGTGCGGCTCTCGAGATCGTCGTGGGCGACGCCCGCGAGGACCACGGCGGCGGGTACGACCGCGTCCTCGTGGACGCGCCGTGCACCGGCCTGGGCACCCTGCGCGGCCGGCCCGACCTGCGGTGGCGGGCGACCGAGGAGAGCGCCCGCGAGCTCGCCGCCCTGCAACGACAGATCCTCGCCAACGCCGCCCGCGCCGTGCGCCCGGGCGGCACCGTGGTCTACTCGGTCTGCACAATCGATCCGGATGAAGGCGAGCGCGTCGTTCAGAGCGTTCCGGACCTGGTCCCCGACGATCTCCAAATCGACCACCCGCTCTGGAAACATCCGCACGTGCCCAAGCACCTGCTGCCGATGCCGCATCGCAACGGGACCGACGGGTTCTTCATCGCCCGGCTGAGGCGGCCGGCGTGAGCGAGACCGGCGCCGTCGACCTGGGCCCGGCCTGCCCCGGCTGTGGCGAGCCCTGGCTGCGCACCACCAACCTCCCGGGCCGCTACCGCTGCGTGAACTGCCTCAAGCGCTTCGAGCTGGTCAGCCTGTGCCCGAACTGCGGGGAGCACTCCACGATCGTGCGGATGTCCAGCACCGCGGTGATGAAGTGCAACCACTGCGGGTCGTCCATGCTCACCCCGATCTGATGGCGACGCCACTGCCCACCGACGTCCAGGTCGCGCCCTCGATCCTCTCCGCCGACTTCGCCCGCCTCGGCGCCCAGGTCAAGGACGTCATGGACGCCGGTGCCCGGGTCATCCACTGCGACGTGATGGACGGCCACTTCGTGCCCCCGATCACCATCGGCCCGCTGATCGTCGGCGCGCTGGCCGACCAGGTCCACCAGGCCGGCGGGCTGATCGACGTCCACCTGATGATCGAGCGCCCGGAGCGCCACGTCGGCGAGTTCGCGCGCGCCGGGGCCGACAACATCACCTTCCACGCCGAGGCCACGCCGCACCGCAACTACACGCTGGCCCACATCCGGGAGGCGGGCTGCACGGCGGGGGTCGCGCTCACGCCCTCCACGCCCGCCTTCGCCCTGTCGGAGATCGCGGACGACCTCGACCTCGCCCTGTGCATGTCGGTGAACCCGGGCTGGGGCGGCCAGGCGTTCCTATCGCGCTCGCCCGACAAGCTGCGTCGGATGCGCGAGACCGCCGCCCGGCCGGTCCTCGAGGTGGACGGCGGCATCGACGCGTCGACCGCCCCGCGGGTCGTCGCCGCGGGCGCCACCCTGCTGGTGGCGGGCTCGGCCGTCTTCGGGGCGCCGGACCCGGCGCAGGCCTACCGCGACATCCAGGCCGCCGCAGGCAACTGACCGGGACGCCGCGGAGGCCGACGTATCCTGTAGGCGTGGCCGTACAGACAGATCTCGACCGCGCTCACCTGGCCCGGGCCATCGACCTGGCCGAGCAGGGGCGCGGCCGCGTCAGCCCCAATCCCCTCGTGGGGGCCGTCCTCGTGCGCGACGGGGAGGTCGTGGGGGAGGGCTTCCACGGCGCCTTCGGCGGCCCGCATGCCGAGCGCGAGGCCATCGCGGCGGCGGGCGGCGCCGACCTGGCCGGCGCGACGCTGTACGTGTCCCTGGAGCCGTGCTGTCACACCGGCAAGACGCCACCGTGCACGGAGGCCATCGTGGCCGCGGGCATCGAGCGCGTCGTGGTGGGCTGCGACGACCCGACGGAGAAGGCGTCCGGGCGCGGCCTGGGGATCCTGCGCGACGAGGGCGTCGAGGTGCTGGTGGCCGACGGCGAGCTGGCGGCCCGCGCGCGACTGCTCAACCAGCCCTTCCGCAAACACGCCCGCACCGGCAGGCCCTGGGTCCTGTTCAAGTCCGCGATGACGCTGGACGGCAAGGTGGCCACGGAGACCGGCGACTCCAAGTGGATCTCCGGCGAGGCCTCCCGCGCCCGGGCTCACCGCTGGCGGGCGGAGTGCGACGCCGTGGTCGTGGGGATCGGGACCGCCCTGCAGGACGACCCCCAGCTGACCTCGCGCGTCGAGGGCGTGTACCGCCAGCCCCGGCGCATCGTGTTCGACTCCGAGGCGCGGCTGCCGACGTCCTCTCAGCTCGTGGGCCAGGCCCGCGAGGTGCCCCTGACCGTCGTCGTCTCCCGGGCCGCCCGGCGCACCTCCACCGAGGCGCTGGAGACAGCGGGCGCCGAGGTGATCGTGGCCACCGGCGAGAACGAGCCCGCGCGCGTGCGCTCCGCCCTGGACCAGCTGGGCGCGCGGGACGTCACGTCCATGCTGCTGGAGGGCGGCCCGCACCTGGCCGGCGCCTTCCTGGACGCCGGGGAGATCGACGAGATCCGCCTGTTCCTGGCCCCGCTGGTCCTGGGCGGGCGCTCGTCGCGAGCCACGCTGGAGGGCGAGGGCGCCGAGTCGATCGCCGAGGCGGTCCGCGCCCTCACCCTGACCTGCGAGTCGGTGGCCGACGACCTGCTGGTCTCGGCCCGCGTGCGGGAGTGGTGACGTGTTCACCGGCCTCGTACAGGCCACCGGCGCGGTCAGCAGCCTGACCGGCGGGCGGCTGACGGTGCGCACGGCGCTGGCGAGCGAGCTGGCGCCCGGCGACTCCGTCGCGGTCAACGGCGTGTGCCTGACCGCCGCCCAGGTGACGCCCGAGGGCTTCACCGCGGACGTGATGGACGAGACGCTGCGCCGCTGCACCCTGGGCGCACTGGTGCCCGGCGGCGCCGTCAACCTCGAGCTGGCCCTGCGCGCGGCCGACCGCCTGGGCGGCCACATCGTCCAGGGTCACGTCGACGGCCTGGGCCGCGTGCGCGACGTGAGCGAGGAGGGGTTCGCGCGCGTCGTGACCGTCGAGGCCGATCCCGAGCTGCTGCGCTACGTCGTCGAGAAGGGCTCCATCGCCGTCGACGGGGTGTCGCTCACCGTGTCCGCGCTGGAGGACGAGGCGTTCGCGGTGTCGCTCATCCCCGAGACGCTGGAGCGCACCACCCTGGGGAGGGTGAGACCCGGAGACGAGGTCAACCTGGAGGTCGATGTGCTCGCCAAGTACGTGGAACGCCTGATCGAGTCGAGGACGAGCGCATGAGCACGTCCACGATGCACTTCTCCACCATCGAGGAGGCCCTGGACGACGTCCGCGCGGGCAGGATGGTCGTCGTCTGCGACGGGGAGGACCGCGAGAACGAGGGCGACCTGGTGATGGCGGCGCAGTTCGCCACGCCGGAGGCGGTCAACTTCATGGCCAAGGAGGCCCGCGGCATCGTCTGCCTGGCACTGACGGCCGAGCGCTGCGACGAGCTGGGCCTCGACCTGATGGCGGCCAAGAACGAGTCGCCGTTCGAGACCGCGTTCACGGTGTCCATCGAGGCACGCGAGGGCGTGACCACCGGCACCTCGGCGCACGACCGCGCCCGCACGATCCAGGTGGCGATCGACCCCGGGTCCGGGCCCGAGGACATCGTGGTCCCCGGCCACATCTTCCCGCTCAAGGCACGGGACGGCGGGGTCCTGGAGCGCACCGGGCACACCGAGGCCAGCATCGACCTGGCCCGCCTGGCCGGGGTCCTGCCGGCGGGCGTGATCTGCGAGATCCTCAACGACGACGGGTCGATGGCGCGCGTCCCGGACCTCGTGCCCTACTGCGAGCGCCACGGGCTGAAGATGGTCACCGTCGCCGACCTGATCGCCTACCGCCGGCGCCACGACAAGCTGGTCGAACGGGTGGTCGAGACGCGGCTGCCCACGGGCTTCGGCGAGTTCAACGCCGTCGGCTACCGCTCGCTGGTGGACAACAAGCACCACGTGGCGATGGTCAAGGGCGACGTGGCCGGGAAGTCCGACGTGCTCGTGCGCGTGCACTCGGAGTGCCTGACCGGCGACGTCTTCCACTCGCTGCGCTGCGACTGCGGCGAGCAGCTGGAGTCGGCGCTGGCCATGATCGAGCAGCAGGGCGAGGGCGTCCTGCTCTACCTGGCCCAGGAGGGCCGGGGGATCGGCCTGCTCAACAAGCTGCGCGCCTACAAGCTCCAGGAGGACGGCCTGGACACGGTCGACGCGAACCTCAAGCTCGGGCTGCCGGCCGACCTGCGCGACTACGGGATCGGCGCGCAGATCCTCGGCGACCTGGGCCTCACCTCGATCCGCATCCTCACCAACAACCCCAAGAAGATCATCGGGATGGAGGGCTACGGGCTGTCGGTGACCGACCAGATCCCGATCCAGTCGGTCCCCAACCCGCACAACGAGGCCTACCTGCGGGCCAAGAAGGAGCGGATGGGCCACACCCTGCACCACCAGGGGCTGGCGCTGGACGAGGAGATGCTGCACGACGAGGAGCTGCGCGACGGCGAGGACCAGGGTTGAGCGGGCGCTACGCGCTGTGCGTCGCCCGTTTCTACGAGGACCTGGCCGAGGAGCTGGTCGCGGGCGCCCGCACGGTCCTCGTGGCGGCGGGCGTCGGGGACCCGGACATATTCGACGTGCCCGGCGCCTTCGAGCTGCCGCTGGCCGCCCGGTACGCGGCGCTGTCCGGGCGCTACGCCGGGGTGGTGTGCCTGGGCGCTGTGATCCGGGGCGAGACCTCGCACTACGACCACGTCTGCACCGAGGCGGCGCGCGGGATCCAGCAGGTCTCGCTGACGACCGGGGTGCCGTGCTCGTTCGGGGTGCTCACCGTGGAGAGCCGCGAGCAGGCGCTGGCCCGGCTGGGACCCAAGCGCCACCAGGGCCGCGACGCCGCCGAGGCCGTCCTCGCCATGTCCGCGCTGCGCGCGCGGCTGGCGACCTAGTCGCCGCCGCCGGTTCCGCCGCTTTCCCGGCCCTTGCCGTGATCCTTGCCTTGGCCCTTGCCCTTGCCCTTGCCTTGGCCCTGGCCGCGCGCGGTCTGGTCCTGGCCGGCGCCGGACGGCGCCTGCCCCGCCGCCGCGCGGGCGGCGTCGAGCTCGGCCTGCACGACGCCGGTCTGGTTGCCGTAGCCCAGGCGGCGCTCGAGGACGGGGATGGCCTCGCTCGGGCGCCCGGCGAGCCGCAGGGAGCGGCCCAGGTTGTAGAGCGCGTACGCGCACACGGTCTCGCGCGAGTCGCCGCAGAGCTGGACGGCCTGCTGGAGGGGCGCGATCGCCTCCCCGTAGCGACCGGCGCTCATCAGCGCGAAGCCCTGGTCGTTGAGCGCGGAGGCGCTCTGGCCGGCGGGCTGGGCCGGGGCGGGGGCCGCCGATGGCGGCGCCGGTGCGGGCGGAGCGGGCACGTTCGCCGCGGAGCGATCCGCCCGCAGCGTCTGCCCGCCACCCGAAGCCGCCGCGATCGCCGCCCCCAGCGCGAGCAGCACCGCGACCAAGGCCACGGGCAGCCACCGCGCGGACCGAGCGCGCCGCACCGAAACACCCGGCTCGGCCGGGAGCCGGGTCGGGCGTGGAGGCGTGGGAGTCATGGGTTGGGTCGGCGCGGGGAGGGCCTGGGTGGGCTCGGTGGGGTCCTCCGCGGGGGCTCCGGCCGCGTGGGTCAGCGCGTCGGCGAGCTCGGCGCAGGACGGCCAGCGGGCGGCCGGGTCCTTCGCCAGCCCCCGGGCCAGGACTCCGTCGACGGCGCGCGGGAGGTCCGGGTCCAGCGCGCTCGCGGGCGTCGGGTCGGCGGACACGTGCTGGCGCGCCTGAGCGGCCGGCGACCCGCCGCCCGGGAACGGGCGCTGCCCGGTGAGCAGCTCGAAGGCGACCACGGCCAGGGCGTAGCGGTCCGACGCCGCCGTCGCCCCCGCGCCGGACGCCTGCTCGGGCGCCACGTAGGCCACGGTCCCCAGCACCTGGCCGGTCAGCGTCACCGCGCTCTCGTAGGCCAGCCGGGCGATCCCGAAGTCGGCCACGGCGACGCGCCGCTGCGCGTCGAGCAGGAGGTTCCCCGGCTTGACGTCGCGGTGGACGATCCCCGCCGCGTGGGCGGCGTCCAGCGCGGCCGCCGTCTCGGTGACCCAGCGCAGCGCCTCCGCCCGCGCGGGCACCCCCGACCGCAGCACCTGCGCCAGCGACCCGCCGTCCCGGAGCTCCATGACGATGAACGGGCGCCCCTCGTGCTCGCCGACGTCGTAGATCGTCACCACGCTGGGGTGCTGTGACACCTGGGCCGCGGCGCGCGCCTCGCGCTGGAAGCGCCGGACGGCGACGGGGTCCTCGGCGAAGTGGGCGGCCAGCACCTTGACCGCCACGCGGCGTCCAAGGACCACGTCCTCGGCCGCGTAGACGGCGGCCATCCCGCCGTTCGCCAGATGGCGCGGATCGCGGTAGCGCGGGGGAAGTTCGACGGGCGTGCTGACGGACATGGCGAGAGGGGCGCCCAGGGCGCCCATGGGGGGCCGGTACCCGCCGCGCCGCGCCTATACTCCTCCACGCTCATGGCCAAGATCTGTCATTCCTGCGCAAAGGGCCCGTCGTTCGGCCACAGCCGCAGCCACTCCATGGTCGCCACCAAGCGGCGCTTCGATCCCAACCTGCAGAAGGTGCGCATCGACGACCGCGGCACGCCGCGGCGCGTGTACGTCTGCACCCGCTGCCTGAAGGCCGGCAAGGTCACGAAGGCGGCCTAGGCCTTCCTGCGCCCCGCGCGCCCCGTGGCCGACGCAGCCAACCTCGTCCGCTTTCGCGCCGCCGTGGAGGGCGCGCTCGCGCACCTCGAGTCCCGCCGCGAGGAGGTCAACGACCTCAACGTCTTCCCCGTCGCCGACGGCGACACGGGGGACAACATGGTCCTCACGCTCCGCGCCGTCCTGACGGAGCTGGACCGCCTGTCGGGCGGAGACGACCCGCGCACGGTCGACGAGATCGGCCGCGAGGAGATCGTCGAGTCGGTGGCCCGCGCCGCGCTGCTCGGGGCGCGCGGCAACAGCGGCGTGATCCTCTCCCAGCTCATTCGGGGCGCCGCCGAGGAGCTGGCGTCGCGCCCCGGCGAGCTGGTCGACCCGGTCCTGATCGGCGCGGCGCTGGCGCGCGCGGCCGACCGCGCCTACGACTCGGTCCGCGACCCGGCCGAGGGGACGATCCTCACCGTGGTCCGCGAGATGGCTCACCGGGTGGCGTCCGAGCTGGCCCACATGCCCGACCCGCGCCTGGATCCCGACGTGGTGCCCGACGAGCAGGACGCCGCCATCGCCGACGTGCTCGAGCGCGCCATCGCCGCCGGCGTGGAGTCCGTCAAGCGCGGCCCCGAGCTGCTGCCCGTCCTGCGCGAGGCCGGGGTGGTCGACGCGGGCGGCCACGCGCTGACCGTGATCTTCGCCGGCGTGGTGGCCGCGCTGCGCGGCGCGACGCCGCCGGAGCTCGAGCACCACGCGCCCGCCCGCGTGACCCATCCCCAGCACGACTCCTCGACCTACCGCTACTGCACCAACTTCGTCGTCACCGGCGACGGCCTCGACGCCGGGCGCTACCGGCGCGAGCTGGAGGACCTGGGCGACTCGGTCCTGGTCGTGGGCGACCCGGCGACGCTGAAGGTCCACGTCCACACCGACGACCCGGAGGCGGCGACCGCGCTGTTCGCCTACGCGCAGAGCGTCACCCACCTCGACGTGGCCGACATGCGCGAGCAGATGGAGCGGCGCTCCGCGCGCCTGGGCTCGCGCAACGGCGGCGCTCATCCCTGCTGCGGCGCCCTCGCGGTGGTCAACGGGGCCGGCATGAAGGCTCTCTTCGAGGGGTTGGGCGTCCACACCCTGGACGGCGGCCCGACCCTGAACCCGTCGACCTACGACCTGCTGGCCGGGATGCACGCCGTGCCCGCCGAGCAGGTGGTCGTCCTGCCCAACAGCCCCAACGTGCTGATGGCCGCCGAGCGCGCGGCCGGGCTGTCGGACAAGCGCGTGCGCGTCGTGCCGACCGGTTCGATGCAGGCCGGCCTGGCCGTGGCCATCGCGCTGGAGCCCAGCCGCGAGGCCCACGAGAACGCCACCGCCATGGAGGAGGAGCTGGCGCGCGTGCGCACCGGCGCCGTGGCGCCCGCCGCCCGCGACGACGCGGGCGGACGCTTCCGGGCCGGCGACGCGGTCGGCTTCGTCGAGGACGAGATCGTGGCCTGGGGGACGCCCGACGAGACCCTGCGCGCCGTGCTCGCGAGCCTCGGCGACGGCGCCGAGCTCGTCACCTGCATCGAGGGCGAGGGGGCCCCACTCGACGGCGACTCCGTCAGCGGCCTCGCCCCCGCCGGCCTCGAGCTCGAGCTCAGCCAGGGCGGCCAGCCGTCCTACTGGTGGCTCCTCGCCGCCGAATAGCCCACCGGTTGCACTTTGCCGCCTCTATGGCGGCTAACCGCACCCGCTTGCGCCGCGGCCGGGTTTGACCGCCCGGCGAGGCACACTGGACGGGTGACACGCGCCTTCGGCAGCGGCGACGAGCTGAGCGCGGCGGACCTCGCCGACGCCCCCGTCCGCTACCCGCGCCCGTCCACCCTCGATGCGCCTTTGCCGGCGCCCCACGAGAAGGCCGCACAGGCGCTCGAGCGGCTCGGACTCGAAACCATCGGCGACCTCCTCGACCACCTCCCCCGCGACCGCCGCGAGGGGCGCACGGTGGCCACGCTCGTCCCCGGCGAGGCGGCGACCGTCGTCGTCGAGGTCCGCTCGATCCGCAGCCGCTCGGTGCGCCGGCGAGGGATGCGCCCGCTGGTGGAGGCGACGGTGGCCGACGAGACCGGCCCGATGAAGGTGACGTTCTTCAACCAGCCCTGGCTGGAGCAGAAGTACCGGCCGGGGACGCGCCTCGTGCTGCACGGCAAGTACAAGGGCCGCAACGCGTTCACCGTCCAGAGCCACGCGCCGACCAGCGAGGAGCTGGCGGGGGAGGGCGACGTCGCCCACTACCCGGCCAGCGAGGGGATCGACTCCACTCAGATCCTCGAGCTCGTCCGCGAGCACCGTGCCGAGATTGCGGACACCCTGGAGCCGCTGCCCGCGAAGGTGCGCACGCAGGAGCGCCTCCCCGACCGCCCCGCCTCCCTGGACGCCATGCACTTCCCCAACGCCGACCACGACGCGGCGACCGCGAGGGAGCGCCTGGCCTTCGACGAGATGCTCCTGCTCGAGCTCGTGATGCTGCGCCGCAAGGCGCGCCGCCAGAACACGTCGGCGCCCGCCCTCGACGGCCCCGAGACCTTGACCCGGCGCTGGCGCGACGACGCCCTGCCCTTCACGCCCACCCACGACCAGACGCACGCCATCGACACCGTCTTCGAGGACATGGCCCACGGCCGCCCCATGCAGCGCCTGCTCATGGGCGAGGTCGGCTCGGGCAAGACGGTGGTCGCGCTGGCCGCCATGCTGCGCGCGGTCGAGAACGGGATGCAGGCCGCCCTGATGGCCCCGACGGAGACGCTGGCCGACCAGCACTTCGCCACGATCCAGCGCCTGCTCGGCGGGGAGAGCGTCAGCGCCGCGCTGCTCACCGGCTCCACTCCTGCGACCCGCCGCGCCGGCACGCTGAGCAAGCTGGCCACCGGCGAGCTGCAGGTGCTCGTGGGGACGCACGCGCTGATAGAGGACTCGGTGGCCTTCGACCGCCTGGCCGTCGCCGTGGTGGACGAGCAGCACCGCTTCGGGGTGGACCAGCGCCGCCGGCTGGACCGCAAGGCAGAAGGGTCACGCATGGGCGGGCTTCGCCCGCACATGCTCTTCCTCACCGCCACGCCGATCCCGCGCACGCTGGCGCTCACGGCGTACGGCGACCTGGACACCACCGCTCTCAAGGAGCTGCCCAGCGGGCGCAAGCCCGTCGAGACCCACGTCGCCGGCTCGGACCGCGAGCGCGCTCGCGCCTACGAGCGCATTCGCGAGGAGGTGCGGGCGGGGCGCCAGGCGTTCGTGGTCTGCCCGCTCGTCGAGGAGTCCGAGGCGCTGCAGGCTCGGGCGGCGACCGCGGAGTACGAGCGCCTCAAGCGCACCGAGCTGGCCGACTTCGAGGTGGTGCTCCTGCACGGCCAGATGCGTCCCCGGGCCAAGCAGGAGGCGATGGCCGCCTTCGCCGAGGGTCAGGCCGACGTCCTGGTCGCCACCTCGGTGATCGAGGTGGGGATCGACGTCCCCAACGCCACCGTGATGCTGGTCGAGAACGCCGAGCGCTACGGGATCTCACAGCTGCACCAGCTGCGCGGCCGCGTGGGCCGGGGCGAGCACGAGTCCGTCTGCATCATCTTCGGCCCCGGCGATTCTCAGAGGCTGCGCGCGCTGGCCGAGCACCACGACGGCTTCCGCCTGGCCGAGATCGACCTCGAGCTGCGCGGGGAGGGCGAGATCGTGGGCACCCGCCAGCACGGCGCGGCCGAGTTCCGCGTGGCGCGCCTGCCCGAGGACGCGGCTCTGCTGGACCGCGCCCGGGTCCACGCGCGGGCGATGCTCCACGACGACCCCGAGCTCGAGACGCCCGAGCACGCGCTGGTGGCGCTGGCGCTGCGGCGCGCCTACGGCGCCGAGGCGCTCGAGCCCATCCCGGCGTAGAAGTCGTCGCTCATCCGCCACAGGTGGGCGGCCACGCCGACGCCCGCGGCGAGCAGCACCGCGGCGCCCGCGACGAAGAAGCTGTTCGAGTGGATCGTGGTCTCCAGCCCGACCATCACCCCGGCCGCCGCGAGCAGCAGGCCCACGACCCCGGACAGCGCTCCGGTCGACGCCCCCGCCAGCCCGAGCACGATCAGGCCGAGCAGGATCCCGGCGCCGGGGGCGTAGTACGCGTAGCCCCACTGGGAGTGCTGGAGGTCGTGGAGCACGAGCTGGGCCGTCGCGTGGTCCCCGCGCTGGTAGACCTCGCTGACGACTCCCCAGGCGAACCCGTCCAGGCCGATCACGCTGGCGAATCCGAGGGCGCCGATCAGCGACAGCGCGCCGCCGACCAGGCCGGCCAGCGGCGCCCGCCGGCGCACGACGAAGGCGAGGCCCAGCGCCGCGGGCACGAAGAGGAAGATCGCGGCCAGACCCAGCAGGTGGGCCACCTGCCACTGGGTGTAGTGGCCCGCGATGTCGGCGAGCTGGTGCGCCTCGTGGCCGGGCGGGTACTCCTTGGGGTGAATGAGGTTGTCGGCGAGGATGAGCGCGGGGCCGAGCACCCAGGCCAGCGCGGCGCCGCGGCGGTACAGGCGCAGATGGGGGAGGTCGGTCATGCGGCGACGGTATAGCGTCCGCCCGTGTGAGGGTCGTCGCCGGGCGCCACGGGGGACGCCGCCTCGTCGCGCCGCGGGGCGCGACGACCCGTCCCACGTCGGATCGCGTGCGCGAGGCGCTGTTCGCCACGCTGGGCGACGTCGGCGGCGCGCGCGTCCTGGACCTGTTCGCGGGGTCCGGCGCCCTGGGGCTGGAGGCCCTGTCGCGCGGGGCCGCGGAGGCCACGTTCGTGGACTCCGCGCCGGCGGCGCTGCGCGCGATCCGCGCCAATCTGGAGTCGCTGCGCGAGGACGCCGACGTGCGCCGCGCCGACGCGCGCGCCTTCCTGCGCGCCGCACGGAACGGCGGGCGCGAATACGATCTGGTCCTGATCGATCCTCCATACCGTCGCGCATCCGCCCTGGCACGCGACCTCGCCGCCGCCCTTCCCGGGGTCCTCGCGCCCGATGCGCGGGTGGCTGTCGAGAGCGACCGGCGCGCCCCGCTGGACCTTGGGCTGGCGACGGTTCACGAACGCACCTACGGCGACACCCTCATCCGAATCCATGGCTCCTGACAACCGCATCGCCGTCTGCCCCGGGTCCTACGACCCGATCACCAACGGCCACCTCGACGTGATCACGCGCGCGGCCGGCATGTACGACCAGCTGATCGTGGCGGTCGTGAACCTGCCGATCCGCAAGGGCAAGACGGTGTTCGACGCGGCCGAGCGCGTGGGGTTCGTCGAGGCGGCCACGGCGCACCTGGAGAACGTCCGGACCGAGCCGTTCTCCAACCTCGTGGTCGACTTCGCCCGCGAGAAGGGCGCCAAGGCGATCGTCAAGGGACTGCGCGCGATCTCGGACTTCGAATACGAGTTCGAGATGAACCAGCTCAACCGCAGGCAGGCGCCGGAGATAGAGTCCGTCTACCTGATGGCCAGCCCGCAATACAGTTTCCTGAGCTCCAGCGGTGTGAAGGAGCTCGCGACGTTCGGTGGGGACGTGGCCGACATGGTCCCCGCAGGCGTGGCCGAGCGGTTGAAGGAAGAAGTCCAGCGCTGACGAATGTGAACGGAGCCTTATGGACGTCCTCGTACTGATCGACAAGCTGGACGACCTCGTCCACAACGCGAAGCCCGTCCCGCTGACGGACCAGGTGCGCGTGGACAAGGAGGAGATCTACGACCTCCTGGACCAGATGCGCGCAACGATCCCCGAGGAGATCAAGCAGGCGCGCTGGATCGTCAAGGAGCGCCAGGAGATGCTGGCCGAGGCCAAGCGCGAGGCCGAGCGCATCATCAAGGAGGCGCGCGACCGCCAGGAGAAGCTGATCTCCCAGGAGGAGATCACCAAGCAGGCCGAGCGCGCCGCCGAGGACATCATCGAGGACGCCCGGGCCCGCGAGCGCGAGATCCGCCTCGGCGCCGAGGACTACGCGGACGAGATCCTCAACACGCTCGAGATCAACCTGACGAAGTTCATCGGCGCGGTCCAGCGCGGCCGCGACCGCCTCGCCGGCAAGGACGAGCCGGCCGAGGTCTCCTAGCCGCTAGCGGACCGCGAACCCCTCGTCGCCCAACGGGTCCTCGTCGACGACGTCGACTCGCTCGACGTCGGCGCTGCCCGGGCCCTCGCGGCAGAAGCGCACCAGCGCCTCTACGTCCTCCTCGGTCCCCTCGAACACCGCCTCCACCGCGCCGTCGTCGCGGTTGCGCACCCAGCCGGCCAGCCCGCGGGCCTGAGCGCGCTCGCGGACGCCGTCGCGGAAGAACACTCCCTGGACGTGGCCGTGGACCACGACGCGGCGGCGGGTCATGCGCCCGCGTGGACCGCCTCGGCGCGGCGGCGCAGGTCCTCGACCGCCCGGCCCATCACGTGCTCGGCCAGCATGTTGCGCACCGGGCGGGGGACGAAGCGCCCCGGGTCCAGGCGCAGCCAGAAGGTGACGAGCGTGCCGTCCTCGCCGTCGGGCTCGAAGGTCCAGTGGCCGTCGAGGTCGCGCACGTCGCCGCCCAGGTACTCGCTGTCGATCCGGCGCGGCTCGTCGTAGCACTGGCGCAGCCGGTAGGAGATCGAGCGGACCTTCGCGTCGATCTCGTACTCGACCACCTCGCCCCGGCCTCGGGCGTCGCGCTCCAGGACCGTGCAGCGCTTCACCGGGCCCTGCCACTCGGCCACCGTCTCGTAGTCGGTCAGGAGGTCGAAGCAGAGCTGCGCGGGCGCGGCGATTCGGGCCTCGTGGCGGCGCTCGTAGGCGGGCACGCGCGGATCATCGCGGGCCGGCGAGTTTCAGGCGTCGTCGGCGGTGGCGGCGGCCAGCGCCGCGTTCATGTCCTCGAGCAGCGCCCGCACGCGGGTGGCCATCGCGTCGAGGACGTCGCGGGCGTCGTCGATGTTCTTGGTCGCGCCGGTCAGGTTGAGCTTGATCCGGCGCACCTCCTCCATCGCGGTCAGCGCGCGCTCGATGGCGTCGCGCAGGGCGCCCGCGTCGAGCCCGTCGTCGCCCCCGCGCGCCATCAGCACGCGGGCCCGGGCCAGCGCGTAGCCGACCTCCAGGGACAGGCCGGAGCCGTCCTCGGGGTCGTAGGTGACGATGAGCTTGTCGCCGTTGACCTCGCGCAGCGGGGCCATCCGCGCCGGCACCTTCTCCTCGGTGGGGACGACCAGCACCGCGAAGTCGGCGTTGCGCTCGGCCAGCGCCTCGTCGAGCTCGGCCAGCGCCTTGGGACGCGTCATGGCCTTGCCGGCCTTGGCCTCGAAGACGATGCGCCCGCGCGGCGCGCCGGCGCAGCCGTCGATCCCCACGACCACGTCGCCCGTCTTGCCCAGCGCCTCCTTGACGTCGCCGACGGGCTCGGCCGTGTCGCCCTGGCTGTGGGCGATCGCGTCGACGGCCTCGTAGACGAGCTCCTCGTACTCGCGGCCCTTGGCGGTGCCGCGCTCGCGCTCCGCGGCCACGCCGGCCTCCAGGTCCTGCTCGGCGTGCAGGCGCTGGACCTCGAGCTCGAGCGCGTTCATCTTCTCCAGCAGCGCCGTCTGGGTGGCATGCTGGCGCTCGCCCTCCTGCTTGAGGATGGCGGCGGTCATGCGCTTGAAGTCGCCGAGCGGGTTGCGCTCGTCCTCGGCGGAGAACTGGCGCTGGAGATCCTCTCGCGACTTGGACAGGACCTCGGTCACCAGCGCCTTCACGCGGTGCTGGACGGCCTCGGAGCTGCCGTCGGAGAAGTGGCGCTCCAGCGCGCGGTGCAGGTGGCCGGCGTCCGGGGAGAACACCGTGTCCAGCTGCGCCTCCAGCGCCTCGGACGCCTCACGCGCGCGGGCGGCGAACTGCTCGTTGAGATCGCGCGCCGCCTTCTCCATCTCGCCCTTGACCGCCTCGACGTTGGCGCCGGTCTGCTCGCGGTCCAGGATGCGGGCCCCGATCTCCAGCGCGTCGAGGATCGGACCGACCGGATCGCCGCCCGCGTCCTCGCGCTCGCGGACGAGGCGCACGACGTTCTCGTCCTCGACCATCACGCCGTCGACCGCGACGGCGTTGCCGACGGTCCGCACGTGGGGCATGCGCAGTGGCGTGGCGGCTTCCATTGGACCCTCCAGGCTAGGCCCCGGCCCCGACGGATCGACGGAGTGATTGGATACCGGGGCGATGACGTCCATCGGCCAGCGGCTCCACACGGTGCGCACGCTGGCGGGAGCGGGGATCATCACCCCGACCCGCCCGGACAAGCTGGTGCGCATCGGGCTGGCCCTGCACCGCTTCGGCCCGACGCCCGCCGCGGGCTACGCCGGCTCGGCGATCCGCTACCCCGACGAGGCAGCGATCGTCGACGAGCTGGGCCTCCTGACCTTCGCCGACGTCCACCGGCGGACCAACGCGCTGGCCCACGCGTTCTCCGACCACGGGATCGTGGAGGGCGACGGCGTCGCGATCATGTGCCGCAACCACCGCGGCTTCATCGACGCCACCGTGGCGCTGTCCAAGCTCGGCGCGCACGCGCTCTACCTGAACACCGCGTTCGCCTCTCCGCAGATCGCCGACGTGGTGGACCGCGAGAAGCCCAAGGCGATCGTGTTCGACGAGGAGTTCACCGAGCTGATCGGGGACGCCGCCAAGCGCCGCAAGCGCTTCATCGCCTGGCACGAGCCCGACTCCAAGCTCGACGACCCGACGCTGGAGTCGCTGATCGAGGACGGCGACGTCTCCGACGTGGTGGCGCCGGAGAACCCGGGGCGCGTGGTGATCCTCACGTCGGGCACGACGGGCACGCCCAAGGGCGCCAACCGCTCGCAGCCCGACAGCCTGGACCCGGCGGCCGCGCTGCTGTCGAAGATCCCGCTCAAGGCGCGCGAGACGACGATGATCGCGGCGCCGATGTTCCACTCCTGGGGCTTCGCGCACTTCACCCTGGGCCTGGGCCTGGCCTCGACGCTGATCCTCAAGCGCAAGTTCGACCCCGAGGCCACGCTGGCGCTGACCGCGCAGCACCAGGCCACGGCGCTGGCCGTGGTGCCGGTGATGCTCCAGCGGATGGTGGACCTCGGTCCGGAGGTCATCAGTCGTTACCAACTTGATCAGTTGCGGGTGATCGCCGTCAGCGGGTCGCAGTTCTCCGAGGCCCTGTCCAAGCGCGTGCTGGACACGTTCGGGGACGTCGCCTACAACCTCTACGGATCCACCGAGGTGGCCTGGGCGGCCATCGCCACGCCGCAGGACATGCGCGCCGCGCCGGGGACCGTCGGACGCCCGCCGCGGGGGACGATCATCAAGCTCTACGACCAGGACGGCCAGGAGGTCGCGCAGGGCGAGACCGGGCGGATCTTCGTGGCCAACGAGATGCTCTTCGAGGGCTACACCGGCGGCGGCGGCAAGGACGTCATCGACGGCCTCATGGCCACCGGGGACGTCGGGCACTTCGACGAGGGCGGCCGGCTGTTCGTGGACGGCCGCGACGACGAGATGATCGTGTCCGGCGGGGAGAACGTCTTCCCCCAAGAGGTCGAGGAGCTGCTGGCCAAGCGCGACGACGTCTGCGAGGTCGCGGTGGTCGGCGTGGACGACGACGAGTGGGGCCAGCGGCTGCGCGCCGTCATCGTCGCGCGCGACGGCGGCAAGGCGGACGAGAAGGAGATCAAGTCCTACGTCAAGCAGCACCTGGCCGGCTACAAGGTGCCGCGCGACGTGAAGTTCGTCGACGAGCTGCCGCGCAACGCCACCGGCAAGGTCCTCAAGCGCGAGCTCAAGGAGGACTGACGACCGCGGCGCCCTCGTAGCGCCCGGCGCGCAGGTCCTCCAGCGCGCGGTTCGCGTCGTCCAGGGCGTACTCGGTCACGGCGGTGCGGACGGGCACGCGCGGGGCGAGCGCGAGGAACTCCTCGCCGTCGCGGCGGGTCAGGTTGGCCACGGAGCGCAGCGTGCGCTCGTGCCACAGCAGCTCGTAGGGGAAGGCCGGGATGTCGCTCATGTGGATCCCGGCGCAGACGACGATCCCGCCCGGCGCCAGCGCGCGCAGCGCGACCGGGACGAGCTCGCCCACCGGGGCGAAGATCAGCGCTGCGTCCAGCGGCTCCGGCGGCGCCTCGTCGGTGCCGCCCGCCCAGTCGGCGCCCTTCTCGCGGGCGAAGGCCTGGCCGGCCGCGTCGCCCGGGCGCGTGAAGGCGAAGACGCGGCGGCCCTCGAAGCGCGCGACCTGGGAGACGATGTGCGCCGCCGCGCCGAAGCCGTAGAGGCCCAGGCGCGCCGGGTCGCCGGCCAGCCGCAGGGCGCGGAAGCCGATCAGCCCCGCGCACAGCAGCGGCGCCGCCTCCAGGTCGCCGAAGCCGTCGGGGATGGGGAAGCAGTACCGCGCGTCGGCCACGGCCAGCTCCGCGAACCCGCCGTCGCGGTCGCGCCCGGTGAACTGCGCGTCCGGGCACAGGTTCTCGCGCCCCGAGCGGCAGTACGAGCACGTCCCGTCGGTCCAGCCCAGCCACGGCACGCCCATGCGCGCCCCGGCGTCGCCGCCCCCGAGCACCTCTCCGACGATCTGGTGGCCCAGGACGCGCGGCGGCGCGGGTACGTCCACCTCGCCGTCGACCAGGTGCAGGTCCGTCCGGCACACGCCGCACGCCCGCACGCGCAGCAGCAGCTCGCTCGGGCCCGGCTCCGGGTCGGGGAGAGCGCGCAGAGCGAGCGGCTCGCCGGGCGCCGTGAAGACCATCGCCCGCATTGCGGCGATCTTCGCGCATCCGCGCCGGATACGGTCCCGCCGATGACGCGCGTCCTGGTCCTCTCCGGCGAGCCCGTCGGCGGGGCGATGGCCGGGCCCGCGATCCGGGCGAGCGAGCTGGCGCGGGTGCTCGGCGATGCCGGGCACGAGGTGACGCTGCTTGCGGTGGGCGACCGGCGCGCCGCGACGCGCGAGGCGGCGCGCCATGACGTGACGCTGGCGCAGGGCTGGGTGCTGGAGCGCGCTCCGGGCGTGGCGGACGCCGCGGCGCATCTCGTCGTCGACCTCTACGACCCGTTCGGCCTGGAGCTCCTGATGCTGCTGGAGGGACGCCCGCGGGCCGAGCGCGAGACCGCCCAGGCCAACGCCCTGCGCGCGCTGGGCGACCAGGTCCGCCGCGGCGACTTCTTCCTGTGCGCGTCCGAGCGCCAGCGCGACTACTGGCTGGGGTGGCTGGACGCGAACGGGCGGATCAATCCCCGGACCCACGCCGCGGATCCCTCGCTGCGGGCCCTGATCGACGTCGTGGCGTTCGGCGTCCCCGCCGACCCGCCGCGGGCCGGTGGCGGCCCGGGACCGCGCGACGCCTTCGGGATCCCGGCCGGCGAGACGCTCCTGCTCTGGGGGGGCGGCGTCTACGACTGGCTGGACCCGGTGACCGTCGTGGAGGCCGTCAACGCGGTCGACGGCGCGCACCTGGCGTTCATGTCGGCGGGCCACCCCAACCCGGGGCAGCCCGCCTCGCGCGAGCTGGCGCGGGCGCGCGAGGCCGCCGGCCCGCGCGTCCACTTCCACGAGGGCTGGGTCCCCTACGCGGCCCGCGCGGACTGGCTGCTGGACGCCGACGCCGGGGTGACCGCGCACCGCGACCACGTGGAGGCCCGCTTCGCCTTCCGCACGCGCGTCCTGGACTACCTGTGGGCCGGCCTCCCCGTGCTGGCCACGCAGGGCGACGCGCTGGCCGAGGAGGTCACGCGCCGCGGCGCGGGGACCGCGCTGGCGCCCGGCGACGTGGCCGGGTGGACGCAGGCGATCCGCGCGCTCCCCGGCCGCCGGGAGGCGGCGGGGCGGGCCGCGCTCGAGCTGGCGGACGAGCTGCGCTGGGCGCGCGTGGCGCGACCGCTGCTGGACTACGTCGCCGCGCCCCGCCGCGCGCCCGACCTGGCCGCCGGCGGCCCGCTGCGCCCCGCCCGCGACGGACCGCTCTCGCGGCGCGCCCTGGGAGCCCTGGCGCGCCGCCTGAACCCGCGCTGACGGCGCTACCCTCGAGCTCCGGACATGCCCCAGCGCACCGACACCTTCGACCTGGCCCGCCTGCGGCTCTCCGCGGGGGAGGGGCGGCGCCTGGAGCTGTTCGTCCATCCGGACGCGCTGCGCCTCTCCGACGCGCCGTATCCGGTCGCGCCCGACCCGCTCCCGGTCGTCCTTGACGTGGCGCGGATGACCGGCGGCGGCTGGTCGCTGCGCCTGCGCTTCAGCGCCCAGCCGACGGGCGCCTGCATGCGCTGCCTGCAGCCGGCCGCCCCGCGCTTCGACGTCGACGCCCGCGAGATCGACCAGCCCGGAGAGGGGGAGGAGCTCGACAGTCCCTACGTTTCCGACGACCAGCTGGTCGACCTGCGCTCGTGGGCCCGCGACGCGCTGGCGCTCGCGCTCCCGGCCCAGATCCTCTGCCGCGAGGAGTGCGCCGGCCTGTGCGCCGTCTGCGGCGCCGACCTCAACGCCGAGCCCGGCCACGCCCACGAGCCCGAGCCCGACCCGCGCTGGGCCAAGCTGCGCGAGCTGAAGCTCGACTAGGGAGACCGGATCCGCTTCGCGAATCCTCCCAGCCTCACGGCTCCGCTCCCCGGCACAGAGGAGACCGCTCCGCCGTTCGGCTAAGTTACTCGTCGCCATGGCCGTCCCGAAGCAGAAGCAGGCACGCTCGCGCACGCGCAAGCGCCGCGCGCAGCACAAGATCGAGGCTCCGCGCTGGAACGAGTGCCCCCAGTGCCACAGCCCGCGCCTGCCCCACCGGGTGTGCCCGTCGTGCGGAACGTACGCGGGCCGCGAGGTCGTGGCGCCGGACCACGATCACGACCACGACCACTAGGCGCGCGGCGTGACCGCGCCGGTCACGGTCGCCGTCGACGCGAACGGGGCGGACCTGGGTCCCGGGGAGGTCGCCGCGGGCGCCGCGCTGGCCGCGAGCGAAGGCGTGCGGGTCGTCGTCTACGGGCCGGCGGCGGAGATCGGCGACGTGCCCGACGGGGTGACGGTCGTCGACGCGCCCGTGTCCATCGCCAAGGCGGCCGAGCCGGTCATGGCCGTGCGCGGCACGCCCGACGCCTCGATCGTCCGCGCCGCGCGCGACGTGGGGGCGGGGGAGGCCGACGCGCTCGTCTGCGGCGGCTCCACCGGCGCCGCCGTGGCGGCCAGCCTGTTCAACATCAAGCGCGCCCGCGGCATCTACCGCCCCGCCCTGGCCGTCCCGCTGCCCATCCCCGGCGCGCCGGTCCTCTTCCTCGACGTGGGCGCCAACGTCGAGGTGCGCCCCGAGCACCTCGTCCAGTTCGCGTACATGGGCGCGGCCTTCGCGCGCGCCGTCCTGGGCGTGCAGCGGCCCCGGGTGGCGCTTCTGTCGGTCGGCGAGGAGCCGACGAAGGGCACGCCGGATCTCCTGGAGGCGCACCGCCAGCTCGCCGCGCGCCGCGTGGACGGCGTGGAGTTCGTGGGCAACGTGGAGGGCACCACGCTGACCACCGGCGCGGCCGACGTGGTCGTCGCCGACGGCTTCACCGGCAACGTGGCGCTCAAGCTGATGGAGGGCGTGTCGAGCACGCTGTTCGGCGCCGTTCGGGGCGCCGCCGAGTCCAGCCTGCGCGGCAGGGCGGGCGGCCTGCTGCTGCGCGGCGCCCTGCGCGGCCTGCGCGACGAGCTGGACCCGGAGACCGCCGGCGGCGCCTACATCCTGGGTCTGCGCCGGGTCGGCGTCGTGCACCACGGACGCTTCACGCGCGCCGGCATCGCGCGGGCGATCGGGGTGGCCGAGCGGGCGGTCCGCGAGCGCGCCGTGGAGCGGACCCAGGAGGCCCTGGAGGCGGCCGGCGCCCTGCGCGGCGCCCCGTCCGATTCCGCGGCTACGGTGACCACATGACGCGCGAGGAGATCCTCGGCCTCATCCGCGACCACCTGGCCGACGAGCTGGAGCTCGAGCCCGCGCGCGTGCAGGAGGGGACCCGCTTCAAGGAGGACCTCGACGCCGACTCCCTGGACCTCTACACGCTCGTCCAGGAGCTGGAGGACACCTACGGCGTGCGGATCCCCGACGAGGCGGCGCCCCGCATCCAGACCGTCGGCGCGGCCGCCGACTACATCCTGTCCCACCAGCCCGCCGAGCCGAGGCCCTGAGCGCTGCCCGGCCTGGACCAGCTGCTCGAGGCGCTGCCCCCGGACCGGGTCAGGCCCGTCTTCACGCACTCCTCGTGGAGCGGGGAGGGCGCGGAGTCCTACGAGCGCCTCGCCTTCCTGGGTGACGCCGTGCTCGCGCTCGCCGTCTCCCACGACCTCTACCCGCGCCGCGAGGCCCAGAGCTACGGCGCGGGCTGGCTGACCAAGATCCGCGCCCAGGCCGTGTCCGCGCGGGCGTGCAAGGCGGTGGCCGAGGACCTGGGGCTGCCCGAGCGCCTCCAGGCCGCGGCGCCTCCCGGGGCTTCGGCGGCGCGGCTGGCCCAGACCGTCCGGGCGCCCGGCGAGGTGCTCGAGGCGCTGATCGGCGCCTGCCACCTGGAGTTCGGCTTCGAGCCGACGCGCGACGCGGTGATCGACTCGTTCCGGGAGCGCATCGACGAGGCGCTGGCCCATCCGGAGGACTCCAAGTCGGCGCTGCAGGAGCGCCTGGCCCGCCGCGGACAGATGGTGGTCTACGACGTGGTGGCCGAGGAGGGGCCGGCCCACGACCGGCGCTTCGAGGTGGTCGCGCGCGTCGAGGACGCGGAGGTGGGCCGGGGCCGCGGGCGGTCCAAGAAGGAGGCCGAGCAGCTGGCGGCCGCCGAGGCGCTCGAGGCGGCTGAAGGCTGACATGCACCTGAAGTCGGTCACGCTCAAGGGTTTCAAGTCGTTCCCCGACCGCACGCGGCTGGAGTTCGCGCCGGGCGTGTCGGTGATCGTCGGCCCCAACGGGTCCGGCAAGTCCAACGTGACCGACGCGATCCTGTGGGCGCTGGGCGAGCAGTCGCCGCTGGCGGTCCGCGGGCAGTCGATGCAGGACGTGATCTTCGGCGGCGCGCGGGGCCAGCAGGCGCGCGGCTCCGCGGAGGTGGAGCTGGTGATCGACAACTGCGACGGAGCGGCCGGCGCGGAGTTCTCCGAGATCGCGATCTCCCGGCGCCTGGACCGCAACGGCGAGGGCGAGTACCGGCTCAACGGCGCGCGCTGCCGGCTGGTCGACGTGCTCGAGGCGCTGTCGGACACCGGGCTGGGCAAGGAGATGCACTCCGTCGTGTCCCAGGGCCGCGTGGAGGCGATCGTCACCTCCAAGCCGCGCGACCGCCGCCTGCTGATCGAGGAGGCCGCCGGCCTGGGCAAGCACCGCAAGCGCCGGCGCCGCGCCCAGCTCAAGCTCGAGCGCACGCAGGACAACCTGGACCGGTCCCTCGACGTCGAGCGCGAGTCGCGCTCGCGGCTGCGCCCGCTCAAGCGCCAGGCCGAGGCGGCCGAGCTGCACGAGCGCCTGGAGCGCCAGTCCGTCGAGGCGCGCTGGGAGCTGGCGCGCGACGCGGTGCGCTCGGGCCGCGCGGCGCTCGCCGAGGCCGAGGCCGCGGCGGCGGCGGCGCGGGCGGCGCGCGACGAGGTGGAGTCCGAGCTCGCGGGGGTCGCCCGGGCGCGCGAGCAGGCCGAGGAGGCCCTGTCGCGGCGCTCCGAGGAGCGCGAGCGGCTGTCGTCGCGCGCGTTCGCGGCGCGCTCGGCCCACGAGCGGACGGGACTGCGCCTGGAGCAGGCCCGGGCATCGGCCGCCTCGCTGAGCGACCGGGCATCCCTCCTGCGCACCCGCATCGAGGCGCTGGAGACCGAGCGCCCCGGCCACGAGACGCCGGGCGGCCCCGACGGGCCCGGCTTCGAGCGGGACGCCTCGGACGGGCCGGTCCCCTCCGCCGAGCTCGGTCCGGAGGCGCGGATCGCCGCGCTGGAGGCCGAGCTCTCCGGGCTCGACGCCGAACGCTCCGCCGAGGTCGAGCGCCAGGTTTCCGAGCTCGCCGAGCGCCTGTCCGCGGCACGCGAGGCCGTCGCCGCGGCCGACGGCGCCGTGTCGGAGCGCCAGGCGGCCCTGTCCGGCGCCGAGTCCGCCGCGGAGGCCGCGCGCGTGGAGCGCGGCCGCGCCGAGGCCGCGGTGGAGGCCGCCCGCCGCGAGTCCGCCCGGATCGGCGCCGAGCTCGCCGCCGTCAACCACTTCCTGCGTGCCCAGGCCGCCCCGGGCGGAGAGCCCACGCTCGCCGACTCCCTCGACGTCGAGCCCGGCTACGAGCGCGCCCTCGCGGCCGCCCTCGGCGGCCGCCTGCGCGCCGCTGTCGTCCCCGACCTCGCCGCCGGAACGACCCTCCTCGACGCCACCGGCCCCGACGGCGGAGCCGCCCTCGTCGCCGGTCCGACAGACCCCGCCGTCGCCAAAATGCACGATGAGCATGCAAATTGGCGACCGCGTGAGGCGGACGGCCGAGATCTGCCGTCCGCGGCGGCTCCCTCGCCCCCCTCACCAGCCGCCGTTCCCGGCGCCGGGACCGCGACGGCGCCGGCGCCGAACGCCACACCGCTCGCGGAGAAGCTCCGCGGCGATGGCGCCGCCGTCACCCTCGCGCGCGCGCTGCTGCGCGACGCCTGGGTGGTCGACGGCTTCGACACGCTCGCGCCGGGCTTCGCCGGCATCGCCGTCACCCGCTCGGGGCGCGCGTGGTTCGGGGCGTGGCGGGAGCTGCGCCAGGCGCCGGAGGGCGGGGAGGAGCGCGTCCTGTCCGAGCGCCACCGGCGCGACGAGATGATCGCGGCCACCGAGGGCGCCGCCGGGGCCGAGGTGACCGCGCGCGAGGCGGTCGAGGCCGCGGCTCAGGCCGTCGCCGCGGCCGACGACGCCCGTGCCGAGGCGGATCGCGACCTGCGGGCGCGGATCCGCGACCGCGACGCCGCCGCGGAGGAGGTCCGGCGGGCGGAGTGGCTCATCGAGCAGCGTCGCGCCGCGCCCGACGAGGGACCGGCCGGGATCCGCCGCGCCGAGGTGGCCGCCGCCCTGGCCGCCGAGCGCCGCCTGGCCGACCAGGCCGCCCGGGCGCGCGAGGCCCACGCCGAGCGCCTCGCCGCCACGCGCAGCAACCTGGAGGCCACCGACGCCCTGATCCCCCAGGCCGAGCGCGTCACGACCGCGCTGGAGACCCTGGAGGCGGCGCTGGCCGAGCACGTCGCGCGCCTCGACGCCGAGCTCCAGGCCGACCGCGCGTCGGGCGAGGAGCTCGCGGCCACGCTGCGCGGCCACGCCCACGGCGAGGCCGGCCTCCAGGGGCGCCTGCGCGAGCGCGGCGAGGCCGTCACCACCGCCGAGGTCGCCGCGCAGCAGGTGCGCACGAGCGCCGGCGAGGCCGAGGAGGAGCTGCGCGGACTGGCCGCCCGTCTCGAGCTGCCGGCCCAGCCCGCCGACGAGGCGCTGCCCGACGAGGAGCGCGACGCCCTGACCGCCCGCATCGAGCGCCTGGCGCGCCGGCGCGAGCAGCTCGGCCCCGTCAACCCGCTGGCCCAGGACGAGTACGCCGAGGCGCTCGCCCACGTTGAGGAGCTCGAGGCCCAGCGCACCGACCTGGAGACCGCGCTGCGCGAGCTTCAGTCCCTCATCGCCGAGACCGACCGCCGCATTCGTGAGGCGTTCGAGACGACGTTTGACGCCGCCGCGGCCAACTTCGAGGAGCTCGTGGGCCAGCTGTTCCCGGGCGGCCGCGGCCAGCTGCGGCTGGTCAAGGAGGACGACGCGCCCCAGCGCGTCCTGGGCGGCCAGGCGGCTCAGAACGGCGACGCGCCCGACGAGGACGGCGAGGAGCCCGAGCCCCAGGAGGAGACCGAGGAGGACGTCCTGGGCGTCGAGATCGAGATGACGCCCGCCGGCAAGGCGATGAAGCGCCTGTCGCTGCTGTCCGGCGGCGAGAAGTCGCTGACCGCCCTCGCGTTCCTGTTCGCCGTCTTCCTGGCCCGCCCGTGCCCCTTCTACGT
Organism: Solirubrobacteraceae bacterium; assembly: GCA_033856025.1. Taxonomy (GTDB): domain Bacteria; phylum Actinomycetota; class Thermoleophilia; order Solirubrobacterales; family Solirubrobacteraceae; genus AC-38. The sequence goes on along the minus strand of JAWVFQ010000004.1, from coordinate 44,817 downwards.
CCTGGACGAGGTCGAGGCGGCGCTGGACGACCTCAACATCGATCGCTTCCTCACGCTCCTGCGCCGCCATGCCTCGCGCGCCCAGTTCATCGTCGTCACCCACCAGAAGCGCACGATGGAGGCCGCCGACACCCTCTACGGCGTCTCGATGGGCGACGACGGGATCAGCCGCGTGATCAGTCGCCGGCTCCCGCAGGACGCCACCGACGCCGAGGCCGCGGCCGCCTGAGCGCTAGCCTCGCGCCGCATGGCCCGAGACTGGCAGGACGTGTTCATCGTGGACGGCGACGTCCCCGCCGGCGCCTCCGCCGACGCGGAGCCGGCCGCCACCGAGGCGGCGCGCCGCGGCTTCTTCGGCCGCCTGCGCGAGAACCTCGGCAAGACGCGCGCCGCGCTCACCGACGAGGTCCAGGCCACGCTCCTGGCCGGGCCGGTGGACGCCGAGGGCTGGGAGCGCCTCGAGGAGGCCCTGATCTACGCCGACGTGGGCGCCCGCACGACGGCCGACGTCGTGGAGCGCCTCGAGCGCGAGGCGGAGAGCGAGGGGCTCGAGGGCGACCAGCTGGTCGGGCGCCTGACCGAGCTGCTCGCCCAGGAGGCGCGGCCGCGCGAGGGCGACGAGGCCCGCATCGATCTGCGGCACACCCCCACGGTCATCCTCACGGTCGGCGTGAACGGGACCGGCAAGACGACCTCCATCGGCAAGCTCGCCTGGCACCTGCGCCAGACCCTCGCGCGCAGCGTGCTCATCGGCGCGGGGGACACGTTCCGGGCGGCGGCGGTGGAGCAGCTGGAGGAGTGGGCGCGCCGGGCGGACTGCGACTTCGTGCGCGGGGCGCCGGACGCCGATCCCGGCGCCGTCGCCTACGACGCGGTCCAGGCCGGGATCGAGCGCGAGACCGACGTCGTGATCGTCGACACCGCCGGGCGCCTGCACACCCAGGACGACCTGATGGCCGAGCTGGCCAAGGTGGCTCGCGTGATCGAGAAGCTGCTCCCCGGGGCCCCCCACGAGACGCTCCTCACCGTCGACGCGACGACCGGCCAGAACGGACTCAGACAGGCCAGGCTGTTCGCCGAGGTCGTCCCGGTCACGGGGATAGTCCTGACCAAGCTCGACGGGACCGCCAAGGGCGGCATCGCGCTGGCCATCGCCCGCGACCTCGGCATTCCGGTCAAGCTCATCGGGATCGGCGAGCGCCTGGAGGACCTGCGCCCCTTCGATCCGGATGACTTCGCCCGGGCGCTCGTCGCGGCCTGATCGACGGCCTGAGGTAGGCTCAAACAGGAATGGACGGCTGGGTCTTCTGGATCATCGCGGCGATCGTGCTCGCAGTGGGGGAGATGCTCACTTTGAGCTTCTTCCTGGCTCCGTTCGCCGGGGGCGCGCTCCTGGCGGCGATCGTGGACGCGGCGGGCGGCGGCGTGGTCCTGTCCTGGGGCATTTTCATCATCGCCTCGCTGGTCCTCCTGCTGGTGGTTCGTCCGATCGCCCGCTCGCACCGCCGGATGCCGGCGCAGCTGCGCACGGGGACGGCGGCCCTGATCGGGCGCCGCGGCGTCGTGGTCGAGCGCGTGAACAACCACGAGGCCGTGGGCGCGATCCGCATCGAGAACGGCGAGGTCTGGACGGCCCGCTCGTTCGACGAGGACGACAGCTACGACATCGGCGCACGCGTCGAGGTCGTGGAGATCCGGGGCGCCACGGCGCTCGTGACCGAATAGGAGAGGGATATGGCCGGACTCATCGTCCTCGCCGTGGTGGCGCTGTTCTTCATCTTCGTCGCGGCGCGCACCGTGCGCATCGTGCCGCAGGCCAAGGCGGGCATCATCGAGCGCTTCGGGCGCTACAACCGCACGGCCGATCCGGGGCTGACGATCATCGTCCCGTTCATGGACCGGCTCAAGCCGCTGATCGACCTGCGCGAGCAGGTGGTGTCGTTCGCCCCCCAGCCGACGATCACCGAGGACAACGTCACCGTCCACATCGACTCGGTCCTCTACTTCACGATCACCGACCCCAAGTCGGTGACCTACGAGGTGGCGAACCCGCTCCAGGCCATCGAGCAGCTGACGGTCACGACCCTGCGAAACGTGATCGGCGGCATGACGCTGGAGGAGACCCTGACCTCGCGCGACCAGATCAACGCCGCGCTGCGCGTCGTGCTGGACGAGGCCACGGGCCGGTGGGGGATCCGCGTCAACCGGGTGGAGATCAAGGCGATCGACCCGCCCGGCTCGATCCAGGAGGCGATGGAGAAGCAGATGCGCGCCGAGCGCGACCGCCGCGCCGCCATCCTCAACGCGGAGGGCGTCAAGCAGTCGCAGATCCTCACCGCCGAGGGCGAGAAGACCTCGGCCGTCCTGCGCGCCGAGGGCGCCAAGGAGGCGGCGATCCTGCGGGCCGAGGGCGAGTCCAAGGCGATCGGGCAGGTCTTCGAGGCGATCCACCAGGGCAAGCCCGACCGCGAGCTGCTCAGCTACCAGTACCTCCAGATGCTGCCCCAGCTGGCGCGGGGCGAGGCGAACAAGATCTTCGTCATCCCCAGCGAGTTCTCGCAGGCGCTGGGCGGCCTGGCCGAGCGCTTCGGCTCAGCCGGGGCGCCGGGCGCCGCGGGCAACGGCCCGCCGCCCCCGCCGGTCGAGCCGCCGCGCCCGTAGTGGCCGCGGAGGACGTCGAGCTGGTCCGCCGCGGCTACGAGGCGCTGTCCCAGGGCGACTTCCAGACGCTGCTCGCCATGTGCGAGCCCGACGTGCAAGAGCGCTTCGCCGCGCTCCTGGGCCCGGGGATGGCCTCGTGGCGGGTGGAGGAGGTCCGCGAGCAGGACGACGGCGAGGTGCTCGTGCTGGTCGACACCGCCGACGGCCCGCTGGCCCACGTGTTGACGGTCCGCGAGGGCCGGGTCGTCGCTCTGCGGGAAGCCGGACTGGCATAGGTAGCCTGCGGGGCGGATGTTCGACGCCCTCTCGGAGAAGTTGCAGGACACGCTGGCTGGCGTCCGCGAACGCGGGACGCTGACCGAGGACGACGTCAACGCGGCCATGCGCGAGATCCGCCTCGCGCTGCTGGAGGCCGACGTCAACTTCAAGGTGGTCAAGGCCTTCACCGCCACGGTGAAGGAGCGCTGCCTGAGCGAGGACGTGGTCGGCCACCTCAATCCCGGCCAGCAGGTGGTCAAGATCGTCAACGAGGAGCTGGCGGCGCTGATGGGCGGGTCGGGCCGCGACATCGCGTTCTCCCCGCGACCGCCCACGGTCGTGCTCCTCGCGGGCCTCCAGGGATCGGGCAAGACGACCGCCGCGGCCAAGCTGGCGCGCCACCTGCGCACCGAGCACGGGTCGGCCGTCGCCCTGGCGGCCTGCGACGTCTACCGCCCCGCCGCGGTCGAGCAGCTGGTGACCATGGGCGAGCGGGCCGGGGCGGACGTCTACGAGCGGGGCACCGACGCCGACCCGGTCGAGATCGCCCGCTGGGCCCGCGAGCGCGCCGAGCGCGAGGGCAAGGACGTGCTCATCGTCGACACGAGCGGGCGGCTGCACGTGGACGAGGAGCTCATGCGCGAGCTGGCCGACGTGCGCAAGGCGATCAAGCCCCACTCGATCCTGCTCGTCGTCGACGCCATGACCGGCCAGGACGCCGTCAACGTGGCCGAGCGGTTCGCCGAGACGGTCGCGTTCGACGGCGTGGTGATGACCAAGCTCGACGGCGACGCTCGCGGCGGCGCGGCGCTGTCCGTCAAGGCGGTCACCGGCAAGCCGGTCCTCTACGCGTCCACCGGCGAGAAGCTCGACCAGTTCGAGCGCTTCCACCCCGACCGCATGGCCCAGCGGATCCTGGGGATGGGCGACGTGCTGACCTTCATCGAGAAGGCCGAGTCGCAGTTCGACGAGGACCAGGCGGCCGAGCTGGAGCGCAAGATGCGCAAGGCCGAGTTCACGCTGGAGGACTTCCTCTCCCAGCTCAAGCAGGTGCGCAAGATGGGGCCGCTGACCAACCTGCTCGGGATGGTCCCCGGCTTCAGCGCGGCCAAGGAGCTGCGCGGGGTGAAGGTGGACGAGAGGGAGGTCGACCGCCTGGAGGCGATCATCCTGTCGATGACGCCGGAGGAGCGCCGCCGGCCCGAGCTCATCAAGGGCTCGCGCCGCCTGCGGATCGCCCGCGGGTCGGGCACCGACGTCCAGCAGGTCAACCAGCTGGTCAAGCAGTTCGGCCAGATGCGCAAGCTCATGAAGCAGATGAGCACGGGCAAGATGCCCGACCTGGGCGCGCTGATGCGCCAGGCCGGCGGGCGCTAGCCGAGCCGCTTTATGTGACAAGCCAGGCGTAGATCGCATCGTCCGGGTGACGTAGCCTCGTCGCGGCCCGCGCCGAAACCGATCGCGCGGGGTCGTGGGTTTACCGTAAGGCCATGCTCACCACCGTGGCGGGAGTCGCTTCGACGATCGCGCTGCTGCTCCCCGGATTCACAGTCGCAGAGCTAGCCAAGAGCGGTCGCGCTCGCGCGTCCGAGAGCGATCTGGAGCTGGTGCTCCGCGCGCTGTTCTATGCCCTGCTCCTGCACGTCGCGTTCGCGTGGTGGACCCGGTGGTTGGCGCTGCGCGTCGGCTCCGTGGCGGACTGGACCGACCACGTCAACGCGCTGCTCGCGTACGTGGCCGGGGTGGTGATCGGCGCGCCCGTTCTCGCCGGCCTTGCGCTGAACACATACCTGCGCCGGGCGGAGGCGCGCGAAGGGCCGGTGTCGACTTTCCAGCGGGTGCTTGGCGGCCGCGACGCGCGGGACGCGTGGGACTACCTCTTCCCGCAACTCGTTCGCCGCGGCGCCTGGCTGCTCGTCGAGCTCGAAACCATCTCCTCCGACCGCCCGCGTCTCGTCGGGGGGAAGTTCGGGAAGCGGTCCGCGGTCGGTCAGTCGCCCAGCGAGCACAACCTGTACCTCCAGGAGGTCTGGACGGTCAGCCCCGCATTCCCACACAACCTCGTGGAGCCCATTCGCCCCGCGCGGGGGATCTGGATCACCGCGCGCGACATCCGCGCGGTCCAGGCGTTGGATCCGCCCGCCGCGAAGGTAGAATCCTGACCATGTCCAGGAGCAACGGTCGCCCGCGTGTCGTGGAACCGCCGCGCGAGATCAAGGAGGGCGCTCTCACGCCGGCCCAGGACCCAGCCGGTCCGCCCCCCCAGGCCACGGCGATTACGCAGCCTGCACTCGACCCGTCGACGGGAACCCCCGTGACTCCTGCTCGCCCGCCTGGCGCGGCTCCGGTTGTTACCTCCGCGTCGGAGACGCCGGGCTCGGACGGCTGACACCTCGCACGCAACCGCTGACGGCGGGTCGGCTCCGCTAACCTGCCGGGCCGCATGTCCGTACGACTCAGGCTCACCCGCGTGGGCGGCAAGAAGGATCCGATCTGGCGCGTCGTCGTCGCCGACCAGCGCTCCCCGCGCGACGGTCGGATCATCGAGACCGTCGGCCGCTACAACCCGCAGACCGACCCCTCGACGATCGTGATCGACGAGGACCGCGTGCGCGACTGGCTGGCCCGGGGCGCGCAGCCCACCGGGACCGTGCGCAAGCTCCTGCGCACGCAGGGCATCTCCTCCTAGGCCCTTCGCGGTGGACGAGCTGCTCGCGTATCTGGCCCGGGCGCTCGTGGACGACCCCGACGCGGTCCAGGTCGAGCGCTTTGACGAGGAGGATGGCACCGTCGTGCTCGAGCTCGCTGTGGGCGACGAGGACTACGGCAAGGTGATCGGCCGCGGCGGCCGCACCGCTCAGGCGCTGCGGACGCTGCTCAAGGCGGCCGCGGTCAAGGAGCAGCGCCGTGTCCTCGTCGACATCGTCGACTGAGCACCTGGACATCGGACACGTCGGACGGGCCCATGGGCTGGACGGGTCCTTCTACGTGACCCGCCCCCGCTCCGACCTCCTGGTCACGGGCCGGGCCGTCCTGGTGGCCGGGCGCACACGCGAGATCGTTCGCCGGGCAGGGACCGACGATCGCCCGATCGTCCGCCTCGCGGACACCACCTCGCGCACCGAGGTGGAGGCGCTGCGCGGCGAGGCCCTCCTGGTTCCCCGGACCGACCTGCCGTCGCTGGGTCCCGACGAGTGGTGGCCCGACGACCTGGTCGGCTGCCGGGTGGTTGACGGCTCCGTACCCGTCGGGGTCGTCACGGCGGTGAGCGGCCTGCCGTCCTGCGACGTCCTGGAGGTCGCGCGCGATGGCGACACGGTGCTGGTCCCATTGGTCCGCGACGCGGTGCGCTCCGTGGACGTCGGCGCGAAGCGCGTCGACGTGGACATGGGCTTCGTCGAGGGCGGTGCGTAGGGATGGACGTCGACGTCTTCACGCTGTTTCCGGAGGCCTTCGACTGGTTCCTGGGCCAGCGCCACGTGACGAACGCGCTGGCCGGCGGCTCGTCGGTGCGCCTGGCCTCCTATCGCGACTACTCGACCCTGACCGCGCGCCAGGTCGACGACACGCCGTTCGGGGGCGGGGCGGGGATGGTCCTGCGCGTCGACGTGGTGGACGCGGCCCTCCAGGGCTTCTACGGGCGCGACTCGCAGGAGCTGCGCGGCGAGCGCCGCGTGGTCGCGCTGACCGCCTCGGGGCGCGTCCTCGACGACGCGCTGGCCGCCGAGCTGGCGGCCGAGCCCGCCCTGACGCTGCTCTCCGGCCGCTACGAGGGCTTCGACGAGCGCGTGGTCTCGCACCTGGCCACCGACGCCGTGTCGATCGGGCGCTACGTGCTCGCGGGTGGCGAGCTGCCGGCGATGGTCCTGCTGGACGCGGTGACGCGAAAGCTGCCGGGGGCGCTGGGCCATGAGGATTCCGCGGTGGAGGAGTCGTTCAGCCCGGCGCTGGAGGGGGCGCCGGAGTACCCGCACTACACGCGGCCCGCGTCCTACCGGGGGTGGGACGTGCCGGAGGTGCTGCTGTCGGGCCACCACGAGCGGATCCGGGAGTGGCGGCGCGAGCAGAGCCGCCGCCGGAGCGAGGCCTGAGCTACCATGGCGGGCGTCGCGACGGCCCGTTCTTCGCCGGGCCGCGCGCTTTTCTTTGCCATGAGCACCGTCATCGACAGCCTCGAGCGGGCCCAGCTTCGGAGGGTTCCCGCCTTCCAGCCCGGCGACCGCGTCCGCGTCCACTTCCAGGTGGTCGAGGGCACCCGCCGCCGCACGCAGGTGTTCGAGGGCGTGGTGCTCAAGCGCCAGGGCCACGGCGTGCGCGAGACGTTCACCGTGCGCAAGCAGTCGTTCGGCGTCGGGGTGGAGCGCACGTTCCCCCTGCACTCGCCGAAGATCGAGCGCATCGAGGTGGCCGCGCGCGGCGACGTGCGCCGGGCCAAGCTCTACTACCTGCGAGGCCGCGTGGGCAAGCGCGCCCGCGTGCGCGAGCGCCGCGGGACGGGCGCCGAGGAGGTCGTCGAGGGCGGCCTGCTGCACGCGCCGCCCGAGCCCGAGCCGGAGCCCGAGCCCGGCGAGGCGGTCGACGCCGAGGGCATCTCCGCGGCCGACGCCCCCGAGTCCACCGGCGAGGCCCCGCCCGTCGAGCCGCCCGAGGAAGCCGCCGCCGAGCCGGCCGACGACGTGCCGGCCGACTCCGAGGCCAAGGCGACCGCCGACGAGGAGGTCAAGGGCGGGGCGGACGCTCCGCCGGGCGGCGACTCTGCCGCCGGCGAGGAGCCCGCCGCCGATGACTCTGCCGCCGGCGAGGCCGGCGACGACGAGCCGGCCGGGTGAGCGCGACCAAGAAGAAGCGTTCCGGCGCTGGCTCCCTGGTCGAGCTGGTCCTGATCGTGGCGACGGCCCTCGGCCTCGCCCTGGGGATCCAGGCCTTCCTCGTGAAGCCCTACCGGATCCCGTCGGAGTCGATGGAGCCGACGCTCGACGTCGGCCAGCGCGTGCTCGTCAACCGCATCGGCAACCGTTTCTCGGACCCCGAGGTGGGCAACGTCATGGTGTTCCATCCGCCCGCCCTGGCGACCAACGGGACCGGCCAGCAGTGCGGGAGCCCCAACCAGGGCGACGGCCACCCCCAGGCCTGCGACACGCCGGGCGGCGACCGGTCCTCCCAGAACTTCATCAAGCGCGTCGTCGGGGCTCCCGGCGACCGGATCTCCATCGCCGGCGGCCACGTAATCCGCAACGGAAAGCGCGCGAAGGAGCCGTTCATCCGCGAGTGCGCGGGCGGCGGCGGCTGCGACTTCCCCAAGACGATCGTCATTCCGCCCGGCCACTGGTTCATGATGGGCGACAACCGTGGCTCCTCCGACGACAGCCGGTTCTGGGGACCCGTCCCGAAGAAGTGGATCATCGGTGGAGCCTTCGCCACCTACTGGCCGCCCAAGCGGATCGGGCTCCTCTAGACGGAACAAGCGGGGCCGGTCGACGGCCCGGCGGCTGTTCCGGTTCGACCGCGACCTCGGCGCCCGGTTCGTGGCCGGCGCCGACGAGGCGGGGCGCGGCTGCCTGGCGGGCCCGCTCGTCGCCGCGGCGGTGCTGTTCGACTACGAGCGGGTGGGGCTGCGCGAGGTCCGCGCGCTCACCGCGCTGAACGACTCCAAGCAGCAGACGCCGGAGGGGCGCGAGGCGCTGTATCCCATCGTCATGCGCTGCGCCTCCCGCGTGGCGATCGTGTCGCGCTGCGTGCGCGGAATCGACGCGCGCGGCCTGCACAAGACCAACCTCCGGGCCCTGTCAGACGCGCTCGGGCGGGTCGCCGTGCCGGGCACCCTGTGCCTGTCCGACGGCTTCCCGGTGCCCGCCACGGGCCACGACCAGCGCGCGGTCATCAGCGGCGACGCCCGCTCGGCCGCGATCGCCGCCGCCTCGATCCTCGCCAAGGTCACTCGGGACCGCTACATGCGCCGCGCCGACGCCCTGCACCCGGGCTGGGACTTCGCCACCCACGTCGGGTACGCCACACCCGAGCACCGCGCCGCGATCCTCGCCCAGGGCGTCTCACCCCTCCACCGCATGTCCTTCCAGAGCCTGGCCTATCAGCAGCTCGGCCTGGCCGCGGACGCAGAGCTGCTCTAGCGCCGCCGGCGCGCGCCGGCCCTGGTCTCACGCGCCCGGGCGATCGAGTCCGCGCCGAGCGCCGCGACGAACCCGAGCGCCATGAGGAGCGCAAAGGTGGCGTTCGGACCGAGCCGGAACGCGGTCTCCGCCACGGAGGTCAGCACCACGGCCGGCACGATGAGCACGACACCGATCAGGAGGCGTAGGCGGAACGGGGTCACGATACTGATAGTAGTCGGCCAGCCAAGTACGCGAGGTAAACCAGCGCGAGCAGAAGTCCGGTGAGGAGCGGCAGCTCGCGCGACTCATCCGCCAACGCCGTACCTCGCCGCAGCGACTGAACGACCGCGAACAGGACCCCGCCCACGAATCCGATCCCGTACGCCACGGGAATCAGGCGCACATCGAAGACATCCGGCAGCACCTCGTACGTCGTGGCCGGACTCAGAACGCGCCCTCCAGGTGGTCGAGGGCGATGAGGCGGTTGCGGGCGTCGAAGGTGATGCAGATGGCGTCGAAGCGCAGCTCGGTGGCGCGGGGGCGGTCGGTCGTCTCCGCGAGCCAGGCCGCGGCCATCCGGCGGACCTGGGCGCGCTTGGTCTCCGACAGGCTGTCCAGGGGCTTCGTCGCCGCGCCGGCGCGGCCGGTCTTGACCTCGCAGAACACCAGCGTCTCGCCGTCGTAGGCGATCACGTCGAGCTCGCCGAAGCGGGTGCGGTGGTTGCGCGCGAGGACATCGAGGCCGAGGCGCTCCAGGTGGGCGGCCGCGGCGTCCTCGCCGGCGCGGCCGAGACGGTGACGGGGGTCGGCTGACACGGCCGGCGACGCTAGGTGCCCGGGGCGCGCGGAACAGGACCGCTCCGCAACGAAAGTCCGCGCGGGCGAATCGGCGCGTTTCGAGCGTGTTCCGTCACGCTCGCCGCCCTAGCGTCGTCGCCCGATGCTCGCACGTGTCACCACATTCGCGATCGACGGGCTGGAGTCGCGCCGGGTCTCCGTGGAGGTCGACGTCCGCCCCGGGCTGCCGGCGTTTCGCGTGGTCGGCCTCGCCGACATCGCCGTGCGCGAGGCGCGCGAGCGGGTGCGCTCGGCGATCCTGAACTCCGGCTTCGAGTTCCCCCAGCGGCGGATCACCGCCAACCTCGCGCCCGCATACCTGCGGAAGGTGGGGCCGGGGTTCGACCTCGCTCTGGCCATAGGCGTCCTGGCCGCCAGCGCCCAGCTGGACGGGGACGGCCTGGCCGGGTGGGCGGTGTTCGGCGAGCTGTCTCTGGGCGGGGAGCTGCGGCCGGGGCGCGGAACCCTCGCGGTTGCGGAGGGCGTGCGGCGCTGCGGGCTGGACGGGCTCGTCGTCCCGGTCGCGTGCGGGCCGGAGGCGGCGCTCGTGGACGGCGTGCGCGTCGCGCCCGCGGCGACTCTGCGGAGGGCGGTGGAGGTCCTCAACGGCGAGCGCGCGCCCGAGCCCGTCGCGGCGGACGACGACGCGGAGCCGCCCGAGCCGGCCCCCGACGCCGGGGTTGACCTGGCCGAGGTCAGCGGCCAGGCCGAGGCGATGACCGCGATGGAGATCGCCGCCGCGGGCGGTCACCACCTCCTGCTCGAGGGTCCGCCCGGCGTTGGCAAGACGATGCTGGCGCGCCGACTGCCGGGGATCCTGCCGGCGCTGTCGCGCGAGGAGGCACTCGAGGTGACTCGGATCTACTCGGTCGCCGGGCTGCACCGGGGCGGCAGGCTCCTCATTCAACGACCGTTCCGCGCGCCGCACCACACCATCTCGCCCTCCGGGCTCGTGGGCGGCGGCGCGCGGCCCGCGCCCGGCGAGGCGAGCCTCGCTCACCACGGCGTCCTGTTCCTCGACGAGCTCTCGGAGTTCCCGCGCTCCAGCCTGGAGGCGCTGCGACAGCCGCTGGAGGACGGCGTCTCGACGATCGTGCGGGGGCAGCAGGCGCGGGTGTTCCCGACGCGCTTCATGCTGGTGGCCGCGACCAATCCGTGCCCGTGCGGCCACGCCGGGGACCGGGGGCGCTGTCGCTGCACGGAGGCCGACGTCGCCCGCTACCGGCGGCGGCTGAGCGGCGCGCTGCTCGACCGCTTCGACCTGCTGTGCACGCTCGAGCGGCCACCGGCGCCGAACCTGACCCGCGTGGACCCGCCCCGCTCGGAGGAGGTGCGCGCCCGCGTGACCGCCGCCCGCGAGCGCCAGGGGCGCCGGTTCGCCGGGACCGGGTTCGCCTCCAACGCGCAGATGGACGGTCGCGTGGCCCGCCGGCTCGCCGCGCTCACCTCCGACGCGCAGGCCGGTCTGCGCGCCGCCTACGACAACGAGGCGCTGAGCGCGCGGGGAATGCAGCGCGTCCTGCGCGTCGCCCGAACGGTGGCCGACCTGGCGGGGAGCGACCCGGTCGAGCGCACCCACGTCGCCACCGCGCTGGCCCTGCGTCAGGACCGCCTCGGCCTCGCCCGCGCCGCATGAGGACGCGCTCGCGCGAGATGACGGCCGGGCATCGAGGCGATCCGGCGTGAACGCGTGCGCGCGGTGTCTGCGTCGCGCCCGGCTCGTGGCCGACCTCGCCGGGCATCTCGACCACCTGCACGCGGAGCGGGGCCTGATGGACGAGGTGTTCGCTCTGCGCGATGTGGAGCTGATCGAAGGTCTGGTGCCCGAGGGAGCGCCGCGGGCGGCGGCGCTCCGGCGCCACGAGGCGGTCGATGCGGCGGAAGAGCGCGGCGCGGTGGCGGCGGCCGGGCTGTCCGCCGCCTGCCGGCACGATGCCGGCTACCCGGCGGCTCTGCGCGACCTCGCCGGCCCGCCCGCGGTGCTGTTCGGCCGCGGAGCGGATCGTCTCGCCGAGCTCCTCGACGGTCCGGCCGTCGCCATCGTCGGGGCCCGGCGGGCCTCCGGCTACGGCCTCGAGGTCGCCCGCTCGCTCGGCCGTGGCCTGTCCGCCGCGGGCGTCACGGTCGTGAGCGGGATGGCGATGGGCGTGGACTCCGCCGCCCACGACGGCGCGCTGGAGGCCGGCGGGCGGACGGTGGCCGTCCTGGGGAGCGGGGCCGACGTGCCGTACCCGGCGACTAAGCGGTCGCTGCACGCGCGGCTGGGCGACGACGCCGCGGTCGTTTCCGAGCTGCCGCCCGGGTTCCGGCCGCGGCGCTGGACCTTCCCCGCCCGCAACCGCCTCATCGCCGCGCTCGCGGCCCTCACCGTGGTCATCGAGGCGGGCCCCGGCTCGGGCGCCCTGATCACAGCGCGTGCGGCTCGCGACCTGGGACGCGACGTCGGGGCGGTCCCCGGCCAGGTCACATCGCCGCTGGCCGGCGGCCCGAACGCCCTGTTGCGAGACGGCGCGCATCTCGTGGACGGCGCACAGGCGGTCCTCGACCTCCTGTTCGGCGCCGGTGGCCGGACCGTGGCGGTGGCTCCCGACCCGGACCTGCCGCCGGATATGGCCCGCATCCTCGAGGCCGTCCGCGAGGGCCGCGGCACGGTGGCCCAGCTGGCCACCGCCCCCGGCCGGCGCCCGCCCGAGGTCATGGCGACACTGGCCGAGCTGGAGCTGCGCGGCCTCGTGCGCCGCGCGCCGGGCGGAGCCTGGATGGCCCTCGGCTGAGCGGCCCGGATTGCCATCATGCGCGACATGGCCGAAGACCGCACACCGCGCGTCCTCTCCATCGCCGGCTCCGATTCCGGCGGCGGGGCCGGCATCCAGGCCGACCTCAAGGCGTTCGCCCGCTGCGGCGTGCACGGAATGACCGCCGTGACGGCGATCACGGCGCAGAACACCGTGGGCGTCACGGCCGTGCAGGCCGTTCGCCCCGAGGTGATCGTCGCCCAGGTGGCCGCGCTCGTCGACGACATCGGCGTCGACGCGGTGAAGACCGGGATGCTCGGCGACGAGGCGACGATCGAGGCGGTCGTCGCCGCCCTGGACCTCCTCGTGCCCGGGACCCCCGTCGTCGTGGACCCGGTCATGGTCGCCGAGTCGGGCGCGGACCTCCTGGACCCCGCCGCCCGGGGCGCACTCGCCACCCGGATCCTTCCGCGCGCGACCGTGGTCACCCCGAACGTGCCCGAGGCCGCCCGCCTGGCCGGCGTCCCCGCCGACACCGGCGCCCGCGAGCTCGCCCGCGCGGTGCACGCGCTCGGTCCGGCGAACGTCGTCGTCACCGGCGGGCACCGCGAGGAGGCGACCGACGTGTTCTACGACGGCGAGACCCTCACCGAGATCCCCGGCGAGCGTCATCCCGGCGGCGCCGCCCACGGGTCCGGCTGCACCCACTCCGCCGCCCTCGCCGCCCACCTGGCGCTCGGCCACGAGCCGCTCGAAGCGGCCCGCCGCGCCAAGTCGATCGCCGCCGAGGCCGTCCGCGACGGCCTGCGCGACGTCGGCCGCGGGCCGGGTCCGGTCAACGCCCTGGGCCTCGGCGTCCGCGTCGGCTGACCACGCGAAGCGCACCCGGTGTCATGATTCCGGGTGGGATGAGGTTCCTGCGGATGAAGCCAGGGCATGGCGAGGTGCTGATCGCCGAGGGCGATCCGGACGTCGCCGAGCAGGAGCGCGAGCTCATCGAGGCCTTCCGGAAGCAGCTGGACGAGGGAATGTGGGCGGCGGTCCCGACGGATCCCGGCGACGGTCGGCGCGAGGCTGAGATCGTCAAGGAGTTCGGCCAGATCCCCCGCGACGCCGACCGCGTGATCTTCTTCCCGCGCGCGGCGGGTGGGGCCCCGGGCGGGGCCGGCTAGCCGGCCATGCTCCTGGCCATCGTCGCCACCTCGGTCGTGATCGTGGCGCTGCTGGCCGACCTGATGGCGCCCTCCGTCAAGGAGGCCTACGAGCGCCACCGCGCCCGCCGCGCCAAGGCGCCCGCCGACCCCACCGGCTACGACCCCGGCCGCGAGCGCCGAGCCGAGCAGCGCGCCCGCGAGCTCCTGCGGTCCTGCGTGAACGACGAGGAGTGGGCGATGTACCGCGACCTCGGCTTCATTCGCGTCTGGGGCCGCGCCGACCGCGGCGGCCACCCGCCCTACGCCTACCTGATCTATCCCCACAAGCCGATCGTCGGCTACCTGCCGCAGACGCGCGAGCTGCTCAACGAGTACTGCGTCGAGTTCCCCGACGAGACCCGCCCCTACGGCAGCCCGCGGCTCCCCGAGTCCGACGACGTCCTGGCCAAGTGGATGGCGCTGACCGGCGACGAGGCCCGCCTGCTGCGGATCGCCAACCTCCACATGCCCGGCCGCCAGGTCGACCCGAGGGCGGTCCGCCGCGACCTGTGGCGCCTGAGCGAGTGGGAACGGCGTCGGTACGCTTCGGCGCCCGATGGCGACAACGACCTTCGATCTCAAGCACAACTCCCGGGCACTGACTGAGGGCCCGGACCGCGCCGCGGCGCGCTCCTACCTCTACGGCATCGGCTTCGACGACGAGGCGCTGAGCAAGCCCATCGTCGGCGTGGCCTCGACCTGGATCGAGGCCATGCCCTGCAACTTCCACCTGCGCGCGCTCGCCGCCAAGGTCAAGGAGGGCATCCGCGCCGCCGGCGGCACGCCGATGGAGTTCAACACCATCGCCATCTCCGACGGCATCACGATGGGCACGAGCGGGATGAAGACCAGCCTGGTCTCGCGCGAGGTCATCGCCGACTCCATCGAGATCACCGCGCGGGGCTACCTGTTCGACGCTGTCGTCGCGCTGAGCGGATGCGACAAGACCATTCCCGGCACGGTCATGGCGCTGGCCCGCCTGGACGTGCCCAGCCTGATGCTCTACGGCGGCTCGATCCTCCCCGGCACATACAACGGGCACGACGTGACGATCCAGGACGTCTTCGAGGCCGTCGGCGCTCACGCGGCCGGCACCATGACCGACGAGGAGCTCTCTGAGCTCGAGCACGCCGCCTCCCCGGGCGTGGGCGCGTGCGGCGGGCAGTTCACCGCCAACACCATGGCCATGGCCTTCGAGGTCATGGGGATCAGCCCCGTCGGCGCGGCGATGGTCCCGGCCGAGGACCCGACCAAGGCGGGAGTGGCCGTGGAGGCGGGCAAGCTGGTCATGGACGTCCTGGCCCGCGGCCAGCGCCCGTCCGACGTCATCACCAAGGACTCCCTGGAGAACGCGATCGCGGCCGTGGCGTCCAGCGGCGGCTCCACCAACGCGGTCCTGCACCTCCTGGCCGTGGCGCGCGAGGCGGGCGTGCCCCTGGACATCGACGACTTCGACCGCATCGCGTCCGGCACGCCGCTGCTCGCCGACCTCAAGCCCGGCGGGCGCTTCGTCGCCGCCGACCTCTACCGCGCCGGCGGCATGATGGTGCTGGCCCAGCGCCTCCAGGAGGCCGGCCTGCTCCACGCGGACGCGCCCACCGTCACCGGCCGCACGATCGGCGAGCACGCCGCCGAGGCGCGGGAGGCCGACGGCCAGGAGGTCGTCCGTCCCCTGAGCGACCCGATCAAGCCCACCGGCGGGCTGGCCATCCTGCGGGGCAACCTGGCCCCCGAGGGCTGCGTGGTCAAGCTGGCCGGCCACGAGCGCACACATCACACCGGCCCGGCCCGCGTCTTCGAGTCCGAGGAGGCGGCGATGGCCGCCGTCACCGCCAAGGGCATCCGGCCCGGCGACGTCGTGGTCATCCGCAACGAGGGCCCGGCCGGCGGACCGGGGATGCGCGAGATGCTCGCCGTCACCGCGGCGCTGGTCGGCGAGGGGCTGGGGGAGGAGGTGGCGCTGCTGACCGACGGGCGCTTCTCCGGCGCCACTCACGGCTTCATGGCGGGCCACGTGGCCCCCGAGGCCGTGCGCGGCGGCCCCATCGCCGCCGTCCGCGACGGCGACGAGATCACGATCGACGTGGACGCGCGGCGCCTGGACGTCGACCTCGACGACGCGACGATCGCGCAGCGCGTCGCGGACTACCAGCCTCCGCCGCCCGCCTACGAGACCGGCGCGATGGCCAAGTACGCCAAGCTCGTGTCCAGCGCCGCCGCCGGCGCCGTCACCGGCTGACGGAGCTCACCGACGGCTCGGACTCGCCCCGCGCCAAGGACGCCAGGAACTTTTCCAGCAGCTCGTTGAACTCCCGCGGGCGCTCGATCATCGGGACGTGCCCGGTGTCCTTCATCATCACGAACTGCGCGTGGGGGAGCGCGCGGCGGTACTCCTCGGCCGCCTCGGTCCCCACCACCCGGTCCTTCTCCCCCCACACGATCAGCGCGGGGCAGGAGACGTTGGGCAGGTCGTCGCGGATGTCGTAGTCGACGAGCGCGTCGGTGGCATAGGGGGCGGCCGGACGGCCGGAGCCGCGCAGCATCTCCGCCGCCATCGTGGGGGACAGGCGGCCGGTGTCGGCCACCACCTGGGACAGGACGAGACGGCGCAGCCGCGGGCGGCGCACGAGGGTCTCCACCCGCGCCTCGGGGACGCGTGCATACGCGTTGGTCGCGCGCGCGAAGGCGCGGAACCAGCCGCGGCGCAGCAGCTCGTCGGAGAACCGGAGGTACTTCGTCGACAGCCCGGCCGCCGTGACGAGCACCAGCCCCTCGACGCGCGCCGGGTCCTTGACCGCCAGCTCGGCGGACACGAAGCCGCCCATCGAGTTGCCCACGACGGGCACCGGGTCCGAGACCTCCAGCGCGTCCAGCAGCCGCACCAGGAAGCGGCCGTAGTTCTCGATCGAGATTCGCCACGGGGGCATCGGCGAGTGGCCGAACCCCGGCAGGTCGGGCGCGATCACGCGCCGCGAGCCCATGAAGTGGGGGATCTGCTCCAGCCAGTTCGTCCAGTTGCCCGAGTGCCCGTGGACGAGCAGCAGCGGCGGCCCCTCGCCGGCGTCGCACACGTTCACCGCCTGGCCGTCGACCTCCACCCAGCGCAGGTGCTCCCGCCAGTCCATGCTCCTAGGGTACCCGGCGACATGCGCATCGCGATCGACATCGACTCGACGCTGCACCACTACTGGGGCCAGCTGGAGGACGTCGCGCGCCGGCTCTTCGGCGTCGAGCTGCCCTACGCCGAGCAGCACACCTGGGGCATCGACCGCCTGACGCCCGAGCAGCTGGCGGCCTGCATCGCCGAGACCCACGCGCCCGAGCTGGTCGGCGCGGCCGAGCCCTACCCCGGCGCCGTCGAGGTGGTCCGCGGCTGGCGGGGGCGGGGCCACACGATCCACGTCGCCTCCCACCGCGCCCCGAACGCCCACGACCACACCGCGGAGTGGCTGGAGGCCATCGGCCTGCCCTTCGACGAGCTGCGCTGCGACTACGGGAAGGTCGACTGGGCGGCGGGGGCCGGGATCGGCCTGCTCATCGACGACTCGCCGGTCAACCTGCTGGCCGCCCGGGCGGCCGGGCTCGAGGCGGCCACGCTGCGCCACCCCTGGAACTCCGAGCTGTGCGCCCGCGAGGGGATCGCCTGCGCGGCCGACTGGCCCGCGCTGGGCGACGCCCTGGCCAGCCTCCTGGGACAATGGCGCGTCGATGCGGGAGTCGACGACAACCCACGCCGGGCCTGAGGTCGCGCAGGTCCTGGGCACCCCCACGGCTGGGGAGCTCGCGCGGCGCGAGCCCGACCCCCGGGACCTCCTCCCGGGGCTGGAGCCCGAGCGCCAGGTCACCGACTGGGGGCGCTCGGAGCGCATCGAGGGGCTGCTCGATCGCACCCTGGTCGACTTCTTCTACCGCTACTGGTTCCGCGTGGAGGTGGAGGGGATGGAGAACGTCCCCGACGAAGGCGGCGCGCTGCTGGTCTCCAACCACGCCGGCGCGCTGCCGCCCGACGCACCGATGATCCAGAAGGCCATCCGCGAGGAGCACCCGCGCCCGCGACCGGTGCATCTGACGGTCGAGCACTTCTTCAAGGGATATCCCGGGATGGCCATGCTCGTTCCCAAGGTCGGCGGCGTGCCCGCCCACCCGGCCAACGTCCACCGGCTCCTGCACGACGAGGAGCAGCTCGTCCTGGTGTTCCCCGAGGGCCGCAAGGGGACGGAGAAGCTCTACAACGCCCGCTACCGCGTCCGGCGCTTCGGCCGGGGCGGGTTCGTCGAGGCGGCGATGCGGGCGCAGGCGCCCATCGTCCCCGTCGCCGTCGTGGGCGCCGAGGAGGCCATGCCCGCCTTCGCCCAGCTGGGCCTGCTCAAGCGCCTCACCGGGCTCATCTACTTCCCGATCACCCCGACCTTCCCGCACCTCGGCCTGCTGGGCATGGTCGGCTACCTCCCGGCCAAGTTCCTCATCCGGTTCCTGCCGCCCATCCCCACCGACGGGTTGGGCGAGCGCCCCTGGCGCAACCGCGGGCTGGTGCAGGACGTGGCCGCCGAGGTCCGCGCCACGATCCAGGACAGCCTGTTCGACATGGTCGGCAAGCGCCAGAGCGTGTGGCTGGGATGAGCGCCCCCGCCGTCGAGTCGCGCCGCGTCCTGGTCACCGGGCTATCCACCTACTGGGGCGGGCGCCTGGCCCAGCGGCTGGAGAAGGATCCGTCCATCGACGTGATCATCGGCGTCGACTCGCGCGACCCCCGCTGCGAGCTCGAGCGCACGGAGTTCGTGCGCGTGGGGACCCAGCACGCGCTGATCCGCCGCATCATCGACGCCGCGCAGATCGACACGGTCATCGACACCCGGCTCGTGGTGGACTCCGTCTGGACCTCCGCCCGCGCCGCGCACGAGAACAACGTCATCGGCACGATGAACATCGTCACGGCGTGCGACGGGCGCGACTCGCCGGTCCGCAAGCTGGTCTTCAAGTCCTCGGCCCACTGGTACGGCTGCGAGCGCGACGACCCGGCCTTCTTCACCGAGGCCATGCAGCGCCCGCACCCGCCGCACACCCCGATCGAGCGCGACATCGTGGAGGCCGAGGCCACGCTGCGCGACTTCGCCGAGCGCAACCGCGACAAGACCGTGACAGTGCTGCGGTTCGCCAATGCCCTGGGCCCCACCATCACCACGTCGCACACGCGCCTGTTCGGGCTGCCCGCGGTCCCGTCGATCCTCGGGTTCGATCCGCGCTACCAGTTCTTCCACGAGGACGACATCGTCGGGGTGCTGCACCACGCGGTGCGCGAGGACCTGCACGGGATCTACAACGGCGCGGCCGACGGCGTCCTGGCCTTCTCCGAGGTGGTCGGGCTCCTGGGGAAGCTGCCGCTGCCGATCCTCCCGCCGTGGGGGACCGGGGTGGCGGCCGGCCCGCTGAACCGCCTCGGGCTGCGCATCCCGGTGGAGATGCTCAACCAGCTGCGCTACGGGCGGGGCCTGGACAATCGCAAGCTCAAGGCCTCGGGCTACCGCCCGCGCTACACCACCCGCGAGGCGGTCGCCGACTACGCCGAGCACCTGCGCGTGCGCCGCATCCGCGAGAACGCGCGCGAGCCCTACCGCTACGAGCGCGAGGTGGAGGAGTTCCTGCGCTGGAGCCCCAGCGTGCATCGCAGCGCCGACTCCCCGCCCGGCGCCCCGACCCGTCAGGTCTCGGGTCGCGGCTACGACGACCTGGAGGCGCGCGAGGTCGTCGCGCTGCTGCCCTCGCTGCCCGCGGGCGACCTCCAGGAGCTGCGCCGCCACGAGGCCCAGGGCGCGCGGCGGCCCGAGGTGCTGCAGGAGATCGACCGGCTCCTGACGAATCAGGAAGTCCGGCAGCGGTCTACATAACAGCGACCGCCGATTTAAACACTGGTCGGATGGCCGCCGGGCACCTAGAATGCCGCCGGCTCCGAATACCGTGCGCGACCGCTCCGTCATCATCGCCGTGTCCGTGCTCGCCGTGCTCTTCGTGGGCACCGGCGGGCTGCTGGTGTTCGACCAGGTCCACAAGGACCAGATCGCCGAGGGCGTGCGCGCGGGCGGCGTGGAGGTCGGCGGGCTGAGCCGCGGCGCCGCCGAGGAGAAGGTGGCCGACGCGCTTCGCTTCCGCATGAACCAGCCGATCCTGGTGCGCGACGGCAAGACCACGTTCCGCCTGACGCCGCGCGAGATGGGCGCCAACTTCAACGTCACAAACATGGTCAACGACGCGATCGCCGCCAGCCGCGAGGGCAACATCTTCGCCCGCACCATCCGCGAGCTGCGCGGCCAGGCCATGGACCGCGACGTCCCCGCCGACGTGCGCTACTCCCAGCTCGTCGTCACGCGCTTCGTCGACCGCGTGGAGCGCAGGCTCAACCGCGACCCGGTGGACGCGCACGTGGAGTTCTCCGACGGCAAGTTCAAGCGCGTCCCGGGCAAGCGCGGCGTGCGCGTGGACTCGCGCACGCTGCAGAACCGGCTGGCCACGGCGATCACCGGCCTGAGCCCGGGGACGATCCGCATCCAGGCGGCCAAACGGAACCCCAAGATCACGATGGCCAAGCTGGCCAAGGCCTACGAGACCGTCGTGGTGGTCGACCGTCCCAACTTCAAGCTCTACCTCTACAAGCACCTCAAGCTGGCCCGGACGTACGGCGTCGCCGTCGGCGCGGCCGGGTACGACACCCCGCCCGGCGAGTACCACATCGAGGACAAGACGGTGGACCCGACGTGGTACGTGCCGCACTCCTCCTGGGCGGGCGAGTTGGCCGGCCAGGTCATCCCCGGCGGCACGGCCGCCAACCCGCTCAAGGCGCGCTGGCTGGGCTTCGGCGGGGGCCGCGGCATCCACGGCACCGCCGACGACTCCTCGATCGGCAGCGCCGCCTCTCACGGCTGCATCCGCATGCACGTCTCCGACGTCGAGGCGCTGTACCCGCAGGTCCCGCTCGGCGCCCCGCTCTACGTCGTCTGATCAGGCGCCGCGATCTCGGCGATCGCCACCTCCTCCCAGCCGCGCTCCAGGAGGGAGGCATGATGGTCGCCGTGGCGAATGGTGAGCGTGCCTATGTACACCCCCCGCTCCCGCTTGCGCAGCACCGCGTACCACATGGTCGAGGCGTCGCCGGGCCCCTGCACGCGCAGCCAGGGCCGCGGCGGCGGGCGGTCGTCCGCGGCCAGTCCCGCCGCGATGAGCTGGCGGTAGGTGGAGACCCTGCCGGTGGCCGTGTCGATGAAGAACATCCCCACGGAGGATCAGCCTACCCCGGCGTGGATCGACGCTCTCCAGGCCTTCGACGCCGACCTGCGCCGCCGCGGCGCCGCCGAGAAGACACGGCGCGCCTATGGGATCGACACGGGCCAGTTCTCGCTGTGGGCCTCCAAGCGCGAGCTCGACCCGGCCGAGGTCTCGGTCAAGGCGCTGCGCCGCTACGCCGCCGCGCTCTCCCAGCACGGCGCCGCCGCCAGCACCGTGGCGCGCAAGCTCGCCTCCCTGCGCGCGCTGTACCGCTCGCTGCGCGAGCACGGCGTCGTCGAGCAGAACCCGGCCGACCTGCTCTCCGCCCCCAAGCGCCCCCAGCGCCTGCCCAAGGTGCTCAAGCCCGCCGAGGTCTCGGCGCTGCTGGACCGCATCCCGGCCACGACGCCGCTGGAGCAGCGCGACCGCGCGCTGTTCGAGCTGGCCTACGCGTCCGGGCTGCGCTCCGAGGAGCTGGTCACGCTGGACGTCGGCTCGATCGACTTCGACGACGAGCACGTGCGCGTGGAGGGCAAGGGGTCCAAGACCCGCGTCGTCCCCGCCGGCGAGCACGCCCTGGGCGCCGTGGCGCGCTACGTGGAGCGCGCACGTCCCGCCCTGGCGGCGGGCGACGGCGAGGCCGCGCTGTTCCTGTCGAAGTCCGGACGCCGTCTCTCCTCGTCCGACGTGCGCCGGCGCCTGCGGGTGTGGGCGCGCCACGCCGCGCTGTCCGGCGGCGTCTCGCCGCACTGGCTGCGCCACTCCTTCGCCACCCATCTGCTGGAGGGAGGGGCCGATTTGCGGGCCATTCAGGAGATGCTCGGGCACTCCAGCCTGTCCACGACCCAGGTCTACACTCGGGTAGAGTCTCAGCGCCTGAGGACCGCCTACGCACGCAGCCACCCGCGCGCCTGAGGGAGTTGGCATCGCCCTGGAAACGAACGTCAAGGCCATCGAGCTCAAGGACCTCTGGCGCAAGTACCGCCAGTCGGGGGACGAGCGTGCGCGCGAGCGGCTGGTCGTCGCCTACTCGCCGCTGGTGAAGTACGTGGCCGGCCGGATGATCTCCGGGCTGCCCGCGCACGTCGAGGAGGCCGACCTCATCTCCTACGGCCTGATCGGCCTCATCTCGGCGATCGAGCGCTTCGAGCCCGAACGGGAGATCAAGTTCGAGACCTACGCCATCCCCCGCGTCCGCGGGGCGATCATCGACGAGCTGCGCGCCCTGGACTGGGTGCCGCGCTCGGTGCGCGCCAAGGCCCGGGCGATCGAGCGCGCCAACGTCAAGCTCGAGCACAAGTTCCAGCGCCCGCCCAACGACGAGGAGATGGCCGAGGCGCTGGAGATGGGGATGGAGGAGTTCCAGGACACCCTCATCCAGATCTCGAACTCGACGATCGCGGCGCTCGACGAGCTGTGGACGGTCTCGGACTCCAGCGGCGACCAGGTCTCGCTGCTGGACACGCTGCAGGACCCCAACGCCACCGATCCCGCCAAGGCGGCGGACGCCACCGACCTCAAGGACCGCGTCGCCGACGCCATCGCCAAGCTGCCCGAGCGCGAGAAGCTGGTGATCGCGCTCTACTACTACGAGAACCTGACCCTGCGCGAGATCGGCGAGGTCCTCGGCGTCACCGAGTCGCGCATCTCCCAGCTGCACACCAAGGCCGTTCTCCGCCTGCGCTCGCACATGAGCGAGGAGGAGCTGACGGCCGACTAGCCGGCGGCGAAGCGGTCGCGTCCCTCGCGCCGCACCACGCCGGCGTCGACCGCCTCGCGCAGGGCCGCCCGGAAGCAGCCGGGCCCCCAGAAGCGGGCGTGCACCCGCTCGGACAGGTCGCGACGCGCCAGCGGCCCGTCGGCGGCGAGCGCCGTCACGATCTGCTGGACCTGGCGCTGGTAGTCGACCTCCGGCGGGACCGGCCGCACGGCGATCCCGCGCGAGTAGATGCCCGAGGGCCGGGGCCCGCCGCGGCGCCGCCGGCCGCCGCCCCGCGCGCTGAGGGGCTCGGCGATGTCCTCGAGCTGGCGCCGCTCGGCCCGCACCCCGAAGAGGATCTCGGCGATGCCGCCGACCGCCATCGCCGCCGCCCCGATGTAGAAGCCCAGGGCCACCTTGTGCGGATCGCCGGTCTTGATCAGGTGCCCGAAGAGCAGCGGGCCGGCGATGCCGCCCGCCGCGGTGCCCACGGCGTAGAAGAACGCGATGGCCAGCGCGCGCGTCTCCATCGGGAAGATCTCGCTCACCGTCAGGTACGCCGAGCTCGCCCCGGCCGACGCCAGGAAGAACGCCGCGATCAGCAGGCCGATGAAGCTCCACCGGGTCAGGCTGCCGCCGGCCAGCAGCACGCCCAGGAGGGTCACCACGGCGGCCGAGGACAGGTAGCTGAAGGCGATCATGGGCTTGCGCCCCACCGTGTCGAAGAGCGGGCCGAGCAGCAGGGGCCCGAGGAGGTTCCCGACCGCCCACACCGCGATGAACACGGGCACCGTCCCCGCCGCGACCTTGAAGAACCCGGACAGGATCGTCCCCAGGTCGAACGTCACCGCGTTGTAGAGGAACGCCTGCCCCACGAACAGCGAGAGGCCGAGGATCGTGCGCCGGGGGTAGCGGCGGAAGGCGGTCGCCGCCACCTCGCGCAGGGGGATCTTGTCGCGCTGCTCGATGGTCAGCGTGTCGTCGGGCTCCTCGAGCTTCTCGCCGGTGCTCTCCTCGACCTCGTGCTCGATCCCGCGCACGATGCGCTCGGCCTCCTCCTCGCGTCCGTGGATGAACAGCCAGCGCGGGCTCTCGGGCACGTGGCGGCGCACGAGCAGGATCCCCAGGCCCAGGATCGCGCCCATCCCGAACGCCAGGCGCCAGCCGAAGTCCTTGGCGAAGATGTGCGTGTCCAGGAGCACGATGGACAGGACGGCGCCCAGCGCGGCCCCCGCCCAGTAGGACCCGTTGATCATCAGGTCCACCCGGCCGCGCACCCGCGCGGGGATGAGCTCGTCGATCGCCGAGTTGATGGCCGAGTACTCGCCGCCGATGCCGGCGCCGGTGAAGAAGCGGGCCACGAAGAAGAACCACGGGGAGAAGGCGAACGCCGTGGCCACCGTCGCGGCCAGGTAGAGCAGCAGCGTGACCATGAAGAGCTTCTTGCGCCCGTAGCGGTCCGTGAGCTGGCCGAAGAACAACGCGCCCACGCAGGCGCCCGCGACGTAGAAGGCGGCCGCGGTCCCGATCTTGCTGGCGTCCATGGCCAGGCCGCTGCCCGGCTCGGTGAGGCGCGCACCGATCGAGCCGACGATCGTGACCTCGAGCCCATCGAGGATCCAGACCGTCCCCAGCCCGATGACGACCATCCAGTGGAAGCGCGCCCACGGCAACCGGTCCAGCCGGGCCGGTACGTTGGTGTCGATTCTCCGGGCCGTTCCCTCCATCTGCCCGATCGCCTCTTACCCCGTATCGATCAGAACATGCTCGCCTGCCGCGTCCTGGGCCACCGCTACCGCTTCGCCGCGGACGGACGGACGATGCGCTGGTGGTGCGAGCGGGGCTGCGACGCCGGCGGGAGCAAGGAGTATGCGACGCCCGAGGAGGCCCGGATGTACGCGCGCGGCTTGGACCGCGAGGACAAGCACGACGTCGGGCGCCGTCCGCTCTTGAGTCTGCTGCCACTGTGGGCCGGACGTCGCGCGAGCCGGTATCGTCGCCGTTCCGACTGAGGCGAGGAGAGGAGACCGAGTCCATGTCCCACAAGCCGGCCGACCAGATCCGCAACGTGGCACTCGTCGGGCACCGCGGGACCGGGAAGACCTCCCTGCACGAGGCGCTGCTGTTCGAGGCCGGCGCGGTCAATCGCCTCGGGTCGGTGACGGAAGGGACGACGGTCTCCGACGCCGACGACGACGAGCAGGCGCGGCAGATGTCGATCTCGGCGGCGCTGTCGTCGTTCGAGTGGCAGGGACGCAAGATCAACCTCCTCGACACGCCGGGCGAGCCGAGCTTCCTGGCCGACGCCCTGGGTGCGCTGCGCGTGTGCGAGTCCGCCGTGTTCGTCGTGAACTCGGTGATGGGCGTCGAGGTCTCCACTACGCGCCTGTGGCAGCGCGCGGCCGAGCTCGACCTGGCCCGCCTGGTCTTCGTGAACATGCTCGACCGCGAGCGCGCGGACTTCTTCCGCACGCTGGAGTCGCTGAAGAACGCCTTCGGGCCGCACGTGGTGGCCACCGAGATCCCGATCGGCGCCGAGCACGAGTTCCGCGGTCTGGTCGACCTGATCGACATGAAGGCCTACGAGTTCAAGGGCGACGGCGCCCGGGGCGAGGCGACCGAGATCCCGATCCCCGACGCCGAGGCCGAGCGCGCGCAGGAGTACCGCGAGAAGTTGATGGACGAGGTGGCGGAGAACTCCGACTCGCTCATGGAGCGCTATCTGGAGGGCGAGGAGCTCTCGCACGAGGAGATCGTCACCGCGCTGAAGGACGGCACCAACCACGGCGACCTGTTCCCGGTGACCTGCGGCGTGGCGTCGCGCAACCAGGGCACGCGCCGGCTGCTCGACGCCTTCGTGGAGGACCTGCCCTCGCCGGTCAAGCACGGCGGCCTGGAGCTGGAGGGCCTGACGCTCACGGCCGACGAGTCGGCGGACCTCTACGCCTACGTGTTCAAGACGCGCGCCGACCCGTTCGCCGGACGCATCAACCTGTTCCGCGTCTACCAGGGCGTCATGAGCCACGACTCCCACGTCGTGAACACCCGGACCGGCAGCAAGGAGCGCATCGGCCAGCTCCTCGTGTTCGAGGGCAAGGAGACGCCGCACGTGGACGAGTTCGGGCCGGGCGACATCGGCGCCGTGGCCAAGCTCAAGGAGACCAAGGCCGGCGATTGGCTGGCCGGCAAGCCGGTGGACGTGACGATGCCGGCGATCAAGCTCCCCGCGCCGGTCATGGCGTTCGCGGTGGAGCCCAAGGGCGACGAGGACAAGGTGTTCACGGCGCTGCGCCGCCTCCAGGAGGAGGACCCGACGATCGACCTGCACCGCGACCCGCAGACCGGCGAGCAGATCGTGGCCGGCCTCTCGCAGGTCCACGTCGAGGTGATCGTCGAGCGGATGAAGTCGCGGTTCGGAGCCGAGGTCACCCTCAAGCCGCCCCGCGTCCCCTACCAGGAGACCATCCGCGCCGGGGCCAAGGCGCACGGGCGCCACAAGAAGCAGAGCGGCGGGCGCGGCCAGTTCGGCGACTGCCACATCGAGATCGAGCCCCTGGAGGACGGCGAGGGCTTCGAGTTCGTCAACAAGATCAAGGGAGGGGTGATCCCGACCTCGTTCATCCCGGCGGTGGAGAAGGGGGTGCGCGAGGCGATGGAGTCGGGCACCGTGGCCGGCTATCCCGTCAAGGGCGTGCGGGTGCGGCTGTTCGATGGCCAGTACCACACGGTCGACTCGTCGGAGATCGCGTTCAAGCTGGCGGGCTCCCACGCCATGCGCGAGGCGCTGGAGCAGGCCAGCCCCGTCCTGCTGGAGCCGATCATGCACGTGACGGTCTCGGTGCCCGAGGACTCGGTGGGCGACGTGATCGGCGACCTCAACAGCCGCCGGGGCCGGCCGCTGGGGATGGAGCCGGTGGGCGCGATGACCGAGATCCAGGCCGAGGTCCCGATGGCCGAGATGCTCGCCTACGCCCCCGATCTGCGCTCGATCACGGGCGGCCAGGGGGAGTACACGATGCAGTTCGAGCGCTACGAGGAGGTCCCCGGGCACCTCGCCCAGAAGGTGGTCGACGCGGCGCGCGCGGGGGACGAGGCGGTCAAGACCTAGACTTGGGCGCCCATGGCGCCGAAGGCGATCCAGCCGCAGAACACGATCATCACCTGCGCGGTGTGCGGCCGCACGCTGCTGCAGGGCGAGGAGCCCGAGGTCTACCTCGTGAGCGGCACCCGCCGCCACGTGTGTGAGCTGTGCACCGTCCGGGCCAACCACCAGGGGTGGATCCGCGAGAGCGAGGGGCCGCAGATCGGCCACCGCAGCCGCGACGACCGCCGCTCCCTGCTGTCCCGCCTGCGAGGACGCCGCGAGCGCCCCGCGCCCGCCGCCGCCCCATCCGGGCCGGAGGCCGGCTTCGCCGAGCCGGCCGTCCCCGCGGAGCCGGTCGCGCCCGCCGACGCCGAGCTTCCGCGCGAGCCGCGCCATGTCCACGCCGTCCCCACGAGCGAGGAGTTGAAGGCCTCCCGGGCCGTGGAGGTGTTCAACGGCTCCGAGCACCCCCGCACGGTGGCCGGGGTCGCGCGCTCGCTGGGCGTCCCGGACGTGTCGGTGCTGCCCGTGGGCGGCCAGGCGAGCATGGTGCGCATCGTGGTGGCCTGGGAGCTGTGCTGGTACCGCTGGGAGGTGGACCTGGCCGACGAGGGAGGCAACGGCGTCCGCCCGGCGGGACAGGGATACGAGCTGGCCGAGCTGGCGCCCGGCGAGCAGGCCGGCAACGCGGGGGCCGACGAGCACGGCCGCCTCGTGCTGGCGGGCTGATCGACTAGCATCGGCCGCGCCATGATCTACTGCGTCGTCCCGCAAGAGCTGGCCGACGAGCTCTACGACAAGCTCAAGGCGTACTACGAGGACGACCCGAACGTCGAGGTCATCGTGGACCGCCGCCAGTCCGAGCGTCGCGGCTCCGGTCCACGCGAGGGCGGCGGGGCGCGCGAGCGGCGCGACCGGCGGCGCCCGCGGGTGCCGGGCGAGTTCCCCAAGCTAGAGCCCTGACGCGGTGAAGCTGGTCGTCCACGTGGACGGCGGGGCGCGGGGCAACCCCGGGCCCGCCGCAATCGGGGCGGTCGTCTCCACGCCCGAGGGAGACGTCCTCGATGAGTCCAGCGAGCGCATCGGCGAGACGACCAACAACGTCGCCGAGTACCGGGCGCTGCTGCTGGGGCTCGAGCGCGCCCGCGCACTGGGCGCCACCGAGGTCGAGGTGGTCAACGACTCCGAGCTCGTGGCCCGCCAGGTGGAGGGGCGCTACAAGGTCAAGCATCCGGGACTGAAGCCGCTGCACGCACAGGCGCGGGAGGCGCTGCACGGGTTCGAGCGCTGGGCGGTGCGCCCGGTGCCTCGGGAGCGCAACGCGCGCGCCGACGCGCTGGTCAACGAGGCGCTCGACGCGACATGAACGACCGCCCGCCGTCCCGGCACGCCCGGACCGTCGCCGTCACGGCCCTGGCCACGGGGTTCGCCCTGTTCGTCCTGGCCATCGCGCTGGCGTTCAACAGCGACAACAGCTCCAAGCCCGGCTCACGCGCGGCGACGACCACCTCGACCACCGCTCGCCCCGGTCGCCGCCCGGTGCGGCGGGCGCCGGTCTACCCGGCCGAGCCGGCCGTCCCCGCCAACGCGCCGGGCGCCCATCGCGACGCCAACGAGTCGGTCCCCGTCCTGGCCTACTCGGTGATCAACGAGCCGCGCTCGGACACCGCCGACCCGTCCGTGTGGGTCTCGCCGGCCGAGTTCACCGCGCAGATGTCATTTCTGGCCGACAGCGGGTTCCACGCCATCACCGCGCGCCAGCTCTGGGCGGCGTGGAAGGAGAACGGCGTGCTGCCCGCCAAACCCGTCGTGATCTCGTTCGACACCGGCTATCACTCCGTCTACGCCAACGCCCTGCCCACGATGCGCCAGCACGCCTTCCCCGGAGTGCTCTTCCTCGACCCCAACCAGACGCAGGCCGACTTCCCGGCCAACGAGGTCCAGGGTCTGATCGCGGCGGGCTGGGAGCTGGGCTCGCAGCCGGCGGGCGACGACCTCGACGTGCTGTCCGCGCGCCGCGGGCTTCAGCGGACCTTCGGCCGGCGCGTGCAGTTCTTCTCCTATCCCAACGGGCAGTTCGACCCGTCGGCTCCCAGCGCGCTGCAGTCGTCGGGCTTCCTGGGGGCGTTCACCCTCGACCCGGGCCTGGCGTCGCCCAAGGACTCGCGGTTCGAGCTCAAGCGGATCCCCGTGCGCAACGGGGACGGGGCGGACGGGCTGCGCCAGAAGCTCTCCGACGCGGGTGTGGCGTGAGGCGGCTCTCGGCCATCCCGGCCGTCGCCCTGGTCCTCGCGGGCTGCCTGTCGGGCTGCGGCGGCGCGTCGAAGTCCGCCTCGCCCACGACGCCCGCCGGCTCCGCGCGGGCCCCCGCCACGACGACCGCCGCCGCGCGGCCCATGCCGGGCGCCCATCTGGCGGCGAACGAGCCGGTCCCGATCCTGATGTACCACGTCCTCAACGCCCCGCCGCCCGGCACGCCGGAGCCTGAGCTGTGGGTCTCGCGCGACCAGTTCGCCGCCCAGATGGACTGGCTGGCGAGCCACGGCTACCACGGGGTCACGCTGCAGCAGGTGTGGGACGCGTGGCGCCACGGCGCCAAGCTGCCCTCCAAGCCGATCGTCGTCTCCTTCGACGACGGCTACCACTCCCACCTGACCAACGCGATGCCGGTGCTGCGCGCCCACGGGTGGCCCGGGGTCCTGAACCTCCAGATCAACCAGACCCGGCTCGACCTCAAGCCGGACGCGGTCCGCACCCTGATCCGCGCCGGGTGGGAGGTCGACGCGCACACCTACAGCCATCCGGACCTCACGACGGTCGACGACGCGGGCCTGCGCCATGAGATCGCCGACGCCCGCGCGGAGTTGCGCCGGACCTACCGCGTCCCGGTCAACTTCTTCTGCTATCCGGCCGGTCGCTTCGACGCCCGCGTGGTCGCCGCCGTGCGCGCCGCCGGCTACGCCGGGGCGACGTCGACGCTGGACGGCCTGGCCAGCCCGGGCGAGTCCCCGTACGAGATGCGGCGCATCCGCATCAACGGCAGCGACGGCGTCGAGGGCCTGGCGGCGCACTTCAATCGCTAACGCTTCGGGTCCCGGAGGCCGAAAACGGGAGCATGGAGGCGCGACAGGGGTCGTGGCTATGCCCCACGGAGAACGACAGGCAGCGGGTGCTCGACACCAGCGACCGCGTGCGCCGGGCCCGGCTGGCCGGCTCGGCGGTCATCGGCGTGGCGCTCGTCGGGCTGGCGCCGATGCTCGGATGGTGGCTCCTGGGCCTGTTCGCCCTGTCCTGCCTGAACCTGCTGACGCTGGACCGCCGCATGGCCCGTGTCGCACGGCCGGAGTGGGTCGTCGCGCGGGGCCTGCTGGTCACCGAGCTGATCCTCGCGGCGGCCGCCGCGGGCACCGGCGGTCCGCTGAGCCCGCTGCTGCCCTGGCTGGTGATCCCCATCGGCTTGATGTCGGCGCGCTTCCGCGGTCGGGTGGTCGCCGCGGGCACGGCGATCGGGGCCGGACTGGTGGCGGCGATGGTCGTCCTGGTCGACCCGCGGGGCTTCGTCGACCATCCGGCCCTCGCCGTGGCGACGCTGGCGCTGCTGGGCAACGTGGCCGCGATCACCGGTGCGCTGCGCGGGGCCGAGCTCCAGCACCGCAGCGAGGCCGTGCTGGACCCGCTGACCGGCCTGCTGAACCGCAAGGCGCTGCGCGTGCGCTTCGCCGAGCTCGCCGCACAGGCGCGCCTCCAGGACGCGCCGGTCTGCGCCATCGCGCTGGACCTCGACCACTTCAAGGCGATCAACGACGAGCACGGGCACGAGGCGGGGGACGCGGTCCTGCGCGACGTCGCCTACGCCATGCGCAAGGTGCTGCGCTCGTTCGAGCTGATGTACCGGCTGGGGGGCGAGGAGTTCCTGGTCCTCCTGCCGGGGGTCCACGTGGCCGAGGGCGAGGCGGTGGCCGAGCGCCTGCGCGCGGCCGTCGCGAGCGCGCGTCCCGGCGGGCTGTCCACCACCCTGTCGGCCGGCGTCGCCGCCGCCCGCGGGGATGCGGTGGAGTACGACTCGCTGTTCGCCGCCGCCGACGCGGCGCTCTATCGCGCCAAGGGCGAGGGCCGCAATCGCGTTGTGTGCGCGGCCGGCTCCGAGCCCGTGCCCATCGTGTCCGGCCTGGCGTCCGGCGCCGCGCTGGTCTAGCCGGCCGCCGCCACGATGGCCCGCGCGCGGGCGAGCACCGCGTCGAACGGGTAGCCCGCGCCCGGGTCGCTGCGGTTGCGCGGGTCCACCTGGCCGTGGGTGCAGATGCCACGGCGCACGATCTCGCCCGCCACCACGCGCCGGTTGCGGTTGTAGCGCAGCCCCGTGACCTCGCAGCGGCGGATGGGGATGCGGTACATGGCCGCCCAGTGGGCCACCCAGCGCGCCGTGGCCTCCAGCTGCACCGGCCGGGCCAGCCAGGCCTCGTCGCCGAAGGCCGCGTAGCCCACCTGCTCGATCCCGAGCGTGCTGACGTTCCAGTAGGTGGCGTGGTAGGCGATCCGGCCGTCGGCCACCATCCGGCTGGAGTAGCCCTCGCCGTCGGTGGCCACGTGGGACGACTTGCGGGCATGGACGAAGTAGCGCGCGAGCTTGGCCAGCTCGGCGAAGCCCGGACGGTCCGGCGTCTCGGTGGAGTGCAGGACGATGGCGTCGATCTGGCGGCCTCGCCGCGGCTCCGAGCAGCAGTCGCCGGGCAGCGTCTGGTCGCCGGCGTCCGGGGCCGGGGGGACGGGGCCCTGGGGCGGCAACGGGTCGGGGGAGGTCTTGGCGCGGGGGGTGGGCTTGCGCGGCCGGCGCTTCGCGCGCGGGGGCGGTGCCGGGGGCGCCGGAAGGGTGGGGGAGAGCTCCGGCGGCGGCTGTGGCACGCTGGCCGGCGTCGTCGTGAACCCGGCGAAGGGGTCACCGGACTTCCCGCAGCCCGCCAGGGCGAGCACGATCGCGGCCGCGATGGGTGCGAATGCCGAGGTTTGCACGGGTTTGCGGGGCACGACCGGCGCAGGGTGCCACACACGGCTCAAGGCGCCCCAAATCCCTGCCGACACGCGGGTGGGGGCCTAGACGCACTAACCCCCAGCACTCGGGCGGGCCTCGGCTCGCCCGGGTTGCTTTAACCACGCGGTTCGGAGAGAGTGCCGCGTGCCCTCAGAGCCGCGCGCTCCGGCCGCTCCGCGCTCGCGCCGGGCGGCGCTGTGGGGGTGGTTCCGGGAGGACTTCCGGCGCGGGGTGGCCCTGGGGATCGCCGCGGTGTCGGTCTTCGGCGCGGTCGTGGCGTGGCAGGCGTCCAAGACCAGCGGCGACGCGGGCGGGCTCGACGGTCAGGCCCTGTCGGACCTGATCGAGCAGCAGCAGGACCGGGCCAAGGTCCGCGCGGAGCTGGCGTCCGACCGGCGGCTGCTGGCGACATACTCCGAGCACCTGGACTCCGCCGACGCGTTCGAGGCGGCGCTGCGGCGGCCGGGGACCACCGCGGCCCGGCGGCTGGATCTCGCCGCTCAGGCCCAGGGTGAGCGCTCGCTGGCCAAGACCGAGTACTACTTCTTCCAGATCGCCACACCGGTGGACGACGGGCACGGAGGCTATGAGCTCGACCAGGCGAACGTGCGCGACGCCCTGGCCGAGACCGACGCGCGGGTGCGTCCGCGCGAGCAGTCCAGCCTGGCCGACGTGACGGATTCGCGGGCCCGGCGGCTCACCGTGGCCTCCACGCTGTTCGTGGCCGCTCTGTTCTTCCTCACGCTGGCCCAGCTGGCCCGCACCTCGGTGTGGCGGCTGTTCGCGTCGTCCGGCGTGGCCGTCGGTCTCTTCGCCCTCGCGCTGTTCGTGCTCGCGTGACCGCCCCGGTCAAGGCGCCCAAGCCGCGCCACGACCGGTTCGCCCGCGTGGTCGCGGTCGTGACGATCGCGACCACGCTGCTGGCGGCGCTGATCGGCTACGCCCAGGCGACCGCGAGCGGTCACGGCGGCGATGCCGGCACCGACTCCCGGCGCCTGGCGATCCAGAACTTCGCCGGCTCCAGCCGGGAGGGCGATGCGGCGCAGGTCCAGTACGACCGCTTCCGGCTGGCGCAGGAGCAGCGACGCCGCGCCGCCAACGCTCTCCAGCAGCGGATGTTCGGCCTGAGCCCGGACCGCAGCGCGCTGCTCCTGGAGGAGCGCCGCTGGACCAGCGCGGCGCAGCGCACGGAGCGCGGGTCCGCGGCGCTCGCCGAGCCGGGGGTCCCCGCCCTCGCGCGGCTGGGCCGCGACGGGCCGGAGCGCGACGCCAACTTCCCGGCGCGCTACTTCGCGCGCATCGAGTCGGCCACGGCGCGACGCGCCGCGGATCGCGACGCGCGCGACTCCGAGGGAGCGGCCTGGGGAGCCAAGGCCACGAACTACACCGTGATGCTCACGATGCTCGCCGTGGCCATCTACCTGTTCGGGTTCTCGCTCTCCGCGCCGGCGCGCTCGATGCGCGGGTTCCTGGTGGGCGTCGCGGGACTGCTCGCCGCGTCGGCCGGGCTGTGGGCGCTCGACACGGCGCTGAACGCGCCGCACCGAGCCTCGCCCGAGGCCGCGCGCGCCTTCGCGGCGGGGTCGTTCTCCTACGCCATCGACGACGCGCCGACCGCGGTGCGCCAGCTCACCCGGGCGATCCAGCTGCGGCCCGACTTCGCCAAGGCCTATCTCACGCGCGCGGGCGCCGAGTTCGAGGCCGCGTCCCCCCAGAAGCTCGCCAGCGCGCGCAGCCTGGCGCCCCTCTCGGCCATGCGCCGCGAGCTGGCCGACCTCGAGCGGGCGCGTGCCCTTGGCTCTCAGGACCCGGGCCTCTACCTCGAGATCGGGTTCAACCAGTTGGTGGTCGCGGCGCGCAGCGGCGACCGGGCCCTGCTGGGTCGCAGCCTGCGCACGTCCCGTGTCGCCGCGGCGGCCGCGCCGCATGACGCGATCCCACTGACCAACGTCGCGCTCGCGCTCCTGGCCCAGGGCCATCGGGCCGAGGCGCTCACGACCTATCGCCGCGCCTCCGTCGTCGCCGCGCGCACCGGGATCGCCCTGCAGGTCACGGCGGGGGCGCTGACCGACCTGGAGATCCTGGCGACTTCCAAGCTCGGGCTCGGGCGTGACCGCGACATCGCCGAGGCAAAGCGGGTGCTCGTGGAGCGCGCGCAGGACGGCCGGCCCGTCCCCGGCCGGCGGGCCGTGCGCACCCCGCGGCTGGAGAGCGTGGTCCTGCCGGGCTACTTCGAGCTCGCGTTCTACGGCGGCGACGTGTTCCGCGACGACAAGGACACCCTGGCGATCTTCTGGTACCACCGTGACCCCGGCGGGCTGGGGTGGTACGTGCTGCCCGAGGTGTCGCAATACGCCTACGCGAATTGCGACGACACCAACCCGGCGGAGTACGGAAACTGCTTCGACGACCGCGCCGGCGGCGGGTACTTCGTGCGTTCCGTCTATGTCGGGGCCACCGCCCCCGCCACCTGCCTGCCGCCGGGCGACTACCGGGCCGAGGTCTACGCGAACGGGCGGCTTCTCGGCGTTTCGCGGGCGCGGACCGTGCACCGTCCGCTGCAGGCGTTCGCCGACCACGAGGTCGGCCTGGCGGCGTGCGTGCCCCCCGGCTGGCGCCCGTCGCGCCGCGCGCTTCCGGGGCTGCTGAACGGGCGGGTGAGCCCGGACGGCCGCAGCGGGCTCTACGCCTTCGGCATCGACGACCGGATTCGGGCGACCGGAGGGCCCGGGGCCTTCGCGCGCTCGCGTGCCCTGATCGACGACGTCGTGCACCGGTTCGCGTCGCTGTTCCCGGGGCGCCTGGGCCCGGGCCGCGACGTCTCGGAGGAGGCGTTCATCGCGCTTAGTGGCGAATTCGTGCGCCTGTATCCCTATCCCGGCGGCTTTGTCATCGCGGGCTCGGGCGTGGACACCGACGGCGCCGCGCGCGTCGGGGTCGTCTACGGCTCCGACCAGCGCACCCTGATCGACACCTTCCGCTCGTTCGCCCTGGCCGGCTGAGGGCGCCCAGGCGGCGTCTCGCACCCAGTTCCGGGGTATGGTCGGCGCAGTGCGTCTAGAGATGATGAGCTTTAGTGGCGGCGCCTGGTAGGGAGCCCGCGCGAAAGATCTGGTGGTTCTGGCCCGTGGCCGTGCTGTTCTGCACGGCTACATGGGTCGAGGCACTGAGGCTGGTCGGCGTCCTGTAGCCCGCTGGTAGGTTCGGCGATGTGACAGGCGCGACCCCTTCGCGGTCGACGGGAGAAACCGCGCCACGGCTGGTGGAGGTCGTGGCGGCTCTGTCCCTGGCCACCGACCTGGGACTGGGCCAGCCGGTGGAGCACGGACTGCGCTCCTGCCTGATCGCGACCCGCCTGGCCGAACGCCTGGACCTCGACGGGCCCGATTGCGATTCGATCTACTGGGTGACTCTGCTGGCCATGGTCGGCTGCACTGCCGACTCGTCCGAGTTGGGAGAGCTCTTCGGGGACGACATCGAGTTTCGGCGCGGGATGTACGACGTCGGGCCGTCCCAGCTCGCGATGCCGCGCTATCTCCTCTCGCGCGCGGGATCCGACGGCGGGCCCGCGCGGCGGGTGCGCGCCGGCGCCACGCTCGTCGCCACCGGCATGCGCGCCGTGATGCAGACCTTCGTCGCGGATTGCCGGATCACCGCCCGCTTCGCGGACCGGCTCGGATTCGGCGAGAGCGTCAGTGACGCCCTGGAGCAGAAGTTCGCACGGTGGGACGGCAAGGGCATTCCCCCGGACCTGGCTGGAGAGGAGATCCCGCTCCCGGCGCGCATGCTCGGGCTGGCCTGGCGAACCGAGGCCGGACATCGGCTGGGCGGCGTGGACGCGGTGCTCGACCTGCTCCAGCGGCATGCCGGAGCCACGCTGGACCCGACGCTCGTCGCGTCGGCCTTGCCCGTCCTGCCCGAGGTCCTCGATGGCCTGGAGGAGGACTGTTGGGACGCCGTGGTGGCGGGCGAGCCCGCGCGGGCGCGGCTGACGGGGGAGGCCTACGACTCCGCCCTGGAGGCGCTCGGCGACTTCGCCGACCTCAAGTCGCCGTGGTTCACGGGCCACTCGCGCGCGGTGGCCGAGCTGGCCGAGGCCGCCGCGTGGCGCCTCGGGTTGGCGGAGCCCGAGGTGACGGCCCTGCGCCGTGCGGCGCTCGTGCACTCCATCGGGCGCACGGGGGTCCCGAACACGATCTGGGACAAGGTGGGCACCCTGTCGGTCTCCGAGCGGGAGCGGATGCAGCTCTACCCCTACCTCACGGACCGCATCCTGCGACACGGCAGCCTGGCCGACGTGGCCGAGATCGCCTCCCAGAGCCAGGAGCGCCTCGACGGAAGCGGCTATGCCCGCGGGCTGACGGGGTCCGCGATTCCCGTGCCGGCGCGCGTGCTGGCCGCCGCCGGCGTCTATCAGGCGCTGTCTGAGGCACGCCCGCATCGACCCGCGCTGGCGCCCGGCGTCGCGGCGACGCACCTACGCGACGAGGCGCGAGATGGCCGCCTGGACGGGGAGGCGGCCGAGGCCGTCCTGGGGGCGGCCGGTCACCAGCCGAAGCGGCGCCGCGGCGCGCCCGCCGGCCTGACCGAACGCGAGGTGGAGGTGCTGCGTCTGATCGCCAGGGGCCACACCTCGGCCCAGGCCGCCGCGGAGCTGGGAATCCAGACCAAGACGGTCAGCACCCACATCGAGCACATCTACGCCAAGATCGACGCGTCCAACCGGTCGGTGGCGACGCTGTTCGCGATGCAGCACGGGCTGGTCTAGCCGTCAACCGCCGGGCGACTCCCGTCGCCCGGCGCCTGACCTCGCGTGTGTCGGGCTCAGCTCGCGGCCGGGGCCGCGGCCGGGTCCGGCCGGACCACGACCGTGTCGGCGATCGCGACGATCTCGTCGACCGGAAGGTCGGCGCGCGAAGCGTGCTCGCGGATCGCCTCCGGGCTGGACGCCTCGTAGATGCACACGGTGCCGACCGCGCTGCCGTCTTCCTCGAGGACGTAACTGCGGATCCAGCGGATGTCGTCGGACATCTCCTCGTCGCCCACGCGCGTGGAGCGCGCGGCCGCCGCTTCGAGCTCGGCCGGCGAGCGCCAGCCGCCTCGGCGCAAGATCACGTACTGCTGCATTTCACTACCTCCCGGTTCGAGATTGACCTCGTCCAGGAAGCTACGCACCGCCCGGCCGCGGGAAATCGGGAGTACTACGGATATTTCGGGTCCTCCCAGCGTGGTGCGGTCTACTGCGCTGAGGCGCGATTCGCCAACGGGGAGCCTCATTGCGGGCGTTGGCGGTCAGGGCCGGAATGTGATGCCGTCAAGCGGCACGCACGAGGCGGTCTGATCGCCGACCGTCACGTCTCCGCTTGCGGCGATGTCGACGTAGTTCAGGGTGCCGCCGCAGAGGCGGACGGTGAACTCGCGCGTCCCGGTCGGCCGGTAGCCCTCGGGTAGCACGAACATGGTGTTGGACGGGTCCCCGCCCACGGGCGAGTTCCTTGCGACCGTCCCCTGCAGGCGTACGACGTTTGCCTTGTCGCGCCAAAACCCGACCGGTGCGAAGCTCGGGTGCGCCTCGCTGTAGTTGGCCCAGGATGCGAAATTGCCCGAGCAGAATCGGGCAACGCCGCCACAGCCCGGCGTGAACACGTCGCCCGCTGCGACGAGGCGCGTCGGCTCGCCGGCGAAGTCGGCGGGCGTTGCGTCGCGCCCGGCGGTGCCGTCTCTCCCGTTAGTGCCCGGGGTTCCGTTTGCGCCCGCGGCGCCGGGCAGTCCGCGAAGTCCCTGTTGGTTCCACGACAGCAGCTTCTGCCCGCGCCGGCAGCCGCGCGTGGCGGAATCCACCACGCGCATCGCCCCACCCCGCGTCGTGTAGCACGCCTTGATCGTCCCGTTACGCGCCGGGATCGCCGCGTAGGCGCTGCCGCCCAGCGCCACGGCCAAGGCCACCAGGCCAATGTGGTGGCGACCGACGTAGGCGAGCAGCTTCCCGAGCATTCTCGGCCTTCCCTTCCGTGGGCGCGGCTGTCAGCGGTCGTCGCGCGGCAGGTGATCAGGAATCAGGACTGTATGGGGCGCGGCGCCCTACATGGGTTTTTCTTGTTTTAGCGGCCTCTCTGGGGGCACGGCAGTTGCGGGGCGGGATACTGGGGCGATGTCGCGGGAGAACGCGGAGGTCGTGCGGCGGATCTATGGCGCGCTTAGCCGGCAGGACATTGAGGCCGCCCTTGACGAGTGCGACGACGATATGGAGCACGACTGGTCGCGCTCGGTCGGCCCTTTCAAAGGGATCTATCGGGGGCGCGACGAGATCCGCGCCCTGTGGATCAGCTTCCAGGAAGCCGTGGAAGAGGCCGCCTTCGAGTTGCAAGAGGTGATCGACATAGAGCCTCACGTGATCGCGGTCGTCGCGGTGCGGATTCGAGGCCGAGGAAGCGGCGTTGAGGTCGTTGGCGTCGGCGCGCACGTATGGACAGTGGACGACGGCAAGGCCAGCGGCTTTCGCTTATTCCAGGACAAGGACGACGCCCTCGAAGCTGTGGGGATGCGGGAGTAGGCGATGTCGCGGGAGAACGTGGAGATTCAAGCTCCGCTCTGAGATGTAGCTGGCAAACGGTGGACGTGGTCGCTCGTGGTACGCCGCTTGGGTGTATCGTGATAGCAGCCGGGGCTGATTCAGTCGACTTGCCGGGCGATCGACTCGCCGCCGGGGTTGGCCTCTGTTGGTTTCCCTCATGGGATTCCAGGCCTGTGGTGCTTCCGCGGGTGCCCCTAGACCACGGAGGCTTTGATGTTTTGCTCGTCTCGTTCGCGCCGGCGTTTTCCTAGGAGTTGGGCGGAGCGTGGTGTGGCGCGTCGCGGGCGTGTTCTGGGCGTTGTGGCCGTGCTGGCGTTGGCGGGTGGCGCGGCCGCGCCTTCGGCGCAGGCGGCGATTCCGCCGTCGGTGTTCTGGTCGAACTACAACGACGGGGCGATCTTGAGGGCGAGTCTGGACGGGAGTGGGGGCAGTGTTCTGGACACGACCGGCGGGCCGGTCGGCAATAGCAGCGGGGTGGCGATCGACCCGGCCGCGGGGCGGATCTACTGGGCTTCGCGCCGCGGCAGGGTTGAGGGCATCGGCTACGCGAACCTCGATGGCAGCGGCTCCGCGGGCGTCCTGAACACGGCCGGCGCGACCCTAGATGGGCCGAGTGGCGTGGCGATCGACCCGGCCGCGGGGCGGATCTACTGGGCAAACGCCGGGGGCGTCTACAAGATCTCCTTTGCGAAGCTCGACGGCAGCGGGTCGGGCGGCGACCTCAGCACCACCGGCGCGACGGTCGACGCCCCGCAAGGCGTGGCGATCGACAAGGCCGCGGGGCGCATCTACTGGTCAAACGACCTTGGCGCCGAGATTTCGTTCGCGAACCTGGACGGGAGCGGCGGGAGCGATCTGAACACGAAGGGCGCGACCATCTCGAATCCCCAGGGCGTAGCGCTCGACGTGGTGGGTGGCCGGGCGTACTGGGCGAATTACGGCGGGAACACGATCTCGTTCGCCAACCTGGACGGCAGCGGCGGGGACGATCTGAACACGACGGGCGCCACCGTCTCCTCCCCGGCGGGGGTGGCGGTCGACCGCGCCGCGAACCGGGTCTACTGGACGAACTACGGCGGGAACACGATTTCGTTCGCCAACCTGGACAACACAGGCGCGGGCGGCGATCTGGTCACGACCGGAGCGACCCCAGACGGTCCGTGGGGTAGCCCGGCGATCTACACGGGCGCGATAAAGCCCACCGTGTCCACGGAAGCGGCGAGCTCGGTGACACTGCTCGGGGCGACCCTGAACGGGACCGCAAACCCGCAGGGCAACGCGACGACCTACCACTTCGACTACGGCACGACGGCGGCGTACGGGTCGCGTGTGCCGGCCGCCGACGCGGCGGCGGGCGCGGACAACACCAGCCACGCCCTGTCGCAGCCGGTGTCGGGCCTGCTGCCCAACACGACCTACCACTTTCGCATCGTGGCCACCAACGCGGCGGGACCGACCGAAGGCGCCGACCAGATCTTCACGACCAGCCCGCTGGCGCCCGACGCCAGCACGCTTCCCGCAAGCGGCGTGACGCAGACCGGCGCGACGCTCAACGGCAGCGTGAATCCCCACGGCGTCGCGGCCAGCTACCACTTCGACTACGGAACCACCACCAGCTACGGCACGAGCACGCCGACCCAGAGCGCCGGCTCCGCCAGCTCCAGCCAGACAGCCTCCGCGGCGCTGAGCGCACTGGCGCCCAACACGCTCTACCACTTCCGCATAGTTGCCAACGGCGCCGGCGGGAACGCCAGCGGCGGCGATCAGACCTTCGTCACCCCCGCCCCGCCCGGCACACCCCCCGCGACGCCCCCGGCAGGCCCCGCCTCGGCGGCCCTCACCCTGACCAACCTCACCCTGTCGCCGGCGTCCTTCGGCGCCGCGGGCACCTCGACGCTGCTCACCGGGAGCGCCAGCCTGTTGCGCGGCACCACGATCCGCGTGACGCTCAACCGCCCCGCGATGCTGCGGCTGCGCTTCCACAAGCTCACCACCCACCCGCCCCGACCGGGCACAACCCCGCCACGCGCGCTCACCCGCCGCGGCCACGCCGGACGCAACGCCATCCGCTTCGACGGCCGCCTCGGTGGCTCGGCCCTCACCCCCGGACGCTGGCGGGTGCTCGTCAGCGCCACAGCCGGCGGCAGGACCACCCCCGTGAAGACCGCCCGCTTCACGATCCTGCCCGGCTAACCCGTCCGCCGCGAGGAGCCTGTCTCGACGGGCGGGGGCGCCGGGCCGGTTGAGGACCAAGATCCGGGGCCATCCTCGGCGGATCGCTCCGTACGTGTGGGCGCGGATGTTGGGGAGGATCAAGGCGCTTGTCCAGGGCACCGAAGTGGCACCAGTTGGCACCGGCAGCACCGTAGCGCCAGGTCAGCAAGCCGCCCTCTAGTCCCTAGATGAGCGAGAACCCCCGCGTTAGCAGGGGTTCTCGAGAAGCGGCTGATGGGATTCGAACCCACGACCTTCTGCATGGCAAGCAGACGCTCTAGCCAACTGAGCTACAGCCGCAGCGGTGGCGCAGTATAGACCGGCTAGGCGGTCAGTCCGATGGCCTCCAGCGCCTCGCGGCGGCTGGGATAGGAGTCCATCCGGTAGGTCCGGCCGTCGCGGCCGTGGAAGAGCTGCCCGAAGGTCTGCTCGACGTCGGTCCCGCCCGCGCGGCCCCGGAATCGGGCCACCGCGAGGACGCGCTCGTCGTCGAGGTCATGCAGCTCGAGCAGCTCCGCTCGGAACCCCTCCAGGACCGCGGGGATCTCCTCGAACAGCAGGCGGCAGACCGCCTCCGGACCGTGGTAGATCGACTGGTCCAGCAGCAGCTCGAGCGCCGGGTACCAGACCACGTCGGGCGTGAGCATCTCCATGACGGCGTCGCGGTCGCCGCTCGCGAACGCCGCGTAGGCCCGCCGCACCTGGTCCACGTTCTGCCGGGACACCGACCGACATTATGGGCTCGCCGGGTGGCCTACTGTTCCAGTCGTGTACGGCCGCGAGATCACGACGCTGGGGGGCGCGTGGCGGGAGTTCCGCGGCAAGCACGGTCCATGGGTGATCGCGGCCGGGCTCGCGGCGGTGGCCGCGGCGCGGGTCGCGGCGGGCGGGATCGGGTGGCCGGATGCGGTCGCGGTGGCCGCGATGCTCGTCGTCTATCCGTTCGGGGAGTGGGCGATCCACGTGTACCTGTTGCACGCGCGCCCGTTCGAGATCGCCGGCCGGCGGATCGACCTCATGACGGCTCGCGCGCACCGCGAGCACCACGAGGAGCCCCACCGCCTTGGTCTCATCAACTTCAGCCCGGGCGAGGCGCTGGCCATCCTGCTGCTCGCCGTCCCGCTCGTGCCCGCGCTGACCGGAGCG
This sequence comes from Solirubrobacteraceae bacterium, assembly GCA_033856025.1. Classification (GTDB taxonomy): domain Bacteria; phylum Actinomycetota; class Thermoleophilia; order Solirubrobacterales; family Solirubrobacteraceae; genus AC-38. The sequence continues at coordinate 3,020 of JAWVFQ010000004.1, read as the reverse complement.
GCCATCGCCGCGGCCGGCGCCGGCGTGCCCTACGGAGCCCTGCTGACAGCGCTGGTCACCGGCTACGTCCTGGTCGGCGTCTATGAGTGGACCCACTTCCTGATCCACACCGCGTACCGGCCCCGCTCGTCCTGGTACCGCGCCGTCTGGCGCAACCACCGCCTGCACCACTTCAAGAACGAGCGCTACTGGCACGGGATCACCAACAACCTCAGCGACCGCGTGCTGGGGACCAACCCGGATCAGCGCGAGGTCCCGCGCTCGCGCACGGCGCGCAGCCTGCACGCGGGCGGCTGAGCCGCTTCGATTTATCGCAGCCGTCGACGGGGGTCGGATAGGTTGGGCCGGAGCCCACGGAAGTGGCATCGCCACATGAAAGGCAGGCCCACATGCACGTAGTCGTTCGGACCTATTCAGGGCAGGGAGCGTCGGAGCTCTTCGATCTCCTCGGCCAGCGCGAGGAGGACGTCAAGGCCCTGATCAGCGGCGTGCCGGGCTTCGTCAACTACGCGGCCGTCCGCGATGGCGACGGCGGCGTGACCGTGACGGTGTGCGAGGACAAGGCCGGAACGGACGAGTCATCCCGGCGCGCGGCGGAGTGGGTCAAGGAGAACGTCGGCGCGACGGCCGACCCGCCCGCGGTCACCGAGGGGGACACGGTCCTGCAGTTCAGCTCCTAGGAGGTGCTTGGGCTCGCCAACGGGGGCAGATCGTTGGCCGGCCGGAAGCCCTTGACGGTCAGGTAGATGCCAAGCGACAGCTCCCAGAGGATCTCCGGGATCGTCGCGATGCCCTGCCCGATGGACCCCGGCTCGATCGCGTCGAACACGACGGCGATGCCCGAAGCGCACACCAGCGGACCGCCGACCAGGCCGAGCACCGCCATACGGCGTGGCACCAGCCCGGACCTGTACATCAGGTAACCGAGTATCAGCCCGTTTCCAACGCCGACGACGAAGCCCGGACCGAGCACGAACGTCCAGTCCTTGATTGCGACGAGCGCCCTCCCGACCGTCTTGAGCGTGGCCGCGTCCGCGCCGGGGCCGGCCAGGTCCTGGCGCAGGGTGAGGACGGCCAGGACGCTGAGGATGCCGACGGCGATGAAGGCGCATTCGACGACGCGAGCCGCGACATAGCCGAGCGCGAGGCTTTCGCTCTGCCGCTTGAGGACGGGAAACAGCACGACGGCCGTGCCGACGTTGGCGATGATGAGGATCAGCTCCAGGACCGCCCCCAGCGCCACACGGGTGTCCGCACCGCCACCGGTGATGTAGCCGTGGTCGTTGAGAACCGGGTCGTAGAGGAGCAGCGCTGGGATCGAGGTGACGAACGTGATGAGGAAGAGCACCCCTGCGAGGCGCGCAACCCGATCCGACGGGGAAGTCGGCATTCCGGGCTCCTTCGGGTGAGATGGCGGCGGACAAGACCCTGCCTACCCGCGAAGCGCAGCACGCGCACAACGAGCGTCAGCGGCCGGGGGTCATCGCGTGAACGTGAGGTGCGTGACGCCGCTGGGCGTCGAGACCGCCTCGATGGCGTAGTCCGCCTCGAGCGCTTCGAGGCCATCCCACAGCCGCACCCCGCGGCCGAGCACGATGGGTACCTGGACCAGGTGGATGTGGTCGACGAGGCCCGCCGCGATGAAGTCGCGCGCAACGGTCGGCCCACCGCCGATGCGCACGTCCTGCCCGCCTGCCGCCGCGCGGGCGACGTCGGGCGCGCAGCTCGGTGCTCGCGTTTGCGTTACTGGGCATCCATACCGGGATATCCTTCAATGCCCAAAACAGGGTTCGGTGGCCTCACGCGAGGCGTGCACCCGAATCGGCTGGATGGCCGACGTGCGGTACGTCCGCAGCGCCGAGAACCGCTCCCACGGTTCCTCCCACGGGTCCAAGCTGCGGCGCTACTGCAAGGGAACCCGGTTCCGGTACGTCTTCTCCTGACGACCGGGCGCAGCGCCAGATGGGCCGGTCGGTCGCCCCTCGGGGCTCGCCGAGGCTCGGGGCAGTTGCGAACCGCCCGAGGGGACCCAAAAGGGCGCCCCCCAGGGTTTGGGCGCTGTCAGGCACGGAATCGTCGCGTGGGCGCCGTCGCACCGGTCTTCGGCTGTCTTTGCACGGCACATGGGTGTACGGTGCCAACAGCGGGGGCTGATTCAGCCGACTTGCCGGGTGATCGACTCGCCGACGGGGTTGGTCTCTGTTGGTTTCCCTCATGGGATTCCGGGCCTGCGGTGCTTCCGCGGGTGCCCCTTAGACCACGGAGGCCTTGATGTTTTGCTCGTCTCGTTCGCGCCGGTCGGTGTCTGCTGCGCTGGGTTTCGGCGGGGCGGGTTTGCGTGCGCGGCGCGGCGGTTTGGTGTCGATGTTCGTGGTCGTGGCGCTCGGGGCGGCGTTGGTGGTCGTGCCTTCGGCCGGCGCTGCCGGGTGGGCGCCCACTGCCAGCCTGACCACCGCCCGCTACCTCCATACGGCGACCTTGCTGTCTGACGGGACCGGCAGGGTGCTCGCCGCCGGTGGGTCCAGCGGCTTCACCTTCCTGGCGAGCGCTGAGCTTTATGACCCGGCGACCAACTCGTGGTCGGCGGCGGGCAGCCTGACCGCCGCCCGCTACAGCCATACGGCGACGCTGCTGGCCAACGGCAAGGTGCTCGTCGCCGGCGGGGCCGGCAGCAGCGGCTACCTGGCGAGCGCGGAGCTCTATGACCCGGCGACCAACACGTGGTCGGCGGCGGGCAGCCTGACCACCGCCCGCTACTTCCATACGGAGACGCTGCTGGCCAACGGCAAGGTGCTCGTCGCCGGCGGGGTCGGCAGCAGCGGCTACCTGGCGAGCGCGGAGCTCTATGACCCGGCGACCAACTCGTGGTCGGCGGCGGGCAGCCTGACCGCCGCCCGCTACCTCCATACGGCGACGCGGCTGTCTGACGGCAAGGTGCTCGTCGCCGGCGGGTACAACGGCGGCGTTCTGGCGAGCGCGGAGCTCTATGACCCGGCGACCAACACGTGGTCGCCGGCCGC
>JAWVFQ010000003.1:0-19421 GCA_033856025.1 Solirubrobacteraceae bacterium | reverse complement strand
CGCCCACCTCAACGAGGCGGACAGCGGGCCGATGTTCAAGATCAGCGCCGATCCCCGGGTGACGACGGTCGGTCGGTTCCTGCGGGCGACCAGCCTCGACGAGCTCCCCCAGTTCATCAACGTCCTGCGCGGCGAGATGAGCCTGGTGGGCCCGCGGCCGCTCGTCCCCGATGAGGCCGAGCAGGTGCTGGGGCGCCACCGCGCGCGGCTGGACCTGGCCCCCGGGGTCACCGGCCCCTGGCAGGTCATGGGCCGCACGGCGATCCCCTTCGCCGAGATGGTCAAGCTCGACTACCTCTACGTCGCCGAGTGGTCGCTGTGGAACGACGTCAAGCTGCTGCTGCGGACCGTTCAGGTGGTCGTGGAGGGCAGCGGGCGCTGACCCCGCGGCGCGCTCGACGCGACGGCCGCCGCCGCGTCGTCGCCCAGACGCACCGCGTAGTTGGTCCCCCGGTCCTCGGGGTAGACCTGCGTCGTGTTGGCCAGGACCAGCCCCGGGACCGGGGTGCGCAGCGGCGGCATGCGCCGCGGGTAGCCCGCCGTGACGATCGGCTGCGCGGCCGGCTCGACGAAGCGCCAGGCCTGCTTGACCGCCTCGCGCGACCAGCGCGGCGACACCCGGCGCAGGCCCGCGTCGTAGGCGTCCAGCAGCGCGTCGAGGTCGAGGTCGAGCAGCGGGTCGTCGGACTCCACGTAGTTGGCCACGTAGAGGAAGCGCCGCCCGCCGTAGCGCTCGGGCTCGACGAAGTTGGTGTGCTCGATCACGCCGATGAACGGGATCTCGGGGTCGCAGATGTTCGTCCAGTAGGAATCGGTGACCTGGCGGTCGAGCTCGAGCAGGACGCACAGCGCGGTGTGGTACTCGGCGCCGCGCACCCGCTCCAGGTACTCCTCCCCCACCTCCTCGGCCAGCCGCGGGTCCAGCAGGGCCTCGAAGGTGTCGGACGGCGTGGTGACGAGGACGGAGTCGTAGGCCTCGGGGTCGCCGGCGGTCTCGAAGGCGCGGGGGTCGTGGCCGGCGCGGAACGAGCCGGACGCCCCCGGCGTGACCGCGAAGCCGTCGTCGCGCCGCGCGATCCGCGTGGCCGGGCGGTCGATGAGCACCCGCCCGCCCTGTGCCTCGATGAGCTCCCCGAGCCGGCGGAAGATCGACTCGAACGACGTTCGCGGGTAGCCCAGCAGCTCCTCGCGCGCCTGCTCGCCCTGGATCTGGCGGCGCAGGGTGAGCTTGGACCACAGCCAGGCCATCGATACCCGGTCCGCGCAGCGCTCGCCGAACTTGGCGCGCAGCAGCGGGCCCCACACGACCTCGTAGGCCTGGCGGCCCATGTTGCGCACGATCCAGTCGCGCGCCGCCATGTCCGCGAAGCGCTCGGCGCTGGGGTGGCGGCGCTGGAGCGCGACCACGGCCAGGCCCATCCGCACCCGCGACCACGGCGACAGCGGCTTGAAGCGCAGCAGGTCCATCGGCGTCGTGAACTGATGGCTCGCCCCCTGGGTGAAGATCGCGACTTTGGACGGGCGCCACTCCAGCTCGTCGGGCAGCCCGATCTCGCGGCACAGCGCGGCGATGTGGCGGTCGCTCATGAACAGGTGGTGGTAGTAGCGCTCCACCAGCACGCCGTCGCCGACGTCGATCGTCGCCGCCTGCCCGCCCAGCCCCGGCCAGCGCTCGTACACGTCGCAGACGTGCCCCTCCAGGCCCAGCCGGTACGCGGCGGTCAGCCCCGCCACGCCGGCGCCGACGACCGCGACCCTCACCAGGTCTCGGCGTGCTCCGGCTCGGCGCGCTCGGGATCGGACGGCGCGCCGGGGAGGTTGCGGCGCTCGCGCACGAGGTAGAGCGGCCGGCGCTTGACCTCGTCGTAGATGCGCCCCACGTACTCGCCGATGATCCCGATGGCGATCAACTGGATTCCGCCCAGGAGCAGGATGACCACCGTGATCGACGTGAACCCGGGCAGGTAGGAGCCCGCCGCCTTGAGGACCAGCACCACCGGGATGGCGGCGAACGCGACGAGCGAGAACAGGAAGCCCAGCACCGTGGCGGCCTGGAGCGGCAGGTGGGAGAACGAGGAGATGGCGTCCAGTGAGAAGCGCAGCATCTTGCGCAGCGTGTACTTGGTCTCCCCGGCGAAGCGGGCGTCGCGCTGGTAGCTGACCGCCGCCTGGGTGAAGCCGACCCAGACCGTCATCCCGCGCAGGTAGCGGTTGCGCTCGCGCATGGAGAGCAGCCCGTCCAAGGCGCGGCGGTCCATCAGGCGGAAGTCACCGGCGTCGTGCGCCAGCTCGACGTCGGAGAGCATGGACATCAGCCGGTAGAACCAGCGGGCGGTCACGACCTTGAAGCGCGTCTCGCCGCTGCGGCTGGAGCGCACGGCGTAGACGACGTCGGCCCCGGAGCGCCAGCGGTCCAGCAGCTCGCGGATCACCTCGGGCGGGTCCTGCAGGTCGGCGTCGATCATCACGACGGCGTCGCCGCGAGCGTGGTCCAGCCCGGCCGTGATCGCCGTCTGGTGGCCGAAGTTGCGCGAGAGGTAGACGACGCGCACGCGCGGGTCACCGGTCGCCAGGCGATCCAGGATGGCCGGCGTGCCGTCGGTCGACCCGTCGTCCACGACGACGAGCTCGAAGGGGATGCCCTCCAGCGCGGCACAGACTCGCTCGTAGAACCTCTCCGCCGTGGACTCCTCGTTGAACATCGGAGCCACGACGCTCAGCAGCTCGAGCGAGCGCGCCACGGGAAGGGTTGTGGGCTGTGCGTCCGCCATGCTCTCTCCCGCCCGGGGCACGCGGAGTGTAGTGGAGGCTGGGCTAGGCTCTCGCCGGTGGCGGCCGTCCTGCACACGGTTTGCGCGGCGTGCGGCGGCGGCCCGCTGCGACCGCACCTGCACGTGGCCGGCGAGATGGGCGCGGAGGGCCTGGTGCCCACGACCGACCGCTACGGGACCGCCCTGGCCGACATCGTGCGCTGCGTGCACTGCGGGCACATGCAGGTGGAGCCGATGCCCTCCGAGGCCGAGCTGTCGGAGTCCTACGAGCAGGCGGAGTCCGAGGACTACGTGGGCGAGGAGGCCGGCCAGCGGGCCACCGCGGCGGCGGTCCTCTCGCGCGTGGAGGCGCACACCGGCGGGCGCCGCCTGCTCGACCTCGGCTCCTGGGTGGGCTTCCTGCTCGCCGAGGCGCGCGAGCGCGGATGGGACGTCGTGGGCGTCGAGCCGAGCCGGTTCGCCTCGGCCTACGCGCGCGACCGGCTCGGGCTCGACGTGCGCACGGAGGACCTCTTCGCGGCCGACCTCCCCCCCGGGTCCTTCGACGCCGTCGTGCTGGGCGACGTGATCGAGCACCTCCCCCGCCCCGGCGATGCGCTGGAGCGCATCGCCTCGCTCCTCGCGCCGGGCGGAGTGGTGTGCCTGATGGTGCCCGACGCGGGGAGCCGCCTGGCCCGCGCGATGCGGGGGCGCTGGTGGTCGGTCATCCCCACGCACGTCCAGTACTTCACGCGCACCAGCCTGGGCACCCTGCTGGACCGGCACGGGTTCGCCGTGCTGGAGACCGCCACCCAGCCCAAGGCGTTCAGCGTGCGCTACTACCTGTCGCGCCTGGAGGGCTACTTGCCGCCGCTCGCCCGCCCACTGGTGCGGGCCGCGGAAGCCCTGGGCCTGGCGGACCGGATGTGGGCGCCGGACTTCCGCGACCGCATGCTCGTGATCGCGCGCGCCCCGGCGTAGCCTCCAGCCGGTGTCGGAGCTGCAGGCGGAGATCGAGGCGATCGGGCGCGAGCTCGCGGATGCCTTTCCCTCCCCCGTCCGGCACCCGGTCCGCTCGCTGGACGAGAAGGCGATGGAGCTCACGTCCCAGGACGCCGAGCTGCGCGCGGCGATCTTCCGCTTCGTCGACGTCGTGCCGGCGTGCCGGGGCGTCGACGACCTGGCCCGCCACCTCGCCGGGTTCCTGGACGCGGTGGCGGACCGCCCTCCCCCGCTGGACGCCGCCCTGCGCATGGCCGACTCGCGCGCGGGGCGCGTGGCGCTGGGGACGGCCGCGGCCGCCGGCGTGCGCCACATGGCCCACCGCTTCATCGTCGGCGAGACGCCCCGGGAGGTCGTGGGGCTGCTGCGCACGTTGTGGCGCCGCGGCGTCGGGACGTCGGTCGACCTGCTCGGCGAGGCCACCGTGACGGCGGCCGAGGCCGACCGCTACGCGCAGCGCTGCGCCCGGGCGCTCGACGAGCTGGCCGAAGCCCACGAGGGCTGGCCGCGGCGGGCGATCCTCGAGCGCGACTCGTCCGGCCCGATCCCGCGCGCCAACCTGTCGGTGAAGGTGTCGGCGCTCACGCCGCTCCTGCGGGCGGACGCCCCCGCGCGGGGCCAGCGCGACGCCTCGGCCCGCCTGCTCCCGCTGCTGCGCCAGGCCCGCGAGCGCGGCGCCCACCTGCACATCGACATGGAGTCGCTCGACTCCCGCGACGCCGTGCTCGACCTGGTGCTCGAGCTGCTGGCGCGGCCGGAGTTCGCGCGGGGCCCGTCGGCCGGATTGGTCCTCCAGGCCTACCTGCGCGACTCGCCGGACCAGCTCGAGCGGATCCTGGAGTGGGCGGGCGCGCACCCGCGCACGGCGCCGCTGACGATCCGCCTGGTCAAGGGCGCCTACTGGGACCACGAGGTCATCGAGGCGCGCCAGCACGGCTGGCCCGCGCCGGTGTTCGAGGCCAAGGCCGACTCCGACCGCAACTTCGAGGCGCTCACGCGCCGGCTGCTCGACGCGCGACCCGCCGTGCGCGTGGCGATCGCCTCGCACAACCTGCGCTCGGTGGCCCACGCCCTGGCCTGGCACCGGCACAGCGGGCGCGACGACGCCGACCTCGAGCTCCAGGTCCTGCGCGGACTGGGCGACGACCTCCAGGATGCGCTGGCCTCACGCGGTTTGCGCGTGCGCACCTACTGCCCGGTCGGCGACCTCGTGGCGGGCATGGCCTATCTGGTGCGCCGGCTGCTCGAGAACACGGCCAACGACTCCTTCCTCGCCCAGGCCGGCCACGGTGCCCCGCTCGAGGAGCTGCTCGCGGCGCCTTGACATGGCGTTGCATCTCGTACGAGTACTCGTACGAGTCTGGTACCCTTCGGCGACGAATGCCCACGCGCAGCCTGCCGACCAACGACGCAAGGAACCAGTTCTACAAGCTCGTCAACAAGCTCAGCCGCGTCCGGAAGGCGTCCCCCTCCCTGCTCGACCGAGCGGTAGAGGTCGGGCCACGGGGTCAGGGCGGTGTGGTGATTCTCCCCAAGCTCGATGCCGAGGCCGCCCTGGCGCGGATCGCCGAGCTGGAGGACGAGCTCGAGGACTTTACGCTCGCTGGCCTCGTCGAAGCGCGCCTGCACACGCCCGCCGAGGACCTCCTCTCGGTCGAGGCGCTGGCTGACAGCGTTGGACTTGGTGACGTGCTCAGCGACCGACGGTGAGCTACGAAGTCAGGGCGGACCCCGGCGTCTCCGAGGATCTCCAGTCCCTCGCCGCCGAACAGGAGAACGTTCCCGCGGACTGGCGTTTGGCCGAGGACGAGATAAGGCCAGCCCTCACCCTGGCGATCCAGATCGTCGAGTCGCTACGAGAGGACCCATTCCAGGGCGAGCCGATGGAGGGGCGCGCGAACGCGCAGATCCTTCGTGGCTGCCGGCGCCTGAAGTTCGACCCCCGGGAGCCGTGGCCCCGAGGCCCTGAAGGTCGGCCTAGGCCCCGCATGCGCGTCGTCTGGACCAACGAGCCGGACGAGAGCACGGTGGCGCTCGTGCGCGTCCTGGCGATCACCCACCGCTTCGACTCGCGCCCCTACCGGGCCGCCGCCGCGCGGCTCGGAGCCGCCCGCCGCCAGGGGTCTTCAGGATGACGCTCGCGCCGTTCGTCAACGAGCCGGTCCTGGAGCTGCGCCGCGCGCCGGTGCGCGCGCAGTTAGCCGACACACTGGCCGCGGTCGATGCGCGCCTGCCCCTGCGCGTGCCGGTGTGGATCGGCGAGGACCGGCGCGAGGGCGACGAGCTGATCTCCACCGACCCCGGCGACCCGGAGCGTGTCGTGGCGGTGGCGGCGGTCGCGGGGGAGGAGGACGTGGATGCGGCGATCGAGGCCGCCGAGCGCGGCTGGCGCGAGTGGTACGCGCGACCCGTCGCGCAGCGCGCCGAGGTGCTGGTCGGCGCGGCCGCGCTCCTGCGCGAGCGCCGCCTCGAGCTGGCCGCCCTGGCCGTGCGCGAGTGCGCGAAGCCCTGGCCCGAAGCCGACGCCGACGTGTGCGAGGCCATCGACTTCCTGGAGTACTACGCCCGCGAGGCGATCGCGCTCGACCGCCCGCCCGAGCTGCTCCAGGTCCCCGGCGAGCGCAACGAGCTGCGCCACGCGCCCCGCGGCGTCACCGCGGTGGTGTCGCCGTGGAACTTCCCGCTGGCCATTCCGGCGGGAATGACCGCCGCCGCGCTGGCCACCGGCAACGCGGCGATCCTCAAGCCGGCCGAGCAGGCGCCGGGCTGCGCGGGCGAGCTGGTGCGCGCGCTGCGTGAGGCGGGCGTACCGCCCGACGCGCTGGCGCTGCTGCCCGGCGCGGGAGCGACCGGCGCCGCGCTGGTGCGCCACCCGGGCGTTCACACGATCGCGTTCACGGGATCGGCCGCCGTGGGCCTGGAGATCATGCGCGAGGCCGCGAGCGTCGCCCCCGGCCAGACGCACCTCAAGCGCGTCGTCGCCGAGATGGGCGGGAAGAACTGCATCCTGGTCGACTCGGACGCCGACCTCGACGAGGCCGTCCCGGCGATCGTCGACTCCGCCTTCGTCTACGCGGGCCAGAAGTGCTCGGCCGCCTCCCGCGTGCTGGTCCACGAGGCGGTGGCCGACGCGCTGCTCGAGCGCCTGGCCGGCGCCGTCGACGTGCTGGTGGTGGGACAGGCGTCGGAGCCCGGGACCGACGTCCCGCCCGTCATCGAGGCGTCCGCCCGCGACCGGATCGTGGACTACACGCGCCGCGCGGCGCAGGCCGGCACCCTGGTGGCCCGCCGCGACGAGCTCCCGGACGCCGGCTGGTTCGTCGCGCCCACCGTCGTCACGGACCTCCCGGCGGACCACCCGGTCCTCGAGGAGGAGGTCTTCGGTCCGCTGCTGGCCGTCGAGCGGGTCCCCAGCCTCGAGGCCGCCTGCGAGCTCGTCGAGCGCCTGCCCTTCGCGCTCACCGGCGGGCTGTTCGCCCGCAACCCGGCCACGATCGAGGCCGTGACCCGCCGCTCCCCCGTCGGCAACCTCTACGTCAACCGCGCCACCACCGGCGCGATGGTCGGCCGCCAGCCCTTCGGCGGCAACCGGCTGTCCGGCACCGGCACCAAGGCCGGCGGCCCCGGCTACCTGCTCCAGTTCGTCGAGCCCCGCGTGGTCACCGAGAACACCGTCCGCCACGGCCTGGTCGGCTAGCCCAGAGCCGACAGGAACAGCTCGTGGACGCGGCGGTCGCCGCTGATCTCCGGGTGGAAGGCCACGGCCATGACGTTGCCCTGGCGCACCGCGACGGGGTGTCCGTCCACCTCGGCCAGGACCTCCACGTCCGGCCCCGCCTCCTCCACCCACGGTGCGCGGATGAAGACGGCGCGCAGCGGCCGCCCGTCGAACTCCAGGTCGGCCTCGAACGAGCGCACCTGGCGCCCGAAGGCGTTGCGCCGGGTCCGCACGTCGAGCACGCCCAGGTGGTCGCGGTCGAGCATGATCAGCCCCGCGCACGTCCCCAGCACCGGCGTCCCCGCGCCCGCCAGCGCGCGCAGCGGGCCGGCCAGCGCCTCGCGCTCGATGCCCAGCGACATCACGGTCGACTCCCCACCCGGGATGACGAGGCCGTCCAGGCCCTCCAGGCCCGCGGGAGTCCGAACCTCGCGCGGCTCGGCGCCCAGCTCGCGCAGCACGCGGGCGTGCGCCTCGAAGTCCCCCTGGAGGGCGAGGATCCCGACCACCGGGACCATCGCGCTACCAGCCGCGCTGGGCCAGCAGCTGCGCCTCGTCCAGCTTGCGCGCCTCCAGCGAGCTCATCGCCTCGCCGAGGCCCTCGGACGCGCGCGCGACCCGCTCGGGGTCGGCGAAATGGGTCGTCGCCTCGACGATGGCCCGGGCGCGGGCCGGCGGGTCGGAGGACTTGAAGATCCCCGAGCCCACGAAGACGCCCTCGGCGCCCAGCTGCATCATCAGCGACGCGTCGGCGGGGGTGGCGATCCCGCCCGCGCAGAACAGCACGACCGGCAGCTTCCCGGCCCGGGCGACGTCGCGAACCAGGTCCAGCGGAGCCCGCAGCTCCTTGGCCGCCGTGGGCAGCTCCTCGTCGTCCAGCGCGCCGAGGCGCCGCAGCTCGCCGCGGATCGAGCGCATGTGGCGCACCGCCTCGACGATGTCGCCGGTTCCCGCCTCGCCCTTGGAGCGGATCATCGCCGCGCCCTCCGCCAGGCGCCGCAGCGCCTCGCCGAGATTGGTCGCGCCGCACACGAACGGGACCTTGAACGCCCACTTGTCGATGTGGTGGGCCTCGTCGGCGGGTGTAAGCACCTCGGACTCGTCCACGTAGTCGACCTCCAGGGCCTCCAGCACCTGCGCCTCGGCGAAGTGGCCGATCCGGGCCTTGGCCATGACCGGGATGGTCACGGCCTCCTGGATCTCGCGGATCATCGTGGGGTCGGACATGCGCGCCACCCCGCCGTCGCGGCGGATGTCGGCCGGGACGCGCTCCAGTGCCATGACCGCGGCAGCGCCGGCCTCCTCGGCCACGCGCGCCTGGTCGGGCGTGACCACGTCCATGATCACGCCGCCCTTGAGCATCTCGGCCAGGCCCGCCTTGACGCGGAAGGTCGCCTCGTCGCGCATGCGACGCAGTGTAGCCCGGCTCTCCCGCGGCTCTACTTGAGGCGGAAGGCCTTGATGCGGTCCGCGTGCTGGTCGGCCGCGCGGGCGTAGACGCCGTGGGCCAGCGCCTGGATGACGCTGAGCAGACCCACGTGCGAGCGCACGAAGGCGGGCGTGTTCGACGAGTAGTAGATGGTGATCTGCGCCAGCTTGGCCACCTCGGACAGGGTGGCGTCGGCGATGGCGATGGTGGGCGCCTTGCGATGGCGCGCCAGCTTCATCGTGCGCATGACCAGCGGGTGCGGGCGTCCCGCCGACAGCCCCACGACCAGCGTGGACTCGTCGATGCGCGCGATCCGGTTCAGGGCGTCCTGCGACGGACTGGCCACCAGCTCGGCGCGGTGGTCGAGCAGCATCATCAGGTGACGCAGGTAGGAGGCGAAGTAGGCCATCTGGTCGGTGCCCGCGATCAGGACCTTGTCGGCGGTGGCGATCGCCTCGATCGCGGCCTCCACCTCGGTGCGCGACGTCTTGCGCGCCGTCTCCTCCACGTTGACGTGGTCGGCGCCCAGCGCCGCCTCGTACTCGTTCTGGTCCAGCGCGAACAGCGGCGCGCCGTTCTCCGACGCCTCGGGACCGCGCCGGCGGTACTCGTCGCGGGCGGCCTGCTGGAGCTCGGGGAAGCCCTCGAAGCCCAGCGCCTGGCTGAAGCGCACCACGGTCGAGGAGGACGTGCTGGCCCGCCGCGCCAGGGCCTCGGCGGTCTGGAACGCGGCCTCGTCGAGGTGGTCGACGATGTACTGGGCCACGTCCTTCTGAGAGCGCGAGAATTCGTCGAACCGGTCGCGGATGTACTCCGAGAGTGTCTGGTGACCGTTCATCCCCGCGGGGGCGGGGACGGTCGTCGCGCCGGCTCGCTTCATGGCGAACCCTGTTTCGTCGCGGCCCGGCGCGTTCCTTCCGGAAGGGCGCTCAGAGGCGCGGCGCCGGCGCGTCGCCGACGCGCAGGAGCCGATCGGCTCCGGTGAGCGCCATCACGTCGCGAACCACCCGCGGCGGGCGCACGAGGAGGACCTCGAGGCCCTCGACCTCATGGACGGCGCGCTGCGCGGCGAGCAGCGAGCGCAGTCCGGACGAGTCGATGAAGCTGACCTCGGACAGGTCGATGAGGAACACGCGCGCGGACGAGTCCGTGAGGGCCTCGACCCGCTCGACGAGGTCTCCCCCGCGCGCGACGTCCAGCTCCCCGCGCACGTGCAGGTGAACCGCGTCTCCCGACCACTCGATTCCGATGCTGAAGCTCTGCATCCTCTTCCCAGCCGGGATGCTACGCCTCCCGGCGACCGAAGGGGGAAGGCACACCCCCGGTCGCGCGTCGGGAGTCGGGACCGGGGGTGCGGGCTTCCGCGCCGATTTGTACCGGCGGACCCGCGCACCCGCCATCCGCCGGTCGGCGGATCTTGGCGTCAGTGCTACCGTGGACGAGTCGCCGTTCGCCTGGCCTCACGCTCCTCACCTCCCGGGCGGCGCTTTCCCTCGAGGAGCGGACAGGCAGGTACCGATGGAAACCGCTCAGCAACGCTCGCCGCTGCTCGAATTGTCCAACGAGATGGTGCGGCTCTACAAGCAGCAGCTGGGCCGCGGGCCGACGAAGACCCGCAGCAACTTCGCGGGACGCGATGCCGTCCTGTGCACGCTGGAGGACTCCATGACGCCGGCGGAGCGCTCCCTCGTCCAGATGGGCGAGCACCAGCGCCTGCGCGACACCCGCATGTTCTTCCAGTACGCCAGCCGCAAGGAGTTCGTGGAGGCGACGGAGCGCGTCATGGGCCGCAAGGTCCGCGCCTTCGTCAGCGGGATCGACACCGAGACGGACGTCTCATGCGAGCTGTTCTACTTCGAGCCGCTCGAGGACGGATCCGAGAACGGGTCCGGGGACGGGAATGTCTGACGTTTGCGGCGCGGGCCGTACATAGCGCCCCGTCGCTTCGAATCGCAGGAGGGTGACGACCTGGGCGCCGCAGTCCCGACGACAGGACCCGGGACACACGTGGGACACAGCAGTCTGCTCGCTGCCCGCGTAGGTCCTCAAGGCGTCGTTCGCGTCGATGAGCGACGAGTCGACGAAGCTGACCCTCGGACAGGTCGATGAGGAACACGCGCGCCGACGAGTCCGTAAGCGCCTCGACCCGTACCGGCTGCCGTCCGCGACGGCGACGTTCAAGGTTGCCCGACCCGCTCCGGGATCGCCGAACCGTGGAGACCACCCCCCTCGGACGCCGCTACTCTCGCCGACGGCATGGGCTCAGCGAGCGTCTCCCGGCCGAAAGCTGTTGGTCGCGTCTCGGCCGCGCGCGGCCGGCTGACCGTCTCGCGCCCGCTGGCGGCCATCGTCGTACTCGCGCTGGGGGCCTACCTGTACGGGATACAGCGCGACATGCCCCATGCAGTCGAGGCCGACGAGCCCTTCTTCGTGGCGCCCGCGGTTCGCGCCACCGTGACAGGCGACCTCAATCCCAAGTGGTTCGGCCATCCGGGCTCGACCATCATCTATCCACTGGCCGTCATTTACCACGGCGCCGAGATCGTCGCCAACCATGGGCCTGTCGTGGGCCCCGACCGGGCGGTCGAGGCCGACTTCATCGCTCATCGCCGTCGCTTCTACGTGCTCGCGCGGCTGCTCAGCGTCGCCTGGGCGCTGCTCACGTTGCCTCTCGTGTATCTCGTCGGGCTGCGAGCGTTCGGACGGCGCGCCGGCATCCTGGGCGCGCTCCTGTTCGCGCTGCTTCCCATCGTCGTGGACCACGCGCAGATCGTGCGCACCGACACCGCGGGGGTCTTCTTCGCCATGCTGGCCATGTGGTGCCTGCTTCGCCTCCACGAGAAACCCACAGTCCGCCGGCAACTGGCGGCGGGTGCAGCCATCGGACTCGGAATCTCCACGCGGTACTTCCTGGTCCTGGCGGTGCCACTGCTGCTGACCCTCGGAGTCGCGCAAATGATCCGGAACCGGAGCGAGGGCCGAGCGCTGCTCGCGGCGGCGGCTCCGGTGGCGTGCGGGCTGGGTGCGGTCGTCGTCGCCTTCGCCGCGTCGACCCCGTACTTCTTCCTCGACTTCCACTACGCCTGGAGCTCGTTGATCTCGGAGAACGAGAGCCATCACCTCGGCGCCGACGGCCTGTCGCCCCCCGGCAACCTCTGGTGGTACCTCACCAGCGCCATCCCGAGGAGCATGTATGCGCTGCCGGCCCTGGCCGCCCTGGCCGGTGCGGTCTTGATCGCCGTCGGACGGAGAGCGGAGCAGCTCATCCTGCTGGGCTTCACCGTGGTATTCGTACTCGGGGTCAGCCTGTCCCATCTTCACTGGCAGCGATGGATCATTCCCGTCCTGCCGCTGTTGGCGCTCTTTGCGGCACACGCGCTCTACGCCGGCGCCGATCGCGTTGGCCGGCGACTGGCGTTCGACCGAGCCCGAGTGGCTTCCCTGGCCGGCGCCGTCGCGCTGGCGGCGCTCCCGGCCTACGGGTTTGCGGCCGCCGTCCGCCAGGCCGGCTCCACGACCCGCCTGGAAGCCCGCCGCTGGGTCATCGCCCACGTGCCCAAGGGGACGATGATCGCCGTCGAGGAATACAGCGCGCCGTTGGACGGCGCGGGCTTCACTGTCACCCGGCCCTGCTCGACCAGCCCCAACGGCCGGTGGGGCACCACCTACGCGCCGCTGGACGGCAGTAGCTTCTCGGTCGCCCAGCCGTGCTCGCTACTCGTGGACGGCGGAGTGGCGGACTACTACCGACGGGGGTATCGGTACCTGATCACCAGCAGCCGAATCGACAACCGATATCGGGCAGAGCCCCGGCGATATCCGCACGAGGTGGCCTTCTACCGAGCGCTCTCACGCCAGGCGCTTCTCGTGGCTCGGTTCACTTCGTCCGCCACCTTGGCGGGCCCCGAGATCCGCATCTACCGCCTGAACCGACCGATCGCCTGACGAGCGCTGTGGAAGAGACGGAGTACCTCCGCATCGCCGCGCTCGAGCAGCATCACTGGTGGTATGTGGCGACCCGCAGGTTGATCGGGGACCTGCTCGAACCATGGTTGAGCCGCTCACGCTCACTCCGCATTCTGGATGCCGGCTGCGGTACCGGTGCGACGGGCGGCTGGCTGTCGAAGCATGGACGGGTCGTCGGCGCGGACATATCGAGCCAGGCGCTGCGGCTTCTGCGTGAGCGCTATCGCGCGGTCGAGGGAGTCGAGGCCGACCTTGCCGCGCTGCCGTTCGATGATGCGACGTTCGACGTTGTCGTAGCGATCACGGTCCTGTACCACGTCGACGATGACCGAAGCGCGGTGCGCGAGCTCGCACGTGTGCTGCGCCCTGGCGGGGTGACGCTGCACATCGAGCCGTCGATGCCATCGCTGCGAAGAGCGCACGACGCCGTCGTGGACGGCCGCCGCCGCTACCGCATAGGCGAGCTGACCGCGCTGCTCGAGGACGCGGGGCTGACGGTCCGGCGCGCGACGTACGTCCACTCCTACCTGGTGCCCTTTGCCGCGGCCCTCGCGTTCGCGGAACGCATCCGCCCTCAGCCGGTCCCGCGCTCGGACATCGAACGGCCGCGACTGTCACGGACGTTCGGTGCGCTTGCCTCACTGGAGCGCCGCCTGCTCGCGCGCCGGAACCTGCCCTTCGGGCTGTCCGTGGCGGTCGTGGCCGTCCGTGAGTGACCCCCCGGTGCCCGCGTCCTCGATCGCGTGCGCGCCAGCTCGCACCACAGCCCGGCGGCCTGCACGAGCGTCAATGCCACCCTTCGGACCCGGAGGAACTGCGACCGCCCGGCGGGGCGCGGGTAATGGCTCACCGGCACCTCGACCACGCGTGCGCCCGACCGCTCGAGCTTATGGACCAGCTCGACGCAGATCGCTCCGCTCGTGCAGGCGAGAGTGATCGAATCGAGCTTGCTTGCGCGTATCAACCTGAAGTCGCAGTTCACGTCGCGCACGCCCAACCCGAACGCGCGCCCGGCGACGGCCCGGTACACATTGCCCACGACAGTCCGGGTCCACCCGTCCGCGCGCCGCGTCTTGAATCCCTGCACGAGGTCCACGTCCGGCCTGGCGCGTTCGACCAGCCGCGCAACCTCGGCGGGGTCGAACTGGCCGTCGCCGTCGGTGTAGAAGATCCAGTCGTGACGGGTCGCCGCGAACCCGGAGATCAGCGCCGCGCCGTAGCCGCGGTTACGGGGATGGACGACCACCCGAAGCTCGGGGCAGCGGTTCGCCAGAGCACGCAGGACCTCGCCAGAACGGTCTGTGGATCCGTCATCTACGACGATCAGCTCAAAGGGCACGGCGAGTCGCTGGAGCGCCGCCCTCCCCGTCTCAACCACCGATGCGATCGTTGCCTCGTCGTTGAAGCACGGGAAGAACGCGGAGATCGACGCCACGCAGCTCAGCTCAGTGCCCGGCACACGATCTCCACTTCGTCGTCGATCATCTCGGGAAAGCAGGGAAGGCTTACGCAGCTGGCGGCCCACGCCTCCGCGTTGGGACACCCGCGGCGCGCAAACTGCCGGTACGCCGGCTGCTCGGTGAGAGCCAACGGATAGTGCATGCGCGTCTCGAACGGGAGGCCGACGCGGAACGCGTCGCGGTCGGAGGTCCGCAGCACGCACAGGTGGTAGACATGGTCGGGGTGGTCGGCGTGCCAGCCCAGCGCTGGAGCGGCGTCACGGTAGGCGGCGGCGATCGCGCGGCGGCGAATGTTGCTCGCTTCCAAGCCTCGCAGCCCCACACGCACGGAGGCGGCCTCGAGTTCCGACATCCGTGAGTTCATCGCCACCTCCTCGTGCCGGTAGCCGGCCCCGGCGCCGGCGCCGTGGTTGCGCATCTGGGCGACGCGCTGAGAGATCCTGGGCTCGTCGGTCACGACCATCCCGCCATCGCCGATGGCGCCCAGATTCTTCGTCGGGTAGAAGGAGTACGCCGCCGCCGCCGAGGTGCGGCTCTCGACCCGCCGCAGGCCATGGGCATGCGCGGCATCTTCGACGATCGGCACTCCGAGGTCCGGAAAGGTGACGGGACGACCATAGAGGTGCACCGGCACGATCGCCCGAGTGCGAGCGCTGACGCACGCCGCCGCCTGCTCGGGATCGAGCGCACCGGTCTCGGGATCGACGTCTGCCAGGACCGGGGTCGCGCCGGTGGCGCACACGGCGGCTGCCGTCGGGACCGCCGTAAAGGCGGGGATGACCACCTCATCGCCCGCGCCCACGTCGAGCGCGCGCAGCGCGAGGCTCAACGCGTCGCTCCCCGAGGAGACACCCACGGCGTGTCGAAACCCGGTGAACGCGGCGAACTCGTCTTCCAGCGACTCGAGTTCGGGGCCCAGCACGAACCGGCCTGAGCCGAGTACCCGCCCCAGCGCCTCGTCGAGCGCCGGGCGCATGGCTGTCGTCCGACGTCGCAGATCGAGAAACGGGACGAGCCCGCCCTTCGTGTCGCTGTCCGCCGGGGCGGAGTCGGTCAGACGTACCACCGCAGGTGCTCCCGATAGTACGCGAGCGTTTCGCGCATCCCGTCCTCCAGGGTCACGGTGGGCTGCCAGCCCAGCATCTCCTTGGCCTTCGAGGAGTCCGTCCAGCAGGAGCCGATCGCAATGCGCTCGCGCTCGCGCGGCCACGGGACGCGCTCCATCGATCCGCCGCCTGCCAGCCGGACCGTCAGATCGGCGATCTCCTGCAACTGGAAATGCTCGTCGTTCCCCAGGTTGAGCACCTCCCCGTGGGACTCCTCGCACACCGCCGCCCTGAGGAGCCCGGCAACGACGTCGCTCACGTACAGGCAATCGCGTTCGTGATCCCCGTCGCCGTAGATCCTGATGGGATGGCCCTCCAGCGCACACCGAACACAGACCGGGATGAACCCTTGGTGGTCGCCGGTCAGCCGTTGGCGGGGCCCGTACACGTTCGTTATCCGCAGAGAGACCGTGCGAATCCGGTGAACGTCATGGTAAATGCGATGGAACTGCTCGGCGGCGTACTTGGCCACCCCGTTGACGTCGACGGGGTCGACCGGATGGGTCTCGTCCACCGGCAGGTAGCGCGGCCGCCCATAGACCTGTCTTGTCGATGTGTAGACGACGACCGCCTCGGGGTTCGTGCGACGCACGAGCTCGAGGAACGCGAGCTGCGAGCGCCCGTTCACCTCCAGGTCCGCGAGTGGGTCCTGCATCGAATCGACGTGCGACACCTGACCGGCTACGTTGAAGACGTATTGCGCGCGCGACAGCGGTTCCGTCACGGCGGCTGAGTCGCCCATGTCGGCGACGATGAAGTGCGGCGACGCGCCGGCGATGTTGTTGACGTTGCCGCCGTGGCGGGGGACCAGCGCATCGACGATCGTCACGTCCGCGCCGCCTTCGCAGAGCGCGAGCGCGACGTTCGAGCCGATGAAGCCGAGGCCACCGGTCACCAGGCACCGGGTGCCTCTGAACAGCTCGCGAACCTCTGCGTCAGTGAGCCCGGTCATCGGTTCCACCCCGTCTGCGCACCGCGGCAACGCCGGTAGCCGATGCCACGATCCGCACTCGGGCCTGGGCGGGGGAGCCGAACCACCGAACGTCGTCGTGGATCACGTCGACCTCGAGGAGGTAGTCCCCGGGAAGCGGCGGGGCGAGCACGGCGAGCAGCACCCGGGTGCTGGCACCAGGCGGCACCGTCTCGGGAAACCCGCTGGGAAGTCGCCGAGAGCTGGCCGGCTCGCGGCCTGCGGCGTCGATCCACCGGTAGGAGACGTGGACCGGGGGGATCGGCGTGGGCCCGGCCGGAAAGTCCTCGCTTCCCAGGTTCTCCACCAGGACGTCGTGATAGCTGAGAGTGCCGGCGGGTAGGTCGCCGGGCGGCAGCGCCAGGTCCACTCGGGCGCGGTAGGCCTTGTCATGGACCGTGCGGTTGGAGTTGTAGCGGTCGATCTCGCTCAAGGAGACGACCCGGGGCGAGACAGGAGCGCGGGCCTGTAGGGGCGGGGGCGGGAGGGCATCGAGCACCCTGCCTACGAGGTCGGCATCGGCGGGAGGGACCGGTGTCGTGGGCAGAGGCTCTCGCTCCTCGGGTACGAACATGTCATTCACGGGAACGGCGAGGCGCCGGCCATCGACCTGGCTGATCGCCCCCACCCCGTCATACGCTTCGCGCTTGGCGCGACGCGTCGCGATGTCGCGGAGCACGCAGTCGCCGTGGTATATGGGCATCTCGAGGAAGCGTCCCTCACCGAGCACTTCGATGCCCCTGTGCAAGGTCCCGGCGAACCGCCACAGACCGGGGATGTTGCGGACTATCCGGTTCTGGTAATCGGGCACCCACGGCGCTCGGAGGATGTAACGGTTCGGTGCGGGATACAGCCAACGGCGGGGCACGTGGAAGTGGGTCAGCGAGCGCTCGGCGGTGAGCGCCGGCAAAGCGTCCAGAAGCGAGGCGCCAGGCACCTCGTCGTCATCCAATCGGATGATCCAGTCGCACGCACACTGGTGGTGGATCCATCCGATGAGCCGGGCGGCCGGCAGCTCGAATTCGTAGACCAGCCCGCGGTCGACGAGGTCAGAGCAGGCGCCCAACGTCTCGCGATCTCCGTCCCGGTCGACGGCCACGACGATCTCATCGACGACCGGCCGCACCACTTCGAGCAGGGCACGCACCCGGCCGGCCGGGCCCCGTGTGGTCATGCAGAATGAGAGGGAGGAACGGCTCATGCGAACCTACGCCGGGGTCAACACCCCCCGTCGCGGTCACGCGAAGCGGCGTCGCGCCCGGGCATCGTATCCGGCCGACGACCTGGTCCGACGAAAGCGCCTCGCCGCGATGTCGTCAGAGGTGCAGCAGCCAGGTATCCGGCCGTTGCCCGATGGCGTAGAACCCATCGATGACACGCCATGTCAGCTGAGGACACTCCGCTTGCCAGAGACTGAGTACCTCCTGCTCGCCCGCGCGGTCTACGTCGTCTAGCACCACAACGGACGTATCGCCAATACGGTTCGCGAAGACGCCGAGCGCGGGATGGCGAACCGCCCGTTCGACGTCGCCGGCAGGTGGACCGTCGACGACGAGCGCGTCCAGTGGCGGACCCTCGACAACCGTTTCCAGGGCGGTGTCGTCGTACCATCGCGAGGGGCCCAGCGGGCCAGCACGCGGCTGCACCGCCGCCGTGACGATCTCCAGGTCGAGGTGAGGGAACCGCTGCCGTATATCGCGGTCAAGCTGAGTTGCCATGGCGGGGTCGGACTCGACCGTTCGCAGCCGGCCCTCACGCTCGGCGAGAAACGCAGCGAGGAAATACGTCGAGCTCCCGCCGCCACACTCCAGAACCTGAGGCGCCGGCCTGGTTGCCAGGTGGTTGAGAATCGTGACGATGACGCTGGGGCGCAGCGACCACTCCGTCCACGGGACATAGGCCCGGACGAGCGGCGACAACGCCTGAAGGGCAAAAAGGTCCTTAGTGGTCCACTTGGTCATGGTCTGGCCGGAGTTCGCGGTGGCCTCCGTCGCCGGCGGGCAACACGATAGTCAGCGGGCCTCGGCGGCGACGGCGCAGCCGGACCTGGCGCGGCAGCCCACGAGGCCGGCACGAGGACGCGACACCCGATGTCGCCGCGCGGATGGCGCGGTACGCTAGCCCGGCATTTCATGGGGGGCCTCGCTACAGCTTCGTTCCAGACATCACGCGCCGAGGCCGACCTGCTTCGAGCGGTGTCTCCGCTGCTCGAATCGAGGGCGGCGATCGAGGTCGGGGCCGGCAACGGTGACCTCACCCGGTGGCTGCTCGAAGAGGGCTACCGGCCTATCCACGTGGTGGAGCTCGACCCGGACAGCGCGCTGCTCCTGCGAACCCGATTCGGCGCAACTGATGATGTCACGATCCACGACTCGCCCGCCGCGAGCGGAAATGGCGATCCGTCGGCGCTGTTCGCGAGTACGAACCTACCTCCGAGGGCGGGGCTCCTGCGAGTGGACGTGGGCCTTCGCAGCTATCCCATCGTCTGCGCCTTCGGCGATCTGACTTCCGACCTCGTGATCGCGCGCCATTGGCGGGAGCTGCCGGATGGAGTCGGGAGGTGTCCGTGGACGCTGGGCGAGATGACGCGCGAGCTCGAGGGCCGCGGGTTCTCGAGCTTCGTCTCGATGAGGGGACGTGGCCACCTGACGGCGATGGAGTGGAACCGGGCTACGTTCGACGAGGGCGAGTCCGGCCTCCTCTTGTTCATTCACGACCGCGTCGTGGATCGCCTGATGCCGGTCCTCCTGGACACCCTGTCCCGCACCCAGGAAGAGCTGTGGGACCACACGCGCCTGGCCAGAGCGCAGGTAGCACGACTCACGGAGGCCGAGGCCTCCCTGAAGGCCGATCGCGAGCAGATCATGCGCCGGATCGGCGCCATGGCCGAGCAGCTGCCGCCGCCCCTCGGCGTGCAGGACGAGGATGGATCGTCGCCGGCCGCCCCGATCGCCGTCGACGACCAGCTCGACCACCAGCTCGAGCGGCTCGAGCGCCGACTCCGTATCAGCAACCCGGAC
>JAWVFQ010000002.1:0-21194 GCA_033856025.1 Solirubrobacteraceae bacterium | reverse complement strand
GTAGGCCTCGGCCAGCTCGGGGTCCTTGCGGGCGAGCATCTCGGCGAGGTCGACCATGACCTTGCACTGCTTCCAGGTCGCGTCGTCCTGCATCTTGCCGTCGATCATGTGGACGCCGCGCCCGTCGGGGATCGCCTCGATGACCTTCTTCGCGAACCGGACCTCCTCCGGGTCCGGGCTGAAGACCTTCTTCGCGATGTCGATCTGCACCGGATGCAGCGACCACGCGCCGACGCAGCCGAGCAGGAAGGCCGCGCGGAACTGGGTCTCGCAGCCCTCGACGTCCTTGATGTCGCCGTAGGGCCCGTAGAAGGGGAGCAGGCCCGCGCTCGTGCTGGCGTCGACCATGCGGGCGATCGAGTAGTGCCAGGGGTCCTGCTGGGCGGTGGCGCGCGGCGCGTCCGGGTTCTCGGGATCGGGGTCCTCGATCACCCGGTAGCCCGGGTGCCCGCCGCCCACGCGCGTCGTCTTCATGCGCCGCGACGCGGCCAGGTCGGCCGGGCCGAACGACATCCCCTGCATGCGCGGCGAGGCCGTGGCGATCTCCTCCAGGTTGACCACTCCCTGGCCGGTCTCGAGGATCGCGTGGACCAGGATCGGGCGCTCGATGCCCGCCTTGGCCTCCAGCTGTGCCAGCAGGCGGTCCACGTAGTGGATGTCCCAGGGGCCCTCGACCTTGGGGACCATGACCACGTCGAGCTTGTGCCCGATCTCGGTGACCAGCGTGGTGATGTCGTCCAGCACCCAGGGCGACTCCAGCGAGTTGACGCGCGTCCACAGCTGGGTGTCGCCCAGCTCGATGTCGCGCCCCACCTTGACCAGGCCGGCGCGCGCCGCCTCCTTGCGGTCCACCGGGACCGCGTCCTCCAGGTTGCCCAGCAGGATGTCCACGGTGGGCGCGATGTCGGGGACCTTCGCGACCATCTTCTCGTTGGAGAAGTCGAGGAAGTGGATCATCCGCGAGGGCAGGAACGGGATCTCGCGGACCGGCTCGGGCGCGTCCAGCGCGAGCGGCTTGAAGAAGTCTCGGGGGTTCCGCATGGGCGCCGAACCCTATAAGGGCGGTGCCGCTAGGGCGTGTACTGCGCGGTCGCGACGGCGGACCCGTTGCCCGAGGGACGCAGGAACGTGACGATCGCGCTTCCGTCCTCGCGCAGGACCACGGTGTGCGAGTCGCTCTCGCCCAGATCCGTCGGCGCCCCGAAGGCGCCGCCCGCCGGGCGGACGAACGCCCGGCCCGACGTGGCGCTTTGGCCGGCGTAGGCGTAGACGACGACGGCGTCGCCCCGGGCGTTGACCGCCACGGGCTCGGCCGAGAGCGCGGGCCTCACGTCGCCGGCGAAGAGCTGCTGGGACCCGAACGGCATCTCCAGGGCCGGGGCCGAGGCCACGGCGATCGACGTGGTCGACGGCGTGCCGCGCTCCAGGTGCTCCCAGGCGACGATCGCCGCGCCCGTCGAGGCCATCGCCACCCGCGCTGTCGAGGACGCGGACGTGTACGTCGTCGCGCCCTCCACCGGCCCTGTGGCGGAGAAGCGCTGGACGTTCACGACCTGGTCGCCGCCGACCGCCCCGGACGTCCCGACGACGAACGACGACCCGGCGCCGCGCACGACCGGATTGCCCCGCCCGGTGCCCAGCGACGCCGACGCCGACGGGACGTCGCCGCCGGGCCACAGAACGATCCGCGAGCTCTGCGGCGTCTCGTAGGTCACGGCGACGTCCTCGCCGGCCGTGGCGGCCCCGACGCTGGCCGTGGCCCCGCGCCCGAGCGTGCGCACGGGGCCCTCGCGGTGGCCGGCGCTCACCTTGGCGGCCTGGACGGCCCCCGTGCGCGTGCGCCACACCACGACGAAGCGTCCACGGGGCAGCGTGGCGACCTGCGGCGTGAGCGCGTCGACGCCCCGCAACGAGACCGTGAAGGGCGGGCGCAGCGCGCCCGAGGGCAGGACGCGGATGGCCTGGATCCGGTGGGTGGTGCGTCGCCGGACGCGCACGACCTCCTGGAAGACGACGAGGCCCTGTCCGTTGTCCGCGATGGCGGCGCGGAAGAACGCCTGGCCGACGGGCGCGAGCAGCATCGACCGCCGGCGGGCGAACCCGGAGGTCTGGGTCGCCGTGGCGGTGAAGATGCGGCCCTCGCGCGCGTTCCCGCTCGCCGGGAGGTAGGTCCACAGCGCGATCGCCCGCCCGTTGGGGGACTGGCTGGAGTCCAGGTCCAGGAAGTCGCCGGTCCCGACGGCGGAGACGTTCGTCGCGGGCGCCCAGGCGGCGTGCGCGCTCGCGGGCGCCATAAGCCCGACGGCGACCCCGACCACTGCGGCAATGCTCCCGATCCCCCGCATTCCGGCGGGGAGCTTAGCTCAGCGCGCAGTCGTCCGCCCGGCACAGCTCGGCGCGCATGTTGACCTCCATCATCCTCAGCGCCGCCCGCGCCAGGTCCTCGTGGATGTGGGCCACAGCATCGGTGGGGACCACGACCGCGAGGTGGCGGATGTAGGCGTCCAGCGCCGAGTAGAGGACGCACTGCTCGGTCACCTGGCCGGTGATGACGACCCGCTCCACCTCGTCCTGGCGCAGCAGGTACTCCAGCGGCGTCTCGTAGAAGCAGCTGTGACGCGCCTTGACGACGAACTGCGCGTCCTCGTCGGGGACGAGCGGCTCCAGCAGGTCGCCGTGCTCGCCGCCCAGCACCTCCTCGACCAGCTCGCTCGGCGAGGAGTTCCAGCGCCCGAAGTTGTCGTTGACGTAGATGACGGGCACGCCCTCGGCGCGTGCGCGCTCCACCAGGGCGCGGATCTTGGGGACCGCCTCGCGGGCGCTCTCGACCAGATTCTCGGCGTCCTCGAAGTCGTAGGAGTTGATCATGTCGACGACGAGCAGGGCGGTCTTGGCGCTGGGCACGCGCCGCAGCGTAGTCACTAGGGTTCGTGCCCATGAGCGACGACACGACGACCACCGGAGCCGAGACCGACCAGGCGGCGCGCGAGGCCAGCGGGGGCCATCCCTACGGCCGCTACCTCGAGGAGTTCGAGGTCGGCGCCGTCTACAAGCACTGGCCGGCCAAGACCGTGACCGAGGCGGACGACCACCTGTTCTGCCTGATCACGATGAACCACCATCCGCTGCACATCAACGACGTGTACGCCGCGAAGTCCCAGCAGGGCCGCAACGTCGTGGTGGGCCCGCTCGTCTACTCGCTGGCGCTGGGGATGTCGGTGTCCGACGTGTCGGGCAAGGCCATCGCCAACCTGGCCACCGAGGAGCTCTCGCACCCCGCGCCGGTGTTCCACGGGGACACGTTGTTCGTCGAGAGTGAAGTTCTCGAAAAGCGCGAGTCGCGCACCAAGCCCGACCGCGGGACCGTCAAGGTCCACACCCGCGTGCTCAACCAGGACGGCGTCCTGGTGGCCGAGTTCAAGCGGATCGTGCTCGTGCCGCGCCGGGAGCCCGGAGAGGCTCCCGCGCCCGAGGACAACGTCGAGTAGCCGCCTGGCTCAGGGCGACCGGCGCAGGCCCGTGGCGCGGCAGGTGTAGCCGACGATGATGTCCCGGTTGCGCCCGATCCTCCGCTCGCGGCAGATGAGGCCGCTGGACAGCGCGCCGATGCGCCGTCCCGCCTGGGTGATCTCGACGGCGAAGGCGAGCTTGCGCAGGTAGTGCCGCAGGAGCTGGCTGGGCAGGCGCGGCCCCAGGTACAGGCGGTAACCCGACGGGCCGCCGGCGAGGGTCAGCTCCATCAGCGCGTTGCTGCGCTTGAGGTCGACGTGACCGTCGTCCATCGGCACGATCGTGTCCAGGAGCGCCGCTCCCGAGCGGGGCGGCACCAGGGTGCCGCGCCGGGAGGTCCGCACGACGATCCGCACCGGCGAGGCATCGCCGGCGCGGGCGCGCTGGAACGTGCCCACGAAGTCCCCGGTCCAGCTGACCCCGGCGCCGCCGATCGAGTCCTGCTTGAACCTGACCAGCGTGGGCGCGGCCGCCCGCACCTGCAGCATGATCTGACCGGTCGCGCTGCAGCGGGTGTGGTCGTACTGGACCCACGTGAGCCCGATCGGGACGGCGCCCGCCGTGGGTGGGGTGACGAGCAGGGACTCCCCCTGGTTGGTGATCGCCACCCCGGCCGGTGCCGAGGCCCGGACGTCCTCGACCGACGCGCTCGCGTCCTCGCTGGTCTGGGGGAAATCGACGTGGACCTGCGTCTGATGCGTGGCGACGGCGCCGGAGCTGTCGTCGATCCCGCTCTGGACCCGGTCGAGCACCGGGCGCATCGTGGCCTCGGGCGCGCACGGCGGGGGCGGCTCCGCGGCCCCGGCCTGGCCGATCACCGGTGATGCGCAGAGCATGCTGAGCGTCGTGCCGGCGATGAAGGCGAGGTGGGATCGGACGGACCGACGGTACTCCGAATTCCGACGTAAAGCGAGAAGACCGGAGAGGCGGAGCTACTCGCCCGCGCAGGGGTCGGTGCCCGGCCGCGAGCCGCCCTGCTCGTCGTTGACGCCGTCGGCGGCATGGCCGGGCGGCTGCTGGTCGCAGTTGCGCGTCGGCGAGCCCGCGGCCGGCGCCGCGCCCTGGGGCTGCGGGGTGTCGTTGCTCCCGCAACCCGCGCCCAGGCCCACGGCGGCGAGGACGGCGAGAAGCGCGAACAGGCGACGGGCGGTCGGCACGGGCGCGATCGTACCGCGCCGAGCCGCCCCCGCGACGCAGGTCGCGAGGGCGGCGGTGGGCGGACGGGATCGGGCTAGGCGTGCGCGGTGAACGTCGTGCGCGCCAGCGTGATCTCGACCCAGCCGGAATCCGTGGTGTCGGACGGCTGGTCGGTCATCGCGTAGAGGCGGACCTTCCACAGGCCGGCGCACCAGCGGCCGGGGCCGGCCAGGGCGTCGCCCGGGTTCATCTTGAACACGGCCTTCTTGGCGCCGTGCCTGCCGGCGGGCAGGTAGCGGCCCTGCGGCGGGTGGTGGATGGCGCACCCGTCCACGTCGCCGTCCGCGTTCTGGACGACGGGGGGCGGCGTGAGCTGCGCGTAGAGCTTGCCGTGGGCGTTGAACGCCCGCCTGACCTTGGGGTTCTTCACGGTCACCTTGACGACCGCGCCGGGGCCGGGCCGCTTGGGCGTGACCGTCAGCGTGTTGGCGGCGCTCGCGGTGCCGGTGACGGCGAGGGCGAGCAGGCCGACCAGGGCGAGGATGGAGGTTATGCGGCGGGACATGTTGGCTCCTTCGAGAGGGGGTATACGGGTCGCGAGGGAGCCTCCCGCCGACGGGTTCGCCCGTCCGTCGACACTGCGGCGCTGCCTGTGTCAAATCGATGACATTCGGATGCGCTGAGGCGCTTCGGGCGCCGGGCTGAAAGAATCCTCGACCCGTCAGCGATCGCGCAGGAGGCGAACCCGAGCCTTGAGCACCCCCGACATGACCACGGAAGCCCCGACCCAGCACGCGAAGCTAACCGCGTGGGTGGAGGAGGTCGCCGAGCTGACGCAGCCCGACGCCGTCCACTGGTGCGACGGCAGCGCGGAGGAGTACGACCGCCTGTGCCGCACCCTCGTCGAGGCGGGTACGTTCGAGCGACTCGAGGACGCCAAGCGCCCCAACTCCTACCTCAGCCGGTCGGACCCCGGCGACGTCGCCCGGGTCGAGGACCGGACGTTCATCTGCTCCGAGAGCGAGGACCAGGCGGGCCCCACCAACAACTGGCGCGAGCCCGAGGAGATGCGCGGGCTGCTCGCGGACCTCTTTCGCGGCGCGATGGCCGGGCGCACGATGTACGTGGTCCCGTTCTCCATGGGGCCGCTGGGCTCGGACAAGAGCTACGTCGGGGTCCAGCTGACCGACTCGGCCTACGTGGCGGTCTCCATGCGGATCATGACCCGCATGGGCCAGGGCGCGCTGGACGTGCTGGGCGAAGACGGCGAGTTCGTCCCCTGCCTGCACTCCGTGGGCGCGCCGCTGGCCGAGGGCGAGGAGGACGTGCCCTGGCCGTGCAACGCCGACAACAAGTACATCGTCCACTTCCCCGAGACGCGGGAGATCTGGTCCTACGGCTCGGGCTACGGCGGCAACGCGCTGCTGGGCAAGAAGTGCTTCGCGCTGCGCATCGCCTCGGTGATGGCGCGCGACGAGGGGTGGCTGGCCGAGCACATGCTGATCCTCAAGGTCACCTCGCCCGAGGGCGCGTCCAAGCACATCGCCGCCGCGTTCCCGTCGGCCTGCGGCAAGACGAACCTGGCCATGCTCATCCCCACGCTGGAGGGCTGGAAGGTCGAGACGGTCGGCGACGACATCGCCTGGATGAAGTTCGGCGACGACGGGCGCCTCTACGCGATCAACCCGGAGGCCGGGTTCTTCGGCGTGGCGCCGGGCACCGGCGAGGACACCAATCCCAACGCCATGGCGACGCTGACCGAGAACTCGATCTTCACCAACTGCGCGCGCACCGACGACGGCGACGTGTGGTGGGAGGGCATGACGAAGGAGCCGCCCGCGCACGCCATCGACTGGAAGGGCGCGGACTGGACGCCGGACTCCGACACGCCGGCCGCCCATCCCAACGCCCGCTTCACCGCGCCCGCGGCCCAGTGTCCGTCGATCGCACCGGAGTGGGAGGACCCCGCCGGGGTCCCCATCGACGCGATGCTCTTCGGCGGCCGGCGCGCCACCGTGGTGCCGCTGGTCACCGAGGCGTTCGACTGGCGCCACGGCGTGTTCATGGGCTCGACGATGGCCTCGGAGAAGACCGCCGCCGCCGCCGGGACCGTGGGCGAGCTGCGCTTCGACCCGATGGCGATGCTGCCGTTCTGCGGCTATCACATGGGCGACTACTTCGGCCACTGGCTGAGCGTCGGCGACGCGGCCGGCGACGCGTCGAAGCTGCCGAAGATCTTCTACGTCAACTGGTTCCGCAAGGACGAGAGCGGCCGCTTCCTGTGGCCGGGCTTCGGCGAGAACTCCCGGGTCCTGGCCTGGGTGTTCCGGCGCTGCGACGACGACGCGACGACGCGCGAGACCCCGATCGGGCTGGTCCCCGGCGAGGGCGCGCTGGACGTCGAGGGGATGGACATCGAGCCCGAGGCGGTCGAGGAGCTGCTGCGCGTGGACCCCGAGGAGTGGCGGGCCCAGCTCCCGCAGGTCCACCAGCACTACGCCAAGTTCGGCGACCGGCTCCCGCCCGCGCTGCGCGAGCAGCTCGACGGGCTCGAGTCGCGCCTCGGCGCCGCGTAGGCGCCTACGGGCAGCTGCTGAGCAGGGCCGGGCTGAGGACCGGGCCCTTGAGCAGGCCCGCGCCGCACAGGAACGTCAGCTTGGCCTGGGCGGTGGTCAGCTGACCCTGGACGGTCGTGAGGCTGCCCTGCGTCGTGGTGAGCGAGCCCGAGAGCGCGGTGATCTGCGCCTGGAGGGCGGAGTCGCCGGTTGTGATCTGCGAGCCGAGCGAGGTGACGTTCCCCTGAAGGGTGGACACGTTGCCCGTCAGGGTGCCGACGGTGCTCGACAGCGTCCCGACGTTCACGCCGCCCACGAGGCCCTGGAGCGTCGCGATGTCGGCCAGCGCGTCGGCCAGGTCGCCGGGCGCGATCCCGGTCAGCTTGCCCTGCAGGGTGGTGATGTCCCCGGTCGCCGTCCCCAGCGTGGAGCTGAGGGTCCCCAGCTGAGAGGTCAGGGTCTGGATCTGGCCGGTGACCGTCTGCATCTGGCCTTCCAGCTGGGAGACCTTGGTGATCAGCGTGGTCACCGAGCTGCTCACGCCGCTGAGTCCGGCGACGGTGGCGCTCAGGGCGTCGAGCCCGCTCTTCAGGGCGCCGAGCTGGGCCTGGAGCCCCGCCACGTCGGCGCGCAGCAGTGCCAGCTCGCCGCGCAGCGACGCCATCTGGCCGTGGAGGTCGGCGAACTGCGCGACCACGTAGTTGGTCAGCGCGCCCACGTAACCGGTCAGCGCGTCCAGGCGCGCCTGGAGCTCGGCCGCCGACAGGGTCGTGCCGCGGCGGGTGATCGAGAAGGCGGGGGCGTTGACGTTGACCGCGGGGTAGACCGCGCGGCGCAGCGCCGGCGCGACGGGTCCCGCGGCCCGGAAGACGTCGCCGGGGCG
Organism: Solirubrobacteraceae bacterium; assembly: GCA_033856025.1. GTDB lineage: Bacteria > Actinomycetota > Thermoleophilia > Solirubrobacterales > Solirubrobacteraceae > AC-38. Next base: position 13,109 of record JAWVFQ010000002.1, on the reverse strand, counting down.
CAACGTGGAGAGCGCCACCCGCTGGTTGCCGGGCACGCGGACGAGCATTGTGCGCGGGACCCGGATGAGCGCGAGCGGGCGCAGGCCGCTGCGCCGCACGGAGGCGGCGTCGAGCAGGACGGGCACCGCGGTGCGGGTGCCGGCGGGAAGCGGCGAGCCGACGACCTGGCCGGTCAGCGTGCGCACGACCGTGCGCGCCTTCGGCTTGGGCTTCGCGGCCAGACCGGTGGAGGGGCTGACCAGGGTGAGCGCGCAGGACGTGACCGCGAGGATGGGGAACTTCAACCGCATTGACACTCCTGTGGGGGGCCGCGCGGCGGGCGACCGCGCGACAGGGGCATCGGCCCTTCCGCATGCACAGTTGAGCGAAACGGACGAATGTCCGGTTCCCGCCGCGAGGGCGCTCCGGTCTTGACCGAAGATGTGAACCGTGGTTCACTTCTTCTCGTCGCTCGTGCCCTACCGCCCGACTCCCCGCACCGAGGCCCGCCGCGCCCAGACGCGCGAGCGGATCGTCGCCGCCGCCCTGGACCAGGTGGCGCAGGGCGGCTACGCGTCGGCCGCCGTCCAGGCGGTGGCCCGGCGCGCGGACGTGGCCACCGGCACGGTGTACCGCCACTTCCCCTCCAAGGACGACCTGTTCGCCGAGGTGTTCGGCCGGGCCTCCGATCGCGAGCTGGCCGTCCTGCGCGAGATCGCCGCGGACGCCGGGCGCCCCGCGCTCCAGCGGCTGGCCGCCGGCGTCGAGGCGCTGTGCCGCCGGGCCCTGGCCGGCCCCGTCCTGGCCTACGCCCAGATCGCCGAGCCCGTCGACGCCCGCGTGGACGAGGAGCGCCTGCGGCTGCGGCGCGGCTACCGCGACGTGTTCGCGGCGCTGCTGCGCGAGGCCGTCGCGGCCGGGGAGGTGGCGCCGCTCGACGTCGACGTCGCGGCGTCGGGGATCACCGGGGGCGTGGGCGAGGCGCTGGTCGGCCCGCTCGCGGCCCGCGACGGGCGCCGCCACGAGGCGCTCGTGGCCTCACTCGTGAATTTCGCCGTCAACGCAGTGGGAGGGGAGGTCGGCCATGGCCACGCGCACGCGCGTTCCGCGGCACACGCATGAGGTGATCAACCAGCCGCCGCCGCTGGAGGGGCACAACGCCTTCGACGCGGACCCGGCGCTCATCCAGGCCCTGGACCGCGAGGGCGGCGGCTGGGGGGAGGACCGCGTGCGCGACTTCGGCGCCGTGGTGGCGTCTGCCGAGGCGCTGGAGCACTCGCGCCGCGCGCAGCGCAACGTCCCCGTCCTGCACACGCACGACCGCTACGGCCACCGGATCGACGAGGTCGAGTACGACCCGAGCATGCACTGGATGCTGCGCCTGGGCGTCGAGCGCGAGACGAACTCGCTGCCCTGGCGCGACCCGCGCCCGGGCGCCCACGTCGTGCGCGGCGGCCTCTTCTACCTGTTCAACCAGCTCGACACCGGGCCGTGCTGCCCCATGTCGATCAACTACGCGGCCGTCCCCACCATGCGCCAGGACGCCGCGCTCGCGGCGGAGTGGGAGCCGCGTCTGACCCTGCCGGACTACGACCGCTTCGCCCAGGCCGGGATGGTCATGACCGAGAAGCAGGGCGGCTCGGACCTGCGTGCCAACACCACGGTCGCCGAGCCGATCGGCGACGGCCTCCACGAGCTCACCGGACACAAGTGGTTCTGCACACACCCCGTGTTCGACGTGTTCTTCACGCTCGCGCACACCGAGGAGGGGATCACCTGCTTCGTGGCCGAGCGCCCGCACCCCGGCTTCCGGATCCAGCGGCTCAAGGACAAGCTGGGCGGGCGCTGCCTGGCCTCCAGCGAGGTCGAGTACGACCGTCTGCCGGCGCGGATGCTGGGCGAGCCGGGCCGCGGGACGGCGGTGATGATCGAGCAGATCGTGTGGACCCGCCTGGACGCCCTGATCGGCGGCGCCGGCATGATGCGCCGGGTCCTGGCCGAGGCGGTGTGGCACGCCCGCCACCGCCGCGCGTTCGGCGCGGCGCTGGCCGACCAGCCGGCGATGCGCAACGTGCTGGCCGACCTGGCGGTGGAGTCCGAGGCCGCGATGGCGAGCGCGCTGCGCCTGGCGCGGGCCTTCGACACCGGCGAGGCCCCGCTGCGGCGCTTCGGCCTGTCCGTCCTGAAGTACTGGGTGTCCAAGCGCGGCGCGGGCTTCGCCGCCGAGGCCCTGGAGGTGCTCGGCGGCAACGGCTACGTCGAGGAGGCGCCGATGGCCCGGTTCTACCGCGACATCGAGATCAACACGGTGTGGGAGGGCTCGGGCAACGTGGTGGCGCTGGACGTCCTGCGCGCATTGTCGCGCGACCCGGAGGGGGCGGGCGCGTTCCTCGCGGAGTGCGAGCTGGCGGCGGGCGCGGACCCGCGCTTCGACGCGCACCTGGCGACGACGCGCGCGGCGCTGGCCCAGCTGACGAGCGCGCCCGACCCGCAGTGGGCGGCGCGCCGGGTGGTCGAGGACCTGGCCGTGGCCTTCCAGGCCTCGCTGCTGCTGCGCCACGCCCCGGCCGAGGTGGCCGACGCGTTCTGCGCGGGGCGCCTCGGCGAAGGGGGGCGCGCCTACGGCACGCTGCCCACCGGGGTGAACGCGGGCCCGATCGTCGACCGCGCCCTGGCCCTCTGAGCGCCGACCTTGACGGCGGGGCGTAACGTAGGCGTGTGCGCACGCCACGCCGGGCACGGATCGCCCTAGTCCTCGCCGTCTCGGCGGTGGCGTCGGCGGGCGCCGCGTCTCAGGCCGGGGCGGCGGGCTGGCTGACGCCCGTCCCGGTGAGCCACATGGCCGCGGACGACGCCACCCAGCCGGTGATCGCCTCCAACGCGCGCGGCGACACGGTCGTGGCCTGGCTGGCCACGGTGGGCGGGGCCAAGCAGGTCCGGGTGGTGGTCCGGACGCCCGGCGGTGGGTTCGGGCCCGAGGAGGTCACCCTCCCCAACGCGGGGACGAGCCGACCGTCGGTGGCGCTCGACGACGCCGGCGACGTGGCCGTCGCGTGGACGGAGGCGGATGCCGGCCGCGTCGCGCTGCGCCCGGCCGGCGGCTCGCTCGGCGCGCCCGTCGCGCTCACCGGGGAGATCCACGACGTCGTGGTCGGGATGGACCGCACCGGCCGCGCCACGACGGTGGCGCGCCGCAACTCCAGCGCAACCGACGGCAGCTGCTCCACGATCCAGGTGCGCCAGTCCGTCGACCTCGCGGTCCAGAACGTCTCCCTGTCCGGCGCGGCGGGCCCCCCGCAGGTGATCTACCAGGCCAGCGAATGCATCATCAACGGTGGCGCTCCCACCGTGGACGCCCTCGGGGTGAGCGTCAACGCGCGCGGCGATGCGATAGCGGGGTTCCGGACTACGTACGCTGGGGGTCACCCCGCCGTTGCGGTCCGCCCGCTCGCGGGCGGCGTCTTCGGGGGCTACGTGTACGTCGGCTCCGGCGACGAGCCCCGAGTGGCGATCGACGCTCAGGGCCGCTACGCGGAGACGCATCGCGATGCGAACCAGGTCAGGATCGCCCAGGGGACGGTCCCGGGGTCTCCCGGTGCTATCCAGACGGTCTCGGACCCGGCGCTGACGTCCGGCGAGCCCGCGGTCGGGATCGACGGGACGGCCACCGCGACGGTGGTGTGGCAGTCGCTCCAGGGCTCCGCGCGCCGGGTGTTCGCGCGGACGGTCTCGGCCGCCGGGGCGCTCGGGGCGCTCGGCCCGCTGTCCGGTCCCAGCTCCGACTCCACCGGCCCCTTCACCGACCCGCACGTGGCCGTCAACGACGCCGGTGGCGCCCTGGCGCTGTGGCGGCTGCTCGACGCGGGAGGGCACTACGTCCTGCGCGCGGCGGCGCGCGGGCCCGGCGCCGGGTTCGGCGCCGAGGCGCCCGTCTCGGGCGACGCCTCGCGCGACAGCCGCCAGGGCGTCGTGGCCATCGACGCCCAGGGCGGCGGGGCGGCGGCGTTCCAGCGCTTCGACGGGACGGTGAACCAGATCCAGATCGCGGCCTACGATGCCCAGGCGCCGGCGCTGGGGGCGGTCGACGCGCCGGCCGCGCTGGTGGCCGGCGTCCCCGGGCACTTCCGCGCCACCGCGTCGGATGACTGGGGGCCGGTATCGCTGCGCTGGGACCTGGGCGACGGCGGCGCCATCGCCGGCGCCGAGGGCGACCACGCCTTCGGCCCCGGGACCCCCACGGTGACGGTCACGGCGACGGACGGCGCGGGCCAGACGGCGAGCGCGACGCGCACCGTGGCCGTGTCCGCGTTCAGCGTGTCGGGAACCGCCGTGGTGCCGAGCCGCTTCGCGGTTGCCGCCGCCCCGACCGCGCAGTCCGGGCGACGGCGCGCCCCCCTGGGCACGGCGATCCGCTTCCGGCTCAACGCTCCGGCCGACGTCAGGGTCGCCATCGAGCGCCCGGCGGCCGGGCGGCGCAGCCGGGGACGCTGCGTCCGTCCGACGCGCGCGCTGCGCCGAGCCCGCCGCTGCACGCGCTGGCTCCAGGTCGGGCGCCTGACGCGCGCCGGCCGTCCGGCCGGCGCCAACTCCGTGCGCTTCACCGGCCGGATCGGCCGGCGCGCCCTGGCCCTCGGGCGCTATCGGGCCGTCGTGTCGGCCGCCGAGGGCGGCCAGGCCGCAACGGCGCGCGCGGTGAACTTCACCGTCGTGCGCCGCTGAGGCCAGACCGGATCGACTAGACCGTCGCGACCGGGTCGTCGCGCACGATGACCGTGTCGGCGACCTTGACGATCTCGTCGGCCGGCAGGTCGGCGCGCTTCGCATGCTCGCGAATCGCGTCCTCGCTGCTGGCCTGGTAGATGCAGACCGTGCCGACGCGGCCGTCCGGCTCCGCGGTCACGTAGCTGCGGATCCAGCGGATGTCGTCCGACATCTCCTCGTCGCCGACCTGCTTGGAGCGGCCCGCGGCCTCCTGGAGCGCGTCGCCGTTCTCCCAGCCGCCGCGGCGCAGAATCACGTAGGTGTCCATCCCGACCTCCCGTCTAAAGGGTTTCGGGCGACTCTAGTGCAGGTCGTCGCCCGTGGCGGCGGGCGGGCGCGATTCCTCGGCCAGGGAGGTGATCGAGAGGTGGCCGCGGGCGGCCGCCTCGAGGACCTCCGTGGCCTCCTCGGGCGAGCGCGCGTAGAGCTCGATCAGCAGGTGGACGACGATGTTGTCGTCCTCGTGCTTGTGGAAGCGCACGTGGGTGAAGAACTCGCGGGTGCCGTGGTCGCCGAAGGCGGCGTAGGAGAGCGAGTCCCCCGCCTCCGGGCCCGAGCAGGCCTCGACCTCGTCGGCCTCCACGGTGACGGTGCAGGAGGCGACCCATGGCGTGCCGGCGATCATCCGCTCCCAGCGGTCCTCGACGGGCTCGACGCGGCCGTTGTGGAAGCCCAGGTGCGGCTGGTCGTGCATGCAGTCCAGGCACTGGACGACCGCCTCCTGGAGCTCGTCGACCACGTCGGCGCGCTCGCCGGTCTGCGGGTCGATCTTGTGGATGCCCTCGTAGTGCACCTGCACCTCGAGGTTGGTCGACCAGCAGCGATAGCAGCGCAGCCAGCTGCGCACCGTGCCCTGTTCCGTGGACCCCTCCATGCGAACGGAGTCTAGTGTTCGGGTCCATGGGCGAGACGGTGCTCTACGAGCGCGATGGAGCGGTGGCGACCCTGACGCTCAACCGCCCCGAGCGCCTGAACACGATCGTTCCCGAGCTGATCGCCGACCTGCGGGCCGGGCTGGAGCGAGCCTGGGCGGACTCCGAGGTCCACGCGCTGCGCCTGCGCGGCGCTGGGCGGGTGTTCTGCGCGGGCTACGACATCGAGTGGGGCTCGGAGGTCATGACCAGCGAGGAGGGCGACGTCTGGGACCCGATCCGCGACTACCAGCTGATGACCCGCTACGTCGACGCCTACATGGAGCTGTGGCGCTCCCCCAAGCCGGTGATCGCCCAGGTCCACGGATTCTGCGTGGGCGGGGGGACGGACTTCGCGCTGTGCAGCGACCTCATCGTGTGCGACGAGGACTGCCGCATCGGCTACCCGCCGGCGCGGGTGTGGGGCTCGCCGACGACGGCCATGTGGGTGTACCGGCTGGGGCTGGAGCGCACCAAGCGCCTGCTGCTGACCGGCGACGCGCTGGACGGGCGCCGGGCCGTGGAGTGGGGGCTGGCCTCGGAGTCCGCGCCCGCGTCCGAGCTCGACGACGCCGGGATGGCGCTGGCGCGGCGGGTGGCGCAGCTGCCCTCCAATCAGCTGCACATGATGAAGCTGCTGGTCAACCAGGCCTACGAGTCGATGGGCCTGCGGGTCAACCAGCTCGTGGGGACGCTGCTGGACGGCTCGGCGCGCCACACCCCGGAGGGCGTCGCGTTCACGCGGGCCGCGCTGGACGACGTCCGCCGCGCCGTGGCGCAGCGCGACGGGCCTTTCGGGGACTACGGGCAGGAGCCGCGGGACTAGCCGGCGTCCGGCGAGCCCTCGCCGCGGTCCTCGTCCGCCTCGCCTTCGCCGCCCTCCGTGTCCTCGGGGTCCTCGCCGGCCAGCGCGGGGGCGTTGGGGTCGGAGGGCCCGCCGGGGATCGGGTCGCCCTTGTAGTCGTCGGGGTTGTCGACCTCCTCGCCCTCGATGGCGACGGAGCCGTCCTCGCGACGCTCCAGCGACGACGGACCGAGCTTTTTCTCGGGGCCCTCGTCATAGCCGTGGTCGCCCTCGCCGCCGCCGAACGTCAGGTACTTGGACTCGTCGTCGGGCCAGTCCTTGAGGTCCTTGGGCGGGTCGTCCTCGAGCTTCTTGATCGTCTCCTTGGCCTCCTCATGGCGCTCGAGCGCCTCCTCGGCCTTCTGGCTCTCCTCGGACCGCTCCTGAGACTCCGCCATCGCGTGCTCCCTCCCTCGCTGGTTGCGGGGTGCGTACCCCCGGTCAGCCGAACGTGAACGCGTAGCCGGAGAGGCCCGCGGCGAAGCGCAGGTGCAGGCGGTGGCGTCCCGGGCGCGGCAGCGACGCCAGCTCGTACAGGCGCTGCGCGCGCACGACGACCGTGCGCGGCGCCGCGCCGTCCAGGGCGACGCGCAGACGGCGGGGGCGGTCCCCGGCGGAGGACAGCACGAGGTAGATCTTCGCCGCCTGCACGGTGGCGTCCAGCGTCGCGTGGCGCACGGCGGTCGCCCCCTGGTCGCTCGTGCGCCAGGTCCCGTGCAGGGCGAAGCGGCTCAGGGGCGGTGCGGCCGAGCCGGGCGGGTACGTGTGCGTGCCCGCCCGGGGCGGGCCGGGGACGAAGCGCTCGGCGCGCGAGGCGCCGAGGTACGTCTCCGGGGTGGCCGCGCCGGCGCTGGGCCGGATCCCGTGGGCGCCGGACGGGCTCCCCAGCCCGCGCGCGCCCGCCTCGGCCAGCAGGGCCCGGACCGCGGCCTCCGTCTTGCCCTCCTCGCCCTCGCCGAAGTGGGCGTAGCGGACCTCGCCCCGCGCGTCGACCAGGTACTTGGCCGGCCAGAACTGGTTGCCGTAGGCGTTCCAGGTCCCGTAGCCGTTGTCCTGGACGACCGGGTAGCGCAGGCGGTTGGCGCGGATCGCCTGGGCGACGTTCGCCCCGCGGTGCTCGAAGCCGAACTCCGGGGTGTGCACACCGACGACCGTGAGCCCGGCGGCGCGGTAGCGCGCGTCCAGGGCCCGCGTGAAGGGCAGAGTGCGCAGGCAGTTGATGCAGGTGTACGTCCAGAAGTCGACGAGCACGACGCGACCGCGCAGGGACGCCATCGTCAGCGGGCGGCCCCCGGTGTTGAACCAGCGGCCGGGGTTCGTGAAGTCGGGGGCGGCGCCGTAGTCGCGCAGGCGCGGGGCGCTGGCGTGCGGCGCGGGCGCGGCGGCGCTCGCGAACCGCGCGCGGCCGCGCAGGCCGGCCAGGCGGTGCTCCACGGCGCCCGAGCGCTCCAGCCCGCGTGTGGGGTTGATCAGGAACGCCGGGACGTGCCCGGCCAGCGCGGTCTCGAAGCGCACGTCGAGCTGGAGCGCCATGGTCAGCGCGGTGAGCACGAGCACGGCGCCGAGGGCGCGCTGGAGCGCGGGGCCGCGTCCGGCGCGTCGCAGCCCGCCCACCGCGCGCCGGCCGCCGTAGGCGAACAGGCCCAGGACCGTGGCCAGGCCGATGCCGTACGCCAGGCCGACGGCGACGAGCCTGGCCGACGTCCCCTGCGACGCGCTGACCGAGATCACGGCGGCCAGGATCGGCCCGGCGCAGGGCGCGCACACGAAGCCCAGGGCGGCGCCCACCAGCAGGCCCGAGCGAAAGCCGTCACCGCGATCGCGCGGGCCGAAGCGGGCCAGGCGTGAGAGCGGCGCCTCGATCCGCGCGCCCAGCGCGGGGATGGCCAGGGCGGCGCCGAACAGGGCGAGGACGGCCACGGCGACCCAGCGCAGCGCCCCCGTCCCGGCGCCCACGCCGTCCACCACCTTGGCCACGCCGACGATCGTCACCGTGAACGTGACGACCAGGCCCAGGGCGACGCCCAGCGGCCGGCGCCGGCCGCCGCTCGCCCCGGCCGACAGGATCGCGGGCAGCACCGGCAGCACGCACGGCGTCAGCGCGGTTCCGGCGCCGGCGACCAGCGCGAAGCCCAGGAGCAGGAGCATCGCGCGCGATCATCGCCGGAAAGGTTGGCGTTGGGTAAGGCGCCGGGCCGGGCGGCGCGCCCGCGTACGCTTCCCGGCATGCGTGGACGCGTGCTGCTCGTGGCCGTCTGCCTGACCGCGCTGGCCGGGTGTGGAGAGAAGGACGCTCCGCCCGCGCCGGCGCGCCAGGCCACCGCCCTGGCCTCCGGGCCGCGGCTGGTGGGCGGCGGCGTCCCCGCGTTCGAGAGCCAGCTGCACGCGCTGCGCGGGACGCCGGTGGTGGTCAACCAGTGGGCATCGTGGTGCGGGCCGTGCCGCTACGAGTTCCCCTTCTTCCGAGCGCTGGCGCAGCGCTACCGGGGGCGGGTGGCGTTCCTGGGCGTGGACTCCCAGGACGGCCGCGGCGCGGCGCAGGAGTTCCTGCGCCAGAACCCCATTCCGTACCCGTCCTTCTTCGACCCGTCGGTGAAGATCGCCCGGGTGTTCAAGGGTGGGTTCGCCTGGCCGACCACGGCGTACTACTCGCGCTCGGGGACGCTGCTGGAGACGCACTCGGGGACCTACGCCAGCCAGGCCAAGCTGGAGGCGGACATCCGCGACATCGCCCTGGGGGGTCGCCCGTGAGTCTGGCGGCTCCGCTGGCCGCGATCGAGTCTCCGAGCTTCGCCCTGGCCTTCGCGGCGGGATTCGTGTCGTTCGTGTCGCCGTGCGTGCTCCCGTTGGTGCCGGGGTACCTGGCCGCGGTCGGCGGCGCGGCGCCCGGGGAGGGGCACCGTGTGGACCGGCGCGTGCTGGGTCGCAGCCTGCTCTTCGTGGCGACGTTCTCGGCGATCTTCATCGTGCTCGGCCTCAGCGCCACGGCCGCGGGATCGCTTCTGCGCGACAACAAGGATGTCCTGGACAAGGTCGCGGGCATCGCGATCATCGTGATGGGCGTGTTCTTCATCGCCTCGGTGTTCGTGGTGCGGCTGAACCGGGAGTGGCGCCCGGAGCAGCTGGTCGAGCGGGCGGGGCGCGGCGGCCCGGTGGTCGCCGGCGCGGCGTTCGCCATCGCCTGGACGCCGTGCGTGGGGCCGGCGCTCGGCGCGATCCTCGGGCTGGCCGCGCAGGACGGGACGGTGGGAAAGGGCGGCCTGCTGCTGGGCGTCTACTCGCTCGGGCTGGCCGTGCCGTTCCTGTTCTCCGCGCTGGCCTTCAGCGCCGCCCAGCGCTCGTTCGGGTTCTTCAAGCGCCACTACGCCGTGATCCAGGTCGGCGCGGGCCTGGTGCTCGTCGCGATGGGGATCCTCGTCTTGAACGGCGAGCTCAACCGCCTGAACTCCGAGGCCCAGCAGTGGCTCGACGGCCTCGGCGTCAACTTCTTCCAGAACGTCTGACGCCCTGACGCACCTGCGAGCCGCCGGCGGTGTCCTCGGGGGTGGGCCGTGCGGAGCACTGTCCCACCCCCTGCGTCCTGGCCGGCGACCCGCAGGAGCGCCAGGGGGTCGCCCTGGGTTCAGGGGCCCTTGCGCTGGTCGCCGCCGGCCTCGACGCCGAGGGGGCGGCCGGCTTTCGCGGCGGCGACGCCGAGCCGCAGCTGGTCGGGGGACGTGACGCCGATGACGTGGCCGACCACCTGGCCGGCCGGGCTGATGAAGAAGGTCTCGGGCAGGCCGGTCGTGCCGTAGCGGCGCGACGTCCCGTTTCCGCCCTCGCGGACCATCGGATAGGTGAGCTTGAACTCCCGGATGAAGGCCCGGGCGTCGTCGGTGACGTCCTGCTGGTCGAGGCCGAGCACGACGACGCCGTCCCGGCGGGCGCGCGTCCACTCGCGCTGGAGGTCCGGCGACTCCTGGCGGCACGGCACGCACCAGGAGGCCCAGAAGTTCAGGACCACCGGCGACCCGCGCAGCTCGCGCAGGCCGATCTTCCCGTCCGCGGCGGCGGCGGCGACGGGCGAGCGCGCCGGCACGTCGCCGCGCTGGAGGACGTCGAGGTCGAAGCCCGGCGCCTTCGCCGGGCGCCCGTCCGCCAGCGCGTCGTCGATGCGCGTGTCGTTGGACTTCGTGGCCAATCCGTAGCCCAGAAGTGCCACGAAAGACACCGCAACCAAGATCGCGATCCCTCGTCCGACCCAGCGCAGCGGGCTGGGAGAGTCCGCCGTCGCGGCCGTCTCATCCACGCGCGGCTCCTGTCGGCGGCTCGATGCGGGTCGGGCGGTCGAAGCCGTGGAAGCGGCGGTCGATGAAGCGCGCGCGGGCGGTGAGCCGCTCGCGCAGGACCCGGCCGGTGCGGGGGTCTACGGTGAGGCGGATCCAGACCGGCGTCGCGGGGTCGGCCAGGGCGAGCTCGACGCGGTCCGGGCGCCGGGAGAGCACGCGGACGGCGCGGGCGTACGGGGTCCAGCGAAACCAGGAGCGCGTCCGGAACGGGACGCCTCCGGGCACGGCGCTGCGCGCCCAGGGCGAGCCGGGGACGAGCAGCCACTGAGTCCGGTCGATCTGCACGGTGCGCACGCCGCCGCCCGTGGCGAAGGCCAGGCGGTCGGGGGCGCGCAGCCGGTAGCGGGTGAAGGCGTGCATCCCGGGTCCGCTGGACACGGCCTCGACCTCCTGGACGCTGCGCAGGCTCCGCATCGTCCGCTCGGCGCGCTCGAGCAGCGCGCGCGGCGCGCCGCCCCGGCGCCAGGCGGCGGGCAGGACGGCGGTGTAGGGCCGGCCGCGGTCGGCCACGCGCACGGTCAGAGCCGGCCCCGGCGGCGCCCGGAAGGCGGCGCACCCGGCGCCGCACGGGCGGGCCGAGCCGCCGGGGACCTCGATGCGCCCGCGTCCCGGCCGCCCGCGCGAGTCCAGCGTGCGCAGCGTCCCCGTCAGCCCGCGCGGCGTGCGCCGGATCCACGCGGCGACCACCTGCGAGCCCGCCGAGCCCGCCACCGAGAGCTCATCCGCCCGCGGGGCCGGCAGCGGACACGGATCGCACGCCGGGAGGCCCGCCGCCGCGCCGCCGGCCGCATCCAGCTGCCGCGGCGGAAGCGGGAACGCCACGAGCAGCCCCGCCAGCAGGACCACACCCACCCCCAGCGTCACCTCGGCCCGCAGAGCGGGCCATGCCGGGGAAGCCGAGCCGGCCGGCTCGGCCGCGACCCCTGGCCGCGAGCGGTTCCGGCGCCGGTAGGCGTGGGCCCAGGCGGCGCCGGCGGCGCCGGCGACCAGGAGGACCTTGGCGAGCAGGATCCGGCCGTAGGCGCCGGCCCACAGCTCGCGAACCGCGCCGAGCTCGACGATCGCGTTGACGGTCCCCGCCGCGACGACCGCCAGGAACGCCGGCAGGGCGATGCGGCCGAACGCGGGCAGGACGTCACGGGTGACGCGGGCGCGCGCCGCGGGGTCGCGCAGCTCCGGCGCCCAGGTGGCCGCGACCAGCGCCGCGCCGCCGAGCCAGATCGCCCCCGCCATGAGATGAACCCAGTCGGCGACGATCGCCAGTCCCCGGGGGTCGGCGGAGTTGGCGTGGCCCGACGCCACCACGCACCCCAGCGCGGCCACCGCCGCCAGCGCCGCGGCCCGCGGTGAGCGCCGGAACAGGAGCAGGCCGGCCACCGCGAGCCCGACGAGGACGACCCGCGCGATCCCCGGCGTCCCGGACAGCAGGTAGGCGCGCAGGCCGTCCACGGACAGCCCGTTGGCCGCGTCCGCCGCATCGGCCACGGCCGCCAGCGCCGCCAGCGCCACCGTGGCCAGGCCGGCGTCCGCCACCACGGCGTCCGCCCGCCGAGCCGCGCCGGAGGAGTCCGGCGCCGGCGCGACCGCCGCCCGCGGCCGCTCCAGCGTCGCCACCCCGCTCCCATCGCTCGCGGGAGAGATCGGGTCCAACGCCGGCGGCACCGCCGGGTCCACCTCCTCGCCCGGCCAGCGGCGGCCCAGCAGCGCGCGGGTGAGGAGCGCGCCGGCGAACAGCAGCAGGGCGGCGTAGAGGAGACCGTGGGCCAGCGCTCGCACCCAGCCCCCGTCGGCCAGCGGGCTCTGCTCCAGCGATCCGGCGCCCGCGCCGGGCGCGGCGCGGACCCCGAAGCCGAAGGATCCCTCCAGCGGATGGGCGTCCTGCGTGGACACGGTTCGCCACTCGACGCGGTAGGCGCCGCGCGCCAGCCCCCGGCGCGGCGCCAGGACCATCCGCCGGCCCCGCAGCGAGAGCTCGGCGCTCACCCGCCGCCCGCGCGAGTCGCGCAGGACGGCGTCGGACAGTTCGCGGCGCAGCGGTTCGGAGAACCTGAGGACGACCCGCGCTGGCGCGTCCTCGACCCGCTGCCCCGGCGGCGGCGCGCCTCCGGTGAGGGCGGCATGGCCCAGGGCGGAGGGAGCCGAGGCCGCCAGCAGCCCGGCGGCGACGAGGGCGACCCCCGCGCAGCGCCCGGCCCGGGCCCGGCGCGCGCCGGCCGGTGCCGTCATGGCCCGCGCGGCGCTCACCCACCGATGCGCGACATCGTCCGCTCGGGCTGGACGAAGCC
>JAWVFQ010000001.1:0-139432 GCA_033856025.1 Solirubrobacteraceae bacterium | reverse complement strand
AAGGACGTCCAGTTGGTTGGTGCGGTACTCGCGGTGGCGCACCGGGAAGGACCCGGCGCCGCTGCCCTCCAGCGGGTGGTCTGACCACGCGCCGGCGGCCTCCGACCACCACACCCAGCGGTTTCCGGCGTTCTTGGACACGAGGCGGCTCGGGTCGTACTGGCTGGGCTCGGCGCTGGGCGAGCGGAAGTCGTCCCAAGCGTGGGAGATCGTCCCGCTGAGGCCGCGGTCGGACGCCGCCATCGCCACCACGCCCCCCAGCGCGGCCACGCACAGCACGCCGGCCAGCGCGCGACCGATCGCCCGCGAGCGGGCGGGGCGCGGGGGCGTGCGCGCCTCCAGCGCCAGCACCGCGCGCCCGACCAGCGCGAGCGCGAGCATCCCGCCGGCCAGCAGCAGGGCGAAGGCGACGCCGTCGCCCTCGCGCGCGGAGAGCGAGACCTGCACCCCGGTCAGGTCGTCGGCCGTGTAGCCGTAGGCCAGGGCGGGGGCCGAGGCGGCGATCCCCAGGGCGAGGTAGAGGAGCGTCCGCAGCCGGGCGCCGGCCAGCGCCAGGGTGACCGCCACCGCGACGATCAGCGCGAGCAGTCCCCCGCGCGAGTACGTGAGGCCGATGGTCGTGAGGAAGACGGGCAGCGCGACCAGCGCGGCCGTCCTCGCGCGGGCCGGGCGGCTGTCGTCGACGACCAGGCGCAGCACGATCGGGATGGCCAGGACGACGAACAGCGCCAGGGCGTTCCAGTACTGCAGCGGCTCGCGCAGGCGGGCGAAGACGTTCGTGTGGTCGAGGTCCACCAGGCCTCCGACGTGCAGGCCCGGGAACGCCTTGCCGCCCAGCGCGTAGACCGCGACGACGCCGGCGATCGCGGCGTAGCCCAGGGCGACATGGCGGATCGCGCGGCGATCCCACGACCCGGCGGCGACGGCCAGCGCGACGACGAGGACGTAGGCGATCGCGCGGTTGAGCTCGGTCCACGTGTTCGGCGGGTCCACGCTCCAGGCGAGGCTCAGCCCACTCCACGCCGCGAACGCCGCCAGCAGGCCCAGCGCGGTCCAGGCCGCCGGCGGGGCGACCACTCGCAGGCGGCTCGACCACAGCGCGACGGCCAGCGTGACGGCCGCGAGCAGGCAGAGGGCGACCTGGAGGCGCGCCTCCTGGGGCTGGCTCGCGGCGCCGTGGGCGAAGACCGAGTAGAGCAGGACGGCAAGCAGCGCGCCGGTCAGGAGGCGGCCCGCGCGCCCGGCGTCGCCGCGGTCAGCGGAGGCGGCCGGCGCCCAGGCGAGGGCGGCCGGATCGCCGGCCGTCGCGGAGCCAGTCCTGGTGGGCGCGCTGACGGCCATGGCGAAGCGGGCAAGCTAGCATCTGCCCCTCGATGCGGCGTCCGCCCGGTCCGTCCACCCTGCTCGCCTGCGCCGCTTGTGTGTGGCTGCTCGCCGCGGCTCCCGCGGCGCTCGCCGAGACCCCGCTGGAGCAGTACCAGCGCACGGGCAAGATCGACCCGTGCACCGTCTCGGGCGGGGGCGGGATCCCCAACGACGTCGAGCAGTACGCGCCCGACTTCAAGGCCGCGCTGGATGACGCCCGCAGCCAGGGGTGCAGCCGCGGCGGATCGTCGGGGACCGCCGGGTCGTCGAAGTCCGCGGGCGGCGTCCCCGTCACCGGAGGCGGCGGAGGCTCGCTACCGCCGGGCACCCGCTACGTCCCCAAGCCGCCGGCGCCGCCGCGGGCGACGCACGCCCAGCGTACGGCCCAGCACCTTCCCCTGGCCACGACGACCGAGGCGGGCACGCCCGCTCCCGTCATCGTCCTGGCGGTCATGGCGCTGCTGGCGCTCGTGGGCGGCGCGGTCGTGGGCACCGGCCGCCGGCTGGGCTGGGGCGCCGAGCGCCTCGACCCCCTGCGCCACGCGTTCGCGGAGCTCGGACTGCGCCTGCGCAGCCTCACGCGCCGGGGCGTCTGAGCGTCGTTTGAAGACACCCGTTCTCTACCCTTCGTAAAGAGCGATTTCGGGCGTTTTTCCGTCCGGCCCAGGCGGGACGATGCGTGGTCCTTCGACGACCTTCCAGGACCTGCGCTATTTGCGCCAGAGAGGAGCTCCACAGCATGACCCCGCCCACTGAGACCACGCCCAGCCAGAGCATCCGGACCGACGGGGGTCTCAGTATCGCGCGGCGGTTCACGACGCCCGGAGTGCATCCGTTCGACGGCGTGGAGTGGGAGACGCGCGACGCGCGCATCGGCCAGGGCGACAACGTCGCCTTCGAGCAGCCCGAGGTCGAGTTCCCCAAGACGTGGTCCCAGAACGCCACGAACATCGTCGCCCAGAAGTACTTCCGCGGGCAGCTGACGTCGCCGGAGCGCGAGCGCTCGGTCAAGCAGATGATCGGCCGCGTGGCCGGGACGATCGCCGCCTGGGGCCGCGAGGGCGGCTACTTCGCCACCGACGAGGACGCCGACGCGTTCGAGGCCGAGCTCACCCACATCCTGCTCCACCAGATGGCGGCGTTCAACTCGCCGGTCTGGTTCAACGTCGGCTTCGAGGAGCACCCGCAGTGCAGCGCCTGCTTCATCCTCTCGGTGCAGGACAACATGGAGTCGATCCTCGCCTGGAACACCAAGGAGGGGAACATCTTCCGCGGCGGGTCGGGCTCGGGCATCAACCTCTCGAGGATCCGCGGGTCGATGGAGCCGCTGGCCAAGGGCGGGACGGCCAGCGGGCCGGTCTCGTTCATGCGCGGCGCCGACGCGTGGGCGGGCACGATCAAGTCCGGCGGCAAGACGCGGCGCGCGGCCAAGATGGTCGTGCTCGACGTCGACCACCCGGACATCCAGGACTTCATCTGGTGCAAGGCCAAGGAGGAGGACAAGGCCGCGGCCCTGCGCGACGCCGGCTTCGACATGTCGATCGACGGCGAGGGCTTCTACTCGATCCAGTACCAGAACGCGAACAACTCGGTCCGCGTCACCGACGAGTTCATGGCGGCGGTCGAGGCGGACGGCGAGTGGAGCCTGCTCGCCCGCGCCACCGGCAAGCCGGTCGGCGAGCCGCTGGCCGCGCGCGAGCTCATGCGCGAGATCTCCGAGGCCGCCTGGCGCTGCGCCGACCCGGGCGTCCAGTACGACACGACGATCAACCGCTGGCACACGTGCCCGGCGAGCGGGCGCATCAACGCGTCCAACCCGTGCAGCGAGTACATGCACGTCGACGACTCGGCCTGCAACCTGGCGTCGCTGAACCTCATGAAGTTCCGCCGCCCCGACGGGACGTTCGACGTCGAGTCCTTCGAGCACGCGGTGGACATCGTGCTGCTGGCGCAGGAGATCGTGGTCTCCCCCTCGTCGTACCCGACGCAGGAGATCGGCGACAACGCGCGCGCGTTCCGCCAGCTCGGCCTGGGCTACGCCAACCTCGGCGCCTACCTGATGTCCAACGGCCTGGCCTACGACTCCGACGAGGGCCGGGGGATCGCCGCGGCGATCACCGCGCTCATGACCGGCCGCGGCTACCGCGAGTCCGCACGGGTCGCCGCCGCGGTGGGCCCGTACGACCGCTACGCGGAGAACCGCGAGCCCCACAACGCCGTCATGCGGATGCACCGCGACGCGGCGCACGACATCCCCGACTCCAGCTGCTCGGACGCCGAGCTGCTCGCCGCGGCGCGGCGCGCCTGGGACGACGCGGTGGCGCTGGGCGAGGAGCATGGCTACCGCAACGCGCAGGCCACGGTGCTGGCGCCCACGGGGACGATCTCGTTCCTCATGGACTGCGACACCACGGGCATCGAGCCCGACTTCTCGCTGGTCAAGTTCAAGGAGCTGGTGGGCGGCGGCCAGATGACGATCGTCAACCGCACCGTCCCGCTCGCGCTCCAGACGCTCGGCTACAACGACGAGCAGATCGAGGCCATCGAGGCGCACATCAACTCCGAGAACACGATCGTCGGGGCCCCCGGCCTGCGCGACGAGCACCTGCCGGTGTTCGACGTCGCGGTCGGCGAGCGCGCGATCTCCCACCACGGCCACATCAAGATGATGGGCGCGGTCCAGCCGTTCATCTCCGGCGCGATCTCCAAGACGGTGAACCTGCCGGAGACCGCGACGGTCGAGGACATCGCCGACGCCTACACCGAGGCGTGGAGGCTCGGCGTCAAGGCGCTGGCCATCTACCGCGACGGGTCCAAGACCGCCCAGGCGCTGCGCACCGACGCGCAGAAGTCCAAGGACGAGCCCGCCGAGGAGGTCGTCCGCAAGCCCGAGCGCCGGCGGATGCCGCGTGAGCGCCAGTCGATCACGCACAAGTTCTCGATCGCCGGCCACGAGGGCTACATCACGGCGGGCATGTACGAGGACGGGACGGTGGGCGAGATCTTCCTCACCGACATCGGCAAGGAGGGCTCGACGCTGCGCGGCATGATGAACGCGTTCGCCACGTCGATCTCCATCGCGCTCCAGTACGGAGTGCCGCTGGAGACCCTCGTGCGCAAGTTCTCCTACATGCGCTTCGACCCGGAGGGGATGACGCTCAACCCCGAGATCCCCTTCGCCAAGTCGATGCCCGACTACATCATGCGCTGGCTGGCCTCGCGCTTCCTGGACACCGACGTCCAGGAGGACCTGGGAATCCTCACCCCCGAGGTCCGCGCGCGCAAGATGGCCGAGGAGGCCCTGATCGCCGGGCGCTCGGACACGGCGGGTCCGGAGGCGGTCCCGGGCAACGGCGGCAACGGCGGCGGCAACGGCGGGTCGCAGCCCGCGTCGTCCGCCCTCACCGACACGCCCCCGGTCCAGCCGGCCAAGATGAGCGCGGGCTCGCTCGAGCTCGGGCCCGCGTGCTCGCAGTGCGGCGGCATGATGCAGCGGACGGGCAGTTGCTACACGTGCTCGTCGTGCGGCAACAACACCGGCTGCGGCTGAGACCCGGCCTCAGCCGTCGGGGTCGAGCTCGAGGCGCACGAGCACCGGATCGATTCCGAGGCTTCGCGGGCCGGCGCGCGCGTACGAGTTGAACCGCGCGACGGTCGCCTCGTCGTAGTCCTCGACCGTCGCGGTCGCCCGGCGCCAGCGTCCGGCCATCTTCACGCGGACCCGCGACTCGGCGGTCAAGTTGCGCACGAACCCGGCGCGGCGTCCGTGGACGGCGATCAGCCAGAGCGTGCGGTCGTCGCGCGGGCCCCGGGCCAGCGGGATGCGGCGGACCTGCCCGCTGCGCCGCCCGGTCGTCTCCAGCACGACCCACCACGGGACCCAGCCCGCGAACGGCCGCGCCAGCGGGTTGGCCACGCGCCAGAAGCGCTTCGCGCGCCCCCGCCGCTTCGCGTCCGCCTGGGTCAGGTTCCCGGCCACGTCCGGGAGGTTAGGCGTGCGACCCGCCGAGCATCGGCCTGGACGGCTCGCGACCCGTCCACAGGGCGTCGTCGGCCAGCGCGGTGCGGGTGGCCCGGCCGGCGCCGACCAGGGTGATGAGGGCGTCCTCGGTGGCCTCGGGGTCGGGCGCGGCGTTGTGGGGGGCCAGCACGGCGGCGACCTCGGCGGTGGTCAGGCCCTCGGGGAAGCGGTCGAGGACCTCGCTGGGGTCGTCCGGCGGATCGCGACGGTCGAGCGTTGGGTCGAGGTTGGCTATCAGCACGTCGTAGGCCTCGAGCGTCTGGAATCCGCCGGCCTCCAGGCGGTTCCCCTGGCTCGTGAAGACCAGCGACGGCGCCGTGTAGCGGACCGGGCCGTCGGTCGTGGCCGCCTTGCGCTGGAACTCGGTCGGACTCCCCTCGGCGGTCCGGGCCTCGGCCTTGCCGGCCTCGTAGGCCTCAACGACCTCGGGGCTGTCGATCGCCTCCACGGCCCGGACCGGGTCCACTCCTTCGGCGCCCTCCAGCGCGGCCGCGATCTCAGCGTCCTCGTCCAGTACGCGCGCCGTCGTGAACCAGGCGAGCTGTAGCGCCCGGAAGGCCGCCCACTCCGCCCCGGGCGACGCCAGCCCGGCCGCGACGATGGCGCGGCAGGCCCGGCCCGTGGCGGGCACGACCTCGCGCGGTTGGGTGGCCAGCGGCATCCCGAAGCGGCGGAAGCGCCGGTAGGCCTGCGCCATCAGCTCGGGCGTGTAGCCGCGGCGCTCGTACTGCTCGCGGCGCTCCGTGAGGCCGATCGTCACCAGGCGCCAGTCGAGCTGCTCCCCGTAGCGCCAGCGCAGGACCGCCAGCGCCGGGTTGACCGAGTACGCCCACGGGCATCCCGGGTCGCTGTAGTGCGTGACCGAAACCGGCATCCCTGGCGCCGTACCCGCCCGACGCGGCGCTCACGCCGCGCGGGACCGGTCCGGGTCAGGTGGGGATCGGCGCGGGCCGGGGCGCCGGCGGCTTCTCGGGGTCCTCGGCACCGGGGCGGCGCCGGTCCGCGCCCGGGCCGTCCTCGCCGCCGACGCGCGGGAGCCACTCCAGCCAGCTCGGCAGGTACCAGTTCCAGTCGCCCAGCAGCTTCATCGAGGCGGGGAGCAGGACTCCTCGGACGATGGTCGCGTCGATCAGGACGGCGACCCCGAGGCCGACGCCCATCTCCTTGAAGTCGATGAACTGGAGCGTGATGAACACGGCGAAGACGCCGACCATCACCAGCGCGGCGCTGGTCACCGTGCTCGACGTGGAGGCGATTCCCTTCCGGACCGCCTCGTCGCTGCTCATCCCCTCCTGCCACAGCTCGCGCACCCGGGACAGGATGAACACGTGGTAGTCCATCGAGAGGCCGAACAGGATCACGAACAGGAACAGGGGCAGCCAGTTCGACACGCCGCCGTTGGAGTGGAACCCCAGCAGCGACTCGCCGTGACCCTGCTGGAACACGATCACGAGCACGCCGTACGCGGCGCCCACGGACAGCAGGTTCAGCAGGATCGCCTTGATCGGAATCACGATCGAGCGGAACGTGACCAGCATCAGCAGGAACGCCAGGCCGAAGACGAACGCGAAGATCAGCGGCAGGCGGCTGTTGAGGTTGTTGCGCGAGTCCGCCGAGCCGGCCGCGTCGCCGCTCACGTTGGTGTCCAGGCCGTCCACGCGCCCCACCGTGGCGGGGATGATCTGCCCGCGCAGCACGTCCAGGCCGCGGTTCGACGCCCTGTCGGTGCCGCTCCCCGGCGTGGGCACGTCGATCTTCGCGACCGTCCCGTCGCGGCTGTAGGTGGTCTCGGTGCCCGGCAGGAACGCGTCGGAGCGCGCCACGCGCGAGCGCAGGTCCGCGATCGCGCCGGCCGCGGCGCCGGAGCGCACGTTGTCGCCGTGCACGACCACCACCGTCGTGACGCCCTCGATCGGGAACGCGCCCTTCACGTGGTGGTAGGTCTTGATCACCGCGAGGTCCTGCGGGATGTCGTCCACCCCGGACACCACGGTCTTCATGCCGGTCGCGGGGATGGCCAGCGCGAGCAGCAGCCCGCCGGCCAGGACCAGGGACACCAGCGGATGCGCCGTCACGCGGTTCACCACCGCGGTCCACATTCGCGAGTCCCCTCCGGGGCGCCGGCGCCGGCCGAGCAGCGGGACGCGCCCCTTCTCCACGCGGTCGCCCAGCCAGGCCAGCGTCGCCGGCAGGACCGTCAGCGAGGCGAACACCGCGATCGCCACGACGAGGATGGTCCCCACCGCGAACGAGCCGAAAGTCTTGTCTCCGCTGATGAACATCCCGGCCATCGCCACCATCACGGTCAGGCCGGAGATCAGGACGGCCCGGCCCGACGTGGCGGCCGCGACCTGGAGCGCATCGCGCGAACTGCGGCCCGCGGCGCGCTCCTCACGCTCGCGCCGCAGGTAGAACAGGGAGTAGTCGACGCCCACCGCGAGCCCGATCAGCAGGATCACCGCGGGCAGGTTGGAGTCCACCGGCAGGACCTGGCTCGGGACCGCGACCAGCATCATCGCGGCGATGACGGCGGTGATCGCGAGCAGCAGCGGGATCGCGGCCGCGATCAGCGTCCCGAACGTCAGGAGCAGGATGATCATGGTGATCGGGAGCGAGAGCTCGCCCGCCTTCGCGAGGTCGTCGCTGAAGACCTTGTTGAGCGCCTTGGTCGTGCTCGCGGCGCCGAACTGCTCGATGCCGAAGCCCGGATGGGCGGACCGTGCCGCCGAGGTCGCCGCCAGGGTGGGATCGACGCGGTCGGCCGCCTTGAGGCTGTCGCCGGCGATGACGAACTTCACCAGGGCCGCGTGGCCGTTCTCGGACACGGCGCCGCCGCCGGTGAGCGGCGACTCGACGTTGCGCACGTAGCGCACGCGCGACAGACGCCCGGCCACGTCGCCGATCGCGGCGCGGAACCGGGGGTTGGCCACGGTCAGCTTGGAGCTGCGCAGCAGGACCACCTCGTCCACCGGCCGCAGGCCGGCCCGGTCGAGCGTCCGCTCGGCGCGGCCGGCCTCGCCCTGGAACTGGTCGACGTCGGTGATCTGCTTCTGACCCACCGCGGTGCCGATGAGGACGGCGAGGACCACGAAGCCCAGCCAGCCCCAGATCGCGGCCTTGCGGTGCTGCGCGCTCCAGCGGCCCATGCGTGCGGCGATGCCGTGGTGCTCGGTTCCGTCCGTGCTCTGCGGGGGGACCATGCGGATCCCCTTTCCTGGGCGCGCGCGGCCCGTCCCGGTCCGCGCGGCGATACCCAAATGGCGTAGCGCGAACCTACACCCGAATTCCTGATTTCCTAATCCCGCCGCTCGCGCTCGCGTTCGGCGTCCTCGCTCAGGCCCACCTCGAGGAAGGCCCACGCGACGAGGCCGACCAGGGCGGCGCCGAGGAGCGTGATCCCCGCGAGGTCGGCCGCGCGGCGGTCGGAGAGGGTGACGAGGAGCGCCCCCGCCACGACGAGGGCCAGGATCGCGAGCGCGATCCGGATGGCGCGGCGGCGCGTGGCCGGGTCGATGCCCCGGGGTCCCATGCCCCGAGGCTACCCACGGTGTCCGGGCCGAAGCCGATGTAATGCCCGTATGCGCGTGTTCGTGGCCGGAGCGACTGGAGCGATCGGGCGCGAGCTCGTGCCGCGGCTGCGCGCCGCCGGGCACGAGGTGGTGGGCATGACGCGCAGCGAGGCGGGCGCGGAGCGGCTGCGCGAGGCGGGCGCCGAGCCCGTGGTGGCCGACGTGCACGACGGCGAGCGCGTCGCCGCGGCCGTCGCCGCGGCCGCCCCCGACGCGATCGTCAACCAGCTCACCGACCTCCCGGCCCGGTTCCGCCCGCGCGAGCTCGACGCGCGCTACGCCGCCAACGACGAGATCCGCCGGGTGGGGACGCGCCACCTGCTCGATGCGGCGCGCCGGTCCGGTGTGGGGCGCTTCGTCGCCCAGAGCAACGCCTTCTGGTACCCGCCCGGCCCCCAGGAGCTCGCGGGAGAGGACCGCCCCCTCAACACCGGCGCGCGGGGGATCGTGGGGCGCTCCGTGCGCACGATGGCCGAGGTCGAGGCGACGTCCCGGGCGGCGCCGCTGGAGGCGGTGATCCTGCGCTACGGGGTCTTCTACGGGCCGGGCACCTGGTACGGGCGCGGGGGCGACGTGGCCGAGCAGGTCGCCCGCCGGCGCTACCCGCTCATCGGGCGGGGCGTGCACTCCTTCGTCCACGTGGCCGACGCCGCGGACGCGGCGGTCCGCGCGCTGGCAGCGCCACCCGGCACCTACAACGTGGTCGACGACGAGCCGGCGCCGATGGCGAAGTGGCTGCCCGTCTACGCCGCCGCGCTGGATGCCAAGCCGCCGCGGCGGGTGCCGAAGGCCGTGGCGATGCTGGTGGCCGGCCGCGCGCCGGTGGAGTGGCTGGACACGATGGTCGGCGCCGACAACGCCCGCGCGAAGCGCGATCTGGGCTGGACGCCGGCGCACCCGACCTGGCGGACGGGCTTCGCCGAGTCGCTGGCGCAGGACGCCGGGGGCCGGTAGCGGACCAGACGATCCTTGGGGGCCGGCGATGTGCGGCGGGGCTCGCCGCCGCTTAACGACCTCGGGCGGACCCATGCGCGCCCGCCCGAAGCCATTTGGGTGTCATGCGTCAATGGCCCGCGCTCAGGTTCGCCGTCCCGCGCGTGATCCCTGCCGGACCGTCACGCGGGCTCTCCCGGCCCCGAACCGGGGCAACGTCGCGGTGACGCCGCGGATCCCCGCACGGCGGAACCGCAGCCGCAGGACGGCCCGCCCGCGGCGATCGGTGCGCGCCCGCCGGTGGGCGAAGCGGACGATCACGCCCGCGGCCGCGAGACGCCGGGCGCCGGCCCGGGCGCCGGGCCGCGTCACGGTGAACGTGAAGCGGGTGAGCCGGCCCGTCAGCGCCGTGCGCGGGCGCACGGTGACGGCGAGGCGCCCGGCGCGCAGCACGTCGGGGCCCGGCCGCGCCCCGGCGCGCGGCGGCTCGGCCAGCGCCGCCAGCAGCGTCCGGTAGACCCCGAACGCCGGCTTGGGCCGGTAGTCGTCGTACGTCAGCCCGTAGCCCTGCTGGAAGTCGGGGTCCGAGCTGTCGCCGTCGCGCAGGTCGAACCAGCGGTAGTCGGTGACGTTGTAGTTGGCGCGCTGGTCGTGGACCGCCTGGACCATCTCGCGCAGCGCCACCGCCTGCTCCTCCACCGTCCGCCCCGCCCCCGTGGGCCAGCCGTTCTCCGTGATGTGGATCGGCACCGTCTTGGGGATCGCGGCGATCGGCATCAGGCACTCGCGCAGCAGGGAGATCGCGTTGAGCAGCGAGTCCCCGCGCGGGAGACCCCCCGGGGGGAAGTACGTGCCGGGATACGCGTCCACGCCGACCCAGTCCAGCGAGCGCACGAACGCCGGGCCGCCCTGGTCGCGCACGTACTCCCAGAAGCCCTGCTCGGTCCCCGGGTCCAGGCGGTAGAACCAGTTGAAGCCGATCTGGAGGCGGTCCAGGCCGCGCGCCCGCGCCTGCGCCTTGGCCGCCACCACGCCGCGGATGAGGGCGTCGCGCGCGCCCGGGTACGCGCCGTCGGACGCGTCGGGCGACGTCGAGTTGGTGACCTCGTTGGTCACCTGGAGCGAGCGCAGCCCGGGCAGGGGGCCGAGCGCGTCGACCATCCGGCGCACCCAGGCGACGTAGTCGGCCACGTCGGCGTCGCCGCGGCGCGCGGCCGGCCGGTAGGCCAGGACGTACTCGACATCGAGCCCGTGCGCCGCGTAGAACGCGATCGCCCCGCGGGCCTCCGCCTCGCGGGCCGCCTGGTCGGCCGCGCCCGTGAACGAGAGGTACAGGTGGACGGCGAACGGCCGGCCGCCGCGCAGCTGGTCGATGGCGCCGATGATCTTCGCCCGGTCGTCGGGCTTGCCCGGCCGCTGGGGCCCCACCACCGCGCCGGCCGTCCCGCCCGGGAACACCCCGAAGGTCAGCCGCCGGTCGGTCGGCCTGGGCGCCGGGAAGCCGGTCGCCGAGTTGTCGCCCTGGCAGTCGTAGGCCGACCCCGCGGCCGGCGCCGCGCCGGCCAACAGGGCCACGCACGCTGCGACGATCGCGACCGACGGACACCCCCATCTCCACACGCCGCCACCGTACCCCGCGCGGACGCGAGGCCGCGCAGGTCAGCGAGCCCCGGAGGCAACCCGGGCTAGTAGACGAGCTGGCGGTTTCGCGCCAGGAAGAACCCGTGGCCGCGGGCGTTGTAGCAGCGCAGGCCCGAGGTCTTCGACGTGCAGGTGATCGCGCCGAAGGTGCGCTTGGTGCCGTAGCGCAGGACCGCGGCGCTCGGCGAGTTCACCGAGTCGGTGACGCAGATGGCGCGGCCGCGGCCGGTCGAGGTGACCGCGAAGGACTGGCCGAAGTCGCCCATGCACCCCGCCGGCGGCCGGCGGAAGCGGGTGGGGTAGTCCGTGTCGCAGCGCACGATCGGCGGACCGCCGAAGCCGGACACGTAGGCGCAGTGGATGGCGCCGGACGGCGAGCGGAAGTTGACGATGGCGCCGGCGGCGGAGGACGGGGCGGCGGCGAGCACGAGGACGGTCGCGGCGGCCAGGAGCGTGACGGTGAGGGTGCGCATGGCGCCTAGCGTACCCCGGCGGGCTCGGGCCGTGCACGCGCCGCGGTGGCCTCGATCCCGTCGAGGATCTGGGGCCACACCGCGCGGGGCAGGTCGTGGCCCATCCCGTCGATCAGCAGCAGCTTGGCGTCCGGGATGGCGCGCGCGGTCGCGCGGCCGCCCGACACGCCGACCAGGCGGTCGGCCTTGCCGTGCACGACCAGCGTGGGGGCGGAGATCCTCCGCAGGGCCGCGGTGCGATCCCCCGAGGCGAGGATCGCGCCCAGCTGGCGCCCCACGCCGCCCGCCGTCACGCCGCGGTCGTAGCTCATCCCCGCGAGCTCGCGCAGGCGGTCGAGGTCGGCTTCGAAGCCGGGGGACCCGACCAGCCCGAAGACGCGCTCGGCGCGCGCGATGTAGGCGTCGCGGCCCCCGCCCGCCCGGGTGAGCAGGACCGGATAGGCGCGCAGTGCGGGTCGCCCGAACAGGACGTGCCCGGTCGTCGACATGATCGAGACCAGCGAGCGCACGCGGTCCGGGTGCTCGGCGGCCATCGTCTGGGCGATCATCCCGCCCATCGACGCGCCGACGACGTGCGCGGACTCGATCCCCAGGTGGTCGAGCAGGCCGATCCCGTCGGCGGCCATGTCGCTCAGGGTGTAGGCGGGGTTGCGGGGGCGCCGCGCGATCAGCTCCGCCATCCCCGGTGGGCGGTGACCGCGGAAGTGCGTCGAGCGCCCGATGTCGCGGTTGTCGTAGCGGATCACGAAGAACCCGCGCTCGACCAGCGCGTCGCAGAAGTCCTCGTGCCACGCCAGCATCTGCGTGGCCAGCCCCATGACCAGGAGCAGCGGCTCGGCGGACGGGTCGCCGAACGTCTCGTAGCAGAGCTCAACGTCCCCCACCTGGGCAAACTGCTCCCGGGGCGGACGTACAGCGCTCAGCGCTCGAGCTCCTTGGACATGATGCGTCGCGCGACCGGGACCGCGAGCTTGGCGGGCATGACGCGGTTGGGTCCGAAGAACAGCCTCACCCGCATGCCGCCGGGGATGACGCTGCGCTTGCCCCGGTCCACCGCGCGCAGGGTGTCGCGGGCCACGCGCTCGGCGTCGGCCCACACGAACTTCGGCATGCGGTCGGTGAACACGGGCTTGGAGGCGTCCTGGAAGCCGGTGGCCACCGGGCCCG
The DNA here is from genome assembly GCA_033856025.1 of Solirubrobacteraceae bacterium. Lineage (GTDB taxonomy): Bacteria > Actinomycetota > Thermoleophilia > Solirubrobacterales > Solirubrobacteraceae > AC-38. Next base: position 126,263 of record JAWVFQ010000001.1, on the reverse strand, counting down.
GCGACACGGCGGTCACGGTCACGCCGCTGGGACGGACCTCCTCGCGCAGCGCCTCGGTGTGCAGCAGGACGAACGACTTGCTCGCGGCGTAGGTGCCGTTGCCGGGCAGCGCCTGGAAGCCCGCCGTGGACGCCAGGTTGATCACGGCGCCGCGGCCGCGCTCCACCATGCCCGGGACGTAGCGGGCGTCGAAGTCGATCACCGCCTCCACGAGCAGCCGCACCTGCTCGAGCTCGCGCTCGCGCGAGCTGGACGCGAAGGGCTCGTAGATCCCGAAGCCGGCGCTGTTGACCAGGACCTCGACGGTGAGGCCGCGCGACTGGATCTCGTCGGCCACGCGCTGGCGCTCGGCCGCGTCGGACAGGTCGGCCGCGATCCACTCCGTGCGCACGCCGTGGGCGTCGGCCAGGTCGCGCGCCAGCGCCTCGAGCAGCTCGCCGCGGCGAGCCACCAGCGTGACGCCGTGGCCGCGCTCGGCCAGGCCCCGCGCCAGCGCCTCGCCGATCCCCGACGACGCGCCGGTGACCAGCGCGGTGGACTCGGGGGCGGGGGGCGGGAGCGGCACGGCGGGGAAATCTACTTCCTCGGCGCCGGCTCAGGCCCGCCGGCCCGCGCGCTCGGGCGGGTCGTCAGGCCAGCGGCCGTGACGGTCGTAGTGCCGGCGGGCCGCTTCCTCCTCGTCGCGCTCCCGGTCGCCGCCGGCGCCCAGCCGGAACGTGGCGTTGAGCAGCAGGACGGCCAGCCCCGCGCCGGTGAACATCGCCCAGCCGTCCAGCGAGCCCGAGCCGCCGACGGCGAGCAGGACGAAGCCGGTGACGATCAGGGCGATGGGGAGGCCGTACCGGACGGCCCACAGCACTCGCGCTCCCATACCGGGGGCCTACCCCGTCGGGCGCGCCGTCTAGCGGACGACGAAGGTGCGGCGCGCCACGGCGCCGCGGAAGGCCTTGTAGCCGGGGTAGATCGCGGTCACGCGGAACGTGCCGGGAGCGAACGTCCGCCGGGCGGAGATGTTCGTCGTGCCCCGGGCGCGGCCCGCCGCCACCCAGGCCGTGCCGACCCGGCGCTCGAAGACCAGGCTGAACCCGCCGCGCAGGAACCGGGTCGCGGAGCGCGGCACCACGAACAGGCGCGCGCGGATGTTGCGCCGGCGTCCGGTCCCCCCGGACACCCGCAGCGTGGCGCGCGTGGCGACCTCCTCTCCCAGCCCCCACAGGACGCGGTTCACCGTCACGGACTTGCTGGTCACCTTGTTCGTGTCGTCGATCGCGCGGAAGGTGACCGTGTGCGGACCGAAGCGCAGGTTGCGCCACGCGGTGTACTGGCCGGCCAGCGTGTTCTTGGACGTGACGAGGACCTGCTTGCCGTCGATCAGCATGGCCAGCGTCCGCACGCCGGTGGCGTCGCTCGCCGTGGCCTTGTAGGCGAGGATGCCCGAGGCCCCCGACCCGTTCGTGGGCGCGACGACGGTGAGCGACGCGGCGGCCACGTCGAGGGCCAGGCCGCAGCCCGCGTCCGGTCTGGCCTGGTCGGCGGACTGGAACGCGCGCAGCGAGGCACGGGCCGCGCCCCCGAAGGTGAACAGCCCGTAGCCGCCGCCCGTGTTCTCGTCGGGGCCGAAGTCGTTGAGCGAGAACCACGACGCGACCTGCACGTAGGGGTCGCCGGCCAGGCAGTTGTAGGCCTTGGTCAGGTAGTCCGCCTGGTCGGCGGTCGAGACGCCCGCCGGGATGTTGGGCGCCTGCGCGCAGCGCCCCGGCGAGACCTGCCAGCCGATCTCCGTCATCCAGATCGGGGTCGTGTCCCCGTTGGCCAGCATCACCGCGTGCACCTCGCGGTAGCCGGTGAACGCCCACCGCGAGATCTTGCCGTTCTGGTCGCGGTCGGCCTTGCGCGGGTCGCTGAATGCGCAGCCGGTGTCGGTGTGGATCCCGAGGAAGTCGAAGTTGCCCTTGATCCCGGCGGCGTAGAGCTTGTTCACGTAGTCGTAGTCGTTGCCCACCAGGCCGGCCGTGCCCACGAGGGCCGCCGGGTCGCCCTTCTTGATCGCGGGGTAGGCGGCCTTGATCAGCGCGACGTACTCGGACGGGGGGGCTTCGTTGGCCCAGAAGATCGGGCCGTCCATCTCGTTCCAGACCTCATAGGCCACGACCTTGCCCTGCCAGCGCGCGGCCAGCCGGCCGACGAAGTCGGCGTAGGCGTCGGGCGGCGGCGGCGAGTTGGCGGCCTGGCCGGCCCACGTCGGCGTCTGCACGACCACGAGGTAGACGCCGATCCCCAGCGACTTCAGGCGGTCGATCGTGGCGTCGTACTGGGCGATGATGTGCGGGTCCAGGTAGCCGCGCCGCGGCTCGAGCATCCGCCACGAGGTGAAGATGCGCACGTGCTTGGCGCCGGACTGCTGGATGCGCTGGAGCTGCCCGTTGCCGAGGTCGCCGTTGGGCAGCACCGCGCCGGGCTGCGCGGCGCCGGCCGCGGCGGGAAGTGCGGCGAGGGCCACCGCCCACGCTGCCAGAGCGAGGCGGAGCCGCCGTCCGTGGCTGAGCTTCCGCGAGATCATCCGTTCGCGACTCAGTATGCACCGCCGGACGGCGATTGTGAACCCCGCCCACACCCCGTTTCCAGGAGCTTCGGTCAGCGAATGGTGAAGGAGCGCCGCGCGGTGGCGGGGCGGAACGACTTGTACCCCGCGAACGTGATGACGACGCGGTAGCGGCCCGGCTTGAACTTGCGCCGGCGCTGGAGCGCGCTGGACACCGAGCCCGCCGCGGCGCCCCCGTAGGGCACCCAGCGCGGGCCGGCCTTGCGCTCGAACGCGATGGTCATGCGACCGCGCAGGAAGGGCTTGGCCTCGCCGGGCCTGGTGAACAGCGTCCCGGCGGCGATGCGCGACTTGCCGGTGCCGTACAGGCCGACGGAGATGCGCGTGCGGACCGGCTCGCCATCGCCGTAGGCCACGCGGTTGACGGTCACGTCACGGGTCGTGACGTTCAGCGCGTCGTCGACCGCGCGGAAGGTGACGGTGTGGGGGCCCATCGCGAGCTTGCGCCAGCCGGTCCACACGCCCGTGAGCTCCTTCTTGGCGGTGATCTTGACCTGGCGGCCGTCGACCAGGACGGCGAGGTTGCGGATGCCCTGGTCGTCGCGGGCGCTCGCCTTGAAGCGCAGGTCGCCCGACACGCCGCTGGCGCCGGTCGGATAGGCGACGTCGATGCCCGCACCGCCCGCGTCCACCTTCAGCCCGCAGGAGTGGTCCGCGGCGGCCGAGCCGGCCCGCTGGAAGGCGGCCAGCGAGGGCCGTCCGATGCCGGCGAAGGTGAACAGGCCGTAGCCCCCGCCCGTGGCCTCGGTGGCGGCGAAGTCGGTCAGGGAGAACCAGGAGGCGCGCTCGACGTAGGGATCGGCGGCCAGGCAGCCGTAGGCGTGGGACAGGTAGGTGCCCTGCACGGCGGCGGTGACGCCGGCGGGGTCGCCGGGGGCCTGCGGGCACTTGTCCCCGCGCACCTGCCACCCGATCTCGGTCATCCAGATCGGCTTCGGGTCGCCGTGGGCCTCCATGGTGGCGCGGACCTCGCGGTAGCCGGTGAACGACCAGCGCGAGATGCGGCCGTCGACGTCGCGCGAGGCGAGCTTGGGGTCGACGTGCTGGCAGCCCGTGTCGGTGTGGACGCCGACGAAGTCGAAGGAGCCCTTGGCGCCGGCGCCGTAGAGCTTCTCCAGGTAGCCGTAGTCGTTGCCCACCAGGCCGCCGACGCCCACCTTGGCCGCGGGGTCGGCCGCGTTGACGGCGGCGTGCGCGCCCTTGAGCAGGGCGGTGTAGTCGGCGGGCGGCGCGCCGCCGGCCCAGAAGACGACGTCGTCGGGCTCGTTCCAGACCTCGTAGGCCTGGACGCGACCGCGGAAGTGCGCGGCCAGGCGGCCCATGAAGTCGGCGTACGCCCCGGCGGGGGGAGCCGAGTTGGCGGCGGAGCCGGCCCAGTCGGGAGTCTGCGTGACGACGAAGTAGACGCCGATCCCCAGCGACTTCATCTTGTCGGCCAGCGCGTCGTAGTCGGCCAGGATGTACGGGGTGAACTGGCCGCGGCGCTGCTCGAGCATCTTCCAGGACGCGAACACGCGCACGTTGCGCGCGCCGGAGGACTGGATGCGCTGCAGCGTGCCGTCGTTGAGCGTCGGGTTGGGCAGGACGACGCCGGGCTCGGCGGCGCCGGCGGCGGCCGGCAGGGCGGCGCCGGCGAAGGCGCAGGCCAGGGCCGCGGCGGCGAGGTGGCGAAGGGGAGGACGTAGACCCATGCCTGGGGTTCATCGGACCCAGGCGCCGTTCCTCAAGTTTCACGCCTGAGAACTGGACGCCCGTCCAGCGGCCTCAGGGATACATAACTCTGTTGTTTGCAGGGGGTTTCGGGGTTCGCCCCACACCCGCGCTGCTAGCTTGGCGCGGCCATGCGTTCCCGGCCCTCCTGGCTCGCGGCGCTCGTCGTCGTGCTGCTGCTCGCCCTCGCGGCTCCCGCCGCCGCCTCGTCGCCGACCCTGCATCGCGGCGACCGCGGCCCGGCGGTCCGCAGCCTCCAGCGCCTGCTCGGCGTCCGCGCCGACGGCATCTTCGGCGCCGGCACGCTGCGCTCCGTGCGCGCCTTCCAGCGCCGTCACCGCATGCGCGTGGACGGGGTCGTGGGACCGGCGACGTGGCGCATCCTGCGCCGCGGTCGCGGCGGGGGCGGCAACCGCCGCCTGCGGGCCATGGTCCACGCCGCCAACCGGATCGCGAACCGCGGGTACCGCTGGGGCGGCGGCCACGGGCAGTGGAACGACTCGGGCTACGACTGCTCGGGCGCCGTCTCCTACGTCCTGCATGCCGCCGGGCTGCTGCGCGAGTCGCGCACGGCCGACCGCTTCATGCGCTGGGGGGTGCGCGGCCGCGGGCGCCACGTGACCGTCTACGCCAACGGCGGCCACGTGTTCATGGTGATCAACGGGCGGCGCTTCGACTCCAGCGGGGAGTCGGGCTCGTTCTGGCGCTCGCGCATGCGCGACACGAGCAACTTCGTGGCGCGCCATCCGGCGCACCTGTAGCGCCCGCTAGCCTTGGCGCATGGCCACCGACGACGCCGAGCTTCGCGAGCGCCTCACCCCCGAGCAGTTCCACGTCACCCAGGAGTCCGGCACGGAGCCGCCCTTCACCGGCGAGTACCACGACTGCCACGACGACGGGATCTACCGCTGCGTCGTGTGCGGCGAGCCGCTCTTCGACTCCGAGACGAAGTTCGACTCGGGCACGGGCTGGCCGAGCTTCTACCAGCCCGCCGACCCCGAGAAGGTGGAGGAGCGCGAGGACCGCTCGCTGTTCATGAAGCGCACCGAGGTCAACTGCCGCAGCTGCGGCGCGCACCTGGGCCACGTGTTCGACGATGGGCCCCAGCCCACGGGCCAGCGCTACTGCATCAACTCCGCGTCTCTGAAGCTGGACCCCGAGGACCAGGCCTCCTGAGACGGGCGGCCACCGTCCTGGCCGGGCTGGCCGGGCTGGCCGCCCTCGCGGCGAGCCTCCCGGCGAGGGCGACCGCGGAACCCACGCCGTTCGGCCACGGCTGCGTGCCGCTGAACGCGGCGCGCTTCTGCCCGACGTTCGGCGACGCGCAGCGCGTGCGCAGCTGGGACGGAGTGCCGCTGGACGTCGACGTCACGCTCCCGGCCGCGGGCGACGGTCCGTTCCCCACGATCGTGCTCATGCACGGCTTCCCGGGCGAGAAGTCGACGTTCGAGGCCGACGATCCCGAGGGCCTGCGCCGCGGCCGGGTGGAGGCCGCGCTCATCCATCGCAACAACCTGTTCTACGCGGCCCGCGGCTACGCCGTCGTGAACTACTCCTCGCGCGGATTCGGGCGGTCGTGCGGCGTGGTCGACTCGCGCGGCACGAACTGCGCGCGCGGCTGGACGCACCTGTTCGACCAGCGCTATGAGACCCGCGACACCCAGTACCTGCTCGGGCTGCTCGTGGACCAGGGGATCGCGCGCGCCGACGCGCTGGGCTACTCCGGCGTGTCGGGCGGCAGCGTCCAGGGCCTGCACCTGGCGTTCCTGCGCAACCGAATCCGGCTGCCCAGCGGGCGCTTCGCGCCGTGGCGCAGCCCGCGCGGGCGTTCGCTCGCCGTCAAGTCCGTGTTCACGACCTTCACCGGGCACGACATCGTCGCCGCCCTACTGCCCAACGGGCGTTTTCTGGACTTCGAGCGCGCCGGCTGGGAGAGCCAGGACCCGCCGGGGGTCGAGAACACCGCCTTCGTCAACGCGCTGCTCGCGGTCGCACAGGCCTCCGGGTTCGTCGCGCCGCGCGGCGCCGATCCCACGGCGGACATCCTGGGCTGGAAGGACACCGTGGAGCGCGGTGAGCCCTACGGCGCGGCCGGCCGGCGCGTCGCGCGCGAGCTGTCGACCTATCACTCGTCGGTCCGGCTGACCGGCACGCCCCTGCCCCTGCTCGTCCAGAACGGGTGGGCGGACGACCTCTTCCCGTCCAGCGAGGCGCTGCGCCTCTACAACACGCTGCGCCAGCGGCGACTCGGCGCGCCCATCTCGCTCCAGCTCTTCGACACGGGCCACGCCCGCGGGAGCGCCCATCCCAACCAGGAGCGCGCCGCCAACGACGCCGCCGCGCGCTTCTTCGACGCCCACCTGCGAGGCCGGGGCCGCCCGCCCGCGGCCGGCAGCGTCGTCACCTACACGCAGGCGTGTCCGCGCACCGCGGACGGCGGAACCCGCTACGCCGCCACCTCGTGGACGAAGCTGCACCCCGGCGCGGTCACGCTGAGCGGCGCCGCCGGGCAGACCGTCACCCACGACGGCGGCTCGCTGGACACCGGCCACGCCTTCACCCCGAACTTCGGCACCAGCGATGCCTGCAAGACGATTGCCCTGCAGCCACAGGTGCCGGGAACCGCGGTCGCCCAGCGCGCCGTCCCCGCGGGTGGCTTCACCCTGCTCGGCCGCCCCACGGTGCGCGTCACGCTCACGGCGCGGGGGCCGTTCGGCCAGCTCGACTCGCGCCTGTGGGACGTCGACCCGGTCGCGGGGACCCAGCTGCTGGTCACCCGCGGCGCCTACCGCCTGCTCCCCAACCAGCGCGGACAGGCGCTCTTCCAGCTGCACGGCAACGGCTACCGCTTCGAGCCGGGCCACCGGATCCTGCTCGAGCTCGTGGGCCGCGATCCGGACTACCTGCGGGCCTCCAACGGCGCCTTCTCGGTCGCGCTGGGGCGCATAGCGGTCGAGCTGCCGGCGCGCGAGCGCCCCAGCGCCGCCGCGGGCATCGGGCGCCCGCGCTACGCGGTCGACCCGGCGCGGATCGCCCGGCGCTGACGCGCGCGTAGGATCCGGCGCATGCGGGTCGTGCTCGGAACGCACCACCTGATCGCGCAGGCCGGGGCGGACACCTACCTCGTCACGGTCGCCGAGCAGCTCCTCGCGCTCGGCCACGACGTGACGATCCACGCCCTGGAACAGGGGCCGATGGCCGACCGCGCGCGCGCCGGCGGACTGCCCGTGGCCGCCGGCGAGAGCCAGCTGCCCGACGCCGTGGACGCGGTGGTGGCCCAGGACGAGGTGACCGCGCTGCAGCTGGCCGATCGCTATCCCACGGCGCCGCGGGTGTTCGTGTGCCACTCGGACCTGTTCGGGATCGACGCGCCGCCCCAGGTCCCCGACGTCGTCTCGGCCATCGTCGTGATGAGCGACCGCGTGGCCCGCCACCTGGCCGCCATGCCGGTGCGCCCCGAGGTCGTCCGCCTGCGCCAGCCCATCGACGTGAACCGCTTCCGTCCCGCCGGGACGGCGCGCGAGCAGCCGCGCAAGCTCGTGGCGATCGGCAACTACGCCCGCGGCGACCGCCGGGCGCTGCTGGCCTCGGTGGCCGCCGAGATGGGCCTGGAGACGAGCTTCCACGGCGGCGAGGACCCGCCGACCGACCAGCCCGAGGCCGCCATGGCCTGGGCGGACATCGTCGTGGGCAAGAGCCGGGTCACGCTGGAGGCGATGGCCTGCGGGCGCGCGGCCTACGTCTACGACTTCCTCGGGGCCGACGGCTGGGTCACGCCCGAGCGCTACCCGGCGCTCGAGGCCGACGCGTTCCTGGGCCAGGCCACCGACGCGCCGGTGGAGCGCGCCCGCCTGCTCCGCGAGCTCGCCGCCTACCGCCCGGACATGGGCGGCGCCAACCGCGACCTCGCCCTGGCCCACCACCGCGCGGACGACCACGCTCGCGCGCTCGTCGGCCTGCTCGACCGCCTGGCCGGCGGCCCCGTCGCCCCGCCGCCCGACGCGCCCCTGCGGGCGCTGGCGCGGATGGCGCAGCGAGAGTGGCTGGCCGAGTCCGCACTGCTCGACGAGCGCCGCCGCGCCGACGACCTCATGGGCCGCCTGCGCAACCAGGCCGAGCGCTCCGAGCAGGCGCAGGAGCTGGCCCGCCAGGCCACCGCCGCCGTGGACGAGATCAAGGCGAGCCGCCGCTACCGCCTGGCGGAGGCGCTGTCGCGCCCGGCCGAGCGGCTGCGCCGCCGGCCGCCGCGCGGCTAGCCGGCCAGTCGCCGGGCCACGCGGCGCAGCAGCCGCAGCGGAGCGCCCAACACGCGCGAGTCCTTGGCGGTCCGGCGGATCGCCGCGCGCAGGCGCGCCCGGCGCTCGCGCGCCTGCGAGCGCGGGACCCCCAGCACGGCGAACGCGCACTCCAGCTCGACCTCGTAGACCGGCCCGCCCGCGCGGCGCTCGACGTCGAGGATGAAGTAGGGGTCGTCGCCCGGGACGACCAGCAGCTTGGGGGCGATCGCGTGGGCGCCGTGGAGGCGCAGGCCGGCGAAGTCCTCGGGCGACTCCAGCAGGATCTCGACGGGCTCCTTGAGCCCGTGCCGGCGGCAGCGCAGGCGGATCCAGTCCAGGCGGATCACGCAGGGCGCCTTGGCCGGGTCCAGGCGCACGCGCTTCACGAAGTCGCCGCGGATCGTGGCCCGGGCCAGGGAGAGGCCGCGACGGTTGCGCCGCACCTTGATGGCCAGCTTGGTCTCGTCGGAGAACCCCCACCCCAGGTCCATGTAGACCTCGAAGCGCCCGGTCTCCAGCTCGGGTCCGAACGCCTCCCAGGGGACCTGCCCGGTGGCCACGGCGGCGGCGGCGCGAGCCAGGTGCTCGTCGTGCAGCGCGGCCAGCCCGAACGGCCAGTACAGGTCGGTCATGGGGATGTCGATCAGCGTCCGCGGGTCCAGGTGGGGCAGTGACTTGACCGAGGGGCCGGTGGCGATGGCGTCCACGCGGTCGGAGCCGAAGTTCTCGTCGTGCAGCCAGGGGCCGAACAGCGCCGCCTCGTCGGGGGTGGGGGCGACGACCGCGCGGACGATCGTCGCCAGCAGCAGCTCGCGCGGGCAGCGCCACAGGGGCTCCAGCATCCCCGGCAGGGCCGTGCGGTAGCGCCCCCACTCGCGCTGGAAGGCCAGGATCCCCGACTGGACGGCGGCACGCTGCACGCCCTGGTAGGCGAACGCCTCCGGCGCGTCGGCCAGCACGGGTTGGAGCTCCTCGGTGATCGAGACCTGCGACCCGTGGTCGGGCATGCACAGCTGCTCGAGGATCTCGGGGCTGCGCATGATCGCGCGCACCTCGTCCTTGGGCAGACCGAACGAGGCCAGGAAGCCGTGCGACTCCACGCCGTCCAGCGCGCGCTGCGCCGCCTTCTCGCCGGTGACCATGTACAGCCCGACCGTGCGGCAGGGGACCCCCGCCTCGCGCAGCAGGCGCTGGGCCATCGACTGGATCGTCGCCCCCCACCCCAGGTCCACCATCAGCACCGTCTCCTCGCCGGGCGGGCGCACCGACTCCAGGTAGCGCAGGATGCGCCGGCGCAGCTCCTGCGCCTGGCCGACCACCGCCATGCGCAGGTCGGGACCGTGGACGATCGCGTCGATCACCTCGTCGCCGAAGCCCGCGTCGTCCAGCCAGCGGTCGGCGTCGCGGGCCAGCTCGCCGAACATCTCCAGGGGCGCCCCCACCGTGGCGGCGAACTCGCGCAGCGTGGGCAGGCGGCGACGCTCGAACAGGGCCTCCAGCTCCTCGCGCGTGCCCTCCCGGATGTTGGCTCGCGCGCACACCTGGCGCGAGAGCCACAGCGGCTCGGCGACGACCTCGGAGCCGCAGGCCGGGGCCGCCCGGTTGACCAGGCGCGACAGCAGCTCGCCCTCGCGCATGAGACAGAAGGCCTTGGACACCTCCTCCTGGCCGGCCCGCGCGTGGACCCACTCGGCGAAGGCGGTGAACGACGGGCCCAGGCTGGCCGCGCCGTACTCCCAGAACGCGCGCAGCCCCTCGGGCTGGCGCACGCGCTCGGCCCGCCCCAGCACCTTGCCGCGCAGCGCCGCCAGGCCGTTCTCCCCGTGCGCCTGGTCGGGGGGGACGTGGGCGTACGCGGCCTCGCGGCGCATGATCCGCTCCAGCGCCGGCGGGCGGCGCTCGAAGTAGACGGTGCGCAGGCCCAGCCGCCGCGCCGGGACGATGTCGGCGTCGGCGTTGTCGCCCACGTGCAGGACCTCGTGCGGCGCGCGCCCCAGCGTCTCCAGCACGACGGAGAACAGGCCCTCGCCCTTTCCGGTGCCGTGCGCGCTGGACGTGAACACGCGGTCGAAGCGCAGGTTCGCCAGAGGCCCGCGCGCCAGCAGCACGCGCAGCTGGCGCTCGGAGAAGTAGGTGTCGGAGACGGCCACCACCTGACGGCCCTCGGCGCGAGCCACTGAGATCAGCTCGGCCACGTCGAGGTCGGGCACGAGCAGCTCGTGCTCGAGCCCGCACTCCACCTCGGCCAGCTCGGCCGGCGAGACGTCGCGGGTCAAGAGCGGCCGGGGAAGCCGGGCGTGGACCTCCTCCAGGGTGACCTCGCGGCTGCGGCCCGCGGCCAGGGCCTCCTGGCGGGCCCGCTTCTCGGCGCCGGCGCGCAGGGCCGCGAACTCCGTGTCGGTCACGTCGCCGGCCAGCAGGCCGCGGTCGCGCAGGCGGCCGGCCAGGAGCAGGAAGGCGTCCGCCGGCTCGGCCACGCGACGCCACAGGACGGTGTCGAAGACGTCGACGGACAGCACCGCCACGTCGCCCGAGCGCACCAGCGCGAACGCCTCGGCCAGGCGCGCGTCGGCGTCGGGCGACAGCTCCGCGGCGGCAGCCGCCTGCTCGGTCCGGGGCTCCATGGTCATTGGGGACGCATGTCAGCGCGACGCAGTCTCGACCACGAGGCGGTCGGCTCGGTCGGTCTCCCGCGGCTCGGGAGCGGCGCCGGCCGGCGCCGGCGCGGGCGCGCCGGCGGCCGCGGCCGCCCACAGCAGCGCCACCCAGGTGGCGGCGGCCAGCCCGACGTGGACCCAGACGATCTCGGCCGGGAGCTCCAGCGCGTACTGGAGGGTCCCCACGGCGCCCTGCGCCGCCAGCAGCGCCGCCAGCACCGCGACGGCGCGCCGGGCCGCCGGGTCGGCGCGCCGGCGCCACAGCACCAGCCACGCCGCGACGGCGCCCAGGCCGAAGACGAAGGCCACGGTCGCGTGCTGGTGGATCGCCCAGTCCAGCGTCCGCGCGCCCTTGAAGTCCAGGCGATTGATCTCGTCCCCCGTCCCGGCGCCGCCGGCGTGGGGTCCGGCCGCGGTGGCGGCCGTCCCGGCGAAGATCGTCACCGCGCCGAGCGGCACGAGCGCGCGCACCGACCAGGCGCTCAGCCGGTCGGCCGGCGGGCCGGCGCGGCCGGGCTCGCGGTCGGCTCGCCAGGCCAGGGCGACCGCGGCCACGAGGATCGCCATGGCCAGGACGAAGTGGGCCATCACGAACCCGGGCGCCAGGTGCTGGCGGACCGTGAACCCGCCGAGCACGGCCTGGGCGACCACGCCCAGCGGCAGCAGGGCGGAGAGCCAGAGCAGGTCGCGGCGGAAGGGCCGGCGCAGCCACGCGCCCGCGAACGCGGCCACCGCGGTGAGGCCGACCAGGCCGGACAGGATCCGGTTTCCGTACTCGATCACCGCGTGGGTCTCCAGCGGCGCGATCGCCCCGCCGTAGCACTTGGGCCAATCCGGGCAGCCCAGACCGGAGCCCGTGAGCCGGACGGCCGCGCCGGTGAGGACGATGACCGCCAGCGCGAAGAGGGCGGCCCGGGCCACGCGGACGTAAGCGCGTGGCGAGATGGCGTGGCGCTCGCGCATGCGGGCCCCCATGCTACGTACTCTTCGCGCATGGCCGACCGCTACGCCGGGATCGACGTCGACCGCGTCTCCAAGACCTTTCGCGTGCCCCGCCAGCACGTCGGGACGCTCAAGGAGCGCGCCATGCACCCGTTCCGGCGGGTGGAGATCGACGAGCTGCGCGCGCTGGAGGACGTGAGCTTCCAGGTGCTGGAGGGCGAGTTCTTCGGGATCGTCGGGCGCAACGGGTCCGGCAAGTCCACGCTGCTCAAGTGCCTGGCCGGGATCTACAAGGCCGACACCGGACGCATCCTGATCGCGGGCCGGCTCACGCCGTTCATCGAGCTCGGCGTCGGCTTCAACATGGAGCTGACCGCGCTGGACAACGTCGTCATCAACGGCGTCATGATGGGCCTCACGCCCGCCGAGGCCCGCGCGCGCTTCGACGACGTCATCGCCTTCGCCGAGCTGGAGGACTTCCTCGACCTCAAGCTCAAGAACTACTCGTCCGGGATGCAGGTGCGCCTGGCCTTCTCCCTGATGGTGCAGTCCGACGCCGACGTGCTGCTGATCGACGAGGTGCTCGCGGTGGGCGACGCGGCGTTCCAGCAGAAGTGCTTCAACGAGTTCCGGCGGCTGCGCGACGAGGGGCGCACGATCGTCCTCGTGACCCACGACATGGCCACCATCGAGCGCTTCTGCCACCGCGCGCTGCTGCTGGAGCGCGGGCACCTCATGGTGATCGGCGACCCCGGCGAGGTGGGCGCGCGCTACATGGAGCTGAACTTCGAGCGCCAGCGCGGCGCCGCCGGCCAGGGCGGGGGCCGCGGCGTGGCCACGGTGGCCGGCGCGTGGATCGAGGACGCCGAGGGCCGGGCCGTCGACGCCGCGCCCCACGGCGAGCCGCTGACGGTCCACGTCGCACTGGACGTGCACGAGGCGGTCGAGCGCCCCGAGATCCACGTGCAGCTGACCAACGACGACGGCGTGCGGATCTTCGGCACGACCACCCGCGGAGTGGACGCGGCCGAGCCCGCGCTGGAGCCCGGCGAGCGGGTGGAGGTGCGCGTGCGCATGGACAACCCGCTCGGCGTCGGGCGCTTCTACGTGGACGTGGGAGTCCACACCGAGGGCGGCGGGATGCTGGCCTACGAGGGGCGGGCGCGCGAGTTCATCGTGCACGGCGCCCCCGAGAACTCCGGCCTGGTGAGCATCCCCCACCAGGTCGAGGTGCAGCGCGCGGGCAGCCCGGCGGCGGCGCCGCGATGAGCACGCCCGCGGCCACCACCTCGTTTCCCGTGTCGCCGGAGGCGCGCGAGATGCGCGGCCCGTCGGCCTACGGCGGCGGCTGGCGGCGCTTCGTCAACCTGACCTGGATCATCGGGCTGACCGAGTACCGGCTGACGTACTTCGGCTCGGTCCTGGGCTACCTGTGGTCCCTCATGCGCCCGCTGATGCTGTTCGGCGTGCTCTACGTCGTGTTCAGCCAGATCGTGAAGTTCGGCGACCAGATCCCGAATTATCCGGTGCTGCTGCTGTTCAACATCGTGCTGTTCAACTTCTTCTCGGACTCCACGCAGCGGGCCGTGACGGCGGTGGTGGACTCCGAGGGGATCGTGCGCAAGATGCACTTCCCGCGGCTGGTAATCCCGCTGTCCACGGTGCTCACCGGGGCGTTGAACCTCTTCCTCAGCCTGTTCGCGGTGTTCGTGTTCCTGCTCGCCTACGGCGTGTCGCCGCGCTGGACGTGGCTGCTGCTGCCGTTGCTGATCCTGCCGCTCATCGCCATCACGGCGGCGGTGTCGATGATCGTCTCCTCGCTCTACGTGCGCTTCCGCGACGTGGCGCCGATCTGGTTCGTCGCCTCCACGATCATGTTCTACGGCTCGCCGGTCCTGTACGCGATCGACACCGTGCCCGACGCCTCGCAGCGCTACCTGCTGTTCAACCCGATCGCCATGCTGCTCGAGCAGGGGCGCAAGTGGGTGATCGACCCGAGCGCGCGCGGCGCGATCGACGCGATCGGCGGCTGGGGCTGGGCGCTGGTCCCCATCGCCGTCTTCGCGGCGCTGTGTGCCCTGGGCGTGTGGCTGTTCGACCGCGAGGCGCCGGCTATCGCCGAGCGGCTGTAGCGGCGCGCCAGGCCCGGTCGAGCTCGTCGTCCCAGGTGCGGGCCGTGGCCAGCGCGCGGCCGGCGTCGGCGATGCGGGCACGCAGTGGCGCGTCCCGCACGAGCCGGCCCACCTGCTCGGCCACGAGCGCGGGGAGCGGGTCGGCCAGCAGCGCCGTCTCCTCGTGGCGCAGGAGCCACTCGGTGTGGGGGTTGCGGTTGGACACCGTCGCCATCCCGCTGGCCATGAACTCCAGCGGCTGGTAGGAGGGGTGGCGGGTGAGCATGAAGACGAGGCCGACGTGACAGGAGCGGTACAGCTCCGCCACCGTGTCGAGGTCCTCCAGCATCCCCCGGTTCTCGATCAGGTCGTCCGCGCCGTACTGGCCGGGGCTCCAGTCCTCGCCCGCGCTGACGATCTCCACCCCCGAGCCGAAGCGCGCCTTGACATGGCGCAGCGCGGCCAGGCCGAGGCCGAAGGCGTTGCGCGCGGTGCGCGGGCGCCCGTAGAAGAAGATCCGCACGGGCTCGTCGGGGCGCGGGCCGGGGCGGAAGCGGCCTGTGTCGACGGCCGGGGTGAACGCGGTCGCCGGGTTGCCCGCGGCGCGCCAGGAGTCCGCCAGCCCCGGCGAGTTCACCAGGCCCGGGATCCCCAGGGCCGCCAGCAGCTCGAGGATCGCCCGCGCCGACCCGGCGGGATGGAAGTCGGGCTCCCAGTCCTGGACCAGCATCAGCTTGGCCCGGGTGTCGTTGAAGCCAACGAGGTGAAAGCCGCTCTCCCACGTGGTGGCGATGGCGGCGTCGGCGCGACCGGGTAGCGCGTCGCCGGCCGTGAAGCGCGCGTTGGCCAGAGCGGGGAACGCGGCGGCCGCCTTGGCCGGGACCTCGCCGGGCGCGTCGCGGTCGTAGAGGTGGAAGCGGTTCTCGATGCCGTGCTCGCGCGCCACGAGGTCGGCCAGGCGCAGGGCCGTGTGGACGCCGCCGCCCGTCACGAGGTGGAAGCCGGGGAAGAACCACTGCAGCGAGGCGCCGTCGGGGACCGCCGCCCGCCGGCGCACCACGGCGGCGTGCGCCTCCAGGTCGGCCATGTCCAGGTCGACGGCCGGGTCCAGCGCCAGGCGCTCGGAGGCGCTGAGCTCGAGGTCGTCGTCGGCCAGGTTGCGCCGCCGCCGGCGCGCGCGGAAGAAGGCGTAGCCCGCCTCGGTGGGGCCCTGGCGCAGGATCTCCCGGATGTGGCGCGAGCGCTTCGACGTCATGCCCCCGCCTCTCCCGGCGTCTTCGGAGAGCAGTCCGTGCGCTCCAGCGTGAGACCCGGGCTGTAGAACGGGTCACCCATGGCCAGGAAGTCGCCGTAGCGCTCCACGCTGCGCTGCACGTCGCCGGCCAGAACGTCCGCGGGGTCGCGGGTGGCGGACTCGGCGTGCACGGCGCGCGCCTGCGGCACGCAGAGCGTGCGCCAGCCGCGCGCGGTCAGGCGCAGCCCGAGGTCGACGTCGTTGCCGCCCACGACCAGGCGCTCGTCGAACCCGCCCACGCCGTGGAACTTCGGCCGCTCCACCACGAGGCACGCGGCGGTGACGGCCAGCCAGTTGCGCACGCCGTCGCTCGCCGCGCCCAGCGGCGTGCGGGCGTCGGGGCGCAGGCCGGCGAACGGGTGCCCGGCCGTCCCGTGCAGCCCGATCGCCGCGCCCGCGTGCTGGACGCGCCCGTCGGGACGCGTGAGCAGTGGCCCCACGGCGCCGACGTCCGCGCGCTGGGCGTGGGCCAGGACGGGCTCGAGCCAGTCGCGCTGCGCGAACTCGACGTCGTTGTTGACCAGGGCCAGGACCTCGGCGTCGGACTCCGCGGCGGCGGCGTTGTTCAGGGCGGAGAAGTTGAAGTCGCGGTCGTCGCGGCGCACGGTGACGCGCGCGTCGCGGCCCAGCCGGTCCAGGAGGTCGGCGGTGGCGGGCTCGGCGCTGCCGTTGTCGACCAGGCGCAGGCTCAGGCGCTCGTAGTCGCAGGCCAGCAGCGAGCGGGTGCAGCGCTCCAGCAGGTCGGGACGGTCGCGAAAGCACACGATCGCCTCGACGCGCGGCTCGCCGCGCAGCGGCGGCACCAGGCGGGCCTGGGCGGGCGCCGGTGGATGCGTCGCGTCGCCCTGCGCGCGGTGCACGAGCACCAGCGCCAGGTGGGCGTGGCCCGCGCCCGCCGGGCCGGCCAGGTGGCGGGCCAGCTCGTAGCGCCAGCGCGGCCCCTCCGGCAGGTGGGCGGGCAGCCGCGACGTCCTCAGCAGCGCCACCGAGCCCGTGAGGTCGCGCTCGCGCAGGAGGTCGGGCGAGGGGCCGGGGAAGAAGCGCGGCTCCACGCGGCGCTCGGACCGGTCCAGGACGTCGTCGTCGCCCGTGATCAGCGCCACGTCGGGCGCCAGCGCCGCGGCCTGGCCCAGCCGGCGCAGCGCCCCGTCGGCCAGGCGGTCGCCGGCGTCCAGGACGGCGGCCCAGGGCGTGCGCACGTCGCCCAGCCGGGCGCGCCCGTCGCCCTCCACGGCGGGGACGGCCCCGGGCAGCGAGGCGCGCGTGACCGCGGGGTCGCCCCCGCCGGAGGTGTCGATGACCACCGAGATCGGCTGGGGCTCCGTGCGCGGCTCGACGAGGACCGGCGGCGCGGCGAAGCGGCGCAGGTGCGGGCGGATGGCCGTGGCCGGCTCCACGCGCTCGGTCCACGCCGCGTAGGCGTCGCGGGCGGCGGAGCGGCGGCGCAGGCGGGTGCGGATCACCCGCGAAGCCTCTCACCGCCGACGGCCGCGGGGCGGGGCGGCACGGGGCTCACCCGTAGAACCGCTCCACGGTGACCAGGAGCGACAGGGCGGTGTGGCCGAAGGCGGCGATCACGAGCAGCGTCCCGGCCGTCCGCGCCCACCGCCCGGCGCCGCAGGCCGCCGCCGCGACGACGGCTCCCCACAGGGGGAGGACGACGAACAGGTAGCGGGCCTGCTCGAAGGACTGGAAGACGTCGAGCCGGTAGCGGTAGCCCGCGAGCCCCACGGTGAGGAGCATCCCGGCCGGCATGGCCGCGTAGGCGATCAGCTCGAAGGCGCGGCGCCCCCAGGCTCGCGCGAGCGTCAGCCCGCGGACCGCCAGCGCCACGATGCCCGCCAGCACCGCCAGTCCCAGCCAGTAGGCCCACTTCGGATAGCCGTACTCGAACCAGCCGAAGCGCCCGATGAACCCCTGCAGGTAGCTGTCCCACAGCAGGTAGTGCGGGTAGTTCGTGAACTGGTCGGTCATGAAGGGCAGCCGCGGCAGAAAGGACTGCCACAGGTAGGCCAGCTGCCCGCCCACGGATCCTCCGGGCGGGGCGACGTCGAAGCCGGCGACGGCCGTGGCGCCCGGACGGTCGAGCACGAGCCGGCTGAGCGCCAGGTAGGCCAACGCGGGCAGCGCGAGCATCGCTCCCGCCACCCCGGCGCCCGCCCGGGCGCGCCGGCGGGCCTCCGGTGCCGCGCGCCACGCCGCGAGCCCAAGGGCCAGGGCGACGCCGGGGATCACGCCGTAGATGGAGGGCTTGGCCAGGATCCCCACGAGCAGGGCGCCCGCCACGGCCGCGCCGCGCGCCGGCGTGAGCCCGCGGCGGAACACCCGGGCCAGGGCCCACAGCAGGGCCGCGCCGCACGTCCACACGAGCACGTCGTTGTTCACCCCGCCGGCCATGAACCCGAACACCGGCTGGAAGGCCACGGCGAGCGCCCCGACCGTCCACGCCCACCGCCTCTCCGGCATCAGCTCGCGCAGGAACAGGAAGGCGAAGGCCACGGCGAGGCCGCCGAGCAGCGCCGAGAGCACGCGCATCGCGAACAGCCGGTCCCACAGGCTCGCGCCGTGCAGGGCGCGGTAGGGCACCGCCTCCAGCGCGTAGTAGAGCGGGGGGTTGTTCACCGCGTAGCCGGCGGACTTGGGCTCGACGCGGTTCAGGCGACCGCTGTCCAGTCGCCGGTCCATGCGGCGGTCCAGGTCGGGGCGGTAGGACGGGCGGCCCAGGACCCGGAACCCGATGGCGCGGTAGCTCTCGCGCTCCTCGTCGGAGAAGACGGGCTCGGGGACGATCTCGCGCGGCACGTGCCCCGTCTCGGCCAGGTACTGCGTGTAGCCGAAGTGCACGGGCTCGTCGGCCACCCAGAACGCCGGCACCAGGACGGCCCAGACCAGCGCGACGCCCGTGGCGATCCCGGCGCACGCCCAGGGCGTGCGCGGCGCCCGGCGCACCGCGACCAGCGCCGCCGCGCCGAGCCCCAGCGTCGCCGCCAGCAGCGCGTAGAACGTCCAGGGGCCGATCCACCCCGCCTTGAAGAGAGCGAAGCGCCGCGCCGCCACCGGGGCGAACGAGAGCAGCGACGTGCGCTCCTCGCGCAGCCAGTCCAGCCGCACGTCCTCGCGGGGGTCGGAGCGGCGGGGCCGGTCGGGGTGGTACTCGGTCAGGTCGCCGGCCAGCGCCACCCTCCGGGTCCCGCGGTTCGCGAAGCAGACCGTCCCCACGGCGTCGCGCGGCACCTCGGGGATCCGCACGCTGACCGGCCCGTCGCGGCGCGGCCGGGGCAGCGTGGCGCCCTCGACCCGCCCGCCGGCCGAGATCGTCACCTCGACCGGGCCGCCCGTGCCGCCGAACGCGTTCATGTACACCCGCAGGCCGCGCGACTGGGCGGGGATGAACTCGGCGCGCTGGCAGCGGCGCCCGCCGCCGGGGACCTCGAGCTGCGCGCCGCTCACGGTGACGCGGGAGTTCGTGCCGTTCTCCCGCACGTGGGGGACCGACACGACGGCGGCCAGCGCCGCGAGCACGGCCGCGAGGCCGATCCCGATCGCGATGCGCTCGCGCACCGGTTGGCCGGTCAGCCGCGCCGCCGCAGCCCGAGAATCGAGAGGAGGAACGACGAGAAGAAGATCTGGATCCCCACGATGATCAGCGTGGCGCCGAGGACCGCGAGGCGCTCCTCGGACAGGCGGCCGAAGCCGCGGTCGATCCAGGTGATCGCGATGACCGCGGCCATGACCAGGCCCGCGAGGATGAAGGCGCCGCCGAGGAGGAGCCCCTGCTCGAGATGGAAGCGCGCGCGCATGCGGTCGAACCAGGGATCGCGCTCGCCCATGAAGTACGTCCCGTAGGCGTGCGCGCACAGGCCCAGGGCGAGGACCTGCGTCCCCACGATCATCAGCAGCGCGCCGCCGACCATCGCGTGCAGGTCCCAGTTGCGCCCGAACACGCTGATCTGCGTGATCACCGTCAGGCCGATGAGCGCGCCCAGTGCGGCGCACAGCGCGCCGGGGACGATGAACAGCCACGTCGGCGCGTGGACGAGCAGGAACCGCAGGTGGCGCCAGCCGTCGCGGAAGCTGTCGAGCTTGGAGTCGCCCTCGCGCGGGTGGTACTCGATGGGGAACTGGCGGATGTCCAGTTTCTCCTTGGCCGCCCGGATGACCATCTCGGAGGCGAACTCCATGCCGGTGGCGCGCAGGTCCAGTCGCTCCAGCACGTCGCGGCGCAGCGCCCGCATTCCGCAGTGGGCGTCGTTGACGCCGGTGCGGAAGAACAGGTTCAGCGTGCCGGTGAGGATCGGGTTGCCCACGTAGCGGTGCAGCCAGGGCATCGCGCCGGGATGAATGTTGTCCATCCGGTCGCCCATCACCAGCTCGGCGCCGTCGTCGAGCTGCTCGACGAAGCGCGGGATGTCCTCGAAGTCGTAGGTCAGGTCCGCGTCGGCCATGACGATGTACTCGCCCTGGGCGGCGGCGAACCCGGCCAGGTACGCGCTGCCGTAGCCGCGGCGCGTCTCGTGGACGACGTGGGCGCCGGCCTCCTCGGCGCGCTCGGCGCTGCCGTCGGTGGACCCGTTGTCGGCCACGACGACCTCGCCGGCCAACCCGTTGGACTCCAGCGCGTCCCGCGCGGCGGCCACGCAGCGCTCGATCGTCCCGGCCTCGTTGAGGCACGGGATGACGACTGAGACCCGGACGCGGCGGCCTGGCCCGAAGGGCTCGGAACGCGCGCGAGCTGTCTGCTCGATAGTGCTCATACGCGAGGGCTGCAACGGTCGGCGTGACGTAAAGTCGCGCCGGGCGCCCGCGCGCAGGTTAGCGCAGGCGCCCCTGACCTTCCGGTCTAGGATGCCCCGCGTGACCGCCGCCGAATCGACCGCGTCGCGACCGCGGGTCGCGCCGGCCGCCGTCGCGGCGGGCCTCGTCGTCGTCTTCGTCGCGATCACCGCGTGGTGGCTGGGGGCGGACACGCGGGTGCCCGACTTCGACAACGGCAAGCACCTGAACATCGCGTTCCTGTTCCACGACCAGTGGGACGCGGGGCGCCTGCGGGCGCCGTTCGACGAGTTCACGTCATACCCCCCGTTTGTGCACCTGGTCGGCGCGCTCGGCGCCTTCGTGGGCGGCGTCAACCTGTCGGCGCCGGTCCTCGCCCAGAACGTCGTCTTCCTCCCGCTCCTGGCGCTCGGCTGCTACCTGACCGGGCGCATCGCGTCGGGGCGCGACCTCGGTGGCCTGCTGGCCGTCGCGTTCGCGCTGGGCACCCCCATCGTGGTCAGCCAGTTCCACGTGTTCATGCTCGACGGTCCCCAGGCGGCGCTCGTCGCGGCGACGGTGGGACTGCTGCTCGCGTCGCGCCGCTTCGCGAGCCTGCCGCTGTCGGGCCTGGCCGGCCTCACGGCGGGCCTGGCGATGCTGTCCAAACAGACGACGCCGCTGTTCCTCGCCGGCCTCGTCGCCGTCATCCTGGCGCGCGGTGGGTGGCGCCACTGGCGGGGTCTTGCCGCCTTCCTCGTGGTCGGGGCGGTGATAGCCGCCCCGTGGTACATCGCCCACGCGGACGACCTGCGCGGCCTGACGCAGGGCGCGACGACCCTGGCCCCGTCCGGCGGCGGCTCCGCGCCCGCAAACCCCGACTCGCCGACCCCGCCGCGCTGGTCCACCCAGAACGGGTTCTGGTACCTGTGGGCGTTCCTCAACCACCAGTACCTGCTCCCACTCGCGCTGTTCGTCGCGGCGGGGACCGTCCTGGCGGTCGTCGGGTTCGTGCGACGAGGGCGCCCGGACGACGACCCGACACCTGAGCTTGTCGTCGGCGGGCTGTCCGCCTACCTCGCGATGACGTTTCTCGTGACGTTCCACGACGTCCGCTACACGCTGTCGATGCTGGTGTACGTGGCCGTCCTGGGGACGGCGTGGATCGCGCGGTCACCGCGGCGCGTGCGCGTCCCGGCGGCCGCGGCCCTCGGGCTGGTGGCGGCGGCGAACCTGGCGATCGTGAGTTTCGGGATCGACCGGCCGCGGCGCATCGACCTGCCCAACGCGCCGCAATCCGGCCTCCACGTGCGCCAGCTCACGCTCTGGTCGCCGGAGGGCTACATCGTCGGCGGTCCCGAGAAGGGCGGCGACGTACCGGCGATCATGCGCGCCGCGAAGGCGCAGGGCGTCCGTCAGATCGGCTTCGAGCCGATCGCGCTGCCGTTCTTCAATGCCTCGGGGCTGACCGCCATCGCGCGCACGGTCGACTTCCCGCTGGGCATCCAGATGGATCCGGCACGGCTGAACCCCTCCGGCGGCTTCGTCTTCCTGCGCCCGATCGGCGGTATCTACTCGCGGCCGTGCCGCCGGCTCTCGGCCCAGGAGGGGATCTTCTTCGCCCGCGCCCAGGGACAGAAGGACTTCAAGCGGTGGCGCCTGTCGTGTCCCATCCGCGGCGGCGCCTAGCCGCGATGCGCGTCTGCCTGGTCTACGACTGCCTGTACCCGTACACGATCGGCGGCGCCGAGCGCTGGTACCGCAACCTGGCCGAGCGCCTCGCGGAGTCCGGCCACGAGGTGACCCTCCTCACCCTTCGCCAGTGGCCGCGCGGCGAGCGGCCCGACCTGCCTGGCGTGCGGGTGGTCGCGGCGGGACCGCGCATGGAGTTCTACACCAGCGGGCGGCGGCGGATCGCCCCGCCGCTGGTCTTCGGCGCCGGGGTGCTGTGGCACCTGCTGCGCCACGGCCGGCGCTACGACGTCGTGCACACGGCGTCATTCCCCTACTTCTCCCTCCTGGCCGCGGGCGCGCTGCGCCGGCTGCGCGGCTACCGGCTCGTCGTGGACTGGCACGAGCTGTGGACGCGCGACTACTGGCGCGAGTACCTCGGCCGGGCCGGCGGCGCCGCCGGCTGGTGGGTGCAGCGCCGCTGCGTGCGCCTGCGCCAGCGCGCGTACGCGTTCTCGCGACTGCACGCGCGCCGGCTGCGCGACGAGGGGCTGCGCGGTGACGTCCGCGTGCTGGAGGGCGAGTACCGCGGCGCGCTGGAGCCTCGGGGCCCGGAGCCCCCTGAGCCCGTGGTCGTGTTCGCCGGACGCCATATCCCCGAGAAGCGCGCGCCGGCGCTGGTGCCGGGGATCGCACTCGCCCGCGAGACCATCCCGTCGCTGCGCGCCGACGTGTTCGGCGACGGGCCGGACCGCCCCGAGGTGGAGCGCGCCGTCCACGAACTGGGGCTGGAGGGCGTCGTGCACGTCCACGGGTTCGTCGACGCCGACACGGTGGACCGGGCGCTGGGGCGCGCGCTGTGCATGGCGCTGCCCTCGCGCCGCGAGGGCTACGGGCTGGTCGTGGTGGAGGCGGCGTCGCGCGGCACGCCGAGCGTCGTGGTGGCGGACCCCGACAACGCCGCCACCGAGCTCGTCGAGGAGGGCGAGAACGGGACGATCGCCGCCTCCGCGTCGCCCGAGGACCTCGCCGCGGCGATCGTCCGCATCCACGAGGCCGGCCCGGCCCTGCGGGACCGCACGGCCGAGTGGTTCGCCCGCAACGCCGCGCGGCTGTCGATCGAGTCCTCGCTCGACGCGGTCGCCGCGGACTACGCGCGCGAGCCCAGCGCGCGCTCGTAGCTGGCCAGCACGCCGCGCGCCGCGGCGTCCCACGTGAACCGCGCGGCCTGCGCGCGGCCAGCCTCGCGCAGCCGCTCGGCCAGTCCGCCGTCGGAGAGGACGCGCTGGATCGCCTCGGCGATCTGGGCCGGCGACTCCGGGTCCACGAGCAGCGCGGCGTCGCCGGCCACCTCGGGCAGCGAGGCTCGGTCCGAGGAGATCACGACCAGCCCGCGCGCCATCGCCTCCAGGACGGGCAGGCCGAAGCCCTCGTAGAGGGAGGGGAAGACGAAGCAGCCGGCCGCGGCGTACAGGCCCTCGAGCTCGCGGGCGTCCAGCCACCCCAGGAAGCGCACGTCGTCCCGAAGGCCCAGCGCGCGGGCATGCTCGCGCAGCTCGTCCTCGTGCCACGTCGGATAGCCGGGCATCACGAGGACCGGGCGGCGCTCCGGCGGGATGAGCGCCAGCGCGTCGAGCAGCCCGCGCAGGTTCTTGTGTGGGCGCTTGGCGGACAGGCTGAGCACGAGGGAGCGCTCGCCCGCGCCGATGCGCTCGCGCACCTCGGCCGCCGGCAGCGGCGCGGGACGGGCGCTGCGACCCAGCCCCAGCGGCACGACGTCCACCTTGCCCTCGGGGACGCGCAGGTGGCGGACCACGTCGTCGCGGGTGCTGCGCGAGTCGACGATCACCCGGTGCGAGCGCCGGGCGGCGAGGGGGACGAGGACGCGCATCCCCAGCGTCCGCATCCCGGCGTGCGCCTCGGGGTGGACCCGGTAGATCAGATCGTGGATCGTCACGACCCGGCGGAACGGGCCCCACCCCGGCGCCGTGCTGGCCAGGCTGTGCACGAGGTCGACCCCGGCGCGGGCGGCCAGGCGCGGCAGCAGCAGCTGCTCGCCGCGGACCCATTCGACTCGGTTGGTCGCGCGGACCGGGACCGTCACGGTTTCCACGGCGCCGTCCCACGGTCCCGGCGTCCCGGCGGTCTCGCGATTGACGAACGCCGTGAAGCGCACTTCCGGCGCCGCCGAGACCAGCGCGTCAGTGAGCTCGCGGGCCGCGACCTCCATTCCGCCGGTCTCGCCGGGGACGAGGAAGATGAGATTGAGTCCGACGTGCATGGGGCCTCGGCGGGCGGCGACGTTAGCGGACCCGGCGTGTGCCAGCATCACGCCGCCATGGCCCCCGAGCTCTCCCGGCGCTACGTGAAGCTCTGCGACCGAGCCGACTTCGACGACCCGGCCTTCATCGCCATGCTGCGCGACGTCGCGCCCGGCCTTCCGCCCGAGGAGGAGGTCCAGCGCAAGCTGTGGGAGTTCACGATGCTCGCGCTCTACCTGCGGGAGACCGGGCGCCTGGGCGAGGAGACGAGCGCACTCGGGGTCGGCGCGGGGCACGAGGCGATCCTGTTCTGGCTGGCCAACCGGCTGGGACGGATCGTGGCCACCGACATCTACGGGGAGGGCGACTTCGCGTCCGGGGAGGCCGTCGGCTCGATGCTCGACGACCCCGCCGCCTTCGCGCCGTTCCCCTATCGCCGGGACCGCCTCGAGGTGCGCCACATGGACGCCCGCCGGCTCGACTTCCCCGACGAGAGCTTCGACGTCGTGTTCTCGCTGTCCTCGATCGAGCACTTCGGCGGCCCCGGCGACGTGGCGCGCGCGGCGGCGGAGATGGCCCGCGCGGTGCGGCCCGGCGGCTGTGTGCTGATCGCCACCGAGTGCTTCCTGGGGCGCCACCTCGGAGACTGGGCGCCGCTCCACGCCGCCCTGCGCGTGGCCAGCCGCGGCCGGCGCGCGCCGCAGGCGACGCTGCGCCGCCGCGCGCAGGACGTCTTCACTCCCCGCGAGCTCCGGGTCCGGATCGTCGACCCCTCCGGCCTGCGCCTGGTCCAGCCTCTGGACGCTGACGTCTCCCCGCGCACCCTGGACAACGTGACGCGCATCGACGGGGCCGGCGGGCTGGAGCCGGCCACGGGGCGCATGTGGCCCCACCTCGTCCTGCGCGCGCAGGGGGCGCCCTGGACGTCGGCCTTCCTCGCGCTCGAGAAGCCGGCGTGACGGCCGGCCCCGACGTCTCGCTCGTAGTCGTCAACTACCGGACCGAGGACATGACGGCCGGAGCGGTGCGGGCGGCGCGCGCGGCCGCGCCCGGGCTGAGCCTGGAGGTCGTGGTGGTCGACAACGGCTCCACGCCGCAGAGCGCGGCGCGTCTGGAGGCGGCGCTGCCCGACGCGACGGTCGTCGCGCGCACCGAGAACCGCGGGTTCGCCGCCGGGGTCAACGCGGGCCTCGCCGTCGCATCCGGCCGGACCCTGCTGCTCCTGAACTCCGACGCCTTCCCCCGCGACAACGCCGTAACGCGGCTGGTGGACCACCTGGATGCCCATCCCGGGGCCGGCGTCGTCGCCCCGCGCGTGGAGGGACCGGACGGCGAGCTCCAGTTCAACGCCTACCGGCGCTTCCCCAACCTGGTGACGCTGTTCTTCGACTTCTGCCTGCTCCTGCACCCACTGGCCGGCACCCGGCTGCACCCGCACACGCTGCCGCGGGCGCGGTTCGAGGGCCCGGCGGGCCGTGTGGCGCACGCCACGGGCGCGGCGCTGCTCGTGCGCCGCGAGGCGGCGCACGCGGCCGGCCCGCTGGACGAGGGCTACTTCCTCTACCTCGAGGAGACCGAGTGGCTCAGCCGAATCACGGCGGCGGGCTGGGAGGTCCACCTCGAGCCGGCCGCGGTCGTCGTCCACGCCGACAAGGGCAGCGACCCCGACTCGCAGGTGTTCTCGCCCCACTATTTCCGCAGCGCCGAGCGCTACTACCGCTCGCCCGGCGCGGCCCGGCGCGTCATGCGCGCGGGGGCGCGGGTCTCGCTCCCCGTCGCCGCGGCCGCCGCGGCGCTGCGCCCGCGGGACCCGCGCTTCTCCAAGCTCAAGCGCGAGTTCGCGCGCGTCCTGCGCGAGGTTCCGCCAGCGCGCGCCGGTAGCTCTGCAGCGTCGCGCGCGCCGTCGCCTCCCAGGTGAAATCCCGGCAGCGCGCGAGGCCGGCCTGCGCCAGCCGGGCGCGCAGCGCGTCGTCGCCGAGCAGCCGCTCCAACGCCGCGGCGATCGAGGAGGGGTCGTGAGGGTCGAAGAGGACAGCCGCGTCGCCCGCCACCTCGGGCAGCGAGCTGGCGTCCGAGCAGGCGACCGGCGTCCCCCGCCGCATCGCCTCGAGGATCGGCAGCCCGAACCCCTCCTCGAACGAAGGCAGAGCGAAGCACGCGGCCGCTCGATAGAGCCCCTCGAGATCGGGGTCGGAGACCCAGCCCGGCAGGTGCACGCGCCGGTCGACGCCCAGCCGCGCCGCGCGCGCGCGCAGCTCCTCCTCGTGGCCGGTGTGCGGGCCGACGACCACCAGGTTCGTCCGCTCGTCGGCCAGCCGGGCCAGCGCCTCGACCAGACCGCCGATGTTCTTGTGGGGGCGCACCTGCGCGACGCAGAGCACGAACGGCGCGTCGCCGAGGCCGAGGCTCTGGCGCAGCTCCATCTCCGGGGTGGGCGGGACGGTCTCGTCCAGGCGCACGCCGAGATGCGTGACATCGACCCGCGCGGGCGGGAGGCGCAGCGTCCGGACCAGGTCGTCGCGCGCGGCGCGCGAGATCGCGATCACCCGGTCCGCGGTCCGTGCGCTCGGCGGGACCGCGAGGCGCATCCCCAGCGTGGCGCGCCGCGTCATCGTCGTCGTGTGGCGCAGCCAGATCAGGTCGAGGACGGTGACCACGGTGGCCACCCGTGGGTGCAGCGGCGGCACCACGTTGGCCAGGCCGTGCACGACGTCCAGACGCCGGCGCGCCGCCAGCGCGGGCAGTGCGCCCCACTGGACGGCCATGGACACCAGCGGCGCGAGCGGCCCGGGACGCTGGGGGTGAATCGGGAAGCGCACCCAGTCGACCTCGCCGGCCCAGGGCGCGCGCGCGACCGCGTCCGGCGCGTCCGCGTTCACGAACCCGGTGATCCGCACCCCGGGCTCAACGCCCAGCAGCGCCGGGATCAGCTCCCGCGCGTAGCTTCCCGAGCCGCCGGAGTCCGCGACGAGGAACGTGAGGTTGAGCCCGATGCGCAGGGCGGTCACGCGGCGGTCCGGCTGTGTCGGAGCTTTCGCACCTCGGCGAACAGCTCGTCGGGGATCGCGCCGGCGGCGGCGACCACTGTCAGGAACACGATGCCGCTCAGCGGCGCCAGCACGACGGCGGGGAGCGGAACGAACACCGCGACCGCCACGGCGAGGGCACCGGCCGCGACGATCGCCGGGACCACTCGCAGCGACGGGCGCAGCGCCGGGTAGGACCGGTACAGGACGAAGGCCGCGGACGCGGCGAGGAAGAACTCACCCACGGTGGTGGCGAAGGCCGCGCCGCGCGCCCCGTCGGCGGACGTCAGGAACGCGGTGAGCCCCGCGCTGAGCGCGAGCGCCACTCCGTTGATGACGAGCAGCTCGCGATATCGGCCCAGGCTCACCAGCACGAAGCCCCACGGCACCGTGGCGAACGACCCGAGCAGCGCCAGGCCCTGTATCCGCAGCACGTCCACGGCGGGGCCGAACTTCGGCCCCGCGACGACGTCGATGATGAACGGCGCCCCGACCGACACGCCGAGCGCCACCACCGACCCGAAGATCAGGCAGGCCTCCAACGAGCGCTCCAGCGCGTAGGCCAGGCGTGTGTGGTCGTCGCGCGCCGCTCGGGCGAAGATCGGGAACACGGCCCCGACGGCCAGGCTGGGGATCACGATCAGGACCTCGATGACGCGGAAGGACGCGCCGAAGTACCCGGTCTGCTGCGCCGTCGCGACGAGGGAGACGATGATGATCGCCACGCGAAAGTAGATCGCGTTGACGGCCGTCGCCACGCCGAACGGCAGCGCCTCGCGCGTCAGGCGCCACATCTCGCGCGAATCGAAGGAGGGGATGGCCGGGACGTCGCCTCGCACCAGTCGTACCGACAGCGCCAGCACCACGAGCGACGCGGCCACCGGGACGGCCAGGAAGGGAAGGATGCTGGCGCCCAGCTCGACCAGGGCCACGATCAGCGCGACCGTGACGACCTGGCGAAGCAGGTCGGCGATCGCCACCCAGCCGAACCGCAGGCGCGTCATCAGGGAGATGGCGAGCGTGCTCTGGAGGTTCTGGAAGACGAGTCCGACGCCGGCCACCAGGGTCCCGATCACGAGCACCTCGCCGTATCCCGCGAGCCCTGCGAACAGCCCGGCGAGCAGCACGCCGGCGCTCGTCAGCATCAGCCGGACGCCCAGGAGCGTGCGCATGACCGCGCCGCGCTCCGCGCCGGCTCGCTGGGACAGCTCGCGCACGCCGAGCGCGGTGAGGCCGGCCTCCGTAAGGCCGCCGACCACGGCGACGAGGGAGAGCACCGTCACGTAGCGGCCGGCGCCGTCCACCCCCAGATGGCGGAACAGCAGCGCCGCGGAGCCGATGCTCAGCACGACCCCGGCGAAGTAGGCGACGATGCGCAGCACGCCGCCGCGAATCGCCGCGGCCCCGGCCGACGGGCTGTCCAGCACGTCCTGCGCCGATGCCTCTGCCCGCGTCGCCGCGGCGGCCTCGTCGATCGCGTCCTGCGGGAGGTCCGGCGGCGGACCCGCCATCAGCCGAGCTCCTCCGCGAGGATCGCGGCGACCCGCTCCGCGCTGCGCCGCCAGCTGAACTCCGCCAGCGCGTGGCGGCGGGCCAGCTCCCCCCTCCGCCGGACGCCGTCAGGGTCGGCGGCGGCGAGCTCCAGGGCGCTGACCAGTCCGGCCGGCCGGCACTGCGCCCACTCCGGCCGGTTGCCCAGCTCCAGCGACCGGCTGTCGTAGCCGGAGGAGACCGCCACGAGGTCGTAGGGCACGTGGAGCGTCGCGTCCGGGACCATGAAGTCCCTGGGCCCCCCGAACGGCGGCGCGATGACGGCCAGGCCGGCCGCCATCGCGTCGAGGAGCTTGATGCCGAAGCCCTCCCCGCGAAAGGGGGCGAGCAGGACGTCGAACGCCGAGAGGAACCTCCCCAGCGCCTCCTGGGGGAAGAAGACGGGCCAGTAGCGGGCGTCGTAGCCCCGGTCGCGCAGGGTCGCGAGCGAGCGCAGCAGAGCGGCCGAGCCCGTCCCGTAATCACGAACCACCAGCGTGGCGGCGTCGCCGGGAGCGAAGGCGGCGGCGAAGGCCTCGATGGCCAGGTCGGTCCCGTTGCGCTCGGCGTCGAGGGAGTTGGTGACGTGCAGGACCTTCAGGTCCCGGCCACCGGGCAGGACGCCGGAGCCGGGCGACTCCGCGCCCGACGTGAATCCCATGGGGACGACGTGGAGCCGTTCCGGGGCCACTCCGGCCTCGGCGAGCACGTCGCGGCAGAAGGTCGAGATCGGAGCGATGGGGGCCGAACCGGCGATGAGGCCCCGCATCCAGGGATCGAACCCCCCTGGATCGGACCGGGCGAAGCGGTAGTTGATCGCGAACAGCGGCAGGGGCTTGGCTCCCCCCAGCGTCCGGCGGTAGCGCCGCCAGAAGTGCGTCCAGCCCAGCTCGCCCGCCACCGGGCCCGCATCGCCGTCGCGGGCCATCAGCTCGTCCAGTCGCCGGCGCGTGGCGGGCTCCAGCGTGGGCGTGACCTTGGTGGGTGCGACCGACACCGGCACGCCGATCTCGTCCAGGGCGACAGCCAGGCTCGACGAGATCCAGGCGAACGACCCGGCAACCGAGAGGTCGTCGTTGACCCGAACCCGCGGCCGGTTCGGAGTGGGAGCCGGCGCGCGCGCGGGAGGCGGTGCCGGAGCGGCGTCGGTCGGCCCGGTCCGCAGGACGAGGCAGCGGTAGCCGCGCGACTCGCGCCGCAGCTCGAGCGCCGGCTCCAGCCCCGCCCGTCTCGCCGTGGCGTCCCACCAGCGCAGGGTGCGCAGCGTTCGCGCCGGGCCGTCGTCGATGGCACCGTGGCGGGCCTCCGGCCAGACCGGCACCAGCGCAACGATCGGCGAGCGGTCGCCCAGCTGGGCGAGCCGCTCGGCGGCGCGAGACGGCACGACAGCCTCCAGCCATCCGGCCAGAACCGGGACAGCGCCCTCGCCGGCGCCCTCCAGGATCGAGACCGCATCCTCGCCGCCGCCCCGCCCGCTCGCGCCGGTGCGCACATCGCGGAAGTCGGCCTGGAGCGCCCGGGCCAGCGGCGCGGCGCGCGCGCCCAGCACGACGAGCGGGCGAGCGCGGTCCACGGCCGCCGCGTCGAGACCGTCCCGCACCACCCCGATCTCCTCGTCGCCATAGGCGCGGACGGCCGCGGCGCCGCGCCCTCCGGCCGCCAGCGCCGCGGCGCGGCGAGCTGTCGCGAAGCGCCCTCGGACAAGGCTCCGGGCGCTGATTCCGGCCAGCCAAGGGCGGCGCAGGCGGTCGTCCACGAAGCGACGCGCCGCGACGCGCACGCGAGGCAGAACGTCCCCGGACAACCATTCGCGCATGGGCGCGAACCGTACGCGGGCCGAGCCGGCGATGTGATACCCAGGGTCCGTGGAGGTTTCCGTGATCGTTCCGACCCGCGACCGGCTGGCCAAGCTGCAGCGCACGGTCGATGCCCTGGAGACGCAGGTCCTCGGCGAGCATCGGGCAGAGCTGGTCGTGGTGGACAACGGTTCCCGCGATGACACGGTCCCGGTGCTGCGCGAGCGTCTGGCGCGCTTCCCCTGGCCGGCCGCCGTGCACGTGCAGCGCAAGCCGGGCGCCAGCGCGGCGCGCAACCTCGGCGTGGAGCGCAGCTCCGGGCGCCTCCTGGTGTTCGTCGGGGACGACACGCGTCCGGCGTCCGACGACTTCGTCGCCGCCCACTGCGAGCGCCATGCCAGGCGCCCCGAGTCGGAGTTCGCACTGCTGGGCCGGATCCAGTGGGCTCCCGAGCTCGAGATAACCCCGCTGATGAGCTGGCTGGACCGGGGCATCCAGTTCAACTACGACGCTCTGCAGCCCGGGCCGGTGTCCTGGCGCAGCCTGTTCACCTCCAACCTGTCGCTCAAGCGTGCCCTGCTCGACGCCGTCGGCGGCTTCGAGGAGCGCATACCGATCTTCTTCGAGGACCTCGAGCTGGGGCTGCGCCTCCACGAGCGCGGGATGGAGCTGTCGTACGAGCCGCAGATCGTGACCCTCCATGACCACGCGACCACCTTGGGCCCCTCCCTGGCCCGGCAGGAGATCGCCGGGCGCTCGGCTCGCGTGGTGAACGAGCTGCACCCGGGGGCGGCGCTTCTGCCCCGGCCGGGTGGCGCGTCCTGGCTCGCCACTCGGGCGCTGGGCGGGGCCCTGAGAGCCATCCCGCTCGAGTGGCAGGCGGCTCCGGGCCGCGTCCGCGACCGCGTCTACCGAACCCTGCACCTGGCGGCGTACGCGCGCGGCTACCGGGGACGAACGGCGTAGAGCGCCATGGCCAGCGCTCAGCGGCCGCTCGTCACGGTCGGGGTCCCCACGTACAACCGCGCGCCGCGCCTGCGCCGAGCGCTGCAGTCGATCCTGGCCCAGGACTATCCCGAGTTGCGCGTGCTCGTCGCGGACAACGCGTCGACTGACGACACACCGGCGGTCTGCGCCGCGTTCGCCGCCGCCGACGCCCGCGTGCGCGTCATCCGCCACCCTGAGAACCGCGGAGCGATGGCGAACTTCCAGTTCGTGATCGACCACGCGGAGGGCGAGTTCCTGCTCCTGCTCGGAGACGACGACTGGATCTCGCCCGGCTTCGTGTCGGCCTGCGTCGGCTTCCTCACCGCGCACCCCGACCACGTTCTGGCGGGGGGACGGGCGCAGTACCACCGCGACGGCGAGACCGTCCTGGCCGGTCGCAGCGTCGACGTCACGGGCGACTCGGCGCTGCGTCGCGTGTGCCAGTACTACCTCCAGGTGACCGACAACGCGATCTTCTACGGGATGGTGCGCCGAGGCGCCGTGCGACTGGCTCCGCCGGCACGCCGGGTCGTCGGCGCGGACTGGCTGCACGTCGCGTCCCTGGCCGCTCAGGGCAAGATCGCCACGCTGGACGGGATAACGATCCACCGGGAGCTCGGCGGCGCCAGCGCGAGCTTCCGTGCCACCGCGGTGCTGGCCGGCATCCCGCGGCGCGAGACCGTCCTCCCGTACGGCTGGATCGGCGCCCACGCGGCGCGCGACGCCGCCGGCCACGCCCCCGCCTTCGCCGGGCTCAGCCTCCGGGACCGCGCCGCGCTCGCGGTGGCGGCCCCCGCCGTCGTGGCCGGGAAGGGTCTGTACCTGTGGGGCCACAGAAATTGGGGCGTCACGCTGCAAACCGCGGTGCGTAGACCGCGCTCGCGGCGAATACACGCCATACTGCGGGCGATGTGGCGTCGCCTCGCGGGAGAGCGATCGCGGCACTAAAGCGCGCATCCTTTCCTCTCCAGCCGCGTTAAAGACCGTCACGCCGACCCGATGTGACGTCCGCTCACGCGAGTCCCGGCGAGGCGCCCTCCATGCCCTACGAGAACATCGCCAACATCCCGAGTTCCGCACCTTCCCTCCGGGGCGCGCCCACGGCGGCGCCGGAGCCTCCGGCGACGGTCCCGGTCCTGGGCGTGCCGCTGGCGCTCACGAACTACACCCAGGCGATGGACTGGATGGACCAGATGGTCGCCGCCCGCCGCCGCGGGTACGTGATCCCGGCCGCCGTCCACGCCGTCATGGTCGCCCAGGAGGACGCCGAGACGCGGGAGGCCATGCTCGGGGACGGGGCGCTGAGCGTTCCCGACGGCCAGCCGCTCGTCTGGGCGATGAAGCTGCTCGGCCACCGCGACGCCTCCCGCGTCTACGGCCCGGAGCTGATGGCGCGCTACTGCGAGCGCGCGGCGGGGACGGGCGCGCGGATGTTCCTGTACGGCGGCCGCAATCAGGGCGCGCTCGTGCAGCTCGCCCTGAACCTGCGCCGCCGCTATCCGGGCATCAAGATCGTCGGCGGGTACTCGCCGCCGTTCCGCGAGCTCGCCGAGGACGAGCGCCAGACGATCGTCGAGGAGATCAACCGCTCCGGCGCGGACATCGTATGGGTGGGGATCGGCCAGCCCAAGCAGGAGAAGTGGATGGCTCAGATGCAGCATGCCCTCCAGGCGCCGATCCTCGTCGGCGTGGGCGCCGCGTTTGACTTCCACGCCGGGCTCGTGCCCCAGGCTCCCGCCTGGATGCAGTCCGTCGGCCTGGAGTGGGTGTACCGCCTGGCCCACGAACCGCGGCGCCTCTGGCGGCGCTACGCCCGCTACAACCCGCGGTTCGTCCTGGGCTTCGCGCGCCAGTTCGCGCGCCAGCGCCTCAGGCGAGCACGTCGCGCAGCGTGATGCAGACGCGTTCGACCATGTCCTCAGTCAGGTTCAGGCCGCTGGGCAGGTTGACGCCCCGAAGTCCCACGTCGTAGGAGACTGAGTTGGCCTCGCGCGCCCTGGCTCCGTCCTCGGCGTCCCGGTAGGCCTCGAGCGAGCTCAGCGGCGAGAACATGGGCCGGCAATCGATCCCCGCCTCGGCCATCCGCTCGATGACCTCGAACTTCGACAGACCGAGAGCCCGGTCGATGAGCACCGTGACCATCCAGTACGAGCTGAGAGCACCCGGGGGCTCGACGTTGAGCTCGAGGTCCGGCCGGTCGCCGAGCCGGCTGCGGTACCACCCGAAGATCTCGCGCTTGCGCTGGACCAGGTCCTCGACCCGTTCGAGCTGGGCAAGCCCGAGCGCGGCCTGCATCGCCGACATCTTGTACTTGAAGGCCACCTCCGTGTTCGCGAAACGGGTGTCTCCGGGCATCCGGCCGTGGTCGGCCAGGAACCGGCAGCGCTCCAGGAGCTCGGCCGAGTCGGTGACGAGCATTCCTCCCTCGCCCGTCGTCAGCGTCTTGCTGCCGTGGAAGCTGAAGGCGGCGGCCACTCCGAATCCCCCGGCCCGGCGCTCCCCCCAGCGGGAGCCGATCGCCTCCGCGGCATCCTCGACGAGCGGGACCTGCGCGTCCGAGGTCATCGACTCCAGGGCGGGGTAGTCGGGCATCGCGCCGTAGAGGTCCACCGCGATGACGGCGTCCAGCTCGGGCAGCAGGGGCTCCAGCGCCTCCGCGGAGAGGCACCAGGACACGGGGTCCACGTCCACGAAGACCGGCGTTGCGCCGACGTAGGAGATCGGCGCCGACGTGGCGATCCAGGTCACGTCCGGGACGGCGACCCGGTGCCCCGGCCCGATGCCCAGCGCCGCGAGGGTGAGGTGGAGCCCGGACGTGCAGCTGGGCAGGGCGATGCCGTATTCGCGGTCGGTGTACCGCGCGAAGGCGCGCTCGAACTCGGCCACGTGCCGGCCGGCGCCGTCGTACCAGCCCGTTCGCACGGCGTCGGCGACCCGCTCGACCTCCAGCTCGGTGATCCATGGGCCCGCGACCGAGATCCGCGGCTCGGTCATCGAACGCGGCGCAGGTATCCGTCGGGCGCGACCGATATGAGCAGGCGCCGGGCGAACGCCTCGTCGAGCTCGAACCGGTCGTCTGTTCCGAGGAACTCCCGCACCGCGGTTCGCGGGTTGGAATCCGGACCCCACGGCCGGTCGGGAAACGCCTCGGGTGGCATGTCCGCCACGACCGTGTCCAGCACGACGAGGTAGCTGCCGAGCGTCACGAGCGGGCTGTAGGCCTTGAGCTCGTCCAGCACGTGCTCGTGCGTGTGGTTCGAGTCCAGGACGACCATGACCCGCTCGGCTCGCTGCGCCAGCTCCGCGACCTGGTCGAGCACCTCGGGGCTGGTCGAGGACCCTTCGACGAAGCTGATGCGCTTCGCCAGGGGATGGGCCTCGATGGCCTTGCGGT
The DNA here is from genome assembly GCA_033856025.1 of Solirubrobacteraceae bacterium. Lineage (GTDB taxonomy): Bacteria > Actinomycetota > Thermoleophilia > Solirubrobacterales > Solirubrobacteraceae > AC-38. The sequence goes on along the minus strand of JAWVFQ010000001.1, from coordinate 91,253 downwards.
TCGGGTCGCGGAGGTTGATCTCGACTCCCACGACCTGCCCCGGACCGCCGATCAGCTCCAGGAGGGAGGCGTAGAGGACGAGGGACCCGCCGCGGGCGACTCCCGTCTCCACGATGAGGTCGGGCTTGACCTCCCACACGATCTCCTGCAGGGCAACGATGTCCGCCGGGTACTGGATCACCGGGAGCCCCAACCAGCGGAAGTTGTACGTGTACTTGAACTCCGCGCTGCGGTTGATCCAGCGGATGGAGAGGTCGTGAAGCTCGTCGCTCTCGGCCATCCGCGCCGCGTTGCGGATGCCCTCCTCGCGGAAGGCCTCGTCGTCGTTCACTCGATGACCTCCACACGCGGCCGGGGCATCACGAACCGGCCTCCCCAGTCACGCACGAACGCCAGCTGCTCCATGATCTCGCCGGCGATGTTCCACGGCAGGAGCATCACGTAGTCGGGACGCTCCTCGCGGATCCGGTCGGGGGCACTGATGGGAATGTGCGTGCCGGGCAGGTACCTGTCCTGCTTGTGGGGGTTGAGGTCGACCGTGTAGGGCAGCAGCTCCGGGCCCACCCCGCAGTAGTTGAGAAGGGTGTTCGCCTTGGCGGGCGCCCCGTAGCCCGCGACCGACCTTCCCGACCTCTTCGCCTCGATGAGGAACGTGAGGAGGTCGAGCTTCCCCGCCACGCAGACCTCGCCAAACGCCTGGTAGGGCGCCAGCGTGTCGAGGTCCAGCTCACGCTCCTCGTGCAGCACCTCCTCGACGGCCGGCGATACCGACGCGTGCTCGGAGGCGTGGCCGGCGTGGATGCGCAGGGAGCCTCCGTGCGTCGCCAGCCTCTCCACGTCGAAGATCTCGAGGCCGTGCGAGTTGAAGATGCGGCGCAGCGTCATCAGCGAGAAATAGGAGAAGTGCTCGTGGTAGATGGTGTCGAACTGCTCCTCGGCGATGAGCCGCGCGAGGTGCGGGAACTCACCGGTGACCCTGCCCTGGGGGGCGAGCAGGATCCGGAAGCCCTCGATGAAGTCGTTGATGTCGGGGACATGCGCCATGACGTTGTTGGCCACGATCAGCTCCGCCTGGCGCTGGTCGGCGAGACGCGTGGCGGAGGCGGCGCCGAAGAACTCCACGATCGTGGGGATCCCCCGCTCGACCGCCGTCTTCGCCACGTTGACGGCGGGCTCGATGCCCAGGATCGGCACGCCCTGGGCCGCGAAGTACTGGAGCAGATAGCCGTCGTTGCTCGCCACCTCGACCACCTGGCTGTCCGCGCCCAGGCCGAGCTCCCCGATCATCCGCTCCGCGTACCGACGCGAATGGTCCAGCCACGACGACGAGTACGAGGAGAAGTACGCGTAGTCGCTGAAGATCGCTTTCGCCGACTCGAACTCCTCGAGCTGGACGAGGAAGCACTCCCCGCACACGAAGACCCGGAGCGGATAGAAGTGCTCGACCGTGTCGAGCTCGAGCTCCGACAGGTAGGAGTTGGATAGAGGCGCGTTGCCGAGGTCCGCGAAGACGACCTCCAGGCGCGATCCGCAGGCCCGGCAGACGCGCGACGGCTGTGACGCGGACGAGCGACTCGACGGAGACGGGGCGACGGGCGGCACGGGGCGCCGATCCTAGCGAGCCGGTCTGGGCCATCCGGGCTACGCTGCCCGGCGTGCTGACCGCTCGCGAAGACCCCGTCCGCGTGGCCCTCCTGGCAGCCGGCGAGGTCGGCCTGGGAGTGGTTCGCCGCCTGTCCGTGAGTGGCGATCCGCCCTGTTGCCTGGTCACGGACGTGCGCGACCCGCTGGGGGCCGACATCCGCGACGTCCTGCGGGAATCGTGCGAGCTGGTGCTGACGAGCGACGACCTGCGCACGGACGCCGGCGCGCAGCGCCTGGCGCAGGCGCGTCCCGACCTCCTGGTGATGGCATGGTGGCCGTACATCCTGCCCGGGCGGCTGCTCGAGGCGGCCCCCCTCGGCTGTCTCAATTTCCACCCGAGCCTCCTGCCCCACGGTCGCGGAAAGCATCCGAACTTCTGGGCGCTCGTCGAGGGAACGCCGTTCGGCGTGACGATCCACCATGCGACCGCCGACGTCGACGCGGGGCCGGTGGCCTTCCAGCGCGAGCTTCCGGTGGGATGGACCGACACCGGCGGCTCGCTGCACCGGCGCGCGCGCGAGGCGATCCTCGAGCTCTTCTCCGACAGCTGGCCCCGGATCCGGGTGGGAGACATCCCCCGCACCGAGCAGCCGGCGGCCGGACACAGGACGCATCTCGAGGCCGAGCTGGAGCCGGCGTCGCGCATCGACCTGGACGCTTCGTACACCGGGAGAGACCTGTTGAACCTGCTGCGCGCCCGGACGTTCCCCCCGCACCCCGGCGCGTGGTTCGAGGACGACGGCGTGCGCTACGAGGCCCGCGTCACGATCAAGCCGCGTAGTCCGGAAACGCCCGGTCCCGCGCCGACATCAAGCGCTCCCGGCCGGCGGGAGGGGCCGGCCAGGTGACCGCGAACGCCGGGTCGTCCCAGCGGACGCCCGACGCCGCCGCGGGCTCGTGGGGATGGTTCATCTGGTAGGTCACCTCGGTGTCGTCCGCAAGCGTCTGGAAACCGTGCGCCATCCCCGGCGGGATGTAGAGCGTCAGCGCGTTCTCCGGCGTGAGCTCGACCGCTTCCCAGCGGCAGTGGCTCGCGGACTCGCGGCGCAGGTCGACGATGACGTCGAAGATGGCGCCGCGCGAGCAGCGGACGAGCTTGGCCTCCGCGTGCGGATCGACCTGGAAGTGGAGGCCCCGCAGCGTGCCCGCGAGCCGGTTGACCGACACGCTGCATTGCGCGACGGCGGAGTCGAGCCCGCGCGCCGCGAACTCGTCCGCGTCGAAGGTGCGGCCGAAGGCCCCGCGCTCGTCGCGGGCATAGTCGATGGCCACGACGTACGCGCCAGCCAGGCTCAACTCCCGGAACTCCATCCGCCGGCGGACCGTAGCGAGTGAGAGCCGCGTGCGAGGCCCGGCGCTCATAATGCAGACCGCATGAGCCCCCCCGTCGACACGGTCGCGATCCTGTGTGGCGGCCGCGGCACGCGGCTGCAGGAGCACACCCACTCGATACCCAAGCCCCTCGTGGAGGTGGGCGGGCGGCCGATCCTGTGGCACATCGTGCAGATCTATGCCGGGCAGGGGTTCAAGCGCTTCGTGCTCTGCCTGGGGTACAAGGCGCACCTGATCGAGGAGTTCGTCGCCGCCGCGGACCTCGGCGGCCTCGACGTGCGCTGCGTGGACACCGGCCTGGAGACGCCGACCGGCGGGCGGGTCAAGCTCGCGCGCGAGCACATCGGCGAGCGGACGTTCTGCGCGACGTACGGGGACGGCGTGGCCGACATCGACCTGCGCGACCTGGTGGGCTACCACGCCGGCCACGGCGGCACCGCGACCATCACGGTGGTGCGGCCGTATCTCCAGTTCGGCATCACCGAGCTGAACGGCGACGGGCGTGTCCGCGGCTTCGCCGAGAAGCCGCGCTCCGAGCACTGGGTCAACGGAGGCTTCTTCTGCTTCGAGCCGACTGTCTTCGACTACCTCGAGGAGGACAGCGTCCTGGAGCGCGAGCCGCTCGAGCGCCTCGCCGCCGACGGGCAGTTGCACGCCTACCGCCACGAAGGGTTCTGGGACTGCATGGACACCTACAAGGACGCGGTCCTGCTCAACGACCTGTGGCGCGACGGGCAGGCCCCGTGGAAGGTGTGGGCGTGAGCGCACCGTCGGTGTTCGTCACGGGCGCCTACGGCCTCCTCGGCTCCTGGCTCGTGAAGGCACTCCTGCGCGACGGCGCCGCGGTCACGGCGCTCAAGCGCGACGTCGACCTGCGCTCGCCCCTGGTGCTCGAGGGCACCGAGGCTCACGTCAACGTCGTGCGCGGCGACCTGGTCGACGGCCAGCTGATGGAGCGGGTCCTGGCGGACTACGGCGTCGACACCGTGTTCCACCTGGCGGCGCAGACGATCGTGGGGATCGCGCACCGCTCCCCCGTGCCGACCTTCGAGACGAACATCCGCGGCACGTGGACGCTGCTGGACGCTTGCCGGCGCATTGGCTCGCCGCGCGTGGTCGTGGCGGCGTCCGACAAGGCCTACGGGATCCACGAGGAGCTGCCCTATCGCGAGGACTTCGCCTTGCGTCCTCGCTACCCGTACGACGTCTCGAAGGCGGCCACAGACATGATCGCCCAGTCCTACTTCCACACCTACGGCCTCCCGGTGGCTGTCACTCGCTTCGCGAACCTCTACGGCGGCGGGGACCTCAATGCGTCGCGGCTGATCCCCGAGTCGGTAGCTGCGGCGCTGCAGGGCCGACGACCGGTGATCCGGTCGGACGGGACTCTGGAGCGCGACTTCATCTACGTCGAGGACGCGGTGGACGCGTACCTGGCGATCGATCGTCTGATCGAGGACGGGCGCGGTGCCGGCGAGGCGTTCAACGCGGGCAGCGACCGACCGCATTCGGTCCTCGAGGTGGTCTCGATGGTCTGCCGGGTGGCCGGCGCCGACGTCGAGCCTGACGTGCGCGGCCAGGGCGTGCCGGATGGGGAGATCGCGCGCCAGTGGGTCGACTCCACCAAGCTGCGCGAGATGAGCGGGTGGGCCCCCCGTCACGACCTCGAGAGCGGGCTCGCGCGTACCGTCGACTGGTACCGCGAGCACCCCCAGGCGCTGCGCGCGCCCTAGAAGGGCAGGGAGTCGGCGATGGCCGCGAGGCGAGGCGCGCCGCGATCGCGCTCGGAGGCCTCCAGCTCGAGGCCGCGCGGCCATTCGATGCCCACGTCCGGGTCGTCGTAGGCGAAACCGCCCTCGCGGTCGGGGCGGTAGTAGTCGGTGCACCGGTAGAGGACGTCCGCCTCGTCGGAGAGGACGCAGAACCCGTGGGCGAAGCCGTCGGGAACGTACAGGGCGCGGCCATTGGCGTCAGACAGCTCCGCGGCCTCCCAGCGGCCGAACGCCCCGCCGTCACGGCGCAGGTCCACCGCCACGTCGAGGATCGTGCCGCGCGCGCAGCGGACGAGCTTTCCCATCCCCGGCTGGAAATGCATCCCCCGCACCACGCCCCGCCGCGAGCGTGAGTGGTTGTCCTGCACCCAGTCGTCGGCAATGCCGAGCTCGGCCAGCTCGGAGGCGCGGAAGGTCTCCAGGAAGAACCCGCGCTCGTCGCCGTGGATGTCGGACTCGAGGAGCACCGGCCCGTCGAGACCTGTGAGGATCCGCCGCATGGGGCGTCGAATGATGCCCGCTCACGGGAACGGACGCCGTCGCATAGCCTGCGCCGCATGATCCCGCGGGCTCGAGGGGCGCTGCCCTACGTCCTGGCGTTCCTCGTCGCCTTCGGCGTCTACTACGACGCGTACGAGCAGATCGACCCCCATCCGTTCGGGGACGAGCCGCACTACGTGTTGGAGGCGCTCAGCCTCGCGCACGACGGCGACCGCGATCTGAGCAACGACTACTACGACCCCGCCGAGGTCACCGGCGTGCTCGGGTTCGCCGGGCTGGACCTCCACGCGTACCGTTATACGAGCTCGCACCGGCTCGTCTCCGTCCACCACGTCGGGCTGCCGGCTCTGCTCGCGCCGGCGGCGCGAACCAACGACATCGAATGGATCCGCAAGGAGCTGATCCTCGTCGCGGCGCTCGGCGCGATGGCGCTCCTGGGCGTCCTGCGCTCGCTGCGGATCCTGCGCGGGCCGCTGTGCTACCTGGTGTGGGGCGCCGCCGCGTTCAGTCTGCCCGTCGTCCAGTTCTCGAGCCAGATCTATCCCGAGCTTCCGGCGGCCACGCTCCTGCTGATCTCGCTGTGGATCGCGCTCGCGCGGCCGTTGACCCCCCGGCGGGCGGCCGTCGCCGGCGCCGTGGCGGCGCTCGTCCCGTGGCTGCACGTGCGCTACACCGTGCTCGCCGTGCCGCTCGTCGTCGGCATCGCCGCGACCGCGGCCCACCGCGCCCGGCGCGACGCGGACGGGCCCCCGCGCGCCGCCGCACTGCGGGCGGCCGGCGCCGCGGTCGCGCCCGCCGTCGTGAGCCTCCTGGCCATGTCCGTCGCCTTCTGGGCCTGGTACGGATCGCCGGCACTCGACGCCCAGTACCGCCTGCCGGCGACCAAGGCCTTCGTCCACCACGAGGGATGGTTCGTCTACCAGTACGCGGCGGGCAACCTGCTCGGCGCGCAGTTCGGATGGCTGCCGATCGCCCCGGCGCATCTTCTCGGGATCGCCGCGCTCGGGCTCCTCGTCTGGCGCTACCGCTGGACCGGCGCGCTGGCGGCTCTGGTGTTCGCGGGCTACGTGCTCGTGGTCTCGACGGGACAGCCCGGGTACGCCTTCGCCGCGCGGTTCATGGTCCCCGTCGTGCCCCTGGTCGCGGTGCCGTTGGCGCTCGCGGTCGCGTACTCGCGCGCGGCGCGGCTCGCCTTCCTGCCCCTGGCGGGACTGACCTGGGCGTTCACGGTCCAGGGCATGCATCACGCCGACAGGCTCTACGCGAACGTCGGAGACATCCTGCGCCTGCCGCTCTCCGTCAAGCTGCACACGCTTTGGCCCTTCGTGCCGGCTCCGCCGCCCGGGATCGAGCGCTACCCGGCCGCCGTGTTCGTCGCGGGCTGGGTCTTCGGGCTGGCGCTCGTCGGGTGGCTCTTGGTCGAGGTCGCGGCCGGCCGGCGCCGAGCCACTGTCTAGGCGGGCGCCTAGGCCGGCGTGAGCCGGCAGCGCACCAGCGTGGCCAGCACCCGGACGCCGTCGTAGGCGGTGAGCTTCTTGCCCTCGGCGGTGGCGCGGGCCTTGTAGCTCACCGGCATCTCGAAGATGCGCTCGCCTTTCTGGACCAGGCGCGCGGCGATCTCGGGCTCGAAGTCGAAGCGGTCGGCTCGCAGCGGCAGGCTGCGGAACAGCTCGGTGTCGATGACCTTGTGGCAGGTCATGAGGTCCTTGAGGTAGACGTTGAACAGGATGTTCGCGGCCAGCGTGACGCCGCGGTTGCCCAGCACGTAGAGGAACGAGTGGCTCGTGTACCCGTCGAAGGCGCGCACGCCGAACACGACGTTGACCTTGTGCTCGAGCACGGGCTCCAGCAGGCCGGCCAGGTCGGCCGGGTCGTACTCCAGGTCGGCGTCGAGGACCGCGCAGACGCGGCCCTGGGCGTGCTGCAGGGCGGTGCGCACGGCGGCGCCCTTCCCGCGGTTGCGCGGGTGGCGGTGGCGCCGGACGTTCTCGGGCCACTGCGCGGCGCCGAGGATCTCCGACGTCCCGTCGGTCGACCCGTCGTCCACGACGATCAACTCGAAGTCCACCGGCAGGTCCGCCGCCAGCACCTCCGCGACGGCCTTCTCGACGGTGGCGGCCTCGTTGTAGACCGGCATCAGGATGGACAGCGCGGGCGGCATCGGAGCGCGCGAAGCGTATAGCCGAAGGTCGTGGCACAGATTGTGCTACGGTCGGGCGATGGCTTCCCGTGTCGTCCGTGCCCGCCTGGACCCCGCGTCCGAGCGCGCGCTGCGGCTGCTCATGCGCGAGGGCCGCAACGAGTCCGAGGCCGTGCGCGCCGCGCTCATGGAGTACGCCGGCCGGCGCACGCAACGTGCCGCGCTCGAGGCGGAAGTGCGACGACTTGCCGCCGACCCGGCGGATACGCAAGAGCGCCGTGCGGTAATGGCCGACATGGAGCCGCTGACGGCCGACTGGCCCGAGTGACCCGCGGCGACGTGTACCGGCTCCGGGCCGCCGGTCAGCGCGGACGCGAGCAGAAGGGGGTGCGCTACGGGGTGCTGCTCCAGGCCGACGCGCTGCTGCCCTTCTCGACCGCGATCGTGGCTCCGACGTCGCGCAGCGCGGCGCCCGCGACGTTCCGGCCGGAGATCGAGCTCGACCGGGGCCGAACGCGCGTCCTCGTGGAGCAGCTGCGCACCGTGGACGTCCGGGCACTGGGCGAGTTCGCGGGCCGATTGTCGCCTCAGGAGCAGGGCGAGGTCGACGAGGCGCTCGCGCTGGTGCTCGACCTGCGTTGAGCGCTCGCGAAACGATTCGCCCGCCCGGCCGTTAGTGAAAGCGTGTCGCTAGCCTCCCAGCCCATGTCCGCGGACGTATCGGTCATCGGCCTCGGGCGCGTGGGCCTTCCGCTGGCGCTGTGCTTCGCCGATCGGGGGCTGACCGTCATCGGCGTCGACAAGGACCCCGACCGCCTCGCCGCGGTGGGGAGCGGGCGCATGCCGTTCGAGGAGACCGGCGCGCAGGAGCTGCTCGAGCGCGTCCAGGCCTCGGGCCGCCTCACGCTGACCGACGCGGTGCCCGACGCGGCCGGGGCCGAGCAGATCGTCATCACGCTGGGCACGCCGTCCTTCTCGCACATCGAGATCGACATGCGCGACATCCGCTCCGCGCTGGACGACCTGCTCCCCGTGCTCCGCCCGGGGCACGCGCTGGTCCTGCGGTCCACGATCGCGCCGGGGACCACCGAGTTCGTGGCGGGGTACCTGGCCAAGCAGCGCGGCTTCGACGTGGGCACCGACATGTTCGTCGCCCACGCGCCGGAGCGAATCGCCGCCGGGCGCTTCCTGGAGGAGATCGACACGCTGCCCTGCATCGTGGGCGGCGTGGGCGAGCGCTCGGGAGACGAGGTGGCCAAGCTCTTCTCGGTCTTCGACGCGCCGATCGTGCAGACCACGCCGACACAGGCCGAGCTGGCGAAGATCTGGACGAACATCATCCGCTACACGCACTTCGCGCTGCCCAACCTGCTGATGATGGACTGCGAGCAGCACGGCGCCAACGTCTTCGACGTGATCGACCTGATCAACCGCGACTACCCGCGCGGGGGCATCGCCCAGCCCGGCCTGACCGCCGGGACCTGCCTGCGCAAGGACTTCACCTTCTCCGAGGAGCGCAGCGCCGCCCCGGGCATGCTCCTGGCCGTCTCGCGCGTCAACGAGTCGGTCCCGCTGTTCCTGGTCGAGGGCGCCAAGCGCCGGCTGGAGGGGCTGTCGGGCCGCAAGGTCGCGGTGCTGGGCCTGGCCTTCAAGCGCGACACCGACGACGAGCGCGACTCCCTGGCCCACAAGCTGATCCGCTTGCTCGAGCGCGAGCTGGCCGACGTGGCCATCCACGACCCCGTCGTCCCCACCCCGACCCAGTCCTTCGAGGACGCCGTGCGCGACGCCGAGGCCGTCGTCGTGGCCACCAACCACTCCGCCTTCGACGGCCCCGAGCCGCTGCGCGAGATCCGCGAGCTGGCCGGGGACGACTGCCTGGTCATCGACCCGTGGAACATCTTCGGGTCCTCCCAGGTCTTCGCCTACGTCGCCGAGGTGGCGGCGCTGGTCGCCGCCGACCCGGCCGCGCCCTAGCTACCGGGCGGGGCCGTTCTTCCCGCGCGTGGCGACGTAGCTGACGCAGTCGCCCTGGTTGCGGAAGCGCTTGGTCCCGTCGTGGAACGCCTTCCACCCGTCGCCCTTGCACTGCGCCTTGTCGGTGGGCATGACGACCGTGGCGACGCCGAGGTTCCACTGGCTGGCGTGGGAGGAAAGGACCACGATCGCCACGTCGCCCTCGGCGTTGACCGTGTCGCGGCTGACGACGCACGGGTCCGGCGACGCCTGGCCCGCCGGCCCCGTGCAGGCGCCGATCGGGTCGGGGTTCGTCGCCAGGTCACGGAACACCTCGACCCGGCCCGAGAGCGGAAGCTGGGTGTGGTCGACCAGGAAGGTGAGGCGCAGCGGGTCGGCCGCGGTCTGCGCCGGCGCCTGGATGTTCCACTCGGTGCTCAGCAGCGAGAACCCGTCGCTGGGTGGGACGCTCGTACCGCGCTCGCCGATGACGACCGGCTGGGCGCTGCTCGTCTGCACCGCGGCATTGAACGGGTCGGCGTCCGTGGTCGTCGTCCCCGTCGAGACCGACGACGGCCCGGGCGCGTCGGGGATCACCGTGATCGTGACGGTGCGCGGGACGCTCGTCTGATTGCGGCTGTCGGTGGCCACGTAGCGGAATGACGCCGTGGTGGTGGACGCGGCCGGAGTGAAGACCGCCTGGCAGATGCCGTTGGGGATCAGCGAGCCGCCGTTGAGCTGGAGGGTGGCGTCGAAGACCAGGCTGCAGCTCGCGATCGGGTCGCCATCCGGGTCCGAGCAGTTGCCCACCAGTTGGACGCTGCCACCGGCGACCACGAAGACCTTGGCGTCGGCGGGACAGCTGGGCGGCAGCCCAGAGGCCGGCGCGGGGTTGACCACGATGGTCGTGGTCGCATCCGTGAAGAGCCCGGCGCCGTCGGTGGCGCGATACGTGAGCTGGTCGGTCCCGGCGAAGCCGACGTTCGGCGTGTACGTCGCGTTGCCGTCCGGCGTGCCCACGAGCGACCCGTGGGTGACGCCGGAGACGATGGAGTAGGTGAGGGGCAGCGGGCCGTCGTCCGTGCACTCCCCGTGCAGCGCGAGGGGCTGGTCTCCGGCGTTCATCGTGAGCGTCTTGCTCGAGCACGACGGGGGATCGTTGGCCGCGGCGGTCGCCGGCAGGACGGCCAGGGCGGCGAGGGCCAGGACGATCGCGGCAAGGCGCGGACGCATCAGGGCTACCTAACCAGTTTCCAGTCCGCGTGCCGATACGACATGCGTCCAGGCCGGCGGCGCGGGACAGCTACGGGGCGAAGCTCTCCAGCGTCTCCCCGAGCCCGTCGCGCAGGCTCGTGGTGGCCTCCCAGCCCAGCGCCTGGCGCGCGGCGGAGGGGTCCAGGCAGCTCTGCCTGGCCTCCCCGGGGCGCGCCGGGGCGAGCTCGGGCTGGAAGTCCTCGCGGCCGGACAGCTCGCGCAGGTTGTCCACCAGGTCCAGGACGGTGGACTCGCGACCGGTCCCGATGTTCAAGGCGCCGGTGACGTCGGAGCCGCCCGCGGCCAGGACGGCGTCGGCCACGTCGCCCGCGTACGTGTAGTCGCGCGTCTGGCGCCCGTCGCCGAACACGGTGGGGCGCTCTCCCGCGTGCAGGCGCTGGCAGAAGATCGCCACCACGCCCGCCTCGCCGTGGGGATCCTGGCGGGGGCCGTAGATGTTGGCCAGGCGCAGCGTCAGCGTGGACATCCCGTGCAGGCCGCGGTACAGGTCGCAGTAGCGCTCGCCCACCCACTTGCTCAGGCCGTAGGGGGCCAGCGGCTCGATGGCCGAGTCCTCCGGCGTGGGGACCACGTCCGCGTCGCCGTACAGCGCGCCGCCGGTGGAGATGTAGACGAAGCGCGGGGTCTGCGCCCGGCGCGCCGCCTCGAGCGTCGTGGCCGTCCCGCGCACGTTGACGTCGGCGTCGTACTCCACGTCGGCGACCGAACGGGTCACGCTGATCTGGGCGGCCAGGTGGTAGACGGCATCCGGGCGGACCCGTTCCAGCAGGCCGCGCATGGCCTCGGCGTCGCGGACGTCGGCCTCCACGAGCTCGACGGCGCCCGCCGGGACGTTCTCGCGCTTGCCGGTCGAGAGGTCGTCGACGGCCACCACCTGCGTCCCGGCGGCCAGCAGCTTCCCGGCGACGTGGGACCCGATGAACCCCGCGCCGCCCGTGACGACCGCCGTTGGCATGCGGCGAAACACTAGTGGCTAACCTGCCCCGCCCATGAGCCGAGTCCTGGTCACCGGGGGTGCGGGCACGATCGGCGCCGCCGTCGTCAGCCGCCTGCTGGCCGACGCCGACTTCGAGGTGCGGGTGTCCGACGCGCGCCCCGCGCCCCAGTGGATGCGCGAGGGCTGCGAGGTCCACACCGGCGACCTGCGCGACCTCAACGAGGCGCGCAGCGCCATGGCCGGCTGCGACCACGTCATCCACCTGGCGGCGATCGTGGGCGGGATCGCCAACTTCCACAAGCTGCCCCACACGCTGACCGAGGTCAACAACGCGCTCTACAACAGCGTGGTCCGGGCCGCCCTGGACCGGGCGGTGGCGCGGTTCGTCTACGTGTCCAGCTCGATGGTCTTCGAGCGCGCCGAGCTCTTCCCCACGCCCGAGGAGTACCTGGAGCAGTGCCCGGTCCCCCACTCGGCCTACGGCTTCTCCAAGCTGACCGGCGAGGTCTACTGCCGCGCCGCCCACGACGAGCACGGGCTGCCCTACACGATCTGCCGTCCCTTCAACGCCTACGGTCCCGGCGAGATGCCCGACGACGAGCCGGGGATCGCGCACGCGGTCCCCGACCTGATCCGCAAGTCGCTCACGGGCGCCCGGCCGCTGGAGATCTTCGGCTCGGGCGAGCAGACCCGCACGCTGACGCACGTCGACGACATCGCCGAGGGCATCGTCACCGCCATGCGCTCGCCGGCGGCGCTCAACGAGGACTTCAACATCTCGGCCGACCGCGAGCTCACCGTGGCCGAGATCGCCCGCATCGTCTGGCAGGCGTGCGGCAACGACCCGGCGCAGTTCGAGCTCTCGCACCGCGAGTCGTTCGAGGTCGACGTGCAGCGGCGCTGGCCGTCGGTCGAGAAGGCCCACCGGCTGCTGGGCTGGCGGGCCAAGATCGACGTCGAGGAGGGCATCGCCCAGACCGTGGACTGGCTGCGCGCCCGGCTGGACGGCGCGCCTCAGGTGCGGCAGGCCGCGCCGCCGCGGTCCAGGACGCGCAGCCCCGGCTCGCCCGCGAAGGCCCAGTAGTAGCCCAGGCGCCCGAGCGAGAGCACGAGCACGCCGAAGCGCCCCACGAAGGCGCGCTCGGAGAACGGGCGGCGGGGCCCGAGCCGCTGGTGTCCGCGCCCGCCCGTCCCCACGACGAACGAGCGCATGCCGAACCGACGGTCGACCGCACCCACCGCGTTGACCGGGGCCAGGCGCTCGTAGTTGTGGACATGTCCGGCCAGCACGAGGTCGGCGCGCGCGTCGGACAGCGCCCGCCACAGCGGCTCCACGCGCGGGTCGCCCTGGATGCCCAGCGACGAGGACCAGCGCGGGTGGTGCCAGTAGGCCAGCGTGCAGCGCCGCGGGTGGGCGGCGAGGTCCGCGCGCAGCCAGGTCTCCTGCGGGCCGCCCGCCGCGCAGGACACGAACAGGCAGTTGGAGTTCAGGGCCACCACGTGCCAGCGGCCCACGTCGTAGGAGTAGTAGCCCCGGTAGGGCGAGCCGGCGGCGTAGCGGAAGTAGCCGTAGTAGCCGTAGGCGCCCGGGATCTCGTACTCGTGGTTGCCCGGCGCGGGCCGGGTGTGCGCGCGGAAGCGCCCCCAGGTCCAGTGGTAGGCGTAGAACTCGCCGGGCAGGCCGCGGTCGTACTGGCTGTCGCCCAGCATCGCCACGACGTCGGGCTGGAGGCGGTCGAGCTGGCGCGCCGTGTCGGCCTGGCGGCAGGTGAACAGGGTGCGCCGGACGCCGGGATGGCAGGCGACGTCGCCGGCGGCGGCCAACACCGGGACGGCCCGCGTCCGGTGGGGCAGCGGCGGCACGACGGTCTGGGGCGGGAGCACGTAGAAGGGCTCGACGGTGCGCAGGGCTCCGGCGCGCAGCTCCAGCGCCGAGCGCTCCACCGGGCGATACGGCACCCGCAGGAGCACGAGGGCCAGCCCCCGCGGCCCGGCACGGCCGTAGCCCGGGCGCCCGCCGGCCAGATGCGCCATGACCAGCGTCCCGCGGCGCAGGCCGCGGAACAGGACGAGCACCGGTGCGGTCGGGAAGGCGACGGTGCGCGAGACCGAGACGGCCACCCGCGGCGAGCGGAACACGATGTCGCGCGGCGCCCAGTCGCGGAAGTCGCGGACGACCTGCAGGCGCGCCCACAGCGACACGCCGGGCGCGCTCGCCGCGAACCCGTAGGCGCGCGGCGCCAGGGCCGGCACGCGGAAGCTGCGGGCGAAGGTCCCGTCCGGCCCGACGCGGACGGCGCCCAGCGGCCGCGCGCCGGCGCGGCGCAGTTGCACGAGCGCCCCGGGCTTCCAGCCGCTGCCCTCGGCGGCCACGACGGCGCCGGGAGGGGCCACCGCGGGGCGCAGCGAGACCCGCTCGGCGTGCGCCGGCGCGGCCGCGGTGACGGACAGCGCGAGTGCGGCGATGACGAGACGGCGTCCCACCGTCACTCATCTATCAGGTGCGCGGGGTCAGCGGCAGGCGCCCGATCCGGAGTCCGTGAACTGCGCGCCGGCCTCGGCGGCGAAGCGCCAGTCGTAGCCGGACGGCTTGAGCGTGAGCAGCAGCGCGCCGAACGTGTCGATGCTGGCGGCCTCGGAGTAGGGCTTGCGGATGGCCAGCGTCTGGTGGTTGCGCCCGCCCGTCCCCACGACGAAGGAGCGCATGCCCTGCGCGCGGTCCACCCCGCCGTCGGCGTCCAGCGGCGCCAGGCGCTCGTAGTTGTGGACATGGCCCGTGAGCGCGACGTCGGCCCCGCCCTGGACCAGCGCCGCCCACAGCGGCTGGACGGTGACGTTGCCGGGCTCGCGCTGGGCCGAGGAGAACCGCGGGTGGTGCCAGTAGGCCAGCGTGCAGGGGTCGGGATGGGCGGCCAGGTCGGCGCGCAGCCAGCGCTCCTGCGCGCTGTCGACGAAGCAGGGGACGAAGCCGCAGTTGGAGTTCAGGACGACGACGTGCCAGGCGCCGAGGTCGTAGGAGTAGTAGCCGCGGTCCGGCGCGCCGGCCGGCGCCCCGAAGTAGGCGAAGTACGCCGCGGCGCCCGGCGTGCCGTACTCGTGGTTGCCCACGGCGGGCCGGCTGCGCTCGCGCAGCCGCCCCCACGTGCGGTCGTAGGCCGGGAGCTCCTCGGCCGAGCCGCGCTCGTACTGGACGTCGCCGAGCGGGGCCACGGCGTCAGGGCTCGCGGCCAGGATCGTGTCACTGGTCTGCTGCTCGTGGCAGGTGTCCGCAGTGCGGTCGGCGTTGGGGTTGCAGGCGATGTCGCCCGCCGCGGCGAGCAGCGGGTCGGCGCGGGCCGGCGGCGGGAGCGGGGGCACCGTGGTCTGCGGCGGCAGGACGTAGAACGGCTCGACGCGCCGCGTACGCCCGGCCCGCAGGGTCAGCGTGGAGCCCTCCAGGCGCGTGGTGGGGACGGTGAGCACGACGCTCGCCCGGCCGCGCGCGTCGGCGCGGGCGCTCACGGTGGGCCCGTCGCGCAGGCGCGCGGCCACCAGGTCGTTGGGGTTCAGGCCGGCGGCGTCGAACCGGACCGGGGCGGTGGGGAAGGCGACCGTGCGCGAGAGCGCCAGCCTCACGGGGCTGCCCCCGCCGTACGCGATCTCCTTGGGCGCCCAGTCGCGCGTGACCGCGACGACGCGAAGCCGGCTCTGCACCCGCGTGCCGCCGCCCGCGGCCACCACGGGATGGGTCCGGACCCCGAGGTTTCGCGGCAGGCGCAGCGCGACCGCGAAACGGCCGTCCGGCCCCACCGTGGCGGCGCCCAGCCGCGCACCGCCGGCCCGCCGGACCACGACGCCGGAGCCGGGCCGCCATCCCGCCCCCTCGGCCCCGACGGTCGCGCCCGCGGCGGCGATGGCGGGCCGCAGCGAGAGGCTGGCCGCCTGCGCGGACGCGGGCACCGCGGCCAGCGCCACCGCGCTCGCAAGCGTTAAGGTCCGGCGCCGCATGAGGATGGGAACACGACCCGACCCAGGTAGGTGCGCAGCGTGCCCAGCGCCCTGATCACCGGGATCACCGGCCAGGACGGCTCCTACCTGGCCGAGCTGCTGCTGGAGAAGGGCTACGAGGTCCACGGGATGGTCCGGCGGGCGTCCACGGAGAAGTTCGAGCGCATCGAGCACCTGCGCGAGCGGATCACCCTGCACCAGGGCGACCTGCTCGACCAGCGCTCGCTGGTCGACACGCTGCGCGCGTGCAAGCCCGACGAGATCTACAACCTGGCGGCGATGTCGTTCGTGGCGGTGTCGTGGATCCAGCCCACGCTGACCGCCGAGTTCACCGGCGTGGGCGTCACCCGGATGCTCGAGGCCATGCGGGAGGCCTCCCCCGAGGCGCGGTTCTACCAGGCCTCCTCGAGCGAGATGTTCGGGAAGGTCCGCGAGGTCCCCCAGACCGAGGACACGCCCTTCTACCCCCGCTCCCCGTACGGCGTGGCCAAGGCCTACGGCCACCACATAACGGTCAACTACCGGGAGTCCTACGACTTATATGCGGTTTCGGGAATATTGTTCAATCACGAATCACCCCGCCGGGGGCTGGAGTTCGTGACGCGCAAGATCACGTGGCACGCCGCGGCGATCAAGCTGGGCCTGCTGGACGAGTTGGCGCTGGGCAACGTGGACGCGGAGCGCGACTGGGGCTACGCGCGCGACTACGTCGAGGCGATGTGGCTGATGCTCCAGAGCGACGACCCGCAGGACTTCGTCATCGCGACGGGGACGGCGCACTCTGTGCGCGACTGCGTGAACGTCGCCTTCGAGCACGTCGGTCTGGACCCCGAGGGTCACGTCAGGACGGACGAGTCGCTCAAGCGTCCCGCCGAGGTCGACCACCTCATCGGCGACTACGCCAAGGCCAAGCGGCTGCTGGGCTGGGAGCCGCGCACGAGCTTCGAGGAGCTCATCCGGCTGATGGTCGACGCCGACGTCGAGCTGCTGCGGCGCAACGGCGGAGCCCTGCCCCGCTAGTGGCAGCGGGCGGTCCCGCCGTCCGTGAACGTGAGGCCCGGGACGCTGACGAAGCGCCAGCCGTACTCGCCTTCGCCCAGCGTCAGCTCCAGGACCCCGAACACGAAGGAGCGGCGGATCACGCTGTTGGGACGGCGGCGCACGATCGGGTAGTTGTTCACGCCGCCCGTCCCCACGACGAACTCGACGATCCCGTTGGTCGAGGCGTGCGCGGTCGGCGTCTGCTGGGCGAAGCGCTCGTAGGAGTGGTCGTGGCCGTTGAGGATCACGTCGGCGCGCGCGTCGTACAGCGCGCGCCACAGCGGGGCCACGCTGGAGTCGTTGCCGTGCAGGCCCGACGAGAAGCGCGGGTGGTGCCAGTAGGCCAGCGTGCACCGCGCCGGATGGGCCCGCAGGTCGGCGCGCAGCCAGCGCTCCTGGACCGAGCCGGGCGCGCAGCCCACCTTGGAGCAGTTGGAGTTCAGGACCACGACGTGCCAGGTCCCGACGTCGTAGGAGTACCAGCCGCGCCCCCGCCGGCCCGCGCGTGAGCCCCAGTAGGTGAAGTAGCCGGCGCCGCCGGGGGTGGCGTACTCGTGGTTGCCCGGCGCCGGGCGGGTGCGGGCCTTGAAGCGCCCCCAGGTCGGGTCGTAGGCGCGGCGGAAGTTCGACAGCTCGCCCCGGTCGTACTGGAGGTCGCCGAGCGCGGCGACGACGTCGGGGTCCAGCCCGCGCACGACCGCCGCCGTGTCGGCCTGACGGCAGCCCGCGCGGCTGGGAGACATCGAAGGCGGGCAGGCGATGTCGCCCGCGGCGGCCAGCGTCGGGCCGGTGATCCCGGGCGGCGGCGGGGGCGTGGACGCCTGGGTCGTCGTCGTCCCCGACTGGCCGCGGGCCCGGTCGTCACCGCAGGCCGCCGCGACGACCAGGAGGGCCAGCAGCGCGGCGGCGGCGAGGGCGGGGCGCACGCGGCCAAGCTTAAGGGCCGCGTGCCCGCGGCGGTCTAGGGCGTCGCCGGTCGCAGGCCCTCGCGGGCCAGGGCGAGCGCCTCGCGCAGGGACGCGTTGGCCAGGACGAACAGGCCGGCCAGCAGGGCGGCCTCCCCCAGCGCGAGTCCGGCCAGGCCGGCCGGGACCGTCTGCGCCGTGCTCGACACGGCCCAGCCGGCGCCGCCGGCGGCGAGCGCCACGGCGAACGGGGCGGCGAGGCGGCGGACGAGCCGGGCTCCGGTTCGCCGCGCCGCGGCGCGACTCAGCACCGTGGCGTCCCCCAGGGCGCCCGCGATCCAGCCGATCCCGATCGCCGCCGGCCCGACGGGCTTGAGCAGGGCCAGGGCGATGACGATCCAGGCCACGGCGTGCACCGCGAACGCGCGCAGCACCGTCCCCGCGTCGCCGGCCGCATAGAGCCACCCCACGGTGGCGGCGGAGATCGGGCAGGTGATCAGCAGGGCGATCCCGCCCAGGCCGAGGATCGACGGGACGTCGTCCCAGCGGTGGCCCAGCAGGGACGGCACCAGCGCCGGGGCCCCGGCCGCGATACCGACCACGATCACCGCTATGGCCCCGGCGGTCAGCGCGGCGCCGCGCGCGATGGCCGGGCGCGGGGCGCGCCCGGCGGCCAGGACCTTGGCCATGGCCGGATACGACACGCGGTACAGCGTCGTGAACAGCAGCAGCGGCACCTGCATCACGCGGAAGGCCAGCGCCCAGATGCCGAGGGTGGAGATCCCCGAGATGGCGGCGATGCCGGCGTTGAGCGCCTGGTCGCGCGCCACCCCGACGCCCGCCGCCGCCTGGAAGCGCGCGCCGAACCCCACGAGCGGCCGGACCTCGCGCCAGGCCAGCCGGGGCCGGACCCAGCCCAGCGGGCTCAGCCGCACCATCGCCACCGCGCCGGCGGCGCCGCGCACGACGACCGCCGACGCCAGCCCCCATACGCCCGCGCCCAGGGCCACCGCGGCCAGCGCCCACGTGTACTGGGCCAGCAGCTCGACGACGTCGACGGTGGCGATCGTGCGGAACGACAGCTCGCGCTCCAGCCCGATGGCCTGGGGCAGGCGCAGGGTGGAGAGCGGGAGCGTGGCCAGCATCAGGGCGACCACCGCGCCGTCGCGCCCGAACGGGATCGCCGCCAGGCCGAACAGGACGGCCAGCCCGGCCGCCGCCGCGAGCTGCACGCCGAGGACCGCCTCCAGCTCGCGCTCCGCGGGCGGCTCGGGGCGGCCGATCAGCGCGGTCCCGATCCCGCCGTTGGACAGGTATCCGCCGACCAGCACGAGGGTCTGCCCGAGCGCCACGAGGCCGAAGTCGCCCGGGGCCAGCAGCCGCGCGAGGATGAGGTTGGCCACGACCCCCGCGGCCAGGATCACCACGTTGCGCACCCCGAGCACGGCGGCGCCGCTGGTGGCCCGGCGGCGGACCTCGTCGGCGTCCAGGATGTCCGCGGGCACGGCCTCGGCCGTCGCCTCCGCGGCGGCCAGCGAGCGCGGGTCGTCAGGCACCGTCGTAGACCTCGCGCAGCGCGGCGGCCACGACCTCGGGCGCGCAGCGCTCGCGCGCGACGGCCAGCGCGCGCTCACCGGCCCCGGCGTCGCGGAAGCGCTCGGCGATCCGCTCGGCCAGGGCGGCCTCGTCCCCCGCCGGCGCCAGGCAGTCCTCGGGAACGAAGCCCCGCAGGCCCCCGGTCGCGAACGCCACCGTGGGGAGTCCCGCCGCCATGGCCTCGGCCGCGGCCAGGGGGAAGATCTCGGCGTAGCGCGACGGCACGACCGCCAGCCCGGCGCCGGCCCGCAGCTCGCGCAACCGCTCGGGGGCGACCAGGCCCGCGAAGCGGACCGGCTCGGCGCCGCCTTCGCCCGCGATCTCCGCCGCCAGCGCGCGGAGCTCCGCCTCGGCGGGGCCGGCCCCGGCGATCACGAGCGGTACGCCGGCCGCGGCGCAGGCACGGATCGCCGCGTCGACCCCCTTCTCCACGGACAGCCGGCCCGCGTACAGCGCGTACTCGCCGGTCGCGGCCCGCGGGCCGTCGGCGAACTCGCGCTGCACGGAGGCGATGGCACGGGCCCGGCCGCCCAGCGGGGCGCCCAGCTCGCGCAGCCGCGCCAGGGCGAACTCGCTCGGGACCACGAAGGCGTCGCAGGCCTCGGCCAGTCCGCGCTGGTGCAGGGCGAGCCCGGCGGCGTACACCGCCGACTCGGTGCGCGACCCGCGGCAGTTCAGGCGCACGGCCGGCCACGTGCGCCGCCCGTGGCAGCGGGTGCAGTCCTCGCCGCGGGTGAAGCACGTCCCGGGCGCGCAGACCAGCCGGTAGTTGTGCAGGTGCAGGACCACGCGGGCGCCCGCGTCGCGCGCCGCCTCCAGCGCGCGGCGGCCGAACACCGGGTTGACGTTGTGCGCGTGCACCACGCGCGCGCCGGTGCGCCGGACCGCCTCGCCGACGTGCGCCGGCTCCAGCCCGCCGAGCAGCATCCCGGCGGCCGCGCGGGCCGGGCTCAGGCGCGCCGAGTCGCGCTCCAGCACCTCGGCCGGCTCGCCCAGGTGCTCGCGCACCAGCCAGCGCAGATCCGCGACCGCGCGCTCCTCCCCGCCCGTCGTGCGGTAGCGGTTGTGCAGGAGCAGGATCAACAGTCCGCGACACTACCGGCGATGCCGTCCGTCTCCGTCGTCGTCCCCACGCGCGACCGCGCGGACTACCTCGAGGTCGCGCTCGCCTCCGTCGCCCCCCAGGCGCGCGCGCAGCGCGCCGGCCTGCTCGTGGTCGACGACGGCAGCGCCGATCCGCGGTCCACGCGCCGCGTGGCCGAGCGCCACGGCGCCGAGTGGGTGGCCCACGGGATGCGCCGCGGGCTCAACGCGGCGCGCAACACGGCGCTGGAGCACACCTCCGCCGACCTCGTCGCGTTCGTGGACGACGACGTCGAGGCGCCTCCCGGCTGGCTGCGCGCCCTGATCGAGGCCGCGGAGGCGGACCGCGGTGCCGACGTCCTGGGCGGACCGATCCGCGCCCGGCTGGAGGGCTGCCGGGTGCCGATGTGCGGCCGGGAGTCCCCGCCCATCACCGCGCAGGACCACGGCCCGCGCGACGTGGACGTGGACGTCCTGTGGGGGGCGAACCTGGCGGTGCGGCGCCGCGCGATCGAGCGCGCCGGGCCCTTCGACGCCGGCCTGGAGCTCTACGGCGACGAGGAGGAGTGGCAGGCGCGCGTGCGCGCCGCCGACGGGCGCGTGCGCTACGTCGCGGCGGCCGGGCTCGACCACCGCCGCGCGCGGCCCGAGACCACGCTGCGCGCTCTGGTCGGCACGGCGCGGGCGCGCGGGCGCAGCGGCCGGCGCTACGACGCGCGCCGCGGCTCCCCGCCCAGCCTGGCCCGCGAGCTGCGCGTGCTGGCGGGCTGCCTGTGGCACGTCGCGCGCCGGCGCTGCGGCAACGGCATCGTCATGGCCGCTCACTCCATCGGGCGCCTGGAGGAGCTGGCCGACCCCGGCCCGGTGCGCGGCCCGGACTACCTCTCCGGCCGCAGCGGCAACGTCGAGGGGCGCCGCGCCGTCGTGGCGACGGCCCATGACGCGCTCGCCGATCTCGACGACGCGCTGACGCGACGCCGCCGGCGCCTGGCCCGAGCCGCCCGAGCCGCCCCGCCGCGTCGCCGCGTCCTGGTGGTGGGCGTGGACCGCCCCGAGCGCGCCGGGCTGATGGACGCGGCGCGCGCCGAGCTGGCGCGCTCGCGCCACGAGGTCGACTTCGCCATCGCGCCGGGCACGGGGGGACGGACCAAGTTCCAGAACCTCAACGCGCTGCTGGCCGAGCACCCGCCGGCCGGATACGACTGGCTGATCGCGGTGGACGACGACGTCGCGCTGCCCGCCGGCTTCCTGGACACGTTCGTCTTCTGCGCCGAGCGCTTCGGCCTGCGCCTGGCGCAGCCCGCCCACCGGCGCCGCTCGAACGCCGCCTGGGACGTCACGCGGCGGCGCCGCGGCGGCGTGGTGCGCGAGACCGGGTTCGTGGAGATCGGCCCCGTCACCGCCTTCCACTCCGACACCTTCGCGGCGCTGCTGCCCTTCCCCGAGGCCGGGATGGGGTGGGGCCTGGACGTCCACTGGGCCGCGGTGGCGCGCGAGCACGGCTGGCCCATCGGCGTGGTGGACGCGACCCCGATCGCCCACGTCCAGTCGCGCATCGCCGCGACGTACGACCGCGCGCGGGCCACCGCCGAGGCGCAGGCGTTCCTGGCCGGCCGCCCCTACCTCCCCATGCAGGAGG
The DNA here is from genome assembly GCA_033856025.1 of Solirubrobacteraceae bacterium. Taxonomy (GTDB): domain Bacteria; phylum Actinomycetota; class Thermoleophilia; order Solirubrobacterales; family Solirubrobacteraceae; genus AC-38. Next base: position 69,445 of record JAWVFQ010000001.1, on the reverse strand, counting down.
CGAACCGGACCCTGGTCGCCCACCGCACGTGGTGAGGGTCGCGGTCGTCGCCGAGTACTACCCGCGGGCGCAGGACCCGGTGCTCGGCGTGTGGGCGCACCGCCAGGCGCTGGCCGCGCGCGACGCGGGCCCCGACGTCCGGGTCGTGGTGCTCCACCGGCCGGTCCCCCCGGCCGCGGCGCTGCGCGCGCGCGACGCCGCGGCGGCGCTGGCGCCGCTGCGCCAGCCCGCGCGCGCGGAGCTCGACGGCATCGAGGTGCGCTACGTGCGCTACCTCTCGCCGCCCCGCGGACGCGCCTACGGGTCCTGGGGCGCCTGGGCGGCGCCGGGGCTGCGCCGCGAGCTGCGCGCGCTGCGCGCCGAGTTCCCCTTCGACCTCGTCCACGCCCACTACGCCGCCCCGGCCGGCGACGCGGTGCGCCGCGCGCTGCCGCGGGCGCCGCTCGTCGTGTCCGTGCACGGCGGCGACGTGCTGTCCACGGTCCACCGCGGCCCGCGCGCCCGGCGCGCCGTCGAGGGCGCGCTGGCCCACTCCCGCCTGGTGCTGGCCAACAGCGCGCAAACCGCCGCCCTGGCCCGCGAGCACGGTGCGAGAGATACGCGCGTGGTGCACCTCGGCACGGACCTGCCGGGAGCCGACCGACTGGCCGGCGGACCGCGCGCCGAGCGACCGCCCACGCTGGTGACCGTGGCCCACCTGGTCGCGCGCAAGCGCCACGCCGACGTCGTGCGGGCGCTGTGGACGCTGCGCGACCGCCATCCCGACCTGCGCTACGTCGTGGTCGGCGACGGCCCGCAGCGCGAGCCGCTGCGCGGGCTCGCCGCCTCGCTCGGCGTGGCGGAGCGCGTGGAGCTGCGCGGCCAGCTGGCCCCCGCCGACGCCCGCCGGGCGGCGTGGGAGGCCGACGCCTTCGTCCTGCCCAGCGTGGACGAGGCGTTCGGCGTCGCCTACGTCGAGGCGATGGCCGGCGGCGTGCCCGCCATCGGCGCGCGCGGCGAGGGGGGGCCGCAGGAGATCGCCGCCGCCGGAGACGGGATCAGGCTCGTCCCGCCCGGCGACGTGGAGGCGCTGGCCGCGGAGATCGACCGGCTGCTCACCGACGCGGCCTGGGCCCGCGAGCTCGGCGCCGCCTCCCGCGCGACCGTCGAGGAGCATTTCACCTGGGAGCTCTGCGGACGCGAGACCGTGGCGGCCTACGAGGCCGCCTTGGGGCGATGACCCCCGTCCTGTTCGTCACCAACTACGCCCCGCCCCACCGCGTCGGCGCCTTCGCGGCGCTGGCCGAGCGTCTCGACGTGGAGTTCGCGCTGTTCGGCGGACGGGTCCGCCACGGCGGCGTGGGCCACGAGCCGGCCGACCTCCCGTTCCCCGCCCGCCACGTGACCCCGGGCGAGGCGGGGCGCCTGGCGGCGAGCGGGCGCTACGGCGCGGTGATCGCCGGCACCGTGGGCCGCACCGCCCTACCCGCCGCGTACCTGGGCGCCCGCCGCGCCCGCGTGCCGTTCGTGCTGTGGGCGACGCTGTGGGCCCAGCCCGCGGGCCCGGCCGGCCTAACCGGATACCCCCTGGTGCGCTGGGTCTACGGGCACGCCGACGCGGTCGCCACCTACGGACCGCACGTCAGCGCCTACGTCCGCGCCCGCGGCGCCCGGCGCGTGCGCGATGCGCCCCAGGCGGTGGATCGCGCCTTCTGGACGGCGCCGGCGGAGGCTCCCGACCGGCGCGCTGGATTCCAGGCCCTGTTTGTCGGTCGCCTGGAGCGGGAAAAGGGCGTGGGAACGCTTCTCCGCGCCTGGCGGATGACAGGCCCCGAAGCGTCGGATACCGCGCTGGTCCTGGTGGGCCGCGGTCCGCAGCGAGCACGGGCCGCGGCCCCCGGGACCCTCTACGAGGGCGATCGCCCGCCGACGGAGGTGCGCAACTTCTACGCGGGGTCGGACGTTCTGGTCGTACCTTCGATTCCCACGCGCACGTTCCGCGAGCCGTGGGGGATGGTGGTCAACGAAGCCATGCACCAGGGACTCCCCGTCATCGCCACCGACGCCGTGGGGGCCGCCGCCGGCGGCCTGGTCCGCGACGGGCGCAACGGGCTCGTGGTCCCGGCCGGCGACGAGGCGGCGCTGGCCGGAGCGCTGGTGCGGCTGCGCGACGACCCCGCGCTGCGCGCCCGCCTGGGCGCCGCGGCCCGCGAGGACGTCGCGCCGTACACACACGCCGCCTGGGCGGAGGGGATGGCCGGGGCGCTGCGCGACGCCGGCCACGACGCCGCCGCCGGCGGCTCGGCGGAGGAGTCGCATTGATACCGTTGACCGCTCGCACCGTCCGGGGAAGTCGCTCCCCGCTCCGTCACATGCGCCGGGCCCTCCTCTTCACCGTCCTCCTCTGCCTGCTGGCACCCGCCGGCGCGTCCGCGACCTCGCGCGACGTGATCCGCGACTGCACCGACAACGGGAAGATCGACAGCACCCACTCGCAGAGCGATTACACCGGCGCCCTGAAGAGCCTGCCCAGCGACGTCGACGAGTACACCGAGTGCCGCCGGATCATCCAGTCGGCCCAGAGCCGCGACGCCCGCCAGCGCTCGAGCGGCGGCGGCGGCACGCCCAGCCTGCCCGGGGGCGGCGGCACCGGCGGACCGCCGGTCACCGGCTTCGACGGCACCACCCCGCCGCCCGCCAACAACGCCCCCACCACGCCGGGCGAGACGAACGCGCTCAACGGCGCGGCCGCCGGCGCGCCGGTGGCGATCGCCGGCGAGCCGATCACGCCCGGCGGCAGCGGCGTGACCGAGGCCGCCCTGCGCCACGCGCTGCCCGGCCCGCTGCTCGTGGTCCTGATCCTGTTCGGGCTCGGCGCCCTGGCCACCACGCTGACCGGAGCGCGCGGGCGCGGCTGGCGCGCTCCCGGGCCCGTCCTCCGCGTCTTCGACCGTGTCTTCCCCCACCGGGCTTGAGCCGCCGCCGGTAGCCGACCCGACGGGCGCCGACGGCCGGTCGGCGTCCCCCGGCGACGCGACCGAGAGGCCGGCCCCGGTGGCCGCGGGCCCGGCGCCCACCGCGTCGGACCCGGGCCACTCGCGCCCGGGCACGGCGGCCAAGCTGGCCATCGGCCTCGGCGCCGCCATCGTCCTGGCCGCGCTGGTGGCCAAGGGCGGCGTGTCGCTCGGCGCGACGACGCTGGTCGAGGTCGTCCTCACCCTGGCCGGCTCCGCGCTGGCCGCGGCGGGCGTCCTGGTCGCGCCCACGCCGGCGCGGCGCTGGGGCAACCCGGCGCTGCTGGCGCTGGCCGCGCTGACCGCCTGGACGGCCGTGTCCGTCGTGTGGGCCATCTCGCCCGACCGCGCCTGGGCCGACGCCAACCGCGCCATCGCGTATCTGGCCGTGTTCGCCGGAGGAGTGGGGATCGCCCGGCTGTGGCCGCGCCGCGCCGGCGCGATGGTGGCCGGGGTGCTGGGCGGCGCGTCGGCCATCTGCGGGATCGCCCTGGTCCTGAAGGCGTACCCCGTGACCTTCAACTCCACGGAGTCGCTGGCCCGGATGCGCGACCCGCTGGACTACTGGAACGCCCTGGGCCTGCTGGCCGCCTTCGCCCTGCCGGGCGCGCTGTGGCTGGGCGCGTGGCGCGAGGGGCCCCCCGCGCTGCGCGCGCTCGGTTACCCGCTGCTCGCCCTGGCCGGCGTCGTGGTCGCGCTGTCCTACTCCCGCGGCGCGCTCATCGCGCTCGTCGTCGGGCTGGCCTTCTGGTTCGCCTTCGTACCGCTGCGCCTGCGCGGCGCGCTGGTCGGCGCCGTCGGCGGCGCGGGCGCCCTGGCCATCTCGGTGTGGGCGTTCGGCCAGGACGCGCTGTCCAAGGACCGCGCGCCGCTGGCCCAACGCGTGGACACGGGCAGCGACCTGGCGATGTTCTGCCTGCTGATGGGCGTGGTGGTGTTCCTGATCGGACTGGCCGTCAACCGCTACGCCGACCGCCGGCCGCTGTCCGAGCGCCGCCGCGGGCAGGCCGGCCTGGCGCTGGCGGCGGGCGGGGCGGGCGCCCTGCTGGCCGGCGTGATCGCGCTGTCCATCACCGGGGGCGGGCCGAGCGCGCGCGCCCACCGGGCCTGGGACAACTTCTTCTCCCACAGCGCCACCGGCACCACGTACGGCCCCGAGCGCCTGAAGTCCATCGGCACGCGCCGCGGCTCCTACTGGCACGAGGCGCGCCGGGTCTTCGAGGCGCACCCCGTCCTGGGCACGGGGGCGGGCGGCTATGCGGTGGCCCGCAAGCGCTATCGCCAGGACCCGCTGGAGGTCCAGCACGCGCACGGCTACATCCCCCAGACGGCCGCCGACCTCGGGGCGGTGGGCCTGGTCCTGTCGCTGCTGTTCGTCCTGGGGCTGTGGTTCGCCGCGGCGCGCACGCTGGGCTCGCGCCGCACGCCGACGCTGGACCCGCGCCGGCTGCCCGCCGGCGCGCGGGCGCTGGGCCGGCGGCTGACGCGGATTCCCGCCGGCGTGGCCGGGCTGCCGCGCGCCGTCACTCGGCTGGTGGACCGCGCCGCGCCCCGGCGCCCGGTGAACGGCGACCGGGTGGCCATCCTCACCCTGCTGGCCATCGTCGTGACCTTCGCGGCGCACTCCATGATCGACTGGACCTACCTCGTGCCGGCGGTCGGCGTGGTGGCCATGGCCTGCGCCGGCTACGTGGCGGGACGCGGGCCGCTCGGCGTGCCGGGTCCGCCGCGCGCGCGTCCGGTGGAGGCCCGCGTGGCCACGGCCGCGCTGGTGGCCGCGATCGGACTGGCCGGCGCCTGGGCGATCTGGCAGCCGCTGCGCGCCGAGCGCGCGGGCGACGCCGCGCTGGCGGCGCTGGCCGAGGGCCGTCCCAACGACGCGCTCGTGCAGGCCGGCGCGGCGCACCAGCGCAACCCCCTGGGCCTGCGGCCGCTGTTCGACCTCTCGACCGTCCAGGACGCCGCGGGTCAGAAGGACGCCGCGCAGCGCTCGCTCGAGCAGGCGGTGCGCCTGCAGCCGGCCAACCCGGATAGCTGGACCCAGCTGGCGACCTACCAGCTCAACGTCCTCAACCAGCCCACCGTCGCCTTCCAGTCCGCGCGCGCGGCGCTGTTCCTCGACCCCAAGTCGCCCGCGGCGCAGGGGCTGTTCCTGGACGCCTACCGGCGCCTGCCGCGGCGCCCGGTGAAGCCCGGAGGGCCCGCCAAGCGCAACTCCGTGCTCGACCGGCTGTCGAAGCTGGCGAAGTGATCCGCCGCCTCTGCATCCCGGCGGCCGCGCTGCTCGCGGCCCTCGTCGCCGCCGTCCCCGCGCTCGGGTCCACGGGCCAGGAGGCGATGTTCCAGGACGACGCCGAGCTGCTCTACCCCTCGCGCACGGTGGTGGGCAAGACGCTGGACACCCTCCAGGCGCTCGGCGTGGACCGCGTCCGCGTGTCGGTGTCCTGGCGCCTGGTGGCGCCGAGCGGCGACTCGAACACCCGCCCGCAGTTCTCCGGCGGCGGCCAGGCCGACCCGGCCGCCTACCCGCGGCAGAACTGGAAGCGCTACGACGACCTCGTCCGCCTGGCCTACGACCGCGGGATCCAGATCAACTTCAACATCGGCGGACCCGCGCCCGACTGGGCGTCCGGCGGCAAGGGCGGGATCGTGAACCCGTCGGCCGGCGACTTCGGCCTGTTCGCGTGGGCGGTGGCCACGCGCTACAGCGGCACGTACACCCCGCCGCCCGGCAACCAGAACCCACCCCCGCCGCCGCCGCCCAACCCGAACCCCCTGCCGATCGACGTGCAGTTCGGCCCGCAGCTGACGCCGTCGCCGGCCGCGCCCGAGCAGGCGGAGGCCACGCTGCCGCGCGTCTCGTACTGGTCGCTGTTCAACGAGCCCAACCAGCGCGTGTTCCTCTCGCCGCAGTACGTGGACCGCCAGGAGGCGTCGCCGCGCATGTACCGCAACCTGGCCGACGCCGCGTTCGACTCGCTGGTCAAGACCGGGCACGGCGGCGACACGATCCTGGTCGGCGAGACCGCCCCCAAGGGCGGCGGCGAGCGCGACGCCGAGGCGAACATGCGCCCACTGCGCTTCCTGCGCGCGCTGTACTGCGTGGACACGCGCTTCCGGCCGCTGCGCGGCGCGACCGCCGAGGCGCTGGGCTGTCCCACCGTCAACCAGGTCTCGGACTTCCCGCAGCGCCATCCCGTGCTGTTCCAGTCCTCGGGCTACGCGCACCATCCCTACTCCCTGCTCACGCCGCCGGCGATCCGGGCCGCGAACGCCGACGACGTGGGCATGGCCGACCTGGGCCGCCTCACCTCCTCGCTGAACCGGGTCGCCGCGGTGTACCGCCAGCGCAACCGCCTGGCGATCTACAACACCGAGTTCGGCTACCAGAGCCGGCCGCCCGACCCGTTCGGCTTCCCGCAGTACCTCCAGGCCACCTACATCAACCAGGCGGAGTACATGGGCTACGTCAACGGGCGCGTGCGCTCGGCCCACCAGTTCCTGCTCGTCGACGCGCCGCCCTACACGCAGTACCCGTCCAACTCCTTCCAGTACTGGAGCTCGTTCCAGACGGGGCTGATGGAGCGCGGCGGCGACGTCAAGCAGGCCTTCGACGCCTACCGGATGCCGATCTTCATCCCGGCCGCGCGCCGGCGCCGCCCGGCGACGTTCCGCGTGTGGGGTGCCGCGCGGCCCGCGCCCAACGCCAGCCAGCAGACGGTGGAGGTGCAGTTCAAGTCCTTCGCCCGCGGCGCGGACTGGCGGACGGTCAAGCGCGTGACCACGCGCAGCCTGCGCAACTACGTGGACACGCGCGTGCGGTTCTCCCGCAGCGGCGTCGTGCGCCTGCGCTGGAACGGCCTGGTCTCGCGGCCGGCGCCCGTGACGATCGGCTAGGCGGCCGCGGCCGTCAGGCCGCGATCGGCGTGGTCGGCGCCGGATCGGCGTCCACCAGGTCCGGCGGGAGCGAGCCCGGACCGCCGCGCGCGCGAACCTCGAGCAGCAGCTGCTCGTACTGGTCGGCCACGGCGTCCCAGGAGTAGCGCTTGGCCCGCTCGCGGGCGCGCTCGCGGTAGGACGCCACGAGCTCCGGGTCGCCGAGCAGCCGCTCGAGCTGGGCGGCCAGCGAGGGCACTCCCTCGCGGCCGGAGAAGTAGAAGCCGGCGTCGCCCACCGTCTCGGCGTTGGGCGCGTGGTCGTTGACCAGCACGCAGTTGCCCGCGGCCAGCGCCTCCAGGATGACCGGGTGGGTGCCGCCCACCTCGGTCGGCGCGCAGAAGAGGTAGGCGTGGCGCTGGAGCTCCCAGTAGCCGCGCCCGAACACGTAGCCCGGGAAGATCACGCGCGGATCGGCGCGGCGCATGACGCTGCGGATGTACTCGTCGGCGTAGGGCGCGCCGCCCACGATCACCACCTTCATCCCGCGCGCGACGGCCTCGTCCAGCCGCGCGAACGCCTCCACCAGCAGGTGCGGGTTGTTCTCGGGCTCCAGGCGCCCCACGAACAGGATGTAGCGGCCCTTCTCCAGCCCCAGGCGGCGCAGCGTCCCGTCGCCGTCGTAGCCCGGGTCCTCCACGCCGTAGGGGACCACGCCGATGCTCTCGTGGTAGCGCCGGGCGAAGACCTCGGCGACGGCGTGGGAGTCGGTGATCGCCTCGTCGGCCCAGCGCGGCGCGGTGCGCTCGGCGGCGCGCAGGTAGGCCTTGGCCAGGCGGGGCCACTTGCGCCGGTCGGAGTCCAGTCCGTCGACGTTGATGACGGTGGGGATCCCGGCCGCGCGCGTGATCAGGCACATGGGACTGTTGCCGGCGATGAAGAACAGGGCCGCGTCGGGCTTCAGCCGCCGCGCGGCGTGGACGGCCGAGAGGAAGGTGTGGACGAACGTGTCCAGATACTTGTTGCGCACCGTGGGCAGGTGGACCAGGCGGGCCCCGCGGTACTCCTCCAGGCTGCGGTCCACCACGTGCGGGCGGCAGTAGACGATGACCTCGTGCCCGCGCTCGGTCAGCCGCGCGGCCAGCTGCTCGGCCGCGGTCTCGAACCCGCTGTAGGACGCGGGAATCCCGCGCGTGCCCAGGATCGCGACCCTCATGTCAACGCCAAGGTATACGCGGCGAGGTGTGCGCGCGCCGAGCGCTCCCACCCGTAGCCGGCCGCGCGCGTCCGGCCGCGGGCCGCCAGGTCGGCGCGCGTGGCGGCGTCCCCGGCCAGGTCCGCCAGGGCCCGGGCGAGGTCGGCCGGGTCGTGGGGATCGAAGTACGCGGCGGCGTCGCCGCAGGTCTCCACGACGCCCGGGGAGCGAGCGGCCAGGACGGGCACGCCGGCGTGCATCGCCTCCAGCGGCGTCATCCCGAACCCCTCGTGCAGCGCCGGGTGCACCAGCGCGAGCGCGCGGGCGTAGAGGGCGGCCAGCTCGTCGCCGTCCACGCGCGTGCCGGCGCCGCCGGCCACGACCAGCGGCACGGTGCCGCCGCGCGCGACGTAGAGGTCGTGGGCGGCGCGCAGCGTCGAGAGGTTCTTGCGCGGCTCGGCGTCGCCGACGTAGAGGAAGTGCTCGTCGGCCACGTGCTCGGAGGGCGCCTGGCCGGGGCCGTGGGGCGCCACGACGATCCGCTCGCGCGCGATGCCCCACAGCGCGGCCACGTCGCGGGCGGTGGTCTCGGAGGGGCAGACGACGGCGCCGGCCCGCCGGGCGGCGCGGCGGTGCGCGCGGCGGGCGAAGGCGCGGAAGCGGGGATCGAAGGCGTCGGGGAGACGCTCGAAGGCGACGTCGTGGACGGTGACGACCTGACGCACGCCGGGCGACGTGGCGGGGAGCGCGTGGTGGACGAGATCGGCTCCGGCCGCGCGGGCGCGGCGCGGCAGCTCGACCAGGCTCCAGCGGGCGTCCTGGGCGGCGTTGGCCAGCGAGCCCGGACCGCCGCCCGCGGGCGCCCGCCGGCGCTCGTTGGCGGCCTCGACCACGTCAACCCCGAGGTCGCGCAGAGCCGGCACGAGATGCTCGATGTAGACGCCGGTGCCGGTCGCGCCGCGCCTGGAGTAGGTCGTGTCGATCAGGACCCTCACGGTGGCTTCACCGCACGGCCCTCCCCAGCAGCAGCCCGCGGCGCGCGGCGACGTGGACGTCGGTGAACCCCATGTCCGTCAGCAGGTCGCGCAGCGTGCGGCGCGTGTAGAAGCGCAGGTGCTGGCCGCGGGGGTCCGGGGCGCGCCGGGCCCGGGCGAGCGGCCCGACGCGCGGCGTCGTGACGAGCAGCCGGCCGCCCGGGCGCAGCACCCGGCGGACCTCGTTGACCCAGCTCTCGGTGTCGGCGACGTGCTCGATGACCTCGCCGGCCCACACGGCGTCGAAGCCGGCGTCGGGGAACGGCCACGGCCCGTGCGGCTCGATGCGCGCGTAGTCGGCGCCCGGGTGGCGCTCGCGCGCCCGGCGCAGCGCGGCCTCGGCCACGTCCGCGCCGGTGGGGTGCGTGCCGGACTCCGAGAGCGCGGCGGTGAACGTCCCGTCGCCGCAGCCCAGGTCCAGCACGCGGTCGCCAGGGCTAACCCACGAGAGCAGGAAGTCGCGGCGCCGGACGGCGGCCTCCGGGGTCAGGTCGCCCGGGAGTTGCTCCCAGACCTCCTCGTACCAGCTGCGCATGCCGGGACGGTCGCACATGTAGGTTGCGGCGCATGTCCGGCCACGGGGGGCGCGCGAGCTGGGTCGTCGGGGGCCTCGTGGTCGCGGGCGCCGCGCTGCGCCTGGCCACGCTGGACGCGCAGAGCCTGTGGTACGACGAGGCCGGGACCCTCTCCGTGCTGCGGCCCGGCCTCGGCGCCACGTTCTCCGCCGTGCGCGACCAGGAGGCGACGCCGCCGCTGTACTTCGCGCTGCTGTGGGTCTGGTCGAAGGTGTTCGGACAGGGCGAGGTGGGGCTGCGGTCGCTGTCGGCGCTCGCGGGCACCGCCACGATCCCGGTGGCGTACTGGATCGGCCGGGACCTGGTGTCGCGGCGCGCCGGCATGGTGGCCGCCGCGCTCGTGGCCTTCGACCCGATGCTCGTCTGGTACTCGCAGGAGGCGCGCGCGTACGCCCTGCTCGTCCTGCTGGCCGCGCTGTCGCTGTGGTTCTTCGCCCGCGCGCTGCGCGAGCCGCGCCCCCGCGACCTCGCCGCCTGGGGGATTGCCTCGGCGCTCGCGCTGGCCACCCACTACGTCGCGGGCTTCCTGATCCTCCCCGAGGCCGTGTGGCTGCTCCTGCGCCTGCCCGGCGCCCGGCGGGCCGTGGCGCTCGCCGCCGCACCCGTGGCCGTGACCGGCCTCGCGCTGGCGCCGCTGGCGCGCGACCAGACGAGCGGCCCCAACGACCCGTCGTGGATCGGGAACATCCCGCTGGACCTGCGCCTCGGCCAGGTCGTGCACGAGCTGCTGACCGCCCACGTCGGACTGGTGAACGTGGCGGTCCGCGTCGCGCCACCGCGGGGCTACGGCGTGGCGGCGGCGCTGCTCGTGATCGCCGGGTTCTGGGCGCTGGCGGCGCGTGGGGAGCCGGCCGAGCGCCACGGCGCGGGCGTGGCGCTCGGCGTGGCGGGGCTCGTGCTGGCCGTGCCGCTGGCCATCGCCCTGGTGCGCAACGGCTACTTCTTCGACCGCGACGTCATCGTCGCCGTGGTGCCGTTCCTGGTGGCGCTGGCGGCGGGCCTGGGCGCGGCGCGCGCCGGCCGGGCCGGCCTGATCGCCGCCGGGGCGCTGTGCGCGATCGGCCTCGCCGTGTCGGTGACGGTCGCCGCGGACCCCGCGCTGCGCCGCCCGCCCTGGCGGGACGTGGCGCGCGCGGTGGGCCCGCCGCGGCCGGCCCGGCTCGTGCTCTTCACGCCGCCCTGGGCCCACCGGGCGCTGCGCGTGTACCGGCAGCGCGAGGGCGCTCTCCAGGCGCCGCTGGGCGCGGGCGGCGCCACCGTGGACGAGCTGGCGCTGGTCGCGCAGGACGCGTCGGCCGCCGCGCTTCCGGCCGCGATCGGCCCGTTCCGGCGAACCGGCGCGAGCCAGCACCAGGCGATCGCCGTGGCGCACTACCGCAGCCCGCGGCCGGTCCTCTTGACGCCCGCGACGCTGGGCGCGGACCCGATCGCCCGCGCCGCGCTGGCCGTGGCCGAGCGCCCGGCGGACTAGCCTCGCCGGCGCCCGCGCCAGCGCCCCGCCAGGCGCGCCATGCGCCGCGGGTCCAGGCGCGCCCGGGCGCGCGAGCGGTGCCAGCCCTGGTCCGTCCACCACTCCGCCACGGCGTCGCGCGCCCGGTAGGGCGGGAGGTCGAGGAACATGGCGAACCCGCGCGCCTCGCGCTCGTAGCGCCGCCACGAGTCGCGCAGGGACTCGTTCGAGTGGTCGTGGCGCACCGCGAGCGCCGGGTCCAGCACGCATACGTGGCCGCGGCGCAGGGCCCACAGCGACCACTCGCGGTCCTCGGTCCCCGGCATGTCCTCGCGGAATGGCCGCTCGCGCCACAGCGCGGCACGAAAGCCGCCGGCGGAGTTGGAGTAGCCCCAGTGGGGGTGGGCCTCCAGGCGCGCGGCGTCCTGTCGCACGGGCTCGCGCAGGGGGGCGTGGCGCTCGTCGCGCACCTCGCCGAACGCGCACGCCACGGCCGGGTCCTCGAACCACGCGACCATCCGGTCCAGCCACGACGCGTCGGGCGGGAACGCGTGGGCGGAGAGCGCCACGACGACGTCCGCGCTCGCCTGCGCGGCGCCGAGATTGAGCGCGCGCCCGTAGGTGAAGCGCGCGGGCGGGAGGTCGAGGACGCGGGCGCCGCGGTCGCGCGCGATGTCGCGAGTGGCATCGCGCGAGCCGGAGTCCACGACGATCACCTCGTGGCCGGCGGTCTGCGCGGCCAGCCGGTCCAGGACCTCCCCGAGGGTCGCGGCCTCGTCCCGGGCCCGGATCACCACGCTGGCGCGCATGGGCGCAGAGGCTACGGGCGCCGCGGCGGCCCGGGTATCGTCGCGGCCGATGGCACGCTGCCGGCTGCTCGCCGTCACTCCGGTGCGGGAGCCCGGGGGGGCGGAGACCTCGATGCTGCGCCTGCTCCGCGAGCTGGCCGCTCGCGGCTGGGCGGTCAAGGTGACGGCGCCGGGCAGCGGCGGGGTGCTCGACGCCGCGGTCCGCGGCGGGCATGGGGCGCGCACGCTCGACGTCGGGGGGCTCGGCCGGGGCGCGGGCGCGGCGGCCGTCCGTTCGTGGCCCCGCGCCCGGGCGCTGGCCCGCGACGCCGACGTGGTGCTGCTGAACGGGACGGTGTGCGGACGGGTGCTCCCCGCCCTGCGCGGCCTGCCGGCGCGGACCGTCCTCAGCGTGCACGACATCGTCGAGCGGGTGCCGCGGATGTGGCGCCGCGCCGACGTCGTGCTGGCCGCGTCCCGGGCCACCGCCGACGCCCTGCGCCCGCTGCGCGCGGAGGTGGTCTACGAGGCGGTCGACCTCGACCCGCCCGCGGTCGATGCGCCGTGGGCGCCCGGAGACGGCCCGGTCATCGGCTTCCTCGGCCGGATCGAGCCACGCAAGGCGCCGCTGGACCTGGTGCGCGCGGCGCCGGCGATCCGGGAGGGCGCGCCGGGCGCCCGCGTCGTCCTGGTCGGCGGCGGGCCGTTCCAGGCCGATGCCGGGTACGAGGCGGCGGTGGAGCGCGAGGCGCGGGCGCGCGGCGTGGAGCGCTTCGGCTGGGTCGACGGCGGCCCCGGCCTGATGCGCCATCTGGACGTCCTCGTGCTGCCCTCGCGCCAGGAGCCCTTCGGGACCGTGCTCGCCGAGGCGATGGCCGTCGGGACCCCGGTCGTGGCCACCCGGGTGGGAGGCGTCGCGGAGGTGGTCGACGACGGTGTCACCGGCCGCCTCGTCGCCCCCGGCGATCCCCCCGCCCTGGCCGCGGCCGTCCTCGAGGTCCTGGCCCGGCGCGACGAGATGGGCGCCGCCGCCCGCAGCGCCGCCGCCCGCTTCAGCACCGAGGCCTACGCCGACCGCTTCGAGGCGCTGGTCGGATGAGGGTCGCGCTGGACGTTCGCGGCGCGCGGGACGCGCGGGGGATCGGGCGCTACGTGCGCTGCCTGCGCGAGGCTCTCGGCGAGACCGCCGAGGGGCGCGAGCTCGTCGAGACGCACCGGCCGCGCGGCGCGGACGTCTTCCACTCCCCGTGGATCGACGGCGCGCTGCTGCGCTCGCCCTGCGCCATGGTCGTGACGCTCCACGACCTGGTGCCGCTCAAGCGCCGCGGCGAGTACCTGCGCACGGGCGTGCGGTTCAGGATGCGTTACCTGGCGGTCCGCCGCGCGGCACGGCTGATCGTGCCCACGCACGTGGTGGCCAACGACGCGGTGGAGCTCCTCGACTTCCCCGGCGAGCGCATCGACGTGATCGCCGAGGCGGCGGCCCCCGCGCTGCGGGCCGCCCCGCCGGAGGAGGTGGCCGCGGTGCGGGCGCGCTACGACCTCCCGGAGGACTACCTGCTGTGGGTGGGCGGCCTGCAGCATCCCGACCCGCGCAAGCGCGTCGCCGCCCTGGCCGCCGCGCCGCGGCGCCTGCCGCTCGTGCTGGTGGGGCGCCACCAGCGCTGGGCCTCCGAGCTTCCGGACGTGCAGCTCACCGGCCACGTCCCCGACTCCGACCTGGCCGCCATCTACACCGGCGCCCACGCGCTGGTCTTCCCCTCCGACGACGAGGGCTTCGGCCTGCCCCCCGTGGAGGCGCTGGCCTGCGGGACGCCGGTCGCCGCCACCGACGTCGCGGCCGTGCGCGAGGTGCTCGGCGACCGCGCCACGTGGGTGCACGCGGGCGACATGGCGGGGCTGGTCGCCGCCGCCGAGGCGGCCACCCGGCCCGCGCCGCCGCCCCCGGAGTGGACCTGGACCGACGCCGCCCGCGCCACCTGGGAGACCTACGAGCGCGCCGCCGGCTGGGAGGGCCCGGCCGCGCCGAGCTGACCGGCCCGGCGGGGGCCTACTCCGCCGGCGCCGCCTCCAGCCCGAACGGGACCCGCTTCGCGCGGCGGCGGGCCTGGATCTGCCGGCGCCGCGCGCGGGCCGCGGGCAGTCGCCGGCGCGCCTCGCCATAGGCGGGCAGGAGCTCGCGCTCGCGCAGCAGCGCGTGGCCGAGCGCCAGCGCCTCGTAGAGGGCGATCCGATGGAGGTCGCGGCGCGCCTCGGCCCACGAGTCGTTCTTGGCGATCATCAGGTAGCGGTTGCGAAACTGCATCCGCCGGTCGGCCGCGCTCATCGTGGCCCGGGTGGACGGGGAGTACGTGCGGATATGGCGGGCCACCGCGTCGGGCTCGAACACGGCCGTCCATCCCAGGACCCGCGTGCGCCAGGCCAGGTCCGCGTCGGCGGCCCAGCGCTCCAGGTCGGGGTCGAAGACCTCGTCGCCCAGCGCGCCGTCGCGCAGCGCCTCGCGCCGGTACACGGCGGCCGCGCCGTCGGCGCCGAACACCGCGCCGCGCCGCGACCACGCGTCCGCCGGCGTCCCGTGGCCCACCAGGCCGTTCTTGCGCCGGCGGTCCACGACCATCCCCGCGGTGTCGAGCTCGCCGGTCGGCTCGCCGCCGGCGCTGGCCCGCACGAGTCGCGGCGCCACGGCGCCGACGTCCGGGTCCGCCAGCGCCCGCAGCGCCGCGTCGCGGTAGCCGGGCGCGACGAACGTGTCCGGCTGCAGCAGCGCGACCGCCTCGCCCGAGCACGCCGCGATCCCCGCGTTCATCGCCTCGCAGTAGGAGGCGCGGCGCTCCAGCCGCACGACGCGGGCGCCATGCGCCTCGCCCAGCGTCGCCACCGCGTCGTCGGCGCCGTTGTCGAGGAGCACCAGCTCGTCGGGCGACTCGGCGGCCGCGGCCGGGAGGGAGCGGGCGAGCAGGGCCGCCTCGCCGGTGGCCAGCATGAAGAAGGAGATCCTCACCGCCGGCACCACCGAGTTGCCCAGCGCGGCGTCACAGCAGCTCCCGGTAGACGTCCTCGGTGGCCCGCGCGGTCTGCGCCCAGGACATCCCGTCCGCTCGCGCGCGGCCCGCGGCGGCGAGGCGCTCCCGGTCGGACAGCGCCGTCCGGATCGCCTGGGCGGCCGAGTCGACGTCGTCGGCCTCGAAGTAGACGGCCGCGCCGGCGCCCGTCTCGGGCAGCGCTCCCGCCCGCGCCAGGGCCACCGGGCAGCCCCGGGCCATCGCCTCCACGACGATCAGGCCGAAGCCCTCGTAGAGGCCGGCGTGCACGAGCAGGTCGGCGCCGCGCAGCAGCGCGTCCACCCGCGCGTCGTCCACGAACCCGGTCAGCTCCAGCGGCTCGTCGCCCGCGAGCTCGCGCAGCCGCGCCCCCTCGCCCAGGTCGGCCCCTGCGAGCACCAGCCGGTGCTCCAGGCCCTGCTCGCGCAGCGCCCGCCACGCCCGGACCACCAGGCCGAGGTTCTTCTTGGGCCGCAGGTCCCCCACGGCCAGCAGGTAGGGGCCGGGCGGAGGCGGGGCGTCGCCGGCCGGCAGCGCCGGCGCCTCGCCGATCACGCGCGTGCGCTCGGGGTCGACGCCGTAGCGTTCGCACACGTCGCGGCGGGTGAACTCCGACACGCAGATCACCCGCTGGGCCGACCGCGCCGCCCGCGGGGTGAACGTCCGGTACTTCCAGCCCGTCCGCGTCCCGAAGTCGTGCGGGAACTCGTGGAACGCCAGGTCGTGGACGGTCACCACGCCGGGGCAGGGCCGGCGCAGCGGCAGGAAGCAGTTCGGGGCATGGATCAGCGACGCGCCGCGGCGGCGCAGCTCGCGCGGGAGCCGCGCCTGCTCGAACCACAGCTCCGGCCCGGGGCCGCCGTCCTGCGCGAACCAGTAGGGGAAGGCCGCCCGCGCGCGCAGGGCCTCCGACAGCCGGCGGGCGTAGATACCCGAGCCGTGGGGCATGCGTGCGTGGGCGTCGCGCGCGTCGAAGGCGACCAGGGCCACGGGGCGGGAGCCTATGATGCGCGCAGGCATGGCTCGCCCCTCCCAGCCCCTGGCCACCGCCACGACGCCTCCCCCCGCCCCGCCCGCGCTGACCGCCGTGGACGGCGACGGGCGCGTGGCCTCGCGGATCTTCGACATCCCGATCGAGCTGGCCCAGCCGGCGGACATGCTGCGCACGATCGCGTCGTGGGTGGGGACCGGCGAGCCGCACCGGGTGATGTACGTCAACGCCCACGTGGTCAACGAGTCGCGCGCCGTCCCGGAGCTGCGCCGCGCGCTGGAGACGGCCGACCTCGTCTACTGCGACGGCTACGGGGTCCGGCTGGCCGCGCGCGTCCTCGAGGTCCCGGTCCCCCACCGCATGACGGGGGCGGACTGGGTGTGGGGCCTGGCCGCGATGTGCGAGATGGCCGGGAGCTCGCTGTACCTGCTCGGCTCCGACCCGCCGGTGGCACGCGACGCGGCGAAGCGCCTGAGCCGCTGGTACCCGGACCTGCGGATCGCCGGGGCCCACCACGGCTACTTCGACCTCGACTCGCCCCACAACGACCGCGTGATCGAGGACATCAACGCGCGGCAGCCCGACATCGTGCTGGTCGGGATGGGGACGCCCAAGCAGGAGCTGTGGATCGAGCGCTACGGCCACCGCCTGGACGCGGACGTCCTCTGGACGGTGGGCGCGCTGCTGGACTACATCGCGGGCCGCGTGCCCCGCGCGCCGCGCTGGCTGGCCGACAACGGCCTGGAGTGGATCTGGCGCCTGGCCATCGAGCCGCACCGCATGTGGCGCCGCTACCTGCTGGGCAACCCGAAGTTCCTGTCTCGGGTGTTCACCGAGCGCCAGCGCGCGCACGCCCGCGACCGGTGAGCCCCGCGCTGCGACGCCGCGGGCCGCTCCTCGCGGCCGCCACCGGCCTGCTCGCGCTCGGCGCCTGGGAGCACCTGGAGTTCCACGCGGGCGCCTCACGGGCGGTGGTCGACGGGGCGCGGGCCGGAGCCGCGTTCGTCGTGCTGTGCGTGGCGTGCGGGTACGGGCCGGCGCTGCTGCTGACCCCGCGGTCGGTCGCGACGTACCGGCTGCTGCTGGTGATGCCGGTGGGCGCGGCCGTCTCCGCCATCGCGCTGGGGGCGCTGGGGATCGCGCATGTGCCGTTCGGGGTGTCGCTGCCGCTGGTGTTGGTGGTCGGTGCGGTAACCGGCGTGCTCGCCCACCTGGGAAGGGCCCGGCGAGGGGGAGCCCGGGAGGTCGCGCCGGCTTCGCCGGAGGCGGCCGCTTCGGGGGAGTCGCTCGGGGTTCGCCTGGGGTGGCCGCTCCTCGTCGCCGCGGTCGTGGCGGTCGTGGCGCTGTCGCCGGTCTGGCGGTCGGGGTTCGGGACCGTGGTGGGCCAGAACGGGGACGTGATGCTCGCCGTGGGCAGCGCCGAGCTGGTCCGTCACGCGCCGCCGACGGCGATCCGCGCCGAGCTGCCGGTCGACCGCATACCGCTCGTCTGGCGCTCGAAGTACCCGATCTTCTATCCGCTCGCGGCGGTGACCGAGCTCAGCGGGCTGGACCCGATCGCAACGTTCCCCTACCTGGCCGCGGCCCTCCTGGGACTGGTGTCGATCGGCTTCTTCCTCCTCGCGCGCGTGGGCCTGCGCGCGCCGCCGGCCGCCGCGCTGGGCGCGATGGCCGCCGTCGGGCTGGCCCGGCTCCCCATCCACGTCGCCGATCACCCCTTCTACAACCAGCTCTGGGCGCTGTTCTCGCTGCCCTTCATCCTGGTCGCCGGCGCCGGCTTCCTGCGCGCGCCGGACCGCCGCGGCCTCGCCCTGCTCGTCCTGTTCGCGGCGATCGGGGCGTTCGCGTACCCGCTGATGCTCCCGTTCCCGCTGCTGTTCCTCGGGGTCGGCGCCTGGCGCGAGCGCTCGCGGCTGCACCTGCGCCGCCCCTCGCTCCCGGCCGCCCTCGGCGCCGTGGCCGCCCTGGCCGTCGTCGCCGTGCTCGTGCGCGGCGTCGTCGAGAAGTCGGTGTCGGCGGCGATCGCCCTCTCGCCGTGGGGCGACCTCGGCGGCTGGAGCGGCAACGCGCTGCTCAACATCCCCTTTCATCGCGCCCTGGGCCTGCTCGACCCGGGTGGGACCGTCCTGGTCAGCGCCGCGGTCGCCGTCATGCTCGCCGCGGCGGGCTACGCGCTCTGGCGCGCGCCCCGCGACGTCGGAGTCCCGCTCGGCGTCACCGCCGCGGCCGGTCTGATCGCCGCCGCGTACTTCCGCCACCGCACCCAGGCCGAGCTCTTCTACTTCAAGACGGTCGGGTTCGCCGGGCCCCTGGCCGCGATGCTCGCCGTCGTCGGCCTCGTCCAGCTCCTGCGCCGCCCGCCGCGCGGCCTCGCCATCGCGGCCGGAGCCGCCCTCGCCGCCCTCGCGGTCGCCGTGGCGGTCAACTCGCGCCGGGAGCTGCTCGACACCAACGCCTACGTCACGCGCGACGTCCTGGCCATCCGCGACTGGTCGCGCTCCCTCCCGCCAGCCGCCACCGTCCGCGTCGACATCCCACCGGGAGGACACCAGCTCTGGGCCGACTACATGCTCGCCGACCGCCGCATATGCGCCCTGCGCCCGCTGAACGCCTTCTTCCCCTACCCACCCCAGTCGCGCCGCGCCGACTACGCCGTCGCCTACACGTGGTCCGGCCGCCCCCGCGACGCCACCGGCGGCGCGCTCCTGACGACCACGCAGTTCACAATGTGGCGCCTACGCCCAAACCTCCCCGGCCCCGACATCTGCACGCGCCGGATGATCGACGCGATCACCAGGGTCCAGATCGTCTAGCGACGTTAACAACCATATAGGTAGTCAACGTCGCAAAGGGCCGAGTCCCGGCCCAAACCGACCCCCTAACCGGCGCCGTAGACGCCCAAATCAGAGCAACGGCCGCACGGCGGCCAGCACGGCGTCGCGCGTGGCGTCGGCGGAGAACTCCGACAGCCGCCGAGCCCCCCGCGCCGCCAGCTCGGCGCGCAACGCGGACCCCGACACGCACAGGTCGATCGCCTCGGCCACCGTCGCCAGGTCCGGATCGTCCAGCAACACCCCCGCGTCCCCCAGCACCTCCGGGACCGCGGCGGCCCGCCGCGCCACCACCGGCAGCCCGAAGTGCAGCGCCTCCAGCAGCGGGATGCAGAACCCCTCGTGCTCGGACAGGCACACGAACACGTCGGCGCTGGCGTAGATCGCGTTCAGCGCGGGCTGCGGCAGCCCGCCCGCAAGCTCGACGCCGCGCGCCCCCGCCTCCGCCGCCAGCCCGGCCAGGAAGGGCCCGTACGTCCCCGACCCCGGGTTGCCCGGCAGCACCAGCCGCGCCTCCGGCGCGTACGCCCGCTGGTAGAGCGCGAACGCCTTCACCAGCCGGTCCTGGCGCTTGTTGTGCGAGAGGCGCCCGACGAACACGACCGTCGGCCCGGCGCCCGACCCCGCGACACCCTCGGAGCCCGGCTCCAATCGCCCCCGGTCCAGGTCGTACAGCCGCCGGTCCACGCGCACATCCGCGAACCCGGCGGCGACCAGGTCGCGCGCGCTGAACTCCGACGGCGCCACGGCCCCGTCCACGCGCCCCGCGAACGCGGCCAGCCGCTCGCGCCCCAGCGCGCACAGCATCGCCACGTACGGCTCGTGCTCCCACAGGTACTGCGCCGGCGTGATGTTGTGGTAGACGAGCAGCTTGCGCGCCGGGAGCGCGAGCGCGCGCTCCAGCGCCGGCGCGTACGCCGAGTAGTGGATCACCAGCAGGTCGTCGGACTCCACACGTCCCGTTAGCCCTTCGATCCGACCCACCGCGCCGTCCAGCGCCGGGTCCATCTGCGCCGCCAGCACCTCGCCGGCGATCCCCTCCGCCGCCAGGATCCGCCCCCAGGCCAGCGCCTGGTTGGTGATGGCGTCGTAGGGGCCGGCGCCCGACAGCAGCTGCAGGACGCTCATTCGGGCGGCTGGGAGCGGAGGCGCTCCTCCAGCTCGGCCACGCGCTCCTCCAGCTGCGCCACGTAGCCGAGCAGGTGCACGTTGAAGCGGCCGATCTGGGCGTTCTGCTCGTTGTGGTACTGGCCCAGCATCCGGGCCAGGAAGCGCTTGAACCGCGTCACCGGCGCCCCGCCGCGGCGCGTCGAGCGGACCGCGTCGGGCTCCACGTCGATCACCGCCCACTCGTGCAGCCGCGCCAGGCCGCCGCGCGTGTCCTCGCCCAGCTCCTCGAGAAACTCGGCGTCCGGATGCTGCCGCGCGCGCGCGCGGCGAGCCGCCTCGGCCGCCGCCTCCTCGGGAGTGGCCGGCTCGCTCATCGCCCGGCCCCCGACGCAGCCACGACCCGCCACGTCCCGCGCAGGTCGACCACGCCCTCGCCGCCCGGCTCGTCGGCCACGCTGAAGCGCACGACCCGGTCGCCGGCCACGAGGTCGTAGTCGCCGCCCAGCAGCGCCAGGCGCTCGACCTCGAACTCCAGGGCCTCGCCCGCCGGCTCGGTGGCGGTGCGAAACACGGGCCGGCCCGACTCGTCGCGCACCTCGAGCTCCAGCCGCGCCGGCGCCGCCTCGCCCAGGCGCAGCGCGATCCGCAGCGCCTCGCCGGGCCGGAACACCTGGCGCGCGCGGCCGTCGGAGTCGCGCAGCTCCACGTCGGCCACGGCGGTGGGCCCGGAGCGCACCGAGGCGCCCCCGCCGTGCTCGGTCCCGATCAGCCGGTGATAGGCCAGCAGGCCGTCGGACACCGGCCCGTCGAAGACCTTGCGGCCGCCGTCCAGCACCACCACGCGCTCGCACACGCGCTCGATGGCGCCGGGGTCGTGGGAGACCAGCACGAGGGTGGCTCCCGCCGCGATCCGCTCGGAGATCCGGCGCAGGCACTTGCGCTGGAAGCCCTCGTCCCCCACCGCCAGCACCTCGTCGATCAGCAGCACGTCGGCGTCCAGGTGGGCGGCGATGGAGAAGCCCAGCCGCACGAGCATCCCCGCGCTGTACGTCTTGACCGGCGAGTCCACGAACTCGCCCAGCTCGGAGAACGCCAGCACCTCGTCCATGCGCGCCGCGACCTCCTCGCGGCTCAGGCCGTGCAGCGCGCCGTTGAGCTCGACGTTCTCGCGGCCGCTGAACTCCCGGCCGAACCCGGCGCCCAGCTCGAGCAGCGACACGACGCGCCCGCCCACCTCCACACGCCCGGACTGGAGCGGGACGATCCCGGCCAGAACGCGCAGCGTGGAGGACTTGCCGGCGCCGTTGCGTCCCACCACGCCAACGGTCTCGCCCGCCGCCACGCGCAGCGACACGCCGTCCAGCGCCTGGACAGGCGCCGCGTCCCGGCCCCGGCGGCGCAAGACGAGCTCCTTGAGCGTGGTCCCGCGGTCGGCGCGCATGGAGAACGCGCGCGACGCGTCCTCCAGCACGACCTCGCCCGGCCGGACGCTCACAGCACCACCGCCAGCTCGGCCTGGAGGCGGCGGAACAGCGCCCACCCGCCGAGCAGCGCCGCCGCCGAGACCCCGGCGACGTAGAGCAGCGTGCCCGCGCCGGGCCACGCGCCGGCGTAGAGGACCTGGCGCACCGCCTCGATGAACGGCGCCACGGGATTGGCCCAGCGCAGCAGCGCCTCGGCCCAGCGGTGGCCCTCCAGCCCCGGCAGGTCGGACACGCGGAAGAAGATCGGCGTGAGGAAGAACCACGGCAGCAGCGCCGCGGCCAGGATCGGCTGCACGTCGCGGTAGTAGGCGTGCAGGACGGCCACGACCATCGCCAGGCCCAGCGTGAACGCGAACAGGCACCCCACCAGCGGGACGAGCAGCAGCAGCTCCGGGCGCAGCGTCCCGCGGATCGCCACCGCGACCGGGGCCACCAGCGCCAGCAGCACCAGGAAGGTCACGAGCTGGACGGTCACCACCGACGCGGGGACGGTCTCGCGCGGGAAGCGCACCTTGCCGACCAGCGACGCCTGGTCGAGCAGCGACGTGGCGGCGGACAGCAGGGACTGCGAGAAGAACACCCACACGATCAGCCCCACGATCAAGAACAGCGGGTAGTCGTCGATCTGCACCGCGTCGAGCAGGACGCCGAACATCAGCGCGTAGGCGGCCATCAGCACCAGCGGGTTGACCAGGTACCACGCCACGCCCAGCGCCGAGCCCTTGTACTTCTGGCGCAGCTCGCGGCGCACCATCTGCTCGAAGAGATAGCGGTAGCGCACGCGGGAAGCGTACGCGGGCTAGAACGCGCCCTGGCCCTTGAGGACCGCGGGGATCGTCTTGAGGACGATCGTGAGGTCCAGGAAGACCGACCAGCGCTCGAGGTAGAGGAAGTCGAGGCGGACCAGGTCGTCGAAGTCCAGCTCACTGCGGCCCGACACCTGCCACAGCCCGGTGATCCCGGGCAGGACGAGGTAGCGCTTCTTGTGCCAGTCCTCCAGGCGGTCGAAGTCGCGCTGGGGCAGCGGCCGCGGGCCGACCAGCGACATCTCGCCGCGCAGGACGTTGACCAGCTGGGGCAGCTCGTCCAGCGAGAACCGGCGCAGGAGGCTGCCCACCTGGGTGAGCCGGGGATCGCGACGGATCTTGAACAGCGCGCCGTCGGCCTCGTTGAGGTCCTCCAGCTCGCCCTGCATCGCGTCGGAGCCCGTCTTCATCGTGCGGAACTTCAGGCAGTCGAACGGCCGCCCGCCGATTCCCGGGCGCGGCGAGCGGTAGATCAGCGGCCCGCGCGACGTCAGCTTCACCGCGCCGGCGATGAGCAGCAGCAGCGGGCTCAACAGCGTCAGCGCCAGCAGGGCGCCGAGCAGGTCGAACGTGCGCTTGACGGCGAAGTCGATTCCCTCGAACACCGGCGGGCGCAGCTCGAACAGGGGCACGGACTGGCCGGGGACCAGCTCGGCCCGGTGCGTGAGGATCTCCATGGTCGACGGGGCGACCCGCACGGTGACGCCCCGCTGGTGGGACTCGTCGACCAGCTCGACGGCGCGGTCCTGGGGGAAGTCGGGGTCGGCGATGATGACCTCGTCCACCCGGTGGTGCTCGAGGATCTCGCCCAGGCGGTCGATCGGCCCCAGCGACGTCAGCCCGTTGTCGGGACGCGGGTTCAGCGAGATGTAGCCCACGAGCTCCAGGCGCTGCTGGGAGTCGCCCAGCGCGTGCGCCACCGCCTCGATGTGCTTGCCCGTCCCCACCAGCACGGCGCGCCGGTGGTAGCCGGCGGCGCGCAGCAGCACGCCGGTCACGCGCTCGTAGGCGAAGCGCAGCAGGCCCACGTAGACCGTGGCGAAGAACAGCGAGCCGTAGAAGATGTAGTAGCTGCTGAAGCGCTGGCCGCTGGCCACGGCGAAGATCGCCGCGGCGATCATTACCTCGAACAGCGCGGCGACGATCCGGGAGAGGCCGGGCCGCTCGGCCCGCTTGGCGTACAGCGACGAGCCGGCGAACAGCAGGACGGTGACCAGGTAGGCGAAGGCGACCGTGCGCCGCGTCTCGTGCAGGACGGCGCCCCAGTCCAGCCCGCCGCGGACCGACGCCTTGATGACCAGCGCCGACAGGATCGCGGCGTAGATCCCGGCGAAGTCGACGATCAGCAGCGAGGCGACGCGGGCCAGGCGACGCGCCGTCTCCATCCGCAGCAGGAAGGAGAACGCCGGCGGCGTCTTGCGGCGCACGTCGCGCTCGGGCAGATCGACCGCGGGCGCGGTCGCCGACGCACGATCCTTCAGTCTGAGGCCTCCGTCAGCCATGGTGCAGAAACGATCCTTGCTGTCGCGAAGTAGCGGTTTTCCCTTACCCCGGATGCCCGGGAGCCGCCCTCGGCCCTACGGTCCGGCGCCGACCAGCTCCTCGATGCCAGAGGCCTCAATGGTACGGCGTAGCCCCTCGGCAAGGTCGGTCGTGGGCTCCCAGCCCAGGACCTCGCGCGCCAGGGCGATGTCCGGCTGGCGCACCTGCGGGTCGTCCCGCGGCAGCGCCTCGTAGACGATCTCCGACCGCGAGCCGGTGACCTCGATGACCTGCTGGGCCAGCTCGAGCAGCGTGAACTCGTGAGGATTGCCGATGTTCACGGGCGTGTGGTAGCCGGACTCCGCCAGCGCGATGAGCCCGCGGATGAGGTCGTCGACGTAGCAGAAGGAGCGCGTCTGGGACCCGTCGCCGAACACGGTGAGCGGGCGGTCCTGGAGCGCCTGGCGCAGGAACGTCGGGATGGCGCGGCCGTCGTGCGGGCGCATGCGCGGGCCGTAGGTGTTGAAGATCCGCACGATCGCCGTGTCCACGCCCTGCTGGCGGTGGTAGGCCATCGTCAGCGCCTCGGCGTAGCGCTTGGCCTCGTCGTAGACGCCCCGGGGGCCGATCGGGTTGACGTGGCCCCAGTAGGACTCGGGCTGGGGATGGACCTGGGGGTCGCCGTAGACCTCGCTGGTCGAGGCGAGCAGGAACCGGGCGCGCTTGTGCTTGGCCAGGCCGACGGTGTGATGCGTGCCGTGCGACCCGACCTTGAGCGTGTGCAGCGGCAGGCGCAGGTAGTCGATCGGGCTGGCCGGGCTGGCCAGGTGGTAGACGAAGTCGACGTCCTCCTCGACGAAGAACGGCGTGATGATGTCGGTGTTGAGGTGGACGAACTCGGGGTCGCGGAGGTGCTCGATGTTGCTCAGCGAGCCCGTCTCGAGGTTGTCCACGCAGATGACGCGGTTGCCGCGGCGCAGGAGCTCCTCGCACAGATGGGAGCCCAGGAAGCCGGCGCCGCCGGTGACCAGGCAGGTCGACATTGGCCGCAGAGGATATCGTCGCCCGTGGGTTGACCGGCGAACAGGCCACGTTCGAGCTCGAGCGCTTCGAGTTCATCCCCACGACGGAGCGTCACGCGCTCGTGCGCGTTCGCGGCTGGTGGCGCACGGGCGGGGGCGACTTCCGGCCGCCCCATCTGCTGGCGCGCCAGGGCGACGAGGAGCACCGTCTGGCCGCGCTGGACCCGCGCGAGGCGGCGGCCGGGCTGGGCGCCGACGAGGACCAGGGCTGGCGCGCCGGCTACGCGGTGCCGCTGGACCTGCTGGAGGACGCGGCGGTGGTGTTCGGGCTGGCCGGCCCGGGAGCGGCGGTCGAGCTGCCCGCGCCGGTGGAGGCGACGGGGGAGGCGGAGGGCCGCCTGCGCGAGCGCCGCGGCGTCCCCGAGCGCCGCCTGCGCGAGCGCCGCGGCGACGAGACGCCCGCGTCGGTCGACGAGGCCCGCCAGGCCCCGCGCCGGCAGGAGGCCGACCGCCGGCGGCGGCGCTCGGCGGCCGAGCTCCAGGCCTTCCGCGCCGCGCTGGTCGCGCTGGAGACCCAGGTGTCCGACGTCGACCGCGTCCGGCGCGAGCTGCTGCACGCCCAGCTGCGCCTGCGCGAGGACATGCGCCGCGCCGAGACGGCGCGCGAGACGGCCGAGACGGCGGCCCAGATGCAGGCGGCGGCCACCGAGGAGGCCCGGGCCGCCGAGGCCTCGGCGCGCGACGCGCTGGCCGAGGAGCGGGTGCTGCGCGAGCAGGCGGCCGAGGAGGCGGCGCGCGAGGTCGAGAGCGCCACCGAGCGGGCGCAGGAGCTGGGCGCCCTGGCGGAGGCGGCGGCGCAGCGCGCGGCGCAGGCCGAAGCGCGGGCGCGGGAGTACGAGGCGCGCGCCGCGGAGGCCGCGTCGACGGTGACCTCGACCGAGGCGCTGGCCGAGCGGATGCGGGTGGACGCCGACGCCGCGCGGGCGCAGGTGGCCGAGATGGAGGCGGCGGTCGCGGCGGCCGACTCGCGGGCCAGCGACCTGGAGTCGCACGCCGAGGCGGCGCAGGAGCGCGCCCGTGCGCTGGGCGCGGACGTGGAGGAGACGCAGGCCGAGGCGCAGCGCGCGGCGGCGCAGCGCGACGAGCTGGCCGAGCGGCTGCGCGAGCTGGGCTCCGAGCGCGACGCGGCGACGGAGCAGTTCCGGCGCGAGCGCGCCCACCTGGAGCGCGAGCGCGAGGCGGCCCGGGGCGAGGTCCTCACGCTGCGCTCCGACGTCGAGCGCCTCACCGCCCAGGTCGAGGCGTTCGAGCAGCGCGCCCAGCAGGCCGAGGTGCGGTCCGCGGCCGTGTCCGAGCACGCCGAGGCGACCGACCGCCGGCTCGCCGAGCTGACCACCGAGGCCACGAACCTGCGCGACTCGTGGGGCGCGCTGGAGGCCGAGCGCGACGCCGCCCGCCGCCGCGCGGACGAGCTGGCGGCCGAGGCGACCGCCTCCCAGCGGGCGGGCGCGGCGCTCCAGGGGCAGCTCGACGAGGCGTCCGCCGCGCGCGACGCGCTGGCCGAGCGCCTGGAGCGCGCGGAGGCCCGGGCGGTCGAGCTCGCCGCTCAGCACGCCGCTCAGGTCGACGACCTGCGCACCCGCGTGAGCGAGCTGGAGGCCGCGCTGGCGCAGACGTCGGAGCGGGCCACGGCCGGCCAGCGCCGCGGCGACGCGCTGGACGCCGCGCTGGAGGAGCAGACCCGGCGGGCGGACGCGGCCGAGGCGGCCACCGGCGAGCAGGCGCGCCGGCGCGAGTCCGTGGAGGCGGCGCTGGAGGCCGAGCGCCGCACGCGGGCCGAGCTGGAGACCGAGGTCGAGCGCGTGCGCGTGCAGGCCGCCGAGCTGGAGTCCACGCTGGCCCGGACCACCGCGCAGGGCGAGGAGGCCCTGGGCGTGGAGCGCGGCCGGCGCGAGGCGCTGGAGGGCCGGCTGCTCGAGGACGCCGCGGAGCGCGCGTCGCTCCAGACCGCACTGGAGGAGTCGGCGCGGGCGCTGCAGAGCGCCGAGGCGTCGCTGGCGGAGGAGTCCGCCCGGCGCGAGCAGTTCGAGTCCACGCTGGACGAGGAGACCCGGCTGCGCGAGCAGGTGGAGGCGACGCTGGAGCAGGAGACGCGCCTGCGCGAGCAGCTGGAGTCCGAGAACCGCGACGAGGCGTCCCGGCGCGAGGCGCTGGAGGCGCGGCTGGCCGACGCGGGACGCGAGGCGGAGGCGATCCTCACCGAGGAGACCGAGCGCCGCGAGGCGGCCGAGGCGGCGCTGGCCGAGCGCACCGGCGAGGCCGAGCGCCTGGAGGTCGCCCTGGCCGAGCAGACCCGCCGCGGCGACGCCCTCGACGCCGCCCTGACCGAGACGCGCGAGCAGATCCAGGTCGCCATCGCCGAGGCCCGCCAGGAGACCGAGACGATTCTGGAGGAGGAGCAGCGGCGAGTCGAGGCCCTCCAGGCCGAGCTCGCCGGCGCCCGCGAGGAGGCCGAGGCGGCGATCGCCGAGCAGACGTCGCACGCCGAGTCCCTCCAGGCCGCCCTCGCCGAGCAGAGCGCCCGAGCGGATTCGCTGGAGACCGCCCTCGCCGAGACGCGCGAGCAGGCCGAGGCCGCCCTCGCCGAGCAGACGACCCGCGCCGACGCGCTCGAAGCCGCCCTCGAGGAGACCCGCGCTCAGGCGCAGACCGCCGCCGAGGAGGCCCGCGCCCGGGCCGAGGGCGCCGTTCTGGAGCAGGCGGCGCGCGCGGACTCGCTCGAAGCCGCGCTCGAAGAGGCCAGTACGCAGGCGGAAGCCACCATCCAGGAGGTCCGCGCTCAGGCGCAGACCACCATCCAGGAGGTCCGCGCTCAGGCGCAGAGCACCATCCAGGAGGCTCGCGCTCAGGCGCAGGCGGCCGTCGAGGACGCGCGCCAGTCGGCCGAGGCGGCCGTGCAGAGTGCCCGTGACGAGGCGGAAGGGGCCATCGCCGAGCAGACGGCCCGCGCCGAGTCTCTCGAAGCCGCCCTGGAAGACGCCCGCGCGCAGGCGCGGGCCGCCGCCGAGGAGGCTCGCGGCCAGGCCGAGGCGGCCGTGGCGGAGCAGGCGTCGCGGGCCGAGTCGCTCGAGGCCGTCCTGGCCGAGCGGACCCAGCGCGCCGAAGCGCTGGAGAGCGCGGTCCTCGAGCGGGCCGCGCGGGCCGACTCCCTCGAGGCCGCCCTCGCCGAGGCCCGCGAGGCGGCTCAGCGCGCGGATGCCGAGCGCGAGGGGCTCGAGACGCGCCTGAGCGAGGCCGACGGCCGCGCCCTCGAGCTGCAGGCGGCGCTGTCGGAGGCCCAGGAGACCACCGAGCTGCTCGAGGCGCAGATCGGCGAGGAGCGCTCCCGCGCCGAGCGGGCGGCCGCCGCGGCCGACGAGGCCCGGGCCGAGATGGCCACGCTGCGCGAACGGGCGCAGACGGGCGATCCCGCCGTGCTGGCCCAGCTGCGGCAGACCGCCGCCGACGCCGAGCACCGCGCCACCCAGATTCGCAAGCGGCTGGCCGACGTGACCGCCGAGCGCGACACGTTCCGGGAGGCGGTCGACGGGCTGCAGCGCCGCGCCCGCGAGGCCGAGCGCGCGTCGATGCAGGTCCACGCCGCGTCAGAGGCCTCGGCCGGGATGACCAGTGACCGCGACGCCCAGCGGCTGGCCGAGCTAGCCTCCATCACGGAAGGGCAGTGGGAAATGCTCGAGCTTGCGGAGGCGGCCGCCACGGCCGCTCGGGCCGAGCTCGAAGAGCTACGCCGGACGGGACCGCCCTAGACAGCGACCTCCGGCGACGTCACGGGAGGACGGGACCGGACATGACAGCCGCGCCGGCGGCCCCGGCAGACAGATCAGCGCCCGTGTCGCGCGGGCATCCGCGGACGAGCGTGCGGTCCGTGGTCCTCGCCCTGGTGACGGCGGCGGCGCTCTTCCATGCGGCGGCCCTCGCGCCCGAGGCGTCGCACGCGCGGACCTTCTTCGTCTCGCCCGGCGGCTCGGACCATCGCTCCGGGCTCTCCCCCGTCCGGGCCTGGCGCACCGTCCGGCGCGTCAACCGCGCCCACCTGCGCGCCGGCGACCGCGTCCTGTTCCAGGCCGGCCAGACCTTCGGCGGCACCCTGATGCCCCCGACGAGCGGCGGCCCGGGCGCCCCGATCGTCTTCGCCACGTACGGCGCCGGCCGCGCCCGGCTGCCCGGCGGCATCTGGTTCCGCCGCCGCCACGACCTGGTCTTCGACCACCTGGCGATGTTCGGCGCCGGGCTCGTGGGCCACGGGCAGCGCATCGCGCTCACCAACTCCGCCATCGCGCACACGCGCATGGGCGTGTACGCGGCCGGCTCGGACTGGTGGCTCGGCGCCAACCGCATCGAGGACATCGGCGACTCCGGGCTCATCCTGGTCGGGCGCCGGATGGCGGTCACCGGCAACCGCATCGAGCGCACCGGGCGCGACGGCTCCATCCCCTACGGCAAGCACGGCATCTACCTCAAGGTGGTCGACGCCGAGGTGACGGGCAACGTGATCCGCGCCTTCGCCGACGACGGGATCAGCGTCCGCTACCGCAACAGCCACATCGAGGGCAACCAGATCGACGGCGGCGCCGTCGGGATCGCCTGGTTCCAGTACGACCGCGACGCCGGCACGAGCTCCTGGGTCTCCAACGCGATCACGAGCACCACGAGCGCCGGCATCTACGTCTCCCGGGCCGACCGGGCGGGCGCGACACGCGAGAGCTTCGTCATCCGGGCCAACCTGCTGCACCGCCGCGCCGGGCGCTACCTGGACCTCGGCCCCACGCTGGGGCACTACGACGTCCTGGGCAACCTCGAGGGCTAGGCCCGGCCTGTCAGGCCGAGGGCGCGCCGGAGCGCGCCAGCGGGAACCACTGCTGCGAGGTGATGTGGCGCGCCTCGGTCCAGATCGGGGCCGGCTTGCTCTCGTCGCTCACCAGGTAGTGGATGTCGGGCGGCGCCTGGGCGCCCACGGCCCGCCGGCGCGCCGCGCCGGCGCCCTGCTCCTCGTACCAGCCGATGGCGATCACCAGGCCGCGGAAGGGCTCCTTGCGGCCGGTGCCCTCGACGAGGAGGGTCTTGTTCATGGGGACGACGTTGAATTCGGGCATGTGAGCAGGGCAGGCCGCCCCGAGCCGGAGGATATCCGGCAACCGGCCCACCGGGTATAAGTGGCCGGCGTGTCGCGGCCCACCAGCCTCCTCAGCGCAGCTCCCGCGGCGCTGCCCGCCCTCCTGGCCACCCTGATCTTCTCGGTGTGGGCCACGAGCGAGGCGGGATACCTGACCGCCGACTGGTACCCGGGCGCCCTGTTCCTCGTCGCGCTGCTGGCCGTCACGGCCGGCGCGGTGCCCCTGCGGCTCGCGGACGTCCCGCGCCCCGTCCTGGCCGCGCTGGCCTGCCTGGCCGCCTACACGGCGTGGAGCTTCCTCTCGCTGCTGTGGGCCGACGACGGCGGCGAGGCCTGGGACGGCGCGAACCGCACGCTCCTCTACCTCGTCGTGTTCGCGCTGTTCGCGCTGTGGCCGATGCGCGGGCAGGCGGCGCTGCTGCCCATGTGCGCGTGGATCCTGGGGATCACGATCGTCGCCGCGGTCACGCTGCTCCAGGTCAACGGCGCGCGCTTCCCGCTCGACCACTACCTGGCCCAGCGCCTGGCCGACCCCAGCTCCTACGTCAACGCGAACTCGGCGCTCTTCCTGCTCCCGGCCTGGCCGGCCGTCCTGCTCTCGGGCCGGCGCGAGGTGGCGTGGTGGCTGCGCTCCGCGCTGGCCGGCTGCGCCACGATCCTGGCCGGCGTCGCGCTGATGGGCCAGAGCCGCGGCTCGGTGTTCGCGGTGCCGATCGTCCTGGTCGTGGTGTTCCTGGCCCTCCCGGACCGGGTGCGCAACTTCGCCGCGCTCCTGCCCCTGGCGGCGGCGCTGGCCGCGATCGGCCCGGTGGTCCTGCACTCCTCCGACCTCATCGACGCGGGGAAGTCCGCGACCGGCGCCGTGGCGCCGCTGGCGCCGACGATCCTCGGCTGCGCGCTCGCGGTGGCGCTGGTGGTGGCGCTGATCGCCGTGCTGGAGCGCCGCGTCGCCACGCCCGAGCGCGAGCGCGCCGCCCACCGCGCCCTGGCCGCCATGGGCATCGCGCTGGCGCTGGCGGGCGGCGCCGCGGGCCTGGTCCTGGCGGGCGGGCCCGTCGAGGGCGTCCGGGACGGCTGGCACTCCTTCAAGCAGGGCTACTCCAACGAGCAGGGCGGGCGCCTGTTCACCTCGGGCCTGGGGAGCAACCGCTACGACTTCTATCGCGTGTCGCTGGACGTCTTCCTCGACCACCCGGTCGCGGGGGTGGGCGCGGACAACTTCGCCCAGGACTACCTAGCCGCCCGGCGCAGCGACGAGTCGCCCCGCTACCCCCACTCGCTGGAGATGCGCGCGCTGGCCGAGACCGGGATCGTCGGCGCGCTCCTGCTCCTCGGGGCGATCGCCGCCGCCCTGTGGGCCGCGCTGCGCGCGGCCCGCCAGCCCGACCGCCTGGCGGCCGGCGTCGCCGCGGCGGCCACCGTGAGCTTCGTGTACTGGCTGGTCCACGGCTCCGTGGACTGGTTCTGGGAGTTCGCCGGTCTGGGCGCGCCGGCCTGGGCGATGATCGGCCTGGCCTGCGGGCTGCTCCCGCGCCGAGCGGTTCGCGCCGTCGCGACGGAGCCCGAGCCTCCCGGGCGCTTCCCCATCGGCGCGATCGCCGTCGGGGCGTTCGCGCTGGTCGCCGCGATCTCGCTGGCGCTGCCCTGGATCGCCGAGACGCAGACCCGGCGCGCCGCCCGCACCTGGCCCCAGGACCTCCAGCTGGCCCACGACCGTCTGGACCAGGCGGCGTCCATGAACCCGTTCAGCGAGCGCCCGCTGCTCGTGGCCGGGACGATCGCCCTGCGCCGCCACGACCTGGCGGGCGCCGAGAAGGAGTTCCGCCAGGCGCTGGACCGCAACCGGCGCAGCTCCTACGCCGCGCTGGAGCTGGGCGCGATCGCCTCCCAGCGGGGCGAGCGGGCCTTGGCGCTGGGCCTGCTGCGCCGCGCCCAGGCGCTCAACCCGCGCGACGACCTCACGCGCACCACGCTGCGCGCGGTGCTCAAGGGCCGCCGGATCGACGTGGAGCGCCTCAACCGGCGCATCCGCGAGCGCGCCGGGCGCATCCGCTAGGCGCGACGCGTCCAGAGGGCGTCCAGGCGGCGTCCAGGCAAGTCAAGTCCCCGCCGGGAACCGCCGAAGCAGGGAGCACCAGAAAAAGCGTCCAAGTACTCCGCACCGAAGGCACTCCCGAGAAAGGCACCCCCGCCGTGAGGCGGGTCCGCAAAGCCCCGGGACTCGAACCGCAAGGACGAGTCAGCCGAGCTACCGAAAGAGTTGTTCCGGGTGAGCCAGGTCGGAAGAAGCACCGGAGGTCTTCCCCATGGTCCTGGCCGACCGCCCGATTCGGGTCCTCATCGCCGCAGTCACCGCCCTCGCCGTCGCCGCCCTCACGGCCCTGGCCGCCGCGCCCCGCGCGCAGGCCCAGGTCGTCGCCCATGCGGACGGCGCCGCCCCCCGCCTCGTCGTCCTCTCGCCGCGTCCCCGCGCCTCGGTGTCCGGCGTCGTCCGGGCCCGCACGCGGGTCCGCGACAACCGCAGCATCCGCCGCGTCGTCTTCCGCGTCAACGGCCGCCGCCTGGCCGTCCGCAGCCACGCCCCCTACTCCGTCCGCTTCGACACGCGGCGCATGCGCAACGGGCGCCACACCCTGCGGGCCACGGCCTACGATGCCGCGGGCAACTACCGCTCCCGCGTCGTCCGCTTCATCGTGCGCAACATCAAGCGCCAGCCCGCCGCCCGGCCGGCCCCCAAGCCCGTCGCGTCCGCCTCGGTGGCCGTGGGCTCCGCGGGTGGCGTGGGCTCCTTCACCCCCGTCGCGATCACCGGGACCACCTACTACGTCAGCCCCTCCGGCTCGGACTCCAACTCCGGCACCAGCCCCGAGGCGGCCTGGAAGACGGTCCGCCAGGCCAACCGCGCCGACCTGAGCCCCGGCGACGGCGTCCTGTTCGATGGCGGCGCCACCTACTCCGACGACACGCTCATGCCCGAGCGCGGCGGCGCCCGGGGCAAGCCGGTCGTCTACGGCTCCTACGGACAGGGCCGCGCGGTCCTGCCCAAGGGCATGTGGTTCCGCGACAAGAGCGACATCGCCGTCCAGAACCTCGCCTTCCCCGGCGTGGCCCACGGGATCCAGGGCGCGGGCGACCGCGTGACGATCCAGGGCGTGGTCCTGGAGCGCAACGCGGTCGGCATCTACGCCGAGGGCGACGACTGGACCATCGAGGCCAGCCAGGTCGACCGCTCCGGCGACTCGGGAATGATCCTGATCGGCGCGCGCTACACCATCCGCGCCAACCTGATCACCGACACCGGGATCGACTCGTCGATCGACTACGGCAAGCACGGCATCTACCTCAAGGTGGTCGACGCCGTGGTCACCGACAACACGATCAAGGGCTTCTCCGACAACGGCGTGAGCGTGCGGTTCCGCAACAGCCGCATCGAGCGCAACACGATCAGCGGCGGCCCCATCGCCATCGCCTGGTTCCAGTACGACACGGTCCCCGGCACCAGCACGTGGCGCAACAACGACATCTCGCGCACCACGGCCGCCGGCATGTACGTGTCGCGCACCGACGAGTCCGGCCCGACGCGCGAGAGCTTCGTGATCGCCAACAACCGCATCGACCCCGCCGCCGGCAAGTACCTGGACCTGTCCACCGGTATCCAGGGCAGCTACAGCGTGTCGGGTAACTTGCAGGTCTGAGCTCCCGTCCCCGGATCGTCCTCGCGGTGACCCTCTCGGGAGTGGGGGGAGCGCAGGCCTACGTCGCCGCCCTGGCGCCCGTGCTCGCGCGCCGCTACGACGTCGTGGTGGCGGCGCACGGCGAGGGCCCGCTGCGGGAGGCGGTGGAGGCGGCCGGCGCCCGCTACGTCCCGCTGCGCTGGGTCGGGCGCTCCGTGGGCTGGCGCGACGTGCCGGGACTGTTCGAGCTCGTGCGGCTGTTCCGGCGCGAGGGCGCGGTCGCCGTGCACCTGAACTCGTCCAAGGTGGGGCTCCTGGGCCGGCTCGCCGCGTGGCTGGCCCGCGTCCCGGTGCGGCTGTTCACCGTCCACGGCTGGGCCTTCGCCGCGCACCACGGCGCCGCCGCGCGCGCCTACCGCCTGGCCGAGCGGGCGGCGCGCCCGTTCGCGACGATGACGATCTGTCCCGTCGAGCAGGTGCGCCGGATGGGGATCGAGGCGGGCACCTGCGACCCGCGGCGCAGCGTGGTCATCCCCAACGCGGTCGACGCGGCCGGCGCGCCGCGCGCCGGGCTGGACGCCGAGGTCCCGACGCTGGTGAGCGTCGGGCGCCTCCACGAGCCCAAGGACTTCGTCACCCTGGCCCGCGCGCTGCGGGTCCCGCCCGCGGGTTCGTTCCGGGCCGAGATCGTGGGCGACGGGCCCGACCGCGCGGCGGTGGAGGCCGAGCTGGCCGCGGGCGGCCTGGGCGGCGCGGTGGAGATGGCCGGCGAGCGCGACGACGTGCCCGAGCGCCTCGCCGCCGCGGACGTGTTCGTCCTCTCCAGCCGCTCGGAGTGCATGCCCATCTCCGTGCTGGAGGCCATGGCAGCCGGCCTGCCGGTGGTCGCGTCGGCGGTCGGGGGACTGCCCGAGATGGTGGTGGACGGCGAGACCGGCTACCTCGTGGCGCCGGGCGACGCCGAGGCGCTGGGAGCCGCGCTGGCCCGCCTGGTCGCCGATCCGTCGCTGCGCCGGCGGATGGGCGCAGCGGGGCGGCGGCGGGTGGAGGAGCGCTTCGACCTGCCCGGCTTCGCGGAGGCCCACATGGACCTCTACGGGCGCGAGTTGGCGACGGCCCGACCTGTCATCCTTCCGCGCTAATCCGAGGGAGAGGGACTTTGGACGATCAGAGAATCGGCACCATCCTGTGGCGCGGCAAGTGGATCATCCTCGTCGCGCTCGTCGTCGGGATCGGGCTGTCCGTGCTCGCCACGAAGCTGGCCGACAAGGTCTACGAGGCGACGGCGATCTTCCAGGTCAGCGCCCCCTCGGCCCAGCAGGGCAACGTGTCGGCCCAGGACAACCAGGGGCTGGCCAAGAACTACGCCACCGTCCTCACCTCGCGCTCGTTCCTCCAGCGCATCCGCCCGCGCGTCCTGCGCGGTCGCCTGACCGCCGCCGACCTTGAGAGCCGGCTCAACGCGCAGACGATCCAGGACACGGGCCTGGTCGAGCTCAAGGCCGAGGGCAAGACGCCCGCCGAGGCCGAGCGGCTGGCCACCCAGGTCTCCCAGGCCTTCCTCACCACCCTCCAGCGCGACGCGCTCCAGGAGAGCACCGCGCAGCAGGCCGAGATCCAGCGGATCATCGCTGACTACGCCAACCGCATCGACCAGCTCTCCTCGGGGCCGGACGCCAACACGCCCGCGGTGCAGGAGCAGATCCAGTCGCTCAAGGCGGCGCGCAACGCGCTGACCCGCCAGAGCGCGACGCTCATCGCCAACGGCGTGGCGCGGGGCGCCAGCGCCACGCTGACCGCGCGGCCGTCGGCGTCGTCCTCCCCCGTCCGCCCGCGCCCGCTGCTCAACGCCATCGCCGGCGCGCTGCTCGGCCTGCTGGTCGGCGTCGGCCTGGTGTGGCTGCGCGAGCGCCTGAGCCCGGCGCTGCACTCCTCCGAGGACGCCGGGGAGATGCTCCAGGTCCCGGTGTTCGCGTCGATCCCGCTCAAGCGCAAGCCGATGCCGGGCGACCCGGTGCTCAGCGAGGCCTACGAGGTGCTGCGCGCCAACCTGGTGTTCCGCGCGCGCGACGACGGCCTGAAGGTCATCACGTTCGCCAGCTACAACCCGGCCGTGGGCAAGACCTCGGCGGTCGAGGGCTTCGCCTACGCGGCCGTGCGCGGCGGCGCCAACGTGCTGATCGTCGACGGCGACCTGCGCGTCGGCGCGCTGTCCAACCGGCTCGGCCACACGGACGGGCCGGGCCTCAACGGCGTGGTGAGCGGTGAGGCGTCGCCCGACGAGGCGCTCGTCTCGCTGGCGCCCGGTCTGTCGCTGCTCCCCGCGCGCACGCCGGCCTCCAACCCGCCGAGCCTGCTCTACAGCGAGGACATGCGCAACCTGGTCGCCCACCTGCGCTCGCGCTTCGACATGATCGTCATCGATTCGCCTCCGATCGAGCACCTGGCCGACGCGCTGATCCTGGCCTCGCTGTCCGACGGCGTCGTGCTGGTGGCGCGCACCGGCGTGACCAAGCCCGAGCAGCTGCGCAGCGCGGCGCTGAGCCTGGAGCAGACCGACACCCCGGTCATCGGCCTGGTCGTCTACGAGCCGCGCCAGATCGACCGGACGTACTACCCGGCGATGGCCCAGCGGCCGGCGCTGGACAACGACCCCGCCGTCCCACGCTGACCTCCCGACAGTCCCGGCTGTGGCTCGGCGCGGCGGCGCTCGCGCCGCTGCTGCTGTTCCCCTTCATCCAGCGCCCGACGGCCGGGCTGGCGCTGGGCGGCGCCGTCCTGGCGGTGCTGTGCGTCTGGTACACGCCGGCGATCCCGCTGGCCGTCTCGGGCCTGCCCACGGTCGCGTTCGCGCTGCTCGGGCCCAATCCGCTGCCCGCCGGCGGCGTCTCGTCGGTGATCGCGGGCTGGACCGCGCTGGGCATGGCGTTCGTGATCATGCGCGGGCGCGACGTGCCGCCCCCGCGGGTGGCCCTGGCCGCGCCAGTGCTGCTCACCGCGTTCCTGGCCGGCCTCATGCTGGCCCGGCTGCCCTCCGCGAGCCTGTCGGCCTACGGCAGCACCAAGCTGGTCCTGTTCGTGGTGGGCAACCTGGTCTTCGTGGCCGGCGGGGCGTTCATCGGGTGGCGGCGCCCCGACCTCGACCTGCTGCTGCTCATCGTCCTGGCGGTGAGCACCCTGGGCGCGGTGGTGCTCGTCGTGCGCTTCGGGACCGGGGGGGCGCAGGAGGTCCTGCCCGGGCGCTACGCGATCTCGCCGGAGGACGACCCGATCGGCCTCGGCCGCGGCGCCGCCGAGGGGCTGCTCATCGCCATCTACCTCATGCTCTCGCGCCGCTCGGCCACCACGCGACTGTGGGCCCTGGCCGCCATCCCCGCGCTGGCCATCGCCGTGGTCGCCTCCGGCTCGCGCGGGCCGGTGGTCGGGCTGACGTTCGGCCTGCTGATCCTGCTCGCGCTGACGGCGACCAACGAGCGCGCCCGCCGGCGCCTGCTGCTGGTGGCGGGCGCGGCGCTGATCGCGGTGATCGCGGTGGTCCAGACCGTCCCCACGTCGACGCTGAGCCGCTCGTTGGAGGTCGTGGTGTCGAGCGGGAGCAACCTCTCGACCAACGGGCGCAGCCAGCTCTGGGCGGCGGCGTGGCAGGCCTTCGTCGACCACCCGTTCCTCGGGCTGGGGACCGGCGGGTTCGCCGACCTGCGCGGCGACGAGCTCTACCCGCACAACCTCCTCCTGGAGTCCGCGGCGGAGCTGGGGATCTTCGGGGTCCTCGCCGTCGTCGGGATCGTGGCGTGGACCGGCGCGCGCATAACGCGCGCCTGGCGCGCCACGCGGGACGAGGACCGGCTGGTCGCCGCGATCATCGCCGCCCTGTTCGCGATGGCCGTGGTCAACGCCCTGTTCTCCTCCGCCCTGCCGAACAACAAGGAGGTCTGGCTGTGGAGCGGGGTGGCGGCCGGGCTGTCGGCGCGGCTGCTGGGGGACCGGGGCGCGGGACGGCGCGCGCGCCCCACGGGCCGCGCCCGCGGCGGCTAGGCGTCCAGCGCCGCGTCCAGCGTCGCCTCGTAGGCGACCCGCTCCGCCCGGGTGGTCAGCTTGGAGTTGTGCCAGAGCAGGCTGAGGGGCGCGCCCGCCCGCCGGCACGCGGCGGCCAGCGGCACCACGGCGGCCGGGTCGGGGAGCGCCTGCTCCATCACGACCAGCGGGCGCTCGCTCAGGTCGAGGCGCCGGCGCGCGCGCAGGTCGAAGACGGGGAACTCCCGGGCCGTCCCGCAGCGAAAGCCCACGACGTCGGAGAAGCCCAGCGACGCGTCGTACTCCAGGCCGACCTCGGCCCAGGCGCGCCAGGTCGTGGGGTTCTCCCAGCGCAGGAAGTGCTGGCGCCCGCCACACGGCCGCTGGGCCACGCCCGCGGCCTCGCAGGCGGCCAGCAGGCGCTCGTGCTCGGCGCGCAGGGCCGCCGGGTCGCGGAACGTCTCGTAGGACGGGTGCAGCCCGATCTCGTGGCCGCGCTCGTCGACGCGGCGCAGCAGGGCGGCGATCCAGGGGTCGTCGAGCGAGTAGTCGCCGTCCCACTCCGGGTTGGTGCGCCCGGCCATGAAGTAGAAGGCGCTGCGCAGGCCGCGGCGCTCGCTGGCGTCCATGAGGAAGTCGAACGTGTCGTTGACGTTGTCCCCGCGCACGCGCCGCCAGGCCAGGCTCGGGTCGCGGCGGCGCAGCGCGTCGCCGGCGGCCGCGCGCAGGCGCGAGCCCAGCGCCCCGGCCTCGGGGCGGGGCCAGTCCACGTCGTGGCTGGGCATGAGGCGCGGTGCGTCGGGGGCGCGGCGCTCCAGCCGCGGCCAGCGCGCGTGCAGGCGCTCCCACAGCGCCTGCACGGCCTCGTCCACCAGCGGGCGCTGGAGCACGCCGAGGCGGGCGGCCAGCGTCGCGCCGGAGGGGAAGCGCTCGTGCGCGTCGCGCTCGGGTCGCGCCACC
This sequence comes from Solirubrobacteraceae bacterium, assembly GCA_033856025.1. Lineage (GTDB taxonomy): Bacteria > Actinomycetota > Thermoleophilia > Solirubrobacterales > Solirubrobacteraceae > AC-38. The sequence goes on along the minus strand of JAWVFQ010000001.1, from coordinate 30,946 downwards.
TCCTCGTAGCGCGTGAGCAGCAGCAGCGCCGTCCCCGGCGCGTCGTCGAGGTCGAACGCCGCCGGGACCGACTCCGGCGTGAGCCAGCGGTCCTCGGGCGTGGCGAGCAGGCCGTCGGGAAGCACCAGCGGCTCGTCGTCGCCCAGCGATATCGCGGTGTCCGCGCGCTCCTCGGCGCGCGCCGAGAACTCCAGTCCCAGCCAGTGCCCGAGCACCATGTCCAGGGCGTACGCGCGCTCGGGCGCGTGGGTCGGCGGGTGGCGGACGTCAAGCATCGGGCGCTCCCCCGGACCGGGCGGCGCGCAGGCGCGCGGGGAGCGAGCGCAGGATCCGCGCGTAGGCGGCGAAGTCCGAGCGCCGGGGGACGATCATCTCGGCCACCGGAATCCCGCTCACGCGGCTCAGCGCCACCAGCGACGCGCCGCCGTAGATGGCGTAGGCGATGACCGACGCGATCGCCGCGCCCGGCACGCCGAGCGGCGGGATCAACAGGAGGTCGAGCCCCACCGTGGCCAGCGCCGCCACCCCGGCCAGCGCCGAGGAGAGACCGGGCCGCCCGCGGCCGCCGAGGTCGCCCTGGATCACCGCGCCCATCCCCAGGAACCACACGCCGGGCAGCAGGATCAGCATCGGGAGCACCGCGGGATGGAACGCGTTCCCGAAGGCCAGCAGGATCACCAGGGTCCCGAACACCGCGTTGAACAGCACGGCCACCCCCGCCAGGATCCCGTGGTGGCGCACGGACGCCACCGAGGTCTCGCGCTGGCGGTCGTCGCCCTCGTAGTGCGAGACCAGCGGCAGCACGCTGGTCTGGAACGCCAGGCCCAGCGTCGTCACCAGCTCGGCCATGGACTGCGCCACGACGTAGTAGCCCACGTCCGACAGCGGGCGGAAGAACTGCAGGACGACCACGTCCAGGCGCGTGTTGGCGATCTGCGTCAGCGATCCCACCTGCACGCGGACCCCGTAGCGCATGAGCCGCCGCATTACGGCCAGGTCCACCCGCGGGCGCTCCTTGGCCAGGCTCGGGCCGACCGAGCCGCCGATCATGAGCGCCGAGCTCAGGCCCGTCGCGATCAGGCCCGCCGTGACCCCGAGGTCCAAGACCGCCAGGAAGAACGCCACCCCGAGCAGGTAGCCGACCTTGGACAGCGCGACGAGCGCGTTGTAGCGCCCGAAGCGCAGCATCCCCACGAGCTGGTTGTGGGTCGTCCAGTCCAGGAAGGTGATGGGCACCAGCGCGGCGGCCAGGGCCCACGTCGCTCCGCCGCGCCCGCGGCCCAGCACGTCGGCGACGGGGTCGTGCAGGAACCAGACGGGCGGCACGAGGACGACCGCGATCAGCCCGGTCCACAGCAGGCTGTTGCCGAGCAGCGCGCCGGGGCTGGAGTCCTTGCGGCTGGCGTAGTAGGTGACGGCCAGCGGGATGCCGACGCCCACCACCGCGAGGGCCAGCGTGCCGGCCGAGAGCATGATCCCCAGCAGCCCGCGGTCGGTCGGGCCGAGCAGGCGGGCCAGGAGGATCGAGGCCACGAAGCCCAGGCCGAGGCTCGCCACCCGGCCGGCGACGTTCAGGCTGACCGAGCGCGCGAGCACGGCGTGACTATCGCATTTGCCTCCCCTAGACTCGCGGCGCCGTGCGCGTGCTCGTCACCAACGCCGAGGAGCGCTCGGTGGTCGCCGCCTGCCGCTGCCTGCACGCGGCCGGCCACGAGGTCACCGCGGTCGGCGAGACGCGGCGCGCGGCTGCCCACTGGTCGCGCTCGGTGTCCCGGCGGCTGGTGCTGCCCGACCCGCGCGAGGACGCGGAGGCGTTCGTCGGCGGCCTGGCCGCGGAGCTCGAGGCCCGGCCCCACGGCGCCCTGCTCGCCGCGACCGACCCGGCCCTGTGCGCGGTGGCCGCGGCCCGGGAGCGGCTGGAGCCGCTGGCGCCGACGGGCCTTCCGGCGCCGGACGCCGTGGCGCGCAGCCTCGACCGCCTGGCCCTGGTCGACGCCGCCCGCGCCGCGGGGCTGGACACACCACCCACGCGCGCGTGCGCGGACGTGCGCGAGGCGACGGACTGCGCGCGGGCGTTCGGCTGGCCCGTGCTGCTCAAGGCGCGCCACCCCGTGGTGCACGGGGGAGCGCGGGTGGTGCAGTCCCCGCCGGCCCGGCCGGCGGCGGACGCGGCGGAGCTGGCCGAGATGCTCCCGCGCTACGGCACCCCGTGCCTGATCCAGCGCGCGGGACCGGGGCCGGTCCACTCCTTCGCCGGGGTCCTCGGCGGGGGGCGGCTGCTCGCCTTCGTCGCCTCGCGCTACGTGCGCACGTGGCCGCCCGCGGCGGGCAGCGTGGCGTTCAGCGAGACGATCTCCGTCGACGACGCGGTGCGCGAGTCCGTGGCGGCGCTGGTCGGCGAGCTGGGCTGGGAGGGGATCTTCGAGCTCGAGGCCGTCGGGTCGGGGGACGGCCTCGGCTTCGCCGCCATCGACTTCAACCCGCGGCCGTACGGCTCGATGGCCCTGGCGAGCGCCGCTGGAGCGCCCCTCGCCGCCATATGGGCCGACCACGTCGCCGGCGCAGACCCGCCGCCGCCCGCCGCCGGCCCCGTCATCGCCCGCCCCGGCGTGCGCTACCGCTGGGAGGACGCCGACCTGCGCAACGTCCTCGACCGCCTGCGCCACGGCCGCCTCGGCGCGGCCGCGCGCATAGCCGCCCCCCGCCGCGGCACCACGCACCCCTTCTTCCGCACCTCCGACCCCGGCCCCCTCCTCGCCCGGATCGTCGCGATCGCCGGCCGGGACTGAGGGCCACCGGCGCGTGGGTGAAGCGTCTTGCCGCCCAGGACCGGCAGAACGCTTCAGCCGGCCGCCGGCTCAGTCGCGGAACAGCGGGAGCGTGCGGCGGACCACGCTCGGCCAGCTGAGGCGCTCCACGGCGGCGCGGCGGCCGGCGGCGCCGAGGGCGTCGGCGCGGGCCGGGTCGTCGAGCAGCTCGCCCAGCGCGGCGCCGAACGCAGCCACGTCGACCGGCGTGACGATCCCCGCGCCCGACGCCTCGACGGTCTCGCGCACGCCCGGGATGTCGGTGGCCACGACGGCGCGGCCCGCCGCCAGGTACTCGGCGAGCTTGACCGGGCTCACCCCGATGCGGGCGCGCAGCGACGGCCGGTTGGCCGACAGGCCCACGACGGCGGCGCCGACGTAGGCGACGACCCGGTCGGGATCGGCCACGAATCCGGGCCGTATGACCCTCTCCTCGACGCCCAGCCGTGAGACCAGGCCCGACACCAGGTCACGCTCGGCACCATCCCCCACCAGCACGAGCCGGGCCCGGGGGCGATCCCGCGCCGCCGCCGCGAACCCCTCGAGGATCGTGTCGAAGTCCACCCACTCCGCGAAGCGGCCGGTGAACACCGCGTGGTCGTGGTCGGCCGACAGGCCGACCACCGCCTGCGCCTCGCCGCGGTCGAGCGGGCGGAAGCGCTCCACGTCGACCCCGTTGGGCAGCACCGCGACCTTGTCGGCCGGGACCCGGAAGTCGTCGACCAGCAGGCCCTTGATCTCGGCCGTGACGGCCACGACGCCGTGCGCGAGCCGGCCCATCGCGACGGTGGCCCCCCGGCGGGGGTAGTCGGCGGCGGGCGAGATCTCGCCCCGGTACCCGCGCCCGTACGCCACGTCGTCCACCTGCGTGACCACCCGGTAGCCCAACGTCCGCGCCGCGGTCAGCACCGGCAGCTGGGCCCACTCGTGGCGCACGTAACAGCGCGTGGCCTCGCCCCGGCGCTCGCGCAGCCGCGAGATCGCGGCGCCGTTGACGCCGGTCAGCCGCTCCCGGCGCCCCGCGTCCGACGCCGCGCCCTCCGTGTAGCGGACGCCGGAAAGCCCGGGATCGGGTCCGCGCGCCACCAGGTCGACGTCCAGGCCCTCGCCGGCGAACCCGCGCGCCACCTCGACGGTGTGCGTGCGCGTGGCGTCGGGCACCCCGAGGTCCACGTCGCACACCATGACCACGCCGCCGCTCACGCCCGCGCCAACCGCCGGTAGAGGAGGCGGCGCAGCGCCGGGGGCCGGTCGAGGTGGCCGGCCAGCTTGGCCCCGAACTCGAACGGCCCGTCGCGCCAGTACACCAGCGTGCGGCGCAGGCGGTCCATCGGCGCGTTCCCGGAATTCACCCCCGGGTCCGTCGTCACCCCGGCGCGGTAGCCGGCCTCGCGCACGAGCCGCGCGTCGCGCTCGCCCCACAGCCCGGCCGGATAGCAGAAGCTCGTGACCTCCCTGTCCAGCCGCGCCTCCAGGTCGCGCTTGGACTCGAATATCTCCTCTCGCGCGCGCGCGGCGTCCACGTGGGGCAGGCGCGGGTGGGTGCGCGTGTGCGACTGGAAGTCCACCAGTCCCTCGGACGCCCACCGCGCGATCTCGTCCCAGGTCAGGGCGGGCGGCGGGTCGTCGTACCACGTGTAGGACGCCTCGCCGTCGACGATCGCGGTGGGGACGAAGACCGTCGCCGGCACCTCGAGCTCGCGCAGGACGGGGCCCGCCTCCTCCAGGTTGTCCCGGTAGGCGTCGTCGAACGTAACGCACACGCGCCGCCCGGCCGGCGGCGCGACGGCGGCGCCGTCCAGCAGCTCCAGCGCCGCGTCCAGGCGCAGGGGCTCCAGCCCCGCCTCGCGCAGCGCCGCCATCTGAGAGCGAAACGCCTCCGGGCGCACGGACAGGTCGTGACCGTCGCGGGCGATCCGGTGGTAGCCGAGGATCCGCACCCCCGCCCAGTCAGGCGCGCGCCCCAGCCGCGCCCGCAGCATCCGCGCCCGCTCGTAGGCGCGCATGGCCAGATACGTGGGGCTCGGCGCCATCGGCGCGCAGGGTAGTCGCCAGAACGGGCGTCCAGTCTCCGCGCCAAACCTTGAGCGGTCCCGCGGGAGGGTCGAAACAGGGGTCAGGAACGGAAAACAGACGGTCTCCTCCCGAGAAAGGCACCCCCGCCGCGAGGCGGGTCCGCAAAGCCACGGGACTCCCCCGTAAGGGAGTCAGCCGGGCTACCGAAAGAGCGAATCCCGGCAGGGGCCCACAGAACGCATGGAGGCACCCCTGTGAGGATTCGAGCTCTTCCCGCCTGGACCGTCGCGGCACTGCTGCCGCTCACCGCCCTGGCCGCGCCCGCCGCGGCCGGCGCCAAGCCCCGCAAGCCCCGCGCCCACGCCGCTGTCGTGGATCGCACCGCGCCCCGCGTCTCCTTCGCCGCGCCCACCGCCAACCGCACCGTCTCCGGCACGCTGGACGACTCCGGCTGCCGCGTCAACGCCCGCGACAACGTCCGCGTTCGCAAGGTCGTCATCGCGGTCGACGGCACCACGCTGAACACCGAGGTCACGGCGCCCTACACCTGCGCCTGGGCCACGCGCAACGTCTCCAACGGGCGCCACGTCATCCGGGCGACCGCCTACGACGTCGCGGGCAACCGCGCCTCGGCGAGCGTCACAGTGACCGTGAGCAACGCCGTCAGCGCACCCGCGCCGGCCACCAACCCCGCCCCCACGGCGACCCAGTCCTCCGCCCCCGCCCCGGCGCCCGCGAGGACGCCCGCCGCGGTCCCCACGACCACGACCACGACGACCGCCCCCGCTCCGGCTCCGGCCACGACGCCCGCCCCGGCCACCACCCCGGCGCCCGCGCCGGCCCCCGCCGCGGCTGCCGTGGCCATCGGCGGGCGCACGTTCTACGTGAGCCCCACCGGGTCGGACTCCAACGCCGGCACGAGCCCGGCGGCCCCGTGGAAGACGGTCAACAAGGTCAACAACGCCTCGCTGCAGCCCGGCGACGGCGTGCTGTTCCAGGGCGGCGCGACGTTCTCGGACAACACGCTGATGCCGAGCCAGTCGGGGACCGACGGGGCGCCGATCGTCTTCGGCTCCTACGGCACCGGCCAGGCGCAGCTGACCCAGGGCATCTGGTTCGCCGGCAAGAACTGGCTGGCCTTCACGAACCTCGAGGTCTCGGGCGTCTCGCAGGGGCTCAGCGCCTCGGCGAGCGGCTCGGGCTCGGACAACATCGTCGTCCAGGGCATGAACATCCACGACGTCAGCATCGCCGTGAACTCCGCCAACATGGCCGACGACAACTGGAAGATCCAGGGGAACACGATCGACCAGACGGGCGACTCCGGGATGATCCTCCTGGGCACCGGCTTCCTCATCGCCGGCAACACGATCACCAACACGGGCACGAACGCGGGCATCGCCTACGGCAAGCACGGCATCTACCTCAAGGTGATCAACGCGGACGTGATCGGCAACACCATCCGCAACTTCTCCGCCAACGGCATCTCGGTCCGCTACCGCGACAGCCTGGTGGACGGCAACGTGATCGAGGGCGGCCCCATCGGCATCGCCTGGTTCCAGTACGACACCGTGTCCGGCACCAGCCGCTGGACGAACAACACCATCTCCAAGACCACGGCGGCGTGCTTCTACGTCTCGCCGTCCGACGAGGGCGGGTCCACCCGCGAGAGCTTCGTCATCGCCGGGAACGCGATGTCGAAGACCTCCGGGAGCTACACCGACCTCAAGCCGACGTCCGGCACGTACACCGTGCAGGGCAACGCGCAGCTGTAGCCCATCACCCCTGGCGGGAGAGGCCGCACGGCGGGCGGGTACCATCGCCCGTCCGTGCGGATCCTCTTCCTCTCGCCCACCCTGGGCATCGGCGGCAGCGAGACCCTCACCTTCCGCTACGCGACCCAGATGCTCGCGCGCGGTCACGAGGCCGCGGTCGCGTACGCCTGGTACGACGAGCAGGTGGAGCGCCTGGAGGGCGCCGGCATCCGCTGCTACCGGGTGTCCAAGGACCGCCTGAGCCCCCGCACTCTGCCCCAGTGGCGCCGGGCGCTGGCCGACGAGGTCGTTCGAGACTTCGAGCCCACCGTCATCCACGCGCAGTCGGTGACCGCCGCCCTGGCCGCCCGGCTGGGGGGGCCGGGCATCCCGTTGCTCGTGACCGTCCATGGCCTGGAGCAGGCCAAGGACGAGCGCATGGCGTCGCTGCTGCTGCGCCTGACCGGCGGCACGCTGACCGCGGTCTCCGAGCGCGCGGCCCAGAACATCCGCCGCTACTTCCCCTCGCCCCCGATCGAGGTGCTGCCCGGCGGCGTGGACATCGCCGACATCGAGCGCGGGGCGGCGGCGCCCGTCCCGGCCGCGCCGGGCGCGCCGCACTTCTGCTGCGTGGCGCGCCAGGAGCCCGTCAAGGGCGTGGACGTGCTGGTGCGCGCGTTCGCGACGGCGCTGGAGGAGCTGCCCGGCGCCGGGCTCACGCTGGTCGGCGGCGGCAACGACCTGGCGGGCAACCAGGACCTGGCCCGCGAGCTGGGCATCTCCGACCACCTGCGCTTCGTGGGGCGCATCCCCAACGCTCTGCCGTACATCCGGGCGGCCGACGTGGGCGTGCTGCCCTCGCGCCGCGAGGGGCTTCCCATCGTGGCGCTGGAGACCTTCGCCCTGGGGCGCCCGCTCGTGGCGACCGACGTGGGCGGGACGCCCAGCGTGGTGCGCGACGGCGAGACGGGTTGGCTCGTCGCGCCCGAGGACCCGGCGGCGCTGGCGCGCGCGCTCGTCGAGGCGGGCGGCGACCTGGAGGAGGCGGCCCGCCGCGGCCAGGCGGGGCGCCGGATGATCGAGACGGAGTTCGATGCCGCCCAGCTCTACGACCGCATCGAGGAGCTCCTGCTCACCGTGTCCGGGGACTGGACGGGCACACGCGACCGCCGCCAGGGAGACCGTCGCCAGGGGGACCGTCGCCACGCGGAGCGCCGCGAGGGCGAGCGTCGCGCGCCGTCCGTCGAGAACGTCCCTCCGCTCAAGCCCCGCTCCTGGTACATGATCGGCCGCGGCTACCAGCGGGCGCGCCTGGCCGGCGCGCGGCGCGACGGCAAGGCGCCGTGGCGCGGCGTGCGCATCTTCGGCTACCACCGGGTCAGCGCCGACGGCGACGTGCTGGCGATCCCGCCCGACGTCTTCCGCCGCCACATGGAGGTCCTGGCCCACGCCGACGTCGAGGTCGTCTCGCTGGACGCCGCGCTGGACGCGCTGGCCGAGCCGGTGGACGCGCGGCTGGTGTGCGTGACGTTCGACGACGCGTTCGCCGACGTGGCCGAGCAGGCGGCGCCGATCCTGGCCGAGGTCGGCTTTCCCGCCACGGTGTTCGTTCCCACCGCCATCCTCGACGGGAACGCCGCCTACTCCTGGTACGCGGATCCCCCGCCCGCGATGACGTGGGAGCAGCTGACGATGCTGGTGGCCGACGGCCTATGGGCGGCGGAGGCCCATTCGCGCACACATCCCCGGCTCTCGGCACTGTCGCGGTCCGCGGCGGCCGAGGAGATCGCCGGCTCGCGCACGGACCTCGAGGCACGCCTGGGGCGCCCGGTCACGAGCTTCGCCTACCCGGCCGGCCTGTACACGCCGCGCGAGGTCGATCTCGTCCGCGAGGCGGGGTTCCGGGCGGGGGTTACCTGCATGGCGGGCGTGAACGTGGGCGGCTACGACCTGGGCGAGCTGCGGCGCACGATGGTGGCCTGGGGCGACACCGAGGCCGATTTCCGCGCGAAGCTCACCGGCGGGCTGGACCGGCCGTCGGCCGCCGTGGAGTGGCTGCGCCGCCGCCGCGTGCGCGCGGGGCGCACCGGCTTCTCGGCCAAGGCCTAGCTGCCCGAGTCGGCGGCGGTGAGCGCGAGGTCGCGCGCCGGCGCCATGTGGCCGATGTCGGCGGGCGCGGAGGCGCCCGGCTCGTCGAAGAGCCACCCGACGGTCTCGGCGTCCACGTTGTGCGGCTTGGGCCGCATCAGCGTCAGGACGGTCTCCCACATGATCGCGAAGTCCAGCGCCAGCGAACGGTGCTTGAGGTAGTAGAGGTCGTGCGAGACCTTCCACAGCGACCCCTCGTCGGAGCCCTCGTAGCCGCAGCGCACCTGCGCCCACCCGGTGAGCCCGGGCTTGATCAGGTGGCGGCGCGTGTAGAAGGGGACGGCGCGCTCCAGGCGCTCGACGAACTCCGGCTGCTCGGGCCGCGGCCCGACCAGGCTCATCTGGCCCTTGAGCACGTTGAGCAGCTGGGGCATCTCGTCGATGTGCGTCCGGCGCAGGAAGCGCCCGACCGCGGTGATCCGGTGGTCGTCGGCCTGCGTCCAGGCGGGGCCCGGGCGCTCGGCGCGCATGGTGCGCAGCTTCCACAGCGTGAAGGGACGGCCGCCCTCGCCGATGCGCGTCTGGCCGAAGAAGACCGGACCGCCGTCGAGCTTGATCAGCGCCGCGAAGACCGCCAGCGACGGCAGGAAGAACAGGCTCATGACCGCGGCGCCAACCAGGTCGAAGGCGCGCTTGGCCCACGAGATCCCCGCCCGGTAGCGCGGGTGCATGATGTACTGGAACCACGCGGTGTTGATCTCGGTGACCGTGACGTGGCCGAACAGGTCCTCGTGGAAGCTGGACATCTCGCAGAAGCGGACGGGCAGGTGCAGGCAGGACGCCGCGATCTCGTCGAAGACGGCCTGGCGAGAGCCCTCCCCGGTCATCAGCAGGAGGTCGATGTTGTGCTGGCGCACGATCGCGGCCAGCGCGTTGAGCGGCCCCAGGTCGCCGCCGGGGGCCAGCGGCGAGCCGTTCCCGGCGTCGCCGCGGTAGGGCGAGACCCAGCCGGCCACCGAGTAGTGGCGGACGTGGGCGAGCGCGAGCTCGCGTCGCAGGCTCTCGGCGGAGCGCTCCGAGCCGATGACCGCTATCCGCACGGGCGCCGCCCCACCGCTGGACAGGCTTGACATCAGCGACGAGAGCATCATCACCAGCGCGGCCACCGCCGTGGCCAGGGCCACCGGCAGGATGTGCACGGTCGCGGCGCCCGACAGTGCCTCGAGCTCCGCGACGGCGCCGAGGACCAGCGCCGGGATGGTCACCACGAAGATGACCCGCGAGACGGGACTGGCCAGCCAGCGCGACGTCTCGCGAGCCGTGAGGATCGCGAAGAGCGTCACGAAGACCAGCGCCACGTCGGCGGGGCTGGTCCGCGAGTTCAGGTCGACCGCGCCGTACAGCGTGAGCGCGACGATCCCAACCAGCGCCGCCCCGAACCATTGGAGCAGGGACGACGAGGCCCTCCCGATGGGAGCCTCATAACGTCGCGGGCGATTGCCGAAGAGCTGCATGTTCGAACGGCCCCGAAGGCCTCTCGACTCTTGTCGGCAGCTCCGCCGACTGTACTTGAGCCCCCGACGCTGGTTGGGCGTGGTCCGGCGCGTAACGGCCGCGGTGCTAGGACGCGGTCGGCTGGCGCCGGATCAGCAGACGCAGACCGAGGCCCAGGCCGACGAGTGCAACGCCCGCGATGCCGATGAACGCGATCTCCATCCCGGTGAAGGGAAGAGTGCCGTCATCGACGGAGCGAGTGTTGTTCGCCTCAGCTGGGGCGACCTGCTGCTGGACATTGCCCGCCGTGTCTCGATATCCCTCGCTGGTCGAAGAACCCGCCAGAGCGGCAGGAACGATGCTCAGCGAGATCACGAGCGCGACGAGGGTCACGCGAAGCGCATGGATCTTCATATGGGGAACGATCTCCTTTTACTAGGGCCCGACTTATCCGTTCCCGAGCCCCTGTGGAACCCGGTCCTGCCGCACGGAGAGCCTCGACGCACTGCGAAGGTAGCAGAAACCCTCGCGAAGCTCCAAGTAGCAATCACGTTCCCGTAACACGTTCAAAGCAGTCGTAAGGCTTAGTCAGAGATTGTGCTTCTTGCGGTCCAGGCGGCGTAGAACGTGCCTGTCGCCCTCCCGCCGAGTCAGCCGCTCGGCGTCGAAATGCTCGAGCAGCGCCTGCGCAAAGCGCCGGCTCGTGCCCAGATCGTCGCGCAGCGCGCCGATCGTCACCGCGCCGTCGCGCTCGCAGAGCGCCACGACCCGGCCGCGCACCTCGGCCAGCGGGCCCGGGCTGTAGTGCAGGTCCCGGCCCACGCGCACGGCGGCACCCGCCTCGCGCAGTGCGGGGAGATGCTCCGCGTCGGCGCCCAGGGCGCCGGCGGGCGGCGGCTGGTGGCCCGCGGCTCGGAGGCGCTCGGCCAGCGCGCGGGCCGGGGCGGAGAGTGGCGGCGGGCTCTCAAGCCGCTTCGCCGGGGCGGAGGGAGGCGCGGGCGGTTGCTCCGGGGCCTCGCCTCGCGCGAGACGCTCCAGACGCGCCAGGACGTCGCGGGAGGGGCCGTGGCGCCGCGCCGAGGGGTCGAGCACCACGCCTCCGCCCAGCGTGTCGGGCGGGGCGACGCGCCGGACCACGAGCCGGTCCCCGGCCGCGGCCACCAGCGGGCGCTGCAGACGCAGCTGGTGGAACGGGCCCCCCAGGGGGGTGACCCGCGCCGGCGACTCGCGCGTGCCGTGGTGCACCTGCACCCGCCCGCCCGCGGCCAGCTCGTGGCGGGCGTCGCCCAGGTCCAGCGCGACGTCGAGGATCCAGGCCGGCGCCAGCCCGGCCGCGGCGCCCACCACCACGTCGCCCCGGTCCACCTCGTCCAGCGCCACGCCGGCCAGGTTGAGCGCGACGCGCTGACCCGCCGCCGCCCGCTCGACCGCGGCGCCGTGGACCTGCACCGAGCGCACGCGCGCCCGGCGGCGCGCAGGCAGCAGCTCGACCGCGTCGCCGCGCCCGGCCGAGCCCGACCACAGCGTCCCCGTGACCACGGTCCCGGCGCCGCGAATCGTGAAGGCCCGGTCCACGTGCAGGCGCGCGGCCTGCGGACGATCGTCCTCATCCGCGCGGCCGGGCAGGCGCGCGACCATGCGGTCCAGCGCCGCGCGCAGCTCGTCCAGGCCGGCGCCCGTCCGCGCGCTCGTGGCGACGACCTCGGCCGCGGGCAGCAGCTCGGCGGCCGCGCGGGCGGCCGGCGCCGGGTCCGCGGCGTCGGACTTGGCGATCGCCACCACGCCCCGCGTGACCTCCAGGCCGGCCAGCACCCGGGCGTGCTCGAGCGTCTGGGGCATGACGCCGTCGTCGGCCGCCACCACCATCAGGAACAAGTCGACGCCGGTCGCCCCGGCGACCATCGTGCGCACGAAGCGCTCGTGGCCGGGCACGTCGACCACGGAGAGCGCGCGGCCCGACGGCAGGTCCAGACGCGCGTAGCCGAGCTCGATCGAGATCCCCCGCTCGCGCTCGGCCGGCAGCCGGTCGGTGTCGACCCCGGTCAGCGCCCGGATCAGGGCCGTCTTGCCGTGGTCGACGTGCCCGGCCGTGCCGAGGGTCAGCGGCGCGGCGGTCATCGGGCGTCCAGCGCGCGGGCGACGGCCTCGCCGGCAGTCGCCGCCTCCGCCTCGGTGAGCGTGCGGGGATCGAGCAGGAGGCGGCCGCCGGAGATCCGGCCGACGACGGGCGGGTCGCCGGCCCGCAGGCGGGCCGCGAGGGCGTCCACGCCACCGGGCGGGGGCTCCACCGCCGCGACGGGACCCTCCAGCTCCAGCAGCGGCAGGGCGCCGCCGCCGACGCGCGCCGTGGCGCGCTCCACCGAGGCGGACGGGCCGGCGGCGGCGCGCAGCAGCTCGGCGCGACGGGCCAGCTCCTCCTCGCCCGCCTCCAGCATCGCCAGGACGGGGATCTCGCGCCGGGCGCGCTCGGGGTCGCGGTAGAGGCGCAGCGTCGCCTCCAGCGCCGCCAGCGGCAGGCGCCCGATGCGCAGGGCCCGGGCCAGGGGATGCGCGCGCGCCGCCGCGACGGCCGCGGTCCGGCCCACGAGCAGCCCGGCCTGGGGGCCGCCCAGCAGCTTGTCGCCCGAGAAGCACACCAGCGCCGCGCCGGCCAGGACCGAGCGCCGGACGGGCGGCTCGTCGCGCAGCGCGGCCACGCCCTCGGCCAGCGCCCCCGACCCCACGTCGTCCACGACGGGTGGGCCCAGCCCGCACAGGGTCTCCACGTCCACCTCCTCCACGAACCCGACCGTGCGGAAGTTGGAGGGGTGCGCGCGCAGGATCGCGCCCGTGTCCGGGCCGATCGCCCCCAGGTAGTCGGCGACGCGTGTGCGGTTGGTCGCGCCGACCTCCACCAGCCGCGCGCCGCTCTGCGCGATCACGTCCGGGATCCGGAACGAGCCGCCCACCTCGACGAGCTGGCCGCGCGACACGACGACTTCGCGCCCGTCCCCCGCCAGCGCCGCGGCGGCCAGCAGGACGGCCGCCGCGCCGTTGTTGACCGCGAGCGCCGCCTCGGCGCCGGTCAGCTCGCACAGGAGCCCCTCCACGTGGGCCTGGCGCGACCCGCGTCGCCCCTTCGCTACGTCGTACTCCAGGTTCGCGTAGCCCCGCGCCGTGGCCGCCAGCGCCTCGGCCGCCGCGGCGGGCAGCGGCGCGCGGCCCAGGTTGGTGTGCACGATCACGCCCGTCGCGTTGAGGACGGGACGCAGCGACGCGTCCCGCGCCCGGGCGAGCTCGGCGCGCGCCTCGGCCACCAGGTCCCCGTCGCCGCGGACCTCGGCGCGGCGACGGTCCAGCACGGCGCGGGCCGCCGCCAGGGCGAGCGGACGGGGCGCGTCCAGCGCACCGGCCAGGCGATCGACCGACGGAAGCTCGCGGCGCGGATCGCGCTCACCCATTTGACGAAGGCTATTTCAGCGCTACCCTGCCGTGCCCGTGATCGCACGGACGCGAGTCATAGCCACCGCCGTACTGCTGACGCTCGCCGTCGGCGCGCTGTGGGCCGCCGTCTCCTCGGGCCAGCGGACCTACACGCTGCCCGACCTGCGCCAGGTCGTGCCCGGGGAGGTCGGGCTCAAGGTGGTCAACGGCCGTGACCGCCTGGTCTTCAGCTCCACGATCGTCAACGTGGGCAACGGCCCGTTCGTCGTGGTGGGCCACCGGCCCTCGACGCGGCGCTCCTACATGACCGGCGACCAGGTGCTGTTCGACGCCGCGGGCCACTCCACGAAGATCCTCAACATCGGCCAGCTGCTCTACATCCGGGCGCCCGACCACGCGCACTGGCACCTGCAGAAGCTCGAGATCTACGAGCTGCGCGACGCCGCCACCGGCAAGATCGTGGCGCCCGACCGCAAGACCGGCTTCTGCCCGGGCGACCGCTACGTCGTGCAGAGCGGGATGCCGCGCGGCTGGAACCGGCGGCTGGGCCAGCTGCGCAACGACCTCTACTGCGGCAAGAAGCAGACCAAGGCGCTCACCGTCCTGGAGTCCATCTCCCCGGGCTGGGCCGACGTCTACAAGCCCAACCTGGAGGGCCAGTACATCGACGTCACGGGCGTGCCGGCCGGCGAGTACGTTTTGGTGAACCGCGTGAACTCGCGGATGAGGATGCGCGAGGCGGGCTACGACAACAACGCCTCGTCGGCGCTGATCCGGATCAACCGCCCGGCGGGCGGCCCGCCGTCGGTGGAGAAGCTGGACTCGTGCCAGGACTCGGCGGTCTGCCCGAAGCCGTGACCCACTCGCCGGCCTCGCGCTTCCAGATCGGCGCCTGAGCCTTCACCTCGTCGATGATCTCCCGGGCGCCCGCGAACGCGGCGTCGCGATGGGGCGCCGACGCGGCCACGATCACCGAGGGCTCGCCGAGGTCCACGCGGCCGGTGCGGTGCTCCACGGCGGCGGCGCACAGGCCGTGGCGCTCCAGCGCCGCCGCGGCGATCCGCGCCAGCGCGGGCTCGGCCATCTCGACATAGGCCTCGTAGTCCAGGTGGGAGACCTCGCGGGTGACCCCGCTGAAGGTGACCACGGCTCCGGCGCGCGGGTCGCGCACGCGGGCCGCCAGGGCGTCCAGGGAGAGGGGCCCGTCCGACATCCGCGCGTGGACCCGGTCGCCTCCGCCGCCCGACACCGGGGGGATCAGCGCCAGCTCGTCGCCGGGCGCCAGCGGAGCGTCCGGCCGGGCGTACTCGCGGTTGACCGCCATGACCAGGGAGAGGCCGCCGGCCAGGTCCTCCAGCCGGGCCAGCGCGTCGGCCACGCACGCGCCCTCGGGCAGCTCCAGCTCCACCTCGCCGGCGCCCGCGCGCTCGCGCAGGACGGCGAACAGGCGGACGCGAACCCTCATGGCGCGAAGACTAGGTCAGCCGCGACAATCCCCGGCCGTGTCCGCTCTGACCCGCGCCTGGCTCGCTGCCGCCCGCGCCCGCCGGCGGGTCGCGCGGCGCCGTCACGGCCCGCCGCCGCGGGAGGGACTCGTGCGCCGGTTCGCCGCCGGGCGCTCGTTCGTCGACGTCGGCTGCATGTGGAGCGTGGACGGCGCGCTGTGCTTCGCGGCGCGCGACGCGGGCGCGAGCGCGGTCACCGGCGTCGACGTGATGGAGCCGACGCCGGCCTTCCGGGCGCGCGCGTCCGGGGTGCGCTTCGTGCGCGGCGACCTCCACGACCCCGCCGTCGTCGAGGAGGTGGGCCGCCACGACGTCGTCTGGTGCTCCGGGCTGCTCTACCACGCGCCCCACCCGCTGCTCACGCTGGAGCGCCTGCGCGCGTTGACCGGCGAGACGCTGCTGCTGGCCACCGAGACGCTGCCCGAGGTCCCGGGCCTGCGGGGGGCGTGCGTCTTCTATCCGGCCGCTGACCGCGCCGCCTTCGCCGCGCCCGGCCGCGTCGGGCTGGAGACCCCGTTCGACCCGGCGCGGGGATACGAGAACTGGTGGTGGGGGATCACGCGCTCGGCGCTCGTGGGCATGGTCGAGGCCAGCGGCCTGCGCATCGCCGAGGTGCACGACGACGCACTGCACGTGACCCTCGTCGCGCACGTCGCGCCCGCCTGATCGCGCCGATCCGGATGCCAGACTCGCCGGCGTGTCGGAAGCCGTCCGCCTGCTCGCTTTCGGCGTCGCCTTCCTGCTCCTGTTCGCGGCCGTGGGCTCCGGTCCCGTGGTCGCGTTCGGGCGCGGGATGCCGGCGCGCGCGGCGCTGACGCCGGTCGTCGGGTTCGCGGCCGCGGCCTCGCTGCTGATCACCGCGTCGACGGTCATGCCGATGCGCGTGGCCGCCTGGGCGCTGCTGGTCCCCGCCGCCGCCGGCTCGGTCGCCTGGGCCTGGGCGGCGCGGACGCGGGGCGGCGGGGTCGACTGGCGCGAGGCCGCGGTGCCGCTGGGCCTGTGCGCGGGCGCCCTGCTGCTCTGGCTGCTCCCCGCCCTGCTGCGGGGCACGGTGGGGCCGGTCTCCCTGCTCAACGACGACGCGCTGGCCTACATCCCCCAGCACCTGTGGCTGCGCGACCACACCCTGTACGACGCGCTGCCGGCCGAGGCGATCCGCTGGGACCGCTCGCTGACCGTCGGGCACGCGCTGACCGCCATCCGCTCGGGCGACTCCGCGCTCGCGGGCGCGATGTCCGCCCTACTGCGCACCGACCCGGCCGACCTGCACTTCGCCCTGTGCTGCGCCGTGGCGTCGCTCGTCCCGCCCTCGATCTGGGCCGCGGCGCGGGAGCTGGGCGCCGGGCGCACGGCCGCCGCGGCGGGCGCGGCGCTGGGCCTGGCGCCGACGTTCGGCGTCCTGGTGGCCGACTCGGCGCTGGCCAACGTCTCCGGGCTCGCGCTGGTGGCGCCCACGCTGGTGCTGCTGTTGCGCTGGGTGGGCGATGGGCGGCGCGGGGCGCTGGCGCTGTGCGCGCTGCTGCTGGGCGGGCTGGTCGCGGTGTACCCGGAGATGTCGGTGCCGTTGGGGTTGACCGCCGCGCTGGTGGTCGGGTTCGCCCCGGCGCGCCGCCGCACGGTCGCGGCCCGGGTCGGGGTGCTGCTGGCCCTGACCGCGCTGGCGGGCCTGGGCGCGGTCGTGCACGCGGCGCAGTACCTCTCCCTGCTCGCGGGCAGCAACGCCACGATCCTCGTCCCCCGCCACCTCACGGTGGGCGACCTGGGCAGCTGGGCCTACGGGCTGGTGCACGTCTACGAGCTCGCCCGCTTCGACCGGTTCGCGGCCTGGAAGGTCGCGATCTTCGCCGGCGCCGTTCCCGCCGGACTGCTCGGGGTGTCGCTCCTGGGCGCGGCGCGCACGAGCGCGCGCGCGGTCGCCGTGGTGGCGGCGCCGGTCGCGGTGGCCGTCCTGACCGGGCTCTACGTGCGCCAGCGCTACACGGCCTGCGAGTACTGCCAGTGGAAGGCGTTCTCGTTCATGCTGCCCTTCCTCGCCGTCGGCGTGGCGGTCGGGGTGCACGGGACCTGGCGCCTGCTCGCGCGCCCCGGCGCGCCCGCCGCGGCGGGCCGCGCCGGTCTGGCCGGCCTGCTGGCGCTGACCGCGGTCGGCGTGGGACGCGCCACGGGCGAGCTCACCTGGGCGCAGTACCGCTCGCCGTCGGCCACCGCGACCGACGTGCGCGACCTCGCCGCGGCGGGGCGCGGGCTCCCGCACGGAGCCTCGATCCTGCTGGCCGGCGTGGACGCCACGGCGGCGCCGCGCTGGACGATGCCCGACGTCTACTACCACCTGCGCGGCGGGGGCCGGCGGCTGTCGCTGGACGGTGGCGTGGAGGCCGGGTTCTCGCTCGCGCTCGGCCCGCCGTCGAAGCAGTTCGCCGACGCGTTTCGCTGGGCCCAGGTGCCCTTCACCTACGACCCGGCCTATCGCTACGTCGTGACGCCCTTCCAGGGCCTGGCCTCGGGACGGCGCCTGGTGGCCGCCCATGGCCGCTGGGGCCTCTACCGGCGCGCGCCCATCGACGTCGCGGTCATGCGGACGGGCTGGGCCCACGACGCGGCGGAGGGCGCGCGGGCGATCCCCTGGCTCCAGGGCCCCTTCGAGCTGTGGGTGTCCTCGCCCCGGGCCCGCCGAGCCGCCCTGTGGATCTCCCTGCGCCGGCCGCTGCACGACGGCGCCACGCTGGCGTTCTCCAGCGCCGGCGCGACGCTCCCGGTGCGCCGCGTGGTGGACGACGGGCGCATGTGCGTGGACGTGTCGCTGCGCGCCGGGCGGACGGTGGTGCGCGCCGACACCCGCTTCGACGTGGCCCTGCACCCGCTCTTCCCGCTGCTCTCCACGCGGGGCGCGGCGTCGCCGCTGGGCACGCCCATGCGCCCGCAGGAGAGCGATCCCGTCCCGCCGCCGCCCAAGGCGCTCGGCCTGACGCGCGCCGAGGCACGGCCCGGCCGCTGCCCCGCCGGACGGCTGGAGTTCCTGGACGGCTGGAAGGCGCCCCGGGCCCCCGGCGCCGAGCGCTGGATCGCCGGCGGCGCGGCGCTGCGCCTGGGCCCGCTCGCCGGCGTCCGCCCACCGCTGGAGATCACCGCCCTGGTGCGCAGCCGGGCCGTTCCCCGCAGC
Organism: Solirubrobacteraceae bacterium; assembly: GCA_033856025.1. Classification (GTDB taxonomy): domain Bacteria; phylum Actinomycetota; class Thermoleophilia; order Solirubrobacterales; family Solirubrobacteraceae; genus AC-38. Next base: position 12,699 of record JAWVFQ010000001.1, on the reverse strand, counting down.
CTCGTCGTGCAGCGCGAGGGCGGCCCCGTTCTGGCCCGCGTCGCGGTGCCGGCGGGTACCCGCCCGGTCCCGCTGCGCCTGCGTCTGCCGGGCGGCCTGGGCTCCGCGATCCTCACGCTGGTGCCCCAGCCCGGCCCCGGCCCGCCGAGCGCCGGCGACCCGCGCCGGCTGGCGGTGGCGATCGACCGGTTGCAAGTCCGTCCCGCTCGCCGATCACGTCAGGCGCGCGCCGTACATTCCGCGGCGTGAGGATCGCCGTCATCGGGGCCGGGGTCACCGGCCTGGTGGCCGGCCTGCGGCTGGTCGAGGCCGGACACGAGTGCGACGTCTACGAGCGCTGGCCCGGGCTCGGCGGCCAGGCGGCCACGTTCGACGCGGGCGACGTGCGGCTGGAGCGCTACTACCACGTCCTCTTCCGCAGCGACGGGCACATGCGCGACCTCCACGACGAGGTCGGACTGGGCGACGCGCTGGAGTGGCACCGCTCCAGCGTCGCCGTCTTCCGCAAAGGCCGGCTGTTCCCGTTCACCACGCCGGCCGAGCTCCTGCGCTTCTCCCCGCTGTCCCCGCGCAGCCGCGTGCGCGTCGGCCTGGCGACGATGGCGCTCCAGCGCCGCAACGACCCGGAGCCCTACCACGACGTCCGCGCGCGCGACTGGGTGGAGCGCAACATGGGCCGCGACGCCTACGCCGAGCTGTGGGGGCCCCTGCTGGAGTCGAAGTTCGGCCCGGCCGCGGGCGACATCTCGATGGCGTGGCTGTGGAGCAAGCTCGTGCTGCGCCGGCGGATCGCGGGCGGCGAGGAGGTCCAGGACGAGCTGCTCGGCTACCCCCGCGACAGCTGGGAGCCGCTGTTCCAGCGCCTGGCCGAGCGGATCGAGGCGGGGGGCGGGCGGGTGCTGATCGACCGTCCGGTCGCCCGGGTGGGCCGGGCGGGACCGTGGTTCACCGTCCGGGCCGGCGCGCCGAGCTCCTACCGGGCCGGCCTGGACCCGGGCGACTTCGCCCTGCGTCCGGGCGTGGAGCGCTACGACCGCGTCCTGGCCACCGTGCCGTCGGACCTCTTCCACCGGATGCTCGAGCCGGACCTGGCCGCCGACCTGGACCCCCATTTCCGGGCCGGGGTCGGAAGCGCTCACTACACGGCCGCGCTGTGCCTGCTGCTCGAGCTCGACCGCCCGCTCACGCCGTACTACTGGACCAACGTGTGCGACGACTCGACGCCGTTCATCGGGCTGGTCGAGCACACCAACCTCGTCGGGTCGGAGCGCTACGGCGGCCGGCGGTTCCTCTACGTCGCGAACTACCTCCCGCTGGGCCATCCCTTCCTCGCCATGGACGAGGAGCGGCTGCTGGCCAGGTACACCCCGGGCCTCCAGCGGGTGAACCCCGGGTTCTCCCGCGCCTGGGTCCGCGGTCTGTGGCGCTTCGCCGAACCGGCCGCGCAGCCGGTGGTGACGGTGGGCTACCGGACGCGCATGCCGGCGCTGCGGACGGGCGTCCCAGGGCTCGTCCTGGCCAACACGACGCAGGTCTATCCCGAGGACCGCGGGACCAACTACGCCGTGCGCCTGGCCGCCGACGCGCTGGAGGCGCTCGAGCTGCGGGCGCCGCTGAGGGCGGCGGCGTGAGCGCCGCGCGGCGGGCCCTCGGCTGGCCGCTGCGCCGGGCGCTCGACCCGCGCGCGCTCTGGACCATCAGCGAGATCGACTACCGGCTGGGCAGCCACAACGCGAGCACGCCGTCGCTGCACGCGCGCATCGACGAGCTCGAGGGGCTGACCCGGCACCTGTCGGTCCGCGCGGACCTGGAGCGCCGGGCGGCCGACGAGGCGCTGGCCGCGCTGCTGGACGGGATCCGGGCGCTGGACTCCGGGGTCCAGTCGCTCGACGCGGGCGTGGAGACGGTGGACGGCGACGTGCGCTCGGTGGGCGGCGCGGTCCGCTCGGTGGACGAGGCCCTGCGGTCGGTCGCGCGGCGCCTGGAGGAGCGCACCGGCTACACCGTCCCGCCGCTGGACGACCGGGCGCTGGGCGACCTGCGCTGGCCGGTCGCCGAGCTGGTCAACTGGGCCAACGGGCCCGAGGGCTACGCGGCCCAGGGCGGGCTGTGGTTCAACCCGCCGGTCCAGGTGGCGCTCGACGCGGGCGGCGCGCGGCCGCTCAGCGTCAACGAGCGCATCGTCGAGGTCCCGTTCGTCTTCGGCGCGCTGGCGGAGCTGGCGCCGGGCAGCGCGATCCTGGACGTCGGCGGGGCCGAGAGCACCGTCGCGCACTCGCTGGCGGCGCTCGGGCACGACGTGACCGTGGTCGACCCGCGCGGCTACGAGCTCGCGCACCCACGGCTGTGCGCGGTGGCGGCGGGAATCGAGGACCTGGACGCCGAGCCGGCGAGCTTCGACGCCGCGATCGTCCTGTCGACCCTGGAGCACCTGGGGACCGGCGCCTACGGGCAGCCCACGGGGGACGGCCGCCCCGACCTCGACGCGATGGGTCGCGTGCGCGAGCTGCTGAGGCCGGGCGGCGTCCTGGCGCTCACCCTCCCGCTCGGCGCCCCGGCGCAGGACGGGTTTCAGCGCGGCTACGACCGCGCGGACCTGGACGAGCTGCTGGCGGCCTGGGACGTCCGCCGAAGCTCGCTGGCCTGGCGCGGGGACGCGACCACGTGGGACTCGGGCCCGCTGGAGGACCACGTCGTCGAGCCGGGCGTCGCGCTCGTCGTGGCGGAGCGGTGAGGGGACCGGCGCTGCGCGTCCTCTACGACATGCGCGGAGCCCAGGCGGTCGGGCACCCGGAGCGCGGGATCCCGCGCTGGATCGCCCACTTCGCGGGCGCGCTGCTCGACCGCCCCGACGCCGCCGAGCTGCACGCGATCGTCGATCCGGGCCGCCCGCTCCCGGCCCACGCCGCCCGGATCGCGGCCCGCGGATCGCTGCTGGGCTGGGAGCAGTCCGACCGGCTGACCGGCCCGCTGGTCCACCACATCGGCTCCGCCTTCGAGTTCGACTGGAAGCGCCACGAGCTGCTGCCGACGGCGCTGCGCCGGCCCGGCGTGGCGCGCGTGGCCACGCTCTACGACGTCATCCCCCTGCTCCAGGCGCTGCCCGACGAGACCTGGGTCCAGCGCCTGTGGCGCCACCGCGCCGACCTGGTCCGCTCCGCGGACGCCGTGCTGTGCATCTCCCAGTGGACGGCGGAGGAGGGCATCCGCCACCTCCAGCTGGACGAGCGGCGCATCACGGTCGTGGGGACCGGCGTGCCGGAGGTCGAGCACCCGCGGCGCAACGGCCGCATGCCGGCCCCGCCGCTGCCGGGGCTGGAGTCCGACTTCGTCCTCTACACGGGGGGCGCCGAGCACCCGCGCAAGAACCTCCCGGCGCTCCTGCGGGCGTTCGGGCGCCTGGACGAGCCGGTGCGCCGCTCCCACCAGCTGGTGATCGCCTCGCGCATGAGCGACCCGCTGCGCTGCGAGCTGACCGCGGTGGCGCGCGACGCCGGGGTCGAGGATCGCGTGCTGCTCGCCGGCTACGTCCCCGACGACGTGCTGCGCATGCTCTACCTGTCGTGCTGCTGCGTGGCCTATCCCTCGGTCTACGAGGGCTTCGGGCTGCCGATCGCCGAGGCGATGAGCCACGGGGCGCCGGTCGTCACGTCGCGGACGACCTCGTGCCGCGAGGTGGTCGGCCATCCCGCCGCGCAGTTCGACCCGGTCGACGAGGGGAGCATCGCCTCCGTCCTGCAGCGCGTGCTGGTCGAGCCCGCGCTGGCCGGGGAGCTGCGCGAGCACGGGCTGGAGCGGGCGCGCGAGTACCGCTGGGAGCGCGTGGCGGAGCGCTCGCTGGAGGCCTACGAGGACGCGCTGGCGCGGCGGCGTGCGCGGCGGGTCGGCCCGGCCCGCGAGGCGGTGGCCTTCGCCGGCCCGGCCGGAATCGAGGACCACATGCCGCGCGCGCGCTTCGAGGCGGTCGTGGAGGCGGCGCGGGCGATGACCCGCGTGCGTCCCGTCGACTCCGGGCGCGCCGGCGACCCGACGCCGGCGGCGCTGGACTGGTTGTCCGGCCCGCTGGTCGTGGCGGCGGACTCGCCGCTCGCGCTGTCCCGGGCCGCCGAGCTGCTGGCCCGCCACCCCGGCGTCGCCGTCCTGTGGGAGCTGGACCGCGCCATGCCGGGCGAGCCGCCGGACGCGCTGGCCCGCCTGCTCGAGGTGGCCCGCGGGATCGTGGTCGGCACGCCGCTGGACGCCGCGCGCCTGGCGCTGGCGGCGGGGCGGCGCCCGGTTCCACCGGTCCACGTCGTCCCGGTCCCGCTGGTGGCGCGGACGCTGCCGGACGCGTCGCGCAACGGCGGCGTGGTGGTCGCCCCGCGCGCGCCGGGCCTGCCGCCGTTCGACGACGCCGAGGTGGAGCGCGCGCGCCTGGTCTCCGAGGCGCTGGCCGCCCGCGGGCCGGTGGAGCTGCGTCTGGCGGGCGGCGACCCCTACCTGCGTCCCCGCCGCGACGTGCGCCATGACCCGTGGCCGGGGTGGGAGGAGGCGTGCGCGGGCGCGGACCTGCTGCTCGACCTCGGCGGCGCCTCCGCCACCGCGGGCGACGCGATCGCCGACGCCGGACGGGAGCTGGGGATCCCCGTGGCCTCCTTCCGTCCCCCGTCCGGCGAGGCCGACGGCGTGCACCGGCTGGGCGAGGCGGCGACGGCGACCGAGGCGGCGGGCGCCCTGGCCACGCTGGTCGACGGCGCCGCCACGGTCCCGGAGGCTCCGGCCTCGCGCGCCCCGGCGGCGGTCGCCCGCGCGCTGCTGGCGGCCGCGGGCGTCGAGTTGGGCGCGCCGGAAAAGTAACCTTCGGCCCATGGCCACCAAGCCCGAGCACCGCACGATCGCGCCGATCGTGGGCCCCGACGACGAGCGGCGGTTCACCGACTCCGGCATCGAGATCAAGCCGCTCTATTCCGAGGACGACCTCCCCGCCCCGCTCGACCTCGGCCTGCCCGGCGAATACCCGTTCACGCGCGGCGTCCACGAGGAGATGTACCGCAAGCAGCTTTGGACGATGCGCCAGTACGCGGGCTACGCCAGCGCCTAGGAGTCCAACGAGCGCTACCGCTACCTGCTCGAGCACGGGTCGACCGGGCTCTCGATGGCCTTCGACCTGCCCACTCAGCTCGGGCTCGACTCCGACGACCCGCGCTCGCTCGGGGAGGTGGGACGCACCGGCGTGGCCATCGACACGATCGACGACATGCGCACGGCGTTCGACTCGATCCCGCTGGACCAGGTCTCCACGTCGATGACGATCAACGCGCCGGCGTCGGTCCTGCTGCTGCTCTACGAGCTGGTGGGCGAGGAGCAGGGCGTGCCGGCGGAGAAGCTGCGCGGCACCACCCAGAACGACATCCTCAAGGGGTACATCGGCCGGGGGAACTTCATCTACCCGCCCGAGGGCTCGATGCGCCTGACCACCGACCTGTTCGCGTACTGCCGGGAGAACGTCCCGCGGTGGAACACGATCTCCATCTCCGGCTACCACTTCCGCGAGCAGGGAGCGTCCGCGGTCCAGGAGGTCGCCTTCACGCTGGCCAACGGGATCGCCTACGTGCAGGCGGCCATCGACGCCGGCCTGGCGGTGGAGGAGTTCGCGCCGCGCCTGGCCTTCTTCTTCAACGGCCACAACAACGTCTTCCAGGAGGTGGCGAAGTTCCGCGCGGCCCGCAAGATGTGGGCGCAGATCATGCGCGATCGGTTCGGCGCCACCGACGAGCGCTCGCAGAAGCTGCGCTTCCACACCCAGACGGGCGGCGTGACGCTGATGGCCCAGCAGCCGGAGAACAACATCGTCCGAGTGGCTCTGCAGGCGTTCGCGGCGGTGTGCGGCGGGACGCAGTCCCTGCACACCAACGGCTACGACGAGGCCCTGACGCTGCCCACCGAGAAGGCGGCGCGGCTGGCCCTGCGCACCCAGCAGGTGGTGGCGCACGAGTCGGGCGCGGCGGACACGGTCGACCCGTTCGCCGGCTCCTACTTCGTCGAGGGGCTGACCGCGGAGATCGAGGAGCGGGCCGGCGAGCTGATCGAGAAGGTCGACGCCATGGGCGGGTCGGTGAACGCGCTGGCCTTCATGAAGGGCGAGATCGAGGAGTCCGCCTGGGGCTACCAGGAGCGCTACCGCACCGGCCAGGACATCGTCGTGGGGGTCAACAAGTACGTGACCGAGGAGCTCGAGGTCCCGGAGATCCTCAAGGTCGACCAGGCGTCCGAGGACGCCCAGGTCGAGCGCCTGGCGGCGTTCAAGGCCAACCGGGACGCCGAGCTGGTGGAGCGGCGGCTGGACGAGCTGCGCGAGGCCACGCGGGGCACCGGGAACCTGCTGCCGCCGATCCGCGCCGCGCTGAAGGACCGCGCCTCCCTCGGCGAGGTGTGCCGCGCCATGAAGGACGTGCTCGGCGAGTACAAGCCGGGGTTCTAATCGCGGAAGGACTCGCGGCGGCGCGCGCGAAGAACGGCGCGATGACTGAGATCAAGGTTTCTCGACGGTTGGTCAAGTCCCCGCCCGAGCTGTGGGCGGAGGTGAGCGATGCCGAGGCCCTGGCCCGGCGCCTGGGCGACCTCGGGGAGATCCGGATCGCCCGCCTGGAGCCGGAGACGACCGTGGCCTGGGAGGGCGAGCACGCACGCGGCACCGTCGCCATCGAAGGCTCCGGCTGGGGAACCGCCGTGACGATCTCCGCCCGGCCGACCGCGCCAGAGCCACCACCGCCCGAGCCGGCCAAGTCCGAGCCGCCGCGGGCGATTTCCGAGCCGGTGGCGGAGACGCCCGGTCCGCCGGTTCCGACGCCGGACCCCGCGCCGCCGGTCCCCGGCCCCGGTCCGGGGCCGCCGGTGCCCACTCCCGATCCCGAGCCGCCGTCGCCGACGCCGGACCCCGGCCCGCCGGGCCCGCGCGAGCCCGGGCCCCAGATCTCCGCCGAAGCCCCCGATCCCGGTCCCGAGACGCCCCGCCGCGGCTTCTTCGCCCGCCTGTTCGGCCGCCGCGAGGAAGCCCCCGTGGCCGAGCCGGCCGGCGCGAGCGCCTCTCCCGCCCCCGAGCCCGAGCCCGATGGCGAGGCGCCGGTTCTGGCGCCCGTCGTCGAGGTCCCCGGGCCGGATCCGGCTCCGCTTCCCGACCCCACCCCGCTTCCGCCCATGCCGGATCCCGAGCCGCTGCCGGAGCCGGCGCCGCTCCCCGATCCCGAGCCCCCCGTCGCCCCGCCCGCGGCGGCGACGGCCGGGCCGTCGGCGGACGAGGTGCGGGCCGTCCTGGAGCGGATGCTCGACGACCTCGGGGCCGCGCACCACCGGCCCTTCTCGCGCGGCTAGCGGCTAGGCGCCGGCGTCGTCCCCGCCGGCCCCGCGCGACAGCCGCCGGCGCACCGGCGCCAGGCTCTCGAAGTAGATCTTGCGCAGCCGCTCGCTGCGCTTGGCGCGCTTGCGCACCTCGATCCCCGCCCGGCGTGCGGTCACATACGCCCGCCCCGGAAGCCCGCGCGACACGGCCAGCCCCTGGTACAGCGGCTCCACCCGGTCGGCCAGCTGCATCTTGTAGCGCTCCCCGCCGCCCAGGAACTCGATCCGCGTCAGCCCCTCGTCGCAGGCGATCTCCAGCGCGTCCAGCGCGTTGACCAGCCCGGGCGAGTACTTCGCGTACTCGGGGTCGAAGGCCAGGCGGTAGAGGTACATCGTCCCCTCCAGGGCCATGTAGTAGAAGAAGGCGACGGGCTCGCCGCCGATCCGCAGGAACACGATCCGCGGGATGTCGGCCTCGGCCAGCGCCAGCGTGGCCTCGCGCGCGAAGGCCTGGCCCTGCGCCGTCCCCAGCTCGGTGCCATCCGGCCGTCCGGCCCAGCGCGCCACGTGCAGGCGGAACACGTCGTCCATGACCGCCTCGAGCTCCTCGCGCGTCCGCGCGGTCTCCACCGAGTACTCGCCCAGCGCGGCCAGCTGCTTGCGCCTGCGCTTGTGCTGGTTGCGCGTCTTCGACGAGGTCTTGGACTGGTAGGCGGCCTCCCAGCCGTCCGGCGCCTCCATGACCGGCGACTCGACGCGCTGGATCGTCGTCATCCGGCCCCCCAGGGCCGCCTCCAGGCGGCTGTCCGCCGGCAGTCCGAAGACGTCGATCGCGCTCTGAGAGCCCCGCGAAGCCGCTTCCACGATCGCGCGCGCCGTCTCGTCGTCCTCGCCCGGCGCCACGATCACGTCGGCCAGCGCCGAGTTGTGAGCCCCGGGGAACGCCGCCACCTTGACCCCCGCGACCGAGGACACGCTCAGCGCGAGGCCGCCCACCACCTCGCCGTCGCGGCGCGCCACGGTCACCTCCAGCGAGCGGCCGTCGCCGAAGTGGCGCTCCCAGGCGGCGATCCAGTCGTGCAGGAGGAACGGGGATGGCCGCGGCATCGCGCGCACCATCCCGTCCCAGGACCGCGCGACCGACGCGAGTTCCTCGGGGGTGCGCAGGGTCGAGAGCTCGAGCATCAGGGAGGGCGCGGCGGGCCGCAGGATAGACCCCACCGGGCCGGTACAGTCCGCGCATGTCGCCCGGACCGGCTGCCCGCCACCAGGTGGTCGTGGTCGGAGCCGGGCCGCACGGCCTGGCCTCCGCGGCCTACCTCCAGGCCGCAGGGGTGGACGTCGCCGTCTTCGGCCGGCCGCTTTCCTTCTGGCGCGAGCACATGCCGGCCGGCATGCTGCTGCGCTCCTCCGCCAAGGCCTCGAGCATCGCGCACCCCGGCCGCCGGCACATGATCGAGGACTGGGCGCGCGAGCAGGGCCGCGAGGTCCGCTACCCCTTTCCGATCGAGGACTGGATCGACTACGCGAGCTGGTTCCAGCGGGCGCTCGTGCCACAGGTCGATCCGCGCAGCGTGACGGAGGTGGAGCGCCGGGGCGAGGGCTTCGTGACGCGGCTCGAGGACGGCGAGGAGGTGGAGAGCGGCCGCGTGGTCGTGGCCGCCGGCATCGCGCCGTTCGCCTGGTACCCCGAGGCCCTGCGCGGGCTGCCCGAGACGCTGGTGTCGCACTCCGTCGACCATCGCGACCTGGCGGCGGTCGCGCGCGGGAGCGTCGCTGTGCTGGGCCGGGGCCAGAGCGCCGTTGAGTCGGCGGCCCTGCTGCGCGAGCGCGGGGCCGACGTCGAGCTGATCGGGCGCTCCGGCGTCCTGTGGCTGGGGACGGTCCCGGACGGCGGCTCGGTGCCCGTGGCGCGCAGCGCGCGCCTGCGCGGCCTGGGCGCGCGCGCCCCCATCCCCTACCCGCCCACCGAGGTCGGGGGCCGCCAGACCGGCTGGGCCAGCGCCTTCCCCAACGCCTTCCGGCGCATGCCCGCGTGGGCGCAGGACTACGCCACGCGCTACGCGCTGCGGCCGGCCGCCGCGCACTGGCTCGTGGAGCGCATGCGCGACGCCGAGATCACGACCGGCGTCACCGTGCAGAGCGCCGAGCCGGTGGGCGACCGGCTGCGACTCCGCCTCACCGACGGGTCGGAGCGCACCGTCGACCACCTGCTGCTGGCCACGGGGTACCGGGTGGACGTCGCGGGCTACCCGTTCCTCGGACGGGACCTCCTCGAGTCCGTCCAGCGCATGGGCGGGCAGCCCGTCCTGCGGCGGGGCATGGAGGCGTCGGTGCCGGGCCTGCACTTCGTGGGAGCGCCGGCCGCGCTCTCCTTCGGCCCGGTCATGCGGTTCGTGGTCGGCACCTGGTACTGCGGTCCCACGGTGGCGCGCGGCATCGCCGGGGGCCGTCAGCCCCTGTTCGCCCGCGCGTACTAGCCCGGATGGGCCGGACGGTGCACGATCCGCTGGACGAACGGGCGCAGGTCGTCGGCTTCCAGCCCGTCGTAGGACATGCCGGGCCGCCACGGCGGCCAGGCCTTGGCGAGCACCGCCCGCCGCGTCACGCCCGGGGGCAGGTCGGCGTGGCGGGCCAGCGCGGCCCGCAGCCGCACGACCTCGCCGGCGAGCCAGCGCATCTCGACCCCGGCGCGATAGCGCCCCGGCGCCGCCGCGGGTCGCCCCGTGGCGGCGATCGCCGCGATGAGCGGCAGGTCGACCCCCGCGCGCACCGCGAGGGGCAGCCAGGCGAACGCCCGGGCGCCGACCTCCATGAAGCGCAGCGACCCGGAGGCGTCGACCTGGTACTCGACCTCGCCCAGGCCCTCGTAGCGCTCGGCGACCAGAAGCGACAGCGCGTCCTGCACGCCGACGTCGTCCAGCGGGACCGTGCGCTTCCACACCGAGTTCCCGCCCGCCACCGGCGCGAACGAGAACGTCTCGCGAGCCGCGCAGGCGACCACGGCGCCGTCGACGAGCACCGCGCCGACGGACATGGACCGGCCGGGCACGTAGCGCTGGAGCAGCGGGAGCTCACCGTCGGGCTCGGCGAGGCGCCGCAGCTCGCGCTCCAGAGTCACGGCGTCCCAGGCAAAGCCGTGGCGCCGCTGGACCAGGCGCCCGCCGACCGGCCGGTACGAGCGCCGGGGCTTGACGACGCAGGGCGGACCGAGCTCGCGCAGCGCCTCCAGCGCCTCCGCGTGGTCGGCCGGCGCACGCCAGCGCGGGACCGAGAACCCGGCGCGCTCGGCGGCCTCCAGCGCCCAGCGCTTGTCGGTCCAGCGGGGCGCGCCCCCCAGGATGCGGGCGTCCCCGAGGCCGTCGCCGAGCGCGTGCAGCGCCAGCAGGGACGCGTCGGTGCACGGGACGACGAGCTCGACCTCGTGGCGGACCGCCTCCCGGGCCACCGCCTCGCCGAAATCCCGCGCCGCCTCGCACACGTCGGGCACGTCCACCGCGCCCGCGGCAAAGCGCGATTCGGCCGCGCTGGTCCCCGCCGGCGCCAGGACCCGCCAGCCCGCGCGGCCGAGCGACCGCACGCAGGCCAGGGCATGGCCCGCGGTGCCGTCCACGACCAGCGCGCTTCCGGCCATGCGGCCAGCTTAGACGCGAGGAGCGGGGCGCCGGGCGACTAGACTCCCGCGCCGCCGTGCGCGCGAAGTCGCCAGAGACCTACGAGGAGAAGCTCGCCCAGCTGCAGGAGCTGCGCGAGGCGGCGGCGCACTCCGCGCCCGAGGCCGAGGCCAAGCAGCACGACCGCGGGAAGTACACCGCCCGCGAGCGCGTCGAGAAGCTGCTGGACCCGGGGTCCTTCCAGGAGCTCGACACGTTCGTGCGCCACCGCACCTACGAGTTCGACATGCAGAAGAACCGGCCGTGGGGCGACGCGGTGGTCACCGGCCACGGCACGATCGACGGCCGGCGCGTCTGCGTGTTCTCCCAGGACTTCACGGTGTTCGGCGGCTCGCTCGGCGAGGTCATGGCCGAGAAGATGTGCAAGATCATGGACCTGGCGGCCAAGATCGGCTGCCCCGTGATCGGGATCAACGACTCCGGCGGCGCGCGCATCCAGGAGGGCGTGGTCTCCCTCGGCGCCTACGGCGACGTCTTCGTGCGCAACGTCAGGTGCAGCGGGGTCATCCCCCAGATCAGCCTGATCATGGGGCCCTGCGCCGGCGGCGCCGTCTACTCACCCGCGATCACCGACTTCATCTTCATGGTGAAGGAGACCTCGCACATGTTCATCACGGGCCCCGACGTGATCAAGACGGTCACCGGCGAGGAGGTCGACTTCGAGTCGCTGGGCGGCGCGATGACCCACAACACGAAGTCCGGCGTCGCCCACGTCGCGGCGGAGGACGAGGACGCCTGCCTGGAGGACACGCGCTACCTCATGTCGTTCCTGCCCTCCAACAACCTGGAGGCGCCGCCGCGGGTCGCCCCCACCGACGACCCGAACCGGATGGATCCCGAGATGGACACGGTCGTCCCCGACGACCCGTCCAAGCCCTACGACATGCGCGACGTCATCCGCCTGGCCGTGGACGACGGGGAGTTCTTCGAGATCCACGCGCACTGGGCCCCCAACATCGTGTGCGGATTCGCGCGCCTGGACGGGTTCGCGGTCGGCCTCGTGGGCAACCAGCCCAAGCACATGGCCGGCGTCCTGGACATCGACGCCAGCGCCAAGGCGGCGCGCTTCGTGCGCACCTGCGACGCCTTCAACGTCCCCATCGTCACCTTCACCGACGTCCCGGGGTTCCTGCCCGGCACCAGCCAGGAGTGGGGCGGGATCATCCGCCACGGGGCCAAGCTGCTCTACGCCTACACCGAGGCGACGGTCCCCAAGATCACGGTCATCACGCGCAAGGCCTACGGCGGCGCCTACGACGTCATGGCCTCCAAGCACATGCTGGCCGACTTCAACTTCGCCTGGCCCCAGGCCGAGGTCGCGGTGATGGGGCCGGAGGGCGCGGTGAACATCATCTACCGCCGCGACATCGCCAAGAGCCCGACGCCCGACGAGCGCCGCCAGAAGCTGATGGACGACTACAAGGCGCGCTTCGCCAATCCCTACAGCGCGGCCGAGCGCGGCTACATCGACGACGTGATCGTGCCGCACGAGACGCGGCCCAAGCTCATCAACGCGCTGCACACGCTCCAGACCAAGCGCGAGCCGGGCCCCAAGCGCAAGCACGGGAACATTCCCCTGTAGCTACTTCCCGGCGTTGTAGTGCGCGGCGACGCGCGCCGGCGCCAGCGCGGTCTTGTAGACCGCGACCTCGTCGACGGTTCCCTTGAAGAACTCCGTCGTGCCGTCCCAGGACGCGACGAACAGCGC